>JBCDIL010000006.1:0-187169 GCA_038749025.1 Pseudomonadota bacterium | reverse complement strand
GGATTGGCATCGGCAATTGGCGGTGGAGGAGCCATAACGCTGTTGCTTCGTTCAAGCGATGAGGACGGCTCGGCTTACCGCAGCCGCGAGCACTCGAGTGTATCGCAGCGCCCAACACTCACCGTGACATATACGGTTGCGCCGTAAGTTCTATTGGTACTCTCTGATACACAAGGCAAAGCGCTTCGCCTAAAGCTTGGCTTCCAACTCTGCTCGAGCGTGCTAGCGTTCGAGGCTTGACGAGTCTCGTTCATCTAATCAAAGTTAACCATTTCAGCAACGGTATATTCTTTGTCACGTCGCGCGTTGGCGAAAATCACTAGCTCCCCAACTAAACCGAGCGCTATTAGTTGCGCACCAAGTACAACAAGCAGCGTCGCCATGACCAAAGCGGGTCGATCGGCCAGTCCTGTATCGAAGAACAAACGTTGACTTACAACCACGACTAGTACAAGGAAGCCCACCGCGAACAGCGAGCCGCCAACCATTCCAAAGAACCTCAGGGGCTTCTTGGTAAAGCGGGTCAGAAAGAAAACCGTAATCACGTCGAGAAGGCGAGTGAAGTACACCCCTGGTGCATAGACCCTGACGCGGGTCTCTCTTTTTGACTGATTAATACTCTTCTCTACTACTGAGAAACCCCGGTGAGCTGCGAGCATGGGAAGAAATCGATGCTGATCGCCATAGAGTCTCACTTCATCCAGTACGCGGCGCCGTATTACACGAACGGCGCAGCCGAGGTCGCGAAAGTCGTACTGCGTGATCCAGCTTATGACGCGATGGAACACTCGCGTCATCCATTGATTCAAAGTTGAGTCGTGGCGTGGCCAACGTCTTGCGGCTACCATATCGTGGTCGTCGATACAGGCTAAGACTTCGGGTAGTTGCTCCGCGGACACTTGTCGATAGGCTGGCAGCGTCATCAAGAGTTCGGACTTTGTAGCTTCAAAACCTACAGCAAGCGCATTCGACTCGCCGAACCTTCTCGCGAGTTGAATAACTTGAATCCGAAATCCACCGTTCTTTGCTGCTACCTCTAGTTGCTGTTTGGCTGCGTCATAGACGCCGTCGAGTACAACCGTAAAGTCGATCGACTGTGCGTGAGTAGACAAAGCGTCGTGATACTCTTGCAGGAGCTCGCTCAGGTTGTCATGACGTTCTGTTACCGGAATCACAATGCTGAGATCAATAGCGGTTGTGCTACCTGTCTTCTTGTGTGTCGGCTTAGTTTTGGTTGTCATTGTATTCGTTATACAGAGTTACTGAGGAAGTCAATTTGGCCAGCTGATGTATTTGTGACTGACTTGATCGGAAAACAAGTTCTCCGATAGCGCCGCAAGTTACAAAAAACAAACCCACGCCTACAAGTTGGAGGAACACCGCACCCCAGACAACGAAACTTGGATTGCTCGAAAGCGTTTGCGCAACAATATTTACAGCGGCGACTAATCCGGCGATGCCGAAGGGCAGTGACAGCAATGCGAAGCCGGCGAGGGGGCGGGACGAAAATCTAGTGACGGTCTTGACAATCAGTAAATCGAAAAGCACTCGATAGATCCTGCCCAGACCGTACTTTGATTCGCCAAACTGGCGAGCATGGTGCCGTACTGGTACTTGTTTAACACGTGCACCGGTGATCGATGCCATGGCCGGTATAAATCGATGGAGTTCGGAATAAAGCGGCACTTCTTTAATAACACTTGCTTTATAGGCTTTTAAGGAGCAGCCATTGTCTTTAATTGGAACCCCCGTGACTCTACCGATCAGCCGATTCGCAATTATTGACGGAACTTTGCGAGTCAGAAATTTGTCCTGCCGCTTGACTCGCCAGCCCACAACCATGTCGACACTTTCGGATAATTGTTCGACCATATCCGGAATATCTAAGGGGTCGTTTTGTAGGTCGCCGTCCATCGTTACGATGATTCGACCGAGGGCGTTGTCGATGCCGGCGGCCATAGCGGGGGTCTGCCCGTAGTTCCGGCGGAAGCGGATTAGTTTAAGGCGTGGATCTTGAACTGTTAGGATTTTAGCGCGCGCAACTGTTTCGTCTGTGCTGCCATCGTCTACGAAAATAATCTCGTAATCGTAAACGGCTCGAGTCATGGCGCCAGCGATTGCCTCGTACAGTCTCTCAACGTTGTCCTCTTCGTTGTAAAGTGGAACAACTACCGATAAGTCTGGTTCTTTAGAGCCAACTGATTTTTTGCCGTCGATCACTGCGACTCCGTTCACTGAGATGCGGACTGGTATGACGTTGAGCGCCAATGTCCCCCGAAGTAATCTCAAAATTATAACGCGGACTGCCTGCCAATAGTGTCTGGTATTTGACACTCTGCGCTGTCGATTCGATCACAGCGCCAGAACCTGCTCGAAACCGAACGGCGTGAGCTTTCGCTTAGTTAGCACGCTTCTTGGTGTTCAGAGGCGGTGCCGCCAGATACGCCGATAGACCACGATCACGACCCCGACCGTGATCTAATTCCTGCCCTCCTGGCTACGGCCTCCTGTACCATTTAGGACCTGGTTCGGTTTGCGTACCGAGCGCAAAGTACAATTGTCCGGCAAAGACCGTGAGCGGCGCGATGAAATTTTGGCACGTTGACGCCCACGTGCATCTGCACGGCGAAACCCTCTCACCCAGTTTGGTACGTGATCTGGGTCATTCAGCTGTTGAACAGACCGGTGGCCGATCCGAATCATGCCAAGGTGTTGTTTGGTGCCTTGCCGATATGCCCGGCGTTGAGACTATGTCAGCGATTGGTCACGAGGACTTCCGTGCGCAGCTAAAGGCACTTGGCGCTGCAACAGTTGAGTTCTGCGCGCCTATCGCCTACATCGCTGGTGCGGGTTGGTCGGTACGACTAGTGGACGGTGAGCAATTGGTGTCTTCCGAAGGACTGGAAGTGATCGTTACCGGAGGCAGGCTTCGCCCGACACGTCAACAGCCCGCTAGCCAGATTATTGATACGGCGCTAGAGAAGGGGCTTCTGCCGGTTTTGCCGTGGGGTGTCGGTAAATGGTTGGGCCGACGAGGGGAGATCATCCGAGATCTTATGTCCAATAAAGAGTATCGCGGCCGGCTGGCTCTAGCAGACAGCGGAACCCGACCTAGTATTTGGCCCGAGCCACGGTGCCTGTCTCAGGCAAGTTCGTCGGGAATTGCCGTATTGAATGGGTCCGATTCGCTTCGAGTCGCAAATGATCAGCGTCGAACTGGGCAGTTTGGAGTCTACGTACCGGCCGTCTCGGGTGGCGATGTTATGAGCGATCTGAAGACTTACGTGAGTCAATCTGATGCCCCACGATTTTTCGGAACTCCTATAGCGACATGGCATTTCTTGAAATCCCAAGTATTGCTTAGGTTCAGTTGAGTATGAAAATACTGCTAGTCGCACCTCAGCCGTACTACGCTGAGCGGGGAACACCAATAGCTGTCCGATTGCTTGCCCGCACACTCGCATCGCTAGGCCATGATGTCGATTTACTGGCGTATCCCTTCGGCGATGATCCAAACGACAAGAACGTCAGGGTTCATCGCTGTGCCCGCTTGCCCGGGTTCCGGAGCATGCC
Organism: Pseudomonadota bacterium; assembly: GCA_038749025.1. Classification (GTDB taxonomy): domain Bacteria; phylum Pseudomonadota; class Gammaproteobacteria; order Steroidobacterales; family Woeseiaceae; genus JBCAXA01. The sequence goes on along the minus strand of JBCDIL010000006.1, from coordinate 183,596 downwards.
GATTGGCTTTTCTTTCGCTAAGCTTTGTTACGACGTGCCCTTAAGTTTGTCGGTGATTGGGCGTCAGCTAAGACACAGATACGATGTTATTCACGCCGTTGAAGAGTCCGTGTATCCAGCATTACTGGCTTCTATCGTGGGCCGTACTCGAGTCGTGTACGATATGGACTCAAGTCTAGTTGAGCAGCTTGCCGCCTCCGGTGGCGTAGCAAAAACTGTGCGACCCATTCTCAATTGGTTCGAACGTTTCGCAATACAACGTTCAAACAAGGTGGTCGCCGTTTGTGACGAGCTGGTCGATCTCGCCCGAGCGCATAAGTCGGCGAGTGATGTGGCAGCACTCTACGATGTCCCCAACTTTGAGAGCAATCCTTCGACGGATCAAGGCCAAGTTGAGGATCTGAGAGCGGGTATAACGGAGACCGGAACGTTAGCGTTGTACGTGGGAAATTTGGAGCGCTATCAGGGAATCGATCTACTGCTGGAGAGCTTGGTACCATTCTCAAAGCGCGACGATCTTTCAGTCGTTGTAGTCGGCGGAATCGATTCACACATTGAGTACTATCGCGACATTGCTCAATCCCACGGTATTGATTCCATTGTCCGTTTTGTCGGTCCGCGACCTCTAGAGCAGCTGCGGGAGCTGCTACAACAAGCCGATATATTACTGTCACCACGCATTACCGGTGGAAACACGCCGATGAAATTGTATTCCTACATGGCCGCCGAAAAAGCCATCCTCGCTACTCGGTTGAGCACGCATACCCAGGTACTGACAGATGGCTCAGCAGTCCTCACCGAACCGACGGCGGCTGCTTACGGAGACGGTCTGGCGGCATTGTTGAATGACCGCGCATACCGAGAGAATCTAGGAGCAGCGGCTAAGCAATTGGTTGACGAACGCTATTCCCTAAAAACGTATACCGAGACGTTAGCGAGTGTCTACGCGGGACTTGAATGAATGCGAACGACCGAAGCACAGCATGGAGCTGGACGCCGCCAAGAGTTGGCCCAAGATGCCGATCGGTGCCCGGACATTGAGACTGCATCAGCTGAGTACGCCGCCCGCTTTGCGGGTACCGCCGGGTCCTACCTACTAGATGTTCAAGATCGCACTATCCGCGAAGCTTTGCGTGGCGATTTTGGTTGCGGTGTGTTGGATGTCGGCGGCGGACATGGACAGCTTCGTGAGCTCTACAGGCGCGCCGGAGTACCGTTTGTCTTGCAAGGTAGCCACGAAGACTGCTTCGCCCGACTTGACGCGCCTTCGTCAGATGAGCGCCGTGTTGTGTCTGACCTCAGGTCTTTACCCTTCGATGACGCGGAAGTAGATACGGTGGTGTGCGTTCGATTGTTATGCCATCTTGACGACTGGCAAGTCGTACTTAAAGAAATGTGTCGAGTCTCGGCCCGTCGAGTTGTATTCGATTTCCCGACCTCGCAAAGCGTGAACGGCCTAACTCCATTACTGTTTGGTTTCAAAAAACGAGTCGAAAAGAATACGCGCACTTATACGAATTTCTCGATGACTGCATTCGACAACGTATTGCGCGAGTCTGGATTTAGAACCTCGTCGATCGTAAAGCAGTTTGCATTCCCAATGGTTGTCCACCGAATGCTCCGCGGTTCTGTAGTGTCACGGTTTATCGAGCGAGTGCCTAAGTCGGTAGGCTTAACGAAGTTGTTTGGTTCTCCCGTCGTGCTCATGGCCGAGCGGCTCACCACTTATTCGCGTTAGGAGTGACGAAGAGTATGAGTTCTCCGGCTACAGGTAGCGTTGTGTTGGTTACGGGAGCTACCGGTTTTACTGGCGGCGAGCTCGTTCGTCAGCTGGTCGCTGCCGGTTGCCGCGTCCGCGCAATAGTCCGCGCATCTTCGAACAGGGTCGAACTCGATGAGCTAGGGGTCAAGTGTGTTATTGGCGATGTTTTTGACCAAGAGACTATCGAAGCGGCGTGCAGCGATGTCGACTATGTTTTTCATGTTGCAGCAGCCTACCGAGAGGCTGGAATTTCGGACGAGGTGTACCGGCGCGTACATGTCACCAGTACGCAGCGGCTTGCTAAAGCTGTCGTCGTATCACCTCGCCTTAAGCGGTTCGTTCACGTGTCAACTGTCGGCGTGCATGGGCATATTGATAATCCACCGGCTGATGAGACTGCAGGATTCTCGCCGGGCGACATTTACCAAGACACGAAAGCTGAAGCAGAGCTCTGGATTCGCAGATTCGCTGACACTGAATCGTTGCCTTTAACGGTTATTCGCCCAGCGGCGATTTTCGGGCCTGGTGATATGCGTTTACTCAAAGTCTTTAAATTGGCCAAGCTTCCTATCGTGCCGCTAATAGGTCGGACGAAAGGCTTGTATCATCTAATCCACGTTAACGATCTTTGCCGTTTTATGGTAATGGCTTGTGCTAGTCCAGAAGCGCGTGGGCAAACGTACATATGCGGTAACGTTGAGCCAACCTCAATTCGTGAAATGATACTGACGGCTGCGGAACAGCTTGGTACCAAGCCCCGGTTCATGCGAGTACCGGCGTCACCGGTGTTCGCCTTAGCGCGTATCATTGAGGTTCTCGCGAAGTCGCTATCGATCGAGCCTCCAATCTATCCGCGGCGTGTTGCCTTTTTCACGAAGGATCGCGCGTTTGAAACGGAGAAAATGCGAAGTTTGAACGGGTTCGAATTGGCTTTTGATAACCGCACTGGGGTACGCCATACGATCGAATGGTACGTATCCAACGGAATGCTCTGACAGGCGGTCACCCCGATACAACGGTGTTTGATATGTCCGGTACTGAATCAGAAGAATCCTATAAAGTTCGAGACATTGGTAAAGCGGGTAGGTCGCGTTGGCGAACTTACACGGAGCTCATGACCGGAGAGAGTCGCTTTTTCGCGCTTCTTAAGTATGAGTTGATCGTTAGCTTCTTCGGCGCCGTTCCGGGTGCTCTCGGTCTAGCGTTGCGGAAGACGTTTTATCCATCAATTCTTGGGTCTGTTGGCAAGAATGTGGTTTTCGGACGAAATGTCATCATCCGGCACGGCAGCAAAATCAACATCGGCAGCGATGTCATTTTCGATGACAATTGTGTTATCGATGCGAAAGGTGGTCCGGACAGCCGCATTACAATTGGGAACGGTGTTTTCGTCGGCCGTAATACAATCGTTTACACCAAAGGCGGCGAAATTGAGATTGGCGACAACGTAAATATCGGTGTCAATTGCGATATTTATTCGAAGAATAGGGTATCTATCGGCGAAAACACGATGGTAGCGGCGTACTGCTACATCATGAGTGGAGGGCAATATGACTATCAGTCTGAAACACCGTTTTATCAACAGAATAGTTCGTCGCGTGGTCCTACGGAAATTGGGAACAGTTGCTGGCTAGGTGCAAAAGTCACCGTTCAAGACAACGTGACGATTGGCGCGCGGGCCGTTGTGGGGGCCGGTGCAGTTGTGACAAAAAATATCCCCGAGGCCAGTGTGGCTATCGGTGTACCGGCTAGAGTACGCTGAGTACCGAAAACTGAAGAGCAAATAGCGATGGAAAGAAATCCAAAGGAAATAGCATGCAACGACTATGATCTCATCGTAGTCGGCGGTGGAATAAACGGGGCGGCTATCGCATGGGAAGCGGTGTTGAGAGGGTTACGCGTCGCGCTTTTTGAGCGATCGGATTTCGGCTGGGCTACTTCGTCGAACAGCGCAAAAATCGGCCACTGCGGAATGCGTTATTTGCAACACGGGGATATTAAGCGCTTGCGCGAGTCAATGCGTGAGAGAAATACTTTGGTCCAAAATGCTCCGCATCTCGTGGATTCGCAGCCGTTTATCATGCCAGTGCACGGCCATGGCGTGAAAGGCCGCGAGACAGTTGGTTTTTATCTTCGCGTCTATGACTGGTTGAGTACGGCGAAGAAGTCCTTTCCGGACCCGGGCAGACGTATAGCCGACTCAGGGATGCTAGCTTCGCCTGAGGTTGAACGGATAATGCCTGGCGTAGCGAGAAACAAGCTGACGGGGGCCGGCATTTGGCAAGAAGGCCAGATGCACAATACCGAGCGTCTGCTAATGGCCTACCTGCGGGCTGCCGAGGCACAAGGACTGAAACTTGCGAACTACGCGTCGGTCGATAGGTTATTGCAAAAGGACGGTAATATTGTCGGTGTATCTGTAACGGATCTCACCACCGGAGACTGCTTTGAGGTCTCGTCGTCTGTTGTCGTGAACGCAGCAGGGCCATGGGTCCTAAAGACGCTAACAAGTAGTGAACTCGATGCATCGGATTATGGAATCTATGCGTCGAAGGCTTTCAGTCTTCTAACGCGTTCCTTTACGGACGATACGGCTTTTACGTTTCCAATCAAACCTATGTATTCCGATAAGAAGGCGCTTATCGACAAAGGCTCCAGCATGCAGTTTGCAATCCCATGGCGAGATTCGACAATGGTGGCGTCGTTACATCTCGCCTGCACGACAGAAGAGCCCGAGTCAATCATAGTCACGGAAGACGAAATCGATATTTACCTTGAAATGATCAACGATGGATACCCTGCGGCGGCACTGACCCGTAACGATATTCGCAACGTCCTCTGGGGAATCATCCCGGCGGAAGAGAAGGGCTCCGCAGCGCCGCTCAAGCACTACAAAATAATTGATCATTCAGTAGAAGATTCCATTCGCGGCCTGCTTACCGTCGTTGGTGTCAAATACACAACATCACGAGATATCGCCGAGAAGACCCTCGATCTTGCGGCGGGTCAATTCAATTCACCGGTCGGCAAGTCACGATCAAGCTCGACACCCCTATGGGGAGGGGATATCGACAGAATTGACACTTTTATGGTTGATACCGTCAGTAAGTACAAAGACAGATTGCCTGAACCGGTCACAAGACGTATGGCTCGAGCTTACGGTACGGGTATCAGCGAAGTTGTCGCGCTCATCGAGGACGCGCCAGAGTTGGCGGAGTTTGTTGTGGATACAGACATTACTAGAGCGGAAGTTCTGTACGCTGTCCGTGTAGAGATGGCGAAGAGTCTGGCGGATGTTGTGCTCCGACGTACGGAAATGGGGAGCCTAGACCGACCTAGTGACGCAGCGCTGTACGATACTGCGAACGTCATTGCGCAAGAACTCGGCTGGGACCAGTCAGCGATTGATGCTGGTGTCGAAGAAGTTAAGCGGTTCTTCAATGAGCGTCCCGCGCGACTTGGCGTAGCTGCATAGTCAAGTGAAGACCAGCCGGCAGCGCTTCTTCAAGGCGGTGCGTGCCGTCGTCAGTGTGGCATTGGTCCTATTCGCGTTCTACGTTGCCGGCTTGTTTGACTCCGATTCGCGCTCGCGCATCCTAACGACGATTCGCGACGCCAACCTTGCCTTCTTGATCCTCTCGATCCTATGGATTCCGCTGATGGATGTTGTAAGCACCATAAAGTGGAAATCACTGTGTAACGCCCGAGGGATATCGGTGAGGTATTTTAGGTTATTGGCGTTTTACATTGTTGGTCGGTTCTACAATTTGATTCTGCCAAGCAGTATCGGTGGCGACTTAATTCGAATCTACTTGTTAGGCCAAGCGTCTCAGCGTAATGCGGATGCAGCAGCGGTTGTATTTGTTGAAAGGTTAACTGGAGTTATCGTGCTCCTGGTCTTGTCGGCAGTGTCTTTGCTCTTCACAGGCCTTGGATTTTCCCGCGCGACGCTAGCTGTTGGAATCATTGCAGCTGGCGCTGGGATTGCGGCTCTATGTTGGCTTCTAATTGGTGATATGCCGTTAAACCTACTGCGCGGTGTTGCGAAAACGTCCAGCGGCCTTTTTGGTAAGGTGCTAGAAAAGCTCGCTAAACTCCAAGTCGCCGTACGTGCGTTCAAACATCACGGGGGAGCGTTATTTATAGCAATTGCCAACTCGTTGCTCTTCTATATGTTTGCCATACTCAATGTCTGGGTGTCCGTATTAGTGTTTCAAGGTGATGTATCGCTTATCAGTATGGTGATAGCCGTACCACTCATCATGTTTATTATGAATATTCCAGTCTCGCTAGGGAGCTTGGGTATCATGGAGTTTGGATATACCGTGGTGCTGATGCAGTTTGGAGTGAACGCTGATGCGGCTTTTGCAACTGCCCTCCTTATGAGAATGAAGTTGCTGCTAGCAGGCGCATTCGGTGCCGTCGTTTACGCGGCATTGGGTGAGTCGAGGCCCGACCCTCAGAAGGTCGCGGCATCCGTGTAAACGGCGCTAGTCAAGTGCACCAACAAGCGCCCAGTCCCCCAAAGACGGTGCGACAACTTCGGGTTTACTCAAGCCCTCCAAGCTCACCGCAGTCTCTTCACCGGTTATAGTATCCAATAGCCATGCCGATTGAATTCGTCCGGAAATCTGTTCGGGCAAGCGCAACCGTCTAGTATCTGAGCCGTAACACAACACAGATTCGTCACCCACCAGGCAGGCTTGGCCCTTATCCGTTATGAGACTTTGAGTCATATCGGCAGAGAGGTAGCGGTCAACTGTGTCTCGGAAAAGTAGAAGTTGTTCGCGGTTTTTGTAGGCGCGCGAGAAGCGTCCTGTGGAATCTTGGTTACCCCAGATGTTTGCAACACCGCCGGCTACTAAAGACTCCCACATACCTCGACGAGTTAAATCTTCGTCATAGTCTTTTTCTGGGTAACGCGTTGCAGTTCGTATGCGAAATCGATCTTCTGAGAAAGCAGGTCGACCTCGGGCTCTTTCTACGTGTTGGTGATAATCATGAAGTGTTGGTCGGTGCCATTCCCAAGAGGCAAAGTCGGCATCCGGATACACCTCTTCATATCGATTCTTGTTTCCTCTCGCGCCAATGAGGTGACGGTAACTGCTGGTGGCCTCTAGGGCGAGTCGGAAATTATCAACCGCTGCATCATCGGCCCACTCATATAAATCAAAACCGAACCCTACGGTCCAGCCGGGTAGCGGGCCGAGGCGCGCACCGATCGCGCGATAGAGCGTTTCCACGTCTCCCGAATAAGAATTCGGTGTCTGGCCTCGTTGCTCGTCACCCCAAAGCCAGAAGTGAGTGACACCGCCCGCTCGGTATGTTTGGATGACGACTGCCTCGAAGAAGGCAGGGTTCACCAAGAAGTCTCGCAAGTTGGCTATATGGAAGCCTGTAAATCCGTGTCCTCGAATGAACTCATCGATTCCTCCCTCAATGTCGCTATCGTAGTACATAACGTACTGTGGGGCGAAAACCGCTCCCGTCGCTGACCGGGCCCAAAATGCGCCTTTAGCTTTAACAAACCCTGCAGCGTACGTCGGACGGATATCCGATGCCGTAAGTACCATTCCATCTGGCCCAACCCAGCGTCCTGGCAGTGTCGGCGTGAATCTATATTTTGATACTGAATCGATAGCGAAAGTTGTGGTGTGAATACGAACGCCGCTTTCATGCGTCACGGCTATCGATTGATCCGGGTCTTTGTTGCTGATGACCTCGTAACACTCAAACACCGGCGTTCGATCGGCATTGGGGTCGAGGCAGTAGGCTTGAACATCAATCTGTTCAAGTTCTGGTGTCAAATCGAAGAAGGCCGGGTCCGCAGCGGCAGCAAATGGAATTTGGCGGCTTAATAGCTGTATGGACGCGAGCAAGATAGCTAGCAGCAAGAGGGCACACGTGATCGCAAGTACGCGGCCTCGTCGTTGCACGACTCGTAGGATCGAAGAACTGGTTCTTACATGCATTTGTGACCTTCTAAAGCGGCTTGCCAATCCGAACGATACCGGAGGTATACGCAAGCCCTAAGTAGCAGCGAACTCAAGCATCAACGCTGGTTAGCATTCAGCCAGGGTCGAATCCAACTTCCAATACTGTCGACTAGTCGGTGCAGCAGCGGCAAATTGTTGCCGTCGGCCGGGCCAAAAAGCACCAACATGTCGCATTGCACCATCGAGGTGTCGCAATATAGCGACATCTAAAACTGTAATACAAACAATGATTACTAGCCCCAAGCTACAAACCGCGCTGAGCACCATGTCTCTAAATGGCGACATCTGGTTGCCATTCTCAACGTCCTTTCGTTTGAGGAGAGGATTCTAAAGTACTGAAAAATATACATTGTTCAATTTTTTGAGTGATATGGCACGGTACTTGCTTTCCATAATCCATCAGCAGCGGACCTAGTGTTTGGTTCGCTTTGTTTTTTTTGTGACATATGCCTCATTTCTATCTGTGAACAGTATCCCGCTGATCTTGGCGGGCTACCATTCGCCGAACGGAGAATTGTTAAAGGCAAAACCGTCGAAAGGCGGCGACGCAAAGCTTTCGGTCTAAAGGCTTCGGCCCAGGACGGCAGAGTTACCAGCTCCTCTCGACCGAGTTCCCCTCGTCGAGAAGTAGGGTTGGCCGTATGTTGCGGCCCATCTTACGGTACTCATTAGCGGTTGCGTTGTCCGTGTAGTCGGCGTCCCTTGTCCGTAGAGGAAGCGATGAATGCAGGGAATTAAGCAAGCGCCAGGGAATTTACGATCCGGGTTAAGTATTTCAGCCGCGGCAGTGCTACTGGCCTGTGCCGGTTGTTCGGGTGGAGGCGCTGATACAGAGCAACTCGAGCCGACAACAGGCGATGACGGTGCGGCCGACAATGTGGCCCCTTCGCTTGCGATAACGTCGCCAGATGACGACGGCAACGCGACGGTCGCGATTAACCAAGTCACTGTCGCGGGCGAGGCCAGCGACAATGTGGGTATCCAAACGATGCGCTGGCGGAGCGACCGTGGTGGTGTTGGCAACATCGCCGTTCGGGAGAACTGGGAAACCGGCCCAATCACGCTCCAAAACGGTATGAATGTCATTTCGGTGGAGGCTGAGGATCAAGCGGGCAACAAGAGCGAAGCGAGGATCTCGATTGTTCAAGACCCAAATGGCAGCCCCAGCGAGGCGACAGCCATGATTAGTTACAGCGCTAATTTGTCGAACGCTATGCGCCTTGAGGATGCGACCGTCGATGGCCGTCTCGCCTACTTGTTCTTCGAACCGAGTCAGCGCTGGGAAGATCAGCGCGTTCGAGAGATCGATTTCTACTGCTGCAAAGCCTTGTCGGGGCAAGCTCAGGCGCACCTACCGCGATTCGCCGATACTAGCGCGCCGTTTGTCTACCCGATCGACTTATCGCAGTTTTCACCGGGAACCCGCCGCGAGCTGTATGTGGACGTCTATTTTCAGAACGGCCCACAAACCAATCAGGTCGTTGAGTTTAATTTGAGCGGTGCCGCAGCTTCTGGTTCCAACACGCCACCCACAATTACTGGCTCACCGGACACCCTTGTCGGTGCCGATTTTAACTACGGCTTTACACCGATGGCGAATGACCCAGATGGCGATATGCTGACCTTCTTCGCGCGCAACTTGCCGTCGTGGTTAAGCTTTGATGTTCAGACCGGCGAACTGTCGGGTACTCCGACTGTTGCCGATGCCGGCACGTACAGCAATATCCAGGTCGGTGTAACAGATGGATCATTGACCGACGAGCTTCCACCATTCGCTATCGATGTCACGCTAGCTGCAAACGCATCGTTGACCGTCGATTGGATACCTCCCACGGAGAACGTTGACGGTACGCCAGTTGCCGGATTAGCGGGATACAAGATATTTTTCGGTCAACAACCCGGTAACTACGGCAACAGCGTCGAGGTAAACAGCGGCGGATTGAACAGCTACACAATAGACAATGTGACGCCTGGCACGTGGTATGTCGCGATGACCGCGACTGATGTCAACGGCCTAGAAAGCGGCTTGTCGAGCGAAACGTCAAAGGTGGCTAGGTAAGCGCAGCGTCCTGCAGCTTACCCTCGTCTAGATAGGGTGCGCGCTATCGCTGGCTAGTCACGGTTTGGGCGTGTACTACGCCGTCTTCGGTCGAATACGGTTGCGCCGCTTACGGGTCTTAGTGCTTGCAGGCGCGCGCAAGCATCGTGATAAAGCAAAAAAAAACCGCCGTTACCGGCGGTTTTTCTTATCCCCTTTTAGGGCGACTAGCGTTAGCTCTGTCGCCGACGCCGCGTGAACGCAAACGCGGTCAAGGCCATGCCCATTAGTCCGAGCGTGCCGGGCTCCGGCACTGCCACCGGGTTCCCCGGTCCGCCAGTGGTTGTGTAAGACCAGCGCGTTCCGTACCAGGCGTTCGGCCGGTGGTTGTACCAAGAAGGCGTAACCCACCAGTAAACGTCGTTGTCGTTGCTGTAACCGCTTGCCGATGAGATGCCGGCAATATCAGGAACGCCGACGATCTCTTCCCACGTCCAGCCAGAGGAAACACGCGTGAAGCCCGAAAACTCGAGTATTTCTGAGTATTGCAGCAAGCCGTCCGCATTGCTGTCTTGATAGACAATATTGAAGTCGGAGAACTCACCGTTAATGTTGGTTGCGGTGATTTCAATCAGTGACGCCGTCGCTGTGACTGGCAGCGCCAAAGCTGCCGCAGCGATGAGGCCCAGTTTTTTCGTTGGCATTATGGCGAACCCATTACGTTCTACAGACCGACACAGGAACTAAAGCAAGCTGAGGGCCAAGTCTCAAAAATCAATTTTAATCAATGCCTTATTGTCTTTTTATGGTTGAGAATATATGGCGCGTTACGTTTTTGTAAAGATAGCCGACGCCACTATTCAGCATAGCCGTGGGTGCTAGTGCTCACGCAATTGCCTCACATCGGCTCAATCGGCTGGCGCGAATCGAGGCGACCGGACGCGTATATCGTGGTGACCAGTTTGCGCCGCCAACGGCGATTGGTACGATTCGCAGCTTTCGCCAGCATCTGATTATGACCGTTCGCACCCGCTTCGCCCCCAGTCCCACCGGCGTATTGCATATCGGCAGTGTCCGCACGGCCCTGTTCGCCTGGCTGTACGCCCGCCACAACGGCGGTGACTTCGTGTTACGAATCGAGGACACCGACCGCGAGCGCTCGTCGCAGGCGTCGGTGAGAACGATTCTTGATGGAATGGCCTGGTTAGGCCTGACGGCCGACGAAGGGCCCATATTCCAAACTGAGCGTTTCGATCGCTACCGGGAGGTACTCGACGATTGGTTAGCGACGGGCAAAGCCTATCAGTGCTACTGCACGAAGGAGGAACTCGAGGCGCTCCGCGAGGCGCAAATGGCGAGAGGCGAGAAACCCCGTTACGACGGCCGCTATCGCGATATCACTGAGCCGCGCGAAGGCGTTGACCCAGTCATCCGATTTCGAAACCCGGATGACGGTGACGTTGTCGTCAACGACGCTGTTAAAGGCGAGGTGCGTTTCGCTAACGCCGAACTCGACGACTTGATCATCGCACGTTCGGATGGAACACCGACCTACAATTTCACAGTTGTCGTCGACGATGCCGACATGGCGATTACTCATGTGATTCGCGGTGACGACCACCTCAACAACACACCACGGCAAATCAATATGCTGACGGCGCTTGGTGCGTCTGTACCCCAGTACGCCCATTTACCCATGATCCTCGGCGAAGACGGTGCGAAGCTATCGAAGCGCCACGGTGCGGTGAATGTTCTCGATTACCGCGATACCGGTTATTTGCCTAGTGCGCTGCTCAATTACCTCGTACGCCTTGGTTGGTCGCATGGCGACCAAGAGCTGTTCACGCTCGACGAAATGATCACACTGTTTGATTTACCGGCCATCAATCGCGCCGCGTCAGCGTTCAATCCGAGCAAGCTGGACTGGATAAACCAGCAACACCTAACGAAAGCCCCAGCGGATGAGTTAGTGCCGATACTGGCAGAGCAGTACGCGCGGCTCGGTATCGATACGACGAACGGACCAGCCTTGGAGGCCGTTATCGAGGCGTACCGTGAAAGGGCTACGACGCTAGCGGATATGGCGGAGTCGACTCGCTTTTGTTTTGCGGACTTTGCCGACTTTGATGCGACGGCCGCGAAGAAACATTTGCGCCCGGTAGCGCTCGAGCCACTTATCGCGGTGCGAGCTAAGCTCGCTGGGTTAGCTGATTGGGCCGCGCCAGAGTTGTCGGCGGCGATCCAAGCGGTGGCCGACGAGCTCGGGCTAGGGATGGGGAAAGTAGGCCAGCCGGTCCGCGTTGCAATAACCGGTGCCGGTTCATCGCCGTCGCTCGATATCACGCTGGCACTGGTCGGTCCGCATCGTGCGTTGATGCGGCTAGATATGGCGATCGCTTTCGCTGAAGCTCGCGCGGCAGCGACTTAACTAGAGGTGCGTTTCTCACGAAATTGAGCCAGAGTGCGGGCAGCTACCACAATGGTGGCGGCGCACGATTCTCTAACGCTGGCATTTCGTCGTCAGCGCTCAAGGAGAAAGCTCAATGAATAAACCTCTGATCGTCGGTGGTGTGGTAAGTGCAGCGGTTGTCGCTGCGCTTGTGCTACGCCCGTCCAACGAACCGGCCACGTCCCCACCAACCCCATCCGGCAAGCCGCCGATTGCCGTCGAGTCGACCGCTGGCATCGATCAAGCGCCAGCCGAAATTGCCGAGCCGTCGGTACCCACTGATGCTGAGATAGCCGAGAGCGAACGCCAGCGTGCGCTGTACCACGCATCGGTCTTGATGACGGATGGGTTCGTTATCACCGAGACTGGCGACTATTTAACAGCCCGTGTCGTGCATCGCAATTGTCGGGATGAGGCGTATCAGGTGCGTACGTCCGAGGGCTCAGTGGGGGGTACCAAACGGGTTTGCGACAAGGTGTGGGAATACGACCACGCCTACGATCTGCTCGACACAGCCGCCCTCGGCGAACTCGCTAAGACCGACGGTATCGCCGCATTGATGTTCGCCGAGAAGATGCAGCGTGAATGGGGTATGACCGACGAAAGGCTGGTGCCGCTCTATATCCACGCGTTTGCGTTGTCGGCGGAACCCCAAGCGTTTCGTGCGCTAAAAAATGTGGCATCACAAGGCGCAGCAATACGCTCGCGAGATGGCGCACTCGATGTCGATCAGCTCAAGCGTTCATATATTTGGAGTCGGGTGGGCGAACTCGTTAATCTAGAGAACACCAATAGCCAGCAGTATTACGCTCCCTACTTTCAAACGGCGGGCATCGAATCGACGGATCGGCTCGATGCGATCGCGCTGGAAATTGCGACCCAGCTGCACAATCGACATCAGACGCTGACAGGCGAGGGTTTGCTATGAGGGGCGCGCTACTGCTGACCCTCACCCTCATCGCCAATCTCGCAATCGCTCAAGAATGTGAACGTGACATGGACGAGATTGTCACGACGAACCATCCGGTCTTGCAGGTCGGAAATCGTCATACGCAGGGTATTTTGGTCGAAGAATTAGGGCATCCAAATGTGCATATTCAGGATTGGCGAAACAGCGTGTACAACACGTTCGTCAGTCGAGACGGTGATTTGCACTTCTACTACCTGGCTCATATCGCGCCACCCGATCCATTCGGCGGCCGCAACAGCTCGCGCCAGTTCTTCGGACTTTGCAGCGAGCGAGGCCAGTGCGTGCAAGCGTGGATTCAGGTTAGTTTCGACAACGTATCGGTGCCGCGAATCATCGTACCGGATGGTTTGGAGCCGATAGTGCCCAGCAACATCGAGACGGTACCCAGCCGAGTCGACTTCGGTTACACCGATCTCACCGGCCAACAGCGTCACGACCACGTCATTCCTGAGCCAAGTGGTCGGCTACCAGAGAATCTACCCGTCAACAACATGCGTGGCACCGTCGACAAAGACTGCCTCGATAACAACAACGAGGTCACGGAGGACCGAACGCCGGGCGACAACAACTCGGGTAACGACGGCGGCGGCGAGGGCACCGGTGGTACCGGCGGTGCCGGAGCGGGTGGTGGCTTCGGAGCCGGGTTTGGCGTCAACTGCGGCCACGGCAGCGGCTACGGCGGACCGCCCGGTGAAGAGGAGATCGCAGACAGCATAACGACCTGCGCGCTCGCCCCGTAGCGCGCCGTCCGTCGCGCTGCAGCCGCTCTGCAGCGCGATGGGCGGTTATACTAGCGTCGTTCGGCGGGCGCGTACCCGCAAGTGGGGACGCATGTCCGATCAAATTATCATCACGCTAACGTTCGTCGTGTACCTTGTCGGTATGCTGGCTATCGGTGCGTGGAGTTACGTCCGAACGCACAATCTGTCCGACTACGTTCTGGGTGGCCGTAGCCTTGGTCCTTTGCCGAGCGCACTGAGCGCCGGTGCCTCAGACATGAGTGGGTGGCTGTTACTGGGTTTGCCAGGATTTGCGTATGCCGCTGGCCTTGAAGCGATGTGGCTCGCCCTAGGCCTATTCATCGGTACGTGGTGTAACTGGCGAATCGTGGCTCGCCGTTTGCGTATCTACAGCGCCGCCGCCGGCGATGCATTGACGCTGCCAGATTTTTTCGCGAAGCGCTTCAATGATTCGTCGCACGGTTTACGCGTAGTGTGCGCGGTTTTTATTGTGTTGTTTTTCGCCTTTTACACGAGCGCCGGCTTAGTGGCTGGCGGTAAGCTCTTCGAAAGCGCATTCGGCCTCGACTATCAGCTAGCGGTGATCATCGGCGCGATCGCCGTAGTTTCCTATACGCTGTTCGGTGGTTTCTTGGCAGTGGCTTGGACAGACGTCATTCAGGGTCTATTGATGTTGGTCGCCTTAATCGTGGTGCCGGTGGTCGCGATCAATGCCACCGGTGGTGTCGATGAAACGCTCAGTGCCATTCGTGCCGACAACGCGGCGTTGCTGGATGCTTTAACATCCGCCGCGGGCGAGCCCCTCGGCGTGATCGCCTTGTTGTCCTCGCTTGGCTGGGGACTCGGGTACTTCGGTCAGCCACACGTACTCGCTCGTTTTATGGCGATTCGTTCCGCGACTGACGTACCGTCCGCACGGCGAACCGCTGTCGCTTGGACCGGTGTTTCGCTACTAGGTGCGGTGGTCGCCGGTTGCGCCGCGATCGTATTTTTTGAGTTGCCGCTGGCTGATCCGGAAAGAGTGCTCATCGAGTTAATGGCGGCACTGTTTCACCCGGCCGTTGCCGGTATCTTGTTGGCCGCGATCTTGGCCGCCATCATGAGTACGGCCGACTCGCAACTGTTGGTGTCTTCATCGACGCTGGCGCAAGACTTTTACCGGGCACTGATTCGGCCAAAGGCATCTCGCGGTGAGCTGCTCGCGGTAGGACGAATCGCTGTCGCGGCTATCGCCGTCGTTGCAACGCTCATCGCTTTAGATCCTACGAGCAATGTACTCGGACTCGTCGGCTACGCTTGGGCCGGGTTCGGTGCGGCGTTCGGTCCGGCATTGATTTTCAGTTTGTTTTGGCGACGGACAACGCGTGCTGGCGTGTTCGCGGGCATTGTGGTCGGCGCTGTGGTCGTCATCGGCTGGAAGCAATTGAGCGGAGGCATTTTTGACCTTTACGAGCTGGTACCAGGGTTTGTGCTGTCGACGCTGAGTGTCGCTGCCGTGTCGTGGGTTGGTGCGCCAAGCGCAATGGCGGTGCTTGATCGACACGAGCGTCTTTTCGATCGCTAGCCCCGTTGCGCTGCCGCATTGCCGCCGTCAATAAGTTGACAGTTCTCGAGGGTGTGTTGGGCCTTGGGTGCGTCGCGCGTTGCGGTGGCTCAAGCAATCGTCGATCGCTCAAGTTCTAGCTTCGATGTCCGATATAATTGACAGCAAAGGTTGTCAGACTATGCGGACATCAGCTGTGATTCCATGTGGAGGGCAAGGATCGCGTCATGGACGGTGATTCAAACGCAGGGTTGTCGGAGGCGTTAGAGCACGACGTCGGTCGGTACGTTGAGCAACGCTCGATTGCATCGACGGACCATGACGCTCGCTCCTTTCGCGACATCATTGAAAGCGGCGCCGCGGGGTTTTGGGATTGGCGTTTAGATAACCAGACGGTCGTATTGAGCCAACGCTTCAAATCCACGTTCGGATACACCGATGATGAGTTGCCCAATCACGTTGATGCCTGGCGAGCCCTTGTTCATCCCAATGACCTTGCTGTAGGGCAAGAGGCGTTCTCGGCCCATGTTGCCTCGCACGGTCTCGAACCGTTCGACGTGGTGTTACGCCATCTACACAAAGACGGTTCAGTGGTTTGGGTACGCCAAATCGGTTGCGTCGTGGAGTGGTCGGATGATTGGCAGCCGCGCAGGGCTAAAGGCATCCATATCGACGTTACCGCCGACATGCGCAGACAAGAGGCGCAAGCGCGCAAGCAGGAAGAAATACGTCGATTCGCGTTCGCCACGGTTCACGACTTACTGCAGCCGGTCAACACGATAAGCAGTTCATTGGACGCGATCGCCGAGTCGTCACATGTCGTGAACGACAGCGAGTTAGAGCCCTATGTCGACTTCGTACAGTCGGCAACACAACGGCTCAAAACCCGCGTACAAGCCATTATCGACTACTCGCACATACAAGCCTACGGCGTTGATCGTGAGCCGGTGTCGCTCACCGAGGTCGCCAAGACAGCTTTACTCGATGTCGGAGCGGTTGTGATCGAATCAGACGCGTCAATTGTTATCGGTGAGTTGGGCGTCGCGAACGGAGCCAAGGCCCTGCTAGAAAGGGTCTTTCTGAACCTCTTCGAGAACGCGATCAAGTACCGGCGCCAAGATCGACGGTGCCGAGTCGAGGTAGTAGAAGCACCGGCGCCAGCGGGTCACGTTGCCGTTACTCTTCGGGATAATGGCATTGGCATTGAGCCGCGGTATCGAGAGTCTGTGTTTGGTTTGTTTAGTCGTTTGCACGCGGACTCTGCCTACGACGGGACTGGCTTAGGTCTAGCGATTTGCCAACAAATCGTTGAGCGACTCGGCGGCGAAATTGGTATCGACGACGGAATCGACGGTGGCGTAGCGATTACATTCTCATTGCCGGCTGGCGAGTGAGTTGGCTGATGGCCGCCAGCGCGTTGTGATTGGAGACAGTGCGGAGGACCGCTTCTGTTTCACCTGTCTTAATCGAGCGAACGATGCCGCAGTGCGTTATTCAGGAGTTCTCTTGTCCCGGTGAGCGCTCGCGACGCTCAGTGCGGCGCAAGCGCGCTAGTTGACTGTCCCTGGTCTCGGGCTCTGTCGATCCGCGCCGCGCGGGCGACGACCCCACCATCCACGCCTTCACCGAAAAGTCGATTGCGGCAGACAGTTTGGCTGCTCTGTAACGGCGGGCTGCCCAGGCCTGATCGCTTCTCGCCCCCGAAATCGTGACGCGTTGATAGCTACTTTGCGAACAACGCTCATCCGCACCACTTCACTTGGTTCTCGGTGCCAGGGTTCCTCGGTGCATGGACGTTACAAAGATCGATGACCTTTGGCTTGGCGCTAGCGGGTTGGCCGTCTACCTCATACGTCGACAACGACCTTGCCAATGGCTTTGCCGCTAGTGAGGCGTGCATAGGCTTGTTCAACTTGGTCGAGACCAAACGACTCTGCATCAATGATCGGTGTCAACGCGCCGGCGTTGCTTGTCTCGGCGAGGCTTTTGAGGATCTGACCGTGTTCCTCGCGTTTTACGTTGTGCAGCATCGGGATCAACATAAAGACGACGTGCAGCGACAAACCTTTGAAATGCGCCGGTGATAGATCGATCTCCAGTAAGGCGACTGTCGTTGCAATCTGGGCATTGAGCGCGGCGGCGGCAAACGAATTTGTCATGTTAGGCCCGCCCACAGAATCGAACACCACATCGAAACCGTTGCCGCCAGTGTACTGGGCAACGTAGTCATCGACCGTCTGTGTTTTAAAATCGATCGGTGTCGCGCCCAATTTTTCAATGAGACTCAGTTGCTCAGTACCGGTGCCGGTGGCATAGACGTCAGCACCGCGATACCGAGCGAGTTGAACGGCGATATGTCCGACACCCCCGGCGCCACCGTGGACCAGGACCTTCTGACCTGCCGAGACGCCTGCGCGCTCTAAACCTTCATAGGCCGTTATGCCGACAAGCGGTACGGCCGCGGCTTCCGTCATTGATAATGCCGATGGTTTCTTAGCGATGAGACGTGCATCGGCCACCATGAATTCGGCGAGTGCGCCCGGAAGATCGCCAACGCCGCCCGCGCAGCCGAAAACTTCATCACCGGGGGCGAAACCGCTGACGCCGTCACCCACCTCGTCGATTACGCCGGCGAAGTCGATACCCAGCACGGCCGGCAGGTCCGGAGCTAACGGCAGGTTCTCTTGACCGAGTTGCCGGATCATCGTATCGACGGTGTTAACGCTCGTCGCTTTGATCCGTACGACAACATGGCCAGGAGTAAGCATCGGTTTGGGCAGATCGGCTTGCTGGAACGTCGCGTTATCGCCGTATTCGGTGAGAATCATTGCTTGCATGGGTCATGCCTGATGCTTGTCTAGACCCGCGAAACGTTAACCGGCGACGAGTCTACGAAACAGCCGCAACTATAAGATTCAGAATTCGGGTTTACGGAACAGTCGGCTTCGTACAGCGATAAGCACGACTCACTGCCGTAACACCACCGTCGCGTTTTGTTCAGAATTGACGCGAGTTTGAGCATGTGAGCGTTTTGGCCGTTGTTGGGGTTGAATACGGTTTCGACACGAAGTGTTTTCACACGCCCCGGTGCGATACCGCACAACTCCTCGGGGCGCTGTCTTCCGGCTCAATACTCCGCTGTATAGCAGCTGCCGTTATCGGAACAATGGGCGTCGTTGGGGGATTTTGTGCGCTGGTCCGTTAAATTGTGTTAGCGGTGGTGTGGGGCGTTGGCGCGTTCGTGGAGTTCGATTGAGCGTTAAGGACGATTTGGCTAGTGTTTTCATGCGTATACGAGGGCTTCTTCGTAGCGCTGTGGGGCAAATCGTGCCGTCGAAGGACATCGATGACATCGTCCAGGAGGCGTACGTTAGAGCCTGCCAGGCCGGAACCAAAGACGCCAAGCATTCGCCACGCGCTTTTCTTTTTACGATCGCGCGCAACCTTGCACTGGACTACACGCGTAAAGCGGAGACTCGGCTAGTGACGCCATCGTCCGATGTGATCGAGGACGTATTGGCCAACGCAGGGTCTATCACCGATGACACGCTCAATCGCGTGATCACTAATGAAGAGTTCGGTGAGTTTTGCCGCGTCGTACGTGAGCTACCACCGAAACAACGACGCGTGTTCGTTATGAAGAAAGTGTATGGGTTTTCACAACGAGAGATTGCCACCGAGATGGGTATCAGTGAGAAAACCGTTGAACGGCACATTACTCTGGCGACCAAGAATTGCTTTGAGCGTTTGGCGCACGACTTTCTCCCTGGGTCGGATGCATCGCCCGTCGAGTCTACCGAAGTAACCCAGCTGGTCAGCAAGAGGCAACGACCGTGACTGACATTAACCGACGACCGAGCTCGGCTGATACGACGACTGAAGCGGCGGCATGGCTGGCGAAACTCGATCGCGGTCTGACGGCAAACGAAGAGTCGGCCTTGAAGGATTGGTTGCACACCAGTCCCGTCAACCGCACGCGATTTCTTGCGATGGCGCGGATGTGGGACAAAATGAACTCGCTGTCGTGGCTTGCGGACCTATGCGAGGAACCCATACAAGAGCGACGCGCCCCGTGGTCTGTAGTAGTCGGTTCTATTGCAGTGGCCGGGTTAGTGCTGGCAGCGATTGTTTTTGTGCCGTGGTCCTCACTGAAGCAGGGTACAGAAAATCCACAAGTGCTAATCGCAGATCTGCCTCCGGTTATCTACGAAACTGCCGTGGGCGAACAATCGACGGTACGACTGGCCGACGGCAGCGAGATCACGCTCAATACCAATAGTCAGATTCATGTTCGACTCACCGATCACCACCGTTTACTGACATTGCTGCGAGGGGAGGCGCACGTGAACGTAGCGCCTGACCCAACGCGGCCGTTGAGCCTCACAGTCCAAGACAAGATTTTTCAGGCGTTAGGTACTGCGTTTAGCGTTGAGCTGCATGGAGAGGACGATATCGAGTTAATTGTGACAGAGGGTACGGTACTCGTTGGGGTTAGGCCGCGTGTAGCGCCATCACGTACGTCTGTTGCCACTCCTGTTCTGCCGATTTCATCCACGACCGTCGAGGCGGGCGAAGAGTTGCGGTTCACAGCGCAAGGCTCGACCAAGACCGCCGTGCCGCCGGAAGTCATCGCCGTCAGGATGTCGTGGCGGCAAGGAAATTTGGTGTTCCTCGACGAGCCGCTGGAGGATGCGCTTCGCGAAGTCTCAAGGTACACGGAGTTTCGATTCGTGTTTCTCGACGAGTCAATAAAAACGAAAGTCATCGCCGGGCGCTTTAAGGCCGGCGATATCGAGTCGCTACTCGTTGGTCTGCGCGAGAACGTTGGTGTTGCGTACGAGCGGACGCCCGATAATCGGATCCTATTGAGCAAACAACCCTAGCGAGGTCTTGTTGCTAAAGCCCTAGTTCAGTCGCGACGCAATAGAAGGAGTAAGAACTGTACTGATGATTTGGGGGAAACTTCTCGTCCATTCGTTTACCTGTACCGAGCGTCCAAGAAAAATCGTTGATTCGGTTTGGCGAAGACTCGCATACGTCGTTGCGGCCGTTGGTCTAGCGTTGTTGCTCGCAACATCCACCGCGCAGTCGAGTGAAGCCACCGATGTCGTGCAATTCGACATTCCGGCGCAACGTGCGGACATGGCGCTCATGGCGTTTGCAGAGCAGGCCGATTTGACGCTGGTTTTTAGTGTCGAGGAGGTCCGTGACAAACAAGCGAATGCGGTCAGTGGGCGTTTCACGTTAGCTCAGGCAGCGAACCTGCTGTTGGACGGCACCGGCCTCAACGCGACGTTTGGTAGCGAACTGGTCTTAAAGGTTGTCGATTCGGCTGCGGCCGAACCGCAGGGGAGCGACATGAACGAGAAGCCCGAGAAAAGGGGAATACTGGCAGGAATCGCGGCGGCACTAGTTGGCGCAGGGGCCGGTGCGCAAGAGGCTAGTACCGATAGTCAGTTCGCCCTAGACGAGATTGTTGTCACGGCTCAGCGGCGTGAAGAGGGCGTCCAGTCGATTCCCCTCGCCGTAACGGCGCTGGACCGTACCCGCCTAACGCGCGCTGGGGTACTGAGTCCCGATCGACTCGAGCTTCTCACACCGAACCTTACGTTCTCGCAATCGGGTTCATCGCCGCGGTTTTCTCTTCGTGGTGTTTCCGCGACCGGCGCTGAGCTTAACGCCGATCCGGTAGTAGGTGTTTTCGTGGACGGCGTGTACCAAAGTCGCACCGCACAGGCCATGGCCGGTTTCGTCGATCTAGAGCGGGTCGAGGTTGTTCGAGGACCGCAGGGTACTTTGTATGGTCGCAACACTACCGGCGGTTCAATCAATCTAATTTCAAGAAAACCGTCGGTCGAGGACTATGAGTTTGGTATGCAGGCGACTGCCGGCGACTTTTCGCACTTTAACGTACGTGGGTTCGTGAATGTACCGATCAATGATCGCGTAGCTTTTCGCTTTGCTGGGCTCCATGAAGTCCGTGATGGGTGGGCGGAAAACCTAAACCTGCCGGACGATACCAACAATGATGAGGACCAGAATTACTTTCGAGGTAGTTTGCTGGTCGATGTCTCTGAACGCGCCGAGCTTCTGTTTCGAGCAAACTACTGGATCCAAGATGGTCAGGGCTCGGGCTTTAATGCCTACAAGGTTCGCGGAACGGCACTAGAATTCGACGGCGCGTTTAATTTCGAAAACAACTTTGCCTTTTTCGGTACGGGTGGCGACCCTGGCGGCAATCCGTCCGAACCTCATGAATACTCGGATAACCTCCCTGGCGTTCGTGACATCGAGCAATTGCAGCTCAGTATGGACTTTACCTACGATTTCGGTTCTGTCACGTTCAAGTCGATCACGTCGTTGAACGAATTCGACCGCTTCATCTTTCGCGATGCCGATTACACGGAAGTCGACATTTTCGACGTTGTTCTTGAAGATGAGGTAACGACGTTCACACAGGAAATCCAGCTTGCATCGAATGAGACTGACCCACTGAGCTGGGTGATCGGCGCCTTTTTCCTTAACGACGAAATCGATGAGAATCTGGTATTCGGTAACGGTGCGGAAAGCGCCTTTTTCGTACCTGGCAGCGACTTCATCAATCGCGTGGGGTTTCTTGAGACGGACTCGATCGCGGTGTTCGGACAGGCAACATGGACGATCAAACCGAGTTTGCGGCTTACAACCGGCATTCGATGGACTGAGGATGAAAAAACGTTCCGCATTGATAGCAACGGTTTCCCGGCGCCATTCCAAACCAGTGGTACCGTCGACTTTTCTGACGTTACGTGGCGTTTTGCTCTGGATTACGACCTTAGCGAGCAGACACTGTTGTATGGCTACATCGCAAAAGGCTTCAAGTCTGGCGGGTTCAACTTAACACCTAACCCGGCGTTCGACAGTGAGACGGTTATCACCTACGAGCTAGGTGCGAAACACACGATACGCGACCTTGGCTTTCTAAACTTTGCTGCATTTTTTAACGACTTCGATGACCTACAAGTCAACAGCTTCGACCCTGATCTAAACTCGTCGTTTGTACGAAACGCGGCAACCGCCACCTCGTCCGGTTTGGAAGTCGAGATGGAGTTGAGCCCAGGCGATGTATGGCGACTTGTCGGTTCGGTCGCGTACCTAAACGCCGAGTACGACGATTTCGTCGTTGATAACCCACTAGCAGCGGGCGTGAACCTAGTCAGTCTAGCTGGGCGTACGCCACCGCGTGCGCCGGGTTACTCCGCGAAGCTTGCTGTGTCGCGAGACTTTCGACTTCCGAACGGCAGTACGCTGACTCCACTGGTGCAACTGTTCTACAGCGACGAGTATTTCCAGACCGAGTTCAATCAAGAACTCGATCGGCAAGACAGTTTCTCCAGAACGGATATCCGGCTGTTCTGGCAGGCAGAAAATAGCCAGTGGTCAGCTGAGGCATTTATTACCAACATTAGCGATGAGGACGTTCTTATCAACGGTGTCTACGGCCCTGGCAACACGATGTTCGCAAACTACGGTGCACCGAGAACGTTCGGTTTTCGCGTCGGGTACAACTACTAGTTGTGCCGGCGCGGCCAGCGAAGGTGACAATCTCGCTACGTTATAAACCAATCGTATTAACTGCTGGGCGCGAGTCTTGTGCCACCACTACCGAACACTGCGCCTGGTGAGTCGGCGGTGAGTTTTGCCAGCCAGTCTTCCGCGACGCCATCGCTGAGCGACTCACCAAAACACACTGCAATTAAGCGTGCCCTCATGGGACGCATCAACGGCGATTGGCCCATCGGTTGGAAAATCCCGTCGGAAACCGCACTCGCACGCGAGTTCGACGTATCTCGCGTGACTATCCGGCGTGCGCTGGTAGAGTTGCAGCGCGCCGGGGTAGTCAAACGTGTACAAGGTGCGGGGACGTTTGTAGCGAGACAGACCCTGCGGCCGGCTTTTGTTAGGCTCGATGAACTAACGGAGTTCGAGACCCCCGTCAAAGGAACCCCAGAAACCCTAATGCGACGGTTGTGGCACCGCCATAGACGCTTAGACGGCGCACGCCCGTTAGCAACGAGCCGTCAGTTACTTTACCTTGCGATACGCTGGCGAAAGCGGAGTACCATCGTGTCTGTCGAGCGTTGGCTCATCGATGCGACGGATATCGAAGCCGCTGCGTATCCCGATGTTGCGGCGGCCAGCATCTGCGATTGGTTACACGCACGACAGCTGATCGATACGGTAGACGAGTACCTTGGAGTAACCGTTCCGAACAAGATGATACGTCAGCAGTTGCAAGTTGCCGATGCCAAGCCGCGTATCGCGATGCGCCGTCGCTATTTGACGGAAGGTCGCTGGGCCGCCTCCGTTGTCGAGTCATACGCCGCCACGTCGCAGCCGGTGTGCCGCCGCTACAGTACGCTGGTGAATCTACCGGTCGAGGACTGAGGTCAATGATGGTTCAACAACTGGGTCGCGCCGCGTTTGTAATGGCGACACTATGGATTGTCGGTTGTGCGACGCCCGGCAAAGAGTCGGCTTGCCTGCTTGATCAGACTGTTGATACTCCGGATGGAGAGCAGCTTGTTGCGGACTGCTATCCCGGCACAGGGCCGGCCATCGTGTTCGTACACGGCTGGTCGCAATCGCGCGATGTCTGGCAACACCAGGTCGAGGCGTTCGCCGGCTCGAATACGGTCATTACTTACGATCTGCGCGGGCATGGTGACTCCACACGGCCGTCGCTACCCTCATCGTATCGAGGCGAATGGACGCCAGCCACTGACCTCGAAGCCGTACTAAGCCGTTTTGCGGTGGACGAGTTCTTTTTAGTCGGTTGGTCGTTTGGGGCGATTGTTGCGTCGAACGCGACGGTCTATTTAGGGCCCGACCGAGTGAAAGGATTGGTGCTGGTCGCGGGAGCCATGGAGTCTGGTACCGACCGAGTAACGCAGAATTTTGGGCCGTTGTTTGCCGAGTTGGCGCCGTTGACAACGAGTGGCCCAAGAGACGAAGAGATGGCCGCTGTTCACCGCTTTCTGCAGGACTCGTATCTATTTGGTGACTGGCCAAGTGCGTTGTACGAGCGGGTATTTGCGGCCAATGTCAGCCTATCTCCGCTTGAGCGTGCGACGGTTGCTGAGCGGCCGTCGCAAACGTTCATTGAAGAGGTTAACCGGCTCAATATTCCGGTTGCTCTAATTCACGGCGAGGACGATCCGATTTTTTCGGCCGATTCGTCTGTGCAAACAGACGCGGAACTTCAACAGTCGATTCTGATTATTTATGAGCGAACCGGGCATTGGCCGTTTATCGAGCAGGCATCGCGCTTTAACGCGGACCTTAAACAGTTCGTTGATGAACAGGGTCGACCGTAGCGCAAAAAGGTTCCTGCGCAAGCCGGTATCGTGGTGATAAGTGTCTTCGCGGGTTCACCAGGGGATTGATCCGAACAGCCTTTTGGCTGTTCGGACCCTGCGGGCTTCGCGGCTGGCGCCGCTCGTCGCAAAACGCTAACGCGTTTTGTCGCGCCGCTTCGGTTTGCTACGCAAACGCAATGGGTTCTCATCCGCCTAAGAGACGCCATCCAAAAAAATACCCGCACAAGGCGGGTATCTTTTTGGATGGCGTCCCCTAGGGGATTCGAACCCCTGTTACCGCCGTGAAAGGGCGGTGTCCTAGGCCTCTAGACGAAGGGGACACTTGGGTGTCTGTTTCGTTTCTGGTGGAGCTAGGCGGGATCGAACCGCCGACCTCTTGCATGCCATGCAAGCGCTCTCCCAGCTGAGCTATAGCCCCACACGAAGCCGGCAACTGTACGGCAGGGGGGTAGGGGTGTCAACCGAGAGAACGGCGGTCGGCGCGGCGCGATTACTCGCCTTTCGATTGGCCGAGAATGTAGTTCTCGATGCCCATTTTCTCGATCAGGCCGAGGTGGGTTTCCAGAAAATCGACATGCTCTTCTTCGGACTCCAGAATGCGCTCGAAGATCTCGCGGCTGACGAAGTCGCGTACCGATTCTGCGTGCAAAACCGCGTCACGCAAATCCGGAATTGCATCCATTTCCATGGCCAGGTCGCACTCGAGAATCTCTTTAACGTTCTCACCAATTCGAAGGCGTCCAAGGTCTTGCAGGTTCGGCAAGCCTTCCAAAAACAAGATGCGCTCGATCAGTGTGTCAGCGTGTTTCATCTCGTCGATCGACTCGTGATACTCGTATTCACCGAGCTTTTGAAGACCCCAGTCTTTCAGCATACGAGCATGCAAAAAGTACTGATTAATCGCCGTTAATTCGTTCTTGAGAATCTGGTTTAGGTGCGCGATAACTTGAGCGTCGCCTTTCATGCAAATGACCTCGTTATGGTGTCACGTCAAATGAACGGCGCGCACTCTAGCAGGTTCCTACACGCAATGTAGAAACGCACCTAAGAATCGATTGCGTTACGTTTTGTGGCTGCGCTTACGCGGGCGATGGGACGTAGCGATGGACCATACCAGCGGGTTGGGCCACTGATTGGCGCGCGGCCAGGGAGCCGCTGTTCGCTTGATTGAGGAGGTCTTGAGCCGTCTCGGCACAGCTGCCACACCCTGTCGCGACGCCCAGCGTGGCGCTAAGGTCGTCGACACTCGTCGCACCGGCGTTTGCAGCCTGGGCAATATCAGCGTCGGTGATGGCGTGGCAAAGGCAAACGTACATACTTCCTCCTACCCCTCGATTTAAATGCAAATGCGAACGATTGTCAATACCGATAACTGTACCGAGTTCGCACTTTTGGTCGGGACCAGTGTGATGGTCTCGGCGGGCACCACTGTGATCAACTCACTCCCATTGCACCTGCGGTGCTGGCACCATTACCGGCTTGGGAATACGGGCGATACGCCTCCGGGGAGAACCTACCGTTGCCGAGCGACAAGCCGACTCTGCTCATCGTCGAAGACGATCCGGGCATGCAGAGCCAATTAAAGTGGTGCTTTGAAGAACAAGAAGTCTTAATTGCCGACAATCGTCAGGCGGCGATTGATCAGTTACGACGGCACGAGCCCGCAGTCGTGCTCCAAGACCTTGGTCTGCCGCCAGACCCAGAGGGCGTCAGTGAGGGCTTGGCTTGCCTCGAAGAGATTGTGCGGCTCGCACCAGCGACCAAAGTCATCGTTATTACCGGCCACGGCGATCAAGACAATGCGATCAAAGCCGTAGGGCTGGGTGCTTACGATTTTTACCAAAAACCGGTTGATATCGAGACCTTGCAGTTAATCGCTTCGCGGGCCTTTCAGATCGCCGAGCTTGAGCAGGAGAACCGCCGACTGCTGGCGAATGTTGGTCATTCACCGCTCGACGGCATCGTCGCCGCTAGCGAGAGCATGCTGCAGGTTTGCCGCATGATCGAGAAAGTCGCGCCTACCGATGTCACGACACTGTTACTCGGTGAATCGGGTACCGGTAAAGAGCTATTGGCGCGCGCTCTGCATAATTTGAGCCCCCGGGCGGACAACCCGTTCGTCGCGATTAACTGCGCGGCTATACCCGAGAACCTGCTTGAGTCGGAATTGTTCGGCTTCGAGAAAGGGGCTTTCACCGGCGCCACTAAAACGACGGAAGGGAAAGTCGAGCTCGCCCATCAAGGTACGCTGTTCCTTGATGAGATCGGCGACATGCCGTTGGCGCTGCAGGCGAAGTTGCTGCGCTTCCTGCAGGAACGTGTCGTTGAACGCGTTGGCGGTCGCAAAGAGATTCCCGTCGATGTGCGGGTTGTTTGCGCGACGAACCAAAACCTCGAGCGCATGATCGCCGACAGCGGCTTCCGCGAGGACCTTTACTATCGAATCAGCGAGATCACGATTAACATTCCGCCGCTGCGCGAGCGCGAGGGCGGTCGGTTAATCCTAGCGCGTGTCTTGCTCGAAAAATACTGTAAGGCCATGAAGCGGCCGCTGATGGGATTCTCACGGTCCGCTCAAGATGCGATCCAAACCCACCAGTGGCCCGGCAACGTGCGTGAATTGGAAAACAAGATCAAAGGCGCCGTCATCATGGCCGACGGCAAGCAAGTCACGGCCGACGACTTGGGGCTAACGGGCACCGACGCCGAACCGGAATCACTTAACCTGCGCGAGGTTCGGCAACGGGCTGAAACTCGGGCCATTCGCCTGGCTCTTACCAAAACCTATGGCAACATGTCGCGTACAGCTGCGATGCTGGGTATCACCCGACCGACGCTCTACGACCTGATGGACAAATACAGCCTATCGGCCGAGGGTTTCTCGCGGCGCGGCAAGTCGTCTTAGAGCAAAACGCGCTAGCGTGTTTTGAATGCGTCGGCGTTAAGGTCGTGGCGCGCCAGCAACTTATAAAAGTCGGTTCTGTTGCGCTTCGCTAGCCGCGCAGCCTGCGAGACGTTACCGGCGGTAATCTGCAAGATCTGCGACAGGTAATTGCGGGTAAATTCATCGCGCGCATCGGAGAACGATGGCAGTTTGCCGGTGTGCTCACCCAAGGCGCTGCGCACCAGTTCGGCACTAATAACCGGCGAGCGTGACAAGGCCACGTTTTGCCGGACCACATTATAAAGCTGGCGAATGTTGCCTGGCCACTCGGCGCTAACGAGTAACTCAACGGCTTCCGGTGAGTAGACTTTGCGCTCTGTCTCAGCCTCGCTAGCGATTGACTTCAAGAAATGCGCGACAAGCAGCGGTATGTCTTCGCGACGCTCATCCAGTGTCGGCACGTGAATATTGACGACATTTAGCCGGTAATAGAGGTCCTCGCGGAATAAGCCCTTGGACATTAGTTCGCGAAGATCACGGTGCGTTGCTGAGATAACGCGAACGTCGACAGAAATCGCATCGGTGCTGCCGACGGGCCGTACTTGGTTTTCCTGCAACACACGCAACAATTTCACTTGCAGCCGCATCGGCATATCGCCGATTTCGTCGAGCAACAAGGTGCCGCCTTCAGCCGCTTGGAATAAACCGCGGTGGGCGCGAGTCGCGCCGGTGAACGCGCCTTTTTCGTGGCCGAACAACTCCGACTCCAGCAGGTTTTCGGCCATCGCTGAGCAATTAATCGCGACAAACGAACCGGCTTTGCGCGGGCTGGCTTTGTGAATGGCTTGAGCGAGTAGTTCTTTGCCGGTACCGGACTCGCCGGTAATCAAAACCCGCGCATTTGTCTCTGCAACCATGCGCGCTTGCGACAAGCGCTCACGCATAACGTGGTTGCGCGTAATGATGTCGGCCGACCAGTCCTCGTCGAGATCGTTCGAACCGGTGAACTCAACGGCACGCTGGACGAGGTCGAACAGTTCTTCTTTGTCGATCGGTTTCGTGATGAAACCGAAGGCACCGCCTTGCGTGGCTTTGACAGCGTCTGGAATGGTGCCGTGTGCGGTCATGATAATGACGCGTAAACCGGGCGAGCGTTGCTGCAACTCATGCAGTAGCGCGATGCCGTCCATTTTTGCCATTCTGAGGTCGGTTAGAACGACATCGGGTCGGAACTGGTTGACCGTCAGTAAGGCTTGCTCAGCGCTTTCAACCGCCTCAACGTCGTAGCCCTCGGAACTTAAGCGAATGCTCAAGAGCCGCAGCAGGCTGGCGTCGTCGTCGACCAGCAGTACCTTGCCAGCCTTGTTAGCGCGTCGATTCATCGTCGGTGCGCTCGCGAATAGACCGCTCGATACGGGTGATGGCATCCAGTTTCTCCTCGGCTTCCCGAAGTGCTCGTTGCAATTGAACCGCTCGGGCGCGAGAGGCTTCGAGCTCCCGTGCAAGGCGGTCACGTTCCACGCTGGTGTTCGCCAGTCGCGTATTGACCTGTTCGACACTCGTTCCAGCGACCCGTTGCTGCTCGTCGAGTGCGCTCAGCATAACGACGACCAGTTCACGCTCCGTATCGACCAGCACGGCGGGGTCGGCCAACAAACGCTCAAGCTCGGCGCGACCGACCGCGACGTTGGTCCCGGGGTGTCCCGGGGTGATACGTGCCAACGCTAGCGCCAGCCTATTGGTCGTGGTCGGCGTGCGTTTGGAGCGCCTTTCAAGGTCTGCGAATGTCCGCCGCTGATCCTCGGTGTTAGCCGTGGCCAGCACGTGCATCGACTGAAGGTAGTGCGAGACGCCAGTTGATTCAACGACTGGGTTCTCAGTTGTCGGCATATTGCGACCCGGCAGCCAGGCAGTGGCGGACGAGCAGCCGCCAAGTACCACAGCCAGAGCGATCGTCGCCAGTCTCAAATTGTGCTCAGCCGTTCGCAACGAGTTGCTCCTTCAGAACCATCTTTTCTTGTGGAATACGCAGGCGGAAATGGGCGCCTGGGAACTCGCCGCTAAGCAATTCCACGCTGCCACCGTGCGCCCGTGCGCATTCTGACACGACCGACAGCCCGATGCCGGTACCAGCGACCAAGCCGCCCTGTTCAGTTGCGCCCTGAAAGAACGGTTCAAACACCTGCGCACGCTCATCGGGCGGAATCCCCGGACCCGAGTCAGCGACGTCGAGTACGAAACTCTCTTTAATCAGTTGCGCCTTTATCCAGATGTTGCCGCCTTTCGGTGTGAACTTCAGGGCGTTCGACAACAGATTATCGAGCGTTGTTCGCAGCATCTCTTTATCGGCGTTAATTGACACTTTTTGGATATCGGCATGGAGACGAATCTGCTGCGCTTTCAACTGTAAGCGGTGGTCAGCGACGACCAGGCGCAGCACCGCCATGAACTCGAAGTCCTGCAGTGCAAGCGTCTCGCTCTTGGTTTGCCAGGCTGAAAATGACAATAAGTTTTCGATCAGTCGCTGCAATTTCAAGCCGTTATTGCGAAGAATCGTCGTTACTTCATGGGCTGGCCCATCCAACGTCCCTACGGTGCCGTCGAGAAGCAGATCGGTGCCCTCACGAATGTTCGCGAGCGGCGTCTTCAACTCGTGCGACATGTGTCGCAAAAATCGGTTTTTCTCCTGCGCCAGCTCCAAAAGACGGCCACGCAGCCACTCGAGCTGTTTACCGAGGGCGGTCAAGTCCGACGGTCCACGGACATCGATCGGTTTGGAAAATGCGCCTTTGCCCAGTTGGCTGATCGCACGA
This sequence comes from Pseudomonadota bacterium, assembly GCA_038749025.1. Classification (GTDB taxonomy): domain Bacteria; phylum Pseudomonadota; class Gammaproteobacteria; order Steroidobacterales; family Woeseiaceae; genus JBCAXA01. The sequence continues at coordinate 153,042 of JBCDIL010000006.1, read as the reverse complement.
TCGAGGGCTCGGATCGGTTTACCGATAATCAGTGTAAAAATGAGGATGACACCCAACGTGACCGGTACGATCGCAATCGATTGCCACTTCAACGTGCGCTGAGCCCGTGCGGCGTCTTCGCGCAGCTCGTGCGACTGCGTTTCGAGCAGGCGGTTACTCGCCGCGGTTAGCTCGCGCGCGGCGAGCGACAAGTCCGGAAATGCGGCGATGGTGCCTGCCAAGGTGTCGCTCGCAGGCTCCGCGGTCGTCATAACACGGGCCAATTGCCGCGTATCGCGGCTGACGGCGGCGGCTAGGGTCGATATTGACGGGTCGCTCAGCGTCTCAGCTAATGAGTTCACGATCGTTACGATCGATTCGCTGTCGGTGCGGATGAATTCGAGGATCGCGGCGTCTTCGAGAATCTGATACTGACGCGCATTGCGCTCCATGTCGGTGATTTTCTCTTCCAACTGCCGAGTTTGCGCGGCGACCGCGGTCCCGCGGGCCAGCAACGATTCGCTCGCGGCCGCAAAGCCACCGATTTGGAACAAGGCCCAGACGATCGCAAACAGCAGCGGCAACGTCACCAGCGCAAAGCCGGTGAGTACCAGCGAGTTCATCGAATTGGGCCGCGGCAGTCTCATAGCGATAGTCTAACGTAAGCGGCCGGAGCGCCTGTCAGCGCGTGCGAGGCGTCGCGCTTACGATGCGGCTCGGCATGGCCGCTCGGCAAGGTGGCGTTCCCAACGCAGTGCCGACGAGACGATCGCGTCGAGGTCGTCGTAGCGCGGTTCCCAGCCGAGAACCTCGCGGATCCGGTCCGCAACGGACACGAGCTCGGGCGGATCACCCGCGCGGCGCTCCGCCTCAATGATCGTTAAGGGCGCGCCGTGGGCGCGCTCTACGGCCTGCAGTAACTCCCTGACGCTGTAGCCATGGCCATACCCACAATTAAGTGTTTCCGATTGGCCGCCGTCGCGCAAATAGTCGAGCGCTTTGACATGGGCCGCGGCGAGGTCTTCGACATGAATGTAATCGCGAATGCCCGTGCCGTCAGGAGTATCGTAATCGGTCCCGTAAATGTAGACCGTATCGCGTACGCCAACGGCGGCCTCGCAGGCGACTTTGGTCAGCAGAGTTGCCTTCGGCGTACTTTGGCCGATACGGCCTTCCGGGTCGCACCCCGCGACATTGAAATAGCGCAAAATGACGTGGCGAGGGCCGCCCGCCGTATCGAGGTCTCGCAGCATCCATTCGGTCATCAGTTTCGATGTGCCGTACGGGTTAATCGGTTGGGTTGGCGTATCCTCAGCCGCGAGACCTGACTCCAGGATCCCATAGACGGCAGCAGTCGACGAAAAAACAACGTGTTGTGTGCCAAACCTCTGGCATGCTTCAAGTAACGTCCGGCTATTGGCCGTGTTGTTCTTGTAGTACTTCAGCGGGTTTTCGACCGATTCGGGCACGACGGTGCTCGCGGCGAAATGCATGACCGTGTCGAAGTGGTGGCGACTAAACAGCGATTCGAGTAACTCGGCATCCCCGGTATCGCCGGTGATCAGTTGCCCGGCAAGAACCGCGTCAGCGAATCCGGTCGATAAATTGTCCAGGACCACCACGTTCTCGCCACGCTCGCCGAGTTGTCGCACGACATGGCTACCGATATAGCCCGCGCCGCCGGTCACAAGAATCGAACGTTCACTCATCTGATCCACATCCTTAACCCTGCTCACCGCTAGTGTATCTAGAGTGCGACATAGTCTACCGGTATCTCGTCACAGGCCTGATATTTAAGTAGTTTCCCGAGGGTCGACGACGAACTGCGCGAACCTTCGTGGCGAGCCGACAGTCGATACGCTATAACCGCACCGCGTGCCTGCTGCGCGGTCATTGTGACCGGGTCCTGTGACCGTGACATTGCAGGGCAAAGCGAACCGACCATGCCTAAGAGGGCCACCGATGTTGCCGATATCCCTTACGCCGCGGTACGGCGCAACTGTGCTGATCATGTTGCTGCTTGGCGCTTGCGGCGGCGGCGGAGGTGGAGGCTCTGCTCCGCCGGCGAATCAACCCCCCAGCGCCAACGCCGGTGCTGACCAAACCGTCGACCCGGGGACGAGCGTAACGCTCGGCGGCAGTGGCAGCGATGCTGACGGCAGCGTTGCGAGTTACGCCTGGTCGCAAATAGCGGGATCGACGGTCGTGTTGAACACCGCCGATCAGCCGACGGCCACGTTTACAGCCACCAACCCGGCCGCGAGTGAAAACCTGCAATTTCGTCTGACGGTAACGGACGATGACGGCGCTACCGATTTTGACGACGTCGTAGTGACGATCGACGTCAACCAAACGCCGACGGCGAATGCAGGCGCCAACCAGTCCGTTGTGCAAGGCGCCTCCGTTACATTGGCGGGTCTCGGGACCGATGCCGACGGTACGGTGACGTCCTACCAATGGACCCAAGTCGCCGGCCCAGCCGTGACGCTGACCGGCGCTAGCCAAGCGACCGCCACCTTCACGGCACCGACGGTTGCGATGGCAACCCTGCTCAGTTTCGATCTTGTCGTTAGCGATGACGATGGCGATAGCTCGACGGCTGATCGCGTCGACGTGACGGTCGTCGAGCAGATTCCTGCCAACGTCACCATTTCCGGGTCGGTGCAATACGAGTTCGTTAATCGTGGTGCCACGATAAACAGCGGCCTCAATTTCAATGATATCGATTTGCGACCGATCCGCGGTGCACCGGTGCAAGCGATCGATGCCAATAACCAAGTGCTGGCCAATACGGTCAGTGACGCGGCGGGCAACTACGTGCTGAGCGTTCCGCCCACGACCGGCGTTTTCATCCGAGTGCGCGGTGAGCTGCAGCGGGTGGGCGTGCCAGCGTGGAACGTCGAAGTTCGCGATAACACAGCGAACACCAACCTCGTGCTCAGCCAGCGGCCGCTGTACGCGCTCGATGGTGCACTGGCCGACAGCGGTCTCATCGACTCAACCCGCAACTTGATCGCCCGTACCGGTTGGGGTGGGTCAAGCTATACGGGAGCGCGCGCCGCCGCGCCGTTTTCGATACTCGACACGATCTACACCGCTGTCCAACTGGTGATCGCCGCCGATCCGAATGCGGTGTTGGCGCCACTCGACTTGTTTTGGAGCGCTAACAATTGTCCCGTTGACGGCAATATCGATAACGGTGACATCACGACGTCGTTTTATCGCAGCAGCATCTCCAGCATTTTTCTACTCGGGTGTGCGGACAATGACACCGAGGAATTCGACGTCTCCATCATCGCTCACGAGTGGGGGCATTACTTCGAAGATAAAGTGTCGCGCTCGGATACCCTCGGTGGGCGCCACTCGGGCAATCAGCAATTGGATGCGCGACTCGCCTTCGCCGAGGGCTGGAGCAATATGGTCGCGGGTATCGTCGCCGGCGATTCGGTGTACTTTGACTCGTTCGGCGGCGGGCAGGGGTTCAGTTTCGGCTTCGACGTAGAAACGATCACGCCCGGTATCCCGGGATGGTTCGATGAGTTTTCTATTCAGGCCATTCTTTGGGACCTGTTCGATGCAGACGCTGACGGTGTCGATACGGTAACACTCGGCTTTGCGCCGCTTTACGATGTCTTTGTCGGCGAACAAGCCAACTCAGCGGCATTCACGACGGTTTTTCCGTTTGTTACGGCCTTGAAGATCGCCAATCCGGCGGTGGCGGCCGGTATCGATGCGATCGTGCAGTCGCAAGGCATCAATGGGTCGCAAATCGACCCGTACGGTAGCTTCGAGACAAACGATGCTGGGAACCCCGATGCGCTGCCGTTGTATACCGAGGTTAATGTCGGTAGCAACGTTACGTTGTGTTCGACTCGAGCGTTCGATCCCGATGGTGACCGCAATAAGCTGGGTATTTACCGGTACCTGCGCTTTAGCCTACCCGCACAGACAACGTTGACGTTTGCCATTACTAAAGCCGCAACGCCAGCCGTCACTGAGCAGTCGGACCCCGACATCGTGATTTACCGCGACGGTGTGTTGCTGAACGCTGGCAGCAATGGTCGATCCGGTATTGCCGACAGCGAAACGGCGGTGTTTACCCTCGCTGCGGGTGACTACGTGGCCGAGATTTACGAGTTTCGATTCGCGGCTTCGACAAATACGCCGATTGCGGCCGATCGGGTTTGCTTCGACGTTGCCGTAAACTAAGACGCGTAGAGGAGATACTGACAATGACAAAACACCTTGCCGGACTGCTGCTGCTCTGTGCATTGACTGCCTGTGGTACCGATGCCTCGACCGACGTCACGGCCGAAACCGGAACGGCGCCGGAGGATAAGCCGACGCCGATCGCATCGAAACCGCATGGCAAAACGACTGCGCCGATCCGACTCAGCTACGTCGTCGATGGAAAACCGACCGTCGGCGAGCCGGTCGAGGTCATCATCACGGCGATGACGCCGCTGGCCGGCGCTCTGACACTGACATTGCAAAGCCAGGCCGAGCTCGCCCTAGGGGCGAACCAAGCCACCAGCGTCGATTTTGGCGAACAAGACGCTGGCGCCAACGTTGAACACATGACCCGCGTTACGGTGATCCCGTCCGCTGAGGGCCGCGCTTTCCTGACGGTTACGGCGGCCGTCCCCACGGCTGAGGGCGCTGCAATGCGGCTGCTGTCGGTGCCTATCCAGACGGGCGACGTCGCCAGAAAGCAATCGGTTACCGGAGCGCCTAGCAATGACGGCGCCGATGCGGTCGTCTCGATGCCGGCCGACGAGGGCGCATAGCGATCGCACAAGTTCGACAAAACGTCCCTAACTGCCTTTCATACCTAGAGTTTCGTCACAGTTCACCGTCACAGCGGCCGATATAGTCATGACGACTATTGCTGCCGGTCCGCGTCAAAGGCCGGCACGGCCGATAGCCCGGCCAGCAGAGCTCGGGCGAGTGATGGGGTATGCACGAACGACTGGAAGAGCAATTGAGGCAGGCGATCGCTGACGATGATTCGCAGCGGGTCGATATGCCGAAGTTGCTGACGCTGGTCGACCAGTTTTATGAGCGACTCGACGCTGAGGCGCTCGAAGCTCGAGGCGCACCGGCGGCGCTGCGCGCGGCATTCGATAACGTTGCCGACGCGGTTATTACGCTCGACACCTCCGCCCGAATCACTTTTGCAAACCGGACTGCCGGGCACTTGTTTGCCTGTGATGCCGCTTCGCTGGCCGGCTTACCGTTGTCACGCTTGCTGCCCGCGACCAGTGGCCTGGGTATCGATAAAGCGCTCGAAAGTTGCCTAACGCGTTTCGACGCGACGCAATTTGAGATACAGCGCGCCGAGTTCGACGCTCACCGGCTGGACAGCTCGGTGTTTGTAGCCGAGGTCAACGCGTCGCGTCTGGCCGCAGACCCACGCAACGAGTTCATTGTTTGTATCCGCGACATCACCGAGCGGCGCGCGGCTCGGCGAACGCTGCGCGAAAACGAAGAGCGCTACCGAGCGCTCGTTGAAAACGCGCCGGAGGCCATTCTCGTTTTCGACGTCGACCACAACCAGTTTGTCGACGTTAACGAACACGCAACGCGCCTGTTCAACATGTCGCGCAAACGATTGATGAAAATCGGCCCGTCCGGCATTTCGCCCGAGTACCAGCTCGACGGGTCCTCATCGTTCGGCTTGGAACGCGGACACATTAAACGAGCTCTTGACGGTGATCAGCCGGTGTTCGAGTGGTTACACCTCGACGCGGACGGTAGCGAAATACCCTGTGAGGTGCGCTTCAGCCGCTTACCATCGAGTGGGCGGCAGCTAATTCGGGCCAGTATTACCAGCATTGCCGACCGCAAGCGGCGCGAGCTATTAACGTACGGCGAAAACCGGATTCTTGAGTTGATCGCGAGCGGTGCCGAATTGGGCAGTGCGCTTAAGGCCATCTGTCGAACGCTTGAACAGGCCGTACCGCACGCGCGCGGCACCATTATGCTGCGGGCGCGGCAAGGGATGAAACTCGCCTCGGCACCCGGTGCACCAGCCGAGCTACGCGCCCTGATCAAGAAAGTGGCGATCGATCAAACCGACGTCCCGTGCGTCACAGCATCGATTGACGGTCGCCAAGTGGTAATGAACGGTAACGATGCCGAATCGGGCTCGTTCGCGGCGTACTTGCGCGCACTTGGCATTCAGTCGGTCTGGAGCTTTCCGATCGTCGCGGCCGACGAACAAACCTACGGTACTCTCGATGTCTACCTGGATACGACGACGCAGCCGGGCACCGAAGACCTCGATGCGGTTGCGAATCTCGTGCGGCTCGCCGGGATTGCGATTCGTCGTGATCTCGATGAGCAAGCGCTCCGCGATAGCGAACAACGTTTCCGTGGATTGTTTGAAAACGTCGTAGACGGCGTCTACATCGCCAATCCCACTGGCCATCTAACGGCTGCAAATCCGGCTTTGGTGACGATGCTTGGCTATGACAGCCTCGAGCAACTGCTGCGCGACGGCACGCCTGAGTCTCTCTACATCAATACCGAAGACCGCCGTCGCTTTACCGAGGTATTGCACCGCGAGTTCGTCGTCAAGAATTTTGAGGTTCGATTACGCCGTCGCGACGGCAGTCAGATCGTCGTGCTTGAGAATGCCCGCGCTGTGCGAGATCGAGCCGGTGCTATCGTGGCGCACGAAGGCACGATCACCGACATCACCGATCGCAAGCTGGCCGAAACGCGCGTCTTTGAGGAGAAAGAGCGTGCCCAGGTTACATTGAACTCGATTGGCGACGGCGTCATCACGACCGATGCGCACGGTTGCGTCGATTACCTCAATCCGGTGGCTGCGGACCTCATCGGGTGGGAACCGCGTGCCGCGCGCGGGCGAAGTATCGATCAAGTTCTGACGACGATAGCGGCCGACAGTCGCGAGTTGCTCGACAACCCCGTTGTCCGGTGTCTTCGCGAGGGTCGGGTCATTACGTCGCCGGAAGGGTCGGCCTTGGTCGATCGCAGCGGCAAAGCCATCGAGATTCAAGACTCGACGGCCCCGATCCGTGACCGCATCGGAAATGTGATCGGCGCCGTGATGGTTTTTCACGAGCTTAATAAAGCGAGCCGACTATCGCGGCAGTTGTCGTACCAGGCTGCGCACGATTCTCTAACCGGTCTCATCAATCGACGCGAGTTTGAAAACCAGCTCGCAGCACGTATCAGTGAATGCGCGCGCGACTCGCGTATTAGTCACGCACTGCTGTTGATCGATATCGATCAGTTCAAAGTGATTAACGATTCGCTCGGGCATAAAGCGGGTGACGAGTATTTACGGCAGTTGTCGGATGTTGTGCAAGGCGAAATTCGAATCTCCGATACCTTGGGCCGTCTGGGCGGTGACCAATTCGCCGTGTTGCTACAAAACTGCGAGGTCGAGCGGGCTAATCAGGTCGGCGAGTCAATCCGGCGTGCGATCGAAGAGTTTGTCTTCAACTGGCAAGACCGGTCACACAACGCGAAGGCGTCCGTCGGAATCGTCGTTATTGACAACGAAATCGGTGATACCAGCGCGGCGCTGAGTGCGGCGGATATCGCTTGCTTTGCCGCCAAAGATGAGGGCCGTAATCGTATCCATGTCTTCCATTCGGGAGACACGTCCGCCATTCGACGAGAGATGCAATGGGCTGACCGGCTGACGGCAGCGGTTGAACAAGATCGCATGGAGTTGTATTTCCAACCGATAATCGCGATTGGTTCGCTGGCCGGTCGTGAACCGCGCGAGCACTTTGAACTGTTGTTGCGCATGCGTGATGAGACGGATGAGCTGATCGTTCCAGGGCAATTCATTCCGGCTGCCGAGCGATTTAATTTGATGCCGATGCTCGATCGCTGGGTGTTCGACAAAGCGATTGACTCGGTGGTCGATCGTGTCGGCAAAGATGGCATGTCACTGTATACCGTCGCTATCAATCTGTCGGGTAATTCGCTGAGTGATGAGAGTTTCCTCGACTATGTCGCGCACCGTCTCGAAGAACTGGCGTTACCAGAGCAGGCGTTGTGTTTTGAAGTTACCGAGACGGCAGCGATCGCCAACGTCAAAGTAGTCGCCGCGTTCATGAACCGGCTACGCGCGCTAGGCTGCATATTCTCACTTGATGATTTCGGCAGCGGCTTGTCCTCGTTCGCCTACCTAAAATCGCTACCGGTTAACTTCATCAAGATCGATGGCGATTTTATCGGCAATGTCAGTCACGATCTGATGGATCAGTCGATTGTCAGTGCGATTAGCCAAGTCGGTCGGTCGCTCGGTGTCTACATCGTCGCTGAACGCGTCGAGTCACCGGATGTTCTCGATACCCTTGAGTCAATCGGCGTTGAGTATGCGCAGGGCTTTCTCATTAATGAGCCAGCACCGCTCAGTGAGTTCGCTGCGGCACTGAACCAGTCCCAACAACGTTCCGCCTGATCTTCCGGCCGACATACCGGCTGCGCTACACTCCAGTGATGCTGATTGCTATTGCCCCCCGGGCTCGTCCTTGTTGACCGCGCCGCTGCTCGCCGCCGATGAGCCGGCACCTTTTCGAACGATCCGCGGTGACGCGTCGCAACGGTGCCTGTTGGTTTGCGACCACGCCAGTTCACGCATCCCGGCGGTGCTAGACGGCTTAGGTCTTGGCGATAGCGCCAAGCGCTCGCATCTTGTTTGTGATTACGGCGCCGGTCCGCTGACGCTCGCCGTCGCTGATGCGCTAGATCTATCGGCCGTTCTCTGTAATTACTCGCGACTGGTGGTCGATTGCAATCGTAGCCTCGATGACCCCAGTGCATTTCTAACGTTTGGTGACGGTACCCGCATCGACGGTAACTGCGATCTTACTGAGGCTGATCGTAAACACCGCGCCGATGCGATCTACTGGCCATACCACCAGGCTGTCGACGCGGCGCTTGCAGAACTGGACACCGAGAACGAGCGGGCGGCCTTGGTATCGCTACACAGTTTCAGTCCGGTCTTGGATGGCATTTATCGGCCGTGGGACGCGGGTGTGCTGTGGGATGCAGACGAGCGCCTCGCCGAGGTGTTCTATGCGGGGCTCGACGCCATTGCCGATGTTCGGGTGGGCGACAACGTGCCGTACTCCGGCCGCTCCAGTGCCGATTTTACGGTCGACTACCACGGTGAGTCAGCCGGGCGGGCCCACGTCGCGATTGAGATTCGTCAAGACCACATTGCCGACGAGCGCGGTATCGAACTGTGGGCTGAGCGCTTGACCGCGATTATCCGAGCGGTACTCGGCGACCCTAATCTGCGTCGGCCACCGCCGGCGCGAGCAGAGCGCCCCGTCACGCTGCGGGCGGCGGCAACAGTGAGCTGAGCATGGCCGTACCGGAACCGCCATTCACCGTGGGCATCGAGGAGGAATACCTTCTCGTCGAGCGCGAAACCGGAGAGCTGGCGACCGATCCGCCCGACGAAATCTTCGACGCCTGTGAGCGGCGTTGTCCGGGCCAGGTTAGTCCCGAGTATATGCGCTGCCAAATCGAAGTTGGCACGCGCGTCTGTCGCACGATTAGCGAAGCCCGCGCCGATTTGGCTCGCCTGCGCAGCACGATTGTCGAGGTCGCCGAAGGCTACGGTCTTGCGCCGATCGCCGCGTCGAGTCACCCCTTCGCAAAATGGGAATCGCAAAAGCACACGCCGCGCGAGCGGTACCAAGAGTTAGCGCTGGAGATGCAAGCGGCGGCGCGGCGTATGCTGATCAGCGGCATGCACGTTCACGTCGGCATTAACGATGATGAGCTGCGCATCGACTTAATGAACCAATTGAGCTACTTCCTGCCGCACTTGTTGGCGTTGTCGACGTCGTCGCCGTTCTGGAACGGCGAGAACACCGGTCTTAGTTCGTATCGGCTAACGGTTTTCGATGCGCTGCCACGCACCGGTTTACCCGAGCGATTTAGCAGCTACGCCGAATACCAGCGCCACGTACAAATTCTCATCGATGCAAAGCTGATCCAGGATTCGAGCAAGATCTGGTGGGACCTTCGCCCAAGCGCGCGCTATCCAACCCTAGAGACGCGGGTCATGGACGTTTGTACCCGTCTTGACGATGCCCTTACGCTCGCCGCACTGGTTGTGTGTTTGCTGCGCATGCTGTACCGCTTGCGCCTCGACAACCAACGTTGGCGCCAATACACACAAATGTTGATTAACGAGAACCGTTGGCGAGCGATGCGTTACAGCTTCGATGAAGGCTTGATCGATCTCGCCCGCGGAGAAGTCATCGACTTTGACGTCATTCTGGCCGAGATCATGTCGTTGATTGAGGAAGACGCCGCGGCGCTCGGTTGCATCGAGGAAATCGCGCGCTTGCCTAAGATTCTCAGTGCTGGCACCAGTGCACACCGGCAAATCGAGGCCTACGAGTCTGCTCGGGCTGCCGGTAAGTCGCGCGAGGAGGCCTTACAGGCTGTCGTCAATTACCTCGTCGCGACAACACAAGCCGGCTACTAACCGGTAAGCACAGCCGGCAAGCGGCGTTTGGGTCGAGTACCGCACCAAATTCGTTGTAAGAAATCCATCCCAGTCGCGACTATTGAAGCGTGACAGAGCCACCCCGCACCGAGCACTTCGAAGCCATTGTCGGCGAATACGCGCCCATGGTGACGAGGATTATTGCCGCATTCGAAAGTCGCACGGCACTGCAACGGGAGCTTGTGCAAGAGGTCTTCGTGGCTGTTTGGGCTGCGCTGGCACGGTTTCGTGGAAAAGCGGGCATCAAGACCTACGTAGCGCGTATCGCGCACAACGTCGCGGTAAGCCACGTCAGGCGCGAGGTTCGACACCCTATCGTAAGCGGTGAGGTCGATCTCGCCGATTCAACGCCAGGCCCGGCGCAGCGAGCGGAACACGATGCAATTCGCGAGGCATTGCTGGCCGCGGTGCGCCAGCTACCGGTCGGACTCCGGCAAGTCGTGTCGCTGCACCTAGAGGGGTTTACCGACAGCGAGATTGCCGCTGCGTTGCAGATTAGCGGCGGCAATGTCGCGGTACGCTTGACCCGCGCCCGCGATCGGCTTCGCAACGCGCTGAGGAGCATTGCATGAATGAGTTAGATGATGAGCGGCGCGACGATGAACTCGTTGAATTGTGGCGCAGTATTCCAGCGGTAATTGCAGCAAGCGACATCGTGACCGCCACACTGCGCCAGGCTCGCGCACGACGGCAGATCGGCATCGCTCTCACGGTGTTCTGGGTCATTGTTATCGCGATGATGGGCTACTTCGACCTGCGTGGCTTTTTTGCCTGGCGTGGCGCCGCCACGCTGCTGTTAGTCGTCACGTTCGCCAAATGGGTTTATGACCAATACGGCGGTTACCAGCGAGACCAACTGGTGACAAATACCGCGCCAAACGATTACCTGGAGGCCGCCATACGTCACGCGCGGGCATCGCTACGGGTCGCTAGAATGACGTATAGCGTTATGCCACTGGGTGCCGTGATGGGCTATTTGGTGGCGCCATGGCTGGTTGAGAGCAATGCGAAAACCGGTTGGCCGTGGCCGTTCCGCATCGTCGTGATTTCCGTACTCGTTGCCAGCATTGTAGGGCTGGCAGCCTGGGGTCATCGCGAGGCGACGATCAAAAGGCGCGAAATCGCTGAGCTCGAACGGCGACGGACGGAATTGGAGATTTCACTGTAAGAAACAGCGCCAGTACGCGACTGTAACGACGATCTCAATATTTCAGGAGTATCCGGTGTTACTGCAACGCATGCTACACACCTGCCGCGGCAAACGTTTGGGTTCCGCTCTCGCCGGTTTTGCGATCGGCTTCATGTTTTACACCATTATTGCGCCCGCGGATGCCGGCGGTATCTGGGACGGCTACGTCCCGGCATGGTTGTCGACTCCGTTGGAAGAGGTGCGCTGATGCGAGCCGTGTTGTGTGCCGTCGTCTTGGTGCTTGCAACCGCAACCGGTGCGGCACCGATTGATCCACCCGTAGCGTACGCCGACACCGCTCCGATGGTTGTTGCGTCACGGCTCACCATCGGTAATCGATCGCTATTGTGGATTGTTCGCTTACCGACCACGAAGCCAATTCCGCTGTTGTCAGTTCCGATTGCAATGGCAGCGCGAACAGCGTTGTTGCACGACGTGCAAAATCCAGCAGCCGCTTTGCACTCAACGGCTAGCGCGACGCCACAACGGTTGACTCGTGAGCGGTGAGGTTCACCGGCGCGTCTGTTACGCGCGTGATTGAGCAGGTTTACAAATCGGTGAACATCAGTGCCGGTTGTTCGATGCGAGTTTTCAACGCTTGAATCATGGCAGCGGCATCGAAACCGTCAACAAAGCGGTGATCGAATGACGATGAAATATTCATCATCGTCCGTACCGTAACCGCACCATCCACGACAACCGGTCGTTGTACCGCTTTGTTGATGCCGATGATCGCCACTTCCGGTGCGTTGATGACTGGTGTCGAGGCGATCCCGCCAAGTTTGCCGAGGCTCGTGATCGTGATTGTCGAACCGCTGAGCTCTTGTGGGCGCGATTGATTGCTTCGCGCTTTGTCGCTCGCCGCGCGAATCGCCGTGGCCATCGCCCGTAAGCCGTGTTGCTCTGCGTGTTGGATAACAGGGACTTTGAGTCCGTCCGGCGTTTGCGTCGCGACACCGAGGTGCACGGCGGAGTGCCGAACGATGGTGTTGCGTTCGTCGTCGTAAACGGCATTGACGGCCGGGTAGTCGCTCAGCGTGCGGATTAACGCCAGCGCGATAAAAGGCAGTGGCGTCAGGCGTGGCTCACCGTCGCTAGCCGTGCTGTTCAGATGCGCCCGCAGCGACTCGAGTGCCGTGACATCGACTTCTTCGACGTACGAGAAATGCGGTATCGATCTTTTCGCCGCCGACATCCGCTCTGCGATCATGCGTCGCACACCAATGACTTTGATCTCTTCCGTGCCGTGGCGTTGCACCGGCGGCGGTGCGTCAGCCGCACGGACATTGGACGAGTTCGCGAGGTGTGCTTCGAGATCGGCGCGAACGATACGACCGCGCGGCCCGGTGCCAACGACCGTCGTAAGATCTAGGCCCGCTTCGCGCGCCATGCGGCGGATCGCCGGTGACGTTTGCACGCGTGCTGTCGCCGACGACGGCGGCACGGCTGCTTGACTGGCCGTATCGACCGCGGCGGTTCGTGCTGGCGCTGTCTCCGTACTCGGTACGGCTGCTGGCGGCGCCGGCGCCGCGGTTTCGCCGTCGGTCTCAAACGTAACGAGTGGCGTACCAACGGCGACGATGTCGCCGGGCTCGCCGGCGAGTGCCGTGACGCGCCCTGCAACCGGTGACGACACCTCGACCGCAGCTTTGTCGGTCATCATAGCGCCGAGCGTGTCTTCTTCGGCGACAACATCGCCAACCTTCACATTCCACTCCGCGATTTCGGCTTCTACCGTGCCTTCGCCGAGATCGGGGAGCTTAAAGATGTACTCGCTCATTGGGTCTCCATCAGCTCGCGAATCGCGGCTTGCAAGCGCTTCTTGCCCGGAAAGTATTGCCACTCGAAGGCGTGTGGGTAAGGCGTATCCCAACCGGTGACACGCCGAATCGGTGCTTCGAGGTGATAAAAGCAGGCCTCTTGGATACTCGCCGACAATTCTGCGCCGTAACCGGAGAAGCGGGTTGCCTCATGCGCGATCATGCAGCGGCCGGTTTTTTCGACAGAGCGCGCTAGCGTGTCAAGATCGAGCGGTGCCAGTGTGCGAACGTCGACGATTTCGGCATCGACGCCCTCGGCTTCGGCAGCCGCCGTCGCGACGTGGACTAGCGTTCCGTACGTGACGATCGTCAATTCGGAGCCAGCCCGAACGATATCTGCTTCACCGAGCGGCACGGTGTAGTAGTCGTCGGGGACATCTCCCTTCGAATGCGATGCCCAGCCTACCGCCGGCTTATCGGGGTCGCCGTCGAATGGGCCGTTGTAGAGCCGCTTCGGTTCGAAAAACACGACGGGATCGTTCGATTCGATGGACGCGATCAACAGCCCCTTGGCGTCATACGGGTTCGACGGCATCACCGTTTTGATACCGCTGATATGCGTGAACATACCTTCCGGACTTTGTGAGTGCGTTTGCCCACCGCGAATGCCACCGCCGCAAGGCGTACGGACTGTCACTGGCGAGAAAAAATCGCCGGCGCTGCGATAGCGCAACCGAGCGAGCTCCGAGACGATTTGGTCGAGGCCCGGGTAAATATAGTCGGCGAATTGAATCTCTGCGACCGGTCGCATGCCATTGACGCCGATGCCGATCGCCGAGCCGATGATTCCACCTTCAGCGATCGGCGCGTCAATGACTCGGTGTTCGCCGTATTTTTTCTGCAAGCCGTCTGTGCATCGGAACACGCCGCCGAAGTAGCCAACATCCTGGCCGAGCACAACGACGCTTGGGTCTTTCTCCAGCATGATGTCCATCGCCGAATTGATGGCCTGAATCATGTTCATCTGTGGCATCGATTCAGTCCTCCAACGCTTTCAGTTCGGCGCGTTGTCGTTCGAGGTTTGCACACGGCGTCTCGAACACGTCGTCGAACATCTCGTCGACATCGAGCTGCGGGCCGTCGATCATAGAACCGTGGCTCAACGCCTCACGCCACTCGGTTACGACGTGATCGTTGAGTTCCTTCAGCAGCGCCGCGTGTTGCTCGTCACTCCAGCAACCTACGCCGATCAGATGGGCTTTCAGACGCTCGATCGGGTCGCCTAGCGGAAACGCACTCCACTCATCTTTCGGCCGGTAACGCGTCGGGTCGTCGCTGGTAGAGTGCGGGCCGCCACGATAGCTAACCAATTCGACCAGGGTCGGACCGTGGCCGGCGCGGGCGCGTTCAGCGGCCCATTGCGTGACGTCGTAGACGGCGAGTAGGTCGTTGCCGTCAACGCGAATGCCCGGCAGCCCGAGCCCAAGCGCGCGGGCGGCGAACGAGCGCCGCTCACCGCCGGCTGTGCCTTGGAACGTTGAAATCGCCCACTGATTGTTGACGACATTTAGGATGACGGGTGCTTGGTAAACCGTGGCGAACGTTAGCGCATGGTGGAAGTCGGCCTCGGCGGTACTGCCATCGCCGACCCACGACGCGGCGACGTCACTATCACCTTTAATTGCCGATGCCATCGCCCAACCAACGGCGTGGGGGTACTGGGTCGCCAAGTTGCCGGAGATAGAAAAGATATTGCCGTCCGCGTAGTGGTACATGATCGGCATCTGTCGGCCTTTGCACATATCGCGCGTGTTCGATAAGCACTGCGACATCATGTCGGCGAGACGCAGACCGCGCAGGATGAATAGGCCTTGTTGGCGGTAAGACGGAAACAGCATGTCACCGGCGCGCAGCGCAAGCCCTTGGCCGATCGACACCGCTTCTTCGCCGAGTGACTGAACGTAAAATGAAATTCGACCTTGGCGCTGCATGCGATGCATTCGTTCATCGAACACGCGCGTCAGGCACATGAGCCGCAACGCAGCGATCAAATCTTGCTCCGGCAGTTGCGGGTTCCATTCGCCGCAGGCTTTGCCGTCGTCGTCGAGGACCCGAACCATTTCCGAGCACAGTTGCTCGATCTCGCTGGGTCGGGCGTCGATAGGGGGCCGCCTGATCGAGCCGGCTGGGCTCAACTTTAGGTAGCTGAAGTCGGGGGAGTCGCCGGGTCGCGCTGTCGGCTGAGGGATGTGCAGTTTCGATTCGCGGTACATGCTGGCTCCGTCAGGGCTGCGGCTTGACCGCAGCGAGCGCTGGGTCGGGCCTCAACAGCCGATTTGGTCGAGAACGCGTTCACGCTCCCGGCACGCAGCGGCCGACTCTGCCAGTGGAGCGCCGCCGGATCGAACGATTAGGCAGGCACCCAAGAGGTCGTCGGCCCTACCGCCGATGTAGCGCTCCTCGCGACGTACGGGCATTTTAGCAAACACAACGCAGCAGAAAATCGCGAAAAATCGCGGTCGATTCTAGATTCACGCTATATTCTGCTAATACCAGGGCAATTTGAACGACCCTCATGATCGACCGCCTCGACAAAAAGCTATTGCAAGCGCTGCACCGCAATGCGCGAGCCAGTAATGCCGATCTCGCCGCGTCCGTTGGGCTGACGCCAACCCCGTGCCTGCGGCGGCTGCGGCGCTTGGAGCGCGAAGGCGTAATCCGGGCGTATCGCCCCACGTTCGATTACGAGAAGCTGGGTTTTGTGATCACCGGGCTCGCGTTCGTCAAATTGCAGCGCAACAGCGTCGACAATTCCCAAGCGTTCGAACAAGCCGTTACCCATTTGCCAGCGGTCACGGAGTGCTGTGTCGTTACTGGCTCGCACGACTACATGCTGCGCATCGTGGCACGGAGCCTTGGTGAGTATGAGCGCTTGCTGAAACACGATCTCGCTGCCATCGATACCGTAGCCGATATAGAATCGTCCATCATTTTGAACCAGGTAGATTGCAGCGCCGATTTGCCGCTGTAGGTGTACTGCAACGTCAATGACCGACATCCAACCCACGATCGAAAATGTCATACCGGTCGGTGCAACGTGGTGCCAGACTGGACGACGCGTCGCGCTTGCGACGTTGGTTTATGTCGATGGCTCGGCGCCTCGGCCGCGCGGCAGCCAGATGGTTATCGCCGAAGACGGTGAGTACTTTGGCTACTTGTCGGGTGGTTGTGCCGAGCACGCGATCGCTGACGTTGGCCGGCAAGTATTCCAGCACGAGCGCCCGGTCGCCGTGCGGTTCGGCACCGGATCGCCCTACGTCGATATCCAATTACCGTGCGGTTCCGGTATTGATGTGCATTTTGTTCGGCCGCTGGCCGACGTGTTCGCGCACGTTGCTGACCGGCTCGCGCGGCGCGAGTCCGTCGCTCTCGACATCGGTGTCGCGAGCGGCGTCGTTGCGCTCGCAGCCGGTGAACGTCCGCCAGCGGCGCATTACCGGCGCCACTACCGCCCGCCGATCCAGCTGTTTGTCGCCGGCGCCGGCCCGGTTGCCATTGAATTGGTGCGTCTAGCGGCGACGCAAGGCATCGTTACGACGCTCGCCAGCCCCGACGAGGCGACGCTACGCGCGGCCGATGCGCGAACTTCGTTGTCGTTCTGGGATGCACGCCAGCTCGATGCGATCAGCGTTGACGCCGATACGGCCGTTGTTACCGCGTTTCACGAACACGACCGCGAATTGGCAGTTTGGCAGCGCTTTGCGGCCGAACCGGTTTTCTACCGCGGTGCTTTAGGTTCTCGACGCGCTCACGCACAGCGTTGCGCGGCACTTGCAAACCTAGGCGTTCCTGCAGCCTCTGTCGCACGCATTCACGGACCCGCCGGGCTAGCGACCGGCGGGAAATCGGCCGGTGAAATCGCTTTGTCGATTCTCGCTGAGTTGTACGTCGAGTACCGGCGCGAGGCACAGCCCGAGCTGTCTTGGTCCGGCGGCACCCTGATCGACAATCCGAACGCAGAGCAAACGGCGACGACGCGTTGAACTGGCGCGGAGGCTTGTTGCTAGCGGTACTGCCGCTAACCGTCGGTGCCCAAACCGACCCTGTCGATGAAGTTGTCGTGACGGCAACACGGCTTGCGCAACCGGCAGCGAGCATTCCGTTCGCTGTTAGCGTCGTTGACGATCTTGATGCCGGTTACCAGCAAGTTGGTCTGGATGAAGCATTAACGCGCGTACCGGGCGTGTTTTTACAAGACCGCTACAACTTTGCGCAAGACTTACGAATCGCTATTCGCGGTTTCGGTGCTCGGTCGAGCTTTGGTATACGGGGCGTAAAGCTGGTTGTCGATGGCATCCCGTTGACGTTGCCAGACGGACAAGGGCAACTCGATAGTCTCGATCTCGGCTCCGCCGAACGCGTTGAGATTCTCCGTGGCCCGGCGGCCTCGCTGTACGGCAACGCGGCGGGTGGCCTGATAAAGATCACATCAGAACGCGCCGGCGATGATCCTTATGCATCGGTCGGTCTCGGTATCGGCGCAGATGGGTTTCGCCGAGCGACGGCGAAATGGTCAGCCGACTTCGATGGGCAGGGTTTGTTGCTGAGTGCCAGTGCTCTCGACTTCGATGGCTTTCGTCAGCACGCGCGCACGCGGCAGCGGCTGATCAACGCTGTCTACCGACGGGCCACCAGCGGGGACGGTGAGTTGGTGGTGGTCGCCAACTTGGCGGACCAGCCTCTCGCCGAAGACCCTGGCGGTATCAATGCGGCGCAAGCTAGCGCGGACCCAGCGAGTGCGCGCTTGCAAAACGTTACGTTCAATGCCGGCGAGGCGCTGACGCAAGCGCGGCTCGGCGTGTCGTGGGATCGTTCAGCCGGTGCGGATCGGCGCGCCGCGGTGCGCGCCTACGCGGTCGAGCGGGATTTCTCGAATCGTCTGCCCTTTATGACGGCGGGGCAGGTCGATCTCGATCGCCAAGTGTTTGGTGTCGGTATCACGCTAGCCACCGAGGGGGCGCATGCGCTGCGTTGGCTGGTCGGAATAGATATCGACGAGCAACGCGATGGGCGCCGTCGGTTTGATAATCTCGATGGCAGCCGTGGTCTGTTGCGCCTTGATCAGCAAGAGGACGTTCGGGCAGCCGGTGTTTTCGCCTCGTTAGTTTACGCACCGACCGAGCGCTGGAATGTCACGGTTGGCGGGCGCTACGACTGGCTTAGGTTTCGTGTCACCGATGCCTTTTTAGCCGATGGCGATGATTCCGGTTTGCGTCGCTTCCGACAATTTAGTCCGCAGGTGGGTATCAATGTTGCGCTAAACGACAACTGGTCGCTGTTCGCAAACGCTGCCCGCAGTTTCGAGTCGCCGACAACAACAGAGTATGCGAATCCCGCGGGCGGCGGCTTTAACCCGAATCTCGATCCAGCCATTGCGCGCTCCGTCGAGCTCGGTTGGCGGTGGCGTTCCACCGAGGCGCTAGCGGCAGAGCTGACACTGTTTCGAATCGAGCTCGACGATGAGTTGATTCCGTTTGAATTGGCCAGCGAGCCCGGGCGCGATTTTTTTGCCAATGCCGGAACATCGCGGCGCGACGGGGCGGAGTTGTCGCTGCAGTGGCAGCCAATGTCTGCTTGGCGGTTCGAGACCGCCGTTACCGTCAACGACTTCCGGTTTCGCCGTTTCGTAACCGACACGACGGACTTCAGTGGTCAACGAACGCCCGGCATTCCACGGTATGTCGCCGCCATTAGCGGACACTACCAATTTCACGAGTCGCGATTTGTTGCGTTGGACATCACACGGTTCGGTGCCGTAGCGCTGAATAACGCTGGGTCCGCCGAACAGGGTGCTTACACCGTCGCTGGGTTGCGCGCGGGTTGGTCGTTTACGCTGTCACGCCAGCGTGTCCGTCTGACCGCCGGCGTCAATAATCTACTCGACGAAGACTACCCGGCGAATTTGCGTATTAACGCGTTCGGCGCACGCTTTTTCGAGCCCGCGCCGCCCCGCTATGCCTACGTTGGCGTCGATTGGCGCTTCGGTCGCTCATCGCCGTGACGGCGCGTTGAAATAAACACCGGGCCGAGGGGGTCTTTGTTGCCAAGACGGTTTGTGGCCTCGCGTGGCCACCGACAACAAAGGGAAGGTGAGATGAAGAATAAATACGTAGTTTGGGTCTTGGTGGCGATCCCGGTCGTCGTTTTCCTGCAATCGCTGCCGTTCAAGTTTTCTGGCGCGGTGGAAACAGTCCATATTTTTTCCACGATCGGCGCTTGGTTCGACTCAATCGGGCTCAACGCGATCGGTCAGCCTTTCGCGCAATTCGGCGCCTACGGTGTCGGCACGGCCGAGTTAATTGCCTCAGTGTTGCTGATCATTCCCGTTACACGTCATTGGGGCGCCTTGTTTGGGCTGGGTATCTTGTCGGGTGCCATCTTCTTTCACTTGGCGACACCACTTGGTGCCGCGGTGAAGTTTCCTGGTGCTCCCGCCGGCGGCGACCCAACGCTGTTCATTATGGCTGTTGTCAGCTGGGTGGCTTTGCTGACACTCGTCGTCCTGCACCGCGAGCGGTACCCGCTCGTTGGTGCGCCGGCGCCGGCGTAACATCAAACGCCTAGCGACGCTGGTATTATCCGTGCATGCCGCCGTATCGATCGTTTTCTCTGACCGTTGCCGGTTTAGCGCTGGCCGGTGCATTGCGCGCTGGCGAGCCCGTCGCAACCGACGAAATCAACGACCTTTTGCAGCGCTACAACACAGCGCCAACAGCAACCTTACAATTGCCGTTACCGGACGACGACCAACTGACCCGGCTCAAGGACGGCGAGATCATCAGCTACCGCAATCGCGTAGCGACCACGCCGGACGCGCCGCTGGTTTACCAAGTTGTCGCGTTGGCGACCGTGCCCGAGGACCGGTTGCGATTGTGGGTCGCTACGCTAGGCAGCGTCGAGCAGAACGCATCGCGTCTGGTCGAAGTGAAATTGCGACAGGAACCCGCTGGGGCAGCGTTGTGGTACCAGTTTGTCAATTTGCCATGGCCAGTCGCCGACCGGCATTGGGTGATTCGCTCACAGGCCCGAGCCGAAATCGCGGCGGCAACCGAGACTTGGTGGGAGCACGGTTGGGCGCTCGCCGACGGGGGTCAGTCGATGGCGCGTAAACGGCTGGTTGCCGGCGACCTCGCGGATCTCAGCGAGCGGCAGTTTGATAAGGCGGTGTATTTGCCGGCCAATACCGGTGGCTGGCTCATGGCACGTCTTAGCAGCGGTCATACCTTCGTCGCCGTTCACGCGACGGCAGAGTTGGGCGGTGGCCTGCCGAAGAACTGGGTGGCGCGGTACGTTTCAAAGCAACTTAACCGGCAAGTCGAAAAAATTCGTGAGCGCTCGATTAGGGCCGAGTCGATCTTGGCGACGTCGGCCGTGATTTTTACCGGGCGCGGAGAACCGGTAACGCGGGCTATGTTGGAGCGCGGTGCATCCGACTGTGCGCGACTAAACCAATGCTAAAGCAGTGGCGGCACCAACCGGCTGACGTGCCCCGGATTAACGAACGCAGCGACCGCTACCATTTACGACTGGCACGCACCGAGGCCGAAATCGATGCGGTTCTGAAGCTGCGTTTCGACATATTTAATCTTGAGCTCGGTGAAGGACTCGACAGTGCCTACGCTGAGATGCGCGACCGCGATCGTTTCGATCAATACTGTGAACACCTGTTGGTGGAGGATTCGACCACCGGCACGACGATCGGCACCTACCGACTCATTCCGTTCGATACCGGTCGCGAACACGGTTTTTACTCGGATGACGAGTTCGTGCTCGCTGATCTGCCGGAGGCAACGTTGCGCCAGTCGATCGAGCTCGGTCGCGCCTGTATTGCTGCCGAACATCGCAACACCCGTGTCCTCTACTTACTGTGGCTGGGACTCGCTCGGTACAT
Organism: Pseudomonadota bacterium; assembly: GCA_038749025.1. Lineage (GTDB taxonomy): Bacteria > Pseudomonadota > Gammaproteobacteria > Steroidobacterales > Woeseiaceae > JBCAXA01. The sequence goes on along the minus strand of JBCDIL010000006.1, from coordinate 131,650 downwards.
GCAAGCGACTGGGGCGCGGTATTTCTTTGGTTGTTGCTCGCTAACATCGCAGTCTGCGCAAGAGGGCCTGGCGGTTGCCGAGTACCTCGATGTGAGCGGTCATCGTCGCCAAGATTTTCGTGTGCGCGTTCGCGACACCTACCGGTTATCGCCGACCCTCGGCGGTACACCAGCGCGCGTTCCCATCCCGAAGTTGATGCGGCTGTACTTGCAGTACGGTGCCGAAATCGTCAGCGACCCGGCCATCGACCGGCATTTCAAAACGATCGATTTCCTCGCGCTATTCGATATTAACTCGCTCGATGCGCGTGCTCGGCGTTTGTTTGGACTGGATGCGCGTTAATGCAACAAGTGCGACGTGCAGTGCGGGTGATTGCGTTGGCCATTGTGTCCGTGGTGGGCTACCTCCCATTGCTACTCGTCAGTATTTTGCCCGCGGCATCACCGCTGCGACTGCGCACGCAGTCGTTGGTGCTGATGCAATGGTCGCGGGCCGTCTGTCGGATTATTGGGTTGGTTCCTGACGTTATCGGGCAGCCTCCGACGCAGACCGGGGTCTTTGTCGCCAATCATCTGAGCTACATCGACATCGTGCTGATCGCCAGCGAGATGCGAACGGCGTTCGTCGCGAAAAGCGATGTCCAGCATTGGCCGCTCGTTGGCCATCTCGTTACCGTTGCAGGGACCGTCTATGTCGATCGGCAACGTAACCGCAGCCTGCCGACGGCGAACGCCGCCATTCGCGCACGACTCGCGGCTGACACCAGTGTTGTCGTGTTTGCGGAAGGGTCAAGTACGGCGGGTGAGAGCGTCTTACCGTTTCGCCCTTCGCTGTTGCAAATGGCGGCTGAGTTCGACTACCCGGTCAACTACGGTTATCTCAGTTATCGCATTGATACGGCTTCTGATAATGAGGCGCGAACCGCTGACCAGATTTGTTGGTGGGGCGATGCCGGTTTCGCCCGCCATATTCTCAATCTGTTGGCTTTGCCGGGGTTCGCGGCAAGGTTGGTGTTCGGTGAGACGCCCATGCGTGGCAGTGACCGCAAGCGGCTAGCGAAGCAATTACACAGTGCGGTTGACGCGCAGCTGGGTAAGTACCGATGGAAGTTTGAAGCATGAGTATTGCAGACACGACCGAGGCTTGTGCAGGCCAGCTACTGCAGATCGCTGAGCTGTTGGATCAGTTGCCTGGCGGCCGTTTTGCACACTGCGACGACACCGTACTGGGATCCTCTATCGGCGCGCATGTAAGGCACATCCTCGATCACTACGATTGTTTGCTCGATGGCGTCGTTAGCGGTTCCATCGATTACGCCTGTCGATCGCGCGACAATCGTGCCGAAACAGATGTTCGCTATACTCGTAGGCGAATAGCCGCACTGATCGAGCGCTTGCGGACGTTGTCGTTTGAGGCGACCACGGTGCTCGACGTACAGCACGAACCGGGTTCGGTCGGTGCGCCGGCTAATCGGTCGAGCCTCGGGCGTGAGCTCGAGTTTCTGATGAGCCATACCGCCCATCACTATGCATTAATCGCTGTTCTACTGAATCGATTTGAACTCCCCGTGCCTCAAGATTTTGGACTGGCGCCATCGACTGTACGCCATCGAGCATCGTTGCCCGATTGCGGCGATATCGGACGCGGCGGGCGCTAACCGACGCCGCCGTTTTCGCTGATGAAAAAACGTCGCTGGGCGATGGTCTATATCGCCTTGTTGTTGGCGTCGTGGCTTAGCAGTGCATTCGTTGCTACGCCGGCTGAGCTACCCCCCGCGGCGTCTGTTCAGACATTACCCGGCGACGTCCGGCTCGTATTTCGCCAATTCGGGCCAACGGATGCAGCCGACACGGTGGTGCTTTTGCACGGCTCACCGGTTGCCGGCAGTTCGATGGTCGGCTTGGCCGAGGCGATCGCGAGCGAGCGCGAGGACATACGTATCCTGATACCGGATCTGCCGGGGTTCGGTCTATCGCAACAACGTCTCGACGACTACTCCATTCGCGCGCACGCCCGGTTCGTCGAGGCTTGGTTGCTGACCCTAGGGATCGATTCTGTCCATCTTGTTGGCTATTCGATGGGCGGCGGGGTTGCGCTTGAATTGATTGCCGGTGACGTTGTCACCGTGGAGTCGGTGACCCTGTTGGCGGGCATTGGCGTGCAGGAACTAGAGCTGCTGGGTAGCTACAAGGCCAACCATGCCGTGCATTGGGTACAGCTGGCCGCGTTAACGGCCATTGACTGGCTAGTGCCGCATTTCGGTTGGCTCGACCGGTTTCCTCTAAACCGCGCCTATGCGCGTAATTTCTACGACACGGATCAGCGGCCATTGCGTGCTGTCCTCGAGTCCCTAACCGAACCGATGCTGATCATCCACGGCCGCGGCGACCCCTTGGTCCCGTTCGCCGCGGCGGTCGAACACGCCCGCATTGTCCCGCAGGCTGTGTTAGCGCCGTTTCCGGGAGGCCACGAATTACCGTTCTCTGAACCGGCGATCGTCGCGAAGCGTTGGTTGGCATTTGCCGCCACTGTCGATGCCGGTCGTGCCGCGACACGCGCCGACGCCGGCGCCGAACGTCTTGCCGCGGCAGCGCTACCGTTCGATCGAGAATCGTTACCGCCGACAGGTGGCATGACGAGTGTACTGATCGGTATCGGTGTCATCTTGTTCAGTTACGTCAGTGAGGACTTGGCAACAATCGCTGCCGGGCTCGCCGCATCGGCCGGCGCGTTGACGCTATTGGAGGCGATGGTGTACGCGTTTATCGGCATTTACACCGGTGACATGCTCGTTTACTGGTCGGGGCGGCTCAGCCGGCGCGCGAAGAAGCTTGGAATTGTGGATAAACGCCGGGCGGTGGCTCGGGCCGAACGCTGGTTCGAGCGCCGCGGGGTTGTCGCCTTACTGATCGCACGGTTCGTTCCGGGTACACGTTTTCCGACGTTCTTCGCGGCAGGTGCACTCGGCATGTCGATCGCGAAGTTCTCTTTATTGCTAATCGCCCCAGCATTGGCGTGGACACCCGCGTTGGTCCTGCTGGCAGCGCGCAGTGGCGAGCGCGTACTCGGCTGGCTCGACGACTATCAACGTTGGGCGCTACCGGTCCTCGCCGCGATTGCCGCTGGCTTGTGGCTCGCAACGAAGCTCATCGGGCTGCTAGTCAATCGCGATATGCGGCGGTACGCCGTTGGCCGGTGGACGCGCTGGCGGCGCTGGGAATTCTGGCCGAGCTTCGTGCTATACGCACCGTTGCTGCCGTCGTTTTTCCTGATGGGTCTACGCCATCGTTCATTGACGGCATTCACGGCGGCGAATCCCGCCATGCCACTGGGCGGTTTCGTCGGTGAATCCAAAGCCGCTATTTTGGCCGGACTGCCGACGGATGCGGTGGCGGCATGGACATTACTCGACTCGGAAGCACACGAGGCGCTTGACACCTTTGCGAGCGGCCGAGCGGGTGGTTACCCGATCGTACTGAAGCCGGATAGCGGCGAGCGCGGTGAGGGTGTACTTGTGGCTGAGGATCGGGCGGCCGCTGTCGACTATTTGGCGAGCCACAGTGGCCCAACGCTGGCGCAGCGATTTGCGGGCGGCGACGAATTCGGTGTGTTCTATGTTCGCCACCCGGCCGAGCCGTCAGGGCGGATTTTCGCCATCACCGTCAAAGAGCCGCTGACCTTGATCGGTGATGGTCAGACGACGTTGGAGCAGCTCATCTTGAACGATTCACGCGCTGTGGTGATGGCGGATTTACACTGTCGGCGGCATGCAGCGGTTCTGCAGAACGTTATCCCGGCCGGCGACGTTTTCCCGCTGGTAGAGCTCGGTACCCATTCTCGCGGCTGTGTTTTTCGCGATGGCCAGTCCTTAATAACGGAAGAATTAACTCAAATAATTGATTCTATCAGTCAGCAATACAAAGGATTTTTCTTCGGCCGCTATGACCTAAAAGCGGCAAGTGCCGACGCGCTGAAGCGCGGTGAGGGCCTGACCATTTTGGAGTTGAATGGCGTGACATCCGAGGCCACGAACATCTACGACCCGAGCCACTCTGTGTGGACGGCCTGGCGCATCCTGCGCACGCAATGGGAACTGGCGTACTTGATCGGTGCCGCTAACCGCAACCGCGGCGCACCCGTGGCGGGTGTCTTCGCGCTAATCGCGGCCTGGTGGGCCGCCCGCCGACGCTAACGTCGCCGCCAGCTGGCCGCAGTCCGCGACGCTGTCTATTGACTTGCTTGGCGCAAGCAAATAACTTTTGGGTTCGACGGGAGAACCACTGTGCCGGAATACATTGCGCCAGTTAAAGAGCTGGCTTTCGTTCTAGATACCGTCGCGGGTCTACCGGACCTCGCGAAACGCGACGCGTACGCCGAGGCAACGCCGGAACTCACTCATACCGTGCTCGACGAGGCCGCAAAGTTAGCGAGCGATGTGTTCGCACCGCTGAATGTTGTCGGCGACACCAACGGCGTTACGCTCGACGACGCCGGTGTCCACGCGGCACCGGGGTTTGTCGACGCGTATGCGAGCTACCAAGAATCCGGTTGGTTGTCACTGGCTATCCCCGAAGCGCACGGTGGGCAGGGTTTGCCGTTCGCGTTGCACATTGCCGTTAGTGAAATGTGGAATTCCGCCAATCTGTCGTTCGCTCTTTGTCCGATGTTATCGATGGGCGCGATCGAAGCGCTGATCGCGCATGGCAACCCGGTGTTGAACGAGCAGTACCTGGCAGGGCTCGTCGCGGCCACCGTCACCGGGACGATGAACTTGACCGAGCCGCAAGCAGGTTCCGATCTAGCAGCGGTAAAAACAATCGCTGTCCCGGATGGCGATGCGTACCGACTCACCGGTCAAAAAATTTACATCACGTGGGGGGACCACGACCTGACGGACAATATTGTCCACATGGTCCTCGCGCGCACGCCGGACGCCCCGGCGGGCGTACGCGGTTTGTCGTTGTTTCTCGTGCCGAAGTTACTGACCAACGGTGACGTAAACGATTTGCGGGCTCTGTCGGTCGAGCACAAGCTCGGTATTCACGCGAGCCCAACTTGTGTAATGAGTTTCGGCGATAGCGGGCAGGGCTCGCTGGGCTATCTGGTCGGCGAACTGAACCAAGGCCTCGCTTGCATGTTCACGATGATGAACCACGCCCGCTTGGAAGTCGGTCTAGAGGGTGTCGGTGTCGGCGAGCGAGCGCTGCAAGCAGCACGCACCTATGCCAATGATCGACGCCAAGGGTCGGCGGCCGGTCACGACGGTCAAGTGCCGATTGTCGAGCATCCCGACGTACGGCGGATGCTCCTTACCATGCGCGCACTCACCGAAGCTGGGCGAGCGCTGGTCGCCTACAGTGCGGGTGCGCTCGATCGAGCGCATGCGCCGGTGTCGGTCGATGAGGCGGCAGCGGAAAAACATCGCCTCGAGCTATTGACACCGGTCGTCAAAGCTTGGTGCACGGAAGTCGTTCAGGAAGTTGCTTCGCTCGGTGTGCAAGTTCATGGCGGTATGGGCTATGTCGAGGAGACCGGCGCGGCCCAGTTCTTGCGCGATGCGCGCATTACGCCGATTTACGAAGGTACGAACGGTATCCAAGCGGCGGACTTTATTGGACGAAAGTTTCTACGCGACGACGGTGCTGCGCTCAACGCGTTGTTCGCCGACGTCGATGCCACGATTGCGACCGTCCGCGTCGGTACCGACGCCGATGCCGCGGCTCGCTTAAAGGTTGCGCTCGACGAGGCCCGCCAAGCGGCAGATCTCGTGCGCGCGGGCGCTGACGATCCGTCGGTCAGCCATGCGCAAGCCTGGGATTTTCTGATGCTTAACGGCTACTTGGTCGGTGGCTGGCTCTATCTCAAGCAACTGATCGCTTTGGACGGTTATGACACCGATGATGAGTTTCGAGCGGCGAAGCGTTTAAGCGCGATGCATTACCTCGGGAGCTTATTGCCTCGCGTGCACTTACATAGTGCGGCTATTCGCTCGGCCCACATCGTCGCTATGGCAGACTCGGCGGCTGTCTAGACGATGAGCGACGCTGCGACAGTGACGGTGCGCGACCAGACCGGTTATGCCGTCACGGTGGCAACAGCGCCGCAACGCCTTGTTTCGCTTGTGCCGTCGCAGTCGGAGTTGCTCTGGGACTTGGGCGTACGCGAGCGCTTGGTCGGCTGTACCCGCTACTGCGTTCATCCCGATGAGCTGCGCGACACGTGTACGGTGATCGGTGGTAGTAAGCGCTTCAATATCGACGCGATTATGGCGTTACAACCAGACCTTGTCTTGGCGAATAAAGAGGAAAACGAGCGCGTAGCGATCGAGCGCTTGCGCGAGCTGGTGCCCACTTGGACCAGCGACATTGTCACGTTCCGCGATGCCATGGCGATGATTAGTGCCGTCGGACACCTTTGCGGTGCCGCAGACGCGGCGGCTGCACTTAACGCCCGGATTGAACGTGACTGGCAAGCGTTGCCGACGGCCGGTGGCGAGCGCGTTGCTTATTTGATTTGGCGGAAGCCGTACATGGCGGTCGCCACCGACACGTTCATCGACGGCGTGCTCGCGCGATTGGGGTTTCGCAATGTATTTGCCGACCGGGGTCGCTACCCGGAAACCAGCCTTGATGAATTGGCTAGGCTCGCACCGCAGCGCGTTTATTTGTCGAGTGAGCCGTACCCTTTCGATGAACGCCATATCGCCGAGGTTCAAGCGGCTCTACCGGAATGCCGAATCGACTTGGTCGATGGGGAAATGTTCTCATGGTACGGATCACGTCTCGCGCTCGCCCCTCGGTACTTTCAGCGACTGCTGGCAGCGGACGGTGCTGCGTTGGAGGAGGCGCTATGACTGCGGCGCCGCGACGCTCGCACGCGGAGCGCACCGATCTGTCCGATAGCCGGATGCGCGATGCGGCAATCCGTTTGATCGTCGAGCGTGGCACTGACCGGACGACGCTCAAAGATGTCGGTGAGCATGCCGGCTACAGCCGCGGTCTTGCGGGCTATCGGTTTGGGTCAAAAGCCGGGTTGTTCGAGTTTATCGTCCGCTCCGTTGGCGAGCGTTGGCTGGCTGATCTCAAACGGGTCACATCGACCCGCACGGGGTTCGGGGCTATCGGTGCAGCGATCGACGCGCACTGTCAGTTTTGCTTGGACGGTGCTGACGATCTACGTGCCTTTTACATTCTGTGGTTTGAGTCGATCGGTGTGCAATCGGAAGTGAAGTCGGTTATCGCCGGAATTCACGAACGGCGCCGAGACGATACGGCTCGCTGGCTGCTCGAAGCAGGCATGAACGACGCCAACGACCGTCATGCACTAGCCGCTCACTTCAATACGGCCGTTCTCGGCATCGCGTACCAATGGCTCGCGATGCCTGACGATCTTGATGCCGTGAAGCGGCTACACCATACCCTGAAGTTAACAATGCAACTGTCGGTTAATGTGGCGACCGCCGATGTCAGTTCGGTCGCTGCCACACCACCAAGGAACTGCGATGAGTAGTGTTACCCCATTGCCGATAAAGCGCTCCTCCGATGTTGACGTCCCGTTGCGATTCGTGACGGCGGCGAGCTTGTTCGATGGGCACGATGCGTCGATCAACATTATGCGGCGCATCCTTCAGTCGTCTGGGGTTGAGGTCATCCACCTTGCACACAATCGTTCCGTTGCCGAAGTCGTGGCTGCCGCATTGCACGAAGATGTCGATGCCATCGCGATCAGTTCATACCAAGGCGGCCACGTCGAGTACTTCAAATATCTTGTCGATCAGTTAAAGGCGGCGGGGGCCGGTCATATCCGGGTATTCGGCGGCGGTGGCGGCGTCATCGTGCCCGAGGAAATCGCTGACCTAGAAGGTTACGGTGTCGAGCGGATCTATTCGCCGCAGGCCGGTCAGTCTTTGGGTCTTCAAGGCATCATCGATGACATGTTGGCGCGCACCGCAGCAGCGGCGAGTGAGCGTCGCGACGTCAGTCTGGAGTCGATTGACCTCAGCGATGCGTCGGCATTGGCCCGAGCCATAACCAAAATCGAATGTGGACGCTTGACCGACGCCGAACACCAGTGGCTTGCGCAAACCAGCGACCGCACGGTTCCCGTATTGGGCATCACCGGTACCGGCGGTGCCGGAAAATCGTCGTTAACGGATGAAATTATTCGTCGCTTCCGTATCGACTCCAACGATTCCGTGCGAATTGCGACGTTGGCCATCGACCCGACCCGTCGGAAAACCGGCGGTGCACTGCTCGGCGATCGTATTCGGATGAATGCGATTTACGCGGATACGATCTACATGCGCTCACTGGCGACACGCTCCGCCAGCGGCGAGGTACCGGAAGCGCTGCATGAGATCGTGGCTTTGCTGCGCCGAGCGGCATTCGACGTCGTGTTCGTCGAAACGCCAGGAATTGGCCAGGGTGATTCCGGCATTGCGTCTTTTGTCGATGTCGCTATGTACGTCATGACACCCGAGTTCGGTGCCCAGAGTCAGCTTGAAAAAATCGACATGCTCGATTACGCGGACTTGGTGGTCATTAACAAATTCGACCGCAAAGGTGGCGATGACGCGTTGCGGGACGTTGCCAAACAAGTGCAGAGAAATCGCGAGGCGTTCTCAGAGCCGCCATCATCGATGCCGGTATTTGGCAGCATCGCCTCTCGGTTCAACGACGACGGTGTTACGGCGGCTTATCAACAGCTCGTGGTAGAGCTTCGTCGCAAAGGGCTGCGCCCGTTCGATTCGCTGTTGGCGCCGGTGTCGACCCGTGCGTCATCGGAGAAGACCGTTGTCGTACCCGCCGAGCGGCAGCGCTATCTGGCCGACGTCGCCAAGGGTGTGCGCGATTTTCATCAAGAAACCGCGGCTCAGGCGGCAGCGGTAAGAAAGCGCCAACATCTCACCGAGACTCGCGCCATGCTCACGACGAGTACGTCTGCTCAGGAGGTCGATGAGCTCGTCGCGACGCAGCAGTTGCAGATCAGCACCGAGTCAAACCAGTTGCTGGATGCCTGGCCGGCGATTGCCGAGGCGTATCGCCAAGACGTGTTGGAGGAGCCGGGTCGTGACGGTTCGATACGTCGGACCCAGCTAAAAACCGAGTCGTTGTCGGGTACCTTTTTACCCCGCGTGGCGGTGCCTCGCTACAACGACGCCGGCGATCTTCTCAGTTGGCTACGCCGCGAGAACTTACCGGGTTATTTTCCTTACACCGCCGGCGTATTTCCGTTCAAACGCGAAGGCGAAGACCCGGCGCGTATGTTTGCGGGCGAGGGCGATCCGTTCCGGACCAATCGCCGCTTTAAGGCACTGTCCGAGCACGCACCAGCGAAACGTCTTTCGACGGCCTTCGATTCGGTCACGCTGTACGGACGCGATCCGGCGACGCGACCAGACATCTACGGCAAGATCGGCAATGCCGGCGTGTCGATAGCGACGCTTGACGACATGAAAGCCTTGTACGACGGTTTCGACCTTTGCGATCCGCAAACGTCTGTGTCGATGACCATCAATGGCCCGGCACCGACGATACTCGCGATGTTTCTGAACACGGCGATCGATCAGCAACTCGGGCGATTCATCGAGCAGAACAGTCGTGCGCCCTCGGATGGGGAGATGGCGGAGGTTCGCGGCGAAGCACTGCGCCGCGTGCGTGGCACCGTTCAGGCCGACATCTTGAAAGAGGACCAAGGCCAAAACACCTGTATATTCTCGACCGAGTTTAGTCTGCGGATGATGGGCGACATCCAGCAGTACTTTATTGACAATCAAGTACGACACTTTTATTCGGTGTCGATATCTGGTTATCACATCGCGGAGGCCGGTGCGAACCCGATTACGCAATTGGCGTTTACGCTCGCGAACGGTTTTACGTTCGTTGAAGCTTATCTTGCGCGCGGTATGGCCATCGACGACTTCGCGGGCAACCTGTCGTTCTTTTTCTCAAACGGCATGGACCCGGAGTATACGGTCATTGGGCGCGTCGCCCGGCGTATTTGGGCGGTCGCGATGCGCGAACGCTACGGCGCGTCAGCGCGTAGCCAAAAACTGAAGTATCACATCCAGACATCGGGGCGTTCGCTGCACGCTCAGGAGATGAATTTCAACGATATCCGGACGACTTTGCAGGCCTTGCTCGCGGTCTATGACAACTGCAACTCGTTACACACGAACGCCTACGACGAAGCCATTACGACGCCGACCGAGGAGTCCGTTCGCCGGGCGTTGGCCATTCAGCTCATCATCAATCGCGAGTTCGGCCTTGCTAAGAATGAAAACCCGTATCAAGGCGCGTTCGTCATTGATGAGTTGACCGACTTGGTCGAGGAGGCGGTGCTGGCGGAGTTTGAACGTTTGTCCGATCGAGGCGGTGTGCTCGGTCCGATGGAGACCGGGTATCAGCGCGGTCGGATCCAGGAAGAGTCGCTACTCTACGAGCACAAGAAGCATGATGGCTCGTTGCCGATTGTCGGTGTTAACACGTTCTTATCGGAGCATCCGGAAGCGGTCGAGACCATCGAGCTAGCCCGCTCTACCGAAGCTGAGAAGCAAAGCCAAATCGACCGCTTAGCGGACTTCCAGACACGCCATGCAGCGGATTCGGCGGCTGCGCTAGCTGCTGTGAGCCAGGCAGCGGTTGACGGTCGCAACGTCTTCGCGGCGCTGATGGATGCCGTGCGGGTCTGCTCACTGGGGCAAATTACCGATGCTTTATTTAAGGTGGGGGGGCAGTATCGGCGCAATATGTAAGTGCATTGTCGGCTAGCACTCGACAAAGTTAACCGGCACCTCAACGACGTTGGTCGCGAGCCCGCCGCGCGAGGTCTCTTTGTATTTGTCCTGCATGTCGCGCCCAGTTTCCCGCATTGTTTGGATCACCTTGTCGAGCGAGACGAAGTGGCGGCCGTCGCCGCGAAGAGCCAGTCTCGCGGCATTAATCGCCTTCACTGAAGCCATGGCGTTGCGTTCGATACAGGGAATCTGCACAAGTCCCGCAATCGGGTCACAAGTCAGTCCTAAATTGTGTTCCATCGCGATTTCGGCGGCATTCTCGACCTGTGCCGGGGTGCCGCCCAAGACCTCCGTCAGGGCGCCGGCAGCCATTGAACAAGCCGAGCCCACTTCGCCCTGACAGCCGACCTCGGCACCGCTGATCGATGCATTCAATTTAAAGAGCATTGCGATTGCGCCGGCGGTGAGCAGAAAGCGGACTACACCGTCGTCATCGGCACCGGGCACGAAGCGGACGTAGTAATGCAGTACGGCCGGAATAATGCCTGCCGCCCCGTTCGTCGGCGCAGTGACCACCCGTCCGCCAACGGCATTCTCCTCATTGACCGCTAAGGCGTACAAGTTGACCCAGTCCATGATCGTCAGCGGATCGGACAGCGCGCGCTCCGGTTGTGCGCACAACTGGCGATAGATCTCAGCGGCGCGCCGGTGGACTTTCAGGCCCGGCATCACGCCGTCAACAGCGCAGCCGCGCTTAACGCAGTCCTGCATCGCCGCCCAAATTGTCAGCAGACCGCGGCGAATCGCCGCTTCGCTGCGCTCCGTGCATTCGTTCGCCAGCATGATCGCGCTAACGGGCTCGTCCGCTGCGGCGCACATCTCAAGCAGCTCTGTGGCAGTCGAGAACGGAAACGGTCGGGTCTCCTCGGCTTGTGCGAGTACCGGTTGACCGGCCTCGTCCTCGCTGAGAACGAAACCGCCGCCGACGGAGTAAAAAATCTGTTCAGCGAGCAGCTCATTGCCCTGGAATGCCTCGAAACGCATGCCGTTCGGATGGCCTTCGAGCGCAATGCGTTTTTCAAAGACGAGGTCGGACGTTGGGTCGAAGCGAATGGTCTCTTTCGTTGGCCACAAGGGCAGTTGCTTGTGCTCGCGAATGGCATCGATGCGAGCTGCGATCGTGTCGACATCAACCTCTTCGGGCGTCTCGCCCATCAATCCCAACAATACCGCTCGATCGGTACCGTGACCGCGTCCGGTTGCGCCGAGTGACCCATATAACGTGACGCAGACCCGGTCTGGATAGTGCGCAGCGTCGATGCCGGCAAATTGGTCGACGAAACGGTGTGCGGCGCGCATCGGCCCCACCGTGTGTGAGCTCGATGGGCCGATTCCGATCGTGAACAAGTCGAAAACACTAATACTCATGGTTCACCGCTCACGTGCGTGCTTCCCGACTCGCCAGCCCCGCTCCGCCAGGTGTTCTTCGGCGCTCTCGGTTGGCGCTTGCTCGAGTGTTGTCGCCATTGAGTCATTCCAACGATTGAGATAGCCAAACAAAGCGATGACCGCCATGATTTCCACGATGTCACCGTCCGACCAGTGTTCCTGGAGTCGCTCTTGCAGCGCCTTATCGACGGCGTTTGGAACGCTGGCGGCGGCGATGGCCAGTTCGAAGGCCACTTTCTCGGCGGCAGAAAAATGCTCAGACTCGCGAAATTTCCAAATGTCGTTCAATCGGGCGTCGGTTGTCCCAAAGCGTGTAGCGGCCAAGGTCGTATGCGCTTGGCAGTACCGACAACCGCTCGTGGTGCTCGCGATATAACCGATCAGACGTTTCAGTTCGCTCGTCAATTCGCCATGATTCTCCATGACGGCTCGATTGAGGTTTGTAAACGCGCTGGCAATCGCTGGTCGATGTGACATCGTTCGAATACTGTTTGGCGTCACGCCTAGCGTTATGGCGAAAAAATCGCTGAGGTCGGCGGGGACTTCTGAGTTGGGTAATGGCTTCACCAGCGGCATGGCAGCGACTCAATGGTTTGCAGGCCGCGAGTATAGCTGAGCGCTATTGACGGCGGTTGTAAACGTCGTCGACCGCCGCTGCATCTAAACCATGCTTAGTCCAAGGGTCGTTGTATGTTTCGCGCTATCGCCACACTGTTTAGTTGTCTGGTCATCGCGGCTGGGTTGCCAATCACGGCGCAAGCCGACGAACGCTTGAGCGGCGCCGCTGTTCGCAGCGACGTCCGTTTGCTCGAGCAATCGCTTGCGCATCTACATCCGGGCTACACCCGATTCGCCGATCCCGCGACGCTCGCGGACGCCTGGTCGCGTATTGTCGCGACGGCGAACGCCAACGGCGGCATGACCCAAGCCGAGCTGTATGTGGCGGTCTCACGGGTTTTGACGATGATTCGTTGCAATCATACGAAAGCCGAGTTGCCAAAGAACCTTGGCGCCGATCGGCGTACGACGCCGACTTACTTGCCGTTTCGGTGGCGCCTAATCGGGCCCGACCGGCGGGCGGTTATTATCGCGAGTACGGCCAACTCGGATATTCGGCGCGGCGATGAGATCGTTGCTATCGACGGCGTTTCGATCGATACGCTTGTTGAGGCCTTCGTCGACTTTATTCCCGCTGATGGTTTCGCCGATGCGGCACGCTACGCCGAAGTTGCCTTTTCCAGTGAATTTCCCGGCGGCGCCCTCGAGCATTTCGGTGCGCTGCTAGCGCCAGTCACGGAAACCGTAACGATCGACTTCGTACGAGCCGATGGGCACCGGTTTACGCGCACGGTCAAGCGCCTGTCCGGTGATGAATGGCGCGCGATGTTGGCCACGAGTGGCGGGTTTTATCGCAATTTTCGTGATGCCGTTGACGTCAATTTCATCGAGTCCGGAATCGCGGTTTTAGCCGTCGCAACATTCGTCAATTACCGCCAGCCGGTCGAACCGGCTGCCGTCTACGACCCCGTCTTTCGAGCGCTTATCGCGCGGCGGGTCGATTCGTTAATCGTGGATTTGCGCGGCAACGGCGGTGGTTCTGCTAGCGCGCAGCTAGGGTTACTTGAGCGTTTGATTGACGAGCCCACGCGATTGATGCGTGATGTTGTCGCCGCCGCCAATACACTGGGGCCAGCGGCCGAGCATGTCGAGTCCTGGGATCAACGCGCGTTGGCGATGGCGGCCAGTGACTACACGTTATTGGCAGATGGCACCTACCGAGTGAATCCCGATTGGGTGGGTCGAAGCATTGAGCGCATTACGCCGCATCGTTTGGGTTTCGGCGGCAAGATCGTGATCTTGGTCGATGCGACGCTATCGTCCGGCAGCAATCATCTGGTATCGCGGCTGCGCGAGCAGTCCAATGTCGTCCTCGTCGGTAGTGACGGCGGCGGTAACGCGGCCGGCGCAACGGCCGGTGTCCTGTATACGTTGCGTTTGCCGGTCAGCGGCATCGGCGTGCGGATCCCGGCCTGGCGCCAGGCTATCGACCGCGATGGCTTACTCGACGGACAGCCCGTGCGGCCGGATGTTCGTGTTCAGCCAACACTTGCGACATGGCGCCGTGGGGAAGACCCCGTACTGGCGGTCGCGCTTACGCTGGTTCGCGAGCAGCGCTGACAGCTTCTGGTTACGGGACTGGACGCCCGCGTCGCACCTCGAGTAATCGGTACCAATCGTCGCGGTCGAGTTCCAGCGTCGTTGCCGCGACTGCACTCTCGATCCGAGCCGGCGTTAACGTCCCGATGACGGGAGCGATACCGGCGGGGTGGCGCATGACCCACGCAAGTGCCATATCGGCGACGCCGACCCGGTAGCGTTCGCTGAACTCTGCGAGCCGCTGGCGTACCGGCGTGTAAGCGGGTAGGTCGTCGGCGGCTTCGATGGCGCCGCGCAGTGGCGACCACGCTTCAATTCCAATACCGAACTCGCGGCAGGTGTCGAGCGTACCGTTCGACATCGCGTTCGGATTGCCAAGGCTAAATTCGATTTGGTTACAGGCGATTGGCATCGACAGTGCTTGGCGCATCAGTCGCGTCCGTGCTGCGTTGAAATTACTGAGCCCGAAATGCTCGACTTGCCCCGCACGACTCAAGCGCTCAAAGCACGCGTTAATCGCGTGCGGCTCCGCCAGGTAGTCCGGTCTGTGTAACAGCAAGCAGTCGATGCGATCGGTGCCCAATCGTTGCAGAGAACCGGATAGAGCCGCATCGATATAAGCGGGTGACAAGTCATAGCTCTGCGGTCGCCCCGCTTGCGCGAGCCGTACACCGCATTTCGTTGTTACAAAGATATGGTCGCGTCGGCTCGGATGGCGTTGTAGCCAGCGCCCGAACAAGACCTCGGCGCTGCCACCACCGTAGATATCAGCGAGGTCATAGCGGCGTATGCCATTGTCATAAGCGGCATCGAGTGCACTGAAGCCACGCGCCTTCGCATCGGCAGAGCCGTCGCCGGCGATGCGCATGCAACCGTAGACGAGGCGCTCGACAGTAGCTTGGGGCATCGGTTTGGGACGGCATAGCGGCGGACCGGGCGATCATACGCGTTATAGCCACGAATGGCTGCCAGCGCTGGCGTCGACCTTGGCAGATTCGGTACGCTCCCCGCATGCCTGTGTCGTGCGCCACGTACCCGCTGTCTGTTGCCCCGATGATCGATTGGACGGATCGGCACTGCCGATACTTTCATCGCTTACTGGCGCCGCGCGCGTTGCTCTATACGGAAATGATCACGGCCGCCGCCTTGATGCACGGTGACGCTGAGCGGTTACTGGCGTTCGACGACACGGAGCACCCGGTGGCCTTGCAATTAGGGGGCGCCGATCCTAGCGCGATGGCTCGTGGTGCCGTGATGGGCGCCGAGGCCGGCTACGATGAAATCAACATAAACGTCGGATGCCCCAGTGATCGCGTGCAAAGCGGCCGCTTTGGCGCTTGCCTGATGGCGGAGCCCGCGACCGTTGTCGCTTGTTTCGAGCGAATGCAAGCGGCTGTCGATGTGCCGGTGACGGTCAAGACCCGTCTCGGGATCGATCAGCACGACTCGTTCGAATTTCTGCTGGCGTTGCTCGAGCCGCTGGTGGCGGCCGGGCTTAGCAAGCTTATCTTGCACGCTCGGATTGCGGTGTTGTCCGGTCTATCGCCGAAGCAAAATCGAACGGTTCCGCCGCTCAATTATGATCGTGTCTACGCGGTGAAAGCGCGTTTTCCGAGTTTAACCGTTGTTCTAAACGGCGGCGTACAGAGCGTCGCCGACGTGCAGCACCATTGCCAGTACGTTGATGGTGTCATGTTAGGTCGTGAGGCTTACAACAACCCGTACCGTCTCGCAGAAATAACAACGGTACTCGAGCCCGACGCCATTCGGCCGTCGCGGGCCGACGTACTCGCACGCTATCGACCGTATGTCGAATCGCAGCTCGTTTGTGGCGTCCGCTTACACCACATGACCCGTCATATCATCGGACTTTACAACGGGTTGCCGAATGGCCGTCGCTGGCGACAGACGCTCAGCGAGGCAGGCCCTAAAGACGGTGCTACCTGGCAGGTCGTCCGCGATGCGCTTAGCGCCGTTGAACCGTTATCTACCGACGCGGTGGCCTAAGCGTCTATCTTTCCCTGATCTGATGTCGGACGCCGCTTATTCTCCGGGTCTGTTGTCACGTAACGTCGCTTCAATGCAACGGCGCTGTCCGACAGGGCGGTTCTAGTGTTTTATTCGCGCTACGGAGTCGACGATTCGACAGTCGGTCGGTCGCTACCGTGACCGCTTAACGCGACAGCGATAGCGGTAACGGTTAATCAGCGTCGAATGGGCGTCTGAGACCTTATCGGTTGTCGTAGCTCTGTCATCTGGGTGTGGTTACAATCGCGATATTCCCATGCAGTCGAAGCGACAAAACGTCCATGAGTTCAACCGCGCACGCAGCAAAAATGAAGCCCAAAACGATGGCCGAGAAGGCCGATATTCACGAGCTCTATGAGGAGTCCGTGCAAGACGTCGAAACGGAAATCGACTTCGTTACCGATACGTTCAAACACCTTCGGGGGCGGACACCCATTCGCTTTCGTGAAGATTTCTGCGGCACAGCGAGTGCCTGTTGCGAGTGGGTCAAGCGAGACGCGGACGCGATCGCGGTCGGCGTGGATTTCGATCAAGCAACCCTCGAGTGGGGTCGGGAAAATCGCCTGTCACGCTTGTCCGATGCTGAGCGCAGCCGGGTAAAGCTGGTCGAAGCCAATGTGCTCACCGTCAATGAATCCGGGTTTGACATCGTGGGTGCGTTCAATTTTTCGTATTGGACGTTCCGCACACGCGCCGAAATGGTCAACTATTTCAGCGGTGTTTACGACGCATTGGACGATGACGGGATCTTCATGCTCGACTCATTTGGTGGTTCGGAAGCCTTCGAAGAAATGACTGAGAAGACCAAACACGAGGGTTTTACCTACGTTTGGGACCAGGCGGAGTATCACCCGGTCACCGGCTACATGCGGACTCACATTCACTTCAAATTCCCTGACGGTTCACGACTGAAGAAAGCGTTTACGTACGAGTGGCGCTTGTGGACATTGCCGGAGATCCAGGAACTGCTGCTAGAAGCGGGTTTCCAACGCGCCACCGTGTATTGGGAAGGCGAGGACGACGATGGTGAAGGCAACGGCGTCTACGAACCCGAGGCCGAGGGCCAGGCCGATCCAGGCTGGATCGCCTACATCGTGGCCGAAAAATAGTTGCCGATAGGCATACGCCGTAACTTAAGTATAATAGCGAGGCTTGGCGCAGCATAAGAAACACTGACTAACAGCCTGAAATCGCGGTAGGTTTAGCGTACGGCTGGGGTTGTGATCCACTGATGTGCCCCGGATAGGGGCGTGCTGCCGTTGGGCGTTTTGTGTGACGGTAGGCATGTACTCGCGATGAGCCAAGAGCACGAAGTTGCCATTTTGTTCGCTGACGTGGTCGGCAGCACTGAGTTGTATGAGCTGCTCGGTGACGATCACGCACGCGAGACAGTGGGCCAGTGCCTTGGCATCATGAAAGAGGCGACCGAGGAGAATCGCGGTCAAGTCATCAAGACGATCGGCGATGAGGTGATGGCAACGTTCACCACCGTCGATGATGCAATGAACGCTGCCGCCAAAATGCAGCACCAAATTTCCAACAACGAAGAACTCGGCGCCGACGAAAAACGTGTGTCGATTCGCGTCGGCTGCCACTACGGTCCGGTCACGTACGAGAACAAAGACATTTTTGGTTCGGCCGTCCACACCGCCAATCGAATGACGTCACAAGCAAAGGCTCGGCAAATCGTAACCACCGGTTCCACCGTTGAGATGATGGGTCCGGAGTGGCGCAGCGTTGCGCGGCAAATCGATGTTGCGACGGTCAAAGGCAAGCGTGACGAGGTCGCGTTGTTTGAAGTGCTGTGGTCGCCTGAGGAGGCGACCAGCATGCTGCCAACCATTGGATGGGATAACGACGGTCGGCTCAAACCGACGGTGCTCGTCTTATCGTTTCGCGGCCAGACGATTGAAATTAGTGATGATCACAAACACGCAACCCTCGGGCGTGCGGATGAAAACGACGTGGTTATCAAAGGGAACTTGATCTCACGCGTCCATGCCCGTATCGAAAAGCGTCGCCAGAAGTACATCCTAATCGACGAGAGCACGAACGGCACGTTCGTTCAGAACGTCCAAGGCGAAGAGATCTTCCTACGGCGCGATAGCACGGAGATCGCCGGCGAAGGCATCATCGGTCTCGGTCGTGTCGCGAAGCCTGGCACGGCGCTCGCGATTCACTACCAGCTCGTCAGCGAATAGCGATTACGCGAGCTCCGCTAGCACGCGATCACATTCTTCGCGTAAGGCCGTTGGCAAGCGATCCCCGTAATCGTCGAGATACTGCGAAACGGCCCGCATCTCACCCAACCAGTCTCCGGTATTGATGGATAACAATGCTTGCAAAGTCGCGGCGTCGATATCCAAGTCGCTCGTATCGATATCGGCTGCATGGGGCAACCAGCCGATCGGCGTTGACACAGCTTCAATGCGCTCTTCGCAGCGGTCGATCATCCAACGCAGCACGCGCAGATTCTCACCGAACCCTGGCCACAGGAATCGCCCATCGTTGTCTTGGCGGAACCAATTGACGTGGAAAATACGCGGCGGCTTCGCGAGTCGATTGCCGACATCGAGCCAATGCGACCAGTAGTCGGCGAAGTTGTAGCCGCAGAACGGTTTCATTGCCATCGGGTCGCGTCGGACGACACCCATTTCGCCAACTGCGGCCGCTGTCGTTTCTGAGCCGACGCCCGCACCGACCAACACGCCATGGCGCCAATCGCGCGCTTCGTAGACGAGCGGTGCCAACTCTTTGCGGCGACCACCAAAGACGATGGCAGAAATCGGCACACCTTCCGGGGCGTCGGCGAGCTGTGTGTAACTCGGATTTTTGGTCGCTGCGACGGTGAAGCGCGAATTTGGATGCGCCGCAGGGCCCGCGCCGGCGGAGTAAGGGTTACCGCGCCAGTCGGTCGCCGGTTCGCCTTCTTTTTTGTCTTCCCACCACGGTTCGTTCGTTGCGGTCGTGGCAACGTTGGTAAATATCGTGTCGCTGCGGATCATGTCGAACGCGTTCTTGTTGGTTTTCGCGTTCGTGCCGGGGACGACACCAAAATAGCCCGCTTCCGGGTTGATCGCCCGCAACTGGCCGTTTTCATCCGGGTGCAGCCAGGCGATATCGTCGCCGAGCGTCCAGATTTTCCAGCCGGGCTGCGAGGCCGGTGGAATTAACATCGCGAGGTTGGTTTTTCCGCACGCCGATGGAAAAGCGCAGGCGAGGTAGTGCGTCTCGCCAGCCGGATTTTCCACACCGACAATCAGCATGTGCTCGGCGAGCCAGCCCTCCTGGCGGGCTTGATAGCTAGCGATTCTGAGCGCATGGCATTTTTTGCCGAGTAGCGCGTTGCCGCCGTAACCGGAACCGTAACTCTGAATCGTGAGCTCCTCCGGGAAATGCATGATATAGCGTCGTTCCGGATCGAGTTCGCCGGTTGAGTGTAGCCCTTTGACAAACGTGCCATCGCGTTCGATACGCGCCAGTGCGGCCGATCCCATCCGGGTCATCAGCTTCATGTTGGCAGCGACGTAAGCCGAGTCGGTTATTTCAACGCCGCAGCGCGAGTACGGTGAGTCGATTGGTCCCATACAGTAGGGGATGACGTACAGCGTACGACCGCGCATACAGCCTGTGAACAGTCCGTTCATCAACGCATGCGCATCGCTGGGGTCCATCCAGTGATTGTTCGGACCGGCATCCTCTTTATTGGGCGGGCAGACGAAAGTCAGGTGCTCGACCCGGGCGACATCGTTCGGATCGGAGCGGTGCAGGTAGCAACCCGGGTACGCGCCTTGATCGAGTTCGGACAGCGTTCTGTCTGCCAGCATTTGCTTGATGAAGCGCTCGTACTCTGCATCGCTGCCGGTGCACCATTGAATGTCTTCGGGCTGTGTCAGTTCTGCAACTTCATCGACCCAATCGCGTAACGCCGGGAGCTTCGTGGTCATGTCGGGATCGGCTGGCCCACGCTGGTGTGGGCTTCCTGGTAGAGAGTTCGGACGGCGATTATAGCGGCTGAAATCGGCGTCGCCAGTGCGCGGGGTCGCGGGCCGGACTGCGACCTACTTCTCGGACCCACAAAAAGAAACGCCGGCAGCGTTTGCTGCCGGCGTTTCGCCAAGACGCCCGGGGGGGAAAGTCTCCGGGGGGGGAGGAGACTAATTAGGCAGCCTTAACTTCTTTTTCGACCTTGGCTTTGGCTTTGCTGACCGTGCTGCGCGCTTTGCTTGCTGCTTTACGGGTCTTTTTGGCCAGCGAGTTCTCACGAAGATCCGAGAACGTGTCACCGATTAAGCCACGAACGTCACCACCGGCGTCGCGGAGGATCGTGACCGTCTCGCGAGTGTTGTCGACAACGCGGCGCGTCAGACGCGGCAGAATGTCGAACTGGCGGCGTGCCAAGGCTTGAATGCTGTCAGCGTCGGCGACATCGGCGAGGTACTCGCTAAGCGCCAATACTTCGTTTTCAACGGCACGTGCCTGGGCACGGACCAATTTGTCGGTCGTCTGATGCGAGATCGACGAAATTTTCAGCGACGCATCGGCCAGCTTCTGGACCGGCTGTTTGCCGCCTTCAACCCAGTCGCTCGCTTTCTTAACGCCGGTCTGAGCCGAATTCAAAACATTCTCCGCCTGCGCGCGGGCACGTTCAGCGGTGCGTGAGTAAATTTCTTCAATAGCCATCGGTACGGCTCCTTTTGATGCGGTGCAACAATGTTGCGGTGCACAATAGTGCTCGTCTCAGCGGATGTCAACCCCTCGGTGGATCTTTTTTATGTTGAGTCGCCACGGTGTGGCGATTGCACCAAAGGTGGGCAAAACCGGCCCAGAGCGCAGCCCTTAGGAAAGCGTCGGTTCATTGACGCTATTCGGCGACAAAGTGTGATTGGGCTCACAATCGGCCTGCGAGGGCGTTCACAGAATCGTCAGAAAAATGGCGGTTTTGTGGGCGAGTCACTGCCGACGCTATAGCTTCGCTGTTCCTACTTTTTTATGTGGCGCGCTGAGTGCAGCGGTCGTTGGAACACGAAGACATGTCTGAGGTCACCTCAACAATGCGCCGGTGTGGCGCACTGGCTGCGATCGCGGCCACCACGTTGGTCGTCGGACCGGCGTTCGCCGCCGGGACTCTGGCCGGCACCGACATCTCCAACACGGCCGTCGTAACGTTTGATCTCGCCGGTACGACCGTTACACAGGATTCGAACACCGTTACGTTGACGGTTGCCGAGACCCTCGACGTTGCCGTTGTTGTCCAGAGTGGCCAAACGTCGGTCGATGCCGGTCAAACCGGTGCCGAGCTGCTCTACACGGTGACCAACACCGGCAACGGTAGCGAGAGTTTTCGGCTCGACTTCAACAACGATTTCATCGCCGATCCCGCTGTCGATTTCAATCCGGTTGGACAAACCCCGGCGATTTACTTCGATACCGACGGCAGCGGTGATTTCAGCCCGGGCGATACGCCGTACAGCGCCGGTGTCAACGACCCGGTGCTTGCCGCGGACGCATCCGTCGCGGTGCTTATCGTCAATGACATCCCAGCGGGTCTTAATAACGGCGATATCGGTCGATCGGCCTTAATCGCGACCGCAACCACCGGTAGCGGCGCCGCGGGTACCGCGTTCGCCGGGCAGGGTACCGGCGGCGTCGACGCTGTTGTCGGCGCCAGCGGCGCAACCCAGACGGTCACAGGCGAATACGTCGTCTCAGAAGTGACATTGACGGCCGTGAAGTCGGCGGTCGTTACCGATCCTTTCGGCGGCACGCAGCCCGTACCGGGGGCAACGATCACTTACACGATCGTCGTTGATGTTGTTGGTACGGGGACGGCGACCGGTGCGGCCGTCGCCGACCCAATTCCGGCGAATACCACCTATGTCGCCAACAGCTTGCAGCTTAACAGCGGCGCATTGAGCGATGCCGTTGATGGCGACGCCGGGGAACTCGACAGCAGCGCTGCGCCGACGATCGTCGTTCGCTTGGGTGACGTGACCCAGGCGAGCGGCACGCAAACGATTCAATTCACCGTCCAAATTCAATAGCGGGCGGTGCGGGGAAGACTCACATGAGGAGCGAGCACATGAAGACAACACGATACCTATTGGCCATAGCGGCACTCGGCTTCGCCGCGAGCACAGCTAACGCCCAAGACGCAGGTCGCCTTGAGGTCAAGACGGTCGTTCAGAAGGAAGCGGAAGTCGTTTCGAATGACGGCAGTAAGAGCGTTGAGTTGGTGGCCGCGGATGCCGTCGTACCGGGTGAAGAGGTCATTTACACGGTGACTTACACCAACGTCAGCGATGAGCCGACTGACAGCATCGTCATCAGCAATCCGATTCCCGCGCAATTGACCTATGTCTACGGATCAGCGTTTGGGCCTGGCACGACCATTACGTTTTCTGTCGACGGCGGACAAACCTTTGGCAGTCCCGAAACGCTCGTTGTCGTTGACGGTGGCATCGAGCGCGCCGCGACAACAGAGGATTTCACGAACATTCGCTGGGAGGTGCAGAACCCATTGCTCGTTGGGCAGCGCGGTTTCGCACGGTTTCGGGCTCGTCTGAATTAGAGCCACTAGATTTTTGATTGGGCAAGCCGCCAAGGCGGCATTGAAGGAGACTTTTAATGAGTAAGTGGAATTCGTTGTCACTGAGGCTCGCGTTAGCGAGCGTCGTGCTGGCAGCGGGGACGGCCAATGCCGCCGGTGTTACGGCCGGCGACACGGTTGAAAACTTGGCGACCGTCAGTTACGCGGTGAACGGCGTTGGTCAAACGGCCATCGAATCGTCACCGACGGGTAACTCAACGCCAGGCGCGGGTAACGGTAGCGTTACTGACTTTACGGTCGACCGCGTAATTGATCTCACGCTGACCCAAGACGGTACGGCCAACACTTTGGTTACTCCGGGTGCGACTGGACAAGTCACGACGTTTGTTCTGACCAACACGTCGAACGCCGCACAAGGCTATACCTTCGTTGCCGCAGATTTGCCGACCGGAACAACTGAAAACGCCGGTCCTGCCGATTCGATCGACCTGACGACTTTTAGCGTGTTCGTTGATGACGGCAGTGGCGTGTTTGAACCGGCGACCGATACCGCCACAGCGGTAGGTACTTTGGCAGAAGACGCCAGCGTCTTGATTTTCGTCGTCGCCGACATCCCATTGGCTGCGGTAGACGGTGACGTCGCGAATGTTGAGTTGACGGCGACGACCGTTGAGCCGGGTACGACGACCGTCGTTACCGCCAGCGCGTCAAACGCTGAAGACGGCCCGGCAGATACGTTGATTCGTAATCTGACTGCCGCGGCTCGCGACGGTTACGAAGTTGAAGCCGCAGCGCTTGAGATCACGAAGACGCAAGCGACGATCTCCGACGGTATCAGCGCCGCTGCACCGTTCTTCAATATCCCAGGCGCCGTTATTCGCTACACGGTCACCATCAACAATACCGGTTCGCAAGACGCGACGGCCGTTGCTGTTGCCGATCGCATCGAAGCGGAGCTCGATATCAGTGGCTCAACGACGGTATCGATCGACAACAACGGCGTTGCGTCGAGTTGTACGGTTGATGACGGTGATGCGGATGCCGACGGTTGCGGTCGTGTCGATAACGGCACCGGTACGCCGGCTGATCCGTCCGACGACACGTCTGACCTGACTATCGATCCGGGCATCACGGTAACCGCAGGGACCACAGCAACCGTTTCGTTCGACGTAACGATTCGCTAACGGAAGTTCCGGGGAGCGCGCGGAGAAGTGGTGGGTATCGTGTTGGGTGAGGGCTGGGCTGCGCGTTGGCGCAGCGGCCGTCGCCGCAAGCGATCCGCCGCGCGCTCGTCCGGGCCTGCTTGGACGTCAGCGTATACGCAGCGAGGGGGGGAGCACCGCTCCCCCTCATCGCGTTTATGGTCGGCGCTATCGCGTGCCGTTCTCGTCTGCCTGCTGTCGTTGTCAGCCAGCGCAGCCTGGTCACAAACGGCACCGGGCACACCGATCATCAACACAGCAACCGTCGATTATCAGACGGAAATCGGTAGCCCCCGCCAGGTAGCTACCAATGCCGTCCAGACGGTTGTCGCGATCGGCCGGACACCGGCAGAGGCTGCGTTTATTCGGGCGCTTCCCGATGCCAACTCGGCCACGTTACTCGGCACGACGGCGTGTCTAACCGGCGGTGCGGAAGTTGCGTTGCCCGCACCATCGGCGCCGGGTGGCGCTGCGATTCCCGCGGACTCGCCGGTGAGTCTCGCGACCACAACGTTGTTCGCTGTTGGCGAGCCAGCGTTTGTTCGCGTTATCGATCTCGATCAAAACCTCGATCCAGCCACGCGCGATACCGTTGTCGTTACCGTTGCGAGCAGCACCGATAGCGAACAGATCCGGCTCGTCGAAACGTCGACCGACAGCGGCGAGTTTGTCGGCTATGTGCAATTGGTCGACAATGCCGCGGCGAGCGGCGACTGCGTACTCAGTGCGCCATCTGCCGATCAATTACAACTCGACTACGTGGACGCTGTCGATGCGGATGACGCAGTCGCTGCGCTGGCGTCGACCAACGCCTTCAACAGCGTTTTCGATGCTTTCAGTGGCCTACCGGTGGGTGATGTCACGATCACGCTCGTCGACGCCGCTACCGGTTTACCGGCCACCGTTTTCGGTAACGACGGGGTCAGCGCATTCCCGGCGACGGTCCGCAGTGGCGATAGCGTTACCGATGCGTCCGGTTTGGTGTATGCCGTTCCTGAAGCCGGGTTTATTTTTCCGACGGTTCCGGCCGGGCGTTATCGGCTGGTTATTGAACCGCCAGCGAATTTCCTAGCGCCGTCGAATGTCGCTCCGAGCGAGCTCGCTGCCTTACCCGGCGGACCGTTTGTTATCGGTGATGCCTCCTTTGCGCGCGACTTCGAATTGCTAGTTGGTGAACCGTTCCGGTTCGATGTGCCGGTCGATCCCACATCGGGCGGTTTATTCCTGACCAAAAACACAACGACACAAACGGCGGCGCCCGGTGATTTCATTCCGTATCGTCTGTCGCTTGAGAATACGTCCGATGTATCGCCGGCGTTGAATGTAACGTTAGCTGACGCATTGCCACCGGGCTTGATCTTGGTCGACGACACCGTAACTATCGATGGTCTTGTGGTCGACGCTGCCGAACGCACCGACAGCGGTTTCACCGTCGATCTCGGCACACTTGGACCGAATGAATCTGTCGAGATCAGTTATCTCGTCGAGGTGACCGGTGGTGCACGGGGTGAGCAATTGGTCAACGCAGCAACCGCCACGACCGATCGTGGGATCGTATCGAACGAGGCGACCGCTGCGGTACGGCTGCGAGATGATTTGTTTCGTGATAGAGCAACGATCATCGGACGCGTGTTGGAGAGCGATTGCAGCGAGCGAACGTTTGACGAATCGGACGGCGTCGCAGGCATTCGCTTGTACATGGAAGATGGTCGCTACGCCGTAACCGATGAGAGCGGCCGCTTTCATTTCGAAGGCGTTGCGGTGGGACTGCACGCGGTACAAGTCGATGACGCGACCGTGCCGGACTACCTCAATCTTGAGCCTTGTCTCGTTGACGCGCGGCGTGCTGGTTCCGCACGGTCGATGTTTATCGATGCCCGCGGTGGCGCGATTCACCGGGCCGATTTCTTCCTGCGTCGTAAGCCGGCCAATGTTGGCCGCGTTGACATCGAGCTGGAGAATGTTCCCGGTAAAAGCGCTGAGCTGATCGACTATCGCGTCAGGCTAACCGGCGTTGGTGACTTCCCGGTCGAGAACCTCACTGTCACTAGCGTTCTCCCCGATGGCGTACGTTTCTTGAACGGCAGTGCATCGCTGCTGAGTGGCGCTAGCGTTAACGCCAAAGCGAGCGGCCGTGCTGTTGTGTTCCGTCTTGGTGAACGCAATGGCGTGTGGGAGGAAACACTCGCCTTCTCCGCACGTGCAGCGCCAACAACGGAGGGCGAGCTCGAAACACGTACCGTCGCCAGTTTCGATACGCCCGCCGAGAACGGTAAACGTACCCCGGCTGTGACCACCGTCATGCAACGTACCGCTGCGGCGAATGCGTCTGCGGACTACGTACTGAGTCTTAAGTTTGGTGTGTTGTCGGCTGAGTTAGCGCCCAGCGATCGTGCAGAGCTCGATACCGTTATCGCTAGTTGGCGTGGCGTGCGCGAGATCGAGG
This sequence comes from Pseudomonadota bacterium, assembly GCA_038749025.1. Taxonomy (GTDB): domain Bacteria; phylum Pseudomonadota; class Gammaproteobacteria; order Steroidobacterales; family Woeseiaceae; genus JBCAXA01. Next base: position 105,082 of record JBCDIL010000006.1, on the reverse strand, counting down.
TGAACGCGACGGGCCATAGTGACAACGTGCCGATTGCGGCACGAAATCGCGAGGTGTTCGCCGACAACTACGCGTTGTCACAAGCCCGCGCACAGGCGGTTGTCGATTACCTGGCCGCGGCGTTGCCGATTGACGCAGAGCGTATCGTCGTTCGCGGTCTCGGTCCGGATCGGCCAGTTGCCAGCAACGATGAGGCGTCTGGACGACGCCAAAACCGACGCGTCGAATTGGTGATGACCGGCTCACGACCGGCCCGGCAGGCGGCACTAGCGACTCGAATTGAACGCAGTGCGCCCGAAGCGGTACAGACCCGCGGCGCGATTCCAGGTCCCGCCGGCTCGGGTACCCGCAACGTCGCCGGCCCGGCCAGTGTCGAGGCGATCTTGGCGGCGCAGAAGACCCCGTTGCCGACGGCCGACTCGCTCTCGCCCGGCATCGATTGGGTGCAGCCGATCAGCGATTTTCGGCCGGCGATCCCGAGTATTCGCGTGGCGGTCCAGCACGGACCCACCGACACCGTGACGTTGTCGGTCAACGGCACCCGCGTACCGGAGCTTAGCTTCGACGGCAAAAGTGTCGGCCGCCTAAGCGGTGTTGCGTTGTCTACGTGGCGTGCCGTACGCCTTGATGAAGGTCGTAACACCCTGACCGCGACCGTCCGCAATGCTGACGGCGACGTGATCGATAGCCTCGAGCGCACCGTCCATTTCGCGGGTGGGCCGCTACGCGGCGAGTGGGTCCCAGAGGCATCGTACTTGGTCGCCGATGGCCAGCAGCGCCCGGTCATTGCAATTCGCTTGTTCGATGGTGATGGCGAGCTCGCCCGTACTGGCTCCGTAGGACGCTTCCAAGTCGATGCACCGTACCGATCGTGGTGGGAAGTACGAACCTCGCGTGAGAACAACTTGGTTGCTATCGGCGAGCGCGAACCGCTCTACCGGATCGAGCCCGACGGAATAGCACGAATCGAACTAGAGCCGACGACGGTTGCTGGTGAGGTGGTTGTTAGGCTCGCCTACGAGAATCAGCGCGAGCAAGAGATTCGCGTCTGGCTGACCCCCGAACCGCGCGACTGGATCTTGGTTGCTCTCGCCGAGGGAACAGCCGCTTACAACCGCGTTAGCGACAACATGCAAGCGGCAGAGGCGGCGGGATTGGAACCGGACTACGTGGAAGATGGTCGGGTCGCATTTTTTGCGAAGGGTCGCATCCGCGGCGATGCCTTATTGACCGTCGCGTACGACACGCGCGGTGCTGCCGAGAATTTCAACCAATTTGAGAATGTGATCGACCCGAATGCGTTCTATACCCTGTATGCTGACGGCACCGAGTCGCGCTTCGAAGCTGCGAGTCAGCGTAAGCTCTATCTGAAGCTTGAGCGCGAGCAGCTCGCGCTGTTGTTCGGCGATTACGCGACCGGCTTAGCCGTTACCGATTTGGCGCGCTACGAGCGCCAATTCAATGGCTCAAAAGTGAGCTACAACGGCACCCATCTGCAACTCACCGCCTTTGGTGCCGACACAGCCCAGCGCTTTAGTCGTGATGAGCTGCGCGGTAACGGGACATCCGGTCTGTATCAGCTGTCGAATACCAACGTCCTCTTAAATAGCGAAGTGGTTTCGATCGAGGTGCGCGATCGCTTCGATGCGTCGGAAGTGGTCACGAGTACCACGCTGACACGCTTCGTTGACTACAGTATCGACTACGCGCGTGGCACCTTGCTGTTCAAACGGCCGATCGCGAGTCGTGATGATGCGTTCAATCCACAATTTATCGTCGTGAATTACGAGACCAACGGCGGTGACGGTGAAGTCACGAGCGGTGGACGGGTCGCCTTACGGACCAGCGATGCATCGCTTGAGGTCGGCGCTACCGTGATCCGTGAGGCACAGCAAAACGGCGATGGCGACTTATTGGCCGCCGATCTCACCTGGCAAGCAACCCCGGCAACGACAGTTCGCGCTGAGTACGCGGACTCAACCAGCAACGACACGCCGTCCGAGCGGCGCGGGCACGGCTACCGCGTCGAAGTCGAGCACCGCACCGGTCGCGCCGACATTGAGGCTTACCACGCCCGAGTTGAGCCAGAGTTTGGTCTTGGACAACAGAACGTCAGCGAAATAGGCCTTGAGAAATCGGGTATCAACGGCCGCGTTCGGGTAAGCGAGAGCGTGCAAGTTCTGGCCGAGGTCGTTCGCCAAGAAAACCTCGACACGGCGCTGGTCCGCGACCTGGCCAACGTCACCGTTAATGCCACGCTCGGCCAGTTTAGTGCGGACATCGGTATCGTTCACGCCAGCGATGAGACCGCGACTGGCGAGTCCCGCGAATCGACACTGGGACGCCTGTCGCTAGCCCAGTCGATCCTCGACAATCGTACATCGCTGCGCTTAACCGCGGAGGCACCGCTAAACGATAACGATGCCGTTGCGGATTACCCCGGCCGTGTTCTTGCCGGCCTCGACGTTGCGCTCGGCCGGACCGCGACTGCGTTTGTTGAGCATGAGATCGCGGATGGCGATGCGCTCGCGAGCGACATGACCCGCGTTGGTCTGCGCGCTCAGCCGTGGCAACGGACGCGCTTCGACTCCACGTTAACGCAAGAGGTCGGTGAGTTCGGGCCGCGCTTGTTCGCCACCGTCGGTGCTGTCCAAGGTTGGCAAATCGCAGAAAAATGGACCGTCGATGTCGGCGTCGATCAAAGCAACACGCTGCAAGACCCGACAGCGATCGTCTTCGACTCGGAGCGCGAGTTTGTGTCGGGTTCACAGAGTGAAGACTTTTTCGCCGCCCACATCGGCAGCGCCTACGCCGGAACCGACTGGACGGCGAACGTGCGCGCCGAGCACCGCAACGCTGATACATCCGAAGCGCTGAACGTTATCGGTGGCTTGTACCGGCAAACGGTCGCGGGTCACGGTCTATCGGCGGCACTTGAGTGGTTCGAGCAAACCTTGCCGCTGAACGCGTCGTCGACGCGTGCCAACCTGCGCATTGGGTGGGCGTATCGAATGGCCAATCAACGCCTGGCGTTTCTTAACCGCAGCGATGTTATCGTCGACGAGCAGGTTAGCGCGATGGGAGCGTTGGAGAGTTGGCGTATCGTCAACAACTTCGCCGCCAATTGGCGTTTATCGGCCCGCGACGAAGTCAACATGAACGTCGGTGTTAAGTTTGTTCGCGGTGAATACGACGGCCTCTCGCAGGACGGGCTGACAACGCTCACCGGTGCCGAATGGCGTCGCTCGGTGACGCCGCGGTGGGATATCGGTCTTCACGGCGATATCTATCGGTCCTGGCGCAGCGATGTCAGCGATTACTCGGCAGGGGTCAGTGTCGGCTTTACCGTGGCCGACAACACTCGCTTGACGCTCGGCTACAACGTGGTTGGCTTTGATGATCCCGACTTTAGCCTCGGCAATTACACGGTGGCGGGTCCTTACCTGCGGTTCGTGCTGAAGGCTGACCAAGAGACGCTGAAGCGGCTAGCGGGAATAACGGAGCGCTAAAAGTCTCGCTTCACAGCAGAATCGCGTTGTGCGCCATAGCGCCGTGTGCGTATGATTTTGCTGATGGTCGATGCGCGCGAGATTCTGGGTCCGGATAGCCCCCTGCAGCAGGTACTGACCGGCTTCAACCCGCGTGATCAGCAGTTGCTAATGGCTGAAACCGTCGAGTCTGTGCTCGATCAGACGGAGACGTTGTTGATCGAAGCGGGCACCGGCACCGGTAAAACCTTTGCTTACCTCGCGCCGCTACTCACCAGCGGCAAGCGGGCGATCGTGTCGACCGGTACCCGCGCACTCCAAGACCAGTTGTTTCATCGCGACTTGCCGACCCTCGCAAAGGCGATGGGACAGCCGATTGATGTCGCCTTGTTAAAGGGCCGCGGGAATTACTTGTGCATGGAGCGTCTAGCCAGCGCCAGCCAGCGTGATACCGCCCGTCGCTATGGCAAAGAATTGGCGACGATTCGCGAATGGTCAAAAGCGACCGACAGTGGCGATCGTGCCGAAGTTGACGCTGTCGCTGAGGATTCGCCGGTTTGGTCATGGGTGACGTCGACACTCGATAACTGCCTCGGTCAGAAGTGCGAATTCTACGACCGGTGTTTCGTGACGCGCGCCCGGCGGGAGGCGCAGGCCGCCGACATGGTTGTTGTCAACCATCACTTATTGCTAGCGGATCTCGCGATGAAAGAAGCGGGGTTTGATCAATTTCTCCCCGGTGCTGAAGCATTCGTCGTCGACGAGGCGCACCAGCTACCGGACATCGCGGGCCAGTTTCTCGGTACGACCGTCAGTACCGTGGCGTTGGCCGCCATGGTCGACGAGGCGGCTGTCGATGCCATAGCGCTAGGCGGGCCGCCGCTGGCGACCGCGACAGCGGCGGCATCGACGGCCTTGATGCAATTGCGGACCGCGGCGCCGCACGAACGCGGCCGTTACGAATTCGCGGTGCACGAGGCCGCCTTGCGACCGGCGCTCGACCAGCTACTGGCTGCGTTGCGCGACCTAATCGCCTGTTTGGAGCCGTATGCCGGTGAGTCGGCGGTACTGGCGAACGCCGTCCAACGCCTCGCCGAGCGGGTTACTGATATTGGCCGGTTCGGCGACGTCGAGGGCTACGAAGGACTGCGTTGGGTTGATGTTGGGCCGCGCGGCATTCGCTTACATGTGACGCCCCTCGATACCGCGGATATCACGGCGGCAATGATCACGGCGCGCGGTGCAAGCTGGGTATTTACGTCAGCGACATTGGCCGTCAACGAAGACTTTTCGCACTTCGCGCAGCGCTTGGGACTGAACGACGCTCGTTCCGTCAAGCTGGAGAGTCCTTACCCCTTAGCGGAGCGGTCACTGATATTCCTTCCCGGCGGCTTGCCAGCACCGTCCAGCAAGGACCATCCCGAGGCGGTGATGGTGCACACGACGCCGCTCCTGAAATTGACATCTGGCGGTGCTTTCTTCCTTTTCACCAGCTACAGAGCATTGAATGCGGCTGCCGCCTGGCTGAAGCACAACGCGAACAGCGTCGCTGGGCGGCCCATTTTAGTTCAGGGTACGTTACCGCGAGATGCCTTGCTGCGGCAGTTTCGTCGTGCCGGAAACGCGGTGTTGCTCGCGACGAGTACGTTTTGGGAAGGTGTCGATGTTCCCGGCAAGGCGCTCAGCCTTGTCGTTATCGACAAACTGCCGTTTGCATCGCCGGCCGATCCGCTGTTGCAGGCGCGGATCGAGCATCACCGGCGGCGCGGCGAAAACGCGTTTGCCGAGCACCAATTGCCGCAAGCGGTGCTCGCCCTCAAGCAGGGCGTTGGGCGGCTGCTCCGTGACGCCAGTGATTATGGAGTCGTGGCCTTGTGTGATCCGCGGTTAACCGAAAAAAGCTACGGCAAAGTGTTTTTAAGTGCGTTGTCGCCGATGCCGGTCGCCAATACCGTGGCGGCAGTGCGCAGTTTTTATCGCGAGCTCGATTCGGAGCGGCTACCGGCATGAACCTTCTGGCAATCGACACATCGTCGCCAGCCTGCAGCGTCGCTGTAAGTCACGGCGACGCGACCCGGGCAGCCCACCGTGAGGACGGACAAATGGCGAGCCGCGCAGTCATAGGCATGATCGATGCGTTACTGGCCGAGCTCGAACTCCGCCCTGGTGAACTGACAGCGATTGCGATCGGCAGCGGTCCAGGCAGTTTCACCGGCGTTAGGCTCGGCGTGTCAGTTGCCCAGGGCCTTGGGTTTGCTTTGGACAAGCCTCTGGTGCCGATTTCGTCATTGGCAGCTGTCGCGCAGCGGGCGTTCACGGTATCTGACCGCGATCAGGCACTGGTCGCACAGGATGCGCGGATGGGCGAGTTATACGTTGGGCGTTACCGGCGCGGAGACGATGGACTAGCCGTTGAAGAGACGCCCGATAGGCTTATCGCACCCACCGATTTAACGATCGCTGCGGATGTGGCGTTAGCCGGTGACGCCTGGCAGCGCTTGCCGGCATTGAGCGCACGCATTGACGAAGCGTCGATCGTCGCGTGTTGGCCGCAAGCAATCGATGTGCTGGTGCTAGCCCGTGCGGCCGTCGCTCGCGGCGATACCGTATCTGCCGAGAATGCCGGCGCCCGCTATCTTCGTGACTCGGTGGTCAGATAGGACCAAGCCTGCTTTAATACCCGCCGTCCTTTTCCTCATTGCATCGGATTGCGACGTGTCAGGCAAGAGAATACTTGTGCTGGAAGACGAACCGGCGGTTCGCTCCATGATCGTGTTCCATCTGCAGCGAGCCGGTTACGAGCTGGTGGAGTCAGGCGATTGTGCCGAGGCGCGGGCCGCACTCGCGAATACAAGCGTCGACCTTGCATTGGTCGATTGGATGTTGCCGGATATGAGCGGCCTTGAGTTTACGCGCTACCTTAAGCGCGACGACCGCTACGCCGAAATGGCTGTCATCATGCTGACAGCGCGCGCCACTGAAGTCGATAAAGTCACTGGACTCGAAAGCGGTGCGGATGACTACATCATCAAGCCGTTTGCGGCGCGCGAGTTGGTCGCACGAATCGAGGCGGTGCTGAGACGAACCTCGAGCCGAACTGACTCTGTTATCGAACTCGGCGGGATTTCGCTAGACCCCAGCAGTCACCGGGTATCGGCCGACGGCAACGACATCCCGCTCGGGCCAACCGAGTATCGTCTGCTGAAGTTCTTAATGTCTCACCCAGAGCGCGTCTACAGCCGCTCTCAGCTACTCGATCGGGTCTGGGGCGCCAATGTCTATGTCGAAGAACGCACGGTTGATGTGCATATCCGGCGACTTCGAAAAGCGCTTGAGACGTTTCAACTCGACTCGCTTATTCAAACCGTTCGCGGGGCGGGTTATCGCATGTCCAACCGGCGCGGTTAGATCCTCATGACCCCGACCTGGTTGTTTGCGCTAGGTCGACTGGGCGCCATGTTGCTGCTCGGTGCGATGGTCGGGCTGTACTTTGAGCATTTGTTCGCCGGTCTTTTCGTGGCCGCGATGATTTCACTGTGGTTCCACTTGTTTCACCTGATCCGGCTCGAGCGTGAGCTCGGTTTGCCGCGGGCGAAAACCGTCACCGTGCCCGACGGGACCGGTGTTTGGGCTCGTACACTCGCGCGCATCGATCATGCACATCAACGCTTGCGTAAATCGAAAAAAGCGTATCGCTCACTGCTCAAAGAAGTGCGCAATTCGACCAATGCGATGCCGGACGGCGTCGTATCGCTTAATAACGCGTTCGAGATCTTGCGATACAACCGTGCAGCGCGGCGCAATCTTGGCCTCAAAGCGAAGCGCGACCGCGGCCAACGTATCGATAATCTAGTCCGGCACCCAGAATTTATCGCTTACTTGAACGCCCGCGATTCGGCGCAAACATTGGTTCTACCGTCGCCGGTACTCGAGGGATCGTTCTTGTCGATGCGTATGGTTCCGTACGGCGGCGACGACTGGATGTTGCTGGTACGCGATATCACCGAGCAGACACAGCTTGCGCGGATGCGGCGGGACTTCGTTGCGAATGCGTCGCATGAATTACGGACGCCACTGACGGTCATTGCTGGCTACTTGGACGCCATGGCCGAGGAGCCGGAATTGCCGGAGGCGTGGTTGCGACCGGTCGGCGAAATGCGCTCACAAGCCGGGCGGATGCTCGCGATCATTACCGATCTTCTGAAACTGTCGCGGCTAGAGTCGGATTCGTTGCTCGCCGATGAGCAGTGTATCGATTTCGCTGAGATTGTTCGGCAAGCGGCCGACAGCGCGCCGAGCAGTTTGTTGCACCCCGAGGTTGAACTGCGGATCGAGACACCGAAAGCCATTCGTGGTAACCAGTCGGTCCTTGAGTCGGTGGTGTCAAACCTGTTCCAGAACGCGCTTCGCTACACGCCGTCAGAAGGCAAAGTCACGTTGCTGTGGCGCTCGTCGGAGGACGGCGGTGCCGAGTTTTCCGTAGTCGATACCGGTGAGGGAATCGCCGAAGCGGATATTCCGCGGCTAACCGAGCGATTTTTTCGCGCCGACCGTGGTCGAAGTCGACATGCCGGGGGAATCGGACTGGGTCTCGCGATTGTGAAACACGCACTGAACCGTCACGACGCAGAATTGCATATTGAGAGTCGGCTAGGGCAGGGCTCCACGTTTAGCTGCTTGTTTCCGTCAAGCCGCTTGTGCGACGTCGGTGATGAGATTGACGTTCAGTCACCAGTAGAGACCGCAAAATCCCCGTAACCGCCGGTTTTAATTAATGAATGTTATGATCGACACGTGTACACCGATCAGCATCGGAACGATCGCCAAGGAGATTGGCTATGCAGACGACTGATATAAATCACCACATTTCGCGCCGCTTCAACAAAGACTTGGAAGAGCTTCGTAGTCAGGTCCTCGCCATGGGCGGCTTGGTCGAAACCCAGCTTGAACGCGCCATCGACGCGGTTGTGTCCGGCGATTCGGAACTGGGTCACAAAGTGGCGCACGACGATTTCAAAGTGAATCGCATGGAGGTAGCGATCGATGAAGAGTGCAGTCGTATTCTCGCCATTCGTGGTCCAGCCGCCGGCGATTTACGATTGATTTTCGCCGTGATCAAGACGATTACCGATCTCGAACGAATCGGCGACGAGGCCGAAAAGATCGGCTTTTTGGCCACCAAACTGGCGGCAATGGATCGGCCTCCGGGTTCCTACCGCGAGCTAAAGAACTTGGGCCAACATGTTCGAACGATGGTCCGCGATGCGATGAATGCATTCGCTCGACTCGATGTCGACGCGGCCGCGGCCGTTATTCGCGAGGACGAGCGCGTCGACGAGGAATACGAGTTGGTGCAGCGTCAGTGCATTACGTTCATGATGGAGGACCCGCGGACGATTAAACGGGTAATGAACGTGACGTGGACGGCTCGTTCACTCGAACGTATCGGCGATCATGCCAAAAACATTGCTGAGTACGTTGTTTACATGGTGCTCGGTAAAGATGTTCGGCACACCGAAGACAGCATCGCAGCCATCGCGGAATCGACACCGCGGACGACGCCAAAGGACAGCTAGAGGGCTCAGTTGTGACGCGTCGTAGTGCGAACCTACTGGGCGTCATCGCCTGTGCTGGCCTGATGGCCTATGCGCTGTATTCACAGCATGTGCTCGGCTACGAGCCGTGCCCGCTCTGTGTTTTTCAACGCGTTGGCGTTATCGCGCTCGGTTGCGTGTTTTTGCTGGCGGCGTTGCACAACCCAGGCGGGGGCGCCCGCTTCGTTTATGTCACTGGTGTTTTAATAGCGGCCGGTGCAACGGTAGGCGTCGCTGGACGGCACGTTTACTTGCAAAATCTGCCCGCCGATCAAGTGCCGGCCTGTGGCGCAAGCCTCGATTTCTTGCTGGAGACCACGCCGTTTTTCGATGTGCTTCGGCAGGTATTCACCGGTTCCGGTGAGTGTGCCGAGGTGGATTGGGTTTTCCTCGGACTCAGCATGCCCGTTTGGGTCATCGTGGCAGCGGCGGGCCTCGGCCTGGCCGGTGTTTGGGCTAACAGCGCGTTGCCAGCGAACCGATACCCGTCACACTAACAGCGATTTCATAATCCCTTCGTAAACGTCGGCGAGTGCGTCCACAGCCGCAACTTCGACGCGCTCGTTCACCTTGTGAATCGATGCATTAACGGGACCCAGCTCCACGACCTCGACGCCGGCAGGGGCTATAAAACGGCCGTCCGATGTGCCGCCGCCGGTCGAGCGTTCCGGCGCGATTCCAAGCCGTTCTTGCAACGCCGTCTCGACGGCATCGATGAGCGTCGTCTTACGCGTCAGGAATGGCTCGCCGGACAGATGCCAATTCATATCAACATCCAGATCGTGGCGCGCGAGCATCGTCTCCACTTCGCTTTTTAGCTCATCGTGGTGCCATTCGGTCGAGTAGCGGAAGTTAAACCGAACGGCAAGTTCACCGGGGATAACGTTCGGCGCGCCGGCGTCGGCGTGGATGCGAACGATCTGAAAACTCGTCGGGGGAAACGCGTCATTGCCGTCGTCCCATTGCCGTGCGGCTAGCTCGGTCAGAAACGGCGCAACATCATGGATCGGGTTTCTGGCCAAATGCGGGTAGGCAACGTGACCTTGTATGCCGCGTACCGTCATCATGCCGCTTAACGAGCCCCGCCGACCGATCCGTATCGTATCGCCCAAGCGGTCTTTGCTAGACGGCTCGCCAACCACGCACCAATCGATCTGCTCATCGCGTTGCTGCAGCGTTTCGATAACCCGCTTGGTACCGTCGCGTGCCGGGCCTTCTTCGTCGCTAGTGATTAGAACGGCGAGACTCCCCGGAGCGTCGGGGTATTGCTCAATGAATCGCTCGAGAGCGACAACCATGGCCGCCAAGCTGGCTTTCATGTCGGCGGCACCGCGGCCGTACAGCCAGCCGTCCTTGTGGACCGGTTCGAACGGATCGGTATGCCAAGCGGCATCGTCGCCGGGCGGGACAACATCAGTGTGACCGGCGAAACATAACACCGGTGCAGCGTTGCCACGGCGAGCCCAGAGGTTGTCGGTCTCGTTGAACCGCATAGACTCCAGTTCGAAGCCCAAGCTAGCCAGTCGGTCGCCGATCAGCGCTTGGCAGCCGGCGTCTTCCGGCGTGATCGAGCGTCGCCGAATCAGGGCTTCCGTAAGGGCTATCGCCGGGCTGAGTTGAGGATTGGTGCGAGGATCGGTGGCCACTTTCACAATTCCGTAATATTCGATTGTCTGAGGATAAGGTATCTTTTGCATCTACCGCGCATGCGGTTAGCCGAGCGCCAGGAGATCGGGTTGTTGAACGCTAGAACCGCAGCTGCTGGTGTTGCTGCCGCCATTGTATTGTTTGCGAGCCCAGTTGCGGGTGCTCAGGGCGCGCGTGATTATATCTCGATAGTCGGCTCCTCGACGGTGTTTCCGTTTTCGACAGTTGTTGCCGAGCGCTTCGGCCGCTTTTTCGGCAAAACGCCGACCGTTGAGTCGACCGGTTCCGGCGGCGGTTTCAAGCTGTTCTGTTCCGGTGTTGGCGTGTCCTTTCCCGACGTTACCAATTCGTCGCGGCGCATTAAGCTCTCTGAGGTAGAGAGTTGCCGCCAAGCCGGCGTGCGCGAGATCGTTGAAGTCAAGATCGGCTACGACGGTATTGTCCTCGCCAACGCCAATAGCGCGCCACCGGTTGATTTGACACTGGCTGAGATTTACCTAGCCCTTGCCAAATTAGTACCGCGCTCGCCAGACTCGTCTGAGCTGATCGACAACCCGTATCTACGCTGGAGCGACATCAACCCAGGTTACAAAGATACCCGAATCGAGATCATGGGCCCGCCGCCGACGTCAGGAACCCGCGATGCGTTTGTTGAGCTTGCGATGGAGGGTGGCTGTGAGCAGTTTCCCGGTATCAAAGCCCTCAAGCAGACGGACCCACAGAAGTTTAAAGCGGTCTGTCATGCGATCCGCGAGGATGGCGTCTTTGTCGAGACGGGCGAGAACGACAACCTGATTGTGCAAAAACTCAACGCCAACCCAAACGCGCTAGGGATTTTTGGTTACAGCTTTCTCGAACAGAACAGTGACAAAGTGCAAGGGGCCGCGATGGACGGTGTAACCCCAACCTTTGAGACGATTGCGGATGGTCGCTACCCGGTATCGCGACCGCTGTATTTTTACGTCAAGCGAGCTCACGTTGGTGTGATACCGGGTATCGAGGGGTTTTTAAAAGAGTTCACTAGTGAGCGTGCGTGGGGAGACGAGGGTTACTTAACGGATCGCGGATTAATTCCGATGCCGCCAACCGAACGTCTGCAAGTGCGCGATGCGGTTCGCGGACTTGAGCTGCTGGAGTTATCGGAGACTTAAGGTTCGAAAGAGCGACGCGCTAGACCAAACGGTAACCAAACGGCTTGTTACGCATCTGCCCTGCTGTGGCGATTAATAAGCAACAACGATTAGAAACATGCGACTGCCAACATTGCTACTGATACTGACCGCACTGGCGGTCATGGCGTTCTACCTTGGGCGCCAGCGGTCACTGTCCGTGAACGGTGGTCGGCCGATGGGGCTGCACTCGTTGCCGTCCTATTACGGCTACTACACCGTCATGTTGACGTTGTTGCCGGCGCTAGCACTGATGTTTGTATGGCTGTCGATCGAGGGCAACGTTGTTGCCAAGATGGCCATGCAGGCGCTGCCGGCCGATACGCAATTCGAGACATCGACTGACCAAGAGCTCTTCCTCAATGACGTTCGCAACCTGGTAGCAGGCAACCGTATCGCCCGCGAACCCGACAATGCGCTTACCGCCGTTAGCGAACAGTTCAAGAACATCTTCGGTACGAGCCGTTGGTTACTCGCGATCGCAGCCATCGGTCTTGCCGTCATCGGCGCCATGGTTGGTTTCCGACAGATCAATCGCGATTTTCGTGCCCGCACGCGGGTCGAAGCGCTGTTGCTCGCTATGCTGTTCGTCGCGTCGGGTATCGCGGTATTGACGACGCTCGGTATCGTGTTATCGGTGCTGGTCGAGACATTTCGCTTCTTCGAGAAAATATCGATTACCGAGTTTTTGTTCGGCTTGCAGTGGTCACCACAAACAGCGATTCGGGCCGACCAAGTGGGTGCCTCGGGCGCGTTCGGTGCCGTACCGTTGTTGGTTGGGACACTGTTGATTACCGCGATCGCGATGTTAGTCGCCGTTCCGATCGGTCTGATGACCGCGATCTACCTCGCGGAGTACGCAACACCGCGATTTCGAAACTTCGCGAAACCGCTGCTCGAGGTGCTCGCCGGCATACCCACGGTCGTCTATGGGTTTTTCGCCGCGCTTAGCGTCGCGCCGTTTATTCGCCGGATCGGGGAGTCGGCCGGCCTGACCGTGTCATCGGAAAGTGCGCTGGCCGCTGGTTTGGTCATGGGAATCATGATCATCCCTTTGGTGTCGTCGTTGTCCGACGACGCGATATCGGCGGTACCACGCTCGATGCGTGACGGATCGTTGGGTCTTGGGGCGACGCGGTCGGAAACGATGCGCCAAGTCATCGTGCCAGCTGCGCTCCCCGGCATTGTCGGTGGTGTGTTGCTCGCCATCTCTCGCGCGGTTGGCGAGACGATGATTGTCGTTATGGCGGCGGGTCTGTCCGCGAACCTAACGATTAACCCGTTGCAAGCGGTGACGACGGTTACGGTACAAATCGTCACACTGCTGCAAGGCGACCAGGAATTCGATAGTGCGAAGACACTCGCGGCGTTCGCGCTTGGGTTGATGCTCTTCACCATGACGCTGTGCCTGAACATTTTCGGTCTTCGCGTTGTACGGAAGTACCGGGAGCAATACGAATGAGTGCGGCGTCGACGAAGCAACCGGCAGCCAGTGAAGCTGAGCGCCGGCTGGCTAAACGCTACGCGCGGGAGCGCCGCTTCCGGCGGCTCGGATTGCTGTCGGTCAGTGCCGGCATCGTGTTCTTGGCGATTTTTTTCGCCAGCATTATCGGTCGCGGTTATACCGCGTTCTCGCAAACCTTCGTCAAGTTGGATATTGAATTCACGCCGCAAACCATCGACCCACTGGGCACGGCCGACAACGAGTCTTATTCTGAGGGCGACTACCAGCGCATCATGCGTGACGCGTTGAATCGATTGTTTCCCGACGTCACTTCCCGCCGAGATCGCCGTGAGCTCGGTAAAATGCTGAGTATCGGCGGGAGCTACGAGCTACAAGAGATGGTCATGGCCGACAATTCGTTAGTCGGGTCATCGATCACGTTGTGGGTACCGGCGCATACCAATGTCGATATGCTGGACAAGGGCAATATCGATAAGAACAGCGACCCGCGCGAGCGGCCGGTTAGCGATCAGTACATCGGTTGGTACGAGCAGCTGGTCGAGATGGGCCGTATCGACAGACGTTTCAACACGGCGTTATTCACGAATGGCGATTCGCGTGAGCCGGAACTCGCCGGGATACGCGGCGCACTAACCGGTTCGTTTTACATGTTGTTGGTGACGCTGCTGTTATCGTTCCCCATCGGCGTGGCAGCGGCCGTCTATCTCGAAGAGTTCGCGTCGCGTAACCGCTGGACCGATCTGATCGAAGTCAATATCAACAACTTGGCCGCCGTGCCGTCGATCGTCTTCGGCTTGTTGGGCTTGGCAATATTCATTAACTGGTTGGCATTGCCGCGCTCCGCGCCGGTCGTTGGTGGCCTGGTACTGATGTTGATGACACTACCGGTCATCATTATCGCCGCGCGCGCGGCGATCAAATCGGTGCCGCCGTCGATTCGCCAGGCGGCCCTCGGCCTCGGCGCGTCGCCGATGCAAACGGTCTTCCAACACGTGGTACCGCTCGCGCTGCCAGGCATTTTGACCGGAACCATTATCGGTATGGCTCGCGCTCTCGGTGAATCGGCCCCGCTGTTAATGATTGGAATGGTCGCGTTCATCGTCGATGTGCCGGAAAATCCACTCGATCCTGCCACGGCGTTACCTGTGCAGATTTACTTGTGGGCGGATTCGCCGGAACGCGCATTTACCGAGAAGACTTCAGCTGCCATTATTGTCTTGCTCGGCTTTCTCCTGCTGATGAACCTGACCGCGGTGTTACTACGGCGCCGCTTCGAACGAAAGTGGTAGCTTAAGGGGCAGCCATGGCCAACGAGATCATCGATAAACCGTCCGAGACTATGACTGACGCTGAAGAATCCCTACCGCCGGCGAGTGAACCGGTCGAAGCGGCTGGAGCGCCAGTAACCGCATCGGTCCTCGCACGCAGTGAACCGCTTAGCGAGGACACAACATCGCCGATTCCAGACGGTACGGTCGGCAATATTTTGGCCGAGCGTCCGTACTTCAAGACGACCGACGTCAATGTTTACTACGGACAAACACATGCGATCAAGAGCGTTAGCCTTGAAATTGGTCTCAACCAAGTCATTGCGTTAATCGGTCCATCTGGCTGCGGCAAGTCGACTTACCTGCGGTGTCTGAACCGGATGAACGACACGATCGAGTCGGCGCGGGTCACCGGCGATATTTTGTTGGATGGCCAAAACATCTATGGCCGCTCGATGGATGTCGTCTCATTACGCGCTCGAGTCGGCATGGTGTTTCAGAAGCCAAACCCGTTTCCGAAGTCTATTTACGACAACGTTGCCTACGGGCCACGTATTCATGGGCTGGCTGCAAACCGCTCCGAGCTAGACGACATCGTACGCTCGTCACTGGAAAAAGCCGGTTTGTATGCAGAAGTCAAAGACCGGCTCAACGACCCCGGAACCGGCTTGTCCGGCGGCCAGCAACAGCGTTTATGTATCGCCCGAACGATAGCCGTCAGCCCAGAGGTTATCCTGATGGACGAGCCCTGTTCGGCGCTCGATCCCATTGCGACGGCGAGAATCGAGGACTTAATCGATGAGCTTAAACAAAATTACGCGATCGTCATTGTGACGCACTCGATGCAACAAGCCGCTCGTGTGTCTGACCGTACCGCCTACTTCCATCTCGGCGAGTTGATTGAGGTCGATCAGACCGACCGTATCTTCACGAACCCGCAACACAAGTTGACCGAAGACTACATCACCGGCCGCTTCGGTTAGGACGAGCCGTGGCCGGCCCCGACCGAATGGTTTGTCGCACGCCGACGCCGGGCAAGCAGCCTTGCCGGATCGACAAATGGAAATTCGACCTTGTCAGCGCCGCGATACTGGCGAGCGTGCCACGCACGGCAGCTGGTATAGAAGCCCGAGAAATCCCGGCACTGGTGCGCCAGCATCTGTCTAGCGCCGAGTCAGAAAATCTGGGGTCAGTTGGGTGGTATACGACAACCGTTCGACTGGAGCTCGAGGTGGCTGGCAAGCTGCACCGCTTAGCCGGCCGTGGACCGCTCCGTGTCACTCGTCGTCGACCACCAGCAACCGGCTAGGCGCTCCGCGCTACAGGGCGCTGTAGGCGTCTGGATTGAACCCGACAATTACGGTACCCGTCGCCGTGTCTTCGACAACGGGCCGTTTGAGCAGTGTCGGGTGTGCGATCAGGAAGTGTACGACCGTCGATTCGTTCAGCGCCGCGCGCTCGGCGTCTGCCAATTCACGCCAGGTGCGGCTTTTTCGATTCACGAGTGTTTCCCAGCCGACCGCGCTGACCCAGCGCGACAGATCGCTTGTCGCTAATCCGTCACTGCGTACATCGCGGTCAGCGAACTCGTGGTCGTGGCCTTTCAGCCAGCGGCGAGCTTTGCGGCAGCTGTCGCAGTTCGTAAGGCCATAGAGAGTTATCGATGTTGCCATGGTCGCCGTTACTCAGTCGGTCGGAGAAGGTCATTCAGATCGGTCTTGGCGCGCGTCTTTTCATCGACCCGTTTGACGATAATCGCAGCGTATAGGGAGTGGCTGCCATCGCTCGCTGGCAGCGACCCGGGCACCACGACACTCCCACTTGGCACGCGACCGTAGCTGATTGAGCCGGATTCGCGGTCGTAAATGCGGGTGCTCTGACCAATGTAAACGCCCATCGAGATAACGGCACCCTTCTCGACGACGACTCCCTCGACGATCTCTGAGCGCGCGCCGATAAAACAGTCGTCTTCAATGATGGTCGGTGCGGCTTGTATCGGCTCGAGAACGCCGCCGATGCCGACGCCGCCAGACAAATGGACGTTAGCACCGATTTGCGCGCAGCTGCCAACCGTCGCCCAGGTGTCGACCATTGTGCCAGCGCCGACGTAGGCGCCGATGTTGATGTAACTCGGCATTACGACGGCATCGCTGGCAACATAACTGCCGTGTCTGACGACTGCCCCCGGCACGATACGCGCACCTTCCGCCGCAAACCGTTCGGTATCGTAGTCCGAATACTTCAATGGTACCTTGTCGAAGTAACGGTGCTCGCCAGCGCTACTCACTCGGTTCTCGCTGAGTCGAAACGACAGCAAGACTGCCTTCTTGACCCATTCATTAACGTGCCAAGCGTCCGCAGCCGGTTCGGCCACACGCAGTTCACCACTGTTCAATGCTGCCAAAACGTCGGCAACGATCGGGGTCAGCGTGGCATCGCCTGCTGCCAAGGTTTGGCGTTGGTCCCACGCGGCGTTAATGGTCGTCGCAAGGCTTTCAGTATTCACGTGCATCTCCGGCTGTGGTCGGTCGCTAACTGGTCAGTTTCTCAATAAGTCGACGGCGCAAACGCTCGCAATGCGCGTCACTTAACGGGGTATCGTCGAGGTCGGTCAGGTAGAAGACGTCCTCGGCTTTCTCGCCGATCGTAACGATCTTCGCCATGCTGATGTTGACGTTATTCTCGGCGAAGACCTCGCCGACACTGGACAGCAAGCCGGGGTGATCACCGCAATCGAGCTCCAGTACCGTCCGACCGCCTTCGTCGGCACTGAATCTAACGTCAATCGCGGTATCGAACACACGCGCTCGACGTGAGCGGCGACGATTGACCGTTGGTTGCCAATCTGCACTGGGGTCCATCGCGGTCTTGATCAGTCGGTCCAAGCGTTCGCGGATGTCAGCTAGCCTTTCTCTCGCGGTTTCGCTAACAACGTAGGTGTCCAAGCTGTAGCCGTTGGTCGCTGCAACGATTCGGGCATCTTGAACGCCAATTCCAAGGTCGTCGAGGAATGCTGTTGTATCGGCGAAGGTTCGATAGCGGCGCGGCGTGTACAAAAAAATCGCGACGGTTTTTGCGTTGGTATCGATGTCATAGCACGCACCATCGAGCCCGAAGCGATGTAATACTCGAGTTTGCCAAGCGATCTCCTCGGGTCGGTAGCGCAAAAAGTGCTCATCCGTCAGGATCGACCAGACCGGGTCACGTGCCGTGTCATCGACGCCCGTGCTCGTTGTTTCTTGGATAGCGTGCTTGCGCGTGACGTCGATCATCTCGTCGCTATCGGCGGGGTCGTCGAGTCCACGCTCCAACGCGGTAACCGTCAGACGGTACAGTTCGGAAAACAGCGACGCCTTCCACGCGTTCCACAGCCGTGGGTTGGTGCCACGAACGTCAGCCACGGTGAGTACGTACAAATGATCGAGCCGCGTCTTCGTTTTCACGATTCGCGCGAATTTCTGAATAACGTCGGGGTCGCTTAGGTCTTTCTTTTGCGCCGTCATTGACAGCAGCAGATGGTGTCGAACGAGCCACGCGACCAGCTCCGCATCGCCAGCCTCTAGCCCATGTTCGAGACAGAACGCTTCGGCGTCGACAGCGCCGAGCTTAGAATGATCGCCACCACGCCCTTTGGCGATGTCGTGAAAGAGCCCCGATAAATAAGCGAGCTCGGGGCGCTCGAGCGACTGCATGACACTCGATACCGCCGGCAATTCGTGATCAAAACGCGCTAGCGCGAGTTTGCGCAGATTCGAGACGACCATCAGCGTGTGTTCGTCGACGGTATAGGCGTGAAACAGGTCGAACTGCATTCGTCCGACGATCCGTCCGAATGCCGGAATGTACAGGCCAAGCACACCGTAGCGATTCATTCGGCTGAGTTCGTGAGTCACGCCTTTGCTGGCGCTAATGATCTTTACGAACAATCGGTGGTTCTTGGGTGAGTTGCGAAACTCATCATCAATTAGGTGGAGGTTGCGACGCAACAAACCGATCGTCCATGCGCTAACGCCGCGCAGTGATTCGTTCTGTTGCAACAGAACGAACATCTCGAGTAGCGCCGACGGGTCGTCGGCGAAGACGTAATCACTCGTCGTCTGCAGATAGCCGTTGCGCACTTTAAAGCGTGGGTTAAGAAGCTCGGCAGGTGCCTCTTGGTCGAGCAAGATCGCTTCCTCAAAGAGTTGCAGCAACATCTCGTTCACGCGCGACAGTTCCCGAACGGTCCGGTAGTAGCGCTGCATCATCTGCTCGACAGCCAGTGTGTAGCGCGCGTCTTCGTAGCCCAATAATTCAGCCAGCTGCTTTTGATGGTCGAACAGCAAGCGATTTTCGGCCCGGCCGGTTATGCAATGCAGGCCGAAGCGCACGCGCCAAAGGAACCGCCGGCCGTCCTCGAGAATTTGTAGCTGGCCAGGCGTTAGAAAACCGTGCCCGACCAATTCGCTTAGGCGGCTGGAGCCAAAATGACGGTGGGCAACCCAGCTCACCATCTGGATGTCGCGTAAACCGCCAGGGCTACCTTTGACGTTCGGTTCAAGGTTATACGCCGAGTCATCATAGCGAGCATGGCGTTGGCGTTGTTCTTCAGACTTGGCTTCGAAAAACGCCTTTGAGTCCCAAACTTCAGTTGGTCCAATTGCGTTTAGCATTGCGCGATAGCGCGCTTCGTCGCCATCGAGCAAGCGGCTTTCCATCAGTGTGGTGACAACCGTTACGTCGGCGGCCGACTCGATTCGGCAATCGCCGATGGTGCGTACGCTGTGGCCAATCTCAAGGCCGCAGTCCCACAGTGCGGTCAGAAACTCAGAGATCCAGTCCGCTTGCTCGGGGCGCTCGTCGACCAGGAGTGTGACGTCGATGTCGGAGTAGGGGTGCAGCTCGCCGCGGCCATAGCCGCCGACGGCGACCAACGATGCTCGGCCTCGCTCCGCGGCGCCGGATTGGCGCCAAGCGTAGCGCACCAGTTCGTCGATCGCCGCCGCTCGAGCGCGGACCAAGACGTCAATGTCTTCGCCGGCTCGGAAGCGTTGTTCGAGCTGCCGTCCAAGTTCAGCGATGCAGAGTTTCGTCGCACTTAGGGAATTGTGACTCGTGACCTCCGAGAGCGTGTCACGGACAGCGGTTGCCGCGGGGTCCATTACCTTGGAAGCGCTGCTGCGCCCGTCACCGGTCGTTCTGACCGAGCGTGAGCACCTCGTAGCCGCTTTCGGTGACCAGTAACGTGTGTTCCCATTGGGCCGACAACGAATGGTCGCGGGTCACAACGGTCCAGCCGTCCTTTAGCAGGCGAGTGTCCGGTTTCCCCGCGTTGACCATCGGCTCAATCGTGAATGCCATGCCCGGCACAATTTCTTCGCGCGTACCGGCTTTTCCATAATGTAGAACCTGCGGGTCTTCGTGAAAGCCCTTACCGATCCCGTGCCCGCAATACTCGCGCACGACCGATGCGCGATTCTTCTCGACAAAACGCTGGATTGCCGCACCGACATCGCCAAGCCGTTTGCCGGGCGCGACCTCTTCGATACCCAGCCACATCGCATCGTAAGCGAGCTGGGCGAGTCGTTCCGCGGCGCGGTTGGGCTTGCCGACATGGAACATCCTCGATGTATCACCGTGGAAGCCGTCTTTGATCACCGTGATGTCGACATTGACGGCGTCGCCTTGCCGCAACACCTTTTCGCCGGGTATCCCGTGGCAAACCACGTGGTTAACCGACGTACAAATCGATTTTGGGAAGCCTCGGTAGTTCAGCGGCGCTGGTGTTGCCTGCTGCGTATTGACGATAAAATCGTGACAACGCTCGTTCAGCGCATCGGTCGTGACGCCGGGGACGACGTAATCGCCAATCATATCGAGGACGTCGGCGGCCAGGCGGCCGGCCGTGCGCATTAGGTCCTGTTCGGTCGGGGTCTTCAGATGTATCGTCATTTGGCTACTTTGGCCTGGGCGAGCGCGCCGGCAGCACGCGCGAGACGGGCTCGATGGGCGGCTCGCAGCGGTTTGTTGCTCTGCAGCGAATATGGTATAAAGCGCGCGCTTTTCAAGCAATTATTTCACACGCGATTCGACACAGCGCACTGGGTGCCCCGCTGAAAAAGGGGTTGTGCGTTGGGAATCGCGGAGGCTCAACCCGAGGATTTATCATGCCTGACGTAACAATGCGCCAGATGCTAGAGGCTGGCGTGCACTTTGGTCATCAGACCCGTTATTGGAACCCGAAAATGGCCCCTTTCATTTTCGGCGAACGTAACAAGATTCACATCATCAACTTGGAACGCTCTTTGCCCATGGCGCAGGGCGCGGGCCAGTTCGTCAAAAATCTCGTTGCCAACAACGGCCGGCTGCTGTTCGTGGGTACGAAGCGATCTGCTCGCGAAGCGATCGCGACGCAAGCCGAACGTTGTGGTATGCCGTATGTTAGCTACCGCTGGCTGGGTGGCATGCTGACGAACTACAAAACCATTCGCCAGTCGATTAAACGTCTTGAGAATCTTGAGCAGATGGCCGAGGACGGGACCTTTGACCAGCTGACGAAAAAAGAAGTCTTGGGCTTAAATCGCGAGAAACAGAAGCTCGAGCGCTCGCTCGGTGGTATCAAGAAAATGAGTGGGCTTCCCGATGCGCTGTTCGTTGTCGACGTCAATCACGAAGATATCGCCGTTAAAGAGGCCACGACACTGGGTATTCCAGTGATCGCTGTCGTGGACACGAATTGCTCGCCGGAAGGCATCGCCTACGTCATTCCGGGTAACGACGATGCAATGCGTGCCATCCAACTGTACGCCGAGATGATGGCGGACGCGGTTCTCGACGGGAAAGCGTCGGTGCCGGAGGCGAATCTTGGTGACGACGAGTTTGTCGAATTGGACGAGGATGGCAAGCCGCGTAAAGCGACCGGACGTAAGCCGGCGCGCGGTAAGAAAAAAGCCACTCGGCGCGCGAGCCCGCGTAAAGCGGAGCCTGCGGCAAGCGCCGACGCGAAGCCAGAGGCGCCAGCAGAGCCGACGGCCGCAGAAGCGTCAGCTGAGCCGGTGCAGGCAGAGGCCACGCCAGCGGAAGCGCCGGCCGACTCCGCTGACGCGTCCTAAGGTAAAGGTTTGCAAGGCGGGCGCCGGCGGTACCCGCATTTTCGAATAGTGAGGTTGAAACAAAAATGGCTGTAACGGCAGCACTGGTTAAGGAACTGCGCGAAAGAACCGGCGCGGGGATGATGGAGTGCAAAAAAGCGTTGGTCGAGACCGGCGGCGATATCGATGCCGCAATCGAGCACCTGCGCAAAAGCGGTCAGGCGAAGGCCGACAAGAAGTCGGGCCGTATTGCCGCCGAAGGCGTCGTTATCACGAAAACGGACGGTGCCAACGCGATCGTTGTCGAGATCAATTCAGAAACCGATTTCGTTGCGAAGGATGACAATTTCATGCAGTTCGCCGACGGCGTTGCTGAGCTTGTCCTGAGTGCGGCGCCCGCGGATCTGGATGCGCTTAACGCACTCGACATGGGCGGTAAGACCGTCGCCGATGCGCGCACCGAATTGGTGGCGAAAGTCGGCGAGAATGTCGGTATCCGTCGGTTCGAGCGCTTGAGCGCTGCCGGTGGCGCGATCGCTAGCTATGTGCACGGTTCGCGAATTGCGGCTTTGGTCGCGTACAAAGGCGCCGACGACGAGTTTGGCCGAGATGTTGCGATGCATGTCTCTGCGACATCACCCGTTTGTGTCGACGAAGCCGGTGTGCCTGCGGAAACGCTGAACAATGAGCGCCGCATTCTGACCGAACAAGCCGAGGGTAGCGGTAAGCCAGCCGATATCATTGCGAAAATGGTCGACGGCCGAATTCGCAAATTTCTCGGTGAAATCACGTTGCTTGGCCAAGCGTTTGTGAAAGATCCGGACATTACGGTCGGCAAGCTGGCGAAGCAGCGAGGCGCTGAGGTCGTCGGTTTCGTTCGCTACGAAGTGGGCGAAGGCATCGAGAAGAAAGAAGAGAATTTCGCCGACGAGGTGATGAAGCAAATCGAGGACGCGAGCAAAACCGGTTAAGCGCGCTACTACGACCGATTGACCGACGATTAAGGCCCATGTCTGAGCAACCTGAACTTAAGCGGATACTTCTCAAGCTCAGCGGCGAAGCGCTGCTTGGCGATGTTGATTACGGTATCGACCCATCGGTCATAAAACGCATCGCTGGCGAGATTCACGATGTCCGTGAAGCGGGCGTTGAGGTTGGCGTCGTTATCGGTGGTGGCAATATTTTTCGCGGCGCTGGGCTGGCACGAGCCGGTATGGACCGTGTGACTGGCGATCATATGGGTATGTTAGCGACCGTTATGAATGCCTTGGCCTTGCAAGACGCTTTGGAGTCGCAGGGTGTCTATGCACGCGTCATGTCTGCTTTGAAAATTCATGAAGTCTGTGAGGACTACATACGGCGGCGCGCTATTCGGCATCTCGAAAAGGGCCGCGTTGTGATACTAGCTGCCGGTACCGGCAACCCGTTCTTTACAACCGATACCGCTGCGAGCTTGCGGGCGATTGAAATCGGCGCGGATTTGCTTTTGAAAGCGACCAAAGTGGATGGCGTTTACGACGCCGACCCGGTCGAACACCCCGAGGCGACGCGCTACACCAGCTTGTCGTTCGATCAGGTGCTGGCCGATAAGTTGCGGGTCATGGACGCGACCGCGATCGTTATGTGCCGTGACAATTCGTTGCCGCTGAGAGTCTTCAATATGAACAACCCCGGTGATCTCGCTCGTATTGTTCGTGGCGAGGCTGTCGGGACTTTGGTTACCAGCTAAACCTGGATCGAGGATCCCGCATGCTTGATGAAATTAAGAGGGATGCTGCCGAGCGTATGGCAAAGAGTGTTGCCGCGCTAGGTCAGGCATTTACGAAAATTCGCACGGGGCGCGCGCACACGAGTTTGCTGGACCACATCCAAGTGGAGTACTACGGCTCCGACGTGCCGCTGAGCCAGGTCGCGAACGTTGGTGTCGAAGATTCGCGCACCCTCACCGTAACGCCATGGGAAAAGCCGATGGTGGCCGTTGTCGAGAAGGCTATTCGCAATTCAGACCTCGGCCTCAACCCTGCGAGTGCCGGCACGGTGATCCGGGTTCCTTTGCCGCCGCTGACGGAAGAGCGTCGCAAAGATCTCATCAGGGTCGTGCGCCAAGAGGCAGAAAGCGGCCGTGTTGCGGTCCGCAACGTGCGTCGTGATGCGCTCTCGGACGCGAAAACACTGCTTAAGGAAAAAGAGATTAGCGAAGACGACGAGCGGCGCATGCAAGATGATGTTCAGTCGCTGACTGACAAGTACGTTGGCGAGATTGACAAAATCTTGGCCGACAAAGAAGTCGAGCTTCTCGAAGTATAAGAGTCAGGATTGCGCTGTGGCTACGCAAGAGTCGATCGCTGCCACAACCGGTGACACACCGCGTCATGTTGCCATCATAATGGACGGCAACGGTCGTTGGGCTCGGCAGCGGGGCAAACTGCGTCACCTTGGGCATCGCGCCGGTATCAAGCCGGTACGCGACATCGTTCGCTATGCGGCGGAGCGGGGTATTCAGTACCTGACACTGTTCGCGTTCTCGAGCGAAAACTTTCAGCGTCCTCGCGACGAAGTGTCGGCGCTCATGCGCTTGTTTATTGAAGCGCTGGATCGCGAGGTCAAAGAGCTGCACGAAAACGACGTACGGCTACGTTTCGTTGGTGAATTGTCGCGCCTATCGGGCATCCTAAGGCAACGGATGCATGAGGCGGAAGCGCTCACGGCCAACAACCAAGGTCTGCGTCTTAGTATTGCGGCCGCCTACGGTGGACGTTGGGATATCGCCAACGCCGTTCGAGCGGCGCTGCAAAGCGGGGTCGCCGTCGATGAGTTGGATGAGCAAAGCTTGGCGCCTTTCTTGCAGCTGTCCGACTATCCCGATCCCGACTTGCTAATCCGAACTGGTGGTGAGTTACGCGTTAGCAATTTCTTGCTCTGGCAATTGGCTTACAGTGAACTGTATTTCACCGACAGACTATGGCCTGAGTTCGATATCGAAGCGTTCGAAGCGGCGTTAACCGCATACCGCGGCCGACAACGGCGCCACGGTCGTACCGCCGAGCAGGTGCGTAAAGCCTGATGCTGGCGCAGCGGGTGTTTTCCGCATTGATAGCCCTTGCTGTCGTGCTCGGGGCTATTTTTTTGGTGGAAGCGGCGGTTACCGTGATCGCGCTCGTCGCGATAATCGCGCTGGCGGGGTGGGAATGGACCGGTCTATTCAATGGGCGCGGCGCCGTCATCAAGCTCGCTTACGCTGTCGCGATTGCCGGCACGTTTGCCGCCGCGTGGTGGTGGGTACCGACAATCGCAACCCAGCCGCAACCGCTAATGTGGTCGGCGCTCGTGTTCTGGGGCCTGGCGTTCGTGACGATACTGCGGTTTCCGGTTCGATTTCCTCCGTCGCTCGTATTCGTTGTCGGTTTTGTGCTGCTGGTACCGGCGTTCGTCGCGCTTGCGTACGTCGTTTCAGGGCCACTCGGCGACCTGCGGCTGCTGACCTTGTTGGTTGTCATCTGGGCGGCTGACGTCGGAGCGTATTTCGTTGGCCGTCGATTCGGTCGCGTGCGGCTGGCACCGCAAGTGAGTCCTGGCAAGAGCTGGGAGGGTGTTGCCGGCGGGCTTGTGGCCGCTGGACTGGTTGGCGTAGTAGCCGCTGAGTATCTCGGTGAGCCGCAAGCCGCCTTTGCGGCGCTAGCGATTGCTACCGCCGCGTTGTCGATCGTCGGTGATTTGACGATCAGTATGTTCAAACGAAATGCGGGTGTGAAGGACTCGGGTACATTGTTTCCTGGCCACGGAGGCTTGCTCGACCGGGTTGACAGTATCTGTGCCGGTGCGCCGCTGTTTACGCTCGGGTTGTCCTTAGTCGGCGGTTAAGCACACGTTCAGGTTCATGACAGTGAGCTTTGCTAACATCCAGGCGAATTCAAGGGAACCCGTTGTTTTTTCAACGGTCTTGTAACTTGGTGTAAGCCTTTTCGGCGGAGCGAATGGCAGTTTTGGATTTCCTGATCTATACCACGGCGTTTTTACTGGCGATTAGCCTGCTGGTTGCCGTGCATGAGTACGGGCACTACTTGGTCGCGCGCTTGTGCGGCATCAAGGTGTTGCGGTTCTCGATCGGGTTCGGGCGGCCGATTGCTAGTCGTCGCTGGGGCAAGGACCAAACCGAGTATTGCCTGTCGTCGTTGCCGCTCGGCGGTTACGTGAAAATGCTCGATGAGCGCGAGACGGAAGTCGCTCCGGCCGACCGACATCGGAGTTTCCAAGCACAGCCCGTTTGGCAGCGCATCCTCGTGCTATTGGCCGGGCCAGCGTTTAATTTCCTGTTTGTCATCGTCGCCTTCTGGTTGCTGTACATGATCGGTGTCACCGTGCAAAAACCGATCATCGGTGAGATAGAGCCCGACTCACCAGCCGCCATCGCTGGGCTTATCGAAGGCGACACGATCGTTCGCGTCGACGGGCGGCGCGTCGTTGGCTGGGAAAAGGCGTTCTTGGCGATCATCGACGACATGGTCGGCGACGGCGAGGTGAGTTTGGATGTCTCCGGCGTCAACGGTGGCGAGCGTTCGTTGCTGCTGCAGGTCCCGACAGCAGCGGCACGGCTCGAGGATCCCGGTTCCGTGCTTAGCAGTATCGGCTTTCGGCCGGCGCGCCCGCCGGCTGTATTGGATGAGGTTCGGGCGGGCGGTGCCGCGGCCGACGCCGGTCTCGCACCGGGCGATCGCATCGTCGCGGTCGACGGTAACGCCATCTCATCGTTTGTCGATCTGTCGGAGCGCATTCGCGAGCTCGATTCGCCGCGGCCACTCGCTATCACGTATGTTCGCGACGGAGAGGAGCGAACGGTCGAAGTGACACCGCGTCCGATTGAGGGTAACGACGGCTTGTTTCTGAACGTGACGAACGTCTTACCGATCGGCGTTATCCGCTTTGGACCGCTGGAGGCAATACCGGCGGCCGTCGCTCGCTTAGTCGAAGAGACAGGTTTTACACTCCGCATGCTCGGCCGCATGGTGACCGGCGACGTATCGGTCAAGAACCTCAGCGGGCCGGTCAGCATCGCGCAATTTGCCGGTCAAGCGGCAGAGCGCGGTGTACAGGAATACGTACGATTCTTGGCGGTGATAAGCATCAGCTTGGGGCTTCTTAACTTGTTCCCAGTGCCGATGCTGGACGGCGGCCAGATCGTCTATCAGAGTATCGAATGGCTTAAGGGCTCACCGTTATCGGAGCGGGCTCAGCTCATCGGGCAGCAACTGGGGGTTGTCATGCTGTTGGGCGTCATGGTTTTTGCCACCTACAACGATTTATTGCGCCTGTTTGGCGTGTAGTACCGGCGAGGGGGAGTCCGGCTTGTTAACTCGTTACACAACGCTCGCGATGGCGGTTTTGCTCGGTGTTACCGCGGCTCCACGTCCTGCTCTTGCGACGAACATTCAACCGTTCACCGTCGGTGACCTTCGCGTCGAAGGTCTGCAACGAATCGCCGAAGGTACCGTTTTTAACTATTTGCCGATTAGTCTGGGCGATACGCTTGACGCCGAGCGAGCGCGCGAGGCGATTCGTGCGTTGTACGGACAGGATCTATTCCAGAGTATCGAGTTGCGGCGCGAAGGCGATACCTTAGTCATTGTGGTTCAGGAGCGGCCGACGATTGAGGCGTTCGCGATCGACGGCAACAAAGACATCAAGACCGAGGACTTAACGAGTTCGCTGCGGGCGGCCGGCCTGGCACGTGGCAAGTCGTTTGACCGTAGTGTTCTCGATGACGTTGAGCGATTTTTGACTGACCAGTATTACGCCCGCGGTAAATACAATGTCTCCGTGGCCTCAGAAGTGAACGACCGGCCAAACAACATGGTCTCGATTGGGGTCAATATCAAAGAAGGTGAGCGCGCCCGCATCCGACAGATCAATATCGTCGGTAACAGTGCCTTCAGCGACGATGAATTACGCGATCAATTCGAGTCGAAAACTCCGAACTGGTTATCGTTCATTCGCCAGGATGACCGCTACGCATCACAAGCGTTGGAGGGCGATATCGAGACGATGCGCTCTTACTACATGGATCGCGGTTATGCCGACTTTGGTGTGCGCTCGACCCAGGTCGCGATATCACCGGATAAGAAAGACATCTACATCACGCTAAACGTGGCTGAGGGTGAGCAGTACACCCTTTCCGATATCAAGCTATCGGGTCGCATGGTCGTTGACGAGGAAATCCTTAATCAGTTAATCCTCGCGAAGCCAGGCGAGACCTTCAACTTGCAGCGTCTTACACAATCGAGTGAGTTGATCGCGTTTCGACTCGGTCAAGACGGCTATGCCGAGGCCGAGGTCGAACCGATCCCCGAGCTTGATCGGGAGAACAAGGAAGTCGCGATTACGATGTTCGTTGAGCCGAAAAATCGCATGTATGTCAATCGGATCAATTTCAATGGAATCAACTCGGTGAATGACGAGGTGCTGCGGCGCGAGATGCGGCAGATGGAAGGCTCTTACCTGTCCAACACACTCGTCGATCGCTCGAAGATTCGATTGCAGCGGCTTCCTTATATCGAGAACGTTGAAGTCGAGACGACACCGGTCCCCGGCACACAAGACATGGTGGACGTTAACTTTGACGTCGAGTACGGGCTACCCGGGCAGTTCGGTGGCGGTATCGGGTACTCAGACGCCCAGCGTCTGATCCTGAACGGTAATTTCGTGCACTCGAACTTCCTTGGATCCGGAAACCGTGTTGCGGCCGACATCAACACCAGTAATTTTCAAACCAACTACGCGTTGTCCTATACCGACCCCTATCGAACGATCGATGGCGTGCGTCGTACGCTCAGTCTGTCCTACCGCGACTTAGACCAGAGTTTCTTCGGCGCCTCCGAGTTTGCCACGGAGACCATTACCGCCGGTTTGGACTACGGTTATCCTATTAGTGAGTTCCAGAGCATCAGTTTCGGGGTCGCGATTCAAAACGCGGAGTTGTCCGGTTTCACGAACGGTACGACGCAGTCGGTTGATTGGTTGTTAAACAACGGCGACGTGACGACAACGTTCCTGCCGCTGCTCGGTACCGACGGGATCATCTCGCAGTTCGTCTCGTACGAGGCGATCATCGGCTGGTCCTATGACAGCCGTAACCGGGCGTTATTTGCCGATCGCGGTACGCGGCAACGATTTATTGTCAACTGGGCGGTGCCTGGCAGTGATGTCGAGTACTTTACGGCCCGGTATGACTTACAGAAGTACATTGGCCTACCAAAAGGCTTTACCTTTGCGCTTGGCGGCGAATTCGCCTTCGGTGAGGGTATTGGCGAAACCACCGCATTGCCTCCGTACAAGCAGTTTCTTGGCGGCGGACCTAATTCGATCCGCGGTTTTCGCGAGTCGCGGCTCGGACCCCGGGATAGCTTCGGTAACGCCTATGGGGGTAACTTGTTGGTTGCCGCGCAAGCAGAGCTTATAATCCCCACGCCGGAGAAATGGCGCCGTAGCGCTCGTTTCTCGCTGTTTTACGACATCGGTAACGTGTTTAACACGGGCGAGGTGGCGTTTACGGATCGGCTTGGGGATCCGATCAGTTTCGATTTCGACGAAGACAACTTAAAACAAAGCGTCGGGATTGCGGCAGAGTGGCTGGCTCCGTTAGGGCTGTTTCGGTTCAGTTACGCATTCCCGCTTAACAATTTCGGCGGCAACACGCGGCTATTTGGCGATGATGTCGAACGATTCCAGTTTTCCATTGGCAACGCGTTTTAACGTGCCGCAAGGTGAAAGATATGAAATTTAATTTGAACACGACTGCGCTGCTTGCGACTTTGTTGCTGGCCGGCCTAACACTGGCCCCGGCTGCAGAAGCGCAACAGTCTCTGAAGATCGGCGTCGTGTCCGTGCAGCGCCTACTGCAAGAGTCGCCGCAAACGAAGACAACACTCGAGTCGCTCGAGCAAGAATTTGCACCGCGTGCCAATACGATTCGGGCGAAAGAACAAGCATTCATCGAGAAAAGCGAGCGTATCCAGCGCGATGTTCAGGTGATGAGCGAAGCGGAGCGTCGCAATGCGGAAAAAGACTTACGCGAGGACAAGCGCGAAATCGACCGCCTCAAATCTGAATTCGTTGAGGACCAGAACCTTCGTCGTAACGAATTACTGAGTGAGCTGCAGCGTTCCCTGGGTGAGCAGATCAATGCCTTCGGCAGAGCCGGCGGATACGATCTTATCCTTGGTGAGGGTGTCTTGTTTGCCAGCGGTACCGTGAATGTCACTGACCAGATCCTCGCGCAGATGACAGCTGGCGACGGCGCTGGCGGGAATTGACAGCGGCGGCTGCGCAGCAGCCGGTTTCACTGGCCGACCTGGCGATCCAGTTTGGCTGTGAGTTAATCGGCGACCCTGACGCCACGATAACGCACGTTGCGACCCTCAGCGAAGCCGGAGTCGGTGGCTTAAGTTTTCTTGCGAACCCGCGCTACGCCAGCGACCTGGCATCGAGTGGTGCGACGGCCGTTATTGTGAGTCCAGGCGATGCCGACGCGAAGGGGCCGGCCAATCGTTTGATCCACGCCGACCCCTACGGTATTTACGCCGCAATTGCGCAGCGCCTGTACCCAGGTCCGGCGCTGCAGAGTGGTATTCATGCCAGTGCGACCGTCGATCCAACGGCCAGTGTTGCCACCAGTGCTGAGATCGGCCCCGGTGTTGTTGTTGGCGCTGGTGCGAGCGTCGGCGAAAACTGCCGAATTGGTGCAAACACCGTTATCGGGGCGGGAGCCTCAATCGGTACCGGTACGGCGCTGGCAGCAAACGTGACCGTCGCCGAATCGGTCGTTCTCGGCGAGCGCTGCCGTGTCCAAAGCGGTGCGGTGATCGGCTCGGAGGGGTTCGGGTTCGCGCCTACCAGCGATGGTTGGCGACGGGTGCCGCAAGTCGGTACCGTTCGGGTGGGCGATGACGTTGATATTGGTGCTAACACGACGATTGACCGAGGCGCGATCGGTGACACGGTCATCGGCGACGACGTCAAGCTCGACAACCTCGTGCAAATCGCTCACAACGTTCGGATCGGTGCGCATACCGCGATGGCTGCACAATGCGGAATTGCCGGCAGCACCGTCATCGGCGAGCGGTGTTTGTTCGCCGGGCACTCCGGCGCCGTCGGCCACGTCACGATTTGCGACGGTGTTATCGTCAACGGCAAAACGATGGTCACCAAAGACATTTCGGAGCCTGGCGCCTACGGCGCTGCGCTGCCGGCGATGCCCCTTAGTGACTATCGTCGTATGGTCGCTCGGGTGCGCCAGCTTGATAAAATGGCGACGCGGGTTGCCGAGCTCGCCAAGCATAGGGAGAAGTAATCTTGACCGCCGAATCTCTGGATATTCGCGCCATCATCGCGAAGATCCCGCATCGATATCCATTCCTGCTCATCGATCGGGTACTCAGTGTCACGCCCAATGAGTCGGCGACGGCCTTGAAAAACGTCACGATCAATGAACCGTTTTTTGAAGGTCATTTTCCAGGTCGGCCGGTGATGCCTGGCGTTCTGATTGTTGAGGCCATGGCGCAGACCAGCGCCGTGCTGAGCGCCGTTACGTTGGGTGAGCTCGAGCCTGGCTCGTTTTACTTTTTTACCGGCATCGACAAAACGCGATTTCGCCAGCCCGTCGTACCGGGCGACCAATTGCAGCTGCATATCTCGATTAATCGGCGCATTAAATCGATGTGGCGTTTTAGCGGCGAGGCCTATGTTGATGACAAGAAAGTCGCCAGCGCCGAGCTGATGTGCGCGCTCGGCAAATGACGGCCATCCATCCGACGGCGATTATCAGCACGAAGGCTGAACTCGATAGCCACGTCACGGTTGGGCCGTATGCTTTTATTGGCGACGACGTAACGATCGCCGCTGGTACAGAGGTGCGCCATCACGCGTCGATTGAAGGCCCGACCAGCATCGGCAAGGATAACCTCGTTTACCAGTATGCTTCCGTCGGAGCGGCGCCCCAAGACAAAAAATACGCCGGCGAGCCAACTTCGCTTGAAATCGGTGACGGCAATACTATTCGCGAGTTCGTAACGATCAATCGCGGCACCGTTCAGGATGTTGGCGTCACTCGAATTGGCGACGACAATTGGATCATGGCGTACGTGCATATTGCGCACGATTGTCAGATCGGTAGTCATGCGATTTTCGCGAACAACGTGACCTTGGCCGGCCATGTGCACATCGGTGACCACGTCATCATGGGCGGCTTCTCGGGCGCGCACCAGTTCTGTCGAATTGGGCCGCACGCGTTCATTGGTATGTATGCAGCCGTGAGTCGCGACGTACCGGCTTTTGTCATGTTGGGTGGTTCACCGGCAAAGCCACACGGTATCAATACCGAAGGTCTATCCCGACGGGGTTTCGATCGCGATGTGATTCGACGCATCAAGAATGCCTACAAGCTTGTGTATCGAAGCGGTGAGCGGCTTGCTGATGTCATCGAAGAACTGGAGCGCCAAGTTGAAGGTGCGCCAGAGTTGGGTGAGTTTTTGGCGTCGATCAAAGCATCGGAACGCGGCCTGCAGCGCTAGCGGCAATGCCCGCCAGCCAAGTGCGAATCGCTGTCGTCGCCGGTGAGTTGTCCGGTGACAAACTCGGTGCCGGCTTGGTCTCGGCACTGCGGCAACGTTGGCCCGATGCGATCATTGAAGGCGTCGGCGGGCCGGCGATGAGCGCGGCCGGCTGCGATATCGTGTTCGATTGCGAAGACCTCGCCGTCATGGGCCTGTTCGAAGTGCTCCGTCACCTACCGCGCTTGCTGGCGAGACGCCGCGAGTTGATCACCCGTTGGCAAGCGCATCCACCCGATGTCTTCGTAGGTATTGATGCGCCCGATTTCAATCTCGGTTTGGCTTCGCGGCTGCGTAGTCGCGGCGTCACAACGGTACAGTACGTCTGTCCGTCCGTTTGGGCGTGGCGGGAAGGCCGGGTTAAGACATTACGAGCCGCGCTCGATCACGTTCTATGTTTATTGCCGTTCGAGCCGGCCTTTTTGCGGCGCCACCAAGTCGCAGCAACGTTTGTCGGCCATCCACTGGTTCACGAGATCCCCGTTGACCGATCCGATGGCGCCGCAAAAGCGAAGCTGGGTGTTGGTGACGGTCCTTTGTTGGCGTTACTGCCAGGTAGCCGTGGTGGAGAAATCGACCGCCTGGCCGGGCCATTCATTGCTGCGGCCCGGTTGTTGATGGCCAAGAATCCAACGCTGTCCGTTGTCGCGGCACTGGCGAACGAATCTGGCGCGAAGCGTTTTGCTGACTACGTTGACGCTAGCGACCGGATTACGATCATTGCCGGCCAAACACGAACAGCCCTGGCGGGCGCAACCGCGGTGCTCGCGGCATCCGGAACCGCAACGCTCGAGACTGCGCTGCATGGCCGCCCCATGGTAGTCGCGTATCGATTGAGTGCGTTAACCCACCGCGTTGTGACGCTGTTTAAGCTCGTGAAAACGCGGTTTGTATCCCTGCCAAACCTACTCTTGGATGCGGCGGTCGTGCCTGAGCTTATTCAAGCGGCTGTAACGCCTGGTGCGCTGGCGGCCGAGCTCGAGCCGCTGATCGATGACCCGAACGCTCGGGATGCGCAGCTCGGCGAGTTTGTTAGACTCCGCAAGGCCTTGTCAGAGGACGCGAATGCCCGATCTGCCGAGGTGGTCTCCGAGTTGTTGAGTAAGCGTCTGTCACGACGATGAATGCCGTGCTTAAGCCATTGCGTCCGCCAATCGCTGCGCGAATCGCCGGTGTTGATGAGGCCGGGCGCGGGCCGCTGGCCGGGCCGGTTGTCGCCGCCGCTGTGGTCTTGCCGCGCGGTCGTACGCCTCTCGGCGTTACCGATTCAAAGCGCTTGTCCGCGAGTGAGCGCCAGCGCTTGGATGGCGAAATACGCTCGGTGTGTACGGCCGCGGCTATTGGCATTGGCAGTGTCGACGACATTCTCGAGCTCAATATTCTCGGAGCGACGATGCTGGCTATGCAGCGGGCGGTCGCGGCGCTCGACGTCTCACTCGATCATGTGTTGGTCGACGGCAATCGAGTCCCTTCATTTGAGCGGTTGGGCGAGCCAGTCTCGGCGGCCGCCATCGTCAAGGGCGACGGAACGGTCGGCTGCATTGGCGCAGCGTCCATACTCGCCAAAGTGCATCGCGACGCATTAATGGAGGCGCTCGATCGTGACTATCCGCAATACGGCTTCGCCCGCCATAAAGGCTACGGGACGGCTGAACACCGCGCTGCGCTTGAAAAGCATGGGGTGACGCCGCACCATCGCGCGGACTTCGCGCCGGTTCGCAACGTGTTGGTCGGTGAGCGGTGTGCATCATGACCCAGTTCGTTCATCTGTCGTTGCACACGCAGTACTCGATCGTCGACAGTGTCGTCCGTGTGCCGGCGTTAATGGATGCCATTCGCGAGCGGCAGATGGCGGCGATTGCGATGACCGATCGCTACAATTTGTTCGGTCTCGTCAAGTTCTATCGCAAGGCTTTATCGAGCGGCATAAAGCCGCTGGTCGGCGCCGATCTCAGTGTCACCAGCCGTCTTGATGACGCTCAGCCGGCACGCCTAACACTGTTATGTCGTAATCTCGACGGCTACCGCAATTTGACACGGTTGATCTCGCGCGCCTATCTCGAGGGCCAAACCGACGGCCAACCGTGTCTAGCACGGCATTGGTTGGACGCCGAGTCGATGAACGGACTCGTCGTGTTAGCCGGAGGCGTCCACGGTGTCGTGGGGCAACTTCTCGGTAAAGAGCGCACCGCTGCCGTGAAAGACGAAGTGGACTACTGGCAAGCGTTAACCAGCGACCACTTTTTTATCGACGTGCAACGGACCGGCCGTGATGGCGAAGCGCAGTACGTCAGCGAAGCGGTTCCGTTGGCTGATCGACACGGGGTACCGTTAGTCGCTACTAACGACGTACGCTTTATCGACGCATCGGACTTTAACGCACACGAGGCGCGGGTCTGTATTCACGAATCACGTTTGTTGGCTGACCAAAGTCGCACGCGTCGTTACTCGCGCGAGCAGTACTTGAAATCGCCGGCCGAGATGGCCGAGTTATTCGCTGATTTGCCGGAGGCAGTGAGCAACACGGTCGAGCTTGCGACCATGCTGAATCTCGATATCGCGCTCGGCAAGAGTTACCTACCGCGGTTTCCGTTGGCTGACGAAAGTGCGAGTGAAGATGAACATCTCGTTGCCGAGTCACAGCGTCGTCTAGCGGACTACCTGGCGACGCGTGTATCTGCCAATGCCGAGCACCGCGTTTACCACGAACGCATGCAAGCGGAGCTCGACGTTATCTGCGGAATGGGTTTCGCTGGCTACTTCCTAATCGTCGCCGACTTTATAGACTGGGCGAAACAAAATGCGATCCCAGTGGGGCCGGGCCGCGGTTCTGGCGCCGGTTCGCTGGTCGCTTGGGTACTCGGTATTACCGATTTGGACCCGATCGCCTATGACCTCCTGTTCGAGCGATTCTTGAACCCGGAACGGGTATCGATGCCGGACTTCGATATCGACTTTTGCATGGAAGGTCGCGATCGGGTGATCGATTACGTCGCTGAGCGCTACGGCCGCGACCGCGTCTCGCAGATTATTACCTACGGAACAATGGCCGCGAAAGCCGTTGTCCGCGATGCCGGTCGCGTGCTTGGCCACGGCTATGGCTTTCGCGATAGCATCGCGAAACTCATCCCGTTCGAAGTTGGGATGACGCTTGAAAAAGCCTTGCAAGCCGAGCCGGAACTCGCCCGGTTAATCGAAGAGAACAACGATGCGGCCGATATCATGGAGCTCGCGCGTGCCTTGGAGGGACTGGTGCGTAACGCCGGCAAGCACGCGGGTGGTGTCGTTATTGCGCCAACACAGCTAACCGATTTCGCGCCGTTGTACTGCGAACCCGGTCCGACTAACGTCGTTACCCAATTCGATAAAGACGATGTCGAAGCCGCCGGACTCGTTAAATTCGACTTTTTGGGTCTGCGTACGCTGACGATCATCGATTGGAGTGTTCGTGCGATCAATGCCCGGCGCCAGCAGGCGGGCGAGAGCGCAATCGACATCAGCGAATTACCACTAGACGACAAGCATACCTTTGGTTTGTTGCGCCGCGCGAATACGACCGCCGTGTTCCAATTGGAATCGCGTGGCATGAAGGAGCTCATTAAAAGGCTACGACCCGACAGCTTCGACGACCTCATTGCTTTGGTTGCGCTGTACCGGCCCGGTCCGCTGCAGTCCGGCATGGTCGACGATTTCATCGAGCGCAAGCACCAAGACCCATCGATCGAGATCGACTATTTGCATCCCGATCTAAAGCCGGTCCTCGAGTCGACGTATGGCGTAATCCTCTACCAGGAGCAGGTCATGCAGATCGCACAGATCCTCGCCGGGTACACGTTGGGCGGTGCCGACATGCTGCGCCGTGCGATGGGCAAGAAAAAGCCCGAAGAGATGGCCAAACAGCGTGAGGTATTCACGTCCGGTGCACGCGATCGTGGTATCGATGACGGGCAGGCGACACACATTTTCGATTTGATGGAAAAGTTCGCGGGCTATGGATTCAATAAGTCTCACTCGGCCGCGTACGCCTTGCTCTCGTATCAAACCGCCTGGCTTAAAGCCCATTACCCAGCGGAATTTATGGCGGCTGTTATGTCTGCCGATATCGATAATACCGATAAGCTGGTGCCATTGAAGGCCGACTGCCGCGAATGTGCTTTGGACGTGCAGCGGCCCAACATCAATGCCTCGAAGCACGAATTTTCGGCGACCGACGACGGCCGAATTTTGTACGGACTCGGTGCCATCAAGGGCGTCGGACGCAACGTTGTTGAGGCGATTGTCGCAGAGCGCCATTCGGGCGGCGCCTACCAAACCTTGGGTGAGTTCTGTCGACGTCTGTCAGGCGAGAAACTAACGCAGCGAACCTACGAAGCCTTGCTACGCGCTGGCAGTTTCGACGCGATCGATGACAACCGCCGCGCATTGGTGGAGTCTCTGCCCGGTTTGCTGAAAGGTGCTGAGCAGGAGGCGGCGGCTCGCAGCGCTGGGCAAAGCGATATGTTCGGTATCGCAAGCTCCGCCGTGGTTGATGTCGCACCCGCCACCGCTAGCGCAGCAACCGTGGCACCGTGGACCGAATGGGAACGGCTCAAAGCCGAAAAAGAGGCCTTAGGCCTGTACCTCTCGGGCCATCCTTTTGCGACGGTCCGCCATGACGCGGCTTATTTGACGAGCTCATCGCTGGGCCAAATTATGGCGACGCCCGAACCGATGGCCGGGCAGGGCGGCGAGCGCGGCTTCGGTCGCAAAGCGACCGACGTAACCGTTGCCGGATTGCTAATGGACGTTCGTCGTCGCGGTAAGCGCGTTAGCTTGGTCCTCGACGATGACACGGCACAAATGGAAGTCACGTTGTTCAATGAGGTTGCTGAGCAGTTTCAGCATGTATTGACGAAAGATACGATTCTGGTCGTCGATGGCTCGTTACGTTACGACGATTTCGCCAATGCCTGGCGAGTAACAGCGCGCCGCCTTGAGGCCATCGATCAAGTCATCGAGAAACGGGCTCGGCAGCTCGTCCTGTCGATGCGGACCAACGGTGCGGGCCCGGGCCACCTGCATGCCTTACACGATTTGCTAATGGCACATCGAGGCGGTCGTTGCGACGTCTTGGTCCGCTACACCGGTACCCATGCCGAGGCCGACCTGAAGCTCGGTGCCGATTGGGTTGTACGCCCAACGCGCCAGCTACGCGACGATTTGGAGATGCTACTCGGCCCCGAACGTACCCGGCTCATCTACGATCGGCAACACTAAAACCGCGTGCCCGTTGCGGCCGCGACGACGGTTGCCTATCCTGTGCGGCTTCAGCGAGCTCTGTTGGGGTGGGCGTGGACTATCTCGAATTCGAACGACCGATTGCCGAATTACAGGCCAAGATCGAGGCGCTGCGTCATGTCGATGACGATTCCGAGATCAATATCGGCGAGGAAGTACAGCGGCTAACCGATAAGTGTGAGGCGCTGACGCAAAATATTTTTTCTGATCTATCGGCCTGGCAAATCGCCCAACTGGCCCGTCATCCATTACGTCCCTACATGCTCGACTACGTCGGCGCAATTATGGACGACTTCCAAGAGCTGCACGGCGATCGCATGTACGCCGACGATTTTGCGATCGTCGGCGGTCTGGCACGACTTGGCGATCGACCTGTGATGGTCATCGGTCATCAAAAAGGGCGCGACACGAAAGAGCGTGTCCGGCGCAACTACGGGATGCCGCGGCCTGAGGGATACCGCAAGGCGTTGCGCCTTATGCAAATGGCGGAAAAGTTCTCTCTGCCGATTGTCACGCTGATCGACACGCCGGGGGCCTACCCTGGTATCGGTGCAGAGGAGCGCGGTCAAAGCGAAGCGATTGCTCGCAACCTGTATGCGATGGCTCGCCTGCGCACGCCGATCGTGTCGATCGTTATCGGCGAAGGTGGCTCGGGCGGCGCTTTGGCCATCGGGGTCGGCGATCGCTTGTTGATGCTCGAGTACGCTGTTTACTCAGTCATTTCACCAGAAGGGTGTGCCAGTATTCTATGGAAAAGCGCCGACAAGGCTGAGGAAGCGGCTAACGCGATGAAAATTACGGCAGCCAGCCTCAAAGAGAGCTCGTTGGTCGACGATGTTATCCCCGAGCCGTTGGGCGGCGCGCACCGCGACTACGCGGCGGCCTCAGCGGCAGTGAAGAACGCCTTAACGATGCATCTCGATGCGCTCTGCGATGTCGACACCGCTGATCTGCTGCGCGCTCGCTCACAGCGAATCGCTCAATACGGCCGCTTTAAGACGAGCTAACACGTGGCCGTAGCGGCGACGGCGAGGCAAATCGGTGAGGCCTTAGCGGCAACGCTGCGGCACGAGCGTGTTCCGCCGGTGCGCCGCTTAATCGTTGCGTTAAGCGGCGGCGGTGATTCATTCGCGTTATTGCTCGCGTTGTCAGCTGATCCGCGCTGGTCTGAACGCGTATTGGCTTGGCACGTCCACCACGGCTTGCAGTCCGATGCCGATCGATTTGCCACGATATGTCAGCGCCAATGTGAGCATTGCTCAGTCCCACTTGATACGTTTCATGTGTCCGTCGCTAGTCGTGGCGGTGGTGGTCCTGAGCAGCGGGCCCGCGAAGCCCGGTATCGCGCGCTGGCCGGCGCGCTTGGGCCCGGCGACATTGTCGTTTTTGGCCACCATCGCGATGATCAGGCGGAGACGGTGTTGCAAAACGCGTTTCGCGGCGCCGGCGCACGTGGTCTGCGGGGCATGCCCGCCGTCGCACCACTGGGTGCTGGGCTCCTTGTTAGGCCGATGCTATCGCTAGATCGAACGGCCCTGGCGGCGCTAGCCGCCAGTGCCGGCATCAGTATCGCCGTGGATACGCACAATACCGACGCGCACTTTGACCGTGTGTATCTTCGTGCAACG
Organism: Pseudomonadota bacterium; assembly: GCA_038749025.1. Lineage (GTDB taxonomy): Bacteria > Pseudomonadota > Gammaproteobacteria > Steroidobacterales > Woeseiaceae > JBCAXA01. Next base: position 65,875 of record JBCDIL010000006.1, on the reverse strand, counting down.
GTTCTGCCGACCATCGATCGGCGCTGGCCGGATGTCGGTGCCCGCTTGGCGTCAACCGCGACGCGGCTGGCCGGCGATTACCGGTTAACGGTCGCCGCCGCGCGCCAGCAATTGCAACGCTCGCGAAGTGTCGATGGTGCGTTGACTGTCGGGCCGCTGCGGGTTGTACCCGAAGCCGCTGCCGTGGGTCTCGTGCGCGAGTGGTTACTGGCCGAAGGGTATCGACCGCCACCGCCAGCGAGTCTGCGCGCGCTGGTTGCGATGCTAGCCAGTGCCCGCGCTGACAGTCAGACCAGCGTCGATGGCGACGGTTTTCGGATCTCGCTGTTTCAGCGTCGCTTGTACATTGTCCAAGCGCGCGCAGCGCCGTCGCATGGTGTGCTCAGTCCCGATCGGCCGTACCGCGTCGGCAGTGGCGATGGTTGGATCGCGCTCGAACCGACCAATGGCCCCGGATTAGCCGCTCCAGCGGCCGGTTTCGACGTCTCGTTTCGTCGCGGCGGAGAACGGCTTGACGCGGGATCAGCGCGCCCGCGGCAGGCCCTCAAAGAGTGGCTTCGTAATCGCCAAGTGCTGCCGTGGTGGCGGGATCGGTTGCCGCTGATTTACGCGGGCGATCAGATTGTGGCGGTCGGCGACCTATGGCAGCGCACGGACAGCAACTCCGGTACACGTTTCCGGGTGGTCTGGCGCGATGCGCCGGTAGTCCGCGCGTTGTGAGGCCGATTTTGGCCGCAATCTCGATTGTGTGCTTCGGCCTTCTCTTGTAGCATGGACTACCGTCTTCGAGAGCAGGGCGGCGACATTAAGGGCCGGACCCGCCGACCGGCAGCACACCTTTTGCGCTGGCCCTAAACTGCTTTCCGGCCCCGCAACGCGTTTACGGAAGCAGGCATGACCTCGTACGTTTTTGTTACCGGTGGCGTCGTTTCCTCGTTGGGGAAAGGCATCACGGCCGCCAGTATGGGCGCTATCCTCGAATCACGGGGTCTCAGCGTCAGCATGATTAAGCTCGATCCTTACATCAACGTTGATCCGGGTACGATGAGCCCGTTCCAACACGGTGAGGTCTTTGTGACCGACGACGGTACGGAGACTGACCTCGACTTGGGCCATTACGAACGGTTTGTACGCACCGTTACCGGACGCCACTCGAACTACACCACCGGGCGGATCTACGAATCGGTCATCGCCAAAGAACGCCGCGGCGAGTACCTCGGCGCAACCGTTCAAGTCATCCCGCATATCACCGACGAAATTAAGACCTGCGTTCATCGCGGCGCCGGTGATGCGGATATCTGCCTGGTCGAAATTGGCGGCACGGTCGGCGATATTGAGTCGCTGCCGTTTCTTGAGGCCATTCGGCAACTGGGCGTCGAGCTTGGCCGCGACCGCTGCGTTTACGTGCATTTGACCTTGGTCCCGTACATCTCGGCGTCAAAAGAAATTAAAACGAAACCGACGCAACACTCGGTAAAGGAATTGCGCTCGATCGGTATCCAGCCCGATATCCTCGTTTGTCGATCGGAATTGCCGTTGCCCGTTGAACAGCGTCGCAAAATCGCACTGTTTACCAATGTGCAGGAAAACGCGGTGATCTCCGCCCACGATGCCAACGATCTGTACGAGATTCCGATGATGCTGCACCAGCAAGGGATGGATGAGTTGGTGGTAGGGCAACTCGCTGTTAACGCCAATGCGGCTGACCTTAGCGAATGGCAACGGGTTGTCGATGCCCGCCACTCGCCGGAGGCTGAAGTCAACATCGCGATGGTCGGCAAGTACATGGAGTTCCGAGATTCGTATATCTCGTTGTCGGAGGCGTTACTCCACGCCGGAATTCAGACGTCCACACGCGTCAATATTCATTACATCGAGAGTCAAGATATCGAAGACGATGGCCTCGAGGTTCTCGCCAACATGGATGCGATCTTAGTGCCGGGTGGGTTCGGTGGTCGGGGTATCGAAGGCAAAGTCCAAACCGTTCAGTACGCGCGCGAGAACGACGTTCCCTACCTCGGTATTTGTCTAGGTATGCAGGCTGCTGTCATTGAGTACGCACGCAACGTCTGCCAGTTGGAGGGCGCGCACTCGACCGAGTTCGATCCGGCAACCGCGCACAAGGTCGTCGCATTGATTACCGAATGGCAAGAGGCTGACGGTGAGACGCAACAGCGCAATGAGACGTCGGACCTGGGTGGAACGATGCGTCTTGGTGCACAGGAAATACACTTGCAACCTGGCACGATGGTCCGCGATGTGTACGGTGCCGACGTAATCCGTGAGCGTCACCGCCATCGCTACGAGGTAAACAATCACTACCGCGACGTGTTAGCAAGCGCTGGAATTCACTTTAGTGGTCTGTCAGTTGACGATCTCGTTGAGATTGTTGAATTACCAAACCATCGTTGGTTTGTCGCTAGTCAGTTTCATCCTGAATTTACGTCGAACCCGCGCGATGGCCACCCGCTGTTTACCAGTTTCGTTTTGGCGGCTCGCGAGTTTAGTGCCGTGAGCGCACCCGAGGCCGCTAGTGCATGAAAATTGCCGGTTATAAGGTCGGTCTCAATGAGCCGTTCTTGCTGATTGCGGGGACGTGCGTCATAGAGAGTACCGAGTCGGCACTTCGCCATGCCGAGGCGCTAAAGCGCATAACCGACCGATTGGGTATCGCGCTTGTCTACAAGTCGTCGTTCGACAAAGCTAACCGGAGTTCAGCCACCAGTTTTCGTGGACCTGGCCTCGACGAGGGGCTTGAAATACTGGCGAGGGTCAAACGTGAGTTCGGACTACCGGTATTGACCGATGTACACGAAGACACGCCCCTCGACCGGGTGGCCGAGGTCGTCGATATCATTCAGACACCGGCGTTCCTATGTCGGCAGACCAATTTCATTATCAATGCTGCATCGCAGGGCGTTGCCGTCAACATCAAGAAAGGTCAGTTCCTGTCACCGTGGGAAATGGGCAACGTCGTCGACAAGGCGCGCTCAACCGGCAACAAGTCGATAATGGTTTGTGAACGCGGCTTCTCGTTCGGTTACAACAATCTCATTTCCGATATGCGCTCGCTCGCTGTGATGCGCGCGACCGGTGCGCCCGTCGTCTTTGATGCCACCCATTCTGTGCAGCTACCGGGCGGCCAAGGGAAAGCGTCCGGAGGCCAACGCGAATTTGTTCCGGTCTTAGCCCGTGCGGCCGTGGCAGCCGGTGTCGCTGGCCTGTTCATGGAAACGCACGAGGATCCCGATAATGCGCTATCGGATGGACCGAATGCGTGGCCGCTGGGCCAGATGGAAGCTTTGTTAGTGGCCTTGCAGCAAATCGACGCTACGGTTAAACGCAGCGGATTCTTAGAGGCTGAATACGGCCTTGCGCCACCCGCCTAAACCCCAACAACCGACCGTTTTAGGAAGCAAACTGAATGAGCACGATCCGCGACATCATCGCGCGTGAGGTTATCGACTCACGTGGTAATCCTACCGTCGAAGCCGACGTTATATTGGACAACGGCAATAGCGGTCGAGCGGCTGTCCCGAGTGGTGCGTCCACCGGTTCGCGTGAGGCGTGCGAGCTGCGAGATGGTGACGCCGAGCGTTATCTTGGCAAGGGTGTTCTGCAAGCGTGCGCGAGCGTAAATGGAGAAATCGTCTCCGCATTGCGAGGGCAGTCGGTAGCGGATCAACAGGCCCTCGATCAGCGCATGATCGATCTTGATGGTACCGACAACAAAGCGCGCTTGGGCGCGAATGCACTGTTGGCTGTGTCGCTGGCCGCTGCGAAGGCTCACGCAGCCGATAGCGGCCAGTCTTTGTTTACAACGCTTGGGTCCAGTACCGAGATGCCTGTGCCGATGATGAACATCATCAACGGCGGTGCGCATGCGGATAACAGTGTCGATATCCAGGAGTTTATGATCCTGCCTGTCGGTGCAGCCAACTTCAGCGAAGCGTTGCGTTGCGGTGCCGAGGTCTTCCATACGCTGAAGCGTGTGCTCAGCAAGCGAGGCCTAAATACCGCGGTCGGTGATGAGGGTGGCTTCGCGCCGGACTTACCGTCCAACGAAGCGGCGCTAGACGTCATTGGCGAAGCGGTCGTGCAAGCGGGCTACACGCTGGGCGGCGACGTGTTGCTGGGACTCGATGTCGCCAGCACCGAGTTTTATTCGGACGGCGTCTACACGCTCGGGTCTGAGGACCGGCGCTTCGATGCCACCGAGTTTTGCGCGTATCTCGATGACCTGACGCAACGCTACCCGATCGTAACGATCGAGGACGGTATGGCCGAGGACGACTGGGACGGCTGGGCAGCCTTGACGCAGGCGCTCGGTGAGCGTGTGCAGTTGGTCGGCGATGATTTATTTGTTACCAACACGGCGATTCTTGCTCAGGGGATCGAGCGCAATATCGCTAATTCCATTTTGATTAAGCCGAATCAAATCGGCACGCTTACGGAGACGTTGGCGGCTATTGCGATGGCAACAAAGGCCGGGTATTCGGCCGTTGTATCGCACCGATCGGGTGAAACCGAAGATGCAACGATTGCCGATATTGCGGTGGCGACGACGGCCACGCAGATCAAAACCGGGTCGATGTCGCGTTCTGATCGAATCGCGAAGTATAATCAACTGCTTCGAATCGAGGCGGAACTCGGTGGACGGGCGACCTACCCGGGCCGAGCGGCGTTTCCAACCTCGATCGGGCGGTAGTCGTCGGGAGCGAAATAGCGGATGCGCTACGTGTGCGGGTGTTTAGTGTTGTTGTTGGCGTGGCTGCAGGGAATGCTGTGGCTATCGGCTGATGGCCACCGCAAAACCCTAGATGTCCGCCAGGCTGTTGTCGAGGCGCGCGCCGAAAACGATCGTCTGCGCGAGCGTAACCAAGCATTGTTCGCCGAGGTCGACAACCTCAAGCATCGCTTTGAAGCGACCGAAGAACGTGCGCGTACCGATCTCGGTATGATCGGCGCACGCGAGACGTTCTATCAGATCGTCCCATAACGCGGCTCCCAGCTGGCCGAGTTGGCATGGTAGCGCGCTCGGCAGCGGCATCATGCGCGCCGAGCTCGCAGACTTTCGTGTTGTCGAGCAACTTGGGTTCGAGCCCGATAACGACGGGCCTCATACTTGGTTGAACGTCCGTAAGCTCGGGGCGACGACGCCGTGGGTTGCTAAACAACTGGCTGAGCACTGCGGGATTGCCGTTCGCGACGTTGGCTACAGCGGGCTGAAAGATCGCCATGCGATTACTGAGCAGTGGTTTAGCGTGCCACTACCCGCTGACGATTCACGCTTGCAAGCTGGCGAGATCGCCCCCGATGTCGAGATTGTTGCGCGTGTGCCCGCACGTCGAAAACTCAAACGCGGCACGCATCGCGGTAACGATTTCGAGCTGATCATTCGCGACACTGCGCTGACCGACAATACCCTCGCGGCTCGCATCGACGCGATACGGCGCGACGGGTTTCCCAACTATTTTGGGCCGCAGCGCTTTGGCCGTGAATTCGGCAACCTAGGCTTGGCTGATCGCGCGGTGCGCGGTCAGAAACTGCGCGGTCCGAAGCGCGAGTATGCGATATCGGCCGCACGCAGTTTTTTGTTCAACGGCTTTGTGGGCCAGCGCGTCGCTGAGCGGCTCTTGCTCGACTGGCAAGAGGGTGACCGCGCGAGCCTCGACGGGAGTCGCTCGCATTTCTCGGTAGATCTTGACGATCCGGACTTGATGTCGAGAACAGCTAACGGCGACATTCACCCCAGTGCGACGCTATGGGGCCGGGAGGGATCGCTGCTAGCCGGTCCCGCCGCCAACCGCGAACAGGCGCTTATTCGCGAGCTCGGCAAAGAGGCCTGGTGCGACTGGCTGGAGCGCGGGCGCTCGACCTCGATGCTGCGCCCGGTTCGGGTGCGAGCAAGCGCCCTCACGTACCAGTATGACGCAGCTAACGCGCGCTTGCGCTTGCAGTTCGGATTGCCGGCGGGGAGCTTTGCGACCGCTTTACTGGCCGAAATTGTTGACGTGCGCGATGTGCGAGCTCACAGCCGTGTATCTAGCAATACGTAAAGCGCGCCCGTTCCCCCATCGACGAGGCGGGCCGACACGAAGGCCAATACCGCAGCGTTACGCCGCAACGTTCGATTGACAACGGCTTTTAGTACCGGCCCTCGGGGCCCGCTGCCGAGCCCTTTGCCATGTACAACTCGCACGGCACTTAGACCATCACGACTGGCCGTTGAAATAAATTCGGCTAACGCTGCTTTCGCTTCGGCTGCGGTCATACCGTGCAAGTCGATTTCACTCTGAATACGGTAGTCGCCGCGGGCCAAGCGTTTTATTGTCCGCTCGCTAACGTCACGGCGTCGATGCGACAATCGTGCCCCGGTTAGCTGTTCTAATGCTTCCCGGTCGGGGCTGAGGCTCTCGGCCAATACGTCAGCGTCATCCGCACGGCGAAAGCGCGCATCCGGACGCACAGGAGGGCGGTAAGGTTCGATGCGGTCGTTGTTAGCCAGTGGCTTTACGTCGGCCACAGAGCGTCGGAACAGCTCATCATCGCTATCTTGGTCGTTAGCCACGGTCGACTCCAAAACGGTCTGACTGGCGCACCCGCACGCTTCGCTTGCGGCGCTGGCCAGTGGCCGACTTATCGGTTCATTCGAAGTATAGTACCGGCTTAGGTGAAGGACGGGTCATCCGCGTGAAAATTCTGATTAGCAACGATGACGGTTACCGGTCCGAGGGCATCGCTGCGCTCGTTCGAACCGTCCAGCGTCGCGCCGACGTGCGGGTTGTCGCCCCGGACCGAAATCGCAGCGGGGCGAGTAACTCGTTGACGCTTGAGAACCCATTACGGGTTCAACAGATCAACGAATTCACCTGGTGCGTTAACGGCACGCCGTCGGACTGCGTTCACCTCGCGCTGACGGGCATGTTCGATGACGCCCCCGACATGGTCATCTCCGGTATCAACCATGGCGCGAACCTCGGTGACGACACGATCTATTCTGGGACCGTTGCGGCCGCGATGGAGGGACGATTTCTCGGTTGGCCCGCCATCGCCGTGTCGTTGACGGGTCATAATCCGCAGAACTTTGATGCAGCGGCGACCGTGGTCGACCGCTTACTCAATCGGCTTGAGGGCGATCCGCTACCGGCGGACACCATATTGAATGTCAACGTACCCGACTTACCCATAGGGGCGATCCACGGTTTCGCAGCAACGCGACTTGGGTTTCGGCACCGCTCGGAGCCGGTGCAGCGAAGCGCCGACCCGAAAGGCCGTGAAGTGTTTTGGATCGGCGCGGCCGGTGATGGCGCCGATGCCGGACCCGGCACAGATTTTCACGCGATCGATACTGGCGTCGTTTCGGTGACCCCTTTAAAAACCGATTTGACCCACCACGGTCAGCTCGACCGCGTGAATGGTTGGCTCGGCGAGAACTGATGCCTGCGACTGGATCGACCGGTATCGGCATGACCTCAGCGCGCACCCGCGAGCGACTGGTCAGCCGTCTGCGCCGTCAAGGTATCCGTTCAGAGGCGGTACTCGCACGCATTCGCGATGTGCCTAGGCACCTTTTCGTTGACGAGGCGCTAGCTAGCCGCGCCTACGAAGACACCGCGTTACCGATTGGCCACGGACAGACGATTAGTCAACCCTTTATTGTCGCCCGCATGACCGAAGCGCTGCTCGACGGGACCGCCACCGGTCACGTGCTGGAAGTCGGTTCCGGCTGCGGCTACCAAACGGCGGTTCTAGCTCCGCTCGTCGAGCGACTGTTCAGCATCGAACGATTGAACCCGATACTGTGGGGGGCGAAACAACGGATTCGGGATCTTCGAATCTACAATGTGCAGTTTCGCCGCGGCGATGGCTGGCAGGGCTGGGACGCCCACGCACCGTATGACGGTATCTTGGTTGCCGCCGCGCCGGCCGTTGTGCCAGAAGCGCTGCTAGCGCAATTGAAGCCCGGCGGCCGTTTGGTCATTCCAGTCGGCAACCGAGCTGAGCAACGCCTGTTGGCGGTTGATCGGCGCGGTAACCATTACTCGCGAACCGACCTTGGCCCGGTCAGTTTCGTGCCACTCGTCGGTGGCGGTCGGTGAAACTGTTCGCCAGCTTGTATGACCGCGTTATCGCTTGGGCTGCACATCCGCACGCGGAGCGTTATCTCGGCGCACTGAGTTTCGCAGAGTCGTCGTTCTTCCCGATACCCCCCGATGTCATGCTGGCGCCGATGTGCCTGGCTCGACCGACCCGTGCGTTCTGGCTCGCGGGATTGACCACATTGACGTCGGTGCTCGGCGGGCTCGCGGGTTACACCATCGGCTTTGTCGCGTTCGACGCGATCGCGCCACTGATCGAAAGCGCTGGCTACGGTGAGCGCTACACAACGCTGCAGTTGTGGTTTCAGGAATATGGCGCGGCTACGGTCTTGCTTGCTGGCTTCTCACCCATTCCGTACAAATTGTTTACGATTTCGGCCGGCGCACTGGCGATGAATTTACCGGTGTTCGTCTTGATGTCGGTGATCGGCCGCGGTGCGCGGTTTTACCTCGTCGCGGGGTTGCTACGGTTTGGTGGGCCGCGTTACGAGGCGACGTTGCGCCGCCATATCGACACGATTGGCTGGCTGAGTGTCGCTGTTGTGCTCGTTGGTATTGGACTATGGGCCGCGTTTCACGGCGAGCCATAACCGGTGCCACCGCCTTATTGGCGTTGGTAGGCTGCAGCGATGTCTATCGCTGGGATCAGCCGCAGCCGGGTACCTATGTGGTGCGACGCGGCGATACGCTTTACAACATCGCTTGGCGCTTTGGTCTCGACCATCGCGATCTAGCGCGCTGGAACGGGCTTGGCGATGGTCGCTTCATCGTGCCGGGTCAACGGCTCAATCTGTCTGGCCCGGCGCGCCCAAGTGTCGGGGCGACACCGCGTACGCAAACCCCGGCACCGGTTGTATCACCACCGGCCGATGACCCGGCACCCACGTGGCGATGGCCGCTGCGTGGCCCGATTTTGGCGCGCTTCGGCGCCGACCGCGGGGCACGAACCGGCGTTTTGATCGGTGCAACGGCGGGTACCAAAGTCGCGGCAGCGGCCGATGGTAGGGTCGTCTATGCGGGCAGCGGTCTTATAAGCTACGGGCAGTTGCTGATCGTCAAGCACAGCGATACGCATCTGTCGGCTTACGGCCACAACGAAGCGTTGTTGGTCGGCGAGGGCGCAGCTGTAAAAATTGGGCAGTCGATCGCCCGCGTTGGACTAGGACCTGGCCAACAGCCAGCATTGCACTTTGAGATTCGCCGTCGAGGCGATCCGATCGATCCGCTGAGCGTCCTACCGCGGTAGCGTCAGCATCAACGCCGCGACCACATTGCGCGACTCTGACGTCAGCACGTTGTAAGTGCGGCAGACTGCATCCGTCGTCATTACCTCCAAGCCGACTCCGGCCGCTGCGAGCTCAGCCAGTATTGCGGTTGGCGCTTGACCTTGGCGGTCACCGCACCCGAGCAGGATAAGTTCCGGTTGCATGGCGAGCGCCGGTCGTAAATCGCTAATACGCATATCGGCGAGCGCGGCATGGGTCCATGGCACCACGATATCCGCCGCGGAGACGATCAGGCTGTCCGAGTAAAGACGGCCACTAATGTTCACGCCTGCTGCGGAATGGCCAACGATGCTATTCGCGACCGGGTGATGACGGGTAAGCTTCACGCTACGATCCGTTAGTGATTGTCAGCGCGAAGCGTAACCGTTGGTGCGCAACAGCGACAAGACACCACAGAGTCAAATTAACGTGCTACACGTGGTAACGCGACGCCCGGGGCCAGACCCAGAGCCGGACCAACGCAGCGAATTGGAACTGCTGATGGCCGCTTTGCGTGTCGAAACGGTGGCCATTGCGCCGGCGGCCATCCGTGCGGCTGCACTCGGTCGGGCGGCGAGCGCTGCGACGGTCTGCATCGATGCTGTTTGTCTTGGCGCCTCGCTTGATGATCTTTACTTGCAGGGTCGGCCGGCCGATCTCGGCACCGACACCGCGGCGGCATTGGCGCAGTTAATCGCCACTACGGCGGGCGATCGATTAACCGACATAACGATTGATTCACTCGGATTCGGGCTGGCGACTGTCGCCGACGGGGCGGCGCCCCGCGGAATTGACCCAGCGAGGGCTCACGGTGTGTCTCTTCGTCGGACCCCCATTCGGGATCGTCCGGCGGCACTGGCAACGCTCGATGCGGAGCTGCAAATGACATTGCACAACTGGGCTGGTAATGATGAGCGGCAAGCACGCGGCCAAGTACCGATTAACGCGCTCTGGCTGTGGGGCGCGGGTAATAAGAAGCCGCCAACGTCGACTGGGTTGTCACTGCCGTTCTTGGTAACCGACGACCTTACCTTAACCGCCTTTTGGCAACTCACTGGCAATGCGGCGAAGCGGGTTGTCGATTGGCGCGAAGTCATCGGCGCGGGCGACGAGGCCGTTATCGTACCGAGGGATGCGGCAGATCTTAGCGCTATCATCGCTGCTGCCCGGCGTCGCTCGCGGTGGCGCTCGTGGCGTAACCCGCTTACGTTGTACGATACCGATTTTGCGACGCTACCGTTGTCCGAGTGGCAAGCACCATGAACGTTCGTTCAATTGAACGGCGCACGCCATCGACGTTGCCCGATACGCTGAAGATGTTACACCCTGTCGTTGGGCGCGTTTACGCCTGCCGGGGTGCCACCGACCCCGACGATATTGCGTTGCCGTTGGGTGCACTGTTGCCCGTTCGCCAACTGCAAAGCGCGCAAGCAGCAGCTGACCTGCTGGCTTCGCACCGTGACGGTCGTGTACTCATTGTGGGTGACTTCGATGCCGATGGCGCCACCAGCACGGCGTTAATGATACGCACGCTGCGGGATTTCGGTTTCACCGACGTCGACTTCTTGGTGCCGAATCGCTTCGACTTTGGCTATGGATTGACGGCGCCCCTAGCGGACGTTGCGAGGCAGGCCAGTCCGACATTGGTCGTCACCGTTGACAACGGTATCAGTAGTCACGCCGGGGTGGCGGTACTTCGCGACGTGGGCATTGACGTCTTGGTTACCGATCATCATTTGCCGGGTGAGCAGGCGCCACGCGCGAACGTCATCGTCAATCCCAACAATCACGGCGAGAACTTTCCATCGAAGTCGCTCGCGGGCGTCGGTGTTGCGTTCTATGTATTGGCGGCGCTGGAGCGCCAGTTGGTCGACCGCGGTGAGCCGCAACTTCGCGGTACGGTCGCGCGCTATCTTGATCTGGTCGCCCTTGGTACCGTCGCCGACGTCGTACCGTTGGATCGCAACAATCGCATCCTCGTTCGCGCGGGCTTGGATCGAATCCGCTCGCTAGCAGCGACACCTGGTGTATTGGCGTTGCTGGCCGATGCCGGGCGCGACCCGCGTCAATGCACGGCAAGTGACTTAGGCTTCGGTGCTGGCCCGAGGCTCAATGCGGCAGGCCGCTTGGACGATATGAGCAAAGGCATTGCCGCGTTATTGACCGACGATCCGCTTGCCGCCCGCGAATACGCGACGGCATTGGGTGCGATAAACCGTGAGCGCCGCGACGTTCAACAGCGCATGCAGGAAGACGCCCTGTCCGCACTGCCTACACTCGAGGAGGATGGGCGCCGTTTGCCAAGTTGCGTATGCCTTTATCAGACCGACTGGCACCAAGGTGTCGTCGGCCTCGTCGCAAGCTTTGTACGTGAGCGCTGCCAACGACCCGCATTCGCCTTCGCCAAAGCCGATGATGCAACGTTGAAGGGCTCGGGGCGCAGTGTAGCTGCGGTGCACCTACGCGATTTGTTGGCTGCTGTAGATACCCGTTTTCCGGGTTTAATCGACCGCTTTGGTGGGCATGCCATGGCGGCCGGACTGACGCTTCACCGCGATCAGCTCGGGGCCTTTAGCAGGGCTTGCGCGAGTCTTGTTGATGAGTTGTATCCGGAGGCGACGGCCGGCGAGGCCTGGATCAGCGATGGCGAGCTTGGCGATGCCGATCTGCGCCTGGGTGTGGCCGAAGCGCTACGCGACGCCGGCCCGTTCGGTTCGGGCTTCGACGAGCCGCTGTTCGACGGCACATTCATCGTTGCCGAGGCGCGATTGGTCGGTGAAAACCATCTCAAGATGCGGGTAACGCAGCGCGAGCATGGTCCCGCTGTCGATGCAATCGCGTTTCGACAGTCCGAGCACTTACCGCTGGCAGCTGGCACTGTCATCCATGTTGTGTACCGACTGGATGTCAACGAATACCAAGGCCTACGTCGGGTCCAGCTCATCGTCGAGCAGTTGCAACGCAGCTAGCCGCGCTAGCCTGCAGCGCGTCCCAAAGTACGGTATCCTCGCGCGCTTTGTCGGCACGAGACCAGCCATTGTGTCTATCGAGATCAACCCGCTCATCAATGAGGCTCGCGACCTGACCGAACGCGTCGATGCGTTGAGGGGGTATCTTTGACTACGCGGGTAGCAAGGAGCGACTCGAAGAGGTTGAACGCGAGCTTGAGGATCCAGGCGTCTGGAGCGATGCCAACCGTGCCCAGCAACTGAATCAGGAGCGCGCGCGTTTGGAGGCGGTTGTGAAGACAATCGACGTCTTAGATGCCCAGCTCGGCGACTTAGATTCGCTGCTTGAGCTTGCCGCTGAAGAAAACGATGCCGATACCGTCGGCGCTGTCGAAGCGGATCTCGTCGACGCAAAGCATGAGGTTGAAGCGCTAGAGTTTCGCCGAATGTTCTCGGGTGATATGGACGGTGCGGCCAGTTTCCTTGAGATTCAGTCTGGCGCAGGCGGCACCGAGGCGCAGGACTGGGCCGACATGTTGCTTAGAATGTACTTGCGTTGGGCTGAAAGTCACGAACGCCCCGTCGAGGTTATCGAGACATCACCGGGCGAAGTGGCGGGCATTAAGAGCGCCACTGTCAAGATCGGTGGTGACTATGCGTACGGCTGGTTACGGACGGAGACGGGCGTGCATCGTCTGGTGCGGAAGTCGCCGTTTGATTCGGGCAACCGGCGCCACACCTCGTTCGCGTCCGTCTTTGTCTCGCCTGAAGTGGACGATGACATCGACATCGACATTGATCCGTCGGAATTGAGGATAGACGTCTACCGGGCGAGCGGTGCCGGTGGCCAGCACGTTAACCGGACCGAGTCGGCGGTGCGCATCACACACTTGCCGACCAATGTTGTCGTGCAATGTCAAAACGACCGGTCGCAACACAAGAACAAAGCGACGGCGATGAAACAGCTGAAAGCGAAACTGTACGAGCTGGAGTTACGTAAACGCCAAGTTGAAGCGCAGGCCGTCGAAGATGCCAAGTCTGATGTCGGTTGGGGCAGCCAAATCCGCTCCTATGTACTCGACCAGTCACGGATAAAAGATCTGCGTACCGGCCATGAGACCGGCAATACGCAGGCGGTGCTCGACGGCGCCCTCGATCCTTTTATCGAGGCGAGTTTGAAACAAGGTTTGTAACACTAAGGACACACGATCCAGTGAGTCAGGACAGAAATCCAGAGAACGACGACCGTTTGATCGCCGAGCGGCGTCAGAAACTCGCGCGTTGGCGCGAAGGCGGCGACGCGTATCCCAACACGTTTCGTCCCGATGCGTTTGCCGGCGACCTCCAGCAAACCTATGAATCACATACCAAAGAGACGCTGACGAACGAAGAGATTCGCGTCCGTGTCGCTGGCCGTATGCTGGCCAAGCGCGTCATGGGGAAAGCGAGTTTCGCGCGCCTCAAAGACATGAGCGGTTCGATTCAACTGTTTGTGCAGCGTGACGCGCTGCCTGACGGCGCCTATACCGCGTTCAAGGCTTGGGATCTTGGCGATATCGTGGGGGCAACGGGTTCGTTATACCGAACGGATAAAGGCGAGTTATCGGTGAAGGTTGACTCGCTCGAATTGCTGAGTAAGGCGTTACGGCCGCTGCCGGATAAGTGGCATGGGCTCGCCGATCAAGAGCAGCGGTACCGGCGCCGCTACGTCGACCTGGCGATTAATGATGATTCGCGCCGCGTGTTCAAACGCCGTAGTGCGATCATTCGGTATTTGCGCAATTTTCTCGATGACCGGCGGTTTCTCGAAGTTGAGACACCGATGATGCAAGTAACACCTGGCGGTGCGGTGGCGCGACCGTTCGTGACGCACCACAACACGCTCGACATGGATTTGTATTTACGCATTGCGCCAGAGTTGTATCTGAAGCGGCTGACTGTTGGTGGTTTCGATCGCGTTTTTGAAATCAACCGTAATTTCCGCAACGAAGGCATTTCGACCCAGCACAACCCGGAGTTCACGATGCTCGAGTCTTATCAAGCATACGCTGACTTCGACGACGTGATGAACATGGTCGAGGACATGTTGTGTGGGCTTACGGAAGCTGTCACCGGTTCCACCGAGGTCAGCTATCAAGGCATTACCCTCGACTTTGGCAAGCCGTTCCGGCGCCTACCGATGGGCGAGGCGATCATCGCGGCTGACATTGGATTGACCGCGGCAACGCTTCGCGATCTGGAGCGTTTGCGTGCGGTCGCTGAGCAAGTCGGTGCTACGGTGAAGCCCGAATACGGCGCGGGTAAGTTGCAGCTCGAGATTTTCGAGGCGACCGTGGAGCGAACGTTGCACGCGCCAACGTTTGTCACGATGCACCCGGCCGAGGTTTCACCGTTGTCGCGGCGTAACGATAACGACGAGTTTCTCACCGACCGATTCGAGTTGTTCATCGCCGGTCGTGAAATCGCTAACGGTTTCTCGGAGCTCAATGATCCGGAAGATCAGGCCGAGCGGTTTAGGGCACAGGTTGCTAATCGCGACAGCGGCGACGATGAGGCGATGTTCTACGACGCCGACTACATTCGCGCGCTCGAGTACGGCATGCCGCCGGCGGGCGGGCTCGGTGTCGGTATTGACCGGCTCGTCATGTTGCTAACCGATGCCGCCTCGATTCGTGACGTCTTGTTGTTCCCGACGATGCGCCCGGAGAGCGCCCGCAGCGATAACGACTAAGGCACTCGCTGCAGTTCGCTACCGTTGCACAGCAGCTCGCCGGCAATCTCGATGGGCAGGAGCGCCAGGACTTCTGCGCTCGAGTCGCTCGCCACGGCATCGACGACAGTGCCCAGCTTAGCGCCGTCGGCGCCTGTCACGGCCGCGCCGTGCTCGATGGCCTCGTTAGCGCCAACCAGGTGAATGAGACGCCGCTTGACCTTACCGCGATGTTCAGTACGGGCGACGATCTCCTGGCCGCTGTAGCAGCCTTTGTCGAAGCTGATTGCCCCGAGGCGATCGAGGTTGAGCTGGTGAGCCGTGTATTGCTCGGTCGCCTCCAGCCCTATCCAGGCATGGCCGGCGCGAAGCCGCGCTAGCCGCCACGCTGCCGGGTCCGCCGGTGGCTGGTCGCCGAAAGCCTCGGGTCGGTCACTACCGGCCAACCGTCGTTCGGCGAACGGCCGATCGATATCAAAACCCGCTTGCCAGCCGACGCTGGCATCGATGTCGACGCGTGCGCGAAAGCGAAACTTCGTCAGTCGTTCGGCGACGCTGTCGACAAGTTCATTCGGCAGAAATAAACCTATCGCGGAGCCGGTCGATATAACTTGCAGGGCGGTGATTACCCGTCCAGACGGGTTCAGCCAGGCGCCATCGAGGACCGCTTGGTGCTCGAGTAAACGCAGGTCACAAGACAATTGGCCTTGCAAAAATGGGACCCGATCGTCGCCGGATATCGAAAGGGCTCCGAGCGTGTCGGCAGAGCGTTGCGACGCTGTCATGTCTAGTTACCGATCGTGCATTGGCTGGGGTGCTCTGGCATAATTTGGCAATGAAACAGGGAGATAGCAAGTTGACGGGGCCCCATGTTTCTGACGATGAACAATCGGCGGATTCGGCTGCTGAGTCGACCGAGCCGCCAGCCGAATCGGCGCAGCCGCGTGAGATCGGTGGACGCGACGGACCCGACCCCACTCGCTTCGGCGATTGGGAAAAGAACGGCCGTTGCATCGACTTTTAACCCCCCCGTCCGACAGATTGTTACCTAACGGCGCGCGCGCATGAGCAGCTCCCGACCATTGTCGCCGCATCTTTCTGCCTACGGATGGCGGATTACGATGCTCACCTCCATTTTGCACCGCTTCAGTGGCGTCGCCTTATCCGTCGGGACATTGCTATTTGTTGGTTGGCTTTTGGCGCTCGCCGGTGGGCCGGCCGATTACGCCACTTACGTGGCAGCTGTTTCGAGTTGGTTTGGCCAGCTCGTCCTGATCGGTGTCTCGCTCGCCGCCTTTTTCCACCTCGCGAACGGTATTCGTCATTTGTTTTGGGATGCCGGGTTAGGGTTTGAGAAGACGACCGCGACCCGCACGGCGTGGGCGGTCTTGTCGTCCAGTTGCGGTGCGACCGCGCTTTTCTGGCTAGTTATTTATCTCGGCTGATTACGCCACAGGATTCCACGAAACCATGCAACAACTGCGCACGCCGCTAAGTCGAGTTCTCGGCTTAGGATCAGCCAAAGACGGTACGTCTCATTGGTGGGCTCAGCGGGTATCGGCCATTGCGATCGGGCCGCTGCTCCTATGGTTTGGGCTGGCCATGCTGACCTTACCCGATTACAGCTATGCCTCGGTCGCCGCTTTTGTGGCGACACCCATCGTCACGGTGCTGCTGTTGTTGTTAACCGGTACCGCCTTGTATCACGCCAAGCTAGGTCTGCAGGTTGTTATCGAGGATTACGTTCACGGTGCCCTGAAGGTCGTCGCTTTGATCGGTATTAATTTTGCGGTCGTCGCGTTGGCTGTCGCCGCGCTGGTTTCCATTCTCCGTGTTGCTTTGGGTGGCGCATGAGCAACGATTACGAATTTGTCGATCACAGCTACGACGTTGTCGTCATCGGCGCCGGTGGCTCGGGATTGCGAGCAACCTTTGGTCTTGCTGAGGCCGGCTTCGCTACCGCCTGCATTTCGAAAGTGTTTCCGACCCGCAGTCATACCGTGGCAGCGCAAGGCGGTATCAGCGCCGCGCTCGGCAACATGGGCGAAGACGATTGGCGTTGGCACATGTACGACACGGTTAAAGGCGCGGACTGGCTCGGCGACCAAGATGCGATCGAGTACATGTGCAAAGAAGCACCCGATGCGATCATCGAGCTAGAGCACTATGGGGTGCCGTTTTCGCGGACCGAAGAGGGGCGCATCTATCAGCGACCGTTCGGGGGCATGACGACCCATTTCGGTGAAGGGACTGCGCAACGAACCTGTGCGGCGGCGGATCGGACCGGTCACGCGATGCTGCACACGCTCTACCAGCAGTCCTTGAAGCATGATGCGAAATTCTTCATTGAGTATTTCGCGATTGATTTAATGATGGAAGACGGTGTTTGTCGCGGCGTTGTAGCGCTTGACATGGCGACGGGCCGCCTGCATCGCTATCGCGCCCACCAAGTTATCTTGGCCACCGGCGGTTATGGCCGGGCCTATTTCTCATGCACATCGGCGCACACCTGCACCGGCGACGGGGGTGGCATGGTCGCGCGCGCCGGCTTGCCGTTACAAGACATGGAGTTCGTCCAATTCCACCCGACCGGCATCTACGGTTCCGGTTGCTTAATCACCGAAGGCAGCCGCGGTGAAGGCGGCTATCTAACGAATTCTGACGGTGAACGCTTCATGGAGCGGTACGCGCCGAATGCGAAGGATCTCGCGTCACGTGACGTGGTTAGCCGCTCTATGACGGTCGAGATTCGCGAAGGTCGCGGCGTTGGCGAAGAAAACGACCATATCCACTTGCACCTCGAGCATTTGGGACCGGATGTCATCGCCGAGCGCTTGCCCGGTATCGCCGAGACGGCGCGCATTTTTGCCAATGTGGATGTGACCCGCGATCCGATACCGGTCTTGCCCACCGTCCATTACAACATGGGCGGTGTGCCGGCCGATGTCTTCGGACGTGTCGTCACGTTACGCGACGGCGATCCCGAATCCGTTGTTCCCGGCTTGATGGCTGTCGGTGAGGCGGCTTGTGTGTCGGTCCACGGTGCCAATCGTCTTGGTTCGAATTCGCTGCTCGACTTGGTTGTTTTCGGTCGCGCTGCCGCTAAGCACTGCCAAGACAGCATGGAGCCGGGTGCGCGCCATGCGCCGCTGGCCCAAGACGCGGGTCAGAACAGCGTCGAGCGGCTCGATAAACTCCGCCATGCAAGTGGCGCCGAGTCGACGGCGTCGGTGCGTCTACAGATGCAAAAGACGATGCAAAACTACGCGGCCGTCTTCCGGACTGGTGATGTTCTTGCCGAGGGGATCGACAAGCTCGGCCGTGTCTTGGCCGCGTTTGGCGATATCGGCGTTAGCGACCGCTCACTCGTTTGGAATACCGACCTCATTGAGACGATGGAGCTCGAAAACTTGCTGCTTAACGCGCAGGCGACCGTGCACTCAGCGGCCAATCGCAAAGAGAGCCGCGGCGCCCAGGCGCGCGAGGATTACCCCGACAGGGACGACGAAAACTGGATGAAGCACACATTGAACTGGGTATCGATGGATGGGGCTGTACGCCTCGACTACCGCCCGGTCCATTCGCACACGTTGACGGACGAGGTGGATCCGATTCCACCGAAAGCCCGCGTTTACTAACTTACACCGTATCGGAGCAATCGACCTGTGGCTGAGTTTCGACTACCCGCCAATTCTCGCATCGGCAAGGGCCGAACTTTTGAAGCTGACGCGGGCGCGACGCGCGTAAAACGCATTAACGTCTATCGTTACGATCCAGACAGCGGTGAAAATCCGCACATGGATACCTATGAAATCGATCTCGATCGTTGCGGGCCGATGGTGCTCGATGCGTTGCTGAAGATCAAAAACGAGATTGACCCAACGCTGACGTTCCGCCGCTCCTGCCGCGAGGGCATCTGTGGTTCCTGCGCGATGAACATGGATGGCGCGAACGGCTTGGCCTGCATTACGGCAATCGATACGTTCGACGACGATATCAATATCTATCCGTTGCCGCACATGCCGGTCGTTAAAGATCTCGTGCCTGACTTAACCAACTTCTATGCGCAATACGCATCGATTAAGCCTTGGCTGCAGTCGCGAACGCCACCGCCGCCTGATCGTGAACGCTTGCAAAGCAAGGAGGACCAGGAGCTGATCAATGAGCCGTCCGCTTGCATTCTTTGCGCCTGCTGCTCGACAAGTTGCCCCAGTTACTGGTGGAACTCCGACCGTTACTTGGGCCCGGCCGCGCTGTTGGCCGCCTACCGTTGGATCGTCGATAGCCGCGACGAGGCGACCGGCGAGCGACTTGATGAGCTGGAAGACCCGTTCCGTCTGTACCGTTGTCACACGATTATGAATTGTACGTCGGCGTGTCCGAAAGACCTCAATCCGGCACGTGCGATTGCGGCGACTAAGAAAATGCTGGCGGAACGACGCCACTAATCAGCATTTCGCCAATGACGAGTCCAGTCGAGCTGAAGGCCTTAGCGTGGCGATGCCGGCGCGGGATGCGCGAGCTCGATGTGTTGTTGTCGGGCTGGCTGCAGAGCGACTACGCCGCAGCGAATAGCGATGAGAAAGCCGCATTTGAGCGGTTGCTCGAGCTTCAAGATCCTGAGATTTTCGGTCTTTTAACGGGCCGTTTAGACAGTGCCGACCCCGCTATCCAAACGATCGTCGGCTTACTCCGCGGTGGTTCTCTTAAGTGAGCGGCCTGGCCATTTACCCATTTGGCTTGCCGGCAGCGCGCTCTGCCTGCTCGCGGCCACGGCTGTCCATCAGTCCGGATGGACGGCAATCGCACTGCTACCGTTGAGCGCTTACGTTGCCGGCCGCCTGCGGTGGCCTTGGTTGCGTGGTCGGCTCATTGCGGGGCCGGGCATGCTCCGAGCAGAGTCGGTCGTTGGCGCACTGACGGTATTGCCGCACTCCATACTCGTGCCGGGCGGGGCCTGGCTGGCACTAGCCGACCGGCGGTCGCGCCGGTATTTTGCGCTGGTACGTCGGCAACGGCAAAACCCGGTCGCTTGGCGACGATTCTCGGTGCTGTGGCATAGCGGCGTCTTGTGGGGTGACCACGATGATCCGCGCGCGTCCTGGTAGACTCGGCGAGGCGCGCAACGGCCAATGGCCTCTGTCGTGCGACAGAATTCACAGTTCGGCCATCTTTTTACGTCCAATGAGCGGCCGACGTGCGAACTTTCCGGTAAACAGCCGGTCTATTGCAGTGGCTACAGGGCGGAGCGCCGCTGGTAAAGGGGGCTTGCCCATATGGGCGCCAACGTTACGGATGGTCTTCTGGTCAAACGGGTACAAGCGGGCGACAAGTCTGCATTCGATACCCTGGTCAGTAAGTACCAACACAAAATCGTAAATCTGGTTACACGCTATGTTAAGGATACCGATGAAGCGCTGGACGTCTCTCAAGAGGCTTTCCTCAAAGCGTACCGGGCCTTACCCAATTTCCGTGGTGACAGCGCCTTCTACACCTGGCTTTATCGCATCGCCGTGAATACGGCGAAGAATCACTTGGTAGCGGCAAAGCGTCGGCCCATGGACTACGACCTCGATCTCCAGGACCCGGAACAATACGACATGCATGCGCGTCTTAAAGACAGCGATACACCGGAGGCGGTCACACTCAAGGATGAAATGCACGCCGTTATCGAGCAGACGATTCGTGATCTGCCTGACGACCTTCGTACCGCGATTTTGTTGCGCGAAGTCGATGGGCTCAGCTACGAGGAAATCGCCGTAGCGATGGAATGTCCAGTAGGAACCGTTCGCTCGCGCATATTTAGAGCGCGCGAAGCGATTACCAATAACATCGACCCATTAATGAACTAACGAGCACCCCATGTCCGAGCAACCCACGTCGATCAAGCCCGAGTCTGAGACCGAGAGCCAGTTATCGGCTTTTGTCGACGATGAACTGTCGCGCGATGAAGCGCATTTTTTGACCCGCCGATTGGGTGGCGATGCGGCCATGCAAAAACGCCTGCACCAATATCACTTGATTGGTAGTGTCGTACGCGGTGAGCGGCGCGTGGCGGAATCGCTCGAAAGTCGAATCCGGGCGGAGCTCGCGACGCTACCGCCGCAGTCTATCGACCAAGGTCGTGTGTTCGCCGACGAGCGACCTCGGCGTAGTTCACAGTGGTCACGTGTGCTGGGCGGCGGAGCCATCGCGGCCGGGGTAGCGGCGCTGTCATTGTTCGTATTGAATCAGAGCATCGACACGAACCCGTCGGGCATTGTTGACGCTGCAGGCGTTACATCGACTTACACGGTGCCCGAATACGAGCAGGGCCAAACGGCACAGCCGCAGATCTCGCTGCGCGAGCCGCAGTTGGTCAATTACATGTTGCGCCACGGACAAATCGCAACGCCGCTAATGATTGAGTCTGATTTGCCAGACAGCGCGACGACCGACGTCGTCGATGATGAGACGGAGAGTGTGGTTGATGAGTTTGTCTCCGATCGCTAGTGGGTTTCGGTTCGCGGCAGGTCGACGATTCCGTTTCGGCATGCAGCGCCCGGTTGCCGCACTGGCGTTAACGACGACGTTCCTCGTCGCTGCGCCACCGCTTGGCGCCGATACCGTCGAAGACTGGCTGCAACGGATGACCAGTTCGGTCGAAAAGTACAACTACCGAGGTACAGTCGCTCGTCGCTTCGACAAGCGTATGGAGTACATGCAGGTTGTTCATCGGTATGCTGACGGCGAAGTCAGCGAACGGATAGAAACGCTGGATGGAGCCGATCGAACGCTGATTCGCGACAAGAACGGCATCCGCTGCGTGTTACCGGACTCTAAAGCTGTGTTGTTCCAGGATGCATCGGCCGTTAGCGGCTTCGTTGGCCGTATGCCAATATCGGTTGAGCGGTTGCAGAGGCACTACGATGTTGTGTTTGTGCGCGGTGGCGAGCGGGTCGCGGATCGCAAGACGATCCAATTGGCCATCCGTCCTCGCGACGAGTGGCGTTACGGCTACCGGCTTTGGCTCGAACACCCGTCTGGCTTAACGCTCAAGTCGGAATTATTGGATGTCTACGGGCGCGTTATCGAAGAGACTCGTTTCGTCAACCTGTCGATCGAGGAGACGATTCCTGACGCCGAGTTTGAATTCGATATCAACGTCAGCGGATTTCGCCAAATCGGTTATACGAGCGATCAGCCCGCCGTCGATGTGCTGGTAGAAAACGCCCCGCTGTCCTCCGATTTGCCGACCGGTTTCGCAATGACGCATCGCAGTCAAAGCGATGATGGCGTTTTACACCTCAAGTTCGATGATGGCATGGCCTCAGTCTCCGTATTTGTTGAACCGATAGCGGTGGAGCGAAAGGTAATGGCTGGCGCATCTCGTCTCGGTGGGACGCATACCTATAGCTTGTCTGCGAATGGCCGCCAAGTGACGGCGGTCGGTGAAGTGCCGCTAGAAACCGCTCGACGTGTCGCCGAGTCAATCGCAAGGTTGGACGTTTCAGTGACGCGATGACCGACGAGCCCCGCTTCGGCGAGGTCGTTGCCGCGACGGCTCGTTGGGTATCTGTTCGTTTTGAAGCTGAGGCCTGCGCACGTTGCGCCCGTGGTGAGGGTTGCGGAGCAATTGTCGCAGCCAACGGGCGGCGTCTGCGCACGTTACGCCTGCCGAATCCATCAGGCCGCCTTCAGTCCGGCGACCGCGTTCAGTTGACAATCAGTGACGGTGACTCGGTCCGTTCGCAGATGCTCTTGTTCGTCGTACCGACCATTGCGCTACTCATCGGGGCGGCCGTGGCGACATTGTGGGTCGACGATGTTATTGCTGCGCTAATCGGGCTCGCCATTTTTGTGGCGGTATTGGTCGTCGGTGCTCGTTCCGCCAAGGTCGACGAGCGAGTCGAAATCCGGTCTGCCAAGGTGGATTCGTGAGGCAAGTCGAACTGACCGTCTACACACGCCGCGGCTGTCATCTGTGCGAGGAATTGATCGAGGCGCTTGTCCCGCTCGTCCGCGGCCGTGCCACCGTTGCGTTAGTCGATATCGATGACGATCCGACCCTGGTTGAGCGTTACAACGAGGCCGTACCGGTAGTGGCGCTCGGCCAGGACGAGATCTGCCGCTATTTTCTCGATCGAGACGCGCTTGCCAACGCTCTACGAAGAGTCGATGACTAGGTGTATTCGGGGTTCTTGGGCAGCTTGAACCGGTATACTTCGCCGCTGGCACTCACTCTTCGCTTTTGAGCTACCGCGACAGCGCATGCGAAACATTCGAAATTTTTCCATCATTGCCCATATCGATCACGGCAAATCGACGCTGGCCGACCGCTTTATACAGTTGTGCGGCGGCTTGGACGAGCGTGAAATGTCGGCGCAAGTGCTCGACTCGATGGACCTCGAGCAGGAGCGCGGAATCACGATCAAAGCTCAAAGTGTCTCCCTCGACTACCGTGCGCCCGACGGAGAGCGATACCAGCTTAACTTTATTGATACGCCAGGCCATGTCGATTTCTCCTACGAGGTGTCACGCTCACTGGCCGCCTGTGAGGGCGCGTTACTTGTAGTCGATGCGGCTCAAGGCGTCGAGGCGCAGAGCGTAGCCAATTGCTACACCGCGATTGATCAAGGGCTCGAAGTGCTGCCGGTGCTGAACAAGATCGACTTACCATCGGCTGAACCAGACCGAGTCATCGCTGAGATTGAAGAGATTATTGGCATCGAGGCTAGTGACGCGCCGCGCGTTAGCGCCAAAAGCGGCGAGGGCGTTGCGACCTTACTGAGTGAGCTCGTCAAGACGATCCCAGGGCCTGAGGGTGATCCGGACGAACCCTTACAGGCGCTGATCATTGACTCGTGGTTTGATAACTACGTCGGTGTCGTGTCGCTGGTACGGATAGTTAACGGCACGTTAAAAAAGCGTGCGCGCTTCACTGTGATGTCGACGGGGCGCACCTACATCGCTGATCGGGTGGGTCGTTTTACGCCAAAAATGACCGATACGGATGCGCTACTCACCGGTGAAGTTGGCTTTGTTATTGCGGGCATCAAAGAGATTGATGGCGCGCCCGTCGGCGATACATTAACCGACGAAAAACGGCCGTGCGCCGAGCCTTTGCCGGGTTTTCAGGCTGTACAACCGCGCGTGTTCGCTGGGCTTTTTCCGGTTACATCTGATGATTACGAGAGTTTTCGCGAAGCGCTGCAAAAGCTACGTCTCAATGACGCCGCATTACACTTCGAGCCTGAAACATCCGCGGCTCTGGGTTTCGGTTTTCGGTGCGGTTTTCTCGGAATGCTGCACATGGAGATCGTGCAGGAGCGGTTGGAGCGCGAGTACGACCTCGACTTAATTACGACGGCGCCCACCGTTGTTTACGAGGTCGTTAAGACCGACGGTGCCGTAGAACAGGTCGATAACCCATCGCGGTTACCGCCGCTTAACGAAATAGCCGAAATTCGCGAGCCGATTATCGCCGCGAATATCTTGGTTCCGGAAACCTATGTCGGTCCTGTAATGAAGCTGTGCATTGAAAAGCGTGGTGTACAGACCCGCATGCAGTATCTGGGCGGTCAGACGTCACTCGAGTACGAAATGCCGATGTCCGAAGTGGTGCTCGACTTTTTCGACCGATTGAAATCGGTTAGTCGGGGATTCGCCTCGTTCGATTACCAGTTCCGCCGCTTTCAAGCGGCGCCGTTGGTACGCTTGGATGTTTTGATCAATAAGGACCGGGTCGATGCGTTATCCCTAATCGTGCACCGAGAGCGGGCGCGTAATCGGGGTCGCGAGCTCGTCGAGAAAATGCGTGAGCTGATCCCACGGCAAATGTTCGAAGTTGCGATCCAAGCCGCTATCGGTAGCCAGATCGTCGCGCGAAGTACGGTTAAAGCCTTACGCAAAAATGTTACTGCCAAGTGTTACGGCGGCGACGTTAGTCGGAAGCGCAAATTGCTTGAGAAGCAAAAAGCGGGCAAACGCCGCATGAAACAAGTCGGCTCGGTAGAGATTCCGCAAGAAGCCTTTCTGGCGGTCTTGCAGGTCGACAAATAACAGCGGTTGGAACGACAGGGCAGTTAAGCCGTTTGGCGTGTAATGAAAGTCGGAGTGAGTGATGGCATTTAACTTGGAGCTGATACTGGTTGCGTTAACCGCAATCACCGGTGTGATGTCGATCTGGTATTGGTGGCAGGTCCGTAACGACGCGACTTTGCCGGAACGCACGGCTGGCGGTTACGGCGAGTTCTTGCGCTCATTTTTTCCGGTGCTACTGCTCGTACTCGTTCTACGGTCGTTCATCTTCGAGCCGTTCCGTATTCCTTCCGGTTCGATGAAGCCAACGTTGCTCGAGGGGGATTTCGTTTTCGTATCGAAGTACTCGTACGGTGTACGACTACCGTTGTCGCACACGAAACTGTTTGCGACAAGCTTGCCACAGCGCGGTGATGTCGCGGTCTTTCGAAAACCTAGCAAGCCAGACGATAACTACATCAAGCGTGTTATCGGACTGCCTGGCGATAGAATCGAATACCGGCAAGGTCAATTGACGATCAACGGTGAGCTCATCAAATTGGAACCTGCTGGCCGATTTGAGGACGAGCGGGGAACCCGCGGCGACGTATTCACCGAATTCTTACCCGATCGGCCACACGCCGTCCTCGACATAGACTCCCGCGTCCCGCGCGATGCGGTCGTGCGGGTACCGGACAACTGCTATTTTATGATGGGTGACAACAGAGAAAACTCGACCGATAGTCGGTTCCGCTCGGTGGGCTGCGTCGACGAGAAGTACTTAGTGGGTAGGGCGGGCAGAATTTGGTTTAACTTTGAGTGGGGACGTTGGCCACGGTGGAGCCGGATCGGTACGAAGATCGAATAATGTGCTCGAAGTCACTGTAATTATGTGTAATTATCGCCACGCTTTGGTATTGAGCGCGGATAGTCCGCGCGTTTGAGTAGGCGGAGAGACGCAATGAAGTTTCGCAAGCAACAGGGCATGACCATGTTGGGCATGCTGATCCTGATCGCTTTCGTCGGTTTATTTGTGTTTGCCGGTCTCCGGCTTGTACCCATTTACCTTGAGCATATGAAAATCGAAGCGGTGCTGGGCGGTGTCGTGGCAGAGTTCGACGGTCAGAGTGCTTCGCCGAAACAGATCTTCAACTACATCGAAAAGCGATTCGATGTTGAGAGTGTTCGGGTCATCCGGGCACGCGATGTTGAGATCAAAAGAGTCGATGATGCGATTGAGGTCGCGGCCTCATATTCCAATACAACACCGTTTGTTGCGAACGTATCGTTCACCGTTGATTTTGATGAGCGCGTTGAGATTCGACGCTAGCCCAAACGATGTCTGCGGTCGACGCTAACGACCGTGCCACTCTGGTAGCCTGGTTCGACACTGTCGCGGGCTATCGCTTCCTAAACAGCGATTCGCTATTACTGGCGTTGGTTCATCGCAGCGTCGGCCACGAGAACAACGAGCGCCTCGAGTTTTTGGGCGATGCCGTCTTGGACACCGTGGTCTCGCACCGGCTCTATGCGTTACGTCCTGATGCCGATGAGGGCGAGCTGAGCCGCGTACGTTCGGTACTGGTTCGGGAAGTATCGTTAGCAACGATTGCCGAACAGCTTGGCATCGACCAGCATCTATTGCTGGGTCCGGGTGAGCGAAAGTCAGGCGGTCACCGCCGGGCATCGATTTTGGCTGATACGCTCGAAGCCTTGCTCGGTGCTGTATTCCTAGATGGCGGCTATCCAGCCGCCGAACGCGTTATCGATCGATGGTTCACAACCGCCTTAC
Organism: Pseudomonadota bacterium; assembly: GCA_038749025.1. GTDB lineage: Bacteria > Pseudomonadota > Gammaproteobacteria > Steroidobacterales > Woeseiaceae > JBCAXA01. The sequence goes on along the minus strand of JBCDIL010000006.1, from coordinate 39,059 downwards.
GCGAGTTACCGGCGAACGCTGCGTTGAAAGATCCCAAAACCCGTTTGCAAGAATGGCTGCAGCAACGTGCTGCGCCGCTGCCGAGTTATCGCGTGATTGCTGTCAGCGGTGCCGCTCATGAACAGCGGTTCGAGGTCGAATGCGAGTTGGTTGATCGGCAGCGCTCATTCTCAGCATCCGGCACGAGTCGGCGTAAGGCGGAACAACGAGCGGCCAGTGCGGCGTTAGATTACTTGGAGAACAAATGACCGACCGCAGTGGTTTTGTAGCGGTCGTCGGGCGGCCTAACGTCGGTAAGTCCACGCTGATCAATCGTCTCGTCGGGCAGAAGGTGTCGATCGCCACGCCGCGGCCGCAAACGACTCGACACCGGCTACTTGGGATCGTTAACCATAACGGCGCCGAGATCATATTGATCGATACGCCCGGTATTCATCGAAAGGCAAGCCGAGCATTAAACCGGATTTTGAATCGCACCGCGTTCGCGGCGATGGACGAAGCTGATGTTGTGTTGTGGGTGTGCGAGGCGATCCGTGAGACCGACGACGATGCGCGCGTTATCGAGGCGCTAAAACGCCTCTCCACGCCGATTGTTGTGGCCATCAATAAGGTCGACTTACAGAAAGACAAAGCGCGCTTACTGCCGCGCTTGCAAGGGCTCGGCGAGTTACTCGAGGACGCGGCGTTGGTGCCGATATCAGCGCGTCGGGATGACCGGTTCGACGCGCTATTGGATGAGCTCAGTCGGTATTTGCCGGAGTCACCGCCGATGTTTCCGGAAGATGCCGTGACAGATCGGTCACTGAATTTTCTCGCGGCTGAGCTGATTCGAGAGAAGCTAACGCTGCGGTTGAATGACGAACTCCCGTACGGTCTTGCGGTCGTCATCGATCGTTGGGATGAAGCCACCGATGGTGTCAGCATCGATGCGTCGATCGTCGTCGAGAAGGGCTCGCACAAACCGATCGTGATCGGCGCCGGGGGTGCCATGATCAAAGAGGTGGGGACGGCCGCGCGTCGGTCCATCGCGCAGCTCGTCGAGGCGCCGGTGCATTTGCAACTGTGGGTTAGGGTTCGAGACAATTGGGCGGATAGCGAATCCGAATTACAAAGGCTTGGTTTTGACTGACCGTCAACGCGTTCAACATAGCCCGGCATATGTGCTGCATCAGCGTCCGTTCCGCGATAGCTCGCTATTGGTCGATGTGTTGTCGCGGGACTATGGCCGGATGGCGCTTATCGCTCGCGGTGCGCGTAGCCAGCGGACACGCCGTCGTTTGGTATTACAGCCGTTTGCACCCTTGTCGGTATCATGGACGGCGCGCTCCGATCTTGGCACCTTGACAGGGGCTGAGGCAGCAGGCCCGCCAGTACAATTGGTCGGCGACGCCTTACTGAGTGCGTACTACGTGTCCGAGCTGCTGTTGGTACTAACGGAGCGGCAAGATCCTCAACCACAGTTGTTTGTGTTGTATGAGGCGACGTTGACGGCGCTGGCTGAGTCATCTAACTCGCTGTTAGCAACCCTACGGCAGTTCGAGCTGCGATTTCTCGAGGAGCTTGGTTACGGGCTGATATTGACGCACGATGCGATGAACGCAGCGCCGGTTGATCCCGCGGCGTATTATCGGATCGCGCCGGATAGCGCTCCACTGCGGGTTGCTGGCCCTTCTAGTCAGGCATTGGTATTTTCCGGCGCGGTTTTGCACGCTATCGCGGGCGCTCGATTCGATGACACGGCAACGCTTCGCGCCGCACAACGCATTACCAGTGCGGCGATCGATCGCTGTCTCGATGGCCGTGAACTGAACACCCGAAAAGTCTTACGCGCGATCCATGGGCATCGCCGTGTTGAGGAGCGAGCATCATGACACCCATCGACCTGGGGGTGAATGTCGATCATGTTGCAACACTGCGCCAAGCGCGGGGTACGCGTTACCCGGATCCGGTCTACGCGGCGCTGGTTGCTGAGCATTCTGGAGCGGATTCGATCACTGTGCACCTACGCGAGGACCGTCGGCATATTCAAGACGCCGACGTTATGGCACTTAGCACACGCCTACAAACCCGGATGAACCTAGAAATGGCCATGACGAGCGATATGATCGACTTGGCGTTGACGGTCGCACCTAGCGATTGTTGTCTCGTCCCGGAGCGTCGTGCCGAGTTGACGACGGAAGGTGGACTCGACGTCATTGCGCAATTAGAGCAAGTCGAGCGCAATTGCCATCGGCTGAGTAACGAAGGGGTGCGGGTCTCGCTGTTCGTCGATCCTGATAAGGCGCAACTGGATGCGGCGAAGGCGGCGGGCGCGCCAGTTGTCGAGCTACATACGGGTAGCTACGCCGATACCACCGGTGCGGCGCAGCAAGTAGAGTTAGCCCGTGTTCGCGACGCCGCAGTTTACGCAAAGGCGCAAGGGCTGCGGGTTCACGCGGGACATGGTCTGAGCTACCACAACGTCCAGCCAATCGCTGCCATCGAAGATATCGTCGAGCTCAACATCGGCCACGCCATCGTCGCCCAGGCGCTGTTCGACGGTCTTGGCCCCGCCGTTGCTCGGATGAAGCGGCTTATGAACGAGGCCCGGGTCGGTTGATCTTTGGAGTTGGAACCGACCTTGTCGAGTTCTCGCGCATCGAGCGTGCGTTTGAGCGTTTTGGTGAACGCTTCGTCGGCCACTTACTGATGGACCAGGAGCTCGAACTGTTTCGAAAAACTCGCCGTCCCACGCGGTTCTTGGCGATGCGATTTGCGGCCAAAGAAGCGCTCGTGAAGGCAATGGGAACGGGCTTCGCACACGGCGTGTGGATTCGCGATACCGGTTTCGTACCCGACCCGCGCGGTAGACCCACCGTCATTTTTTCGGCGCGCGGACGTAACGTCTGTCGACAGTTAGGCGCCGGCGCTGCCCACGTTTCATTGACCGATGAAAGTGGCATGATCGCTGCGTTTGCCGTTATCGAAAAAGCGCTCGACCCGCGATAATGAATTGTCTCGTTTTCGATATCGAAACGGTCCCGGATGTTGAGTTCGGCCGCCAACACTTGGCGTTGACCGACTTAGACGATCGGGACGTGGCCAACGCGATGCAGTTTTTACGTGAGCAGAAGGTTGGCACCGACTTCTTGCCGTTGCATCAGCATCGGATCGTCGCTATTTCGGCGGTCTTACGCCGGGGCGATACGCTGAACGTTTGGTCGTTAGGCGATGAAGATGCCGACGAGCGCGAGTTGATCGAGCGCTTTTACGATGGCATTGAGCGCTTCGCCCCGACACTCGTGTCGTGGAATGGCAGCGGTTTCGACCTTCCGGTGCTGCATTACCGGGCGCTGCGCCACGGTGTCAGCGCGCCGCGTTACTGGGAGACCGGCGACACCGAGAACGCGTATCGCTACAACAACTATTTGGGCCGCTTCCATTGGCGACACATTGACCTGATGGACGTCCTCGCCGCCTATCAGCCGCGCGGCCGCGCACCGCTCGACGAAGTGGCGTCACTGCTCGGATTCCCGGGCAAATTCGGCATGAGCGGTGCCGATGTCTGGGAGACCTACCTCGCCGGTGATCTCATTGAAATTCGCCGCTACTGCGAGACGGACGTACTGAATACCTATTTGGTTTTTGTCTGCTTCGAAGCGATGCGCGGCGTTTTGTCGGCATCCGAGCGCGATACGGAGATCGAACGCGTCCGGGATTGGTTGAATGCGGCGGATGAGCCGCATTTCGCGGCGTTTCTGCAGGCGTGGGGTGACTAATGGCTCGGCGCCGGCCGCTACCCGCTTGGGGCGACGTTACCGACCTTACTCACGACGGCCGCGGCGTCACCAGCGCCGATGGCAAGCGGGTATTCGTGCATGATGCCTTGCCGGGCGAGCGGATTGAGTACCAAGTCGTTAAGCGCCGTCGCAACTATGAAGAAGCCCTGCCATTAACCATCGAGAATCCGGCTCCCGAGCGGGTCGAACCGCGTTGTCCGGTGTTCGGTCGCTGCGGGGGGTGTTCGCTACAACATCTTGAACACGAGGCTCAGCTCGAGCACAAACAGCGCCAATTGCGTGAGAACCTGCAACGAATAGGGCAGTTAGGTGATGTTGATTTGGCGGAGCCGATCGTTGCATCGCCGTGGGCCTATCGTCGTCGTGCCCGACTGGGCGTGAAGAATGTTTACGGCAAAGGCCGTGTATTGGTGGGCTTTCGGGAGCGTATGAAGCCATACATCGTCGACATGCGACACTGCGATGTTCTCGATCCGTCGCTGGCCAACCTACCGACCGAGTTGTCTGAGCTTGTCGCGACGCTTGATGCCGCGGCCAGACTCCCGCAAGTTGAAGTGTCGGCGGCCGACAACCAAATCGCGTTGGTATTTCGCTTTCTTGACGCACCGTCGATGGCGGACCTCGGCCGACTCGCGGCGTTTCAATCGGCCGGGCCGTACACCGTGTGGCTGCAAACAGGGGGTCCTGATACCGTCGCGCCGTTGGCCGCTTTTCATGCGCCGGTAGCCGACCCGGGTCTGTTGCATTATGAACTCGCGAGTCACCGGATCCGTTTGTCATTTCGACCTACGGATTTCGTACAAATCAACGCGGCGGTCAATACAGCGCTGGTCGACCACGCCATTGATGCACTCGATCTCGATGCATCGCAGCACGTGCTGGATCTGTATTGCGGTATTGGCAACTTCACGTTGCCAATCGCGCGACAGGCTGCTGCTGTGAGTGGTGTCGAGGGAAGCGCTGACCTCACGCAGCGGGCGACCGACAATGCGATCGCCAATGGGATTGATAACGCATTTTTTAGCTCGCAAGACTTGGAGCAGATAAGCGGTAACGAGCCCTGGTTGGCCACCGGGTTCCGCCGCGTTCTGCTCGATCCGGCGCGCGCTGGGGCAGCCACTCTGATGCCTATTCTCGGCAAGTACCGGCCAGCGCGAGTCGTTTATGTGTCCTGTCACCCGGGAACGCTTGCGCGGGATCTTGGGGTACTCGTCAACGATTTCGGTTTTCGACTCGTTGAGGCACGAATCGCTGATATGTTTCCGCACACCGCGCACGTTGAGAGTGTCGCGGTGTTGGATGGCCCGCCGTGACGCTTGGCCCCGTCATGGTTGACATTGAGGGGCTTGCGCTAACGCCGGCTGATCGCCGGTTGTTACAAGAGCCGGCGGTTGGTGGCATCATCTTGTTTGCGCGCAACTATGAGACACCTGACCAAGTTCGCGCGCTGTGCGCCAGTATCCGTGAACTGCGTGATCCGGAGCTGTTAATCGCTGTCGATCAAGAGGGCGGGCGCGTGCAACGGTTTGGTGCACCGCTCACCCGATTACCGCCATTGCGTTGGTTCGGTCGTCGTTACGAGTCAGATCGTGTCGAAGGTCGCCGCGCCATTCGCGAAGCGGGTTGGCTACTCGGCAGCGAGGTCGCGTCACTTGGCGTCGACTTCTCGTTCACGCCGGTGGTCGATCTTGACTACGGCCTCAGCCAGGTAATTGGCGATCGCGCATTGCATCGAGACCCCGGTATTGTCGCCGACCTTGCAACGGAGCTTATGCGCGGTCTGCGCGACGCGGGCGTGGCCGCGGTGGCTAAGCACTTTCCGGGCCACGGTGGTGTTACCGGCGATTCTCATCACGAGCTGCCAACCGATCGTCGCGAGTGGGCGCAGTTGATCGACGATATGAAGCCATACCAGCGGCTAGTCGCCGAAGGACTGCCCGCTATTATGACGGCTCACGTGGTCTATGCGCAGTGTGATCGCTGGCCAGCGTCGTTCTCATCGTGGTGGCTTACCCAAGTCTTGCGTGAGCGCTTCGGTTTTTCAGCGGCACTTTTTTCAGACGACTTATCGATGCAGGCGGCACGCGAGTTTGGTACGCCGGTCGAGCTGGCTCAGCGCGCGCTAGCGGCGGGATGCGATATGGTACCGGTCTGCAACGATCGGCGGGCGGCGGAGCAGGTTGTTGCGGCGCTAGCGGACCGTGCGAGTGCGCTCGGTCATGCCCGACTCGCACGACTGCGACGTAGTTCCATGATTTCATGGGAACAATTGCAGAGTATGGAGCGCTGGCACGAGGCTTTGCGAACGCTCGCTGGGTGGTCGGATCGCCCGCCACTCGAGCTCGATGCCTGACCCGGGGACCGTCATGGATCAATTAGACAGTGCTGCACTTCAAGCCGCGCTAGAGGCGTCGCAACAAGGCGCCGCGCTGATCGATACGGCTGATAGCAGCTGGCGCGTAAGCTGGTTCAACCCCGCGTTCGCCGCATTGACCGCGAGCCACGCGGCTGCGCTTGGCTCGGACAGTGCGCGAGTGCTATTGGATCGGGTCGGTGGTGAGTCGGCGGTTAATCAGTTGCGCGACGCGATCTCGAGCGCTGCAGTCACCGATTGGTCCGTCGCTACCGCGGAGCAGCCGGATTTGTTGTTCCGTTACGTCCCGTTGCAGGATGTACACGGTGTTCGACGCTCAGAGGGTTGGCTGTTTATCCGTTATCGTGACGGCGATGAGGCCGTTGCCGTTGACCGGTCGATGCGTCGCGAGCTGACCGCTTCGCAGCGTCGTCTGAAAGAGCTTTCCGATGACCCGGCAACTGGACTAGCCGGTTCCGAGCGATTCCGTGAAACCTTGCTCCGCGAGACGGCGATAGCCGCGCGGCAACATTCTGCCATTGCACTCGTTATTTTGCGGATGGATGCCTACGCAACGTATCGCGAGACGTTCGGCGAGCACGCCACCGATTCCTGTCTGCGCATGCTGGCACGTACGGTCACTCGACGCTTGCGTCGCGGTAGTGACTTGGCTGCTCGGATCGCCGAGGACAGTATTGCGATTCTGATGCACGAGCACGATAGCGCAGCGGCTGATGCGTTTGCGCGACGTATCGTTGCTGACATTGAAGCGCTGCGAATTCATCACCCGCGTTCCGATACCGCCCGCTATGTCACGGTGACCCCTTCGTCGGCGGCGACTGTGCCGGAGTCCGATCACAACGCACTCGCGTGGTTAGATGATCTGATGGCGAGCATCGGTACCGGCCAAGCGCCGCCGCCATTGTTAAACAGCGCCTGACGCTCGGCCGTTATCCTGTTGGCGGTGCCACCGCGTCTATCGCCGGCGGCAACTCGACGGGATCGATTCGTACCAGCATGCCGAACTTCGGGTGATCTAAAAAGTGCAGCCGGCGACTTCGTAACAAACGCGATTCGCGCATTTTGTAGCTGACTGTCGGGCCGGGGTCAAACGCCGTTGTTTCGCCGGCGCCGGGTAGCTGCGCCAGATCCAGCGCGACATCGAGGTGCAAAAATCGCCCGAGCCACAATGTTATTGAGCCGCTGAGGCGATCGGGCAAGCGAGTTACGCGAGCAAGGTCTAACGCTGACGCAACGTCGCGCCCGTAGCCCGGCTGCTCCCAGGCTGTGTGTATCAGGGCTCGAAAGTCGCGGCTGCGGCGCATGCGGTCCACGTAGTCATCGAATTTCAAATCGGCCTCGACCGGTCGATAGCGAAACTCAATAACGGTTGCATCCTCTGCGCTAGGCGGCTCTTCGAGTGGGTCTACGTCTGGCTCGAGGTTGTCTTGCTCGGTCTCATTCGCGGCTGCTAGCTCGCGCAAAGGATCGGCGGACCAGTCTTCTTCGGCACCTTTGCTGTCCAAGTATTCGAAGACAAGTAATTCAACGCGGTACTCGCGCAGCGGTTCCGGCTCATCCATAACCGTTTGTTGAGCGACAACGGGGGCGCTCACCAGTGCTGCGAGCACGGCTGCTGTTGCTCGAGCCGAATGCAAAAGCTTACCCATGACGAGAGCTTGCCACGCTACCTGCTTCCTCGCCAGCGCCAAGCGCGTCAAAAAGCTCATGCAACAAGCTGATTCGGCTAGCCGCATTCGGTAAGTCTGCGGTGAAACTAATGCGATCGGCTTCGCGCATACGGAAGCCGGGTTTGCTTTGGACGAGAGTCAATACGCTTACCGGGTCGACATTTGTCGACGGTTTGAAACGGATGCTGCCACCGCCACTCGACACGTCGATCTTTGCTATGCCGAGTCGATCGGCTCGTCGCTTAATGTCGGTTAGCTCAAACAGCCGCTCGGCCGGTGGTGGCAGCAAGCCAAACCGGTCGATCATTTCGACGCGCAGTGCTCGCAGCGCATCGCTATCGGTGCTGCTGGCGATACGCTTGTAGAGAACGAGGCGTAGATGAACATCCGGCACGTAGTCTTCGGGCAGCAGTGCCGGTACGTGAAGGTTAACGTCGACACCACTGGCGAGGGGGACATCTAGACCGGGTTCTTCGCCGCGCTTTAAGGTTGCCACCGCTTCCGCCAGCAGCTCGCTGTACAGCGAGAAACCAATTTCTTGAATTTGCCCGCTTTGACCGTCACCCAGCAGTTCACCGGCACCACGAATTTCGAGATCGTGACTCGCCAGTGCAAAGCCAGCACCCAGATCTTCCAGCGAGTCGATCGCATCCAGTCGTCGCTCGGCATCGGCGGTTAGCGCGGCTTTCGGCGGCGCGAGTAGGTAGGCGTAAGCCCTGTGATGGGAGCGTCCGACCCGGCCGCGAAGTTGATGCAATTGTGCGAGACCAAACCGATCAGCGCGGTTAATGATGATCGTATTTGCGCTCGGAATATCGATACCCGACTCGACGATCGTCGTGCAGACGAACACGTTAAACCGCTGTCGATAGAACTCTCCCATGACGGCTTCGAGTTCGCGTTCCTTCATCTGTCCATGGCCGACTTGGACGTCTGCCTCTGGGACTAAGTCTTCGATTTTCGCCGCGATTTTTTCAATGTCTTCGACCCGGTTGTGTACGAAGTAGACCTGGCCGCCGCGCTTCAGCTCCCGCAGAATGGCTTCGCGTATCAAGCCATCGTTCCACGGTGTTACGAACGTCTTGACCGATAAGCGGTCCGACGGTGGTGTCGCGATCAGCGACAGTTCGCGCAGGCCACCCAGAGCCATATTGAGTGTTCGGGGAATCGGCGTCGCGGTTAGCGTTAGCATGTCGATTTGTGCGCGTAACGATTTGATCGCTTCTTTGTGGCGTACACCAAACCGATGTTCCTCATCGATGACGACCAAGCCAATATCCTTAAAGGCATCGGTATGCTGCAACAGCTTGTGGGTACCGACGACACAGTCGACGCTGCCATCAGCGAGACCGTCGAGCACACGACGCACTTCTTTCGGGGTACGAAATCGCGACAGCACCTCGATTCGATAAGGCCAGTCTGCAAAGCGATCGCGAAACGTCTCGTAGTGCTGTTGCGCCAGCAGTGTCGTCGGTACCAGCACAGCGACTTGCTTGCCGCCTTCGATCGCGACGAACGTTGCGCGCAGCGCGACTTCTGTCTTACCGAAGCCCACGTCACCACAGACCACCCGGTCCATCGGTGCGCTCGAGCGCATGTCGGCGACAACCTCTTCGATGACAACTTGTTGATCTTCCGTCGGTTCGTACGCGAATTGCTGCTCGAACGCTTTGTAGCTTTGCGTGGTTATCGTGAAGCCATGCCCCTGGCGCGCGGCCCGGCGCGCGTATACATCCAGTAGTTCAGCTGCAACGTCACGCGCTTTTTCACGTGCTTTACGCTGGGCCCGTGCCCACTGATCGGTGCCGAGGCGGTGCAGTGGGGCCTGATCCGGTGATGCGCCGGTGTAACGGCTGATTTTCTCGAGTGCGTGCACTGGCACATACAGCCGATCACCGCCGGCGTATTCCAGCGTGACGAACTCGCCGTCCGCGCCGCCGATCGTCAAGTGGCTAAGTTCGATGTAGCGGCCGACGCCGTACTCCTCATGGACGACCGGTGCGCCCGGTGTTAACTCGTTAAGTTGATTGATCAGCGCGCTTGGGTCGACGCTGCCGCGGCGCCGGCGGCGGCGGGTTTTTGGTTTCTCGCCGAACAGCCACGGTTCAGGAATAACATGCAGCGAGCCGTCGGCGAGTCGAAAGCCGTCGTCCAACGCGGCCACAATAACCGTTAACGCGGCGTCGCTCGCCAGCGCGTCGGCCAAGTTATCGCTGCGGCTAGCGCTAACGCGCTGGTCCTTAAGGTAGTCGAGGACCGTTTCACGGCGCCCCGCGGTGGCGGCTGCGATGATGATCCGGGCGTCGGCCGCGACGTGTAGCCGTTCTCTTAGGGGTCGTTCCTCGGCGCCAATCGGTAACGGAGCGAGCAACGTCCGTGTCCCGGCGTCTGCGCCGTTTACAGGTTTCTCCCGGCCGAGCACGAACGCACTACGTTGCTCCAATTGACCGAACGTGGCGGCCGCCTCGTGAAACGCCCGTTCGGTCGGTAACAGCGGGCGGTCTTTGTCGACACTCAGAGTTTCGAAGCGGCTATTAGCGTCGGTACGGGCGTCGGTTAGCGCTTGCTTAACGTCGTCGAACAGGACGACGGCAGCGTTCGTCGGGACGTAGTCCAGCAAGCTAGCTGTCGTTTCGAAAAACAACGGTAAGAAGTATTCGATACCGCCATGAGCCAGGCCATTGGAGACATCGCGATAGACAGCCGAGCGCGACGCCTGACCGGCGAACTGTTCGCGATAGTTGCCACGAAACGTTCGAATCGCATCGTCGTCGAGCGGGATCTCGCGCCCCGGTAACACGGTCAGCTCGGTTAGTCTGTCACCGGACACTTGTGTGTCTGGGTCGAAGTAGCGCAGCGATTCGATCTCATCGTCAAAGAAGTCGACACGAACCGGCGCCACAGTGCCCATCGGGAAAATATCGATAATCGATCCGCGAACCGCTATCTCGCCGTGTTCGGAGACTTCTGGTACGCGCAGGTAGCCCGCCGCACTCAGATTGTCGAGCAGTACGTCGCGATCGCATTGCTGTCCGGTGGCGAATTTCAGCGAGCGCGCGGCGATGTACTGGCGCGGCGGCAGACGGTGCAACAACGATGCCGCGGCGACGACGACGATCCCGCGCTTTAGCTGTGGTAGCTCCGCCATGACATTGAGCCGCTGCGAGATGATGTCTTGGTGCGGCGAGAAAGTGTCGTATGGCAGCGTCTCCCAATCGGGGAAATGCAGAAGTGGAACCGCGCCTTTAGCGAGATCGGCCAGTTCCCGCTCGAGTTGGTCGGCGTCGCGCTGACTCGTTGTCACACACAGCAACGGCTGCTCGTGTCGCCCCGCCAGAGTGAGCACGAATAAGGCGCGCGCAGCGCCGTGTAGGCCGCCAATGCGGCTACCTGGCGCTACATCTTGAAGGAGCGATTCGAACTCGGCGAGCACGGTGCGGCCCTGTACAACGCCGCACGGCGGCAAAGGGCCGGCATTCTACCCGGTGTGCGTGCCATAAGACGAGCGTGCTCGCCCGCTGTCGCTGTGCCGTCTAGCGGTTAATGACCGCGTGAACGACCTTATCGTGTTCAAAATAGACGGTGAACTGCGCATAGACCCAGCGACTGATCGGTGGCTCACCGACCGCTGCGCGTTTGGTGTCTGGCGTTCCGTACTGGCGCTCGACCGATGCCATCGACATACCGCGACGTGGTCGCTCGGCCGAAAAACCGTCGGGCGCCGGGGTATTGGCGGCTGCGATAGCCGGCATTCCCGCCAGCGTCCCAATGAGGGCCAGTAGGCAAATCAGGCGTTTCATATCAGCACCTTGTCGCTAGATTGGCGCGAATATAGCACCGCTCCCCGGCAGCAAACAGCGCACAAGTCCTCGCTTTCGCAAAAAATATCAGGTAGAGCCAGCGCTTTGTTCCCGGCGAGCGGACATGCTCTAATGGCGACATGCCGCTACCGCTGGAACTGGGTATCGGGCTGCGCTACTTGCGAGCCCGCAGGCGCACCCGCTTTGCCTCCTTTATTACGCTGGCGTCGATGCTCGGAATAGCGGTCGGCGTCACGGCGTTGATCGTCATCCTGTCGGTCATGAACGGCTTTGAAAATGAACTGCGTGAGCGCTTGCTCGGGATGACAGCGCATGCTCGGCTGCGGCCAGCGAGCGGCGCGTTCATTGAAGACTGGCCAACGGTTCGCAACGACCTATTGGCGCAATCCGAGGTGATCGCTGTGGCGCCCGTGACGCCTATCGAAGGCATGATTCGAGCGGCAGGATCGTTGCACGCTGTCTTGATCGAAGGTATCGATCCGGCTCTGGAGTCGACTGTCTCGACCATCGATTCGACGCTGCTACGTGGTTCGCTCGATGAGTTGCAGCCAGGACAGGGGCGGATAGTGCTCGGACGCGTCCTCGCGCTAAAGCTGGGCGTCATCCCGGGCGACACGGTTCGCGTGCTGGTACCGGCCTTGCAAGGCAACAAACTGGGCGCCGAACTTGCCAGCTTTACGTTCATTGGTGTCTTCGAGGCGGGCGTGCAAGATCATGACGCCTCGTTGGCACTGATTCATCGCGATGATGCAGCACGCTTACTCGGTCGCGACGCTGGTGTTGCAGAGTTGCGTTTTCGCGTCAATGACGTCTATGCAGCCGGGCCGATTGCCGAGCGCGTCGCCGACCGCTTAGGTAGCGGCTACTCAACGCTGGCTTGGACGGAGGAGCACGCAAGTTTTTTCCGTGCGGTGCTTCTCGAGAAGCGCATGATGAGTCTCATCCTGATGCTGATTATTGCCGTCGCGGCGTTCAATATCGTCGCCAGTTTGGTCATGGTCGTGACCGATAAGCGGACCGATATCGCGATATTGCGCACGCTGGGTTTGTCGGTCGGCTCGGTTGTCCGCGTATTTATTACCCAAGGCTTGGTCATTGGCTGGTTAGGGGCGATTCTCGGCATCGTCATCGGTATGTTATTGGCCGCCAACGTGCCGACCATCGTTCCGTTCCTTGAACAAACGCTCGGTTTCCAAATCATGCCGGGCGATGTCTACGTAATGACCGCGATTCCGTCGGATTTGCGTTCGGGTGATGTCGTTTGGGTGGGCGTTATTGCGTTGGCGTTAACAGCGGCAGCGACGTTATACCCAGCTAGGCGCGCCGCCAATATCGAACCGGCCATGGCACTTCGTTATGAATAGGTGGTGGGAAGCGTTTGTCGGGTTGCGGTATGTGCGCAGTCGCACACGCAACGGTTTTCTATCGTTTATCTCCCGTATCTCGATCCTGGGCATTGCGATCGGCGTCGCTGTCTTGTTGATTGTGTTGTCGGTGGTCAACGGTTTCGAGCAAGAATTACGCAGCCGATTGCTAGCGATGTCTGCTGATGCGACGATTCAAGGCGACTTTGCGCCGCTTGCTGACTGGCAGGCACTTGGCGACACCGCGGTCGCGCACCCGGAAGTCACCGCCGTCGCCCCGTACATTAGCGAGCAGGGCCTACTGGTCTATGGTGAGCGCTACAGCGGTATCGAAGTTCGCGGTGTCGACCCGATCGCCGAGCGACGCGTCTCCGGTGTGGAACGGTTTGCCAGTGACGGAGCGTTGTCGTCGCTAACATCGCGGGCTTACAACATCGTACTGGGTGATGCCTTAGCCGCTGAGCTTGGTGTAGCCGTCGGCGATACCGTTACCCTCTTGATCGCCGACGGCGTTGTCACACCCGCTGGCGTCGTTCCGCGGCTGCGGCGATTTACCGTATCCGGAACGTTTCGGGCCGGTATGTATGAATTTGATCGCCGTCTAGCGATGGTGAATCTCGATGATGCGGCTCGCCTGTTTCGCTACCGCGACACCGTTAGCGGCTTGAGGCTTAAAGTGACCGATGTATTTTTCGCCAGCCGCGTTGTGCGCGAGGCAGCGATAACCCTGGACCGGCCCGTGCGGGTCAGCGATTGGTCGCGGCGTCATTCAACGTTCTTCCGGTCGATCCAGGTCACGAAATCGATATTGTTCGTAATTTTATCGTTGGTCGTTGCCGTCGCCGCGTTCAATATCGTATCAACATTGGTGATGGTGGTTCGGGACAAGCAACGCGACATCGCTATTTTGCGGACGGCGGGCGCGAGCCCGCGCAATGTACTGACCGTGTTCCTGTGCCAAGGCGCAGCGATCGGCTTGGTGGGTACCGCATTAGGGCTCCTTATTGGCGTTGTCGTAGTCAGTAACTTTGCGACGATCATTGCAACGATCGAGGCGCTACTGGGGACGGAGTTACTGGCGGATGATGTTTACTTCATCAGTGATTTGCCTGCCCAGTTAGCGCGTGACGATGTGATTCGCGTCACCGTCGTCGCGATCTGTTTGTCGCTTGTGGCAACACTGTACCCGGCTTGGCGTGCTGCTCGAACCGCGCCGGCAGACGCCCTCCGGTACGACTAAGCGAGAAGAGCCAAACCATGACAGCACAATCGTCGGATGTCGTACTCGAAGCACGACAGTTAAAGCGTCACTTCCATGACGGTAGTCGTGAGTTGGTTGTACTAGACGGAATTGATCTCGCTGTGCGGCGCGGCGAAACAGTCGCGATCGTCGGTGCGTCTGGGTCGGGTAAGACGACCCTCTTACAGTTACTCGGGGGCTTGGATCAGCCGACGGCTGGCGATGTCTCCGTGGCGGGTGAATCGATATACGCACTCGCCGAGCGTGACCGTGGCCAGTTGCGTAACCGGCACATTGGCTTTGTGTATCAATTTCATCACTTGCTACCGGAGTTCACGGCGGAAGAGAACGTAGCCATGCCCTTGTTGATTCGGCGCGAACCCCGCCGTCAGGCACTGGCCGCCGCTGCGGGATTGCTCGCGAAAGTCGGTCTTGGCGACCGGCTGACGCACAAACCTGCCGAGTTGTCTGGTGGCGAACGTCAGCGCGCGGCAATCGCGCGAGCGTTGATCGGATCGCCGGCCGTCGTGTTAGCCGACGAGCCGACCGGCAACCTCGATGCCGGGACCGGCGAGACCGTCCTCTCGTTATTGCTCTCGTTAAACGCGAGTTCCGGAATTGGTTTAGTCGTGGTTACACATGACCAAATCGTCGCCAACGCGATGCAGCGCGTTGTGCGGATCGATGCGGGTCAGCTGCGCGACGAGCCACGACGGCCCGATACGGCTTGATGCAGCGCTTGACCGCGGCGCCGCTTTAACCGCCGCGCGCGAACAGCGGCTGCGACCGAAAAGCGCCAGGTTAGATCGAGCGCCAACATCGCTAGCAACGAGCTCGCTGAGGCCAACGTCAAGCAGCCGGTTAGCAGCGGTTTCCACAGCAATGGGAAATCGTGCGTTAGCCAGTGCCACGACAAGTCGAATACGAACGGTGTATCTGGCTGGCTGAGCAAGGTCAGCCCAACCTGAAACGCGAGGTAGAACATCGGCGCCATCGTGAGCGGATTCGTGATCAGCGTTGCGACAGCGGCCACGGCGACGTTCGCACGGATTGTCAACGCGAGAAGTGTCGCAATGACGAACTGCACCGGCAGTGGGAACCACGCGCAAAAAACCCCGATACCCACTGCCGCGACGACGCTGCGGCGCTGAATACTGCGGATTTTCGGGTCAGCGAGCGCGACTCGAAACGGACGTAAGTACCAGCGCGCTTCAAGATCCTGGCGTTTTACCGTGAATTGGCGAAAAAAACGACGTGGCATTGACGCTCCGTGCGACTAGTCTCGTCCGTGTGCTACCGACAGTTTGCCAGTGTAAACGGCGCGCTGCCGTAAGGGAGGGGACGCGGTCACAGTGCAGGCATTGGCATTCGTGTGCGGTGCGGTGTGGGTCACGCTGCAAAGCTCACTGCCGTCTGTGGTCGGTATTGTCAGCGGATTCGCTCTCGCGTGCATCGTTCGACCACGGTGGTGGCGGCTGTTCGCGATCAGCGCAATCGGCAGCGTCGCCGTCGTGGTCGCGGCCGAGAACCGGCTCGCAAACCGTTGGCCGCTCGAACAGTGGTACGTCGAGCACGCCGTAGACGGCATCGTTACCAGTTTTGTGAGCGGCGATACTGCGCGAATCGCGTTCTTGTTCCGTGGTGATATCGCCGGTGTCGGTCAACGCTTGATTCACGTGCACTGGTACCGCCCGCCGGCGCAGCAGCCACGGCTTGGCGAAACGTGGCGACTGATGATTCGTTTACGAGCGCCGCGCGGAACGGTGAACCCCGGTGGTTTCGATGTCGAACGCTACTCGCTAGCGAAATCGATCGACGCCACAGGCTATGTTGTCAGCGCGGCTCCGAACATCCGCTTGGCCGTGCCGGCGCCGTTCAGCGTACTCGCCTGGCGCCAGCGCGTCGCAACACGGATTGCTGCGAGCATGGACAGCCGCGATCATGTTGGGCTGCTGATCGCGTTGGCGCTCGGCTCGCGCCACGCCATCACGCCATCGCTTCGCGACCTAACCGCGGTGACGGGTACCGCCCATTTATTGGCTGTCTCGGGCCTGCACGTCGGTCTCGCGGCGGCGGCTGGGGCCGCGCTCGGACGTGTAACGACGGTCCCGGCATTGCTCTTTCGACACACAGCCCCGCGGTTGCTGATTGCGCTGGCAGCATTGCTCTCGGCAACGCTTTATGCGCTGGCGGCTGGGTTCGCACTGCCGACACGGCGAGCGCTGGTCATGCTCGCCATTGGGTTGTTGGCATGGCTGGTCCGCCGCCCATTGGCAGCATCCAACACGTTATCGGTTGCACTCGTCAGCGTGATGCTCGTGTGGCCGCTCAGTGTGTTGTCGGTGTCACTGTACTTGTCATTCGCGATGGTGGCTTTATTGTTGGTGTCAAACTGGCGCGCTCGCATCCGAGCTAGCGGTCGCCGACGTTTTCCTGTCGTCGGTGCGCAGCTGTTGTTAAGTGTTGCCGCACTGCCGCTGGGGCTCGGTGTGTTCGGTACCGTCCCGTGGTTAGGTATCGCCGCAAACCTCGTTATGATCCCGGTGGTCAGTCTGGTTATCGTTCCAGCCTTGCTCGTCGTTCTGGTGATACCGCCACTGGGTTCATGGATATTGCCACTGCTCGATCAATTGCTGGCAGTTCTCCTGACGGTGTTGCAATTGATCGGCGCCGGTACGCAGTCGATTGAGTTACCGACACACGTCGGTCTGTTGGCGACCGTGGCGGTTCTGGTTTGGTTGCCGGCGCACCGCACCCTGCGATTGACGGCGCTGCTCGCCGCGCTCGCTGTGTTCAATGGCGGCAGGTCGCTGAGCGTCGATCGCGGTTGCGCTCACATCGCCGTTATCGATGTGGGTCAAGGTCAAGCGGTACTCGTCAAGACGAGGTATACCGCCACACTGATCGATACCGGAGCGTCTTGGCCGAGCGGTAGCGTTGCCGCCAGTACCATCGCGCCGTTATTGCGCAGGCAAGGCATTACCAGGCTCGACCGGCTCATTGTTTCGCACAGTGACAACGATCACGCTGGCGGAGCGGCGTACATCGCTCAGCATTTTCGGCCGACCACGGTTGTTAGTGGCGAACCGTTGCCGGCGAATGTCGCCAGTGAGGCGTGTCGACCCGGACAGCGCTGGTCCGATGGCGCTGTCACCGTGCGCATCGTGGGGCCGTACGGCAAGCCGTTGAGCGGTAACGATGCGAGCTGTGTCGTCCAAATCGTAGCCGGTGCTCACCGCGTACTGGTCCCTGGCGATATTGAGGCGCGCGGTGAGCGCGCATTGCTGGCATCGGCGCAGGGTCTCGCCAGCGATGTCGTTGTGATGCCGCACCATGGCAGCAACAGCTCCTCAACCGAGGCGTTCGTCGCAGCGGTCGTGCCGCGCTACGCCATCGCCTCGTCGGGTTACAAGAACCGTTGGCGCTTTCCGGCGGCGGCGGTTACCCGACGTTGGCAAGCGTACGGCGCCCGCGTCCTGACGACTGGCTCTCGTGGGCACATCGGTATCGACATTTGCACGGACGGTCTGCGTATCGACGGGGGCGAGCGACAGCGTCAGCGGCGTTGGTGGCGCCATCGCGCCGAATAAAGCGGCCTTTGTCAGTGGTTTGGCGCATCGCCGCACGGTATATTGCCGGTTTCCGGGCGTTAGAACCTTCGCATGATCGAAATTGTCAGGGCCGGCGGCTGGTTGATGCTGCCGATAATCCTCTGTGCCGTTGTCTCGATGGGGATTGTGCTTGAACGGATCTGGACGTTGAAGGCGTCTCGCGTCGTACCGGCCGATTTGACGGCACGCGTTTGGGGCTGGGTCAAGAACAACGAATTAACCACCAAACAGATCCAAACGCTGCACGGTGGCTCCCCGTTGGGGCAGATTCTGGCCTCCGGCCTCGCGCATCGGAACTTCGAGCGTTCACTGATGAAGGAGAGCATCGAGGACACGGGTCGGCACGTTGTGCACGAGCTCGAGCGGTACGTAGAAACGCTCGGCACAATCGCTGCGATTTCACCACTCCTCGGATTGCTCGGTACGGTCATCGGTATGGTCAAGGTGTTTACCGAAATCACGACGCAAGGGGTTGGTGACCCGGCCAATCTCGCCGGGGGTATCAGCGAGGCGCTGATAACGACAGCGGCGGGTCTTACGGTCGCCATTCCGGCATTGATTGGTTACCGCTATCTCAGAACGCGTATCGACAGTCTTGTTGTCCAAATGGAAAAAGAATCGATCAAGCTCGTCGAAGCGATTCACCGGCGTAACGCGAGCCAGTCGTGAGGTTGGCAGCACGACGGCAGGAGGAGCCGGGTGTCAACCTGACCTCACTAATCGATGTGGTTCTTCTGCTGCTGATCTTTTTTATGGTGTCTACGAGCTTTATTAAAGAGTCGGAGATAACACTGCAATTGCCACAGGCTGAGCAGACGCCGCTCGATGCGCCGCCGCCGAAGTCGCTCGAGGTGCTCGTTACTGCCGATGACCGTTACTACGTTAACGGCCGCGAGTTAGTGAACAGTCGCCGTGAAACTTTGGTTCGGGCGCTTGCCGAGCTCGATTTAGCGACCGACGCGCCGGTGACCATTAGCGCCGACGCCGACGCGCGGCACCAACTGGTGGTAACGGCGATGGATGTTGCCGGCAAAGCAGGCTTTACCGCGGTTAGTATTTCGGTCGTTAGTCTCGATGAGCAATGAGTTGCCGCTAGGCGAAGAGTCGGCGGACGTACGCGCGATTTACTCGCGGCTCTTGCGATATACCCGCCGGCACCGGTTGGTACTCGTCATTGCGGCGCTAGGGATGGCGGTGACGGCAGCGGTAGAGGGCGCGATGGCGCTGCTGTTGGAGCCGCTTACCGACGAGGCGCTGGTTGCCGACGGTGAGCCGTTCGAGCTTTGGGTACCGCTGGCTTTTTTGGTCGTGTTTGTGTTTCGTGGCCTCGCAGGGTTTGTGACCGAATACTCGCTCGGTTGGATTGGTCGGCAGATTATTCACCGCATGCGTTCCGAAGTCATGGGGCAGTACCTCGTGCTGCCGACGCGTTTTTTCGACGAGCGCGGTTCGGGACGATTGTTGTCCCGAATATCCTACGATATCGAGATGATCGCCGAGTCCGCGACCAACGTTGTCGTCATCTTGGTGCGCGACACGCTTAGCCTCGTGGCGTTCGTTGCCGTAATGATCTACCAGAGCCCAGTGTTATTCGTTTGTATCGCGGTCATCGTTCCGGTCATCGCGTTCTTGGTCAAAGTTCTGAGTCGCACTTTTCGGCGTTATTCGACCCACATACAGGACTCAGTCGGTGACCTAACCCAAGTTACCGAAGAGGTAATTTCCGGTAACCGTGTCGTCAAATTGTTTGCGGGTTCGGAGTACGAGCGGCAACGCTTCGCAAAGGCCAATGACGCCAATCGCCAATTGCATATGAAAATGGTGCGCGCCAAAGCCGGTGGGGTTGCCGTTAACCAGATCTTATTTGCGCTTGGCGGTGCCGGTGTTGTCGTCATCGCCGGGATGGAGACCGCCGCCGGTCGACTTTCGCCGGGCTCGTTTACATCTTTCATGGCGGCGATGATCTTGTTGCTGCCGCCATTGCGACGGCTGACCAACATTAACGCATCGATGCAACGGGGTATTGCTGCAGCACGCTCTGTGTTTGAGATTTTGGACGAAGCGCCGGAGTCCGATAGCGGCGAGCGCCGAATCGAGCGTGCCTCCGGCCAGTTACGGTTCGACGATGTCTCGTTCGTTTATGCTGGCACGCGCGTACCGGCGTTACAGCACGTGAACTTGGTGGTCGAGCCGGGTGAGACGGTCGCTCTGGTGGGTCCATCGGGTAGCGGTAAATCCACGTTGGTCAGTCTGCTACCGCGCTTTTACGAACCGACATCCGGTCGGGTCAATCTCGACGGTATCGAACTCGCCGACCTTGAGTTAGCCAATCTCCGTGATCAGATCAGTCTCGTCAGCCAAGACGTTACGCTGTTCAACGACTCCGTCGAACGCAATATCGCCTACGGGGGCGGGGAAGGTGCGACGCAAGCGGCTATACGGGCTGCGGCCGATGCGGCGCACGTTTCCGAGTTTGTCGACAACATGCCTCTGGGATTCGAGACGTTGGTCGGTGACAAAGGCGTCAAGCTCTCGGGCGGTCAGCGCCAGCGGTTGGCGATCGCCCGAGCCATACTGAAGAACGCGCCGATACTCATCCTTGATGAAGCAACTTCGGCACTCGATACCGAGTCGGAACGGCACATTCAGGCAGCGCTTGAGCAGCTAATGGCTAACCGCACCACATTGGTCATCGCGCACCGCTTATCGACCATTGAACGCGCTGATCGCATTGTCGTTATGCAAGCAGGCCGTATCGTCGAGATCGGCACGCACGCGCAACTGATTGCGGCCGGTGGGCTGTATAACAAGCTGCATCGTTTGCAGTTCAGCGATGACGCATGAGCGAGCCGTTCGCCGATAAGGTTCAGCGCTGGTGGTATGACGGGCAGGGCGGTGGCGCGTGGCTGCTGCCGCTTAGTTGGTTGTTTGGCGCCATTGTGAGTCTGCGGCGGTTGGCGTACCGACGTGGTTGGCTGCGAAGTTGCCGGCCCATCGTGCCGGTGATCGTCGTCGGTAATATTGCCACTGGCGGTACCGGCAAGACCCCGCTTGTTGTTTGGTTGGTCGAGCAACTGCAAGCGGCCGGACATCGGCCAGCCGTGATCAGCCGTGGTTACGGTGGAATGGTGGGTAAGGGGCCGTATCGTGTCACGCGGGCGACAGCATCGCGAGACTGCGGCGACGAGCCGGCTCTGATTGCACGGCGAACCGATGCGATCGTCGTCGTTGGCAGCGATCGCTGCGCCGATGCCGCTCTCGCGGTGGAGCTTGGGGCAACGGTTATCGTCGCCGATGACGGACTGCAGCATTATCGCTTGCAGCGTGATATCGAAATCGCGGTGGTCGATGCGGAACGCGGCTTTGGCAATGGTCGTTTGCTTCCCGCCGGCCCGTTGCGCGAACCGCAGACGCGCCTAGCCAGTGCCGATCTGGTGCTCTCGCAGGTACGGGCTCCTGCCGATGGCGACGTGTTCTGGTTGCAAGGCGACGAAGTCGTGGCGGTCCGAGACCGTGGATTAAAACGACCACTAGCCAGTCTTGCTGGCGAAACCGTCGTTGCCATGGCTGGCGTTGGCAATCCGCGGCGCTTTTTCGCGCTGTTAAAAAATGCGGGGCTGAGCGTTGAGCCGTTGCCGCTTGCGGATCACGCGTTGGCGAGCGAGTACGCACTCGATCAATGGCGTGAGCGCACCGTTATTGTTACGGAAAAGGACGCGGTAAAACTTGTCAGCCACGACCATCCACAGCTGTGGTACCTGGCCGTTGACGCCGTCTTTGCTCGGCAAGCGCATGAGCGTTTGGCGGCGCTTCTGCAGCCGTATACCGCACCGGGGGCCGGAGCGTGACGGTACACGTTGTTATTCCGTCGCGACGTGTGTCGAGTCGCTTACCCGATAAGGCGCTCGCCGACATCGGCGGTACACCAATGGTTGTCCATGTCTTGCGACTCGCTGAATCGGCTGCCGTCGGCGACGTATGTGTTGCAACCGACGACACCGCCATTGCATCGGCGATCGAGGCGGCTGGCGGAAAAGCCGAGCTAACGCGCGTCGATCACACCAGCGGTACTGATCGAGCGCAGGAAGTCGCGGCGCGGCGCAAATGGCCTGATAACGACGTTGTTGTGAACGTGCAAGGCGATGAACCGCTGTTACCGCCAGCGCTTATCAGTCAAGTGGCAGAGCTGTTGCTCGCCTCTGACAATGCCGACATCGCGACACTGGCGACGCCGCTGGGCGGCGTTCATGAATTGACCGATCCAAACGTCGTCAAGGTCGTTACTGATGACAGCGGTCGCGCGATGTACTTTAGTCGCGCGCCGATTCCCCATGGGCGCGAGGACAGTGCCGCCGCCGTGACCGTTGCCCGCCGACATCTCGGCTTGTATGCGTACCGCGTCGGCGTCTTGCATCGATTGGTGCAAACGCCACCGGCGACGCTCGAGCAGTTGGAGCGCTTGGAACAGTTGCGGGCCTTAGCGCTCGGTATGACGATCGTCGTTGCTGATGCCGTCCGAACGCCGGGACCGGGTGTCGATACGCCCGATGATCTTGCTCGCGTGCGCCAGCTAGTCGCTGGCGCGTAACGTGGCCGCTACGCGCTTGTCGATGCCGCTGTTTGGCGGTGTAGCCGCGAGCGGCGCGTTGGCGGCGCTGGCCTACACAGCTGGCCAGACTTTCCAGCTTCCGGTGATGTTGCTGGCGTTGCTCTTCGGCATGACGGTACGCGGTATTGCGCCGCACTGGTGCGATGCGATTGATCCCGGAATCGGATTCGCCGGGCGGCAGCTGTTGCGGCTCGGCGTAGCGCTGTTGGGCGCGCGGGTCATTATCGCCGACCTGGTGGCCTTAGGTGGCGGGGCGATGGTTGTCGTGCTCATCACCGTCATCGTGACTTTAGTCGTCGGCTGTTGGTTTGCGGGCCGGGCTGGGCTAGCTCGCGATGTCGGCTACATCTCCGCGACCTCGGTCGCGATCTGCGGCGCATCGGCCGCACTGGCAGCGGCGGCTGTTATGCCGAAGCGAGCCGGGCTAGAGCGTGATACCGCATTGATCATCGTATTGGTCAGTCTGCTCAGTACGGCCGTTATGATCGCTTACCCGCCGTTGGTGGGCTGGCTTGGTTTTCAAGACGAGGCCGCGGCGACAATTCTCGGCGCAGCTATCCACGACGTGGCCCAGGTCGTTGGTGCGGGATTCACCGTGTCCGAGGCGGTCGGTGTCCAAGCTGTCACGGTTAAGATGCTGCGAGTCGCTTGCCTGGTGCCGGTCATCTACTGGCTAGCCAGACGGGTTACGGTCGCGGAACCGGCGGCTGGAGACCGGCGCAGCCTGCCTTGGTTTCTATGGGTTTTCATAGCGTTGTCTCTGATAGCTTCGCTCGATCTCATCCCCGAAGTCGCCCGTCAGAGCACCGCGCTTACATCAAGTGTTTTGTTGCTGACCGCGGTCGCAGCCATTGGATTGCAGACCGACTGGCGCGCGATACGCAGCGCGCCAGGCGCGGTCATACGCGTCATCGTCGGCCAAACGATTGCTCAGCTCATCGCAGTGCTTGTGTTAGTTGCCGCGCTGTACCACTGGATATAGTATATGTCATGAAATTGACGTAGTCTTAGTACACACTAAGACAGTTGGACAAAAGTCCAACATGATGGGGTTCAACATTTTTAACCAACGGGCTGCGTCGCGCACTGCCGCGGCCCAACACGCGCTGTATTCAGCAGAGGCGGGACAGGGATGGCGTTCCGAGTATTTAGCCGAGACAAGCTCATGGAGGCCTCGGAAGAGGCTTTAACGAGTGCGGTCGGCAGCGGCACCCGTATTGCGAGCCACGCAATCGCCGCCGAGCGATTGCTCGAGGACACGCGCTCGTTCCAAGCGTGGGAATCGTTACATGCACGTCTGATGCAGTCGGTGGCTGATCGCAGCAGTGTGGGTGAGCAACTGTTTACGCTCCGCGAGCAAGCGCTTACCCAAATCCACAAAAAAGCTTTGTTTGAGGTCATGCGGGAGGGCGATTGGACCCATGCCGAGCGGCGGTATTTTTTCGAAACCCTGTACGACAAGCGAGTCGATCCGTACGCCGCGATTCTCAACGAACACCGGTCCTTCATACAGGCGGCCTCGTCGCATTGTTGTCTCGTGTCGATCGGCGACCGGTTTATGCATGACGCTGTCTTTGACAGCTGGCTTGCCGATTACGCTGACGATTACCACCGTTACATTCGCTACCACGTGTTGAGCGTCTTGGATGCGGGAGGTCTGAGGAGTGACCCGACTGGCGAGCTAAGAGGCAACGAGAAAGCGAAATTGCAGCAAGCTCGGCAGCAAATTCTAAAAATACCGCGGGTGCCGAAGTTGTCCCGTAGCGGCCAGCCGCTCCGCGTGGCAACCGGTGATACGCAACGTTTGCCGCGCCTTACCCTGTCGCGTAGCGGCAAAATCGCATTGAAGTAGCTCACGATACGTCGGAGTTTTCAGTCGGTCATCGTTCGCCTACTCTATGGGCATGGTTTGGCTACGCACATTGTTCGGTGCTAAGGGCACTGAGCAAACCGACACGACGGTGAACAACAACGACTCCAGAAAATCCGTGTTGTTCGTTTGTATGGGCAATATCTGCCGGTCGCCGACAGCGGAAGGTGTATTTCGTGCGCGCGTCACCGACCCAGATGCGTGGCTGATCGATTCCGCCGGTACCCACGCTTACCACATCGGCGACCCACCCGATCCGCGTTCTGTGGCTGCAGCAGCACAGCGCGGCTACGATCTTAAGAAATTGCGGGCACGACGCGTAGCCGACGACGACTACTTCCGTTTCGACCTTATCGTTGCCATGGATGCCGATAACCTTGCCAACCTACGCGCGCGTATGCCGGGCGATGCGACGGCTAAAATAGCGTTGCTCAGTGATTACTCGGCCGATCCAAACCTCAAAGGCCAAGACGTGCCCGACCCTTATTACGGCGGCACCCGCGGCTTCGACCGCGTGCTCGACATGATCGAGGACGCGGCCGAACCACTGCGCTCGGCGCTAGTGCGCCAGACGCCGGATTAGGGTGCTACCGGCAGCGCGCCCGTCCTAATCGCCGTCGCCACCGAACGATTTGTCGGTGACGCCAGGCGCGCTCTCCCACGGCAACAGGCGGTCCTTGTTACCGGGCGGTTTGTCGGCCGCTGGTGGCCTGTCGGCGGGCTTAGCACGTGGCGCTGCCGGACTCGGTCCCGAGGCGCTCGCCGTGGCGGTCGATTGTTGCGACTGGGTAGGGGATTTCGGTGTCACCGAAGGGACTGATGGGGCGGCAGGTTTCGGTACGTCGCGTGGCGCTGCAGCCGGACTTGGCGTAGCGTTCTGCGCTGCTGGTTGCTGTGCCGACGATCGGTCGGCTCGCGGTTGTGAAGGCGCCGCCGTCGGCGATTGCGCCGCGGCCGGCTTGGCGGATGGCGGTGTCGCCGGACCCTTACTCGCCGGTGCTGTATCGGCGCTAGGCGGTGCTACGTCGGATTTTGCATTCACCGACTTACTCGCTTGTTCGCCACCGTTTCCGGACGAGCGCGGCTGTGCTGCGCCGTTACTCGGAGTTGGCGAATCGGAGTCTGCCCGCGCTGGCGACGGACGTTTTTCGTCCGCCGGTGACGCGCTCTTACTCGGACGTTTCTCAGAGCCATTCGCCGCTTGATTCGGCGTTTCATTGCTACGGTTACGGCGTCGACCGCGCGAGCGTCGTCGTTTGCGGCCACCTTCGTTGTTACTTTCCGATTCAGCTTTTTTCTGTGTTGGCGTATCGGTTTGTTCCGTCTTCTTACGGTCGCTACCCGAGTCCGATTTCTTTGTGCGCTTTTTACGTTTTGCACCAGCATCGGCTTTTTGCTCGGTCGACTTACGTTGCTCGCCAGTGTCCTTGCGCTTCTTGGTGCTTTTCGCCGTTCGTTTTGCATTGCCGCTGCGACTGCGCGTCGAAGACGATTCTGATTTGCTGCGGCGCGTTGTTTTACGCTTACGTTGCTTCGCCGGTTTTTGTTCATCACCGGCCGCGAACAAGGCGCGCCAGAGGCGAACAAAAAGGCCGGGTTTTTGTGGCTCGGCAACCGGCTGTGGAATCGGTGCCGGCGTTGTCGGTGCTACGGCAATGACCGCGGCTTGTTCGGCGGGTGGTTTGCCGTCTGTCCAGGTTGGCAGTGATTCGTCGTCGGTGCTTTCGGACAGGTTGTAGCTTGAGCCGGTATTCTCCGGCAGTTCCGTTTGGTCGTCGCGAACACGGCGAATTGAATAATGGGGCGTGTCTAAGTCTGGGTTTGCGATCAACACGATGTGCACATCGTTGTTGTCTTCGAGTGATTGAACCCATTCGCGCTTTTCGTTCAGTAGGTATGTCGCAACGTCAGTCGGCAGGTCTGCGATGACCTTAGAGGTTCGTTCTTTACGCGTTTCTTCGCCTACCAGCCGTAAGATCGCCAGGGCGAGCGATTCGACGCTGCGAATGTTACCCATGCCGTTGCAGCGCGGGCAGACCTCGTTTGTCGATTCGCCTAGCGACGGGCGCAAGCGTTGGCGGGACATCTCCAACAGCCCAAAGCGCGAGATCTTGCCGATTTGTACCCGGGCGCGGTCGATTCGCACGGCTTCGCGCAGGCGATTCTCTACGGCGCGCTGGTTTTTCTGCGGCCCCATGTCGATGAAATCGATAACGATCAAACCGCCGAGATCGCGAAGTCGTAGCTGCCGTGCAATTTCGTCGGCCGCTTCGAGGTTCGTGTTTAACGCCGTGGCTTCGATATCGTCGCCTTTCGTGGCGCGCGCCGAGTTAATGTCGATTGAGATCAGCGCTTCGGTGTGGTCGATGACGATACTGCCACCGGACGGCAAGGTGACCGAATGAGCGAAGGCAGATTCGATTTGGCTTTCGATCTGATACCGGGTGAACAACGGAACGGTATCGTCATAGTGCTTAATCTTGCGCAGGTTATGCGGCATCACCTGTTCAACGAAGTCGCGCGCCTCTTTGTAGGTCGCCTCGTTGTCGATTAACACTTCGCCGATTTCGTTGGACATGTAGTCGCGCAGTGAACGAATGACCGCGTCGCGTTCCTGGTAAATCAGGAATGGCGATGATCGTTCGACGACGACTTTCAGGATGGCATTCCAGATGCCGAGTAGATTCTCGACGTCCCACTCGAGCTCTTCCGGTCCGCGACCGATGCCTGCGGTGCGCAAGATCACACTCATGCCGTCAGGGATATCGACTTCGTCCAACGAGTCGCGAGCGAGGTCGCGGTCTTCGCCAGTGATTCGTCGTGATACGCCACCGGAACGTGGTTTGTTCGGTTTTAAAACAATGAACCGCCCGGCGAGGCTGACATACGTGGTCAGCGCAGCCCCTTTGTTGCCGCGCTCCTCTTTGTCGATTTGGACGACGATGTCCTGGCCTTCGCGCAGTACCTCACGGATATTGACTCGGCCATCGGTTTTCGCGCCGTTAACGAAATACTCGGGCGAAATCTCTTTGAGCGGGAGAAATCCGTGTCGCTCGGCGCCATAGTCGACGAAAGCCGCTTCGAGACTCGGCTCGATGCGGGTGATTCGTCCTTTGTAGATGTTGGCTTTTTTACGTTGCCGAGACGGTTGCTCGATGTTGAGGTCGTAAAGACGCTGGCCATCGACCAGCGCCATGCGCAACTCTTCTTCCTGAGTCGCGTTGATGAGCATTCTTTTCATTGAATCCTGCTTTTTGTTGCTTCTCGTCGCAGGTATGAACGGTGTAGCGCCACGTGGTTAGCGTTTCTGGCTCGTATCGCGCGGCGGCAGAACGCCACAAGGCGTATTCCGGCCCAAGGACCGGAGCCAGCCAGAAATCCCGACAGAGCAAATACAACAGCATCGTAACCTCAGCGTGCGCTGGGGCCGGTTCAGTACCGGCAGCGCCCGTTCGAAAGCTGCGAACGCGCCGCTCGCAAGCGGCGGTGAAAATGGCGGCCCGAGATGCTGGGCTGCCCCGAATTAAGTGGTGCGATACAACGACTTAGCCGTTGTTATCGACGCGGTAATATAACAGCCTGATATCGCTGTAGCAATTGGGGCAAAGCCGTTGTCCGAGCAGAAAAATCCCGCCATCGAGCGGACGCCAGTCCAGACCGTCACCGTCGCTGCCGACGACAGTGGTCAACGCCTCGATAACTATGTCATGGCACAGTTACGCGGCTTACCGCGCAGTCGGGTCTACCGCTTGGTGCGTAAAGGCGAGGTGCGTGTCAATGGACGGCGAGCTGCCGCAAAACAGCGACTCGAGGCCGGCGATCGCGTCCGGCTGCCACCGGTCACGCTCGACAAGGAGACGACCCCTCTAGCGGGCGCACGGCCATTGGCGGACCTGTCTGAGCGGATCGTTTTCGAGGACAAGACGATCGTTGTCGTCGATAAGCCGTCCGGTCTGGCGGTGCATGGCGGTAGTGGCATTCAATTGGGCTTAATCGAGACCCTGCGCCAGTTGCGTCCGGACCTCGCTGAGGCGTCGTTGGTGCACCGACTCGATCGGGCGACGAGCGGTATCGTTGTCGTTGCGAAACGGCGCAGCGCTCTGCGCCGCTTGCACGCGGCTTTTCGCGCCGGCGATGTCAGCAAACGCTACTTGGCGGGCTGCATCGGCCACTGGTCGCACGGATCGGTGGCTGCCGATAAACCGCTTGAGGTGCGCCATCGTCGCAACGGCGAGCGCCATGTGATCGTCAGTGAGGCTGGCAAAGCGTCGCTAACGCGGTTCTCGCCGGAGGCATTCTACGATGGCCTAACCGTGCTCAGTGCCGAGCCGGTCAGCGGTCGAACGCACCAGATTCGGGTGCATGCGGCTGCACTTGAGCACCCGCTTGCCGGCGACGCACGTTATGGCGACAGCGCCGCCAACATGGCGCTGGCCAAGCACGGCTTAAAGCGTTTGTTCTTGCACGCCCAGTCCATCGCCTTCGCGGATACGTCGGGCAATGAGCAACTCTACAACTGCCCGCTAGCGAGCGATCTCGACAAGGTGTTGGTACGGCTCAAGCGCCAGCAGTGATGGCCTAGTCAGTCGCGGGCGTCGGTAGGAACAGCCCGCGCCGCTGCAGTGCGTCGCTAACCCAACACAGTGGCAGACCGATCAAAGCCGTTGGATCGGTTGTGGTGACGGCATCGAACAGAACTGGACCCGCTGCCTCGATGCGAAAGCCGCCCGCGCAATCGATCGCTGGGTCGAGCGCCACGTAGCGCTTGATAGCCTCGTCGTCGAGTTCACGAAACCGCACGTTCGTTATGTTGGTGTGAGTCTCGATGTCTCCGGTACCCGATTCGTCGACTTGCGCCACGGCGACAGCGGTGTAGAACGTGACAGTCTGGCCACGGCAATCGCGTAATTGCTCGATCTGCCGTTCAACCGACCCCGGTTTGGTGAGGATCCGCGAGCCGCAGGCGGCGGTTTGATCGCTGCCAATAACGATGGCACCGCTTGCCATAATCGCGTTCGCTTTCGCGCGTGCAAGGCGCAAAGCCAGAGCCTGAGCGGATTCGCCAGGTCGTGCCGTTTCATCGACCCCGGGTGTCTCGGTGTCGAACGTTCCGCAGATTCGGCGTAGTAGGGCAGCCCGGTACGGCGAGCTTGAGGCGAGAATGACGCGGGGCATGGGTCGACGGCTTTTTTGACTCCAGCCGATCATGCTCCTATCATTCGCCGGCTATGTCCAGGGAAGCTTCCGTCTCGTCGCCACTGGCCTCACTGATGGTGCAGGATGGACGGCTGGAAGCAACGGTGGCTCTTAGCGAGTTACCGCGTGTGGCGGAACAACAGGACGGCTCCGACTGCGGCGGCGTAACGGTTGCAGTTGCTGTGACGGTGAGTGACTTTACGCTGGGTGACGGGCGTGTTGTTCGTCGTCTCACAGGGGACGCGGCGTTTACGTGGCAAACGGTTTGTCAGCGCAGCTTGGACCGAATCGAAGTCGCCGTTACGGCACCCATCGATGTGGTCTTGGCGGCTGATGCTGACGATACTGGCGAGACGTGGGACGCCTGGCCGCATGATGCCGAGTTGACGTTCGGTACCGTGATAGAGGAGTACTTGCTGTTGGCGCTGCCGTTAGCGCCGACACGTGACGAAGACTGTCGCGCTGACAAGCGCGGCGAGAACGACAGCGAGGCGGAGCCCATGCGGCAACCGTTCGCGGGCTTAAAAGACTTAATGCAGGGCAGTGCGGCGCGCGAAGCATCCGCACTACCCCATGATGAACCAGACATCGACAATTAGTTTTAGTGGAGTGTATCCATGGCTGTTCAACAAAACCGGCGTACGCCGTCAACCCGTGGCATGCGTCGCGCTCATGACAAATTAAAGGGCAAGACGCTGTCGGTTGAGCCGACAACCGGCGAAACACATCTTCGCCACCATGTTAGTGCGGATGGTTTCTACCGCGGTAAACAAGTCATCGTCCAAAAAGACGACTTCGACGCCGACGACGAATAGAGCGGTCTAAACGGGCGTTCCGCCCCCGCTGAAAACAGTAACCATGACGCAGCCGCTGCACATCAGCGTTGACGCGATGGGTGGTGACCATGGCCCTGGCGTTGTCCTGGCGGCTTGCAAGGCCGCACTCGCCAGTGATGTCGACCTGGCTATAACTGCTGTTGGCCCGAGCGATACGTTGCAACGCGAACTCGGGCGACGGTTCGAGCGGCTGCACCTGCGCGACGCGACCGAGGTCGTCACCATGGACGATGCTCCGGGCGACGCTGTCCGAAAGAAAAAAGACTCGTCGATGCGCATCGCGATCAACATGGTTGCCGCTAACGAGGCGTCGGCATGCGTTAGCGCTGGCAACACCGGCGCATTGATGGCGACGGCCAAATTTGTGTTGAAGACCCGGCCGGAAATCGATCGACCGGCGATCGTCGCCGAAATCCCAGCGCGTACTAACCGCGTGTTCATGTTGGATCTCGGTGCTAACGCCAATTGCTCGGCCGAGCAACTCCAGCAATTCGCCTGGCTTGGTTCCGATGTCGCCGCCGCTATTACCGGCCAAGCGAAGCCGCGCGTAGCGCTTCTCAACATTGGCGAAGAAGAGGCGAAAGGTAACGATATCGTCCGTGACGCAGCGGCATTGCTCAGCGGCGATGCGCGGGTACATTACGTCGGTTTCGTCGAGGGCAGCCGGCTGTTCGATGACGTGGCAGATGTCGTAGTGACGGACGGGTTCACCGGCAATGTCGCACTTAAAGCCATGGAGGGGACGGCTGCATTGGTGGGCGATTACCTGCGCGGCGCCTTTGAGGCGTCGCTTGGGTCCAAACTTCGTGGTTTAATCGCGCGCCCCGTTTTACGCCGACTGAAGGCACAGCTCGATCCCAGGCACTATAATGGCGCCGTGTTTGCTGGATTAAATGGGGTGGTCGTCAAGAGTCACGGCAGTGCCGATGCGATTGCCTTTCGACACGCCATCGATACGGCGGTACTCGAATGCCGCGCTGAGCAGGCCAAGCAATCGCTAACGACGACGGAACACACATGATCTACTCGCGAATTGCGGCGACCGGTAGTTACCTGCCCGAGAAAGTACTGACCAATGCCGACCTCGAAAAAATGGTCGATACCAGCGACGAGTGGATACGCACTCGCACCGGCATTGAAGAGCGCCACATCGCGGCCGATGATCAAGCCACGTCGGATTTAGCAATCAACGCCGCCCTCGCTGCGTTCGAGCAAGGTGGATTCAAACCGGCTGATGTTGATTTGATCGTCATCGGTACCACGACGCCCGATCTCGCTTTTCCAAATATCGGGACGATTTTGCAGCGCCGCCTCGGTATCGGTCCGTGCCCAGCGTTTTCGGTTGAAGCGGCTTGTACCGGCTTTTTGTATGCGCTGGGTACCGCTGACAAGTTTGTCCGCAGCGGCGAAGCGCAGTGCGCATTAGTGATCGGCGCCGAGACGCTGTCGCGGATCGTCGATTGGACCGATCGCAACACCTGCGTTTTGTTCGGTGACGGCGCTGGCGCCGTTATTCTCACGCCGTCCGATGAGCCCGGTGTTTACTCAACGCATTTGGGCGCGGACGGCCAATACGGCGACTTGCTGCATGCCACGTCCGGTACGTCGCGGTTCAAGGACGAAGCAGACCGTGGTTCGCCGGTCATTCGTATGGCGGGCAACGAAGTCTTTAAGGTCGCGGTCAAGACCTTAGGGCATGTTGCGGAGACGGCGCTGACGGCTAACGATCTAACCCACGATGACATCGACTGGTTGGTCCCGCACCAGGCCAATACACGGATCATTCAAGCGACTGCGAAACGGCTTGGATTATCGATGGATAAAGTCATCCTAACGGTCGGCCAACACGGTAATACGTCCGCCGCGTCGGTCCCGCTGGCGCTTGATACCGCCGTTCGCGATGGCCGTATTCAGCGCGGTCAGCGACTGGTTTTCGAAGCGTTCGGCGGTGGTTTTACCTGGGGCAGCGCGCTCGTTCGATTCTGAGCACTGCTATGTTTAAGCAAGCCGCGAAGCCAGCGCCGGAGCGACGACCGAAGCGCCACTATCGGCACGGGCAACGACGCAGCGACCCGTATGGTTGGTTGGCAGAACGCGATAGCCCCGATGTCCTCGCTCACCTCCAGGCTGAGAACGACTACACGGCGGCCGTTATGGTCGATGCCGAGAGCGTTCGCGACGAGTTGTTCACGGCGATTCGCTCGCGAATGGCCGACGAGAAAACGTCGGCGCCTGTCTATGATCGGGGCTATTGGTATTGGTATCGGTACGACGCGGGTTCCGAGTACGCGACCCATTGGCGCGGCCGGACGGCCGATACGGCTAGCGGCGAGCTGTTACTCGATGGGCCCCAACGGGCTTCGGGGCACGCTTTTTTCGCGATCGGTGATATCGACATCGCAACGAATGAGCGTTGGTTGGCGTATACCGTCGATACGCAAGGGCGGCGCTTGTATTCGCTGCGCGTTGTTGATTTAACGACCGGTACTGAGATCGACACCGGAATCGCCGGGCTCGCCGCAGGGATCGCTTGGGCTAACGACAACAAAACGCTGTTCGTCGTTGCGAAAGACCCCGATACGCTTCGCGAGTATCGCGTTCTGCGATTAACTTGGGACGGTCGCGCGATCACGAACAACGGCGCGGTTTACACCGAAAACGACGAGACGTTTTTCTGCACGCTGGGGCGCACAGCGCGGCGTCATTACGTCACGGTCACCTCGCACGCCACGCTAACCAGCGAGTACCGACTGATCGACGGCGACCAGCCAGACAGCGAGCCGCAACTCTTTCTCGCTCGCGATAATGGCCACGAGCTGACGCTCGACTACGATGGCGATGAGTTCTGGCTACTAACCAACGATGCGGCGCCAAATGGTCGGCTATGCCGAACAGCCAACATCGGCGAGCCGCCGGGCACCTGGACCGAAGTCGTTGCGCACAGCAACGCTGCGCAGTTGACCGGGTTTGAGCTATTCAATGGCTATGTGGCGATCGAACTAACCGAGCGGGCGCAGTCGGCGATCGACATCCTCGATATGAGCGGTCACACCCGCCGTCGCGTCGACTTTGGGGGTGCGTTGCACAGCGTCGAACTGGACGACAATCCCGAGTACGACAGCGCGAGCGTGCGCGTACGCTACGAATCGATGGCTGAACCGGCAACACTGAAGGTTGTCAGTTTCGACGATTTGTCACAGCGTGACATTTACGTTGAGCCGGTGAACGGTGATTTTTCGGCCGCCAGTTACGCGACCGAGCGCCGTTGGGTGGCAACCGATGACGGTGCTGAGGTGCCTGTTTCGTTGCTGTATCGTAAGGATCAGCCCATAGAGCATTCTACGAACGTGCTGGTTTACGGCTACGGCGCTTACGGCTACAGCATCGATCCAACGTTTTCGTTAGGCTGGCTCGCGCTGGTCGACCGCGGCTTCGTCGTCGCGATCGCGCACGTCCGCGGCGGCTCTGAGCTCGGGCAACGTTGGTACGATGGCGGTCGCTTGAAGCGCAAGCACGCGAGCTTCGACGACTTTAATGCGGTTGCTGCCGATCTCGCTGGTCTCGGGGGCGGAGAACCGAATCGCTTGTTCGCGATGGGTGGCAGTGCCGGCGGCTTGTTGGTCGGTGCTGCGATGAACCTGCAGCCGGCGCTCTATCACGCTGTTGTTGCCGAGGTTCCGTTCGTCGACGTCGTGACAACGATGCTCGATGACTCCATTCCGTTGACGACGTTTGAGTATCAGGAATGGGGCGATCCGCGCGAGGCGGCGGACTACCATACGATGATGGCCTATTCGCCCTATGACAATGTGGCGCGAACCGCCTATCCGCACATCTTAGCGACAGCCGGCTTGCACGATTCGCAAGTGCAGTATTGGGAGCCGGCCAAGTGGGTGGCGCGCCTGCGAGAGCGTCAGCAGGGGGCGGGCGTTATCTTATTGAAGACGGAGATGGACGCTGGCCACGGCGGTCAGAGCGGTCGTTATCAGCGCCTGCACGAGTCGTGTTTCGTTTACGCATTCCTGTTGCTGGCGGCGGAGACACCCCGGTGAAGTGGGTCGGGAGTTCGTTCGTATTGACGGTGTCACTGCTTGGTCATGCCTGGGCTAGTGATGAGTCCGGCTTCGTCCTCGACGATGACGTCATCGGCGCAACGGTAACGGTCAACGCGGCAGCAAGCGAAACGTTGCTCGATGTAGGGCGACGTTTCAATCTCGGTTTCCACGACATGCAGGTTGCCAACCCGGACGTCGATATCTGGGTACCGAAAGACGGTGCGGCGGTGACCTTGCCGCTGGAGTTCGTGTTGCCGGCTGCGCCACGTCGCGGTGTCGTGCTCAACTTGCCGGAGTATCGGCTGTATTACTTCGCCGGTGATGGGCGGGTAACGACCCACCCGATCAGTATCGGCCGGATGGATTGGGAGACCCCGCTCGGCGCAACGCGCGTTACCGCCAAAAGTCGCAACCCCAGTTGGTACGTGCCGCAAAGCATTCGCGACGAGCACGCCGCTGACGGCGATTTTCTGCCGGCGGTGGTCCCGCCGGGACCCGATAACCCACTCGGCACGCGAGCGCTGCGGCTCGGTCTGCCGGGGTATCTCATCCACGGTACCAACCGACCGGCCGGCGTCGGGATGCGGGTCACGCACGGCTGCCTGCGGATGTTTCCAGAGGACATCGAAGCCTTGTTCGAGCGCGTCGCTGTCGGGACACCGGTGCGGATTGTTAACCAGCCGGTCAAGGCTGGCTGGACACGGGGTCGTCTGTTACTGGAGGTTCATCCGGTGCTGGCGAGCAACGCCGCCGACGAGGTTGAGGAGGGTGCGGTAGCTGCGCCGCCGCCGGATCTACTCACCGAGGCGACACGTGCGATCGTTGCCGTTACGGCGGAGCGTTCCGCCGAGATTGATTGGGGCCGGGTCGAGGCACTGGTCGCTAGCGCCGATGGCATTCCGGCTATTATCGGACGCGACATCCAGCCAACGGGTGTAGAGACTGGCGACCCAGCGTCGCCGTAAACGTAACGGTCGGGCGACACGCTTATTGCAGGCGTAAAAAAAACGCCGCTCGAAAGCGGCGTTTCATATTTCGTTGGCGTGCCGAGTTACTTAGACATCGACTTCTGGAACATGCGCTCCAGACGCTCACGGTTTGAGTCAGCTGCTGCTTGTGCAGCGTTAGCCGCTGACAAAGCTTGGCTGGCGGTGCTCTGCGCACTCGATGCAACCTGACTGGCGCGATCAGCAGCAGAACGTGCGGCATCAGCAGCAGTCTTGGCAGCAGCAGCGTCAGCTAAGGCCTGATCAGCCGTTGACTGCGCGCGTTCGATCGCTTCGTTCGACGTAGCGCAACCGGCAGCAAGACCGAGGCTCAGGACGATGGCGCTAATTTTCATAACGCTTCTTTTCATGTGGT
Source organism: Pseudomonadota bacterium (assembly GCA_038749025.1). Lineage (GTDB taxonomy): Bacteria > Pseudomonadota > Gammaproteobacteria > Steroidobacterales > Woeseiaceae > JBCAXA01. Next base: position 3,272 of record JBCDIL010000006.1, on the reverse strand, counting down.
TTTCCCTTAAATGGCACGAAATGCGGCGCTATTATTTCGTAATAACCCGGTCCGTTCAACGTATTTACCGGATTTTATTCGGGTTTTAGTTGGCTTATGTCGTCGCGCAGCGACACTTGTTCGTTAGCGGTATGGCGGCGTTATTCGGCTAGCAAGCGGCGAGCCGCGGCGTCGAGGTCTTGGCGCTGATCAGCCAGGCGGTCAATTTGGCCGCGTAGGCGAATGCTCTGCTGTTGGTAATAGCCGCGCCGCTCCGGGGTGAGGCCGGAGTTGAAGCGCAACTCCATCTCGAGTTGCTCCCGGCGGCTTTGCAGGGCCGCTATCTCGCGTTCCAGGGCGAAGTAGCGCAGGCCGAGTTGGTGGCCGCGACGAAAGTCCTCATCGAAGCCTTCTTTGCAGATGCCACGGTAACGGTCGCCGCGCTGGCCAGCTTCGAGGCCGCCACGGACGGTGCAATAGTCATCGCGGCCGCCGAGATACCCGAGGTCGTAGGCTTCGCGATCAGGGGTGACGCCGTAGCGTTCGCAGTAGTCGCGGTATTGATCGAAACGCTCTGGGGGACGACCGACATCACCGTCGTCTTCGCCGATGCGCTCCCAATCGGCACTGGCGCAGCGTTCCTCGCTCCAGCCCGAACAGCCATTGAGCAAGATAGCGAAAACGATTAAAAACAATAGGTAACGATTCATTTCGTAAGTATTTTCGCGTCTTTAGGGCGCGCTCGATTAGGGGGTAGTTTTTTCATCGCAGCTGTATATACTTCCAGCATACTGTTTATGCATACAGGGTACGCATATGGACCTCACGCCACGGCAATCGCAGATTCTTGAGCTGATCCAAGATTTTATCGAGGAAACCGGTATGCCGCCTACACGGGCGGAAATTGCTGCGGAACTGGGCTTCAAGTCACCCAACGCAGCGGAGGAGCATCTCAGGGCGCTGCAGCGCAAAGGGGTACTCGAACTGGTGCCGGGTACCTCCCGTGGCATTCGTTTGAAAGATTCGCTGCGCGAGCAGCTTGGGCTGCCATTGGTCGGTCGGGTTGCGGCGGGTCATCCGATCTTGGCTGAGCAGAATATCGAGGCACATTTTCGGATTGATCCGGCTTTGTTTCGGCCGAAGCCACACTACCTATTACGTGTGCAGGGCATGAGTATGCGCGACGTTGGCATCTTGGATGGCGATCTGGTCGCCGTGCACCGCACGCCGGAGATTCGCAGCCGCCAAATCGTTGTAGCGCGCCTTGAGGATGAGGTGACGGTCAAGCGGTACCGTCAGGACGGCAAACTGGTATGGCTGATGCCAGAGAATGAAGAGTTCGAGCCAATTCAGGTCAACCTCGATGAACAACCGTTGGTGATCGAAGGGGTCGTTGTCGGCGTCATCCGAGACGGCGTGCCTCTGCACTAACAAGATGCAGCCGACGCTCGAAAAACTGCTGCAACAGCGTGCCCTGTGGCGCTGTAGTCGCGACAGTCTAGACGGGCAAACGGCCGCTTCTCTCAGCACCGGTTACACCGCTCTCGACCAGGCCTTACCGCACGCTGGTTGGCCACGCGACACACTCATTGAGGTGCTCAGCGATACCGTTGGGGTCGGTGAATTGCGGCTCTTGATGCCAGCATTGGCCGCCTTATTGGCGGAGCGCGACGGCTACATCGTCTGGGTCGGCTCGCCTTACCAAGCCTACGCGCCCGCCTTGTTGCAGTGGGGTATCGACGTTGAGCGCGTTTTGTTGGTAGAGGCATCGACCGCCAGCGATGTGGTGTGGGCGTGTGGTGAGGCGTTGTCCTCAGGCAGTGCGGTGGCGGTGCTGGGCTGGGTCGGTTCGCTGGATATCACGGCGACCCGGCGCCTCAAATTGGCGGCAGCGGATAGTCACAGTCTCGCCGTGTTGTTACGTCCATTGGCCGCACGCGCGCAAAGTTCGGCCGCGAGTTTGCGCTTGGCGATGGTGCCCGGCAGTGGCGGCACCGGGGTCGATATTTTTAAAGTCAGTGGCGGTCGGCCGCAACGTATCCCGGCATTCGAATCGCTGAGTCCTTTTTGGCCCGCGCTCACTAAGCCGCCGAACGCAGCCGCGTCGCCCGACTGATGGCGGCTTCGCGGCCAGTCACTCGCTTGCCAGCGGTGCAGGCGGGGGAGCCCCTTCCGCTGCCGTTTGAGGCGATCGATTCCTCGCCGTCTACCCCGACGATGTCGCCCGTGTTACCGGCCGCCCGAGCGACTGCGCCGCGACGCTGGTTGGCGGTCGCGCTACCTGAATTGGTTTTAGAGTCGCACATCGACCCGTCGCAGCGCGCGGTTGAGGCGGCGATCATTGCTGAGGAAAGTGGCCAGCTATCGGTGCGGGCGATGACGCCGGCTGCAGCAGAGCAGGGGGTGGCTGATGGTATGACGTTAGCGGCCGCGATGGCATTGGTCCCCGGTTTACGGCTGTACACCTTTTTCCCCGACCGAGTCGTGCAGTGCCGCAATGCGTTGTTGCAAATGGCACTGACGTTTACACCGACGGTCGTCTGCCACCGAGCCGATGTGTTGTTGTTGGAAATAGGTGCTAGCCGGCGTTTGTTTGGTGGTTTCGATCGTTTGCTGGCCCTGCTAGCCCACGAGCTGCAGCAGCGCAGTCACGACTTCGCCACGGCCATGGCGCCGACGCCGCGTGCGGCTGCTTGGTTAGCGCACAGCCGCCCTGGCGCCGTCGTGGATGATACTGACCAGTTGGATGCAGCCTTACGTGACGTCTCGTTGAGCGCGCTAGGCTGGCCTGATGATGTGTTGCGACGGCTCGCAGCGATGGGCGTACGCTCGCTCGGCGATTGTCGGCGGTTACCACGCACCGGATTCGCAAAGCGGTTCGGGCCGGCGCGGCTATTGGAGCTTGATCGAGCCTATGGGCAGAGCGCTGATCCACAGCAGGCGTATCAGCCGGACGAGCCGTTTGTCGCACGGCTTGAGTTGACGGCGGAAATCGCGAATAAGGCGCGCTTGGTCGGCATGGCAGCGATTTTGTTAGAGCGCTTGGCGCGGTTTGCGCGTCGCCGGCAGCGCTGCGTCCGCGCACTGCGATTTACGTTCTATGCCATCGATGCACCGGCCACCGTGCGGGTGATACGACCCGGCGTACTGGCTCAAGAAATCGGTCATTGGCAGCGACTGTTGGAGCTCGACTTGGAGCCGGTCGATTTCGCAGCACCGACGATTTTGATCGAATTGACCGTCAGCGCTTTCGAGCCATTACGGGCGCGTAACGGCGCGCTACCGTTATCGAG
>JBCDIL010000005.1:0-197388 GCA_038749025.1 Pseudomonadota bacterium | reverse complement strand
CCCCGACGATGGCGAACGCGTTATTGGGATCGTCGGCTAAGACTTCGTCAAAAAGTGCGATCGCGTCAGCATCTTGGTGAGTAGAGGCGAACAGCTCAGCCCAGCGCGTTTTTAACTCCAAGTTGTCTGAACGAGCATCAAGTGCATCGCGAAACCAGCGATTGGCCGTCTGTCGATCGCCGAGCGCCCACGCTGCTTCGGCGCGGGCGGGTGCTGGGCCGGTCGCCAATAAATCGCCGAAACAACGATTGGCCGCGCTCGCTTCCCCTCGCCAAGCCAGTCGATCACAGGCGATAACGTCCGGGTCGCTAACGCCGCCATAGTGGATAGAGCGAGCGGCACTCGCGCCCGAGCTGGCCAGGAGCAGCCCCAGCGCGAGCGCCCCGCTAAGGCGTTTTGTCGCGATGTTGCTCAATCGCCTCCTCCGCCTCGGCAAGATCGATCAGTAAGCGCGTAAAGGTATCGCGGTACACCGCTTCTGGCGTTTCATCCCGTGTCGTTAACAGCGTATCGATTTCGTCGTTGATACGGTCGCGAACCGCGATTAAGCGTGCCAGTTCGGGGTCGCCCGTACTGACGCGCACCGCGTCCAATCGCGCTAACGTTAAGCGTTCGGCGCCAGTGCCCGACAGCACGGCATGCTCGGTGGCCAATTGTTGGTTGTCGCTATAGCTGTCGGCGACGCGGCGCTTGGTTAGCTCAAAAGCTTCGCTGGCGCTGATGCGTCGATTCTTGTCGAGATCGGCCGCATCGCTCGTCAACGCTTTGGCAAACTCTGCACCGAAACGCGTGGCATGGCGCTCGCTACCGCTGCGCGTCGCCGCGATTACCGTGCGTTTGTCTTGCTCGAGCGCGTCGACAGCGGCGCCGCTGGCGCTGCCCGTTAAGACAACCAGTTGACGACCCCCGTCGGCCGCGTCTAACCACGTCGCAAGCTCGGCCGCAGTAACGTCAGGTCCGGGTATGTTGAATTTGTAGGCGGTGTCGTCGAACGAACCGTGACCGACCAAGAATACGTACAGCAGGTCCGGTGCCTTCAGTGCAGCGAAATAGTCGGCCAGGGCTGTTTTGGTCGCCGCTGCGGCCCGCAATTCGGTGATCCGCGGTTCGCCCGGTAATGACGCGGTCGCCGCCTTAATGCCATCGGCCGTCTCGGCGAAGTCGTTGGTGTACGCCGGCTCGCCCCCTAAACCGGTAACGATCAACACATCGATACCCGCTGCCTGTGCGGACAGCGTGAACAACATTGCGATGGCGCCGGTTACTAGGAGAGTCAGTGGTTTCATCATATCTGTCGCCACCGTCTGCGCAGCAACCATTCCAGCGCTTTCAATCCCAGCAGGCCCAACAACAAAGCCGGCGCATCCCACACCGACCGGCGGCGCTGCTCGGTCACGCCGGCGACCGAGCGCGATAGGCGATCTTTGAGCTCGGTGGTGTCTGCCGAGTCAATCACGGCGCCGGCCGTGGCCCGCGCCATCGCTTGCAAAATGTCGTCGTTCGCTCGGACCCTGCGCGTTTCGAAATCGCTACCGATACCGGCGAATGCCGTGCGGGCTGAGCCGAGTGATTCATCGCCGCGCAGCGCGACGACCTCGACGTAATGCACGCCGTCGACCGCCGCGGGTAACTCGCCGCGGTAGATACCGGGCCGCTCGGGATCGACCGTCATAGCCATTGTTCCAGCGGCACTGCCAACACCTGTGGCCGCTTCGACACGAAGATTCGATTGCGGCTGCCATTCGTCATCGAGAAACTCCGCTTCCAATTCGATGGCTGAGCCTGATGCCACGGCGCGCAAGCTTTGCCGCGGCGCTGCGCTTGAGACCAAGGTACGCAGCAACTGGCGCCAAAAGCGTTCGTGGCGTTGGTCTTCAACCGGCAATCGCATTTGCCAGCGCCACGTGCCGCCAGTGCCGAGTACGTAACTCGTACCCCGTCCGTACCGATGGCTAACGAGCAACGGTTGCTGGCCGACGCTGGTTCGAACGGTTAGCCAGGTGGTCGCTGCCGGTTTCGGCTCGCCGACCGACTGTTGGTCGGCGATCTGTGGCAGGTCATCCCAGCCCGCCGTGCCGCTCTCCCCAATATTGAGGGTCGGTAGACTCTGACCGTAAGCCGTTAACGACACCTGACCGGGCAGACGGCGGTAGCTGTCGCGGCCGAAGGCGGGCAACGTCGTCGGCAGTGCTGGACCGAGGGCCGATTCACCCCAACCGCCGTCGCCGAGACCGTTCTTGCCGGCGAGTAGCATCAACGTGCCGCCACGCACGCTAACGTAGTCGTGCAGGAGCTCGTGTTGGGCGGGCGTCAGCGCGGCCGCTTCGACGCTGCCGATCATGATCGCCTGGAACGGGTACAAGGCCTCGGCGTCGCTTGGAAAGCCAGCAGCCAGCTCATCCGGAGCATTTAGCCCTTGCCGGTAGTATTTGTTCGGACTGACGCGGAGCAGCGATGTGACTTGGATGTCGCTATCAAGATCGAGCGCCCGGCGCAGGAATTTGTACTCCCAACGCGGTTCGCCTTCGAAATACAGAATGCGATACGTATCGGCCGGTACTTCAACAACGCGTTCCAAATCGTTATTGGCGCGTTGTTGTTCGCCATCAATGGGCGTTAGCGAAAACCGTAACGCGTGGAATCCGGTGTCGGGCAACGACAATGGCACCGTCGCCTGGGTTAGCGTCTGCTCAGCTTCCAGGTCGATCTCGGTCGATGCCAATAACGTATCGTTGTTTGCCAAGACACGCAGGCGCGCGGTACCCGGTGCATCGTGACGAACGGTGACCGTCGCGTCGAACCGCGCGCCTGCAACGGCTGTCGGCGGCACGCTGACCTCGGTAAGCGCCAGGTCCTCGGCAACCGCGGTACGACCGACGAGCCGGCCGTAGACCGGAACGCCGGCGTTGCCGAGTGACGCCAGTGCCGGCGCGTTGCCGGCACCGGTATCGAGTCCGTCGGTAGCCACGACAACACCAGCCAGCGCTTGCCCATGGCGACTGTCGACGAGGGCAGCGATGGTCTGCGCGATTGTGCTGGTGGGCGCTACGGCGGTTGCCGCTGCCGCGTCTGGGCGTTGCCCGTTCGGGTCGCTAAGGATGACCGTCTCGACTGCGTAAGTGTCTGCCAACGTCGCGGCGGTCTCGGCCAGCCAACGCTTGGCCGAGTCGATGCGTGTTTCGCCAGCATCGCGGTACGCCATGCTCGCGGAATCGTCCAACACTAAGACAACGCGGTTCGAACCGGCGACCGGCTGTTCATCGACCAACTCCGGTTGTGCCACGACGAGCAGCGCGAGGGCGAGGATAGCCGCTTGGATCGTCCCGATCGCTGCGCGTTTGCCGGCCGGTAGCGGCGAACGCATCGTCAAACCAATGCCAAGCAGAACAACGCCAACAGCAAATGCACCGAACAACCAACTGACCGGCACGCCAAGCGCAAACTCAAGCGTGGCCGTTCGATAGGCCTCAAGCGGGTATTTCAGCAGCCAATCGATCACGCGTTACTCAATGGGTCATTGCGTAGATGATGTAGCTAATGCCAAAGCGGTAGGCCAATGCGGTCATGTTTTCTGGGTACGACGGGGTATCGGCATGTTCCCAGGCGTCGCCGATATCCATATTGAAGTTGATGGCAACCATTAAGCGGCCATCGTCGTCATAGATGCCGCGCCAATGCGGCGTCTTGCCGTCGCGTTCCCAGGTGCGGCCGGTTCGGAGCAACATGATCGACGGAATTTGGACGCGCTGGTCCAGATCGTAGAGGACGTGCAGCGACTCATCGGATTCGGGGATCTCGCGGACCGGGCGGTCCGGGAACACCCGCTCCATCGATGCCATAAACGAGGCCCATTCGAACGTGCCATGAAAATCGTCGACGACCAGAAATCCGCCGCGCAGCAAGTACTCGCGCAATCGATCCGCCTCGACCTGGTTCAGGTGCCAATAGCCTACCTCGACGGCATAAAGCCAGGGGTAATCAAACAGCGCGTCGTCCATTACCGTCAGGACCACCCCTTCATCGGCGACATCAACGCGCGTTAGGCGTTTGATGCCCTGAATCAGGTGGTGCTCAGCGTGCGGCCAATCGGTTTTCCACATGTCGCCACTGCCACGACGGTACGCGGGTCCATTGCGATCAACCGGATAGGCCAAGCGGACGAACTGGAACTCGGCGGCGGGTTCTGCGGGCAGCGCCGCTGCCGCCAGCAAGCTGACAACCAGCGCGGCAACCTGTGCGCGCAACGGCATAAACGATCCTTCCTGGTGACCTTAGGCTCTGATTCTTACAGACCCTTTTATAACGTGATAGTGCCGCAGTAGAGGGTCGATCGCCCGGCATTCGTAACAATCCCGACATAATCCAGTAACGGCAGCTTCACGCGACCGTGCTCCCATAGCGGCGCCGCAAAGCCGCGACAGACGATTATGACACCCGCCTCAATACTGATCGTCGATACCGACCCGACGCTCCGCGAGTCCGTCGCGGGCCGGCTGCGCTCGCTCGGCCACACCGTGGCGCAAGCCTACAGCGCCAGCACGGCCCTGAAGGCGCTGCGCGACCAAACGACGGACCTGCTCGTTGTCGATGTTGATCTGCCGGATATGGGTGGTACCGAGGTGCTCCGTGAAGTGAAGCGCGACGATCGTTTTGATCGCCTGCGCGTGATGGTCAGTTGTCCGGCGCCCAATGACGCACCGACGGTAATCAGTAATGCGCTCGAGGCCGGTGCTGACGATTTCTTACCGAAGCCCTACCATCTCGATGAGTTAATGGCGCGCGTAACCCTTTGTTTACGGCGTTTACCGGTCAAATACCCGCAGCACCGCTTACTGCAAACCGGTGCGATTACGATCGATGACATCAGTCATCGCGTCACGGTGGGCGGTGAGGTCGTCGACCTGGCGCCGCGCGAGTACCAGTTGCTGCACTTCTTCGTTAGCAATCCCGACCGCCTGTACTCGCGCTCGCAGCTACTAACGTTCGTATGGAACAAGCCGAACGGACTGGGCAACCGTACCGTTGATGTCCACGTGCGGCGCTTGCGACGCATTTTGGAGCCGCTCGATTGCGCGGGTTACATCCAGACAGTGCGAGGCAACGGCTACCGGTTCTCGGCGCTCGTTCGCGATCAGGGCTACCGAACCACCGATCCGGCCTTTTTGTCGACGTCTTGACGAGGTTGGTGATTGCTCGGGACTTGCACCCGAATCGTGTCATGAATTCGTAACACTAGAGTAAGAATTCATACACATACTCCGCGTAAGGTCTGCGGCGAATTTCCCGGTCATCGGTTTAACGGTTGACGAACAACGAGAACTCAAACTCGTCACCGACAGCGAAACCGACCCCTCGACGAATTCGACACATACCATTCACGGAGCAAGACCATGATTAAGCAAGCCGGTCTCGTTGTTGTTGCCTCGACAGCTGTTCTTTTCGGCTGCGATAGCGGCGATATCAACATTGAGCCTCAGACTAACGTCACGAACAGCAACAACACGACGCAGACAGGCGGCGGTGGCGCCAATAACCCCTGCGCGTCACGCACAAACTCGAGCGGCCAAACGATCGAAGGTTCGGTCGACGGTGACGGCAACTGCGTCTATTCGCCCGCGTTCGCCGACGCCGGCAACCGCATTACGACCGACATCACGTTCCCGGCTCTGCCGAATGGCGCTGCCCACATTTTCGAAGGCTCGCTGTTCATCGGCGAGACATTCGACACCGACGCTGAGCTTGCCGCGGCCAACATCTCCGAAGGCGGTGATGGCCCGACACTGACGATCGAAGCCGGTGCGACGCTCGCTTGGCAGACCAGTGCTGACTTCTTGATCATCAACCGCGGCTCACAGATCTTTGCGGTTGGCCGTTCCGACGCGCCGATCACGCTGACGTCGGTCTCCGACGTGAACGGCACGGTTGGCCCGGAAGACGTGCAGCAGTGGGGCGGTGTTGTCATTAACGGCTTTGGTGTTACGAACGCTTGCTCGTACACAGGCTCGGTTGCCGGCGGCGACCTTGCAACGACCGACTGCCACGTCGACGCTGAAGGCGCGGCGGGTCTCGATGAGTCGCAATACGGCGGCGATAACAACGACGACAGCTCTGGCCGTCTCGAATACGTGGTCGTCAAGCACACCGGTGCTGCCGTCGGTAACGGTGACGAGCTGAACGGCATTTCGTTCGGCGGCGTTGGCCGTAACACGATTGTTGAGAACCTGCAGGTTTACTCGACGTTTGACGATGGCATCGAAATGTTCGGCGGCGCCGTCAACTTCACGAACTTCGTTGCTCTGTACGTTCGTGATGACTCGATCGACATCGACGAAGGCTACTCGGGCACGATCAACAACGCGTTGGTCATCCAGTCGGCTGGTATCGGTAACCACTGCATCGAAGCTGACGGCATCGGTTCGTACTCGAGCCGTGATCAAGCCTCGCGCGACGCGGTCATCGCTCAAGGCATCAACAGCCGTCCGGTTATCAACAACCTGACCTGCATCATCTCGCCGACGCCGGTTCAAGGTGACTTCGACCCGGGTGCTGGCTGGCGTTTGCGTGAAGGCATCTACGCGCAGATTTCGAACTCGCTCGTGATCGACTCGTTTGCTGCTGCTGATGCGTCATCGGCCAACGACAACTACTGCTTGCGGATCGACAACCCGGAAACGGAAGCTGCAGCGGTTAGCGGCGATCTCGCTATCACGTCGACGATCTTTGCTTGCCAAGAAACGTTCCGTAGTGCTGAAGCTGAAACCGCGTTCGACCTGAACGGCAACGTTGACGCGACCCTCACAGGGTTGACGAACCCGACGGCTGCCGCCGACCCGGATCTGCAGCTGCTCGAAGGTACGCCGCCGTACTTCTCGACTGAGTTCGCGACCAGCTTGGTTGACGGTGTTGCTCCGGCTGCAACCGCTGACCCGAGTGCTGCAGACCCGATGACGACTTACGTCGGCGGTGTAGCTCTGTCGATTCCGGATTGGACGGCTGGCTGGACGTATGGCCTGACTGATCCAAACCGCGGCCAGCCGCTCTGGATTGAGTAAGCAGGCGACACGGCGTAACAACAAACGTGCAATGCGGCGTGCGCTGTATTGACGACTACGGAAATACCGGCTGCCTGCCAATGTGGGCAGCCGGTATTGCCCATTACTAGGGGTGCGTTTCGATAGCGCAACGCAAGACTTTAGGGTCGAACCATGAGAACACAAACTATTAGAAAATCGCCGGTTGCCACCGCTGTCGCGGTTACCTTGTTGGGGTGGCATGCCACGGCGTTCGCACAGGAGCAAACCGACGAGCAAACGGATGAAAGTTCGGGTGTTGTCGTCGATGGGTTGGAGGCACCGCAATCGCCGATCGATGAGATCGTGACTTTGGGGCGTGCGCTCAGCACTGCCGAATCGCTCGTTGGTGAGCGTATGGATGATTCGGTGGCGGTCGATCTGTTGGGCGCCGACGCGATCAGTCGTCTCGGTGATTCAACCGTCGCGGCAGCGCTGCGACGCGTACCCGGCCTGACCTTGGTAAACGACAAGTTCGTCTACATTCGCGGTCTCGGTGAGCGTTATTCAGCCAGCATGCTGAACGGTGCACAGATTCCGTCACCGGATTTGACGCGTAACGTTATTCCGCTCGATATCTTCCCGGCGGTTCTGGTTCAGTCGCTTCGCGTTCAAAAAGCCTACTCGCCGAACCTACCGGCAAACTTCGGTGGCGGTAACGTTGAGATTCGTACCAAATCCGTCCCAGACGGCTTCGCCTTCCAGTTTGAGATCGGCAGTGCTTTTAACTCCGAAACCAGCGGCGACGTATTCACTTACGCTGGCGGTGGCGACGACAATATCGGTAGCGACGACGGTTTCCGCGCGCTCAGTTCAGACATCATCGGCACAATCAACCAGTTCCAAGGTGATGTCGGTATCACCAACATCGCCAGTACACTGCGTGGCCAAGATCCATCGCTGACGCTTAATCAGTCGATTGCCCAAGCCACCCAGATTAACCGCGATTTGGGCTTAGCGCTCAATCGCAACCTGCAGTTGCAAACCGACAGCGCAAGCCCTGACATCAATGTCAAAGCGGCCATCGGTAATTCGTTCATCTTGAATGACGATTGGGAAGTCGGCTTCTTGGTCGGTGGTACCTACGCGAATGCTTGGCGCGAGCGTACGTCGATCCGCCGCGACTTTACGTTCCCTGAGCTGCGTCGTGACACCGAAGTGGAATCGACCCGCAACGTTAACCTGTCGGGTAACTTGAACTTCGGCGTTAAGTTCCTCGAAGACCACGAGATCGAGACAACGACGTTGTTCTTGCGTAACACCGACGACGAAACCGCGGTTCGCGACTTCTTTAACGAGAACCGCGAAATACCCGATGGTTTCGGTTTCCGCGACGTTCGGTACGAGTACGAAGAGCGGAACATGACGGTCAACCAGCTCCGTGGTACGCACTACCTCGGTGAAGACACCCGCGAGCGCTTGGGTGGACTATCCGGCCTGATCAATTGGTTGCCGGAAGACACGAAGATCTCCTGGTTCGTGTCTGAGTCGGCGGCCCGTACCGATATTCCAAACCGCGTGATCATCAGCGCCAATACGATTACTGATCCCGTGACGGGTCTGGTAGAAAGCTCTGCTGTCGCGCTCGATAGCCGCGCTGCGGACTACGGGTTTATCGATCTCGATGACGACGTCACTAGCTATGCCTGGAACGCTGCTGTTCCGATCACTACGGACAACAACGAAATTGAGTTGTCATTCGGTTATCAGCACGACCGCAAGAGCCGCACGTTCCAGCAGTCCTTGTTCAGTCTCGGCCCGAATTCGCCGAGCAGCACTGGATTCCTAAGTGGCAGTCTTGAAGACGTTTTCTCTGATGCCGCCATCGCTGATCCGAATAACGACTTCATTTTTGCTACGCAAGGAACCGACAACCAAAGTTACATCGCCGCGACGATGACCGACGCTTGGTTTGGTAACGTCGATTGGACTTGGAACGAGACGTGGCGTGTTGCTGCCGGTGCGCGCTGGGAGAACTACCGTCAGGTCGCTCTCGACTGGAACCCCTTCGGTTTCTCAGAAGCGAACCCGCAGATCACGACGGATCCTGATCAACTCGCGCTTGGCACGTTCCAAGACGACAAGGTCTACCCAGCTCTTGCCGTCACCTACATGACGGAATGGTGGGCGGAGACGTTCCAGTTGCGCTTTGGCTACAGCGAAACCGCGGTTCGTCCGGACCTTCGTGAAATTACCGACGCCAGTTACATCGACCCGATTACCGGTGACTTGGTCGACGGTGACCCGTCGGTTATCCCAGCGTCGGTATCTAACTTCGACGTACGCGGTGAATGGTTCTTCGACAACGGTGACAACTTGACCGTTACCGCGTTCTACAAGGATATCGATAACCCGATTGAATTCTTCGCGACAGCGGTATCGGACACGGGCCGTGGCCGCGAGATCGTGAACGCCGAGTCAGCTGAAGTCCTTGGTGTCGAGTTCGAAGCGTTGAAGGACTTGTCGTTCTTGGGCGATGCGTTTTCACCGTTCTTCGTCCAGGGCAACGTTACGATCCAGGATTCTGAAATCGTCGCGGGACCGCGGGCCGACGCCCCGACCAACCCGACCCGGAAACTGGCGGGTGCCTCGGACTTCGTCGTTAACATGCAGATTGGTTACGACTCGAGTGACGCGAAGCACAGCGCCTCGTTGGCGTACAACGTCTTCGATGAGCGGCTCTACCTGGCCGGTCGTAACGGTGACCCGGATGAGTTCGAGCAACCGTTCCATTCGCTCGATTTGATCTACACGTGGTACCCGACCGACACAATGCAGGTGAAGGCGAAAGCTCAGAACATCCTCGGTGAGGAAATCACAATTGAACGCGCCGGCGTACTGACCTTCGAGGAAGACCCCGGTTCAACGTTCGCGATCAGCTTCCAGTACCAGTTCCTGTAAGCCGATCGAACGCGATTCGCGTGACCTAAAGCCCCGCCTCCGGCGGGGCTTTTTTGTTTGGTGAGCAGCTATTCGATCGCGCCGAGACGGCGCTCCCACATCTTCGTTCGCCGCTGCGGTAAGTCCTGCGATGTCGGTCCCACTGATGTGGGAGCGGCGTCTCGCCGCGATGAAGTCCGCGGTGGGCATTATCGATGTTGTCATCGGGCCGAGACGGCCCTCCCACATCTTCGTTCGCCTATGGTGCTAAACCCAGGTGTAGCCGTGGCGTCCCCGCTGCGTTGCTACTCTGGTATTGTCAATCGGACGGCTCGGATGCCGTTGGCGATGCACATCGCTACGCAAACAGTGAGCAATCGATTATGAAACTAGCCATTCTGGGTGTTGGTAACGTTGGCAGTGCGCTCGCCCGGGGCTGGCGCCGGACCGGTCACCAAGTGCTTCTCGGTGTCCGCGACCCAGCCAAGCGCGACGTCGTCGCGTTGGCGGAGCAGATCGGGGCTAGCGTTCATTCCGTCAATGAGGCGGCACAAGCGGCATCGGTCATCGTTCTCGCGGTTCCATGGGGAAGCGTTGACCAGGCACTGAAAGACGCCGGCGACCTCGACGGCAAAGTACTGATCGACTGCACCAACCCCATCGATATGGTGGATGGTCAGCTAGGTTTGACCATTGGGCATGCCACGTCCGGTGGTGAGTATGTCGCCGAACGGGCGAAGACGGCACGGGTGGTGAAAACGCTTAATCAAGCGGCCGCGGAACTGCTCGCCGAAAACGATGAGTTGGAAGGTCGGCCGCTGATGTTCGTCGCCGGCGATGACGACGATGCCAAAACCACGGCAACGGCTCTGGTGCGTGAATTGGGCTTCGATGTCCATGACGCCGGCGATATCCGCGTATCTCGCCTACTCGAGCCCCTCGGCATGTTGTGGCTAAACCAAGCGATCTACCAGAACTCGGGTAGAAACTGGGCCTTCGGGATGGTGCGACGCGCTCGCGGGCGCTAGACCTCTCGGCAAAACTCACGTGCGCGCTGACAACCCTCGGACCTAATTGCGAGATCGACAGGTCTAACTTAGTGTTCAAGCTGGGGCTTTGGCTAGGCCTGACCGCTGGGATTCCCTTCGACCGTGTACTACACTTTTTGAGGGACATGGCATAAGGGGAAGAACCGTGACCGAGTTCGAACTGAACGGAACGGTTATCTCATCCGACAGCGCCGACGACACGCCGCTGCTTTGGGTGATCCGCGACGAACTTAAGCTCAAAGGCACCAAGTTCGGCTGCGGGATAGGTCAATGCGGTGCCTGCACCGTCCACCTAAACGGTGTCGCAATACGCAGTTGTTCGACGCCGCTGGCGGCGGCCGCCGGGCAGAAAATCACGACGATCGAAGGCTTAACGACCCCCGTTGGCGATGCGCTTAAGCAAGCCTGGGTCGATGCGCAGGTGCCGCAGTGCGGCTACTGCCAATCCGGTCAAATCATGCAAGCAGCAACGCTGCTCGAGGCGAATCCAGCACCCAGCGACGACGAGATCACCACACACATGAACGGCAATCTCTGTCGGTGCATGTCGTACGTGCGCATTCGTAAAGCAATCAATGCAGCCGCTCCTGGCGAGCAGGAGGTTGGCGAATGAGTATTGCCAAACAACGCTCTGCCGTTACCCGCCGTACGTTTATCGCCGGCTCGGCCGGAACCGGGCTCGTCATGGGCTTAGGCGCCGTTTTGCCGGGTTGCAGCCGGGAGGAGGCTGCCCAAGAAATCGTGGCCGATGGCGCGAGCCGCTCGTTCTCGCCCAGTGTCTGGTTTGCGATCGATTCGAGCGGTGCCGTTAACGTCAATATCGCCAAAGCAGAAATGGGCCAACACGTCGGTACCGCGCTCGCGCGGATCGTTGCCGATGAGCTCGGTGCCGCTTGGGACAGCGTCTCGCTGACGCACGTCGATAGCGATCCGAAGTGGGGCTACATGGTGACCGGTGGTTCGTGGTCGGTCTTTACGAGCTTTACGGCCCTGTCACAGGCGGGCGCGACCGGTCGAACGGTCCTGGCCGATGCCGGTGCGAAACTGCTCGGTGTCGACGCGGCTGACGTCACCGTCGCCAACGGGTCGGTGAGCGCCGGCGATCAGTCCGTGACGTTTGCGGACATCGTTCAGCGCGGTGACATTAGTCGGACATTTACCGACGAAGAAGTCGCCGCGATGCCCGTCAAGACGGCGGCTGATCGGACGCTGATCGGTCGTGACGTTGCTGCCAAAGACATTCCTGAGAAATCTCGTGGTGAAGCGGTTTACGGCCTCGACGTAGAACGTCCAGGGATGGTCTATGCGCATCCTCTGCTGCCACCGACTCGCTACGGCTCGGTCGTTACTGCCGTCGATGACAGTGCGGCTAAAGAGATTCCTGGCTATTTACAAACACTGACGATCGACGATCCGAGTGGTTTCACCACGGGTCAGGCGATGGTGGTCGCTGACAACTACCCAGCCGCGATGAAAGCGGCGAAAGCGGTGGCGGTCACGTGGGAAGCCGGCGAGACGGCAACGGTCAGTGAGGCCGATCTGCACGCGGAAGGTGCGCGGCTAGCGGCGGACGCGGCCGCCGGCACGCTCTATATTGACGATGGCGACGTTACCGCAGCACTGAACAGCGCATCAGCAACACTGACGTCGACTTACCGCACCGCAACGGCATTGCACTTCACGTTGGAGCCGCAGAATGCGCTCGTTGAGTGGGTCGATGGCCGTTGCCACATCCACGCCGGCAACCAATGGCAGTCGTTGATTCTACCGGTATTGGCCGGGGCACTCGGCGTCGCTGAGACGGACATCGTTATCCATCAATACTACTTGGGTGGCGGCTTTGGACGGCGCTTGTTCGGCGATCAAATGATTCCGGCGGCCATCGCCGCGCGTGAATTGGGCAAGCCGGTCAAGCTCGTTTTCGAACGGGCCGATGACAGTCGTATGGATTGCGTGCGCTCGCCAAGCCTCGCCCGATTCGTGGCGAGTTTCGACAGTGCCGATGACCTGACGGCTGTCGATCATGCCGTGACGGCGGGCTGGCCGACTAAGTCGATGGCCCCGGGCTTTCTCGGCGATGGCCTCAACGACAGTGGCAAGTTTGATCCGTTCTCGATCAACGGTGCCGACCATTGGTACACGTTCCCCGCCCACCGGGTGCGTGCGATCAACAACGAACTGGCCCAAAGTACGTTTCTACCGGGCTGGCTGCGTGCGGTTGGGCCCGGGTGGATCAACTGGGGCAATGAGTGCTTTATGGATGAGCTAGCCGTCCGCGCCAATGTCGATGCCATCGATTTTCGGCTCACGAAACTGGATGCGGCTGGCAAAAACGCCGGCTCGACCCCGAACTCGGTCGGTGGTGCGAGCCGACTCGCCGCCGTATTGCGCGACGTTCGCGAGCGTTCCCCTTGGGGGCAAGCGCTGCCCGACGGTGAAGGACTTGGTGTTGCGACAGCCTTCGGCCAAGAGCGCAACATGCCAACGTGGACGGCTTGCGTTGCCCATGTCGTTGTCGACGGTGACCAAGTGCGCGTGAAGAAAATTTGGCAGACGATCGATTGCGGGACGGTCATTCATCCGGACGGCGCTATGGCGCAAGCCGAAGGCGCGACGCTCTGGGGTATTAGTTTGGCGCTCCATGAAGGGACTCAGTTCGTCGAAGGACAAGTCGCCGATACCAATCTCGATACCTACTCACCGCTGCGCATGGCGGATGTGCCGGAACTCGACATCACGTTCGTTGACAGCACCGAGTTCCCCATGGGGCTCGGCGAGCCGCCGCTGATTGCTGTCGCGCCAGCCATTGGCAATGCTGTTTTTGCCGCGACCGGCAAACGAATACGCGACCTGCCCATCCGTCTCGCTAGCTAACTCGCTCGCTCGTGAAATAGTCATGCACCTCGTCGGGTCATTTGATCCGACGAGGTGCGTGTTGCGCGCGCGACCTCAACGGTGCGACGTCCACACAAAAATTAACGGAGAACGCCGATGAGTGAACGACCGATCGACTGGTACAAGGTGGCGGAAAACGGTGAGTTAGCCGCCGATCGGGTCAAGAGCGTAACGGCAGGTACTCGCAATGTTTGTTTGGTTCACTACCAGGGCCAGTATGCCGCGATGGATAACCATTGCCCGCATCAAGGGGGTCCGCTTGGTGAGGGTTCGATAGAACGCGGCGTTGACGACCAGTGTTGGATTCGCTGCCCGTGGCACGGCTGGGATTTTGATCCGTTAACCGGGAAACCACCGGGCGGACACGACGACTCCGGGCAGGAGCTTTTCGAGGTTGATGTTCGCGACGACGGTGTATACGTCGGCGTTGAAGCGCCAGCCGCTGCGGCCATAACCGTCTCCGATGTCATGGCGCAAACGATGACGAACTGGGGCGTTAAATTCGTGTTCGGCATGGTCGGGCATTCTAATCTTGGCCTTGCCGAGGCGCTTAGGCTCGAAGAGGAGCGCGGCGCGCTAACGTACATCGGAATTCGGCATGAATCGGCAGCGGCCTTTGCCTGCTCGGGGTACGCGAAGTTGTCCGGTCGGCCGGCTGCCTGCTTATCGATCGCCGGTCCCGGCGCGACCAACCTTCTCACCGGACTGTGGGATGCTAAGGTTGATCGGGCACCCGTACTCGCGCTCACCGGTCAGGTCGATACCCAGGTGCTCGGACCTGGCGCATTTCAAGAGATCGACCTCACCAGCGCGTTCGCGGCCGTTAGCCAGTTCAGCCAAACGGTACTGCCGACCTCACGCCATGCGGAGCTGATGAACCTGGCGCTGAAAAACGCGATTGTGCATCGCGATGTTTCCCACCTTATTTTTCCGGACGAAGTGCAAGTGCTCGAGACGGGTGCCGATGCCAGTGCCTCGTCGCCTGACGGCCGCCTGGCCTCGGCTGCAATTGCACCCGATCCGGCTGTCGTGGCCTCTGCGATCGAGAGGGTGGCTGCAGCGAAGCGGCCGCTGATCATCGTCGGTTACGGCGCCCGTGAGTCTATGCCCGCGATTACCGCGCTAGCGGAACGCTTGAACTGCCCAGTCGTCACGACGTTCAAAGCGAAGGGGCAGCTCGCTGACTCGCACGCGTTGGCCGCCGGCGTTCTTGGCCGGTCGGGAACGCCGATCGCCAGCTGGTTTATGAACGAGTGCGACCTGCAAATCGTGTTCGGGGCGTCTTTCTCGAACCACACCGGCATCGAAAAGAAAAAACCAACGATCCAAGTCGACTTCGAGCGAATGGCGCTCGGCAAGTTTCATCCCGTCGATGTACCGGTCTGGGGCGAGATCGGCGTGACCGTTGCGGCCATCGAGGCGGCGCTGCCCAGTCAGCTTGCGGCCATCGACCAGCGCGACGAGTTAGCCGACCGGTGGCGATTATGGCGTGCGGAAAAAGAAAGCCGCTGGGTCGACGACCGCGGTGATGGGATCAACTCGGCGTGGCTCTTTAATGTGTTGTCGGAGCAGCTTCCGGACAACGCGGTCATCGCCGTCGATGTCGGTAACAACACCTACAGTTTTGGCCGCTATTTCGAAACGAAACCAGGCCAACGCGTCTTGATGAGCGGTTATCTCGGTTCCATCGGGTTTTCGTTCCCCGCCGCCATGGGCGCCTGGGCAGCGACTCAAGCCGAACCGGACTACGCCGGCCGGCCGGTGTTCTCGGTATCCGGCGACGGTGGCTTCGGCCAATACCTGGCCGAATTTACGACGGCGGTGAAGTACGGCATGAAAATCGTCCATGTGCTGCTCAACAACAGCGAGCTTGGCAAGATCTCGAAAGAGCAAATGGCGGGCGAGTGGCGAGTGTGGCAGACCTCACTGCACAATCCATCGTTTGCCGAGTATGCCGAGTTGTGTGGCGGTAAAGGCTTACGGGTCAGAGAGCGCGGTCAGCTCGACGCGGCCCTCGCCGAGGCGATCGCGTGTGACGGCCCGGCGATCGTTGAGGTCATGACCGACGTTACGTTGATCTAGCACCGATTATGGAGTCGCTGCATCACACGCTCGAGCAGGTTGCCGTCTATATCGATCTCATCGGTATCGCGATCGTTTTATATGGCTTCGTTCGCGCGGCGATCGCTTTCGTCGGCCATGAGCTGTCACGGTTGTCGAAATCGTTCTCGCTGATGGGTACGCAACGCATTCGCTTGGAACTCGGCACGTACATACTGATCGCGATCGAGTTCATGATCGCGTCGGATATTATTCATACGGTGCTGTCGCGGGAGCTGACTGACTTAGCCTTTGTCTCTGCGCTAGTCGTTATTCGTACGGCGATCAGCTTCTTCTTGGGGAAGGAGCTCGCGGAGTTACGCGAGCACTCGTAACGGTGGGTTTTGCCGGGCCGCGTGACGGCGGTCCGGCAAGTATCTTCACAACCAGTAGTAAAAAACGACTGGGGCGGCTAGCCACGCGATGCCTTTCAGAAAGAAAAAGGCGAAGGCGGCTTGGCCAGCACGCTTTAGTGTCGAGTGTTGGCCCAGTGCCATTTTGGCGCGATCGTAAGTCATTGCGGCTCTCCTTGCTGTCGGCCGGCCCGCTCATCGTTATCGGCGGGCCAGCCCTGTCGGTTTAGTGATTAGTGTGTTGTTGACGTGGTTTTTTGGCGGCTAGCCAAGCGCGGGATTAACATCGGTACCTCGCGCTTGTAGTTGGCATACTCGGCATGCTCGCGACCGAGATCCGCTTCTTCCCATTGAATGGCGACCAAGATGTACAGCGTCGTGACTACCGCGAACACCAAGTGCGCGACGGTCATCGTCGGCGTTGCCCAGAAGATCAGTAACCAGCCGACATACAGCGGGTGGCGGACGACGCGGTAGAGTTTCGGTTGCACAAACTTCGGTGGCTCGTAAGGTCGGCCGCGGAAGTACAGCCACACTTGGCGCAGACCAAACAGGTCGAAGTGATCGATGGCGAACGTGCTGTACAGCAACAATCCCCAGCCGGCGGCATAGATCACCAGCATCAACGTGGCGGCGAAGCCGCTGCCCAAATCCCAGATGACACCGCCCATGGGCTGCCAGCCGACGAACAGCACGATCATGGCGAGGCTTGAGGCCAATACATAGGTGCTGCGTTCGAGCGCTTGCGGGATAATCTTTGTCCAAGCGCGTTTGAAGAACGGCCGCGCCATCAAGCTGTGCTGGATGGCGAAAATACCCAGCAGCCCAATATTGATGAGCAGGGCGGTAGTCAGGTCTGTTGCCGGGGCTGAGTCGATCGATTTCGGCACCCAGAGGTTGCCGATGAAGCCGATCGAGTACAAAAAGACGGCGAAAAAGATCGCGTAGCTAACCAGGCCGTAGGCCAGAGCGAAAAAACGTTGCATCGTTGTGTCTCCCAGTAGGAATGCGATAAGTTGTTGATAGAAAGCGTTTTTCTCTGTGGGGCCAGTCTGCGATGATGGGCCGGGAGAGTCCTGACGGCCACGTGACGATGGCCTGACCATTCGCTGACGGACGGGGCGGGGAGCACAAATGACGGCTGACGGGGGCCAAAAATGGCGTTTCGGGGGCTATGAGCTCGATGCCGACGTGCGTGAGCTGCGGCTAGAGGGCGAACTGGTACCGCTTGAGCCGCGGGTCTTCGATTTGCTCTGTTTCCTGGTCGAGCAACGCGACCGCGCCGTCAACAAGGACGACATTCAAGCCGCGATTTGGCGCGGTGTGATCGTTAGCGAAACGGCGCTTACCCGGGCGATCATGAAAGCCCGGCGGGCGATTGGGGACAGCGCCGATCGGCAGGCAGCCATTCGCACCGTCCATGGGCATGGCTACCAATTTGTCGCACCGCTCGACACGGAGATCGAACCGGCCCGAGGCGACGATCCGGCGCCGATTCAGCCGCCAACCCCGCCAGGGCGGTCGACCATCTGGCTAGCCGCCGGCGCCGCGGTTGTGTTGTTGCTCGCCGGTCTGGCTTGGCAATGGCGGGCGATTAGCGAGTCAACCGGACCGGTTCGTGTCGCGGTGCTACCGATAAAGAACGCAACGGGCGACAGTGAATACGACTACGCCCGACTGGGTTTGATGAGTCTCGTTACCGAGTACATCGGCAGCGATGGGCGACTCGCTATCGCACCGGCCAGCGATACCTGGCGTGTCGCCGAAGCGATCGACAAGTTACCGCCGGACGAGCGCGCCGCGAGGCTCCGCGGTGCGGTGGGTGCGAGTCACATCGTGGCGGCGCGTTTAGAGCGCCCGTCCGGTTCGCTACAGATGACGTACCGCGTAGAGGGTGCCGATGGTACGGCAAGGACCTACACGATGTTTGGGGACGATCCGCCGTCACTTGCCCGCGCGATGGCATTGGCGTTGATACGCGACCTGGCGCCGACCCGTGCTAGCGAGCGTGAACTGCACGTTGTCGCGGAAGACCCGTTCGTCAATGAAGCGTACTCACGGGCACTGGGGCTTTCGCTCGAAGGGCGGTGTGGCGAAGCACAGACCCTGTTCGCTGTCGTTAGCGATGCCGCACCCGCATTCGATCAGGCTGTTTACGAATGGGCGAATTGCGCCAGTATCCTCGGTAACAATGCGGCTGCCGAACAGGCCTTTGGCGATATCCTCAGCCGTACTGCCGAATCGTCGCCACATGCACTCCGCGCGCGCTCTTTGCACGGCTTGGGCAAAATTTTCCACCGCCGCGGTAACCATGAGCGCGCGGCGGAGTTGTACAACGAGAGCCTTGCTGAGGCCGAGGCGCTCGGTGATCCGGCGCTTGAAGGTAACGCGTTAACGTCGCTCGCTTACGCCATGCGCGATCGCGACGACATCGACGCAGCGCGACTGATGCTCGGCCGTGCTGTGACCGCGTTTCGACGCAGCGGTGTTGGTGCCGTGCCTGGGCATCCGCGGGCAGCGATGGCGAACATGGACATGGCCGAGGGCAAGCTCGACGATGCCGAGCGTAATCTGAGCGCGGCACTCGAGGCGTTCCGTACGTTCGGCGATCGGCGCAACGAAGCAATGATGCTGAATAACTACGGGTATCTCAGACGACTGCAGGGGCGGACCACCGAGGCCGAGCCGTTTCATTTAGAGTCATTGGCGATACGTCGCGAGATCGGTGACACAGTCGGCGTCGGCCGGATACTCGGCATGTTGTCGGTCCTGTACACCGATGCCGGTCGTCTCGATGAGGCCTTCAACGTCGCATCGGAGGCGTTTGAGATCGCTGAGTCCGCTGAGGACCGCCGCTATATGGGAACGTCACTCGCACAACTTGGCGACATCTTTGTGGCGCGCGAGGACCTCGACACGGCGGCTGATTACTACCGACGCTCCGAGGCCGAGTTCGCGACTATGGGCGATATGGCGCGGGCCGCCCAGGCGGCGCTGCGGCTAGCACGTATCGATGCGGATCGCGGTGAGCTTGACCCTGCTGGCGAAAAGACGCAACAGATCATCGCGTTGGGACAGGCTGAACGCTACGACGAATTGTTGATCGAGGCGCTGGAACTCGGCGGTGACATCGACGTGCAGCGCGGCGCTCTCGCTGCCGCCAGCGACCACTACCGACGCGCGCTCAACCTAAGCGACGACTCCGGGTTTGTCAGCCGCCGACCTGCTTTGGTTCGCAAACTGATTGAGACCTTCTTATCGGCGGACGATGTTGCGGCAGCGGAGCCGTACGTGGGCTTACTCAGTGACGACGAGTCAGCCGATCTGGTTGTCACTGGCCGTTACTTGATCGCTGTCGGTAACACTGAGCGAGCACTTGCGGTCCTACGGCAAGCGAAGCGGCTGGCCGGCGCCACGTGGAGTAACGCCAATCAGCGATGGTTGGATGAAATTCAACAGCAGCCATAGCGGTTAGTTGCTAGCCGTGACAGCTGACGGTCCAATCCCCCCAAATCGACCCGATGGGAGATGACATAAGCTGTATCTGAGGTATGAATAGAAAGTAAACGTTCTTATTTGAAAACGAGACTCATTCGCAATAGACTGCGACGCTGGTTTGGCGTGGGAGCCAAAAATGAGCGTAGCGACGTTTTCACACCATCAATACCGTCAGCCTGCTGATGGACTGCGTGTCGCGGTACTGTTGATCGCGGTACTCGCCTACACATCGACTGTGGCGCAAGAGACCGATAGCGAGGCTGATTCAAACGATGGCCTGCAGCTAGACGAGATCGTTGTTACCGGTCAGAAAGTGGATCGGACACTGCAAGAGACAACGGCATCGGTGGCTGTCTTCACCGAGCTCAAGATTGTTGAGCAGAACTTCACGAGCATCTACGACGCGCTTAATCAAACCGCTAATGTTGCCGGTCTTTTCGGTGACCGCGGTTTTTCCATTCGCGGTCTCGCCAACAGCGGCGCATCGCCCGGCGACCAGACGAGTGACGTATCAGCCGTTTACCTCGACGGTGCGTTTGTTCCGAATTCGTTGTATTTCGGTGACGGCCTAAACCTCTGGGACATTGGTGCCGTCGAAATTTTTCGTGGCCCGCAATCCACGATTCAAGGCCGAAACGCGCTGGCCGGCGCCATCGTTGCGAGGACCGTCGACCCGAACTTGGAAGAAATAGATGGTCGCGTGATGGCCAGTCTTGGTGATTACAATACGTGGCGCGCTGCGGGTGCGATGAGCTTGCCGATCATCGAGGACCAAGTCGGCCTGCGCCTGTCGGTGGATCGAACGGAATCGGATGGGTTTACGGACAACCCATTTTTAAATAGTGACAACATTGATGCGCGCGAAAATACTACGATCCGCGGCAAGCTACTCATTGCGCCGAACGCCATCGAAGACTTGGAAATACGCTTGATGGGCACGGTCATCGACAGCGACATCGGCGAAGACCGGGTGATATTGCAACGCTTTACTGGCGCCAGGGAATCCGAACAAAACACCATCGACCGAGATTTGATCGAGGCACAGCAGTTTTCCGCCGTTGTTGACTACACATTAAGCGACAACGTGACCTTCACCAGTGTCACGTCGTTCATCGAAAGCGAGCGCGCATTTCAATTCGACCCGACCAACGATTCCGGCGGGCCCGACAACCCGGGCATTAGCCTGACCGATCAGGACACGTTCAGCCAAGAATTCCGCCTAACGTTCAACGCTGAGCGTTGGACCGGGCTACTGGGTCTATACGCCTTCGACAGTAGCACCGAGTTTGAAAACGAGGGTGCGGCCGGCGCGACGATTGAGTCCGACCCGGTTTTCCCGCCGCCGCCTCTGCTCGCGACCATTTTGTTCAATACCACAACACCGACACCGGACCAGATCGCGCAGGCGGCGTTTCTTAGGCAGCAAATCGTAACCCTGGTACCGGAGTTTCCGTTGTTCTCGAGCTCGGCGACGACCGATGAAATTCGTAACTACGCCGTGTTTGGCGAGGCCACCTACGATTTCAACGAGCGCTGGAGCCTGACGGTCGGTGCTCGGTACGACCAGGAGCAAATCGATCAAACGGTGTTCGATACGCTGACCGTGCCAGTGATCACGACGGGTGACCCAGTGGTCGATCCGATCCTCGCATTCCTGTCAGCCCAGTTCACGAGCGAAGTGGATCTCGTTGCCGATAACGATTTCGATGCCTTCTTACCGAAGGTGGTCTTGAACTACCGTTGGAACGACGACGTCTCGACGGCGTTCAGTGTGCAGCGTGCCTACCGGGCCGGCGGTTTATCGTTCAACTTCTTTCGTGCGCAATTGCCGATTCCAGGCGGTGGCGACCCGACCGATCAAGCTGTTCTCGAGCAGGCCGGTATCGTTAACAGTTTCGAGCCGGAGTTCACGTGGAACTATGAGTTTGCATTTCGTTCGCAGTGGCTAGACCGGCGCCTAACGCTTAATGCCAACGCCTTTCTGATCGACTATGAAGACCAGCAAATCAACTTGCAGCTCTCCAATAACCCGCTGGACAGAATCACCGAAAACGTGGGTGCTTCCCGTTTATTCGGTTTCGAGGTCGAGGCTACCGCCAACATCAACGAACACCTTGAAGTGTTCGCCAACGTCGGGTTTACCGATACGGAGTTTACCGAGTCGGCGATTTCCATTGATGAGATCGACCTTAACGGCAACGAATTCGCTGCCGCGCCGCCGTGGACGGCAGGTTTTGGGGGTCGTTACACAACCGATGCGGGATTTTTCGTCAATTTACGGGCACGTTACGCCGACGAGGCCTTTACATTTGTGCAGAACACGCCAAACGTAACCAACGATGCGTACGTGGTTGTCGATACGCTGATCGGCTACGAGCATGACAGCTTCACTGTCGAGGTCTTCGCTAACAACCTCCTCGACGAGAATTACATCACCCAAAACACGTTTGAGAACGCACGCGATATCGCCGTTGGTCGAGTTGGTGCGCCGCGTATGGTGGGTGTGCGGTTTTACGCGGATTTCTAAACTCACCTGCGTTTATTCTGAATCTCTTTGATCGCCCGCGGCTAGCGGGCAAAACCCTCGCCTTTGCGGGGTCGCGACCCGTCGGAATCATCGTATATTAGAGCCTGAACAACGCTCGCGGGTAGCATGCAGCCGTGTTGAATTCTTCAAAGTCGTCTAGTCAGCGGCCGCCGTCCTTGTCTACGAGAACCATGGATTATCTCGTTCAAAGGTCGCGACCGCAGTTCCATACGACGCTGTTCGTGCTGGTGAGCGCGGCGACACTGTTGGTCCCGCTGCAACTACTCGTATCTTTAGGTAACGCAACGGATTGGTTTGTCCTCATCATCCACTACGAGATTATTGGGATCATCGTGGGCGGTCTTTGCCTTGCAGAACTCGCCAGAAGCCACGCTAAAGCTTGGCTAGGGTATTCGCCCAACGCCTGGTGCTTTGTTGCCATGCCGATCGGCGGTGCGGTTGGCGCGACACTGTTTTGGGCGCTGACCTACCTCCGGTCGGGTTGGTCGC
The DNA here is from genome assembly GCA_038749025.1 of Pseudomonadota bacterium. GTDB lineage: Bacteria > Pseudomonadota > Gammaproteobacteria > Steroidobacterales > Woeseiaceae > JBCAXA01. Next base: position 174,506 of record JBCDIL010000005.1, on the reverse strand, counting down.
CGTGGTACCAGCCGCTGGTGTACGGTCTTGTTGGTGCCGCGATCTACACATCGGTCGGCTGGGCTTTCTACTTGACGACGACGCGGCCGAAAAGGCTGAACTAGACGCGCACTCGTGTGGTTTTTTGCCAGCTCAATCTGGTCGATGAACTCAGTGATTAAGCATTGAGTACGTGGCTCATCACCGATGGCCCGTTGAATTCCAGCGCCTCACGCTCAAATTAAGAACCCATGCAGTTCGTCAGCGGTGTTTAGATGCAGGCTTCTCAAGACCGCACAATCTTAACCCGACGTCTATGCGCTCAACTGTCTGCTGCCGAATTACCGATTATCGGCTGGCTTGGCAGCTCGGTATAATCGACCACAGACCTATCGCTAAAACCCTACTGATTGGGGATCAACGTTGATAAATAAACGTGATGGTCGGAGGGCTTTATGAGAGTGCGAATCGTCACTGCAAACGTTGTCGGCTTCGTCGTATCCGTTGGTCTTGCCATGGAGTCACTAGCGGCAACCGAAGTAGCGTTATTCGAGTTGATTGAGCGGTATTCGGAACAGAACGATGTGGACATTATTGTCAGTCCTGATCTGCAACAAACCGTCGAGCTCGGCACGGCAACGCTAAAGAAACTCGATCAACCGACGTTTGTTGCGGTTCTCAAGGGTCTCGGATTGACGCTTGGAGAGCGAGGAAACGGGATACTCGTGGTTAAGTGTGCACCGACAGACAACGACGATTCGGTTTCATGCTTGTAGGTCGGCGCTCCGCCTACTCACGCCCAGAGTCGTTTTGATTGTTGAGATCAATCATCGTTATCGGCGCTGCTATTGGCTGCTACGTGGTTTTCCATCCCGCTAGCTGCCATTGCGGGACGCAGGTGCCGTCCCCGGCTCAGGATATTCGAAACATTGAAGCCGCTGTCTTGCTCTTCAAGCAGCGCAACAACGAGTTACCGTCTAGCTTGGAAGCGCTAGTTGCTCATGAGTACTTGCGTTCGATGCCTGTCGATCCGTGGGACCGGCCCTATAACTACAGTTTCGCGGCGCCGGTGATTGTTAATCGCGAGCTACCGTACTACCTGTGGAGCAATGGCGCTGACGGTGCCATGGGTGGTGTTGGTGTTAACGCGGATATTGGGAACTGGCATCGTGAATACCGGCGCCACACGTTCAGGAATTTTTAGAGACAGAGTTTCTTGGTGCAGCTTCTATACTGAGTATCCTGGCCAGGACTCTAGGGAACGATCGAAGTGCATGATGCGTAGTTACACAGCGCCTGACTCGCTCACGAGTTACCGATGATGACTAATCGTTACCGCTCAATTGTCATTCTTGCGGTTATAGGTATTGTCCTAGCGTCATTGTTTTTGGGGTCGGAAACATCGAGGAACACGGTCGAAGGATCAGCACCACCCGAATCGATCACCAACGATCAACCGGCTCCCCTCCTTGACGAGGAGCCCATTGACGTTGAACGCCGGCCGCCACCCACGCAATTGGAGTCTGGATTGGACATTCAATGGCGCGAACGGCCTAGACCCGCTTGGAATTCCCCGAAAGGTGATACTAAGGCTCAGCTTCGAGCGCTCGAAGAACTCGCCGAGAATGGCGATGGATTCGCAGCACACAGGCTTGCCAATAGAGTTATTGGATGCGACAGCAGTTTTCGATCCACCGAGGAGCTAGAAAGCGCGATCAAAAGTATGCGCGAGACTTTTGTTTACACTCAGCCTGGATCCGATATTCCGTCCAGAGCCAGTAACGCGCAGGAAGCCGAGATCTTTGTCATGGTTGCAATGCAGGGATTTGAAACCTGTAGCCAATTCGAAGGCGATTTCCGCGAGCACTATTTGCATTGGCTAGAAATCGCCGCTAACAATAACCACACAATCGCGATGCTCGATTACGCAAACACGATGCATGACCGACTAGCGGCGGTCGAGCTTATTGAAGCGGCATGGCACTTGGGTGAATCGAATGCATTGCTGGTACTGGCCAATACGCTAAATGAGATTTATCAGAATGGATTGGATCCAACCGCAAAAGTGCCAGCTGCGGCAGCGATGCACGCTTTTGTTGAGTTGCATCTGATGCGTTATTCGCCATCGAACGACTCGATTGTCGGTCAACGGGCGTTGCGTTATCAGCAACGACTTAGTGAGATAGACAGCCTACTACTGCCTCACGAGCGAGACGCAGCGCGCGAACAGGCGAGAACGCTAATAAAAGAGAACGAAAACTGTTGTTTCTAGGTTTTAGATCGACACTACGGTCGCTTCTGGCCGACCGATGTGGCAGTCGGCCAGAAGCGCCGTTCGATTGCTAGTCGCAAACCTCGCCCGACCAAACAATTTCGACGCGCCGGTTTTGTGCCCGACCTTCCGCTGTCGAGTTGTCGGCGATCGGTTGCGTCTCGCCGAGTCCTTCCGATGACAGTTGGTCGGCGTTTACACCGGCATCGACCAAGTAATCGACAACCGAGGCTGCCCGGCGGGCGGACAAGTCCAGGTTGTAGCTCGCCGCTCCGTTGCTGTCGGTGTGGGCGAGGACCTTGGCCTCGTCGCCGCTGCTCGTCAATTCGGCGGCGACGCGCCCCAACGTGTCACGTGAGTCAGATGTCAAAGCGTCCGAATTGTTCTCGAAGTTAACGCCTTCCAATACTCGCGAAACGGCGCGGCACTCGCGGTAGACCGGTGCCGGTTCCGGCTCGGGTTTCGGTTCCACGACCGGTGCGGGGGCTGGCGCTGGTTTCGGCTCTACCGGTTCCGAGATGGGTGGTACCGGCCGTGCGCGTGAGCCGAAGTATCCGCCGATGCTTAAGCCCGCGTAGTAGTGATCGCGATCGAACAAGTCGATATCACCCCGCACGAACCACCGCTCGGCGAAACGCAGCTGCCCGCCAAGGCCAGCAGCCAGTTGGACATCGGTTTGTTTTTCGAAGGGGATCAGCGGGCTAGTCGCATCGTTACTGATGGCCGATAACCCGAGTCGTACAAACGCGTTCCACTGTGCCTGCGGGTCGCGCAACCAGCGCACACCCATCAGCGACGGCGTTTGGTAGTCGATGCCGGCGCCGGGGACGAGCACTTCGAGCGCAGGGTCGACATTGCCAAGGCCCGCTTCGCCGCCATCGGTGTAGGTCAACTCGACCGACCAACGCGGTGCGAATTGCCAGCCAACAAAGGCCTTCCAGCCGGAGTCGCTATCATCGTTGGTGGACCAACCACCGGCTTGGCCTTCAGGGTCTACGTGAGTAATCCCCAGACCGACGCCGCCGTACCAGCAGTCTTCGAACTCGTCGCCGTCGTGATGGAAGCAGACCTCGTCAGCGACCGCCGGTTCTGACGGTGCGACGCTAAGCGCGATCAACACGAGTAGCGGCGCAGCAGCGAGCCGGCGCCGCATCGCGACTAAGACGACCATGGCGAGTACCAGGAGGCCAAGTAACGACGCGCTACCGGCGCCGCGAACGGCCGTTTCCAAGCGTCCCTCATCGTTGTCGATGCGATCGGGTATGCCGTCGTTGTCCTTGTCGCCAGAGTCGGCGCTGTCATCGATGCCGTCATTGTCAGAGTCCCTGTCGATGAAGTCCGGCATGCCGTCCCCATCGGTATCCACATCCGTCTCGGTGCTGTCGTCAACGCCATCGTTATCCGAGTCGAGATCACGGAAGTTTGGCGTCCCATCGTTGTCGGCGTCACCGGCGCCCTCACTTGCGTCCGAGATTGAGTCGCCATCCGAATCAAGATCGCGGAAGTCCGGTGTACCGTCACCGTCGGTATCGTTCGGCTCGGTCGCGTCGTCGATACCGTTCATGTTGGCATCGGTGCCACCGGTGGCATCCACGTCGATCGCGTCGTCAATGCCATCGCCATCGGTGTCAGTACCGGTCAGTGGCGGAATCGCGTCAGCTTCGATGCTGTCGTCGATGCCATCGCCGTCGCTGTCGGAATCGCGCCAGTCGCCGGTGCCGTCACCGTCGGTATCGGTGGCCGTTTCAATGATGTCCGGAATACCGTCGCCGTCCGTATCGATATCGAGAAAGTCGGGCGTGCCGTCTGCATCGGTATCGTTCGGTGCGAGTGCATCGTCGACCCCGTCGCTGTCCGCATCGACACCGCCGGTGTTGTCGACATCGATTTCATCGGGAATGCCGTCGAGATCAACGTCGTTATTGCTGATCGGCGGGATCGCATCGGACTCGGTGGCATCGTCAATGCCATCCGCGTCGCTATCGAGGTCACGCCAATTGCCGGTGCCGTCGCCATCGGCGTCTGCGTCGGTTTCGATCCGATCGGCAATGCCGTCGTTGTCGCTGTCGAGATCGAGGTAATCCGGAATGCTGTCACCGTCCGTGTCGACATTGGTCGCAACCCCTTCGTCAGCGTCGGAGATACCGTCGCGGTCCGCATCCGGCGCATCGCCTGGACCGGTCGGCATGCCATCGACAACATCCGGGATGCCATCACCGTCGGTGTCGGTCGGGTCGTCGACTTGGCCATCGCCGTCACCGTCGAACGGCGCGTCCGGTGTGCCGGCAATATCCGGGGTGCCGTCGTTATCCGAATCGGTGTCTTGGAAGTCCGGCGTGCCGTCACCGTCCGTATCTGGCGGCGTCGAGGTTGGCGGTGTCCCTGGGTCGACCTGGCCGTCGTTATCCGCATCCGGCTGACCGCCTTCAACCACGTCGTTAATGCTGTCGTTGTCGCTGTCGAGGTCGCGGAAGTCCGGTACGCCGTCCCCGTCGGTATCGGTGCCCGGGCCAGCGTCGGCAATATCGTCGACAATGCCGTTGCCGTCGACATCCATGCCACCGGTTTGATCGACGTCGTAGGCGTCGTCGATGCCATCACCGTCGGTGTCCATGCCGCTCGGCCCTTCTGCCGCATCGCCGATACCGTCGTTGTCGCTATCGAGGTCGCGATAGTCCGCGATGCCGTCACCGTCGGTATCGGTTAGACCCTCAATGGCATCCGGTATGCCGTCACCGTCAGTGTCGATATCACGGAAGTCCGGTTGGCCATCGGCATCGGTGTCGATCGGCTCGACGGCATCATCAAAACCGTTACCGTCGAGATCGGTACCGCCAGTGTTATCGACGTCAAAGGCATCGTCGATGCCATCGCTGTCGCTATCGTTACCGGTCGCATCGGGCAGGTTGTCGGCTTCTTCGAAGTCCGGGATGCCGTCGGCATCGGTGTCGGTGTCGATATAGTCGCCAACACCGTCGCCGTCCGTGTCGACGTCGGTCTCGAAGCTGTCCTGAATACCGTCGCCATCGGAATCGAGGTCGAGGAAGTTCGGTGCGCCGTCGCCGTCCGAGTCGAGCGGCGTGAACATGTCGTCGATGCCGTCGCCGTTGTCATCGGTACCGCCCGTCGCGTCCACATCGATCGCATCGTCGATGCCGTCGCCGTCGGTGTCATTGCCGGTGAGTGGCGGCTGATTCATTTCCTCAACGAAGTCGGGGATCGCGTCGTTGTCGCTGTCGATGTCTTCGTTGTTCGGGATGCCGTCACCGTCAAAGTCGCCGGTGCCTTCGATGGAATCGTCGATACCGTCGTTGTCGGTGTCGGTCGGCAGCGGTGGTTGTGTGCCAAAGCCGCCGAGGTTGCCGTCGATCACGTCGGCAATGCCGTCGCCGTCCAGATCACTCGGGTCATCGATCCGGCCGTCGTTGTTAGCGTCTTCACCACTCGCGGGTCCGTCGGCGATGTCGAACGTACCGTCGTTATCGCTATCGAGATCGCGATAGTCCGGCGTGTTGTCACCGTCGCTGTCCGGCGCATTACCCGGCGTTAGCGGTGTTTGGCCCGGATCGGCGATGCCGTCTTCATCGTCGTCGGTAACACCGGCCTCGGTGGCATCGGTTAGGCCATCGTTATCGCTATCGAGATCGCGGTAGTCGGGCACGCCGTCGCCGTCGGTATCGACCGGTTCGAAAGCATCGTCGATCCCATCGCCGTTGGCATCGGTACCGCCGGTTTCGTCAATATCGATCGCATCGTCGATGCCGTCGTTGTCGGCGTCATCACCGGTGAGCGGTGGGATGTTATCCGCTTCGGTTGCATCGCCGATGCCGTCGTTATCCGCATCGATGTCGCGGAAGTCGGGTATGCCGTCGCCGTCGGTATCGGTGTCGCCTTCAATGATGTCCGGAATGCCGTCAGCATCCGAATCGATGTCACGGAAGTCCGCTTGACCGTCGTCATCGGTATCGACCGGCTCAAACGCGTCGTCAATGCCGTTGTTGTTGGCGTCGGTGCCGCCGGTCTGGTCAACGTCAATCGCATCGTCGATACCGTCGTTGTCGGTGTCGGTATCCGTTAGCGCTGGTACGTTGTCGGCTTCGGTCGTGTCGTCGAGGCCGTCGTTGTCAGAGTCGGTATCACGGAAGTCGGCGGTGCCGTCACCGTCGCTGTCGGTCGCGCCTTCGATGACATCGGGAATTCCGTCGCCGTCGGAGTCAAGGTCGCGGAAATCCGGTGTGCCGTCGGCATCGGTGTCGACCGGTTCGAATGCATCATCGACGCCATTGTCGTTGGCATCGGTGCCACCGGTGACGTCGACGTCGATCGCATCATCAATGCCATCGGTATCGGAGTCTATGCCCGTTAGCGCAGGAATATTGTCCGCTTCGTCCGCGTCGGGGATGCCGTCGTTGTCAGAGTCAACGTCGCGGAAGTCGGCAACGCCATCACCGTCGGTATCGACAATGCCTTCAACGATGTCCGCAATACCGTCCGCATCGGCGTCGATGTCGAGGTAGTCGGGACTGCCGTCGCCATCGGTATCGACCGGCTCCGCAGCATCGTCGATGCCGTTGCCGTTATCGTCGACACCGCCGGTCTGATCGACATCAAACGCATCGTCAATGCCGTCATTGTCGGCGTCAGTACCGGCGAAGTCCGGTACGTTATCGGCCTCGACCGAATCGGGGATGCCATCGTTATCGGCATCGGTGTCGAGGTAGTTCGGGTTGCCGTCGCCGTCGAAGTCTGTGTTGCCCTCGATAACGTCCGGCACGCGGTCGTTGTCGGAGTCCGTATCGAGGTGGTTCGGAATACCGTCGCCATCGAAATCGGCCGGTTCAAAGGCGTCATCGATACCGTTGTTGTTGGCATCGTTGCCGCCCGTCACATCGACGTCGATAGCATCGTCAATACCGTCGCCGTCACTGTCGTCGCCTGTCAGGGGCGGAATGTTGGTGATCTCGTCACCGTCGGGAATGCCGTCGTTGTCGCTATCGGTGTCTTGGAAATCGGGGATGCCGTCGCCGTCGGTATCGCCCATACCTTCAATGACGTCCGGGATGCCGTCGCCATCGGCGTCGGCCACAACGGTGAAGTCGCCGGGCCCGGTCGTCGTGTTCCCCACGGCGTCACGGGTCGTTATCGTCGGGTCCGAGCCGATATCGCTGGCCGTGCCGGTGCAGGTCACCGCGCCGCCGGATTCAACGCCGCAGACCATGCCGGGAATGTCAACGCTGCCGCCGGTCTCAACACCGGTACACGTCGCGGTCACGGCATCGGTCGGGCTTGCCGGGTTCGGCGCGAACGTGCAGACGGCCGCGTTGACGGTGAGATCGACCGTAACGATCGTTGCGTCGTTCTCCTCGCTATCGCCGCCGAGAGCGGCCGACTCCGAAGGGTCGCCGTCACCGTCTGGGTCGGGATCAAGCCCGTCGTCTGAGCGGTCAAGAACCTGCGCGAAGCCGCCAGCGATTTGCGAGCTGGTCACTTCCGCTTGGGTACTGAATGGACCCGGTGCCGCGCCGAAATCTACGCGGACTGTGTAGGTAATCGTGCGTGTCGTACCGGCTGGCAATGTGTCGGTACCGATCAGCAAGTTGGGTTGTGAGTCGCCATCGAACGCGCTCGCTGGCGCCGTGAAACCACCCAGATCGGGTGTGCCTTGTACGGTAATGCTCGCGATGCCTGGGAAATCGGCACCGAGATCGTCAGCGACCTGGACGTTGATCGCCTCCGTCGCGCTTAAGTTCTCGACCGTCAGCGTGAACGTCAAATCAAACACGGCACCGGTCGTCCCGACGCGTGTTTGGGTGGTCAGCTGTTTTGCGATACCGAGCGTCACGAAGTTGCAATCGAACGCAGCGATCGGTGGCGTACTTAACGAGTTGCCATCGCCCCCTGCCGTACCGTTGTAAATACCACCGGAGGCACCGGTACCTGCGGCACCGCCCGTTGTGACGAAACTCGCGCTGCCGATCGTTGTATCCGATAACCAGATCACGCCACCGGAGCCGCCGCCGCCGCCGCCGTCTAGCGTCTGCAGGCTCGAACCACCGGCACCGCCGACTGCTGAGAAGGTAAAGCCGTCGACGGTTGAGCCGTCGGTGTGAATCAAGACGGTACCGCCCGCACCGCCACCGCCACCGCCTTCGGAGGCAGCTGTACCGCCGGCGTCACCATCAGCGGATACCGAACCGCCACTGGCTGTCGCGTTAATCGCGGTGGAACGAACAAACACCAGGCCGCCCCCCGCCTGGCCACTCGATACCGTCAGATCGAGCGCGCCCGTGTCGTCGCCGTTACTGGCGCCGCCGCCGCCGCCCATAACAAGCCGTTCGGGTGTTGCCGGGAAGTGTTGCGGGAACGGGGCGCCACCAATGCCAGTGGCATCCGTGCCGGTAACACCTTGACCACCACTGCCGCCGCGCGCGAAGTTGCCCCCGCCACCGCCGCCAGCATCCTCGCCGGTGCCGCCGCCAGACCCAGCGGTGCCGGGCGCGCCAAGACCGGCGTCACGTGTCCAAGCGGTTCCGACCGGGCCGAGATTGTCGGTGCCGGGGTAACCGATGGGGCCGGTTTCCTCGCCGCCAGACCCCGGTGATTCGGCGAGCAAGACTCTCGAAAACAATCGTTGCGGTAAGCCAGCGATGCCTTCGCCTTTGAAGCCGAAGTTGCCGGCCGGTGTGCCGGTGTTGTCGGACCGTTCTGGGAAAAACTGCCCGCCACGAAAGCCGCGACCGTCGGCGTTGAACGAACCGCCGTCGAGATTCAGGTTTTCGCGGACATTAATCGCGCTGATACCACCCCAACGGCCGTTCCACCGGTCCGAGACAATTTCGCCGGTGATCGCGAGCTGCGAGAACTGCGGAACCTTAATGACTTGATAACGACGAAAGCCCAGTGTCGCCGTCGTGACGTCGGAGTTGATGTAATCGTTGAGAAGGCCATTGCCGGCGCCACGGCCTTCGATCGGAATATTGCCGCCGCTGACCGGGCCGGTGGCCACAACAAACTCATAACGCCCAGCCGTGAAATTCGCGTTGTTGAGACTGCCCGCGTTATCTAATCCACCGGGACCGTCGCCGTAGTCGCCGGTCAACACCTGGTTGTCGTCCGTGTTTATCTCGGCACCAATCATCTGCACGATGATCAACACGTCGCCGGCTGAGATCGTGTTACTGACGGCAGGGTGCAAATTCGCTGCTTGGCCGCCGAGCATCGCGTCGATCGGAATCGCGGTCGAACCGGCGGTAACGAGTGTCTCGCTAACGGTTGGGTCCGGCGCGGCGAAATAGACATTGACCCGTGTAGCCGCGGCGGTGACGGTGACCGCACCGGTCGAGCCGGTTGAGCAGACTGGGACGGCGCTCGCGGCCGACACAAGGAACAAAAGCGCCAGCGGCAAGAAGCGGTACCCATGGCGATTCGACAAACGAACGTGACGGTGTTGCATAGCGGAGCCCCAAGATTCCCCGTGTAAACGGTTATTGTTTCGTTTTGCGCCGACAGTATGCCTTTTTGGACCCAGGTCGAGCGAATATCGTCACATCCGCACACCGTCTCGCTCGGCATCGCTGCCGAAAGTGCGTCGATGACGGGTTAATCGGCTGTTACAGTCCAACAATGAGCAAAATCCACGGTTCCGAGGACCTGAAAAGAAACTTTGACGAGCTTGTGGGTGCTGATGGTGCGCCGCGGCACCATGCTACGCGCGTTCTCGAGTACTTCCGGGCCATGTCGGACGATGAACTGGCGGCCCGGCAACACGCCGTGGAGCGCACGATCGCCGATATGGGGATCAGCTTCACCGTCTACTCCGAGGGTGACAACATCGATCGTGCGTGGCCGCTCGATATGATTCCGAGGGCAATGCCCGGCACGGAGTGGGACCGAATCGAGGCGGGCCTTGTTCAGCGACTGCGCGCGCTGAACCTCTTTATCGATGACCTTTACAACGACCGGGCCATCCTAAAAGACGGCGTTGTACCCGCAGCGATTATCGACTCGTCACGCAACTATCTGGAGCCGTGCCGCGGCATGCGACCGGCCCATGGCGTTTGGGCACACGTTTGCGGCTCCGATCTCGTACGCGGTGCCGACGGCACCGTTTACGTTCTCGAAGACAACTTGCGCGTTCCGTCTGGCGTGTCCTACATGCTCGAAAACCGTAAAGTCATCAAACGGGTTTTCCCGGGCCTGTTTCGTAATCACCGTATTCGCCCCGTCGATGAATACCCAACCGCGTTATCGGCGATGTTGGCATCAATTGCGCCGCCGTCTAGAAACGGCGATGCGCCCACAGCGGTTGTGTTGACGCCGGGCATTTACAACAGTGCCTACTTCGAGCACGCCTACCTCGCTCAGGCGATGGGCGCCGAGTTGGTCGAGGGCGGTGATCTGACGGTCGACAGTGACGATTGTGTCTACATGCGCACTGTCGACGGCCTCCGTCGTGTCGATACCATCTATCGGCGTATCGATGACGTCTTCCTCGATCCCGAGGTGTTCCGTCCCGACAGCATTCTCGGTGTGCCGGGGATCATGCGCGCCTGGCGCGCCGGCAATGTCGCGATTGCGAATGCGCCGGGTTCCGGCGTCGCTGACGATAAAGTCGTTTACTCGTATGTGCCCGAGATTATTCGCTACTACTTGAGCGAAGAGGCTATCCTGCCGAACGTGCCGACCTGGCGTTGTTCGGAGCCGGAGGCGCTGGCGCACGTTTTACAAAACCTTCCGGAGCTTGTCGTCAAGCCTGCAAACGAGTCGGGTGGCTACGGCATGTTGATCGGCCCACATGCTGATGAGCGCGAACACGACGAGTTCCGCGCGTTACTCAAAAAAGAACCACGCAACTACATCGCCCAACCCACGCTGTCACTATCAACGGCACCGACGTATTGCGACGGCGAGTTGGAGCCGCGGCACTTAGACTTACGCCCGTTTGTCCTGCAAGGCGACGAGATCAGCGTGACGCCGGGTGGATTGACACGGGTTGCGCTGCGACGAGGCTCGCTGGTTGTTAACTCATCCCAAGGCGGCGGTAGCAAAGACACCTGGATCGTCGAGGACAAGCGCTGATGCTGTCGCGCGCAGCAGAGCGGGTGTACTGGACGGGTCGGTACCTGGAGCGTGCGGAGAACACGGCGCGGATCGTGCAGCAATATTCACAGCAGCTGCTCGATATGCCAGAAGAAGCGGGACTCGCCTGGGAAGAGCTCATTCGCATCGTCGGTGCGTCAGCCGAGTTTGCGGGTCGCACTGATGCCGCGAACGAGCAGACCGTGCTTAATTTTTTGCTGGCTGAGCCGACTAGTCCTGTGTCGGTGGCATGGTCGCTGCGTTGCGCCCGCGACAACTTGCGCAATACGCGTGATCTATTGCCGATGGAAGCGTGGGAGAGCGCGAACGAGTTGTACATTTTCGCGGCGCAGGCACTGACCCGCGCCGTTAGCAGCGATGCACGCTTTGAAGTTCTCGACGAAGTCATTCGTCGTTGCCAGCAATTGAACGGGGTCTTTGACGGTACGATGAGCCACAACACGCCGTTTCGTTTTTTGCGTCTTGGGCAGCATCTTGAGCGCGCGGACATGACGAGTCGCTTAGTCGATGTTGCTGCCGCGTATATGCAACACAATGCCGATATCGTAAAACGGCATGGGTCGAGCTTGTGGAGCAATGTCTTGAAGTCGGTCAGCGGTCTGCAAATGTATCGCCAGTGCCGGCAACCGCAAGTGGTTGGCCGCGACGTCGTTGAATTCTTGGTCCTCGATACCGGGTTTCCACGGGCCATCGCCCGCTGTCTCGCGCGGGCACGTTACAACACCGCGCTGCTACCGCGCCCCGCGGACACGTTGGCAGCGATCGATAAAGCCGGTGCCGCGCTCCCAGCAATTCCCGAAGGCTATTCGGACGCTGCGTTTGTAACGGGCGAGTTAGACGCCCTGCAGAAGCACTTTACGAACGTCCACAGTGCCATCGCTGACACGTGGTTCTTGCCACGCGTTTCATCATGAGGCGGTTTCACTGCCGATGCGGGCTTCCCGTTTACTTCGACAACCACCGCTGCGGTGGTTGCGGGCGATTGTTGGCGTTCGATGCCAATCGGTTGGAGATGGTCGCAGAGGTTGAGCCGGGCAGTGGTCTACCGTTTTGCGATTACCGAGACAGCGACAGTCTGTGTAACTGGATCGCATCCGATGGCGACACGATCTGCTTATCGTGCCGTACGAGCCGTGTCATACCCGCCTTGTCTAAATCCGAAAACCGCAGTCGTTGGCGGACGCTAGAGCGTGCGAAACGCCGCTTGATCTACGACTTACTGCGTTGCGGCCTGCCGGTTGATCCAGACCGTATGCAGTTTGCTTTCAAGGAAGATCGACGTACGAATCCCGACGTCGATGATGACCATGTATCAACCGGTCACGACAATGGCTTGATAACCATTAACGCGGCCGAGGCGGATGACGTTTATCGCGAAGCAATGCGCGAGCAGATGCACGAGCCTTACCGAACGGTCCTCGGGCATTTTCGCCACGAATCTGGGCACTACTACTATCACGTTGTCGTGCCCGATGCGCGACTTGCTGAGGCGCGCGCGTTGTTTGGCGATGAACGCGCTGATTATGATGCGGCGCTTCGCCAGTACTACGACAACGGACCGCCAGCGAACTGGTCGGACACATATATAACGGGTTACGCGAGCGCCCATCCGGCTGAGGACTGGGCGGAAACGTGGGCGCACTATCTGCACATGCAGGCGGCGTTGGAAGCGGCCGAATCGAATGGACTGGTGGCAACGGCGGCAAGCGAAGCGGCCGACTGGCGCGGTCGCTTCATAGAACTCGCGCTATCGATCAATTCGGTTCAGCGTAGCCTGGGGTTGAAGGACGCCTATCCGTTTGTCATTACCGAGCGGATCGGCGAAAAGCTGGCCTTTGTCGACTCGGTAGTCACCGCGTTCAGCCATCAACCACCTTCATCGGCGATGACGGCAAGCTGATCGGCGGCAAGGCCTCGAAGGCCTGCCGGAGGTTCTCGCCCCAGGCTTCGCGCAATGCGCGCAAGTAGCCATCGCTTTCATCAAACACGATGTGCGTCGCGCTACCGGGGCTGCCGGCGCGGTAAATCATTAACTCAATCGGCGGTCCGACGCTCGCGTTACTGCGCATTGTCGAGTCCATCGATACCATGCCGCAACGCGCAACGATTTCTAGGTCGGTATCGCGCGTGATAATCCGATCGAGAATCGGCTTGCCGTACTTTTGTTCGCCGATCTGCACGAACGGCGACAGCTCAGCTGGCGAAACGTGGTTACCTTGCGGGTAGATTTGGAAAAGCGCGTGCGGCTTGCCATGGATTTGACCGCCGAAAATAAAATTCGCTTCCGGTGAGAAGCCGCTGCTGCGTTGCTCGTCTGTGTATTTTTCTTGAATTGATAGCGAAATAGCGCCGACATAGTCGGCCGCTTCGCGCATGCGGGTGACGGTCGCTAGGCTGGTCGGTGCGTCTTCGCGCAAGTCACGCTGGAGTCGGGCGACCACCGCTTGCGTGGTCGCTAAATTGCCGGCGCTCAGCAGTGTGAAAAACCGCCCGTCCAACTCGTCGAAGGCGTGCATCTTGCTGAACGCGCTGAGTTGATCGATACCGGCATTCGTACGCGAGTCGGAAACGAACACCAGCCCGGTGTCTACGCAGGCGGCCAAGCAATAAGTCATCGCGCAAGCGTAGCTCAGACCTACCTATTTGCAACCACTTTCGCCGCAAAATTTGGAGCAATGCTTAGGCGGTGCCGCGGCGGGATTCAGCACACTTTAGCCGTGAGTTTGTTGAAACAAGACCGCGTCAGAGGACGGGGCCGGTTGATTCACGAAGTACTAACACTGACGGTATTACGGTCATTCCCTTGGGACGGTCGTGTTCGTCACGGTTGCTCAATAAGGCGGAAACCGCCGATTCGGCCATCTTCGCTAATGGTTGCTGGATGGTCGTTAATGATGGGTTCAAATATTTTGCTAGTGTGCTGTCGTCGAATCCAGCAATCGATAGTTGACTGGGTAGCCTCAATCCTTTCTTTTGTGCCGTCTGCATGACGCCAGCCGCCATACAGTCGTTTGCCGCGAAAATCGCTGTTGGCGGTTTTTTTCTTGCAAGCAGGCGCTCTGCAGCGGCAACGCCCGATTCGAATGAACTATCACCGGATATGACCAGCGAGTCGCGATACGAGATCCCACAGACTGACAGTCCTTCCTGATACCCAATTTTTCTATTGGCGACGGCCCGCTCTTGTTCGTTACCGCTGACAAATGCGATATCGCGGTGGCCGAGGCTCGCAAGGTAGCGAGTCATCTCGGCCGAGATCGCTCGATCGTTAGTACCGACCGAGAACTCAGCGGTACTTTTTCGGCCTGGCGACAAGCGAACGAATGGGATACCAGCATCAGCAAATGGCTTAGTAATCGTCGCCATATTTGAAAGCGGTGCCGCAATGACGACGCCGTCTGGGCGCGTTCGCGCGATCAGGGAGCGGAGCGCGGGACGAACGCTCTTGTCGCGGTAGTTACAAGGATGTATCAGTAACTCGCGATTCGCCTGACGGCACGCCTGTAATGCGCCGTGTTGCAATCTGACGGCAATGCTCTCATTCGGCGACGTTGATGTGCTCGGATCGTCATAAATAAGCACAACAAGATTCGAGCGGTGACTCGCAAGGTTGCGAGCAGAAATATTCGGTCGGTAGTTCAGTTGCGAGATCGCGGACTCGACCTGGCTGCGCGTGGAGTCGCGCACGTTCGGTTCGTTGTTGACTACCCGCGAAACCGTTTTAATCGACACGCCCGCCAAATTCGCGACGTCGTCGATGGTTGGTTTACTCATCGCATACCTCCGCTCTACATCCGTAGCGTAACGGCTGACTGACAACGCTGTCAATTGGTCGATTCTTTGCTGTCTAATAGTTGCGAGTGCAAGCTGCCGGTCGCGAAGTCAAACGTGTTCGGCAGGGAGCGCTATACTAAAGCGACAACACCAATCAATACGATGAGGGGGGTCTCATGAGTCATTTCCGATGGTTGTCGGTCGCCTTGCTGTTGGCGTTCACGGCCGATACGGCCTTAGCCGATTGGCGCTGGTTTTCACCCGGGCTAGATCGACAAGCACGCCGCGAGTTACGCCAAGCTGGCGTTACCCAATACCTCGGTGCGTTTAAGCCGAGTAGCGAAGAAGATGCCGGTGCGGGCTGGGTTCGACATCGTTTCGCCATTGATGCCGACGGACCACGCTGCATCACCGGCAGCGAATACTCCGTGTTCTCGCGCATTCGCGACCCCAACAAGTTGCTGATATTCACGCAAGGCGGCGGCGCTTGCTGGCAAGGACAATATTCGTGCACACCGATCGTCGATGTGCCGAACAACACACCGCCACCGCCGCCGGTTGGCTTGTGGAGCGATGACGGTTTGGACATCGGTTTCGGCGCGATCCCGAATCCGTTTGCCGACTACTCGATCGTGTTCTTGCCGTACTGCGATGGCTCTGTGTTTACTGGCGACAACGATGTCCTCGATCCGCAGTACCCGCTCGGTCCCGTTCGTTTCCATCGTGGTCTTCGTAACCTCTCGGCCGGAATCGATGTCGCGAAGCGGCTGGTTCCCCGGCCACAGCGAATCGTTGTCGGTGGCTCCAGTGCGGGTGGTGTCGGTGCCTCGAGTTTCGCGCCATTTCTTGCGCGGTTTCGTTACGGCAACTATCGCGACCTTGCGGTCTTTAACGACGCCGGACCGAATGCGACCAATCTACTCGACGTAAACGGTGCGTTAGCGCGTGCGGCGGACTGGCGCTTTGGGCAGTTCTATCCGCGCAGCTGCACCGATTGCGATGAGCTAGGCCAGGGCACAGAGATCGTGAAATGGCGTTTGTCGCGTGATCGGACCATTCGCGAGGCGTTCTATTCGACCGATGGCGATACCACCAACCGGTTCTTCTTGCAGGTGCCAACCCAAGAGCTGTATCGGGCGCTGATTCTCGGCGTGCACGGTCCGATCAACGCGGCCTACCCAGGCCGGTACAAGGTGTATATCGATAGCGGCTCAGACACGCACACCGCGTTGCAGACGCCGTTGCTGTATCTCGCCGTTGTTAATGACATTCCGTTCAATCTGTGGGTAACCGATTTCACACGACCGCTGTTCGAGCGCTGGATCAAAGCGTTGTGGGAGGGCCGCTTCCCGGTGTGGGTGAACAACGTCGACCCGTTCGAACCGGTGCCTGTCGCGCCCTAAAGTAAACCGATTTGCTCGGGTACCGGCCATTCCGAGAGGTGGCCGGCACCCGGGCGCACTGTCACCAAACGACGATGGAAGTCGCGAGCGAACGGCGGACAGTGCAAATTGTTCGGGCAATGGATAAACATCCAAAGATCGTCGCCTTCGCGTAACCAACGCTCCGCGTGCCGCACCCACTCATCGAGGGTCGAAGCATTTGAAGCTTCGTCGGGATGAAGGACAAGCCGGATAAATGCGGGATTGCCTGTCGTGTCTGCGAGTACCGGTAGATCCGGCTTCTTGTGCAGAGCAGCGACGACCTCGGGGTGTTCCCGGTCGCCGCGATGTAAGGCTTGCGCGTCGAGCACAACCCGGCCCGCGTTGTGCTGTTCCAAGGTCGGCGCTAACAACGCCGGTGCGCTGAAGAACGCCGGGTGACGAACCTCCACGACTGTCGACAAGCCAGCAGCAATCTGTGTCAGTGTTGCATCGATCCGAGCGATCTCGGCGGGACCGATATCGGCCGGGAACTGCACCAACAACGGCCCTAGATGATTCCCTAACGGTTCGATTGCGCGCAAGAATGCGGCTAACGTCTTGAAGTCAGCTCGCTCATCGTGCGTGACCTCTCGCGGGAGTTTTAAGCAGAACTTGAAATCCGTACCGGCAACCGCATCACGCCAGCGCGCAATCGTTTTCGGATCCGGTATCCCGTAGAAGGTCGTGTTGCCTTCCACGGCATTGAAGACGCTGGCGTAGTTCGCCAAACGACTCGGCGCATCGTAGAAGTAGCGGTCTCGCCAGCCTGGAAATCCCCACGCTGGCAAGCCCAACCTATAGCTCAGCGTCGACATGGCGTCGCGATGCGTTACGCCAGTGCAGCGGTGACGACGGGTGCGAGTTCGGGCGCTGCGCCATGCAAGACGCTGCGTTTTATCGCTAAGAGTTCAATGAGCTCAGCCGCTGGTATCAGACTCGCCGCTCGCCGACTGGGCTCGAGCAACGATGAGTCGGTCGCGATGATCGTTGTCGGTTTTTCAACGCCCGCGCAAGCGGCCTCAACCGCGTAGGAAAACGCCGCCACAAAGGTCCCCGGCCAGCGATCAGCGTGGCGTAAGCTATCGGCAAACAAGCGAACGGCAGCGTCGAGACCGTCAGTCTCGGCGCGCTTCGCGACGGCCATACTCCACAGTCCACCGATGCTTTCGGGATCGGCCGACAAATCTGCTGGGAATGACAACGACGCACGCAGCTCGTCGCGCTTCGCTGGTTCGAAAGCGGGCACATCAACCAGAATCAAGCGCCGGACCGAGATCCCAGCCTGCTGTGCCATGGCGATTGCGACGAGACAGCCGCTATGAAACCCCAGCACGTCGATTGGACCGGTCGTTTCGGCCGCGGCCATTGCGGCGATCGCATCGGCGTACATCGCAATGCTCGGTTCGTCGTGAATGGCAAACGAGCCACCGCAGCCGGGATAGTCAGGGGCCCAGACGCGACGAGATCCTGCGACGAGTGGCATCAGGCGCTCGTATGCCATCGACGTAAACGGCGCTGGGTGTAGCAAGAAGAGGTCGGGCGCGTCGCTACCGCCACCGCAACGACGCCAGTGAATTTGACCGCCTGGCGTTGCCGTATACCCCAGGTGGATTACGTTATCGGTGTCGTCGTCGACCATGATGTTGGTTCTCCTCGTACCGAGCAGCATTGCACACCGACGTTACCGCCGTAGTAGAGCTTGGCGAGCGCCTTCGGCATGTGTTGAAAGCCAACTTCGATATCCTGAACCGGTTTCAGTTTGCCGTCGTGAATCCACCCGGCCAACGACTCCATGCACTGTTGCCAACGATCGAGGTGGTTGTATACGAAAAAACCACGCATCGCAGCATCGCTACGGCGTAACCGGGTGTAGTTAGACAGTTTGAACGGCACGTCGCGGGCGTACTCGCTAATCGATCCGCATAAGACAACACGCGCGTTCATACGCAGCCGCTCGAGGCAAGCTTCCAAGATTTCGCCGCCGACGTTGTCGAAGTACAAATCCATACCATCCGGTACGTAATGATCTAATCGTTCGCCTACGTCACTGGCCAAATAATCGATCGATTGTTGGCAGCCTAGTTCCTCGATAAACCGGCACTTCTCTACGCCGCCTGCGATACCGGTGACGGTGGCCCCAAACACGTTCGCTGCCATCTGTGCAACGAGTGAGCCAACGCCGCCCGCCGCGCCGGACAAAACCATCGTCTCATTGTCGCGTGGCGAGCCACAGACCACATAGCCGGCGTAAGCCGATAAGCCGGTCATCCCGAGTACGCCAGCACCAAGCGCCGCCGGAAGACCATTGGGCGGCATTCGGAAAAATTTCTCGCCAGACGACAGCGTGGACGTCTTGTACGTCTGCCAGCCGATTTGGCCCTGCACGATGTCGCCTTCTTGGTAATCCGGGTGCCTTGATTGCACAACCTCGGCGACTCCACGCCCGTGGATAACGTCGCCCGGTTGCAACACGCGTTCACCCGCAGCTCCTGTGCCTTGCATGTAGAAACGCATGACCGGTGCGAGCCCGAGGTAGAGCGTTTTGAGGAGTACCTCGCCATCGGCCGGTGTCGGAATCGACGTTTTGTGCCAGCGAAAATCCGAGGGCTTTACATTACCGACAGGGCGCTCGGCCACCAACCATTGGTAGTTGCTGTCGTCATCGATCGACTTGTCGGCGGACAACGCGTCGAATTCGGCGACGGCCGTATTGCGATCGGGGCTGTTGGCGCTGCTGGCCATCAGACAAAGATACCCGGCGACAGCGAAGCCATAAAGGCTCCACTGCCACCGGGCAGGGGGCTAGAAGTTAACGCTAGCGCGGATACCGACTTGGCGACGATCGCGCAAACCGATTTGGTAACCGAACGTGCTGAAGTCGAACAGCGGCGTTGCGAACGACAAATCGCGGAAGCGGTTGATCGCTGTTGGTGTATCGTCATCGGTCAGGTTGGTGACGAAGATCTCTGCCCGGTACCGGTCGGTTGTCACACCGCCACGCAGGTTGATCTGTGAGCCACCTGGCGCCGTCGTTAGGTTGCCTTCGTCGGCGAATCGCTCGCCCTGGTAGAACAAATCGGCACGACCGAACCAGCTCATCTCGGCACTAATTTCACCGCCGAACAGTGCCGATACCGAGCCGCTCCATTCTGGGAACCGCTCACCGCGCTTACCACTGGCATCCTCGGTGCCGAACAGCTCGTTGTGAACGCCCGAATTGAACACTTTGAATTCTGAGTCGATGTAAGCCAGTGTGGCTTCGAGGGTCAGGTTGTCGTTTATGACAAACTCGCCGTCGAATTCAAAACCGGTTACCTCTGACTCGCCCGCATTGATGAAGTAGTCAACTTGGTTGAAGCCAGTGGGTTGTGTAGCGTCTGCGACGATATCGGCGCGGCGGAACGTTTGATCGGTTCGTTCCATGAAGAACGCGGCCAGCGTGACTACGCCTCTCCCGTTCGGCAATTGTTGTTTCCAACCGATTTCGTGGTTGGCCAGCGTTTCCTCTTCGAACTCAGGGCCAGCACCGCTTTCGATGGAGCGTAGCTCAGCGAGTTGCGCAGGTGTCAGCAGCGCCACCTCGCCGTTAAAGCCACCCGGCAGGTTCCCTTCGGAGTAGCTGGCGTAAAGCAGTGTGCCATCGGCGGGCGTCCACTCAACAATCGCGCGCGGCAGGAAGTTGTCGAAAGTGACGTTGTTACCGGGTTCGCCGTCTGTGATGTCACCGTCGTCGGTAATGTCGTCTTCTTGGCTGCGGCCCTCCAGCGTGACACGCCATGCATCGTTGATCGCATAACTGACGCTACCGAAAATGCCTGTCGTTTCAATGTCTTCCTGGCCAGGCTCACCGCCGCCAAAGGCGAAGAAGCCGAGCGGCGGTACGATGAATTCGCCGTTGCTAACGAACTCCTGCTCGAACATGTTAAAGCCGACCGACCAGTCCATCCGCTCCTCGAACGCGGTACCGGACAGACGCAGCTCGAAACTTTGGTCTTCAAACTTACGACCCGAGTAGGAGACGTAGGCAAAGTCTGCCGTATCGTCGGCATCGCGAAGCAAGCGCACTTCCTCATCGTTGATGCCAAACAGCCCGCTTAGCACCAGGTTGTTGCCAAAGTCGTAGTTGAATTGAGCGCTAAGTCGTGTCGATTCACGATCGAGTCCAACATTGAGCAGGTTGCTACCGTTTAGCGCAATCAGATTATTGGTCAGTGCGTTGGTTAACCCAGCGGGTGTTTCCAGGTTGAGGTCCGGACCACGGATTGGAACATCGCCACAAATCGTTGTGTCGTCGTCAGGTCCACCCAGTGGGCCGCAGTTGTGGTCGTTCAGGCCAGCAAACGCGTAGGCCGGAGCGCCGTCATCGTTCTCGTAATAAAAACCACGGATTTTGATCTCGAGGTTATCCGTCGGGGTGATATACAGCGTGCCGCCGATCGATGACGTACGTTCCTGGCCCAGCTCGTCACCGGTGCTCTCGTTCAAGTAGTGGCCGCCTTTGTCGTTGTAAGCGGCAGTTAAGCGACCCGACATGACATCGCTGATCAGCGGTCCCTCGATACTGACGTTGGCGCGATAGTCGTCGTAGTCTCCCGCGAAAACGGATGCCCGGCCTTTGAACTCATCGCCCGGCGTTCGCGTGACGTAGTTAATGGCGCCGCCGAACGTTAGCCGACCGAAATACGCCGACTGCGGCCCTTTAATGATTTCGACGCGCTCAATGTCTTCAAGGCCAATCCCTTGAACGCCGTTCGAGACGAAAATCCCGTCGACGAACACCGACGCCGTTTGTCGGCTCGGGGCTAACGAGTTGACTGAGATGCCACGAAAACGTGGGCTGTTGTCAAAGCGGCCCGGCAGACCCGCGAACTTCTCATAGACAAAGCCCGGTGTTACCGCCGGCAAGTCAATGATGCTCTGCAGGCCCAGCGATTCGATCTTCGCTGCATCGAACGCGGTTATTGCGATCGGAATGTCGGTGATGACCTCGTCGCGCTTTCGGGCTGAAACGACAATGAGGTCGATTGCATCATCGTCGTCGTTTTCTTGCGCTGAAAGCACAGTTGGTGCCGTCCATAAGGTCGTGCCGGCTAGCAAGGCCAACGACGACGCGACGGTAAACGCTCGTTTCACGGTTCTCTCCCCCGGGGACTGTCAACGCCCCTTTACGTAACGAAACTGTTAGGTTGTATTAAGGCTATAACATTTTTGCATGAATGTACTAGGTTTATATCATTCAGGATTTAGCACTGCAATCGTTGTATGGTTCGCATATGTGTATTGGAACCGCGGCCTGTGGGGCAGGAGATCTCCATCGATAAAACCGTTAAATCCGTGCGCCGTGTCTTCGAGATATTCGAATTGTTCGAGCGCGAGCGCCGGGCCATGTCGGCCAAAGAAGTGGCCACTGCGCTGAACTATCCGCTCACCAGTACGCACGCATTATTGAAGTCGATTCACGATCTTGGCTACGCCGACTACGATGCGGAGCGCTGGACCTACGTGCCATCGCCGGCGTTGTCGATGGTCTCCGAGTGGTCGCGGGATTTTCTGTCGCGTGAAGCATCGATTGTCGATCTCGCTGGGCAGCTTAATAACGAGACTCGCGAGACCATCAATCTTAGTCGCCGGATCAATCTCAGAATTCGGATCATCTACGGGCTCGAGAGCCAACAAAGCGTCGGCGTCTCGGTACGTATCGGAACGATGATGCCGCTGTACCAGACCCACACCGGCATCGTGGCGCTCAGCGCCATGGACGACTCTGAACGGGCAGCGTCGCTTGAACGACTAGCCGAGAACGACCCAGAGCAATTCGCTTCCGTCGATCAGTCGCTGATCGAGGCGACGCATACGGAGTTGACGGAGCGCGGCAGCGCGATGGGTTGTGATCGATTCATGCAAGGCATTGGCGCGATTTGTACGCCGATCGTCACCAGTGATCGCGCCGAACCGCTCGTGCTCGGTATCGTTGGGCCGAGCGATCGCATCGCGGCCCGGGGTGACGAGCATCGCAAGGTGTTAAAGCGGCTCGTCGCTGAACACAAAGTCAAAACGCTGTTTCGTTTGCGATAACCGGTTTTGGTTGGCAAGTGATCAACGGCTGTGTAAATATGAGTATCAGACGGGAATATTGATACACATATGTAAATGATAGCGATTCCGCTGCAATCGGCCGTACGACGCCATGCGCGTCCAATTCGCCGCGCTTTTGTGAACGGGCGCTTCGGCCAGGTGCATGTACGTATCGCCGGGAAGCGCCAACCGGAGCGAGCCGCGCTCCTCTGCCTGCATATGTTTCCGCAATCAAGCCGCGGTCTCAGCGCGTTCGCGGCATTGATGGGCGAACACACAGAAGTGATCGCGATCGATATCCCTGGCTACGGCGAGTCAAGTGCTCCGCCCGCGGCTGCCACGGCCGCGGACTACGCGAGCTGCGTTTGGGATGTTGCCGATGCTCTGTCGCTAACAGGCATCGATCTTTTCGGCATCCATGCCGGATCGAAGCTAGCGGTTGCGGCGGCATGTCAGCGGCGCGCCGCCGTTGGACGTTTGGTGCTCTCGTCGGCGGCTGCGATGACCGACAGTGAGGTCAATGCGTTACGCCGTGCGTTTACACCGGTGCCGCTCGACACCGACGGTACTCGCTATCGGCGCCTATGGGAGTCGCTCGTTACACACTGCGACCAAAGTCGGGGCTTAGCGCCACTGGCGACGACATTCGCCGAGATCGTTCGGCGCCCGGAGGGCACCGAGCGTGGCCATCTCGCCGTGTTCGACTACAACCAACAATTCGCCGACGACATTGCGTCACTCGACCAACCGATCGCTTTGATCAATCCCGGTGATGGCCTCTACGACAAAACGCCACGCACTCTTGAGCATGCACAATCGGCTGTATTGATTGATCGGCCCGAGTGGCCGCTGAATTACATGGAGATCGTGCCTAACGACGTGGCAGCGATCTGCAGCCAGTTTCTTTATCACGACAAAACGGCACAGACTGCCGGACGGGGGCAATGCTAATGGCGGCCTACATGCTGATTGCAGCAAAGATTCATGATCGCGACCGTTTTATCGCCGGTTACGGTAAGGCCGCGGCCGAACTGGTCGCCGAGTACGGCGGACGCTACGTCGTACTCGCACCGGGTGCCGAGCTGTTAGAGGGTACCCTCAGCGGTTATACCTCGGTCGCAGTATCGGAGTGGCCGAATCGGCAACGGGCGCTCGACTTCTGGAACTCCGACGCTTACGCGGAGATCAAAAAACTCAGAGACGGGATCGCTGATGTCGAAGTGATCTTGGTCGGCGACTAGGAAAGACGATGCAAGACGTATTCGCTCCCACTAGCAGCAGTGCCGATGCACTCGTTAGCCCACTCCATACCATCACCTACGTAACAGCGAGCGGCGATGCGGTCGTGACGATGTTGTCCGACGGGTTCGGTCTCGAACAGAGCGCATGGATTAGCAGCGACGCCGATCGCGCCGGCGCGAGCTATCTTGGATTACCGGACAGTGGCTCGTGGCGCGCATGCCTGTGCACTCGTACCGATGCGGCGGCCAACGTCGCGGTTCGCGTAATTGAGGTCGACAGTAGCGAGCCGGTCATACGCCCCGAAACGAGTGGTCGCCACATCGGCGGTTTGTCGATCGGCTTCCCCATGCACGACATCGATGCTCGCGAAGCGAAGCTAGCCGCGCTGGGGGTTCCATCGAGTGTTGGGCGAAAAGACCTCGATTTCCAAAGCCCCACCGGCGAAACGTACACATCGTCAGAAATCCACTTTATTGGCCCCGAGGATGTCTATCTATTGGGCGTTAAGCGGCCCGACGGCTTAACGCCGGTCGGCCCGATGCCCGCGGGTGCGCCGATTGGTGCGCCGGCGTACTCGGCTCGCTGCGTTACCAACGCCGACCCTGTGAACCGTTTTTTCGTTGAGCAATTGGGTTTCGAGTGCCGTCGCGATATGGCGCTAACCGTTGGATCTCCGTCTGGCTTGAAGTTGGAGGCTGGCTCGGTCGAGCGGTTCTTGCAGTTATTCGCACCCGGCTCCGGTACCGGCTATCTCGTGCTGCTCGATCATGGCGATATCGGAGTGCCGAGCCCTGCGCCAACGCTCGGGCCGCCTAGTCGGGGTGTCGCGATGTGGACCTTTGCGACCCACCAGTATGAGGTTGTTCGCCGCCGCGTCACGATGACGGGCTGTCGAATCACTGCCGAGCTAAGCGACCATGCAAGTCCGCTGCTGGCATCGAAGCGATCGTTTATCGTCGAGGACCCCGACAAGTTTCCTGTGGAAATCGTAGAGCTATGAAAAAGCAATCCGCCGAAAAAAGCCATTCGTCTCCCGACAACGGTCTCTCGCGACGCCAGGTGATCGGCGGTGCCGCCGCCGCTCTTGCCGTTGGTGCCCGTTCAGCAGTCGCTCAACCACAACGCTTCGACGCTATCGTTATTGGTTCCGGCTTGTCGGGCCTGCACGCCGCCTCGCTGCTAGAAGAGTTTGGCTTATCGGTGCAAGTGCTTGAGGGTCGCCAACGAATCGGCGGTCGCGTCTACACGCTAATGGATATTCCCGGTAAGCCGGAGGCCGCCGGCGAGCTGATCGGCGGCAACTACGCGCGCATGATCGATGCCGCTCGGCGCATGGGGCTGGAGCTTTACGAGCCGACCGACCCGCTCGGCAGTGGTAGCTCGCGGTTTTACCGAATTCGCGGTGAGAACATCTTGCCGGACGACTGGACCGAGCATCGGCTCAACCCGATGCAAGGCGACGATCGTCAAATTATGCCCGACCGAATGCTGTGGACCCTGTCGCACCGCGACAATCCTCTATCCGGGCGGCCACTCGACGATTGGATCAAGCCCGAGTTCGCGAAGTACGACATTCCGCACAGCGACTACATGAAGAAGTTTCTCGGTTTTAACGATGAAACGATTCGGCTGATGAACGTTGTGATTCATACCGATCACATCAACAACACATCGGCGTTACACGAATTGCGCCGCTATGCCGTTGGCGAATTCAATCGGCGCATGTCGGAAGCTCGCGCCGACCTACCTTCGGTACAGAAAATCAAAGGCGGAAACTCATTACTGCCGCGGGCAATGGCGGATCAGCTCGAGAACGGCGTTGCCTTGGGTAAGACCGTTATCGCTGTCGACGATCAGGGCAAGTCGGTACGGGTCCACTGTTTGGACGGCTCGAGCTACGAGGCGTCCCAGGTTGTCTGTTCCGTGCCGTACCCGATTCTGGATCGCATCAAGTTCGCGCCGCGCTTACCGCAGCGGATGGAGGCGGCCGTCGCTGAGATTGACTACGGCATTTCGATCCAAGTGCACTTTCTTATTAAGCGTCGATTCTGGGAAGACGACGGCCTACCAATGAACATCTGGAGTGACGAGTCGTTCGAGCGATTCGCAGTCTTGCGCCGTGGCGAAAACAACGAGCCGTCCTCGGCGATCGCCTTCGTTAACGGCAACGAGGCTTACAAATACGACTTCATGACCGATGCAGAGGCTGCTAAGTACACGATGCGTGAGCTGGAAAAAGTTCGCCCATCACTGGCGGGTGCGCTTGAGCCGATACTGGTGCAGTCATGTCACCGCAGCGTCCATGGCGCCGGTGACTGGGTTTTCTGGCGACCTGGCCAAGTCGGTAAATTCGCGCCCTACATGCGAGAGAGTCACGGCAACGTGCACTTCGCAGGCGAGCATACGGCGCTGCTCGAACGTGGGATGGAAGGGGCGTTCGAGTCCGGTGAGCGGGCTGCCCACGACGTCCTATCGAGGTTGGGCTAGCGCGATGCGGGCTCATTGGCTAACGCTCTTTGGTTGCGGGTTCGTGTTCGCGCCAACGCTCGCTGTTGGCGATGACGCGGCCAACCCATTCGCCCGCGACGTCAAGGTGTTGGCTGACTGGTTTGCCGGTGAGTTCGATAACGAAGAGCAACGCTGGTTCGAAGCGGACCCACGGGCCGCCGTAGCTGAAGACGATCGTGTAACCCGGATTCATACGTTGCACCGTCGACTGTCGTTACCCGCGTTCGGTGAGCATGTGTTCTACGTTGAGGAGTACGTCAACAACGATCCAACCCAGGTCATTAGACAACGTCTCGTGACGTTCCGGGCTGACCTTGCGGCCGGTGCAATCCGTATGCAGCAGGGTTTTTTCAAAAAACCCGACGCTGTCAAAGGCGGTTATGCGAACCCAGAGTTGCTGTCTGATCTCGCCGGCGAAGATGTTTTCTTTTTGGATGATTGCGACGTCTACTGGCGCCGTCATGCCAGCCAGTTTGAAGGGGCGATGTTGCCGAAAGCCTGTGTATTCGGTGACGGTGACGATCGGCGCTATTCGGTACACAACCTAACGCTGGCCGAGAACTTTTATTGGCGCGTCGATTCGACATTCCGTGTAGCCGATGACAGCCTTTTTGCCGGTTACGCAGTCGACCGCCCACTCGAGATGCGGCGTGCCCACCCGTTTACTTGCAGCGTGTTTTTTTACGGCGAAGAAACGGTGCGCATCGACGAGCTCGCGCTGCACAGTCAGGGTGGCCTGCTGAGTGTCACACGGCCAAGCGACGGCGCCACGTTTGAAGTGCTGATGCGTGACAAGCAATACCCGTATTACGAGACGCGGCCCGATTTCATGTATTTCTCGATTCGCCCGCAAGGTGAGCGCCGCTCTATCGCCTTCAGTGTTAACGACCCGAACTCTCGCCAGCTTGGCGTACGCACGCAAGAGATTGGTGCGTTCTGCCATCGAGATGGCTATGAATTTCTCGAGACGTTAGAAAGCCTCCAGTAGCGACGGCCACCATTTTTTAAAGGGAATACCGACGTATGTTTACCGCCACCCTTCGCCATCGTGATTTTGCTCTGGCGACACTGTTGTGCATAACGGCCTGCGCAGCCGCCGATCCGACCACCGAGACGCCGACGCTAACCGCGGCCGAGGAGCGCAAGGGCAAAATTGCTTTTTTGCAGTGTCGTTCTTGCCATACCGTCGATGCCGACGGTGCCCATCTGACAGGCCCGAATCTTTATGGTTTGTTGGGTGCAGCAGCGGCTGCCAAAACCGACTACCAGTACTCTGATGCGTTACGTGAGTCGGCAATCGTTTGGGGTCCTGAAACCTTGGATGAATGGCTGGCTAACCCGGCGGCTTATGTGACCGGCAACCGTATGGCGTTTGCCGGTATCGCGAACGCAGAAGATCGCGAGATCTTGATCCGCTACCTCGCCGCCGTAACGCAGTGAAGACTCATTTATACGCGCTCGGTGTTTGGGGCGTCCTTGCGGTTGTCGCCGCACCCGCCTCCAGCTCGGCCGATACGGCCGACAGCGCATTTCAAGACTGCGACAACTGCCCGCAGATGGTCGAGATTCCAAGTGGATCGGCTGTCCTAGGCCACGAGCCCTACGCGGCGAACATTAAGCGCGGTGATATCCCTTTGCGTGATGTCACGATTGACTACCGCCTCGCACTGGCCGCTCATGAGACAACGGTCGGCCAGTACCGGCACTTTGTTGAGACGACCGGCTATGCACCGATACACGAGGGCTGCAATACCTGGGATGAGGTGCGCATTGTTGGCTATGTGATGAGCCATACCTGGCATGCCCCCGGTTTTAACCAGAACGAAAAGCATCCGGTCGTCTGCGTGAGTCATGTCGACGCCACAGCGTATGTCCGTTGGTTGAGCGACCAGACGGGTAAAGCGTACCGGTTACCGTCGTCAACAGAGTTCGAGTACGCGACCCGCGCTGGTACTCGGGGGCCCTGGTTCTGGGGTAGCGATAACCGCCAGGCCTGTGAGTATGCCAACGTTGCCGACCATTCGTTTCGCCGGCAGTTCGAGTATGGGCCGACGTTCAATTGTGATGATGGTTACCGCCGGACAGCACCGGTCGGTAGTTTCGCGCCTAATCCATGGGGGCTTTTCGATCTGCTCGGTAATGCCTGGGAATGGACCGAAGACTGCTTGCATCGCGATTCGACGGAGAACATTCCTGTCGATGGCAGCGCTTGGCTAGCTGATGACGGTGGCGAGTGCGATCGCCGTACACCACGCGGCGGCAGTTGGGTGTCAGGGACCGATTGGGTTCGAGCGGCGGCGCAAGCCGGCGACCGCGCTGCTTATCGCAGTCAACTGCTCGGTTTTCGTGTTGCGCTAACTTTGGACTAAGCGCCGAACGTTACTCGACCTTATCCAGTTCGTGATAGGTGAAGTCACCGGCTGTCGTCAGGATCACATCATCTTCCAAACGGACGATCTTATCGCGAAACCAGAAGCTGTCCTCGCCTAACAGAACCTGGTAGTTGAAGTAGCGGTCACCGAATGCGCACGCTTTGTCTTGC
Organism: Pseudomonadota bacterium; assembly: GCA_038749025.1. GTDB lineage: Bacteria > Pseudomonadota > Gammaproteobacteria > Steroidobacterales > Woeseiaceae > JBCAXA01. The sequence continues at coordinate 145,591 of JBCDIL010000005.1, read as the reverse complement.
ATGGCTAGATGTACTTTCTGTCCTTGCCATTCACTGATCAGATCGCATTGATCGGGCAACGGCGATAATTCATCGGCCGTTAGCGTGCTTAGCCGATCCAGCTCACGCCAGGCGCCCACGTAGGCTTGCTTGTCTTTGAAGTTCCACAGTTTGACGCGAACGTTCTCGCCCTCGTCCCACGTTAGCGTGTAAATGCGTTGCCGGAAGATGTTGTTCGGGTCGCCATGCTTGGTTTCTTCAACGTAGATAACGTTGTCACCGAGTTCGGGTAGCGCCACCGGTCGGTAGTGGGAGGTTACCTCGATGTGGCCGCCTTCCCCGGAATCGTCGGCTCGCCAGACCGGCTTGCCGGCGGCCAACAGTGTCTCGATCTGGCGATCGTTGTTGTAATCGCCGTTCCACCACGCCATGACGATCGGTAGCGTAGCGATCGGTGTTTGTTCGATCTCGCTGCTGCCACTGCTGCAGGCGCTGATGCCGAGACTGGCGGCGAGCAAGACGAGGGGCGGGTTAGTAAAAGCTCGGTGGGTCATGACAGTGTCCTTACAAATAGCGGGGTAGTGAGGCCATATCGGGGTCCGCGAGAACTCTGGCGATACGCGCTAGCGCTTGGACGCGCTCACGCGGCGATTCGATCGCGGCCGCAACGCGAATCGCGCGGCTCGTTTCGCCGTGGCGGGCGAGTCCAAAAGCGAGATCGCGCACGGCGGCTGGCTGCAGCGGTGATCCGCCAAAGGCAGTTTCCGGCGGAATACGCTCGATAAGTTCAGTGGCGAGCGCGTCGTCGCCGGCAAACGCCGCGGAACCGGCGATTTCGTAATACGACCAGAGCCTCATCGTCTCGCGCTCTTCGCTCTCAAGCGCCATCAGCGAGATCGGTAGTAAGGCGGCCGCCTCCAGGTAGTTGCCATCATCGGCGAGACTGGTGGCGATCCGACTGGTTGCACGAGCGCGCCGTTCTGCCGTCGACGCCGTCACGGCCGCGACCGCTGCGTCGTTGTAAAAGCGTTTACCGGTGGCGTTGTTACCCAGTGCTATGTACGCGGCGGCGGCTTGGCGAAGTGCGCCGGCTTTGAAGTAGCCATCGTCCAGCTTCCTGGCGATACCAACCGCGGTACGCAAATAGCGACGCTGCTGGCTAGCGTCGGGTGCCAATCGGGCGATGCGGGTGTAGCCAACACTGCGGTAGTAGAGCAGCCCCATCGTTGCGGCTTCGAGTGCTCGCTCGGCGAGCGACCAATCACCGCCGGCAGCGAATACCGGGGCGAGCTCTGCGAGGGCACGCGCTTTGTAGGCGGCGTCGGTGGAATCGACCTCGGGTAGCTTTAATACGGCGTCCAAAGCGGCCTGGTGGTCGAGCGCTGCCGATGCGACAGCGAGCTTACTGGTGAGGTCGTTGCGCTTGCTCGCTGTTGTGACCGATGCGGCGCTAGTTGTTGCGGTCGCGAGCCATGTCTCTAACCACTGCTTGTCTTGCAGGGTCGCCGCTGTGCTAGCGAGGGCAGTAAGCTCCACCGCGCGCTCGGTCGAGTCGTCTAGTGCTGCCGCAAACGGGGTTACCGCGGCGAGCGTCTGGGCGGCTGTTTCTGCGTCGCCGGCTGCGGCTTGTGCGAGCGCCACTTCGATCGCTGCGCTCACCTGCGCGGTGCCGGTCGCAACGCTCGACCTTTCTGCGTTCGCCAGTTCGGCGACGCAGATCGCGGTCGGTGAGCTTGCGCAGTCGGCGATACGTGTCTGTCCAGCGCACCCGACGAACGCGGCCAACAACGCGATAATGCTCGCATAGCGTGCGGTTAAACTCTGCGAGTGAAGGTGCCGAGTCATTCTCATATATGTATTACTGGACCATATCCATGTATCAGTCCACTATACACGGGAGTCACTTCTAGCGGGGGAATTGCACGATGACGAGGTCAACACTGTCGCGTCGACGCTGGCTGGCAGGGACCGCGACAGCAGCGGCCCTAGCCGCCTCTCCGGGCCGTTTGTTGGCAGCCTCCAGTGCTGAACCTGACGTGCTGGTCCTCGGTGCGGGGCTTGCCGGGTTAAATGCGGCCCTAAACATCCAAGACGCCGGGTTTCGGGTTCGTGTCCTTGAGGGCTCCGAGCGCATCGGTGGTCGTCTCTACACAGCGCCGGCCGAGACGGTACCGGGCTATCCCGAACTCGGCGGCAGCGGCATCGGTCGCCATTACGCCCGAATTCTCTACGCGGCCGAGCGTTTCGGTGTTGAACTTCGCGGCCAACGGCCACGCACAGAAGCGCGCCCTAACGACGTTGTCTATCTGGTAAACGGTGCCAGTGTTCTGCCAGAGGATTGGCCAACCCACGCCGCAAACCCGTTCCGCCGTGAGGCGGATCGGCAGCGCAAGGTACATCTTTTTCAGTACAGCGTGTACCGCGACAACCCGTTGCCGCGTGGCGAGTTATCGGCGTGGCAAACCGGTGATTATGCCGAGCACGATATCTCGGTGTTCGAGTTTCTCAGTCGGCAGGGTTTGTCGCCGGCCGAGATTCGTCTCGCTGCCGGTACCAACATGAGTTACGGCTCGACCGCTCACGACCTGTCGATGCTAATGGGTTACCAGAGCGGCAATCTGATTCGTAGTCTGTACGAGGGCAATTCGACCTTCAGCGGCGGCGCCCTAGCCGCCGTGGGTGGCAACCAACGCATTCCGGAAGCGATGGCGAAAGGTCTTGAAGACCCCGTATTGACCGGTCGCTTGGTGCGCGCTATCGACGTCCGCGACGATAAGGTGGTCGTACACGATTCATCGGGGCAACGATTCGAAGCGGCGCATTGCATCGTTACGTTGCCGTTCAGCGCGCTTCGTCACGTTAAGCTCAACCGCTACGCCGGTCCACGACAAGCGAAGGCCATCGCTGAGCTCGCCTACACACCGGTCTTTCAAGTGCATTTGACGCCGCGCTTCGCGTATTGGGAAAAAGACGGTCTGCCCCCGAGTATGTGGACCGATAGTCTGCCGGGGCGATGTATGGCGCTTCGCAACGACTTATCGGAGCCCGATAAGGTGACCAGTTGCGTTGCCTTCATCAATGGCACGATGGCGCAATATCTCGACCGCATGGCCCCACAGGCGGCTGCCGATGCCGTTGTCGCTGAGCTCGCGAGGCTAAGGCCCGCAACGAAAGACGCCTTTGATGTGCGCCTCGTGTTTTCATGGAATCGATCGCTGGTTGCTGGTGGTGCGTATGCGTACTGGCAGCCCGGCCAGATTACCGAGTTCTCGCGCGAGCTGCGCGCCGCCGCCGGGCGTTTGCATTTTGCCGGTGAGCACACGGCCGTCGTTAACCGCGGTATGGAGGGGGCGATGGAGTCGGGCGAGCGCGCGGCAATCGATGTACTAGGGCAACTGATCTAGTGCGACTCGCCCTCGGTACCGTCCTGGCGAGTCTTCTAATGGCCGGCTGTGCGTTGCAACCGGCGCCGACACTAACGATCGATAACGTAACGGTGATCGATGCCGTCGCTGGCGCCACGCCCAATCGGCGTGTCGTTATCGTCGGTGATCGGATCCGGCGTGTTGAGGCAGCCGGACCGGAGGCGGTGCGCGGGGATGTTATCGACGGCACCGGTAAGTTTCTCATTCCCGGTTTGTGGGACATGCATGTGCATCTCACCTATGAGCCGCGATTGAGTAAGGCGATGCCGGGCCTGTTTCTCCGCCACGGCGTTACCAGCGTTCGTGATACGGGCGGGCAATTGGACCAGCTTGCGCCAATCGTTCGTTCGATGCGTGCCGACGGTGCGGTTGCACCGCGGGTATTTTTCTCCGGCCCGCTGCTCGATGGTCGTGACGTTGTTTACAACGGCGCCGGAGTTCCGTCGATCGGGGTCGCGACACCGGACGTTGCGACAGCCAGTCGTCGCGTCGCCGAACTGGTAGCCGCCGGTGCTGACTTCATCAAGATTTATGAGATGGTCGAACCGGCCGTTTTTCGCGCGCTGGCCGAAGCAGCGCGCAATGCGGGGTTACCGATCGCCGCGCATGTACCGTTGTCGATGACGGCATCGGCAGCGGCGCCGTTTATCGATTCGCTCGAGCATGTGCGCAACGTGGAATTCGATTGCGCCGCCAATGCCGATGAGCTCCTTCGCGAGCGCCGCGAGACGTTAAAGACGATGAGCGGTCAGGCGGCGTTGGCGGTGCGTAGTGCATTGCATAGAGCGCAGCGGCCGCGAGCCTTAGCCGCCTACGATCCGGACCGTTGCGCCGTGGTCATCGACAAGCTACGGCGCGTCGTCCAAGTGCCGACGATGCGTCTCAATACGATGTTCATCACACCGCCGTGGCGCCGAAGCGGTTGGGCCGCGGCTCTCGAGCAGCTACCGTCGGCGGTACGCGCGGCTTGGGAGGATCCACCGACATGGTTCGAGCCCGACGACAGCAAGCGCGACACGAGCTTATCGACGTTCACGCTCGATATTGTTGCTGCGATGGCTGCGGCCGATGTGCCGATCGGGGCTGGAACGGATACGCCTATCGGTCGCGCTATTCCGGGCTATAGCTTGCACAACGAATTGGTGGTGATGGTCGAGGCCGGCATGTCGGCTCAGCAAGCGTTGGAGGCCGCGACAGTCGTGCCGGCTCGGTTCTTCGGCCTGAGTGACGAGGCGGGTACCGTCGAGCGCGGCAAATGGGCCGACCTTGTGTTGCTTGATGCCGATCCGCTGATCGACATCGCCAATACGCAGCGCATTAGCGAGGTTGTCTTCCGCGGTCGACGCTTGTCGGCCGCGCGTTAATGCCGCATCCACTAGCCCGCCGCGCGCACGCCCTTCGATTCGGTCGGACTCGCGCCGGTGCGAAGGTAGTACTCGAACGCGTCATCGCTTCGGCCGGTCAGGTACGGCACCAGGTACAGGGCGCTCATGCCTTCCAGGTAACGAGCGTGGCGCAGCGGACCAACATCGGCGGCCTCGAAACCGAGTGTTCCCACAAATTCGGCGATCGAACGCTTCGCATCGGCGTCGTCGCCGGCCAACATGACCGTTACCGGGCCGCCGGCCAGGGCCGGATTCGCGATGATATGAAAGCCGACCGTATTGAACGCTTTGACGAGCATCGCGTTTGGCGCAAGGTTTTGCAGCTCCTCGGCGGACGACGTATCACTCGACAGGTGCATCAAGCCGTCGTCGGTTGGCGCCAATGCATTTGTTACGTCGACCACGGTTTTACCTTCCAACGAGCCGGCGGCCGCGATTGTCTCGGCCAACGCGTGGTACGGCACGGCAACGATGACGAGATCGGCAGCGGCAACGGCCGAGCTGCAGTCACTGGCTGTCGCAGTGTCGCCCGACCGGCTAACGAGTTCGGCGATTTCAGGGTCGTCCGCACGTCGCGTACCGTAGGTAATCGAGTGGCCAAGGCTGCCCAAGCGGCGGCCAAATGCCGCGCCCATTCGGCCGGTGCCGAGAATCGTAATGTTCATGGTGCTGACTCCGTATCGCGAGCGCCGTCCACGGGCTCGAAGAATTCAATCCAAACTCCGTCCGGTCCGCGGACAGCCATTAGCCGGACGTCGCCATACGGCGGTGCCGAGACCACGGTCGGCACAAACTCGATGGTGACGTCGTTGGCGACAAGATGCTGATGCAAGCCGTCGATATCAGAGGTAGGAAAACGCAGCATCAGGATGCCGAGGTTCGGCGGTGTGGCACGGGCACTGAAGTCGGCACCGCTAATCCCTTCGTAGCTCAGCAACTCCACCGACCCTTCATTGGTGCCCGTCGGGTTCAAGATCACCACGTCGCGAACGATGTCATCGGCCAGGTTGTGCGGAATACCGAGAACATTCGGCCCTTCCTCCTTACTGGCGCCGCGGTGCTCGAGGTAGGGCTTAAAGCCAAGCGTGCGCTCGTAAAATTCGCGCGCCGCCGGCATGTCCGAGACAATTTGCGTCGCGTTGAACAGCCGGCTCATCTCACGCAGTGCCGGCCAACCTTCGAGCGGCGGCTGCACGCGTTCGATCATTGCAACCACAATGCCATCGGGTCCGCGGCTCAGCCACTCGGTGACAACGAACGGACCAAAACTGAAGGTGACTGGGTCGCTGGTCGATTGCCAGCCGCGGCGTTGCAGTTGCTCGAACTTTGTTTGCATGTCGAGGACACGCGAGTTGACGTCGAACCAACCGCCGGTGTCCCAAGACTGCGCGCCCGAGCGAATTCGTTGTTGCGGCGTGTTGTCGAAGTCGATCAATCGAATGAAGCCGCGTTCGGTACCGGGGTTCGCGAAAACCGCGAACTCAGCGGTAACCGCTTCGGCAAGGTTCCAAGCGTTAAGTTGTTCACGAGGAACCGCGCCTGCGGCGATTTCCTGCCAGCCAGCGACCTCAGTCAGGAGTTCTTGGTAGGTCGCCAGCGACGAGACACTAAACACCGCTTCTTGATAGCCGTGCTGCAACCACGGGCCCGCCTGAGCGGACCTGACGATCACCATACACAACAAACCGAGCCAAAGATTTCGCATGCTGATATCGACCTCGCTCTGTTGGAAAGTCCGCTGGCGACAGCGGCGAAATGCTATATTGTTATAACAATAGGGGCGTGGCAAGCGCGCCGGGAAAGGGGACGATGGCCAACATCATCAAGCGTACAACACTGATCGTTCGCGACATGGACCGTTCGGTTGACTGGTACCAACGCGTGCTCGGCATGTCGATCTGGATGGACACCGATTTCGAGCTTTCGGGCGAAGGACTGGCGGCTGGCAAGAAGGGCGACAAGACCCGCTTGGTTATCCTGCAAGCGGAGGATCCCGTGATTGGGATGATCGGTTTGTTGCAGTGGGTCGATCCGCCGTTACCGGCCCCCGATGAGATACCGAAGTCGGTGACCTACGGCAACCCGACCTTTGTCGTTGCAACGGACGACGCCAATGCGATGTTCGAGGCGGCCAAAGCCTGCGGTACGCATGTGCATTGCCCACCGCGTGAGTGGTCGACCAAAGGGCACGACGGGCGAACCAAGCATTTCATCGGTATCTCCGTGTTTGATCCGGATGGGTATTTTTACGAGGCCAACCAAGTCGTTGGTATTACCGACGACTAACCAAGAGGTCGGGGAGAGAGTTATGGCCGGTTCAGGGGAGGTGCGGTTTCAGCGCGCCAATTTCGTTGTCACGGATATCGATCGCGCACTTAAGTTGTATTGCGACGTGCTTGGGTTCGAGCTTGCGTTTATCAAAGACTCGCCCGATGACTCTTATTCATATGACGTGTTCGACATCGATCGTGACAAGCCGATTCGGTTCGCTGTTCTCGGTACCGAAGCGCAAGTGCGTGTGATGGCGCTTACCGAAGTTCCGGGGCCGCTACCGCCGGTGCCGATGCCACGGCGCAGCGCCATTGTGGTCGAGGTCGCCGATGTCGACGCCGTCGTTGCTGGCGCCAAGGCAGCCGGCTGTACCGTCGTCGACGAAGGCGTATTGATGACGCATGACGGCCGCCGCGGTCGCGAAGTAGGGATCGTCGATTTCGATGACAACCTCACCGTGATCTATCACATTCCCGCTGCCGGAGACGCTGAATGAGCAGCGAACGGCAGTACCCGAGTTCGCGCTACGCCTGGTACATGGTCGTCATTCTCACGCTCGCCTACGTCCTATCGTATGTCGATCGCTCTATCCTGGGGTTGCTAGTTGAACCCATTAAAGCCGACCTCGGCTTGACAGACTTCCAAATGGGTCTATTAGGTGGGCCTGCGTTCGCAGTTTTTTACGCAACGATGGGCTTACCTCTGGGCTATGCGGCCGATCGCGCCCGGCGCACGTGGATCGTTGCAGCCGGGGTCTTCGTATGGTCGTTTGCGACAGCCGCATCGGGGCTAGCTAGTAAGACTTGGCATATGTTCGCGGCTCGCATGAGCGTCGGCGTTGGCGAGGCCACCCTCGGTCCATGCGCAATGTCGATGATCGCCGATAGCTTTCCGCGCGAGCGACGAGGCCGACCGATCGCGTTCTACACGGCTGCATTGTCGGTCGGTGCCGGAATCGCATCACTGGTTAGCGCGTCGGTCATCACGTGGGCGAAAACTGTTCCGGAGATCTCGGTACCGATGATCGGTACGGTTGCCCCATGGCAGCTAACTTTCTTTATCGTTGGTGTGCCCGGTTTGCTACTCGCGTTGTTGTTTCTCACGTTACGTGAGCCAAAGCGGCAGGTGGAGATCAAGCAAGACAGTGGTGGAACGTTTTCGATGCTGCTGCATCATGTTGGGCAACGTTGGTTTGTTTACCTGTCATTTCTTGCAGTCCCTTGCTTAATGACAATTACCGCCTACATGCAATACTGGTATGCGCCGATGTTTGAGCGCACTTGGGGCTGGCCTGCCGAAAAGTACGCGCTAGTTAACGCTGTCGTTCTCCTGGCGGTAGGGCCGCTTACAGTCAACGTTGCGGGTTGGCTCAACGACAAGATGTATTCGGAAGGGCGACGCGACGCACCGCTCGTGATCTTGGTTTGCGGCGCGGCACTGATTGTTCCGACGGCGATTGCCGCACCGTTGATGCCTTCCGCCGAGTTGGCCTTCGCTTGGATTGTTTTTAATACCATCGGTATAGCGACAGCATCGGCAACCGGTGTTACTGGGTTGCTCAACATCACCCCGAGCGAGATACGTGGCCAGGTGACTGCGTTGTACTACCTCACCATCAGCATGGCCGGTCTTTTCCTTGGACCACCTACCGTGGGTTTCTTATCGGATCGCTGGGCTGAGGAAAATCTTTATCTGGCGACAGCCGCTGTGCCGGCAATGTTCGGGATTCCGATCTTGCTGCTAGTACCGTTTGCCCTTCGAGCGTATCGTCGCGAGATTGCGGCTCAGACCGTATCGGCCTAGCGAGATATGGTGAGTAACGCGGTACCGGCGCAGCCGCGGCGGGCGCCTATTTGGCTGCTGAGCCTCGCTAGCTCGTTGTCGCCGTTCGGGATGGCGATCGTCGTGCCGTCGCTTGGCGCGATCGTTGCGGCGTTCAATGCCGATCTAGCCGAAGCGCAATACGTTATCTCGGCGTACTTGTTTGGCCTGGCCTTGGCGCAGCCGATTTGCGGGTTTCTGTGTGACCGGTTTGGCCGCCGTTCCGTCATGCTAATCGGTTTCGCAACGTTCACGATCGCCAGTGTCGGTTGCGGGCTTGCGAATAGTCTCGATCAATTGATACTCGGGCGGTTTGCGCAGGCTGCCGGTGTCAGCGTGGGTACCGTCGCTAGTCGCGCGATTCTTCGCGATACCTACGACCGCAACCGCATGGCCGAGGCGATGTCTTACATTGCGGCGGCGATGGGGTTCGCGCCGATTATCGCGCCGGTGATCGGTGGGCTCATCGATAGCGCCGCCGATTACTCGGCCATATTTTTTGCATCGGCCGTTATCGGTGGCCTCGTGTTCTTCAAGATGTTGCTCAGCTTGCCGGAGACGCGCCCGACTGAGCTAACACCGCCGACGTTGCGCGCCTGGTTTAGCAGCTACGGCCTCTTATTAACGTCGCGCGGCTTTGTGGGTAACACATTGGCCTTCGGGTTTGTGCAGGGAACGTTTTTCGCGTTCATGGCGATCGGGGCGCCATTGTTCGAGTCATCGTTCGGTATTGACTCCGGCGGCTTCGGATTGCTGTGGGGTTTGATGGCCGTCAATTACGTCATCGGTGCCACGCTCGCTGCGAAAATGACGGTCCGCTACGGTACGACGCCCGTGCTACGAGTGGGTGTCATCGTTGGTGCTATCGGCGGTATCGCCGCCTGGGTGTCGAGCATCGCGTTACCGCTGACGGTCGTGACTGTGTTGGTGCCGATCGCGATTTCGATGTTCGCCGCTGGTGCCACCACACCGATCTCGATGGCCGGTGCTGTCGCCGATTACCCGACGGTTGCCGGCACGGCGTCCGGGCTGTCGAGCGCAATCGGACTGGTACTCGGCGGTAGCTTTTCCGTTCTTTCCGGCACGATCTTCGATGGCCGTTATCCGCCAATTGCGATGATTATCTGTTTCGCATCGTTGGCGACCGCCGCCAGCTGGTGGCTAAGCGTCAGTGGACGATCATCCAATCGCCGAACTTCGGCTTCCGAGACCTAGACGCACGCAGCAACGTCTAGGTCGATTCAGCGAACGCTCGCTCAATAACGAAATCGCCCGGTACGCCTTGCTTCGGTGAACCGACAAAGCCGAGTGTCTCGAGGGCGGCTTCTGTATCGCGGAGCATCGCCATGCTACCGCAAATCATTGCGCGATCGGTCGCGGGGTCGAGCGGTGCAATCGCAAGATCGCTGCACAATCGGCCGGACGTTAGCAGTGCCGGAATCCGCTCTTGGCACGGATGCTCGTTGCGAGTGACCGTTGTGAAGTAGCGTAGCTGCTTGGCCGCCAACTCCCCGATGTACGGCATCTGCAACAGGTCGTGGTCGATAAAGTCTTGGTAGGCTAGGTCGTCAGCATGGCGTACGCCATGCACGAGGATCACGTCGTCAAAGTGCTCGTAGGTTTCTGGGTCTTGGATAACGCTTAGGAACGGTGCCAACCCGGTACCGGTCGCTAGCAGAAACAACCGCTTGCCCGGGTTGAGGTCGTCGAGTACCAGTGTTCCGACCGGTTTTGCAGAGAGCAATACCTCATCGCCAATGTCGATATGGCACAGCCGCGACGTCAGCGCACCGTCGCTGATTTTGATGCTGAAGAACTCGAGATGGTCTTCATGGTTAGGGCTAGCGATGCTGTAGGCACGCATCACTGGACGACCTTCGACCTTAATACCCACCATAATGAACTGCCCGTTCTTGAAGCGGAATCCGCGGTCGCGTGTCGTGCGAAAACTAAACAGCTTGTTGTTCCAGTGGTGCATCGACAGCACGGTTTCGGATCGTAAGGCGGGCATTTTCGTGTGAACTCGTTGGTTAGCCGTAGGGCTGTTATCAAGAGTTCGGTAAGCTATCGCAAATGAGAAGCATTCGCAATAATGGATTGACTCACGTTTCAGTCAGGTCGACGTGGTGCCGGCAACGGGAACATCTCAGTTATTCTTTCGTTAAATCGTGGCCCCTGAAGGCAAACGGCATACAAGGACAACAATGATGGTGGTAACAACAGCACGGTTGGCGTTGCTAATCAGCATCGTCGCAGCGCTTGGTGCATGCGGCGGAGAGCCCGAAAACGCGAATGGCGAGGCCGATGCCGCCGGTTCAGACCAACGCCTGCACCCGCGCGGTCTGGAAGGCACGCTAATTTTCGAGCGCAACCCACCGATGCAGGCGCATCAAGTCATGCGTATGGACATGCGCCGTGGCCGTTATGAGGTAGCCGCGGACGGTGTTGATGCTTCGATGGGTTCGAAAAACATGGCGTTTTTGCAACGGTGCGCGCCGCTATCGGTGCGCGTTGCGGTAACCGATGCCGACGGCTTCGCCGGTCCCGTGTCCGAGTGCTTTGAGCTAGACACGATCACGCCCGATCTATTGCGGCCGAAAATGCATCCCAACGATGAGTTGATTGCGGTCGTTAACACGGCGATTCCACTGCCGAAAGACGAGCTGCCGGATACGGCTGCTGCGCAGTTCGGTATTGGCGACAACACCTACGCCGGCGTCCAGATCTATGACGTTAACGACGGGCTTGTTACCGTACTTCGCAACTACGGCGTTAGCGAATGGACGCGGAAGGGAGAGCTGGTTGCCACTGGCGCCGGTGGCGACGTTGGCTATGGGATCTTCAAAGTTGATAAGCGCTTCAAGGCGGCGAAGCGAATCGACGACGGCCGCATCAAAGGCGATATTCGTTCGATCGATACCCACCCAAAGAAAGACCGCGTTGTTTTCATCTACAACGGGCAAGTGTTCGAAATGGACTTAGACGATGGCTCGCCCGAGCGAATTCACTCGCACGGTTATCCGTTAGAGGCCGTTGCCTACTCACCGGACGGCGAGGCCGTCGTCTTCGTTGCTGAAGATCCGCTGTCCGAAGCGTTTGAGACGCCAAACACCGGTTACAACCTATACGTGCTTCGCGATGGCGAGGCCGAAACGCTGTCGCTACCGTTTATTCCAGGCGGACCGCTGGACTGGGTGGATTAATCAGACGCAAACGCCGATACGTTCGTTAGAACGGGATATTGTCGTCAAACGGCGCCGGTGGTGCCTCGTCCGGCAGCGGTGGCTTTTCATCCGCGGCCGAGTCCGTGCTGCTCGCTTCGATACGCCATGCTTTAACGTCGGTGTACCAACGACCGTTGTATTCGCGGCTTTCCAAGTCGATATGAACCGTGAGTTCTTGTCCCTCGGTAATACCGAATTGATCGATTTTGTCACCCCAGACCATGAAGCAGACGTTTTTCGGGTAGTCGCCGGGGATCTCAATTACGTATTCCTGCTTACGCCAGGGCCCACGCGCTGATGTGCCGTTTTTCTCCGGAAGAACAGCGGTGATTTTTCCTTTTAGCTCCACGGTGGGCGATCCTTTTTTGACTGAACCGTCGTTGGCGGACGGCGGGTTAGTTAGCGCGGATTTGCAGCCCGACAATATAGTTAGGTACGTCGGTCATGTCATGTGGGATTCAGAGAAATTGAACAGATCGGCCTGTTGTGCCTCGTCAATGCGCTTATAATCCACCCTCCGCAACGCGCCCGTAGCTCAGCTGGATAGAGCGCTGCCCTCCGAAGGCAGAGGCCAGAGGTTCGAATCCTCTCGGGCGCGCCAATAAAAAAAAGGGTCCTCTAGGGCCCTTTTTTATTGGCCTATTTCCAGGTTCGAACCGTACCGCGCGCAGCGCGGAGGTTCGAAAAAACGCGATAGCGTTTTTCACCGAGCGGCGTAAGCCGCGAAGCCCGCAGGGCCGAAACAGCCTACAGGCTGTTTTGAGTAATCCTCTCGGGCGCGCCAATTAATACGTACTCGCGCGCTAGTGGGTGCTTGCGGTATGAGGTCGCTTGCGTCAGAAAACCGCCCGTATGCGACTGTGTACCGCTACTGCGGATTCTTGCACTCTTCCAACTCGTCTTGCGTTAAGCCAAGGTCCTCTGCCGCCTGCTCCCAATCTTTTGCGGTCGCGTTGACGTCATAAACGTCGCGGCTTGTTTCGTTCACCTGCCGGGCGATTTCGCCGCTGTCGCCAAAGCGCGTAGACGTGTTAACAACCGCGCGAAGTAAGGAATTAAATCCCTTTTTCTTTTTCTCGGCTTTTTGCTTCGCTTCGATTTTCTCTTGCAGGCATTGCTGTTGAGCGGCTTGCAACGCGGCGGCGTCGGGTTGCGGTGATTCTGTGCTAACCGGAATCTGTGCCGTGCTGCCCGCTGCATTGTTGCCGGCGTCGATCTTCGCCTTGATGATTCCGGCGAGCTGCGGCGTCGGATCGCCCGTCACCTCAAGGTTGTTCTCGGCCTGGAATTTTGAGATGGCGACGACGGTGGCCGTCGACAGTTCACCTTGGATGTTTCCCGGGTCATAGCCAAGAACGATCAGGTCCTTCTGGATCATTTTCGTCAGGTCATCGGCCATCGCAACTGGCGACGCCAGTAGTGCCACTATCGATAGAATTTGCATGCTTGTGCGCAGCATGGTCGCCTCCTTGGTATATCGAGTGAACTCCGATCCGCGGACTGCAGCTCACCGGTCTCCTGGGTTCTCGACACCATCGGTGTTTTCCCATTTGCCTTCAAGCGTTCTGTCGTCATTGGTTATTCACTAATTATTGACACCGCATAGTCCGACTATTCGGAAATTTCCTTCACGTTATTCTCGCCGCTCCGAAGGAAGATGTCTCCTGGAAATCTGAGGATCGGCTCCGTTTCTTCGCCTTCCTCGTTATCTCCACCGGGTGCCAGTCCCGAAGGAGAGCAGTCTCGTTTATTTTCGCTCCATGGGCCGTTGCCGTCATCGCGGCGAGACGCCGGTCCCACACCTTCGTTTGCCGAAACGCACCTACTGATGTGGGAGCGGCGACCCGCCGCGATGTAGCAACGTTCGGAGTCTCGCCGACACGACTCCCACACAATGTCGCTTTGCATCTCAGTCATGGATGCCATCCCGCCAAGTTCCCTCGGGCAACTCGACTGGCTCGATGTCGAGGTTCACGACAATCGGTTTCTGCCCGCTCCGTACGAGAACACATTCGAGCGCTTCGTTCTCGGCGGCATTGATTTCCTGATGCGGCACGAACGGTGGCACGTAAATAAAGTCGCCGGGTCCTGCCTCGGCCGTGAACTCCAAGCGCTCGCCCCAGCGCATTCGCGCACGTCCGCTCACCACATAGATAACGCTCTCGAGCTCGCCGTGGTGATGCGCCCCGGTTTTCACGTTTGGGTCAATCGTTACCGTGCCCGCCCACAGTTTTTCGGCGCCGGTGGTCGCTTGGGTAATCGCGGCGGCACGTGACATCCCCGGCGTTTGCGGTGTATTGGCGTCCAGGGCCTCGGCATGCACAACCTTTACGCCGTGCTGTTGCCAGTCGGTCGCCATGAGGCATCTCCTTAGGTTTTACAGACGAACAACGCCAACCGACGATAACCCAGCGGCCGGTTCTGTGCGATCAGGTGGGCAAGGCTCTATGGCGATAGTGCCGGTCACTATTGATTTTGACTTCGAATGCAATATATTCCGGTGCCATGCCAGACGACGTCGCCATTGCCAAACAACGATTCAATGGCTTTCGCCAAGCCCTATACAACTGCGACGCCAATCGATTGCCGGGTCAACTGCGCAAGCTCTTGGCCGAGGATTGCCAAATCCGGCTGCCCCATCCGCTCGGCGATGTGGTCGGACCCGAGAATCTGTTCGACATAGGGTTCAGGCCGTTGCTCGCCGCGATACCGGACTTAGAGCGGCGCGACTATATCGTCGGCGGTGCGATCGATGCCGGCGAGACGTGGATTGGCTGCGGCGGCTTTTACACCGGCGTTTTTGAGCGCCCGTGGCTCAATATTCCGGCCACTCGACAACTCGTTTCGATGCGTTACATCGAGTACTTTCGATTCGCCGGCGAGATGATCGTCGAAGCTAAGCTGCTTTGGGATATCCCGTCCGTCATGATTCAAGCTGGGGCGTGGCCAATGGCGCCTAGCTTAGGTGTTGAGTTCGGCGTACCCGGACCGGCGACACAAGACGGCGTCCAAATGCAAAGCAGTGACCCTGCCGATTCGGCGGCCTGCTTGGCGTTAGTCGATGCCATGGTCGAAGGTCTCGGTCGGTATGCCGAGGGCGGCGCTGAAGCCATGCAGCTCGATCGTTACTGGCATCCCAAAATGAACTGGTACGGACCGGCGGGCATCGGTTCAAACCGGCGACTCTCGGGTTTTCGCAATTGGCACCAGATTCCCTTTCTTTCCGCGATGCCCGATCGCAGCGCCGATACCGAGGGTGACGGCCGCAATTGTTACTTTGCCGATGGTAACTACGTCTTTTTCTGCGGCTGGCCCGCCATGCGGGCGACCGTATCCGGTGACGGCTGGATGGGTATCGCGCCATCTGGGCAATCGCTGTCTTTCGCGAGTCTCGATATCTGGCGGTGTGAGGAGGGTCGGATTCGCGAAAACTGGGTGTTGATCGATCTGCTCGACGTGTGGCGACAGCTCGGCGTCGACGTCTTGGCACGTATGCAGCAAACCACCATTGCCCGACAACCATACGACTTCAAACCCTGATATACAGAGAAACTCGATGAAAGGTTCACGACCGGAGCAAGGCCTGTTAACGGCTGATAACGATCTCTCCAAGACCGACGAAACCCTGGCCACCATCGATGCGATGGTCGACGGGCTCAACGATCATGACATCGACAACATGGGGCGTTTTTTCGCCGAGACGTTTCGGTGGATCGGCAATGCCGGCTGTGGATTCAAGAACGGGCTGAAGGAGTTTCAAGAGGGCTGGCAACGCCCATTCCAAGCAGCGTTCTCGAATAAAGTCTGCATCGATGAGGCTCGCATTACGCAGGGCGAGTGGTGTGCAGCCTTCGGCCGTCAAGAGGCCGACCACACCGGTGAATTCATGGGCATCATGCCAACCGGTAAGCGCGTCGAGATTCGCTACATGGATTTTTGGAAAGTTGTCGACGGCAAGATTGTCGATAATTGGGTGATGGTGGATTTTCCGCACGTCATGCGCCAGCTGGGTGTGGACCCCTTCAATGGCCATGGCTGGGAGAAGTTTGACACCTAGCGATTCGCATCGAGGCCCGTCAAGACAACCATCGTTAGGTCGTAACTAGAAACGCACCCGCAGCATCAATTGACGTTGCACCTCGACGGCGTTTGGAGATAAGCCCAGGTAACGGTAGCTCGGTCTGAACGAGTCGATGCGAACCCACTCGGCCGCTAACGAAACGGAGTCGTTGAGCGCGTATTGATAGCTGAATGTCCAGGCATGACCATTCTCAGCATTGTTGTCCAGCGGCGTTTGATCGTTATCGACGACCGAGAAACCGTCGTAGCGGCCCGTGATGCGGTGCGCGTCGAAACTTCGCGTAACCAGCAGATAAGCCGCTTCGAAATCGGCGTCAACCGGCGGCAACGGCGCCGGAACAACAACGCGCCGACAGCGACGGAGAACACTCGATTAGGGTCCGGCATTAGGGCGTTGGCGCTTTTCCGTCAATTCTCCTAGAATGTGAATGTAAGCAAAAATAAGTCCGTATAATTTGCGAATAAGCATTCACGGAGAGATCCATGCGGGGTAATCGTGCATCGCGACTAAGCTTGACCATTGTTGCCTGGCTGATGGTATTCGCTGGCGGACCAGCATCGGCCGGTCCTATGGACCCGACGCTCGCCGCGGCGGACGGCTACGAGGGCCGGATCCGTCTCACACGCTTTTTGGATGAGCCCGACGGCTACTGTCTTGATGTGCCCGGGCCCGTCAACGCACGGGTTAAAGAGGCGCCGCTCGTTGCTCATACCTGCCACGCCGACGCGCTGGCCGATCAAGTGTTTGCCTTCAATACGCGATCAGCTGGCCAGATTCGTTGGACGCACGAGACAACCGATTTGTGTTTCGAGGCTCTCGCCACCGACACCGGCGCCAAGCTCGACCTGCGCGAGTGTGCCGATAAGCCGGAGCAAACGTTCGACTACACGGCGCGAGGTGAATTTCAGCTGAGAGACACGACGCTGTGCATCCACGTCGAAAAGACCGGGCCAGCCGGTCCGGGCGTACGCGCCGTGGACGGGCAAGACGCTTACGGTCGGGGCCGCTCGGTCAACGCGCAATTCACGCACCTTATGCGGTTTTTGGAGTTGCGCACCTGCGGCACGGAAGACCCGGCCATGTCACGTTGGCAAGCCACCGAATAGTCCGTCGAACGTTTCGTTCGAGCGAGGGGGACACGATCATGAAAGAAAACCGATGTAGCGCCATCGTGTTGTTGGCGATGGCGATGAGCATCGTCAGGCCCGGCAACGCCCAAGTCACTGACGACATGCTCGAGTCGCCGGCCGCTGAAGACTGGTTGATGTTCCGCGCGAACTATCAGAGCTGGGGCTACAGTGAGCTCAACCAGATCACCAAGGACAACGTTAAAGACCTAAGTCTGGCGTGGATCTGGCCCATGGAGCCAGGGACAAATCAGGCCACACCGCTGGTGCACGACGGTGTGATGTACTTGCCGCATCCAGGCGACGTATTAACTGCCCATGACGCGACCAGCGGCGATTTAATCTGGGAATACCGCCGCGAAAAGCCAGAGAAAGTCCATTCCTCCGGTGACCGCACGCGCAACATCGCGATTTACGGCGACAAGATCTACCACGCGACGATGGATGCGCACATCATTGCCCTTAACAAGGACACCGGTGAGCTGGTCTGGGAGTCGAGTGTCGGCAACCCGGTGGATGTTTCCCATTCGGCAGGTCCGATCATCGCCGACGGCCGAGTGTTCTCTGGGAGAACCTGCGGCTTCTCCAAACCCGGCGGATGCTTTGTCGCCGCTCACGATGCTGAGACGGGCGAAGAGCTTTGGCGCGTTTACGTCATTCCAAAGCCAGGGGAACCCGGTGACGAGACTTGGGGCGGACTCGAGTGGGAGCGGCGTATTCACGCCGGCGTCTGGATGGTCGGCTCGTTCGACCCGGAGCTCGATACGCTCTATTGGGGTACGTCCGGGCCGGCGCCAGCTCCAGAAACGCTGCGCGGTTCGGGCGATGGCGCGATGCTGTATACCAACGCTACGCTAGCGCTCGATCCCGCGACGGGCGACAAGAAGTGGTACTTCCAGCACCTGCCGCGCGACAACTGGGACATGGACCACACGTATGAGCGCATGCTGGTTGATGCCGAGGTCCGACCGAACGCAGATTCGGTGTGGGTTAGCAATCCGTCATTGCCCACGGGAACCCAGAAACTCATGACCGGTGTTCCCGGCAAGACCGGTATTGTCTGGACGCTGAATCGCGAGACCGGCGAGTTTTACTGGGCCAAGCAAACCGTCAAACAGAATGTCGTGACGGCAATCGACCCAACGTCCGGCGCCGTCACCATTAATGAAGCTGTGATCCCGACGGAACAATCCGCTGACTACGGTATCGTTTGTCCAGCGATATTCGGCGGTAAGGACTGGCCGACGGGCTCGTACGACCCGCGCTCCAAGGTGATGTTCATCCCGAGTTTTAACACTTGCATGGACGTCGCGGCCGGTGATCAAGACCCACGGTATCAGGTAACCATCAAAGGATTCCCGATGCCGGAGGGCAAAGACCGGTTCGGCCGTTTGGATGCGATCAACGTCGAAACCGGCGAAACGCTCTGGAAGTATGAGCAACCGTCGCCGCTCTATTCCGTGTTGGCAACGGCCGGTGAATTGTTATTCGCTGGAGACTTCGGACGTCGTTTCAGCGCGTTTGATGCCACCACGGGAGAAATTATCTGGCAAACGGTACTCGGCTCACCGGTCTCGGGATTCCCCATCACGTATGCGATCGATGGCGAGCAATACGTGGCGATTGCCACCGGCGGTGGCGCTGGGGTGGCTGGTGCTTTCGCCCTGCTCACCGGTGACCGGACATCGAATGGCAAAGGGAGCGCCATGGTCGTTTTTAAGCTGCCGAGCGATTAGCAACGGGCAACCATCGGACCGAGGCGCAGTGTCCGTTCGCGCGCTCCGGTCAAGGGTGCTGGTCATCCAGGTGGTCGTCAGAAAATTTCGAACAGACCAGCGGCGCCCATGCCGCCACCGATACACATGGTGACCACGCCCAGTTTTGCGCCACGGCGTCGACCCTCTAGCAACAGGTGGCCGGTCATCCTGGCGCCCGTCATACCGAACGGATGGCCAATGGAAATGGAGCCGCCGTTCACGTTGCAGATGTCGGGATCGATCTCCAAACGGTTACGGCAATACAGTGCCTGGCTCGCGAATGCCTCGTTCAATTCCCAAAGGTCGATATCGCTCACCGTCAATCCATGGCGCGCCAACAAGCGTGGGACAGCAAACACGGGGCCGATACCCATTTCGTCGGGTTCGCAACCAGCGACAACAAAGCCTTTGAAGGCGCCGAGCGGCGCTATTCCCTCTTTTTCGGCAAGATCGCTATCCATCAGGACTAGCGCCGCAGCGCCATCCGATAACTGCGAAGCGTTGCCCGCCGTTATGTAGTGGCCGTCGCCTTGAACCGGACTCAAGCCCGCTAAGCCTTCCAACGTTGTATTGGGCCGATTGCAATCGTCCATGGAAAACGTCACTTCCTTGCGCGTGACCTCTCCAGATTCTTTGTCTTTGAAGGCTTGTGTCACGGTAATCGGAACGATTTCATCATCGAGTTTGCCGGCTGCCTGTGCGGCGGCGGTCCGTTGCTGGCTAACCAACGCCAGTTCGTCTTGGGCGGCGCGGCTGATGTCATACCGCTCAGCGACGATATCGGCCGTTTGGATCATCGACAGGTAAAGTTCGGGCTTGTGCTCCTCGATCCAGCTTTCACGGGCTTGTGGCGGGCGGGTCGGCGGCATTTGACTGATACTCTCAACGCCCGCCCCGATCGCAGCCGGCGCTCCTTCCATGACAATCGCATGGGCTGCCATCGCAACAGACTGCAGGCCTGACGAGCAAAATCGATTGACGGTGACGGCCGCAACCTCGACCGGTAAACCGGCCCGAATCACGGACTGGCGAGCGATGTTTTGCCCCGTCCACCCCTCGGGGTAGCCGCATCCCATGAAGCAGTCTTCGATGAGCGCTGGGTCGATGCCGGAGCGACTCACCGCGTGTTCTACGACGTGGCCGCCCATTGTCGCCCCATGCGTTTCGTTAAATGCGCCACGGTACGATTTGGCAAGGCCGGTGCGTGCTGTCGAGACGATGACCGCTTGTTTCATAATGGAGTCTCTCTACTAATGCTCGGGTGCTTGGTCTAGTTCCACGTCTGCTTGAGCTTGCTCTTTTCTACCGTGGTCTTTGGGCTTAACTTGGCGAGAAAGGACTTAGCGATACCGCGCAACACTTCTTTCTTGGCCGGTGTCTCAGGACGCAAGCGAACAGCACGTTCCTCCGGGATGTGCGTTGGAATGATCCTCGGAAACGCGGCGCCGCGCAGTGGCCCACCGGCGACCGACTCATGCCGAAAATTGATCCCCATGCGGGTCGGGGACGGTGCGTAGACAACATCGTCGCCGGTCCAGCGAAAGGCGATCGCGCGCCGTCGCCGGTCGCGGTGCGAGTTGCCATAGGAGCCATGCAGCGTTAGCGGATGAAACATCAGTATGTCCCCCGGCTGCATGTCCCAGTCGACGAGATCGTACGCGTCCGGGTCGGCGTTAATGTCTGGAATATCGTCCATCTTTTCGTCGATGATCGGTTCAAAGTAATCGGGCGAGATCGCCTTGAAGCGCTGCGGCCAACGGTGTGAACCCTTAACGTACATCAGGCCCGACGATTCACGGCTGACTTCGTCGACCGTTATCCACATCGAGCAAATCTGCTCGCCTCGGATTGGCCAGAACGACAGATCTTGGTGCCACGGCGTTGGCGCATTCGTACCCGGTTCTTTAACGAACATCTGATCGTAAAAGAATCGCACTTCCTTACTGCCCATCAGTTGCTGGGCCCAGTGGGCGAACGGGCCATAGTAAATGGCGTCCCGCAGGGCATCGATGCGTTTCCACAGGAACACATCCATTTCGTAGCCGTCCGTCCCTTTCGACATGAATTTACCGATCATGGATAGGTCGGCGCGCGCCTTTTCGATTCCGTCTTCGATCAGTTCGAGCCAATTGGGCTCGAGCGCATCGCGCACGAGAATCACCCCATCGTCGTGGAATTGCTGAATCTCGGTGCGGGTGAGATCGCGTTTAGGTGTCGCTGCGAAAGTCATTTGAACCCCCTATGGTTATCGCAAGCGGTTGAATCTGCAGCGGCACAACGAAAAAAGTGCTCGTGTGCATGTTTTGCTGCTATTATTTTTGAGTACAAACATAATATTAGGCGATTCGGTCGGCTGCCGTCCAGCGAGGTAGCCTCCGACGTGCATGGGGGAATCGACGATGGAAATGAGTCCGGAGCAATTGCAGGCGATGCAAGCAGCGCAGCAGGCCGCTGCCGATCTAAAAGCGCGGTATCGTCCGCTGGACGCCGACCACCTCGATATCCTATTTCGCGATGCCCGCAGTCAAAACGGTTGGACGACAGAGCCTGTCCATGAGGACACGCTCAAGGCGTTATTCGATTTGGTCAAGATGGGGCCGACCAGCATGAACTGTTGTCCAGCCCGCTTCGTGTTTCTCGTTTCCGATGCGGCGAAAGAGCGAATAAAACCGCATCTGATGGACGGCAACGTCGACAAATCCATGGCCGCGCCGGTCCTGGCGATCATCGGTCACGATCTTGCTTTCTACGAGAAGATGGACAAGCTCTTTCCTATCCGTGATGTACGGCCCATGTTTGCGGGTAACACCGAACTCGCGGCGGTGACCGCTTTTCGAAACGGCACGTTGCAAGGGGCCTATTTCATGTTGGCCGCTCGCGCCTTAGGGTTAGATTGCGGCCCGATGTCAGGATTTGACAACGCGGGTGTCGACAAGGAGTTTTTCTCCGGGACGCAAATCCAGTCGAACTTTATCTGTGGGCTCGGTCACGGTGATACGGCCAAATTGTTCCCGCGACTGCCACGGTTCGATTTTGATGAGGCCTGCCAGGTAGCCTGAGACGTAATCCGATGAAGGGCACAGTCCTGCGAATCGTGTTGTTCATGCTGGGACCGATGGTCAATCGAACCAGTAAGAAACACCCGGCGTTCCGGCAAGCGGCACGCGAGCACGATTGCGTGCTGCAGATAAAGACCAAGAACAACGGTATTGGCCGGCATTACTTTTTCGAGGATGGCCTGGTGCGTTCTGTCGCGGGCGTGCATCCCTCGCCAGATGCCGCCATCGTATTCAAAAACACGGACATCGCGTTGCAAGCACTGCGCCCGGACGCGGACATGGCGTTCAAAGTGCACGCCGCGAAGAATTTTCTGATGGCCGTCGAGGGGTCCGACCCCATCGTTAACTGGATGCTGCAGCTGCTGCAGCGGGTCAGCTACGAAGGGTTTGATTTCGGCACAAAAATGCCGGATGGCTGCATGCGCTATACCACGCTAACCAATGGTGGTCCGCTGCATGTGCATGTTCGCGACGGCAAAATCGTACGGATGACGCCAATCGAGTTTACCGACGACGACGCAGCGAGCTGGACGATCAGAGCGCGTGGTCGGGAGTTTAAGCCAAAACGCCAAGCGACGGTGGCCCCGCACGGCTGTTCAATGAAAAGTACGGTGTACTCGGACGGGCGCCTTTTGTACCCGATGAAGCGCGTCGATTTCGACCCGAACGGCGAGCGTAACGTTCAGAACCGGGGCATTTCCGGGTACGAACGGATTAGTTGGGACGAAGCGCTCGATATTGTCGCCAATGAGATCAAGCGGCAAAAAAAGACCTATGGTCCAGGCGCCATTTTGCTGCAGCATTGCTCGCATCACCAATGGGGCAATGTCGGCTATTACCTCAGCGCGATGATGCGCTTCGGCAACCTAATTGGTTACACGCGCATGGCCATGAATCCCGACAGTTGGGAGGGGTGGTACTGGGGCGCGCAGCACCACGTCGGATTCACCCAGCGTGTCGGCACGCCATCGAGCTACGGCACACTCGAGGACTGTCTCCAGGAGGCCGAGCAAATCGTCTTTTGGTCGAGCGATCCAGAAAGCACTAACGCATCGTACGCAGCCTTTGAGTCGACCCAGCGCCGACTCTGGGCAAAAGAACTCGGTTTTGAGTTTGTCCATATCGATCCCCACTACAATCCAACAGCGCAGTTACTCGGCGGCAAGTGGATTCCGATTAAGCCAACGACGGACCCGGCGCTGGCGATCGCGATTATGTATGTGTGGGCGACCGAGGGGCTCTACGACAGCGATTACGTTGCCGAGCGAACAACCGGCTTCGACGAGTGGCGCGATTACCTGCTGGGCACCGATGACGGCATACCGAAAACACCGGAGTGGCAGGAATCGGAAACCGGTGTTGCGGCGCGCGACGTACGGGCGCTCGCACGCAATTGGGCGAGGAAAAAAACCTACCTATCCTGCGGCATGAGCGGCACCGGTTTCGGTGGCGCATGCCGAGGCGCGACCGGTACCCAGTGGGCCCGCTGCATGATTCTGATGATGGCGATGCAGGGCTGGGGCAAACCCGGTATCAACATGGGCGGGTTGATCGGCGGTTCGCCGGTCGACTTGCAGTTCTACTTTCCCGGGTACGCCGACGGCGGCATATCGGGCGATCTCAACTTTACCGGCAATGCGGTCAGTAACTACCAACGTATGCCGCACATTCTTACCGTCAATCCCTGCACGCAGCAGGTGCCTAAACAGAAGATCCCGGAGGCGATTATTGACGGTGAGGCTGAAGGGTATTTATGGGATGGCATGTCGCAAGAAGGCCAGTTCGTACCGTTTAGTTACCCGTCGCCTGGCTTCTCGCCCATTCACATGATCTACCGGTATGGTTCGTCGGCGTTTAGTACCACCACCAATTCTGGCCGCTTCGCCAAGTCCTATCGACACGACAGTGTCGAGTTTGTTGTAAACCAAACCATCTTCATGGAAGGCGAAGCCCAATTCGCCGACGTGATCCTCCCGGCCTGCTCCAACTTGGAACGTTGGGACATCGGCGAGTGGAACAGTGCCGGTGGCTACGGTTTGCACAACACCGAAGTGTTGAATCATCGCGTGATCGCGCTACAGCACAAATGTATCGAGCCGTTGGGCGAGTCGAAGTCCGACTATCAGATTTTCTCCGAGATACTCGAGCGTCTCGGTATGGGTGCTATCTTCACCGAAGGTTGTAGCGAACTCGATTGGGCCAAGCGCATCTTCGACAGTTCAGATCTGCCGCAGCATATATCGTGGAAAGAGTTTGTGCGCAAAGGCTATTTCGTTGTACCGGCGGAGTACGAAGAGAGTCTGCGCCCGCCCGTTAGCATGCGCTGGTTCGCCGAAGGTAGAAAGAAGGACGTGCCAGAACCGCATCCGCTGCCGTCGCAATGGGCCGAGGACTTTGGTTACGGAGTCCATACACCGAGCGGTAAAATCGAGTTTATCCCAGAGATCCTCAAACGGAACGAAGCGAGGCATCCGGAACGTCCTGCGCTTAACCGCTACATTCCGTCATGGGAAGGGCCTCGGACGACCGACCTTGCGGCGCGTTTCCCATTGCAGATGATCGCCACCCATAGTCGTTATAGCTTTCACACCTATTCCGATGGGTCACCGTTCACCAACCAGATCAAAGACCATCGTACGCAGATTGATGGCCAGTTTTATTGGATATTGCGAATCAGTATCGATGACGCGGCGGCGCGCGGCATCGAGCAAGATGATTTGGTCAAAGTATTCAACGATCGCGGCGCCGTGATTTGTGCGGCGGACGTCTCCCCGCTGGTTAAAACGGGTGTCGTCAAGAGTTCCGAGTCGAGCGCCTACTATGAGGTCTTGCAAATAAACGGCGAAAACGTTGAGGTCGGCGGCAGTCTTAATATTCTGACCCCAGATCGACCGCAAGTTCTCGGCACGCATTCGATGAGCCCAAATTCGACCCTCGTTGAAGTCGAACGGTATCGCCATGCCGATGCCCTCAAGAAGGCGAGGGCAGCATGAAGAAGTGGAATCTCATTATCGACGTCGCGAAAGGCGTCGACTTCATCAATGCCGTTTTATCGGCCAAAGACGAATACGTTGGTAACGATCATCCTGGCTACAGCGCGCCAGTGGCACTTGAGGCCTCAGACATTGTTACGCTCGAACGCAAAGTTCGCGGGGAAGCGCCGTTGGTTGACGCGGTCAATGTACTGCGTATGTGTAATCACTGCGATGACGCGCCGTGCTTGAAAATCGGTGGCGATGCGGTCAGAAAGCGCGAGGACGGTATTGTCATTATCGACCCTGAAAAAGCGCGCGGCCGTAAAGATCTCGTCGCCGCGTGTCCCTACGACGCAATTGTTTGGAACGAAAAGCTCGAGTTGCCGCAAGCCTGGATTTTCGATGCGCACCTGCTCGACCAGGGTTGGAGCGAACCGCGCTGCATTGCCGCCTGTGCGTCCGGTGGTATCGAGGCCGTCAAGCTATCGGACGCCGATATGCAAAAGCGTGCTGAGGAGGAGCAGCTCGAGGTGTTGCATCCGGAGTTGGGCACCAAGCCGCGTATCTACTATCGAAATCTCTATCGCTATAACAGCGTTCTCGTTGGCGGTACCGTCGTGGCTGTTACGGACTCGATAGAAGACTGCCTTGAAGGTGCTACCGCAACACTGGTCTGCCAAGACGCGGTACAAGGCGTCTCCGAAACCGATACGTTCGGAGAGTTTAGATTCGATCGGCTGGCGCCGAACAAGGGTGCGGGTGAGGTGCGGATCACCTGCGCCGGCTATGCGCCACGGACTGTGCCTGTCGATATCCAAGAGTCCACTTACCTTGGCGTTTTGCGACTGGAGCCGCTGTAACGCCGTGATCCGGCAAACGTTTGCGCTGGTCGTTTGGGTCGTCGCGAGCCTGTCAACGGCGTGCACGCCGGACGAGCCAACCACGGTAACGTTAATCGCTGTTATGCCGCCCGATGGCGCGTTTGGCAGTGCACCGCAAGATCTCGCGCACAACGTCCGTTTGCTGACCGACGGATCGCTCACTATCGATGTCCAGTCGCCAGCCGCCGGCCGAATCGCGGTGCCGCGCATTTTTGATCTCGTCGACGCCGGTACGATAGACCTAGCCGTTGCCCCTCCCGCTGCCTTTGAAGTCAATGGCAAGACGTCACCTGTGGGTCCATTGCTGGTTTCCGGTATACCGTTCGGCTTCAAAGCGCATGAGTTTCTCGCGTGGTATTTCGGCGCGGGTGGCGAGGCCTTGGTACAGTCGATTTACGACCGGCGAAGTGCGCATAGCAACGTTGTGCTTATGCCGCTGGTCGTCACGGCAAGCGAACCGCCTGGGTTTTTTACTGAGCCGGTACCGAGCGATGCCGATCAATTCAACGCCAGTGGGTTGACGTACCGCATCAACCTGTTGGGCGCTGAGGTTATGGCTATAGCCTTCCCCAACCTTAACCTCGTTAGCAGTCCACCCGGGGTCGTGCCGGTCGATGCGCTGTGCGAACAGCGCATTCAGGGTGCCGAGCTAGGGACATTGTCCGTGTACGAGCGGTTGTTCTTCGAGCACTTCAGTCACCCGAACGGCGACAATATCGTCGACTGTGGCTTCGAGCATCTGTACTTGTCGAGTTGGCAGCAACCTATGCTCAGCAACTGGCTACTGATCAATAGAGCGTTCCTTGAGAGTCTCGCGCCACATGAACAGGACGCGATTCGACTAGCAACGAAAGCACAGTTGACTTCGTCACTCGCTAGCGACCTCGCTGCAAGCGCTGGAATTGTCGAGAAAATACGCGCTGCGGGTGCAACAATCCATGCCGCGTTGCCAGACGCCGTGTTGCAACGACTGCGTGCCGCAACGTTAATCATGATTGAGCAAAAGTCGGCCCTGGACGAGGACTTTAAATTGCTTACCGAGAGCATGCGAGAGTTCGCCGTCGAGAATCACGCGGGCTTGCTGTACGACGGCGTGGCTAGTGACCAACGGTTCAGTCGCATGCCTGGGTGGCGTCCTGACAACGAGATCGTTTCTGACTAATTGCGCCGAGCGCCTACCCGTTGCTGCTAATGGTATTGCGCAACTCGCCAAGCCCTATCCGAGCCATTCCCTGGCGTTCGCACCAACCCCTGAACACGACCGTATCACCGTCTTCAAGGAACCGGCGCGATTCGCCATTTTCAAGGGTGAGAGGTGTCCGTCCACCGCTAGTCAGCTCTAACATACAGCCGCTTTGTGCTTGGCTCGGGCCCGATTGCGTTCCACTGCCTAGCAAATCGCCGGGACGAAGATTGCAGCCATTGACCGTGTGGTGAGCGACAAGTTGAGCCAGGGTCCAATAGCAGTCGACGAAATTGGCGGACCCAATTCGCTCAGGTGGGTTTCCATCGCGTTGCATTTTCGCCGTCTGCAACAAGACCTCGAGATGAATGTCGATCGCGCCGAGTTGCCCGTTCAAGTCCGACGTTAGGTATTCCAGTGGACTCGGATCCGCAGCCGATCGAGAGAACGTGGCGCGGTACGGCGCCAGCGCTTCCATCGTGACGATCCACGGGGATACTGTCGTTGCGAAATTCTTCCCAAGGAACGGACCCAGCGGCCGTGTCTCCCATGCTTGAATATCCCGTGCAGACCAGTCGTTTAGTAGACCAACGCCAAAAACATGCGCCTCCGCATCGTCGATAGCAATCGCTTCGCCACGGACATTCCCTGAGCCGACGTAAAAACCGAGCTCCAATTCGTGATCAAGTTGTGCGGTTGGTTCGAACATTGGCGGTTTGTCGCGGTCCGCACGCGTCTGTCCGCTAGGACGATGAATGTCGGCGCCCGATAACTCGATACTTGAGCTGCGCCCGTGGTAGCAAATCGGAATCCACTTGTAGTTCGGCGACAACGGACTATCGGGCCGGTAGACACCGCTGGCCTTCGTGGCATGATGGATCGACGCGAAAAAGTCGGTGAAGTCACCGATCGTACAGGGTAAATCGAACTGTGCTTCGCGCTGTGGAACGAGGTATGGTCGCACCTCAGCCCCGCTAGCTGTTCCCTTGCGTAACAGTCGAGACAGAGCTAGACGCAGCGCTGACCAGTACTCGACCCCAAGCCCCATGAAAGCATTGAGTGACGATTCGGATGCGGCGATCGCAGCATCCAGAGCGTTACCGCTTATCAGTCCACTGTGGGCAAGGGCTGGCAGATCGACAATCTGATTACCGATGGCCACTCCTCCACGAAACTGTTCACTGGACGCCTGGCGTCGAAACACGGCGAACGGCAGGTTTTGGATTGGAAAGTCTGACGAGTCGGCCGATTCGACCCAGCTGCTGAGCGTTGGGTCGTGTGTTTCGTTGAGCGTTGGCACGACTCGTTTAATCGCTGGATCGAGAGAGCAGCAAATCCACCATCATGTGCGCATGGCGATCGATGATTTCGTCGTCGCTAACGTCAATATTAAAGAGACGCCGCGCCTCCGGCGCCATGGAGAACATCAATGCACCGCCACCGGCAAAAATATAGTGCCAGTGAATAAACTCATCGTCCGTTAAACCAATGTCCGCTTGCAGTTGCTCGCGCAGTGCGTTCGATTCGGATCGCAGGAAGTTATCGACCAGCCAATGCATTCGCCAGCTGTCATGTTTACCTTCTTGGATCATCATGCGGTTGAAGGCAGGATTTGCCGCCGAGAAGCGGACGTAGCTGCGAATAGTGTAGGCCACGCGTTCGTGTGGAGACAGATCTCGAACGAGTTGTTCCCTCGGGCTCATAAAACTATTGAGCCTCTCGATCAGCTCAGATGCCGACGCCTCCCAAATACCTTCCTTGCTGCCGAAATGGTACTTGAGCAAGTTACGCTGGACGTCGGCACGTATCTCTATATCCCGAACCGTCACCGCATCGAAGCCCCGTTCGGAAAATTCGAGAATGGCGGTGTCGAGAAGTTTTTTCTTGGTCTTCTCGGCACGCTCTTGTGGGCGGCGTTGTCGAGGACCTACTGTGGCTGCGTCTGTCATGCTGACTCCGATGGTCTGACTCAATCGGCGAGTCGGTTCAGCAGTAGATCGACCATCATATCAGCATGACGAGTGATGACGTCTTCCGAATTCACGTCGACGTTAAACAGGAGCTTTGCCTCGGGGGCGTTTGAGAACATCACCGGAATTCCGCCGGCAAACAAGTAGTACCAGTGTACGAAGTCATCGGTATTGACGCCGACGTCGCGACCTAGCATTTCGCGAAGCTCTTCAGCATTGTCGCGAATATGGTTGTCCAGTATCCAGCGTAATCGCCAACTGTCTTGTTTGCCTTCCTGAATCATGAGTCTATGCAGCTGAGGATCGCTCGCCGAATAACGCGCAAAACTCCGAATGATGTACGCCACGCGTTCGC
The DNA here is from genome assembly GCA_038749025.1 of Pseudomonadota bacterium. Taxonomy (GTDB): domain Bacteria; phylum Pseudomonadota; class Gammaproteobacteria; order Steroidobacterales; family Woeseiaceae; genus JBCAXA01. Next base: position 116,098 of record JBCDIL010000005.1, on the reverse strand, counting down.
GCGGAGGGAGATCACGCATCAGCTCCTGCCGCGATGCCATGAAAGTATTCATTCCCTCAAAAATCTCTTGGGCCGCCACCTTCCAAATATCGTTCTTACTGCCAAAGTGATACTTAAGCAGGTTTCGCTGCACGTCTGCCTCTACTTCGATATCGCGCACGGTGACAGCATCGAAGTCATGCTGCGTAAATTTAACCTTGGCGACATCAAGTAGTTTGCGTTTGGTGACCTCCGCTCGTTCCTGAGGTCGACGTCGTCTGCCAGGTTGTACGCTTGCGGTCAAACTGTCGAGTTCCATTGTGTTAGGCGCCATGAGCCGTTGTCATGATTCGGCGACGAACTATCATGCGGGCAATTTAAGTGTATTGTCGCATACATGTTGCGTTAACCCGATTCTGCCGGGCCGAGCTCATCCCAAGAACCGCCGAATGGCGTGATTCACAGCGACAGGATTCTCTATGTGGGAGAAATGATTCGCCTCGACAAACTCAACGCGCAGGTCGGTTGCGAACGAGGCCGAGTCCGCGTATTCCTCGGGATGCTGTCCAGCGTCATAGCGGCCTTGCAGAATCAGTATCGGCATCGTCATGTGAGTGAACAGCCGCTCGTGTCGGTCTTTGTGTTCAATATCAAAGTTATTTGACTGAAAATAACGTCGCACGGCCGGCGCCACACCTTTGAACTTAAACTCATAATCAAGACGTTTAAGTGTGGTCGGCGTTAATCCGGCGGGCATAACCTTATTATAAATAACGTCGATCACGTTCTTGTACGCAAAGTTTGCCTCGCCCATCCGGGTGGCAAACATTTCGTGCGGCGGGCGGGGCTCGCCGTGGGGTTCGTTGAACGACTGCTGCATACGTACGTAACGGAGAATACGGCCGCGCAGCGATTCCACCGCTGTCATGTGGTCGGCGATTATGACGCCGCGGTCGTGTGCGATGACGACGAATTTATCGATACCCAATTGGTCGATGAGCGCCGCGGTTTCCTCGGCCATCGCCGCAGCGCTGTAGTCGAGTTCCAGTCGTTTGTCGCTTTGGCCATAACCTTTGCAGTCCAGCGCAATCACGTAATGGTCGCGCGACAGATCGGCGATCTGGTGATGAAAAGCCCACCAGGACTCAGGCAGTCCGTGAAGCATGATGACCGGTGTGCTGGCTGGATCACCGGCCGTGACAAAGTGCCACGTAACGCCGGCGGCCTCGGCATACCAGTGCGTTGCTGGCGTTCCGTCCTCAAGCATCTCGATTTCGCCGTGCAGATTCGCCGTGTTTGGCGGGGGTTGCGTCTCCGGGTAGCGAAGTTCGTCCGTCATTGTCGGGCAGACGCTTGCCCGGCCAGTGTGTGAATCTGGCCATATCAACCCGTGTATCGCGTTGAGCAAATGATAAATAGGCGGCGGTGGTCGCCGCGAATCGAGGTATCGGTAGACGAGGACCAGCGTGACCGCCGTCAGAATGAGCGTTGTCATTCCGGTTCGCTCACAAGCCTGCAACCGCGACCAGGGTCGAGCGCTCAGCGTGTTGGCGTTCGTGCATAGCCGCGCGCATTTCAACGAGCTTCGGTGGCTCCATCACCTCATTGCGAAGTTCGTCCCGCGTACGTAGACCGTCGAACCAACGCCCTAGGTTTGGGTGTGCGTCATGCAGTGGGTACCCTGAACCGTCGAGGCGTATGCAGTAGATGTACCAGGCGATGTCGACGACCGAGACCGACTCGCCGAGCAAGTACGGTGTTTTCGTTAACCGATCTTCTAAATCATCGAAAGCCTTTTTGAAATTGGCTACCGCCGCACGAATACGGTGATCCGGGACGCCACCATGGTCACGCAGCTCCTGGTGAAAGCGCAGTTCTTCGTCTTTGTGCGAATCGATTTCGCCGCCGACGGTTCCCGAGCCCAGAGTCGCGTATTGCTCGTCCAGTTCAACCGGCCGTGGCGGTACACCTGGAAAAAAGTAACGGAATGAAATGGCACGCAGATCGAGATGCAACGCGTCTTCTGCGGCCAGCAACGCCTGCGCATCGCTACTACCCTGTTTAGGGATTAACGGCGGCTCTGGGTATTTGTCTTCGAGGTAAGTCAGTATGTCATTGCTCTCGATGATGACCTTTCCGTCATCGACGAGAACCGGAACCAGCCCACGCGGGTTGATTCCCATGTACCACTCTGTGTAGTTCTCGCGTTCGGGCAAGTTGACGTGGTGCGACTCCCAGGCGATACCTTTCAAATGCAGAAAGATCCGCGTTTTCTGCGAGCAAGAAGATCCCATGAAGTGGAACAAATGGAGGCCTTCCCACTCGAGAACCTCCTTCGTTTGGATGTCCTCGTCGTTCAGAATAGGCATAGCATTAGCTCCCGAGTGACTGTCGACCGCCTAATTTAGCCAACCAATAATCTTGAACTTCGTCTCGCACCACCAGCTGCACTCGCCCGGGTACAGCGCCCGCAGTTTTGCTTTAAGCGGTGACTTGTCCGGCAATAGGACATCGTTCGCAGCGAGGTATTTGTCGAACTCGGCGAGTAACTCTTGCATCTTATCTGGCATTTCAGCGGCGAGATTGCGCACCTCGCCCGGATCATCGGCGAGATTAAAGAGCTCCCACTGACCGTTGCCTTGCGGCGGGCCAACGTTGCTGATTTTCCAGTCGCCTTTACGTAGACCACGATTGCCAAACAAATGCACGCCGAAGGATTCGCGGACCGAATCGGACTGGGCTGACAGCACGGGCATCAGCGATACACCTTGCGGTGCCAGCTTGCCTTGAAACAGTGGGTGGGTAGTGGCGTCTATGCCGGCGAGCTCGTACAGCGTCGGTACAACATCCGTTACGTGCGATAGCGCGTCGTTAAAGACCCCTGCCTTGACACCCGGTCCAGCAACAATGAGCGGGGAGCGAATACCGCCCTCGGCGACCGTGTTCTTATACATCTTCCACGGCGTACCAGCGGCGCTCGCCCACTCGCGACCGAGCGACGTGAAGCTTCGCGGTTTGCCCGGGGCGACCCATGTTTGGTCCCAATTCTCTTCCAGCCAGTCTTTGGTAACTCCCGGGTAGACAAACGGTCCAGTCCGTCCGGCGCCATTGTCGGAAAAGAAGACGATGTACGTGTTTCCGAGCTCACCTTGTTCGTCGAGGTAGGCCACCACTCGACCGATTTGTTGGTCCATCAGTTCGATCATCGACGCATAGATTTCCATCGGTCGTGAATCGATGTCTTGCTGTTTTGCTGAGCGTTCCGTCCAGGGTTCGGCGTGATTCGGAAACCAACCCGGAAAGCGCAGGTAGTCCCAGAGCGTTGTCGAGTCCGGTATCAAGCCCAATTCAGCCTGCCGAGCGGCGCGTGCTTGGCGAACGGCGACCGGTCCGTCATCGTAAGCGCCGTCATACCGATCGAGCCATTCGTCGGGAACTTGCAGCGGATCGTGCGGGGCCGTAAACGTTAGGTAGGCAAAGAAGGGTTCGGCGGGGTCGCGCTCGTCTAAATACTCAAGGATTTTGTCCGCGTAACCCGTACTCGAGTACCAGTCTGCGGGAAGCCTCTCGATATCACGGCCATCTTCGATATAGCGCGCAATCTCGACGGGACCGATCGATAGCTGATCGCCGAAATGGCTGGCGCCTCCGGGAACCAAAGCGAAGGATCGGTCGAACCCGCGTTGTTGCGGTTCCTGGTCGGTGTCGTAGGACAAATGCCACTTACCGGCCATGTAGGTCTGATATCCCGAGGAGGCCAGTGCTTCTGCGACCGTTACGACGCCATCGTGGAGCTGGCCGTCATAGTTGATACCCACTTGATTGCCGGCACGCAGTCCCGATTGGACGCCCAGTCCCGCGCGGTGATTGTCCACGCCCGTCATCAGCATCGATCGTGTCGGTGCGCAAGTCGGCGCGACGTAATAGTCGGTCATCAACGTGCCGCGACCGGCGAGGCTGTTCAGTGTTGGGGTCCTAATTTCACCGCCGAGCACACCGATATCGGACCAGCCCATATCATCTGCCACAACAATCAAGAAATTGGGGCGCTTAACGGACTTGGCACCCTCATCGGTTTGGGCGCTGGCGCTGCCGCAGATCAGAAAAACAAATAATATCAGTGATTTAGCGAAATACTGAGTGTTGTTGATGCGGCTTTCACGGGTATCTGCATCCACAGACATTTACTTATTATTTGATGAACGGCAAAATATAAACCATCAAAATATGCTGGGCAACACAAAATTGTGAGCTGAAAATGCCGACGTCCGACTTCAAATCCATCGTTTCTGCTGCGAATCGCCAACTGGGCAGCAACGGCCGCCACCGCACGATCGGTGCGGCGCAACAAGCGAATGTCCGCTTCGAGCTGTATCACTCGGGACCGTCGCTGTGTTCGCACAAGGTTCGCACCGTCATGGCGGAGAAGGAGATCCCATACCGTTCGCATGACCTGAATATCATGCCGGATCGTAAGGCGATCCCCGAGAACTACCGTCCCAGCTACGTTCGTATGCGGCTGTTAGGCAATGAGAACGCGGACTTCGCGAACGGGTATACCGGTGAATCATCGGTAACGAATCAAGGACTCGACCCGTGCGTCGTGCCGACGCTCGTGGACCATGAGCAAGAACGGGTTGTCGTTGATTCGACCCGTATCTGCGAATACTTGGAAGCGGCTGTCGATACCGGGACTCGGCTCATTCCCGACGGATTGCACGATGCGATCGTCGAGCAAGATGCTATCGTCGATCGTGCGCCTCATGTCGCTATTTTATACGGCGCTCATCCCGATGAAGATCAACGTCCTGCCGGGTTAGCGGCCAACCTCCAAGGCGTACAGCAACGCAAAATTCGTGCGCTCAATGCGATGCTGGACCAATTAGATTCAGACGACCCATTAACCGAAGCGTACGCCGCGAAGATTTCCAAGGAATTGGGCAGCGAACGCTTCGTGCATGACGCAGACAGTATGCGTGTCGCCTACGCGGCGATGGCAGCGCACGCCGATGCGCTCGAACAGCAACTGGCGACCCACTCCGGTGACTGGGTCTTCGGCGACGCATTTACGTTGGCTGACGTCATGTGGACCGTCAGCCTGTATCGCTTGTACTGGCTGGGGCTCGGCGACACGTTAACCATCGAATCAGGTCGACCGCGCGTTGCCGATTACATCGAGCGTGCCTTCAAACGTCCGTCGTTTGTCTTTGCCGTCGTCGACTGGCCGTTTGGCTACTCGCCGTCTCCCCACGTACCGGCGATGAACACCGCAGGCTTCAAGCTGAAATTCCTGGCAACCGTTCTGGGACGACGTCGCTGGCGCGAAGCGCTATTCGGATAACACTGGGCGTCTCGCGTGACAGGACCGTACAAGGTCATTGGTTCGGAGATCTCGCCTTATTCAATCAAAGTTCGCTCATGGCTACGATTCAAGGCGATCGACTTCGACTGGATTGTTGCCAGTGCGGCGGCTCGTGAGCGCTACGCGAATTATTTCCGGATCCCTGTGATTCCTGTTGTGATTGCACCAAACGATGTTGGGCTTCAGGATTCGACCCCCATTATCGAACAGTTGGAGAACGAATTCAGCGACAACACCATCCACCCGGATGACGAATTGCTGTGGTTCTTGTCGTGTTTGTTAGAGGAATTCGGTGACGAATGGGCCAACAAATGGATGTTTCACTTTCGCTGGACACGTGAAGCCGATCAACTCAATGCGGCGACGCGGATCGTCGCGACGCGCGACCCGAATGCCGATGCTGACGACCTAGCGCAAAGGGTCGCCGCGGTCATCCAGCGAATGACTGACAGAGTGTGGTTCGTCGGTTCGAACGAACAAAATGCCGGGCAGATTGAAACCGGTTTTAAACACGCGCTCGCGCAGCTCAATACACACCTTGCTACGCGCAAGTACCTGTTTGGGGATCGGCCGGCTTTCGCCGACTTTGGCATTGCACCGCAACTGTACAACGCACTGGTCGATCCGACGCCGGGCGCTATGATCTCGGCGAAGTTCCACCAGGTCTCGGCATGGTTGCAACGCATGCTCTGGCCGCGCGTTGAGGGGAGGTTCGAGCGTTGGGAGACATTAGCGCCGACGTTGGAACCGTTTCTCGCTGATCAGGTTGGTGCCCGCTTTTTGCCCTGGTCGGTTGCGAACCGCAACGCTTTACGACGCAAGGCGGACGTCTTCGATGTCGAGCTTGCCGGTCAAACCTGGTCGCAGAAGCCGCAAAAGTACCACGCGAAATCTCTATCGGTATTGCAGACCAAGTACGCCAATATCGTAGACGGACAGCGCCTGGATGGTGTTCTTCAGCGGACCGATTGCCTCGGTTACCTGCGCGATATTGCACGCAATGCCTGAGTTCGCCAACCGACCTGCGCTAGTCGCCATGAATCACCAAGACCAACGACGGGCGCGCACGAGTCACCCAAGGAGATTGCCGCTATGAAACAAGTCGTCGACGTTGATGTGGTTGGTAACATCGCCGTCATCACGGTTGATAACCCGCCGGTGAATGCATTGTCGCAATCGGTTCGGCAGGGTCTTTTCGATGCGGTAGAAGCCTTGGAACGTGATAGTAGTACCGTGGCTGGCGTGCTGATCTGTAACGGCAGAACGTTCATCGCCGGTGCGGATATCACCGAATTCGGCAAGCCACCGGTTGAACCGTTTACGCCAGATTTATTGCTCAAGATCGGTGCCTGCAGTAAACCCATCGTCGCTGCCATGCATGGCAGCGTCCTTGGCGGTGGGTTCGAGACGGCACTGGCGTGCCACGTGCGCGTTGCTCGCTTCGATACGGTGGTTGGTTTTCCAGAGGTCACACTTGGGCTTATCCCGGGCGCAGGTGGGACCCAACTGTTGCCTCGATTGGTCGGGCTGAACATGTCGTTGGACCTCATTACGTCTGGCCGTAAAGTTCGTGTTGATTCGGAAGCAGGCCAAAAGCTCGTTGACGTCGTAGTGAATGAGTCGTCGTCTGAGGCGTTGCGAACGCAAGCGATCGATGCGGCGCGGCTTGCGGCCCAAGCGGGTAGTGTTCAACGGTTATCCGAAGCCACGGTTACGACCGACGGTGACCCAGCACCGCTCTTTGCCGATTGGCGGGCCAAAATGGCACAGAAGAAGCGCGGTGTACTCGCCGTATCGAAGTGCATTGAATCGATCGAGAATGCGGTGCGGCTGCCATTTGACGACGCGATTGTGGAAGAACGCCGCTTGTTTCAAGAGTGCCGGCAGTCGTCACAATCCAGAGCATTGCGTCACACGTTCTTCGCCGAGAGAAGTTGCCTAAAGATCGATGATATCGATACGGCAATACAGCCAATTCCGGTACGCACTGTCGGCGTTATTGGTGCCGGTTGGATGGGCGTTGGCATTGCCACCTGCCTGGCTGATGCGGGTATTGCCGTAACGCTCCTGGATCTCAATGCGGACATGGTTGAGGCTGGTTTACAGCGAATTCTGGGCAACTTCGAGAAGAGTGTCGCGCGTGGGCGAATATCCAAAGATGAACTCACAGCGCGTTTTAGCTTGGTCAAGGTAAGTACAGATTATGAGGATCTCGGTAACGTCGATCTCGTGATAGAAGCCGTCGTCGAAAACAAAGAGGTAAAGGCTGAGATCTTTCGAACGCTCGATCGGGTCTGTCATGAACGCACCGTATTGGCGACCAATACGTCCTACCTCGATGTGAACGAGATCGCGTCTGTCACCGATCGTGAAGAACGCGTCATCGGCCTGCACTTCTTCAGTCCGGCGCACATCATGAAGTTGCTCGAAATCGTAAGAGCCGCTAAGACATCCGACGAAGTGCTGGTCTCCATGATTGCACTTGGCAAGCAGTTGCGGAAAGTCCCCGTAACCGTCGGAGTCTGCTACGGGTTTGCGGGCAACCGAATCTATGCGCGTTACGGCGCCGAAGCACAAAATTTACTGTTGGAAGGAGCAACGCCGGATCAAGTCGATACCGCGATGCGCGACTGGGGTATGGCAATGGGTCCGCTGCAAGTGGTGGATTTGACTGGCCTCGATATCGGTTACTTGGCGCGTCAGCAGCAACCCAACTTGCCCGATGATCCGACCTACTTTGCGTTGTCGACGGTTTTCGTTGAACGGGGCCGGCTTGGTCAGAAGAGCCAGGCGGGGTTCTACCGCTATGAGGACGGCGAAAGAATCGTTGACGACGAGGCCGTCGCGTTGATTCGTAAGACGGCTAGTGAATTGGCCGTGCCGCAACGCCGTTTCAGCAGCGAAGAGATATGTCAGCGCCTATTATCCGCGATTGTCGATGAAGGGAAGGCGGTGTTGGACGAGGGTATCGTCCAACGGGCCAGCGACATCGATGTCATTTGGTTGAACGGCTACGGATTTCCGCGTCACCGCGGCGGACCGATGTGGTTCGCCGAGGATTCAGGGCTTAAGACGGCCTAAGCGCCCCTAACCCGATCGATGATCTCGGCGGCCGCGTCGCTTGATGGGCCCTCGTTGCCGCGCCATACAACATGCTGGTCCGAGCGAACCAGCACCAATTGATAGGCATAGAGCGAGCGTACGGTGGTATCGGCGACGTCGAGGACAGTCAGTGGAACACCCACTTTTTCGGCAGCGTCTATCAACGAATCGCCATCGGTATCGCCGAGTCTTAGCAGCGTAAAGTCTCGACCGAACAGATCGAACAGCGGTCGGCCGTCGTCGAGGAATACGTTGGGAGGTCGCCCGCCAGGCCACGACGTTGGCTCATAGTGTTCCCATTCGTAACTCGGCGCCGGGCCGTCGTCATGGCAAATGACCGGTGAGTCGTCGTAACGGTAGCCCCATTCAATGCCCCACGCATCGTTCTCTAGATTACCGGTTTGCTGAATGAACTCGCCGATCTCGTCCTTCGCTGCGTCGGCGTCACGTCCTTCGCCTCGATAGGCATCGGGCGTATTTTCAAAAATCTTATAGCGGATCGCAGAATGGCGCGCCGATGCGAGACGATTACGAGCACCCACGTGACGACGCTCCGCTTCGTAGCCGTCGAGTAACTTGTCGCCGCCCCAGCCTTTAACCATTGCGGCGAGTACCCATCCGAGTGCCATGGCGTCACCAACGCCAGTGTTCATGCCGTAGCCACCGGTTGGAATGACTTGGTGCGCTGAGTCCCCTGCCAGCCACACCCGGTCGCGGCCATAGCTGTCAGCCAATCCAAGCCGCGGGTACCAGCGGTTGGCGACCAAGACGTTGCAGTCGAACTCACAGCCCAGCAACTTCCAGAGAAACTCCTTCGGGTCTAGTTCCTCGACCTCGGGATACAACGGTACCGGGACATGTATCGTCCACGTGTCACGGTCGTTCTGCGAAATGATCGACCAACGCAGCGGCGACTGAAGGTGCCAAGCGACGCCGTAACGCTCAAAAACCTCGAGGTCTTTCGACTCCCAGTGAATCATGAACATCGGCATGGGCGCCGGCGCGTCTGCTGGCGGTTCACCGCGATATTGGTCGCGGTAGTCGGTCCGATCATCATTGGCGACAAAGTCGAGCGGCGTAATCGTGTTGATCGGTATACCAAGGTGTTTGCGCGCAACACTGCCAGCGCCGTCGCAACCGGCGAGGTAATCGGCCCGAACTTGTTGTTCTTCGCCGGTTTCGGTCGAGCGAATGGTCGCCGTCACGCCGTCCGAGTCCTGGGTGAGTGACTCGAGACTCCAGCCGAACATGAGCGTTATATGGTCGCTGTTTTTTTCCAGGTGTTCTTTGAGGACCGGCTCCAGTAACACTTGCGAGACGCGCATCCCCGGCTCCAACGCCATCGTGCCGTCGTTATCTCTCGACAAGATGCTGCGCATCTCCTTCACGCTGGGGTAGTCAAAGCGGGCGAGCTCACGACCGGCAAGGTCATCACACCAAATAACAGACACCGGATGATCGTCCGGCACGGCAACCGCTCGCAGCGAGTCGGCCAGCCCGAGGCGGCGAAAAATCTCCATGCTGCGACCGTTGGTGATGTCCATTTTCGGGTGTCGCGTCGTCGTTGGGTTTCGCTCCACCAAAATGGCATCGATGCCGTGATAGTTGAGCTCGTGGGCGAGTATCAGTCCGACGGGACCACCGCCAGCGATGAGGATAGGTGTCTTAAGCATGGGGAATGGTCTGTCCCCATTGCACGCCGCGCAGTGTTTCTACCGAATGCAGTTCCTTCGGTTTGCTGGCATCAAACAGGTCGCCGTCCGAAAAGTGTTCGACAACGTGGCCGTAGGGGTCATACCAGTAGTCGAAGACTTGGCTGCCCAAGATGTGCTTACCGATGCCCCAGCTCGGTCGGTAGTCTTTACCTTTAAGGAAGTCGTGGCCGAGTAACACATCATCCCAGTCGTTCACTTCAAACGCCGCGTGTTGCAGTTGGCCCGCTTTGTCAGGGCTTTCGATCAGAAAAACCGTGTGATGGTCGGTTGGAATATCGCCGCGGTCACACCGCAAGAAGGCGCCCATGATATTTGTTTTCTCGCCGGCCCAGATCTCATCGGTCGTTATCAAGCCAAATCGTTGTTTGTACCAAGCTTCGCTGGTAACAAAGTTCTCGACGAACACAACGATATGACCGAGACGTTTGACGTGTGAGGGCCCCGGTGTCAGACGTACTGGGACACCGGTGCGAGCTCGGTTCTCACCCGAGTTGACCGGGACGCGTTGTGGCGGTGTGCCTTTATCCACTTCCTGCCAACCCACAATTGCATCGACCTCGAAGCCCTGCGGATCTGTGAACCGTACACGTTCACCGCCGCCCGGCGTCTCGGCTGGCTCAATACCTGAAGCACCCTCCATATTGGCCAGAACCGCCAGCTCCTCGGCACTGTTCATGACGAAGCCCATACCCACGAATCGAGGCTCGTCGGCCTCACCAACTTCGTACAGGAAGGGGTCGCAATCGGTGCCGCGCCCATACAGTAACGCCTGACCGGACGGCGACTTCGCCGCCGTCACGGCTAGCCCGAAGTCCGACAGAAACGTCTCCATGAGGCTCAAATCGGGTGCCTCGAAGCGCAGGTAAGCAAGGTCCACAGCCTTTGGCTGCGTGCTATTGGAATCTATTGGCATCCCATTGAATCCAATTTAATAAAGAGAAATATGTTGACGTACACGCATCTATTACTATATTTTGCATCAATACAAAAACAATGCAAATTTCTCGGGCACGCGCCCAACTATACCGGGGGGGTAGACCAGCGCGGCATGAGCATTGCGAATCGCAACCTTAATTCCCAACGCCGTCGATCACTGATCTCAACCGCAGTGCGATTTCTATCGCCTCGACGGCTCGACTTTTCTGTCCACCGTCTGCCGCTTAAGCGGCGACTCGTAGCCGTTCGCCAGCGAGGTCTCGACGAATGAACTTCTCGGACAACATCAAAAGCGTCAAGGACTACATCCGCCTCCCCTTGGTCTATGACCATTGGTACGTCGCAGGACTCGTTGAAGAGTTCGGCGAAAAACCGCAAGCCAAGACGCTGCTCGATCGCTCGATCGCATTTTATCGTACCGAAAACGGCGAACTGAACGCGTTTCAGAATCGCTGTTTGCACCGCTCGTTCCCGCTATCGGAAGGCTTCGTTCAGGGCGAGAACTTGGTCTGTCGGTATCACGGGATTCACTACGCGCCGGATGGCACGATCGCCAGAATTCCGTGCCAAGACCAGGCATCAAAGAGGCGCCTACACAAGTACCCATTACGCGAGGTTGGACCCTTCGTTTTCATTTGGATGGGTGACCCCGATCAGCCAGACGATACCAAATTTCCGGACGTTTCCTTTCTGGAGAGTCCCGACTACCGAACGGTTCATGAGGCGCTGTGTATCAACGGTAATTACCTGTTGATGCACGAGAACCTCAACGATCTAACGCACTTTGCCTACCTACACAAAGACTCTTTCCGCATTGGCGAGTTTTTCTTTGACCTGCCAACGCAGATAGAACAGCGGCCAGAGGGTGTTTGGTGCGCTCGCGTCGATAGAGATCCTAACCGTGCCATCGTCGCTCTGCCGCCGGATCTGCAAGCAAAGGTTGAAGGCAAAGCGGTCGAGCGTTGGGATGGCGGCGTCTCGGTGTCGCCAGGCGTTTTTATCGGTGACATACCGGTCTACGTAGGAGACGCCGGCATTGATAGCGACGAGGTCTACCGACAACGAATCGTGCACTACATGACGCCGGAGACGGCAACGTCAACCCATTACTACTGGTCGATGTCGAGCGACTTCGCACTCGACAATGACGAATACCACGTCGGGTTGAAAGCACATTTATCCAACGGTTTCGACGAGGACAAGTGGGCTTGTGACCACATGCAGCGTCTTCTGGATGACGACACCGTTGATTACAAGGAAATGATCATCGCCGGTGATAAGGCCGGCCTGCTGTTTCGGCGCGTCATGCTGAATTGGGTCAACGAAGAGTACGCAAGCCGATAACGCGACGTTCGCAATTCGGCACCAACCGGTCACATTAAGGGGGGACAGGTAGATGAAACACGCCTACAACGCTGGACAACTTATCGGAGTTGCAGCGATTAGCATGGCACTGGCACTGCCGGCGCATGCGCAACTTGAAGAAATTGTTGTCACAGCACAGAAGCGTGAGCAATCCATTCAAGATGTACCGATCTCGATTACCGCGGTTACCGGCGAGACACTCGAGAATAACGGTATCAACGGTTTTCAGGCCCTCGGCGAGCGCACACCGAACTTGAAGATACAGGTGGCCGACGGGGGTCCCGCCAACCTGATTGGCATGCGCGGCATTACGTCTGGCTTTAACCGCGGTTTCGAGCAGTCTGTCGGTGTCGTTGTCGATGGCGTGTACAGCGCACGCGGCGAGTTTTTCCGTACGGGTCTGTTCGATATTGAGCGGATTGAAGTGCTACGCGGTCCTCAGGGCACGTTATTCGGAAAAAACGCAACAGCGGGTCTCATTAACGTGATCACTGCCGGTCCCACGGAGGAATTTGAAGCGTCGGTAAAGACTCGCTTCGGTAGCGACAACTTGCTCGGTGTCACCGCCGCGGTGTCCGGGCCACTCTCCGATAGATTTCGCGGCCGCCTCGCCGTCGAACACTTCGAACAAGACGCGTACTTCACGAATACGGGCGGCGGTCCTGACGGCGGCGCCGTCGAGAACAACAACGTTCGGTTAAAGCTCGAGGGCGATGTGACCGACAACTTCACGCTCGCTTTTACATATGAGCACATGGAGAAGACCGTTGACGGTACGTCGCAGCAGCTGTTACCGCTCGACACGAGTCCGACGTCAGGCTTTTTCGGCTTTAACCCAGCGGCCAACCCGTACGACCCAGGTAATGGGGGTCCCGGGTTCATACCGCTGTTCGGGGTTTCATCAGCCGAGTACTTCGCGGCGTTTGATCCCAATGTCGAGTTCAATCTCGACACCACGCAATCCACGGACCTTGCCGCCTTCTTCGACACGGAAACGGATAATATCCGCTTGCAGGCGGACTGGGATTTCGCTGGGATGCGGCTGACGTACGTCGGTGGCCTTATCGACCTTGTCGACCAAAATCAGTTTGATCCGGACTTCTCGGGGAACCCTTACTTGGTGGGCCCTGCTAATGTCGAGTCAGAACAGATAACCCACGAGTTACGGTTGCAATCGCAGGGCGACGGCGGCTTTAGTTGGACTGCCGGGCTTTACAAGTTCGATAATGAAATCTCGAACAATACGCCTGCGTTCGTTTTTGTTCCGGCCGTAACGGGTACCATCGGGCCCATTGCGCCGGGCGTCCCGCCGCTGCCGAATCCGGACTACCAGGGTTTCATTAATGGCGTGGGTGCGTTCGGGATCCGCGAAACCGGGTTCGAGCAGGACGCCGATGCCTGGGCTGTATTTGCGCAAGCGACCTGGGATGTCACCGAGAGTTTCCGCGTTACCGTCGGCGGGCGTTACACCGACGAGACCAAAACCTCGGACCAATTCATCACCAGTCGAGACGGAACGCTGCGCACGCCTGCCGGCGATGTCGGCGTGACCCCGATACCGGGTAACCCGAATCCCACGCCGGCCGAATACGCGAATAACTTTGATGGGACGGTTGTACCGTACTGCTTATCGGACCAAGTGGAACCGGAATACGATGCGGCCGGTCTCGGCGCGCCGTGTGGTCCCGGACTTCGCAGGACGGAAAGTGATTTCACGCCGATGCTGGTGCTGCAATACGATCTGACGGACACGGTAACCACCTACTTCAGCGCTTCGGAAGGCTTCAAAGGCGGTGGCTTTAACGGACAGGCGCGGCGTCAGGCGAGTCTTGAGTTTGAAGACGAACAAGTGGATGCGTTCGAGATAGGTCTCAAGTCTATTCTGTTTGACGGTGCGATGACGGCCAATCTCGCACTGTACTCATCGGAGTATGAGAATTTCCAAACCACGCAATTCGTCAATCAGGTATTTATCGTTGGCAACGCCGCGGCTGTTGATGCGCAAGGCCTAGAATTCGACGTAATGTGGCAGGCGACCGACCAGTTGTTACTCGGCTTGTCAGGTCAAATCAGTAACACCGAGTACAAAGACTTTAATACGGCCGCCTGCACCAGCGCGCAATTGATGGCGCTCAGCCCGTTCGCGCCGCCGCCCAACCCGAGTCCGCGCAGCTTGTGCGTGCAAGATGTATCCGGGCAAGCGGTTGAGCAAGCGCCCGAGACCGCGGCGAATATCATGCTCGCCTACGACATTCCATTGTCTGGTGGCTTTGACGTGCAGTTAGGCGCCGACATTAACTACTCGGACGATTATTTCCTAACTCAAGATCTGGACCCGTTGTTAGTCCAGGATGCTTACACCACCGTCAATCTCCGTGTCGCGCTGAATGACAAGGATGAACGCTGGCAATTAGCGTTACTCGGTACAAACATAACGGATGAGATCTTCATCATTACCGCCGCGGGTGTTCCTGCCCAAAACGGTGCGTTCTTTGCGTCGTCAAATCGCGGTAGCGTGTACGAATTGCAGTTCCGGTATGGATGGTAGTTGCGAGCGCGCAGGGGTCGGCCAGCGGGTCGACCCCTGATCGTCGCGCTCGGTGCAGAACTCGTAGTATGAGATGTTCCACTCTCGGTGCTGCATTTTGCCTTAGCGTGCTGTCGCTTTCGTTGCAGGCTCAGGAGAGTTACGGATACACCGATTTCGAGGCGAGTGGCGCTGACGAAGCGCAGGCCGTGTTCTTGCAGGGCCTACTGCAACTCCACAACTTTGAATATACGGACGCGCGTTTTTCTTTCCAGAAGGCGCGCGAGGTCGATCCCGGTTTTACGATGGCATGGTGGGGCGAGGCCCTCACTTGGTGGCACCCGCTGTGGCCGACGACCGATCTGGACGCGGCGCGTGCTGTGCTTGCACAACTAGGTCCCGATGCGGCAACACGGGTCGCGTTGGGCAAGACGGAACGCGAACGAGATTATCTAGCGAGTATCGAGGTTCTGTTTGCCGACGGCGAGCGTCAGGCTCGTTTAAATGCTTACTCGGAATCGCTGGCCGTATTGTCTAGCAAGTACCCTGATGATCTCGATGCGGCCGCCTTCTATGCGTTGTCGATACTGGCCAAGTCGAATGGCCGTAAGTACCACTACTACATGCAGGCCGGCGCTATTACCGAGGAGATTCTCGACCGAAACCCACTGCACCCCGGCGCTCTGCATTACAACATTCACAGCTACGACGATACCGTGCACGCGCCGTTAGGACTGCGCGCGGCGCGCGACTATTACAAAGTGGCGCCATCCGCCGTGCACGCATTGCACATGGGTGCTCATATTTACTATGCGACCGGGCGATGGGAACTGGGTCTTGAGCGCAACATCGACTCGTTCGAGGAGGCGGTATCACGGATGCCAGATCCGGATGCGCTGTATCAGCACGAGACGTTCCATTCGTTGCACTGGATTCCGTATGGCTTTCAGCAGCTCGGCGACACCGCAATGGCGCGCGCGTATATCGCCAAGATCGCTCGGCAGGTCGCGCATAGCCACCATCCTTTGCCCAGAATGGTCTACATCGAGTCCCGCGCGAGCTTCATCGTTGATACTCAGCAATGGGACAGCGATTTGCTCGACGAGCAGGTCGATTTGCAGAAGCTGCCTGCGTACACGGTAGCCACCGATCACTACATTCGCGGTTTGGTAGCTTTAAAGTCAGGCGATATCGAGACGGCTCGCACGTACCTTGCCAAGATTGGCCAGCCGCTGTTACCGCCGTCTGGACCCCGTACCGCGATGGGTGCGGCGATTCTAAAAATGGCGCTGGAGGCGCAGATCGCCTTGGCGGAGGGTGAAACCGAGCACGCGCTAGCCGTGCTTCATAAGGCTACCGATATCGATCTTGGTTGGCCGTCCGAAGCGGGTCCGATAAAACCGGTTCAACCGATGGCTGAGTTGCTCGCCGAGACGTACCTTGAACTCGGTGACCTGGATAACGCGCGCAAATACTTCGAGATAACACAATTGTATTCCGTCGGACGAGCCCGAACGTTACAAGGCCTGCGTCGACTAGACACTGAAGGACGCTAAGCGATGACTCAACGATTGCAAGGAAGAAAGCGCGAGGACCTACCGGAGTTCGAGCCGGTCTGGCAAACCATTGAGACCGTCATGGGCGGATTCGTACCCAACTCCATGATGATCATGTCGCACAACATCGAATTGATGTCGGGCTTCGGCATGTTGTCCGAGGCCGTGTTTCGCGGTTCGAAGGGCGCTAAGACGAACCCGTTGCTGGCAATACTTGGGCGGGTACGGCATGCGTTCAAGCACCGCGGTGAGCCGGAGCCGGAACCCATCTCGGATGAACTGCGAATGCTCGTCTTTACCGCTGTCAGTCTATCGGCGGGCTGCCGCTACTGTCAGGCACATAGCGCCATGCTGGCTGAATATCACAAGGCGAGCACTGAGAAGGTTGATGACATCATGCTTTTCGAGACGAGTGCGCATTACAGCCCGGCTGAGCGCGCGGCGCTCGCGCTGGCATTCGCCGCGGGTCAAACACCCAACGAGACAACACAGCAACACTTCGACGAGTTGCACAAGTACTTTTCGGTCGCCCAGATTATCGATATCGTCGCCGCGATCGCGTACATGGGGTTTCTCAATCGCTGGAACGACACGTTCGCTACAACACTTGAGAAATCACCGCTCGATTTTGCCAGCCAGAAGCTCGAAAAGCTTGAGTGGGAGGTGGGTAAGCACGCCGCCGGCAGCTAGCAGCGTCTTCGTTCAGTAAGGATTGTCCTGCAGCCAAGCAACGTAGTCGGCAAATGCCTCGTCAAAACTGGCATGCTCCGGCTGCCAGCCAAAGTCTGACTTGAATCGATTGGCATTGAAGCCGTTGTCAGGCGCACCGCCGGCGTCCAGCATCTCCGGCGCAAGACCAATGTTGTCGCGCGCGCCGGGAACGATGCGGTACACGGCCTCGAGCTGATCGCGAGCGACATCGTTGAAGCCGCTACACACGTTGTATATTGAATGGGGCAACGTGGTCGCGAGCATTGCGGTAACAATCGCGCTGGCACTGTCTTTAACGTAGCTTGAGGCCGATCCGGACAACAGGTTCCAAAACTCTGCGATGGGCAGTCCGAGGTAGCCGGTCCGATCGGCCAGGCTGTCGATTTTTCCGGCGGCGGCATGGGCGATAAGACTGAATGGGCTCCCCATCGCAGTGTAGCCGGGGCCCCATTGGATCGGATATCGCAACGCCACGACTTCCAGCGAATGGTTGTCGCCAGAACCGGATAGTCCGGAGGTCGATGCTGGTAGTGGAATCGCGTAGTCCAACGCGATCATCTCCGTCGTACGTTTTACCGTTGTTTCAAACTCAGGAAATCGCGGCAGCTTGCGCGCCTCATCGGTCGCACCGGGGTAGGTCACCTGGATGGGAAACGTGGCATCTTCGTTGTAGGGTGGGCTCATGCCGCCATAGATAGCCTTTGAACTGGCTAGCACAAGTCGCTTAACGCCGGAAATTCGGGCCCCTTCAAGGCAATTGAGCAGCATCGGATACAGGGCGTTACTCGCCGCTCTTGTGCGAGCATATTGATGCGCGTGAGCGAGCATAACGAGGCCATCAAACCGGTAACGCGTATACAGCTCAAAAACCTCCGCGTTACTTTGCAAATTAACGTACTCGACGCGTATCAGCGCATTGTCGGCAGCCAGTGCTTCTCCCGCCTCGTCGAAACGCTTACGACTCGTTACGACAACCGACACGCCTTTGTCGGCAAACGCGCGCGCCGCGTTTAAGCCGACAAAACCCGTACCGCCAGCGATCAAGACGTTTTGCACGTCTACACGTCCTTGTGCAATTGACCGAACGAGCCGCGCTGGTAGTCAGTAATGATCCGCTGCATGTGTGCGTCGCTATTGGCAACGAACGGACCACGACGTACAAGTTCGTCCGCGATGCGGTCACCGCCGATCAGAAGAAACTGCGTCTCGGCATGCGCTCGTATCTGCAGCTGCGATGACGGACTCAGAACCGCCAGTTGATCGGCGCCAATTCGTGTGCCGTTAACAGTGGCCTCACCGCTTAAGACAAACACGCCGAATTGATTCAAGGGCGGAAGGTCGAGCTTGCAAGAACCCAGAGCGGAAAATATCCCATGTGCGAGGAACGGGTTGCCATACGTTTCCAATGGGCCGACCACTTCACCGAGTGAGCCGATAATCAAACGTGCGCTGCCGTTGGAACCCAGCGATACATGGGGAATCATGTCCCGGGTGAATGATCGGTAGTCCGGTTCGTCGAGTTTGGTTTCACCGGGCATGTTAAGCCATAGCTGCACCATATGGCTGCGACCGCCATGACGAATCATCTCGTCGTCCGGACCTTCATCATGAATGATGCCGCGGCCGGCGCGCATCCATTGAACTTCGCCAGGCCCGGTTATGGCTCGATTCCCTAAGCTGTCGTAATGCAGCCCGCTGCCTTCAATGAAATAAGACAGTGTCTCGATACCGGCGTGCGGGTGAGTCGGCGCACCGACCGCCTGACCGGCCGGTATGTCGATGGGACCGATGTGATCGAGCAGGATGAACGGGCCTAGCGCACTTAGGTCCGGACCCGGAATGGGTCGCTGCACTACAAACCCAGCCCCTTCTATGACTCGCGCCGCTGTGTAGACTTGCGCTTGCGTCATGGTTGTTGCACCCCCTCGAGAAGTTCTCGCAAAGCTGGGCTGGCTGCTTTTGCTTCGACAATACGGTTAGTCCCGTACGTCACGATTGGGTGCGCGTGATCCAAAATGGCTGTGCGATAGGCTGCGCGTTCTTGTAGCTGTCGCCAGTAAGCCGCACACGCTGGCCGGCGGTCGTCACTGACAAAGACGTCAATAACAGCCGCTTGTTTTAGGCGTTCGAAAATCACCAACCATGAAACATCGGCAAGCGTATATCGAGTTCCGACAATCCAAGGCCCGACGCTCTTTTTTAGTTGTTGTTCCAAAGCGTCGAGATGTTCATGCAGGTGTTGTCGTGAATCGGCAAACAACTTGCTGAGAAATGCATCCGAGCCAAGCACTTCGAGGCCTTTAAGTTTTAACGCGACAAAAAGCATCGGCATTCGCTTGTTGTGATGAAACAGCAAGCCTTCAACGATCCGCCAGTACGGAATTTTCTCGATCATCGTCGCGAATAGCGGAAAGGTTTGCCCCGGTACCGCATTGCCGGCACTCGCGCCCATATTGTCCAGCGGTTGGGCTGTCAACGATGAGCGGTCAATCCATTCGTCCATCAGCGCAGCCTCGTCTCGGTCGTCCGGAACAAGTGGACTGACGCCGGGCGGACAGTGAGTGGCCGCGTAGCGAATCTGCTCGTGTGACTGATAGATAGGGTGACCGTTATGGACAAGCACGGGCACCGTTCCCGCTGGGTTTACCCGCCGGAAACTGGCGCGGGTTGTTTCAAAGGAGCCTGTCTCGATGAGATCGATATGGTGGCTCTTATAGGGGATCTGTAACTCTGCCAGGCACACACGGACCTTCATCGAACATATGGAGAGCGCGTTGTGATACAGCTCAAACTCTTCGTCGTGGGGAAGGTCGATGTCGAGCTGCAGGCCATCGGCAACGGGATGCGGGTCGCGGCGCCGATACTCGAGGTACCACGCGAGTAACAATGCAGCAATGATGGCGATGACAATCATGCCGATCATTGCAAGGGTAACGCTGCTTTGATTTGACAGCGCACTTCACCATCGCTGCCGAAACACACGCGTACCTGATCACCTGGCCTCGCCGCATGCACGCCGGTCGTCGCCCCGGTCGAGATAAGGTGGCCCGCTTTTAGGGCACGGCCGCGTCGTGCTGTCGATTCAAGCGTTGCTTGGATCGATCTGGCAATGCCTAGATCCAGGTTACGCGGCCCACCGCTGCCGACCCGTACGTCGTTGACAAACGTTTCGCACTCCAGTGCGTCAAGATTCCGCTCCGGCCAATCGGCAATCGACGGACCAATGACGAGTCCACCGTGGGCACCAAAGTCGGATACGACGGCAGCGGCGCCATATTCATTAAGCGCCGGAACAGGGCTGCCCGCCGTTTCGATACCGACACGGAGATCACCAACGACAGCCAGCGCCTCCTCAGGCGTCCATTCAGCTTTCGAGGTCGGCGTATCCTGGTTGAGAATGGCGATGTACTCTGCCTCGACGACCGCGAAAGCGCCATCGAACAATGGCATGTCAGGTTTGTCACTTGCGTGGCGAACATGCCGCTTGAAAATAGGCCCGAGTATGCGGTCCGAGCCAAATTTCTCTCGGTGTTCGATTCGAACCTGGCCGACTTTCCACCCAACGACCGAGTCATCCCACAGTGAGATCGCACAGTCTTGGATGCGGTAGGCATCATCGAGTGAATCTGGGACTGCACCGGGGTAGCCGTCGAGCGTGGTTGCGCTACGACGGGCCGCAACAAACTGCCGTGCTCTGGCTGCAACGTCGGACTCAGTGAGCTCACTCAATGCCGACTTCCTTCGACCAGTTCGGCTCGCGCGGTTCAGGCAAGACGTCGAATGTGTTTAGGGTAAGCGCGATCATTGTGTAGTAACCGACGATACCGACGAGATCGACCATGGCGTCCTGACCGAGACTGTCCATACCGCGCGCATACAGTTCGTCAGATAGGTGCTTGTTAAGCAGAATGTTACGCGTGATCTCATAGACGAGGGTCTCCTCGTCATTGTCGAATCGCGGTTTGCGCCCGTGCTTTAGCGCCTCAATCGGTTCAGCCGGTAAGCCGGCCTTAATCGCGATCGGTGCATGGATCCATTCAAACTCAGCACCCCAATGACGCACTGTGACGAGAATAGCGAGTTCCGATAATCGTGTCGGTAGCGCTGTGTTGTAGCGAAGATAGACACCGAGTTCTTGGGCGCGGTCGGCGAGTTCCGGACGATGAAGCCAGAATTGTAGGCCGCCGCCGATCCGACCGCGTGGACCGTTGACGACTTTGTCGTAGACTTCGCGCTGCTCAGCCGTTAAGTCGGCGGCTTGTGGGATGGCCAGCCTTTTCATCTTAGCTCGTCAACGGATGATTGACTTCGACAATCAGTTTGCCGAAGTTGGTGCCGTGGAGCAGACCAATAAATGCTTCCGGCGCTTTGTCGATGCCGTGGACCCGGTTTTCTCGGTATTGAATCTTGCCAGCCGACAACCACTCAGCCATTTGCACGCGGAAATCGTCCATGTGCTCACCGAAGTTTTGTAGCGCGACGAAGCCTTGAATTTGTAATTGCCGTACCAGGACGGAGCGCATGAATTGTGGCCGTCGATCCGGTCCTTCGGCTACCTCTGCCGATCCGTAGAACGACATCAACCCGCAAACGGGAATTCTGGCGCGTGTGTTTAGCAATTGCTCGACGGTATCGAAGACTTTGCCGCCGACGTTCTCGAAATAGACATCGATCCCATCTGGGCACGCGGTAGCGAGTAAGTCTGCAAAGTTGTTGTCGCGGTGGTCGATACAGTCATCGAACCCAAGAGTGTCTTTCGCGAATTGGCATTTCTCGGCACCGCCAGCAATTCCAACCACTCGGCAGCCCTTGATTTTCGCGACCTGACCGACCGTCGAGCCAACGGGTCCGGTCGCTGCGGCCATCACCACCGTTTCACCGGCTTGTGGTTTGCCAATTTCCGTCAGGCCGATGTAGCCGGTGAATCCGGGCATACCGAGGATGCCCAACGCGTAAGACGGATTGTCCGGATTGTGTCCCAGCTTGCGCAAGCCTTCCCCGTTGGAAACGCTATAGCTTTGCCAACCGGTTGGTGCGACGACCCATTCGCCAACTGCGAAATCGGCGTGATTCGACGCTTCCACTTGGCAGACCGAGGAGCCAACCATGACACCGTCGATGTCTACCGATGCGGCGTAGTTCTTTGACGCGCTCATACGACCGAACATGTACGGGTCAAGCGACAGGAATATCGTTCTTAGCAGTATCTCGCCATCACCCGCAGCCGGTTTGGCGACGGACTCGACGCGCAGATTATCGACGCGAGCGCTGCCGACGGGGCGCGATGCCAGCACGACGCGGACGTTTTGATCGTTATTGCTCATTGTCTGTTTCCTGTTCCGAGATGTCATAACTGACGGTGAATTGGTCTAGCACCTGCTTGATTGCGGTGACCGATTGACGATCGATGGCGGTCGGTAACGCGACGGACGCCACCATGCCTCGCTGACTGTCGTTTGCCACCGAGATGCTCGCTGTGGCGTCGACTTCCCGCACAGCATTCATTAGGACCCGCTCAATGGCACGGGCCTGTAGCGCTGGTTTGAAAATCTTACCGACCGCGGTTAGCGGCATCGTTTCAACAACTTCGATATAGACAGGGGCTGCCGCTCGTTCGCTAACGTGGCTCTTGGCGAACACGCGCAGTTCGTCTGACAATGCGGTCAAGTCGCCATCGAAATCACTGGCTACAGAAACGTACGCGCACGGCAATTCACCGGCGTAGGTGTCCGGCTGCCCAACCGCTGCGGCGAGAGCGACGGCCGGGTGTTGCATCAACGTGTCTTCGATCCCCTTAGGGTCGATGTTGTTGCCGCCGCGAATGATCAAATCCTTCGCCCGGCCCACCAGATAGAAGTAGCCGTCGGCATCCTGACGAGCAAGGTCGCCGGTTATAAACCAATCGCCGATAAACTGCCCTTCATTCGCCTCGGTCTGCTTGTAACCCATGAAGACATTCGGTCCGGAAATGATGATGACCCCGACTTCGTCGACGGCGCAGTCTCGAACGTACTGCTTATCGTCGTCGAGAATGACGCATTTCATTTGCTGATACGGGTAACGAAGTCCTATTGATCCGAGGCGTTTCTCGCCGTCTTTAGGATTGCTGCTGCTGGAAAGCGTCCCTTCCGTAAGGCCGTAACCTTCAAGAATGTTCGCGCCGGTCGCCTCCTGAAACTGCCGAAAAACTTCTCGGGATATGGGCGCCGCGCCACAGCTCACAAAATCAAGCGAACTGATATCGATGCCATCGAGTGGCCGGTTAAGTAGCGCCGATACAACGGTTGGTACCGTGTTGAACATCGTGCCGCGGTACTTCTCGATGAGTCGCCAGAAATTGTCGATGAGCCCCCGCGTACGGAACCCTTTCGGTGTGAGGTAGACGACATGGCCACCGGCCGCGAAGAAGTTCAAGCCGGTGTTGAACACGGCGTTCACGTGAAACAACGGTAACGCACAAATGCCGACACTGTCGGGCGTCAGGTTAAACAGCTCGGCTTTTGTGGACGCAACATGGACTTGGTTGCGGTGGCTGATTTGGGCGATTTTCGGTGTGCCTGTCGTGCCCCCAGTGTGGAAGTAGATACCGACTTCCTCGATGTCTATGTCGCGCTCGAAATCCAGGGTCGCCGAGTTCGCAGAGGCAAGATCGACCGCCAAGTCGCGGATCGGTATGCCCCCTGCCGTCGCATCTTGGCCGGATACGGATGCACCGGGTAACGCGACTTCAAAGATGACCTTTAGGGACGGTACATCATCGACAATCGACAGCGTTTTTTCCCAGATATCGAATTCCGTATCGGGCCCGAGAACGACGAGCGCCTGTGTCTGCGAAGCCACCATGATGTCGCGAAGCGCTTCGGGCTCCAGCATATAGTTGATTTGTCCGGCGACTCCGAATGCCTGCCCGCCCCAGTTTGCAAAGTGGTTTGCGGCGATGTTCGGGAGAATGATCGATGTCACATCGCCCGGTTTTAGTCCCACGGCGTTTAGGCAATTGGCGAATTGATGGATGCCGGCAAGAAACTGCCCATAAGAAATGACCGAGGGGTCTTCCTCCGGTGTCACCGAAAACTGAAACTTCATGGCGGGTCGGCTAGGGTCGGTCGTGGCGGTGCGGCGAATGAGGTCATAAACACTCGTACCGCGCCAACGTTGCTCGCAGGGCACGCTTTCGTACGCTTCTACATCAGCCAGCGTGGCGATCTTGGTGTGCGTTCTCATCGGCTGTTGTTCTCGGTCGACGCGCCGGCGAGGTAGTTCGTCCATTGGTGGGCAAGTGTTCGAACATTGCCGGCGCCAAAAACGATCCGATCGGGTTTCACCAGCAAGGCGTCGGCATTGTCGAGTAGGCTCTGCACGTGATCACCCGTATCGGCAAGGTTTACGCGCGAACCTCCCGCGCCGATTTGGCAAACGCGCAGCGTGGGGCAGGTCTTGATGAGATTGGTGACGGCCATTTCGTCAGAATCCGAAAGCTCAACATTGCGGCCGATGATCAATAGCGCAACGTAGCCGACAATGTCGTCAAGACGCGTGCTGGCCTCGCCGTCGTTCGTCACCACAAAGGGTTCCGGCAACACACTGCCAGCGGCGTGATCGTCAAGAACGCCGTCGCAAATACGTGGCATCGGCGGAAACGGAGGCGGGCGACCGGCGTCTTGATCGGCTTTGAATTGTTCGTCACGCTGCGCCGCCTCGTCGGGGTCGGTTATGCAGACCAGTTTTCCCAATTGAATGGCAGCTTCGGTTATCGCCTCGACATGCGGCGAGCGTTCCGCGCATACCGTATCGAGCAGGCTTTCGGGAGTACCGTCACGAATAACGCTGCCGAGCTTCCAAGCAAGGTTCAGTGCATCGCGCACACCAGAGCACAAACCTTGGCCAAGAAACGGCGGCATCTGATGCGCTGCGTCCCCAATAATTAGCATCCGACCTTGTCGCCACTTTTCGGCAATCAGGCCGTGGAACCGATAAACAGCGGATCGTTCTATTGCCACCGAGTCGGGATCGATCCAATCGGCTAAGCGCGTCCTGATAGCGCCGTCGCTGGTAACCTCGCTCGGGTCCTCGTCCGGCATTAACATGAATTCCCAACGGTGCCGCCCAGGCCCGGATTGCGTGCTGGTTGTCGGTCGCTGCGGGTCGCACAGTTGCATACCTTTGGTAGACAGTGCGGGAGCGCCGTCGGGTAAGCGCACGTCGACAACAAGCCATGGCTCGTCGAACCCAAGATCATGCATTGGCGCTGCCATCCAGCGACGGACAAAGCTCTTAGCGCCATCACAGCCGACGACAAACGGCGACTTCAAGCGTTGGTCTCCGTCTGGTGTACGAATCGTTGTTTCCGCGGCATCCGCGTCCTGCACTAAGTGCACCACTTCGCTACCGAGCAAAACGCGGACGTTGGGCAATTCGCTCAACCGCTTACGAACCGCCGCCTCGAACGAGGGTTGATGGAACAGATTTGCAAACGGATAGGCCGTTTGCGCAAGACCCGATTGATAGCGGGCGACCAGAATTTCGCGGTCGCTATTTACAAACTCATAACCTTCAGACGGGTTGCTCGCGGCGAGCACCGCATCAGCGACACCGATCAGACCCACCTGGCGCAGCACTTCGTGATCCATCGCAACGGCGCGCGGCAGACGGTAAACATCCGTGTCCTTCTCGACGACGGTGACGTTAAGCCCTTGTTGGGCGCAGAGTGCGGCCAGTACGCCGCCTACCGGCCCAAGACCGATGACAACGACGTCAGAATCGTGTGTCACCCGACGCTACTCGCACTACGACGTCACAGCCGAACTAAAGGGCCGGAGTTCGCGAATGGCCGTCGATAGCAGCCAAAAAAAGATGACGGCATCGAATACCGGTACGATTAAAACTAGATAACCTTGTAGATAACCGACCAGCGCGGCAATGGGCGCAGCGACACTCATAATAGCGGCGAGCCAGGCGCTTGCGGTTGGCCACTTCTGGTAAGTAAAGGACAGCGCAACCAGCGTGCTCACAACGCCGAGTGGTGGCAGTTGTAACTGATCGAGCACCCAGTACTCGCCGATGACCATCACGACGATCAGGCCAGCAACGATACGCAGTACGGTTGGTAGCGGCACGCGCAATAGCCCTACGACACCATCCTATGGATGCTGTCGCGATGGCGATCGATAAAGTGGTGTTTTAGGGCGCCAAGGACATGCGCACCGATTAACAGTAGACACAAATACGGCAAGACCACCTTGTGCATCAGGCCGAACGGCTTGATGGCTTCCATGTCTTTTTCCCAGAGCATCGGTAGGTCCCAGACAAAGAAATGCGACCATTTGCCACCGTACGTAGACATGATGAAGCCGCTAATCGGTACGGCCAGCATGACAAAGTAGAGCGCTACGTGGGCAAGCTTGGCGCACTTGTGCTCCCAACCTCTCAGGTCACCGGCGAGTTTCGGCGTAGGGCTTCGGAAGTGCCAAATGATTCGAACAATGACCAGAAACAAAACGATGAAGCCGATGGTCTTGTGGACGACGTAGTAGCCCTGCCGCCACGACACGTCATACGGAATCATGGAGGTGAAAAATCCCATCGGAATCAGCGAGAGAAACAAAATCGCTGTTGTCCAATGCAGCAGTCGCGAAGCGCGGCCAAACTTCTCCTGTGTGTTGCCCGTCGCTAAACCCAGTGTGTCGGTTCGATTGTTTTGCCACAGCGTTACTCGAACCAAAAAGAGACCGGCCAGCAGGCTGATCGCCGAGATGATTGTGATGACCATGGGCCGAATCGAGTCTGTCGGAAACAGTGGTTCGCGCGGCTCAGCAAAAATACCGGTGCCTTTGACGATCAGGAACCAAGCAAAGACGGCAAAACAACCCAATGCGGCGAGGCCAGTGCCGGCCGTGCGCACGCCCGGCTTGGAGTGATTCAAGCCAGCCGCGATTAGCAATGACGCAATGACAATCGCGAGCGCGATCCAGCTGTCGATATGCCCTGGCAGTCGGTAGTAGTGCTCCAGGTCGGGCAGCTCGTTCATCGAATAAAGCTCACGCCGTCGTCTTTGACTACGGTGGCCTCCAGGTGCCCGAGGCTCTCGACATCGACGCGAACAACTTGCCCTTCCGTTAACCAGGGCTGTCCCTCGCGGAACAACGCAACGCCAGCGGCTGTTCCAGTCGCGATGACATCGCCGGGCACCAAGGTGAACGCGGTCGACAGGTACTCGATCGTGGTTGCGATGTCGAAGATCATTTCCCCGGTGTTGAAGTTCTGCATTTCTTTGCCGTCGACCGTGGTAACGACATTAAGGTTCTCGACATCGGCGATTTCGTCTTTGGTAACGATGGTTGGACCCATCGGACAGTGTGAGTCCCATGATTTACCCATCGTCATCGTGCGAGCGGCCCGCTGCCAATCGCGAATGGTTACGTCGTTGACAATCGTGTACCCGGCGACAATGTCGAACGCGTTTTCTTTCGCCACGCGTCGTGCGGTTTTGCCGATTACCACGCCCAGTTCGCCCTCCCAGTCGAGCTCTGGTGATTCCGGTGGCAGGAGGACGGGGTCGTAAGGGCCATTCACCGACGTGTTTTGTTTATTGAACATCATCGGTACTTTCGGCAGTTGAAAGCCCCCATCCTTAATGTGCTGCGGGACCTCATCCCAATGCGACATGTAGTTCAGGCCAATCGCCAAAATACGGGGCGGTACGAGAATAGGGCTCTCTAGATGGGCATCCGCCAGCGCGATGGCGGCGTCACCGGATTCGGCAGCCGCCCGAGCCTTATCCAGCATGGCGTCGCCACCTTGCAGCAACGCCACCATGTCGTCTGGGATATCCGAATCGGTCGCGTGCAGATCGACAATGCTGTCGCCCTGGAGTGCACCCGTGCGAGTTGCACCATCATGCGTGAACGTCAGTAGCCTCATCGTGATTTGTCCCCCTAGATGTCGGCGAAATTGTTTGAAGTCTCGTGTGCCGATCAATAATTATATATGTTTGCTTGCAAAAATAAAGTCATTTAGTATGCAGTCGTGCGCATTATTAAAGGGTCACGATGAGCAACAACGATGCCGAGCGGCGCCGGCGTGGCACCGAGCTGCTGCACACGCTTTTCGGGCGTCATCCGGACGAGTTGCCCTGGCCCGAACGGCTCACGGAATACACGATCGATCACCTCTTCGGTGATGTTTGGCAACGTGGCTCGCTCGAGATGCAAGAGCGCTCGTTGGTGACCTGCGTGGCATTGGTTGCCTTAGGCAAAGAGGCCGAACAACGGGCGCACTTCAAAGGCGCCAGGAACCTCGGTATTGAGCGAGAAAAACTCGAGGACATGATTATCCACGTCACCCACTACGCTGGATGGCCGGCCGGTGTTAGCGCGATCCGTGTCTTGAACGAAGTTTGGCCCGTCGACGTCGATGACTAGGCTGCTGTGCGTTCGCCGTTCGGTTCTTGGACACCGAACGCGAACACCAAAATGGCAAAGACCGCGGCGCTTAATGAGACGTAAGGAATACTGGCAATCCCGCTTGTTTGGGCTATCGCACCCGCAATAGCTGGTGCAAACGCGCCTCCAAACATCTCGCCAACGCCGCTCACAATACCCGTCGCCGTGGCCGCAATGGTCGGCGACACCGACGCATTCACGAGCGGCCCCATCGTAATCGCGACGGCCCCGGATATACCGGCGCTGACAACGAAAAAGCACGCGGCGATGGCCGGCGCACTCGACGTTATTTGAGTCAGCGCAAACAAGGCGGCTGTTCCCAGTAGCAACGCGCCGATGATGACCGGCTTCCTGCCTAACCGGTCCGATAACGCGGGAATGAAAACCATGCCCAGTACACCGCCGCCGCCCAATGAAGAAAAGACGATGCCCATTGTTTCAATGGACAGTCCGATGTGATCGGTTAGGTAGTTGGGCATAAACGCCGACAGCGTATGCAGGCTCGATAACAGTCCGAGCATGCCCAGCGCACAGAAAACGACGTTGCGGTTCCTAATGGCAGCGCCGATCGACGGTTTGGTTGTCGCGACGGACGATTCGGCGGGCGGTGCGGCTGAGTCTTTGATGACCCGCCACATCAAATAGGCAACGACGAACCCTGGAATCGCGACGATCGCGAAGACCCACTCCCAGCCAGGCAGCACGCGCAGCAGACCGACCGCGATGATAGGGCCGAGAAACAAACCAACCAGCGGCGCTGCCATTTGCTGGATGCCGACCATCAAGCCGCGGCGATTGGGTTTCGCCGCGCGAAACGTCGCGACGATACTCGCCGGCACGAAACCGCCTTCTGCGAAGCCCATCATTCCGCGGATAACCAGAAACATCACTAAGCCGGTCGCCAAGCCGCTTGCAGCCACGAGGGCAGAAAACAACAGGGTTGAAACGACGAGTACGCGACGATAGCCGAATCGGTCTGAGAGACTGCCCGTTACTATTGAGGCGAGTCCCCAGGTAAGCGCTAGGACGCCGGCAATTAATCCTAGGTCCTGATAATTCAGGCCAAGGTCTTCGGCGATGATCGGGAACAGCGGCAGGATGATAAATCGATCCAGGCCAACGAGGCCGAACCCGATGGCTAGCAGACTGACGGCTCTGACTTCGTAAGCGCTATCCCACCGGTCTTCTACCGCGTCGCTCATCTGGCATCCCCCTTGATGCTGTTGCGTCGTTGTATTTCAAAAGTTGTCGTGCAACAGATTTAAGATTATTATATTCGCTTATAAACAAAGATAATAGGCGTCAATGACGCGACAAAATCACGTCGTGTTCCTTCGCCTGAATCGCGTCCCGCGTGCAACGAATGTCTCCTCGTCGAGGGCAGGCTCAATGTCATGAGTGAATGGCTGGATTTGTCGCCACCAATGGCTGTACGCCGACGAAGCTGGCTTGTTCGACTCGTTGCGGGAGCCACGCTCAACCGACGTTGGGATTGTCCCCGTGCGAGGTAACCGATGAAATCCACTCCGCAGGTCAGTGCATCGGCCGCTGTTGCGCACGTCAAGTCTGGCGATACGATTCTCGTCGGCGGATTCGGCATGACCGGGCACCCGGTGAACCTGATGCATGCCCTGGCTGAGACCGCCGTCGAGAAACTGACGTACGTGGGTAATAACGTCGGTGAGCCAGGGCTAGGGGGCGGCCGCTTGTTGCGCAACGGTCAGTTACAAAAGGCGATCGGGTCGTATTTCACCAGCAACCGTGAAGCGGTGGAGGCCGCGATGGCCGAGCAAATTGAAGCGCAGCTAATGCCGCAAGGCACGTTGGCCGAGGCGCTGCGAGCCGGTGGTGCGGGGATAGGTGGTTTCTTTACGCCAACGTCGGCGGGTACGCCACTCGCCGACGGTTGTGAGACCCGTGAGATCAATGGCACCGAAATGGTCTTTGTGCCATCGCTGCGCGGTAACGTCGCTTTGGTACGCGCGTTTAAAGCCGATGCCGCCGGAAATCTCCAGTACCGGATGACCGAGAGTAACTTCAACAAAGCAGCCGCTACGGCGGCCGATGTTGTTATTGCGGAAGTCGAACATATCGTGCCAGTCGGCGAGATCGAGCCCGAGCACGTTCATACACCTTGTTGTTTCGTGGACTACCTGGTGCAGGCGAGCATCGGCGAGGAGCTCTTGGGAACGTCGGCGTCCATTTCCGCCAGTGACAAAAAAACGGATGTGCGCCGCGAGAACATGGCCAGGGAGGCGTTGGCAGAAATTTCGCCTGGCGATATCGTCAATCTCGGCGTCGGCATCCCGACGCTTGTTGCCGATCTCATTGCCCCAGGTGATGGGATTATTTTGCACACCGAAAACGGCCTGCTCGGCGTCGGACCGGAGCCCGCGAGTGGCGGTGCACTCGACTACCCGGTTAACGCCGGCAAGATTCCGGTCACGGCCTTGCCGGGAGCGAGTTACTTCGATAGTGCGACCTCGTTCGGCATGATCCGCGGCGGCCATGTTGATGTGGCGATCATGGGCGGTCTGCAGGTTGACGAGCGCGGAAATCTCGCGAATTGGTCGGTGCCCGGCAAACCGCTGCTGGGCGTAGGCGGCGCGATGGATCTTGCGAGTGGCGCCAGGAAACTCATCGTTACGATGACCCACTGTGCCCGAGATGGCACGCCGAAGGTCGTTACGAGCTGCGATTTGCCGCTCACGGCGAACCACGTTGTCGACATTCTGATCACCGATCTCGCCGTGTTTCGTTTCGAGAGTGGCGAGATGGTGCTGGATCGGCTGTTGCCGGGCGCCAGTCTAGACGAGGTTGCGGCTAATACCACGGCGAATTACCGGGTGGCAGTTTAATGAGTGAGCCTCTATGCCAGGTCGCTGACCTGTTGTTTCTGCGCTTCGAACTGGTCGATCTCGACGCACAAAAGCAATACTTCGAGCACTTTGGGCTTGAATGGCTTGCAGAAACGGACGACACGATCTGGTACCGCGGCTCAGGCATTGCGCCGTTTTGCTATTGCGCCCGTCGAGGACGCGAAAACCGCTTTGTGTCGGCGGGTTACTACGTTCACTCGCAGGCCGAGTTGGAGTCGTTGGCAAAGGCGTTCGACACACCCATTGAGGCGAGTGAAGAGCCGGGCGGTGGCCAGAAAGTCTCAATCGCTGATCCCGACGGGCTCGGTGTCGAAGTGTTTCACGGCGTTGAGTTTTCGCGAGCCGCTGATCAGCCCGCGCCGTCGCTCAATTCAGGTGTTCAAAAATTGCGCATCAACGAATTGCAGCGGATTGGTAAAGCTTCAGATGAATGGAAGCTCGAAGACGATGAATGGCGTTACCAACTAAGGTCGCGAGTGATGCGAATTGGTCACTACGCCGTCAATGTCTCGAACGCCGATAACTCAATAGACTGGTATGCCTCAACACTCGGCATGCTGGTTACCGATAACCTTGTTATGCCTGACGGCAAGCGATCGGGTGCCTTTATGCGTGTGGACCAAGGCGACAAACCGGTGGATCATCACACGATCAATATCGTTGGACCGAGAAAAGGTCGGGAAGGCTACGAGGGAACGTTCGGTCACGGCGGCTTTGAGTTGACCGGCAGTATCGACGATCTATTAGCCGGCCACTATCGCATGAAAACCTACGGCGGCTATATCCACGAATGGGGCATCGGTCGGCATCTGCTAGGAAGCCAAATCTATGATTATTGGCGCGACCCTGCCGGCTTTACACTTGAGCATTGGACCGACGGAGACCTGGTGGATTCGTCACGGCCACCGGCTGACGTACCGGCGCGGAATTTCGCGTTGGGACAATACGGCCCACTGCCGCCCAGCACATTCAATCTCAGTATCCCGAACGATCGGGTCGCATCGTGGCGGGAACAAAACGTTCCTGTCGTCGAGTTACTGAAGGCCTTCGAGAAGTAGGCAGCTCGCTGTGACACACCTCACGGAGTTTTATATCGATGGCGGTTGGATCTCATCCAACTCGCCACGGCGACACGATGTCATCAATCCGGCGACAGAAGAGCGTGCCGGAACCATCACGTTAGGTTCGGCGGACGACGTCGATATCGCAATCGCTGCCGCAAGACGTGCGTTCACAACCTATTCGCAAACGACACGCGATGAGCGACTCGAGTTACTGGCCGCTATTACAGCCGTCTATAAAAACCGTATCGACGAGGTTGCGAACGCCATATGCACCGAGATGGGTGCGCCATTGGCCGCACTGGCCCGAACTCGGCAAGCCGGCGCTTTGCTCGGCCACCTGAAGGTGATGAGGGCAATACTCAAAGACTACCCTTTCTTTGAAGATAACCAACAAACCCGTATCCAACGCGAACCGATCGGTGTGTGCGGCATGATTACGCCGTGGAATTGGCCTATCCATCAAATCGGCTGCAAAGTCGTGCCGGCATTGGCAGCCGGCTGCACGATGGTGTTAAAGCCCAGTGAATTTGCGCCGCTGTCGGCGCACGTGTTCGCGGATATTCTGCATGAGGCATCGGTGCCGGCCGGCGTTTTCAATCTCGTCAATGGCGACGGCCCGACCGTTGGCGCTGCGCTGGCGGCTCATCCGGACGTCGATTTTGTATCCTTCACCGGGTCCACGCGGGCAGGCGTCGAGGTCTCCCGGGCAGCCGCCCCGTCGGTAAAAAAAGTGGCACTCGAACTCGGCGGTAAGTCGGCCAATATTTTGCTCACGGACGCCGATTTCAATGCGGCCGTTACCGATGGCGTAAAGGCGATGTTTTTGAATACCGGGCAGAGCTGTAACGCACCGTCGCGTATGTTGGTGCCTCGTGAGCATCTTGCCGCGGTCGAGAGCCTAGCGCTCGCCACGGCCCAAGCGTGTGTCGTGGGAGATCCGCTGGATGACTCGACCACAATGG
Source organism: Pseudomonadota bacterium (assembly GCA_038749025.1). Taxonomy (GTDB): domain Bacteria; phylum Pseudomonadota; class Gammaproteobacteria; order Steroidobacterales; family Woeseiaceae; genus JBCAXA01. Next base: position 82,499 of record JBCDIL010000005.1, on the reverse strand, counting down.
GGCCTCTTGCGAACAAGGCCCAGTTTGAGCGGGTGCAAACGTTAATCCAAACGGGCGTTGACGATGGCGCCAAGCTGGTCTGCGGCGGGCTCGGCAAACCGGATGCAACTCGCCCTGGCTTTTTTGTTAAGCCCACCGTATTCAGCGATGTCACCAACGGTATGACTATCGCCCAGGAAGAAATCTTTGGTCCGGTACTGTGTATCCTGCCGTACGACTCCGAGGAGCAAGCCGTAGAGATGGCAAACGACACGCCGTATGGCTTGTCCGGTTACGTCTCCGGCAAGGACCCACAGCGCGTGCGAGCGGTGGCGAGTAGGCTTCGGACCGGCAACGTTCATATTAACAACGCGACGGCTGACCTAAGCGCGTCGTTTGGCGGCTACAAGACGTCGGGACTTGGCCGGGAATGGGGGCGGTATGGACTGGAGGAATACTTCGAGATCAAGTCGGTATTTGGCTTTCACGGATAACCCGCGGAACGGTCGTCGAGGAGCATTGACTCAGCATGTTGACGAAATACGAGCAAGACGACGGTGTCGCCGTCATAACGCTGAATCGTCCGGAGGCAATGAACTCGTTGAACACGGACTTGCGCGCCACACTTGTCCGGGACTTCCGCAATGCGAGCGACGACGATTCCGTTCGCGTCGTCATTCTTACCGGTGAAGGGCGGTGTTTTTCGGCAGGCGCTGACCTCAAAGCGGGTATCGCTAGCGATATTGAACAGACGCTCCAGGTGGAGTACCGCCCATTATTTGAGATCATTGCGGCAATATCGAAACCGGTAATCGCGGTTGTGCCCGGCTCCGCAGCCGGCATCGGTTTGTCGCTAGCACTGCAGTGCGATCTTATGATGATGGCCGATAACGCGTTCTTATTGTCGCCATTTACGGCAATATCGCTCGTCCCCGACGGCGGCCTAAACTGGTTTCTGGTTCGCCAGCTCGGTTACCGACGCGCTTTCCAGCTAAGCATTGAGTCGGAGCGTATTCCGGCCAAGCGATGCGTCGAACTGGGACTGGCGAACAAAGTCGGTCCCGCTGCTGAGTTACGGGTTACCGCTGTCGCCTGGGCGAAGAGTCTCGCTCGGCGTGCCCCCTTATCGTTGGCAGCGACGAAGCGGGCCATGCGCTTTGCGACCGACAGAGAGTGGACCGAAGTATTCGACTTGGAGGCGAAATTGCAGGGCGAACTGCTGGGTAGCGAAGACAACCGGGAGGGCATCAACGCGTTTCTCGAGAAACGGGACCCGGCGTTCAAAGGCAAGTAGCCAAGGCGATTCTTTGTGGGTACCCACGATGTGCAGATTCTGCCCGCGTTAGTGCAGCGTTAATCTGTCGATCATCGACGGCGAACGGTCCGGAAACCAATATGGTTCGTGCCGAGCCCGGTTTCCTGGGCCTGCTTCGCAGCCGGTCGATAGCGCGCACAATAACTAGGCGCGCACAGAAACGAACCGCCTTTTATTGTGCGTCGATCCGCTGCTGCTAGTGATCTGTTGCCGTACGACGTTGTCGTCCATTCCCAGACGTTACCGATCATGTCGTAAAGACCAAACCCGTTCGCCGGAAAGCTCCCGACGGGCGCCGTAAACGCAAATCCATCCGTCGCAAGATTTTCAACGGGAAATGCCCCCTGCCAGGTGTTAGCGAGTTCTTCGCCGTCCGGCGCACGGGTGTCGCCCCATGCGTACGTGCGACCCTCAAGCCCACCGCGGGCGGCAAATTCCCATTCGGCCTCCGTTGGCAGATCACGACCGCGCCATTTTGCGTATGCCTGCGCGTCGGCGTAGGCAATGTGTACAACGGGATGGTTGCCTTTGCCGGCCAAGTCACTGGCCTCTCCCAGCGGGTTGCGCCAGTTAGCCTGTTCGGAAAAGACCCACCATCGCGTTAATACACCGTCTGATCCGACCTGGGGCGTTACAAACACGGCCGACCCTTTGGTGAGCAAGTCGGACGACGATTGAGGATAATCCGCGGCTGACGGGCCGCGCTCCGCGACGGTGACATAGTCTGTGGCGGTGACAAATGCTCGAAAGTCGGCATTCGTCACCTCGTAACGGTCGATACAAAATGGCCGGACACGAACTTGTTTCTCGGGACGCTCTTCCGGATAGACCGCACCGGCGCCTAGCGTAAACACGCCGCCGCGCAGGCAGACTTCGGACTGATCGCTGGCAATCAGTCGTGGCTGGGAGTCGCATGCGGTCAATAATGACACCGTTGCGGACAGCGCAATAGCCGGAACCCACTGTCGTCTCGGTTTACCTCCCATACGCGGCATGATGACGATACCGTTGTCGATGTCCATCAGCCGTTGTGGATCTCCGGCGGAACGCTACATTGAGCCAACGAACATTTGCGCATGCAAGTCTTTGCTGGGGCTATGGTGGCGGGCTACCACGGGCACAGCAAAAAAAGGGCCCGCAATGGGGCCCTTTTTTTGGGTACTCGGTTCACGCTATGTCGTCGCACGGGCTTCAGCCGATACGTGCGAACGCCATCGTTTTTAGGGCTGGTAAGGCAACGATGAATGGTGCAAGACGATGCGCAGCGTTCCTTCCGCATCTTTTTTGTAGCCCCAACTCTTGTCGACTTTCGTGACGTTGCCGTCTTTGTCAGTAAACGTCACCCAACCCATCCACATTGCAACGTCACCTTGGATGAAGCTGGCCGATGTCTCTGACACAACCGTGCGCCAGCCTTTCAAGCCGAAACCGCCGTCAAGCGGGTAGTCATCGCTGTGGCCCACGAAGTAGGCCAGTGCGCCGTCGCGGGTCGGGCGGAACGTTTTCTCGCCGCTTGCCAGAGTCGGCTTGAACAGCACTGGGCCCATGTTGTAGGCATAAGCGGCGTCTAGTGCGCCATTGGCCACTTCTCGTGCTGCATCGATGCCGCCGTCTTCGTAGGCTTTCGAGACAGCAACGAGCGCGTCGCCCCAGATTTGGCGAGCTTGTGCCAGTTCTTGTTCGGTGATGTCGGTGTTAATAACTTCAGCTGCGCTGGTCATTTAGATCTCCGTCAGTTTATGTGTCGTTGTCGAGCGTCCGGACGAATCGTCGTCCAGGCGAAAGTCGTGTGTTGGTAACTCCGGACCGTTAAGCGGCAGGAACGTTCAGTCGTTGGCTGCCGAGTGCGACTCGGATGGCTCTTCGTCTAGGGCGACCATGGCGACGAGCTGATCGACCGAGCAGTGTTTCTCGATCGGATGTCGAAGCGGGAAATCGCGACGTATTTCGTAATGGTTACGACGTCCAGAACGCGTTCGCGTCAAGGCTCCCTCGTTCTCCAAATCACTAACAATGCGATGTGCAGCACGCTCGGTGATTCCGACTCGATCCGCCACTTCGCGCAGCGTCGCATTCGGGTTCGATGCGAGGCTTAACAGCACGTGGGCGTGATTTGTCAGGAAAGTCCAGCTTGACTGCATCGATTTAGCCTAGCATGTGTTGTCTATTAAAGTCACGAATGTTATAACATGAATACAAAGTCATGTATTAGCAGTCATGGTTGAGCCCACCCTTCGACCGCCTGGCTGGCGTCAGTGTCGCGACCGCCTTTTTATGTAAACGGCGCGCACCTTCGTCAGTCGGCAAAGCCGAATCTGTGGGGGCTCCCCACGGTTTCAGTTTTGTAGGTACAGCTTCGTCGCGGTATTCCGCCGCGACGCATAGAGGGCACTAACGAATGGCACAAGGCAGCGATGCGGCGACCGGCGATAACGCCGGTTTGATCGATGGGAATTCGGGGGCTTCGGCGAAGCTCGACGATGGGTTGCGCTACACCGGGCGCTTCGCCGGTGGCTTAATCGACGATTTGAAGCGGCGGCTGCCGTGGTACGCAAACGACTTTAGTCAAGGCCTACATACCAAGGTTATTGGCTCAACGTTGTTCTTGTATTTCGCCTGTCTTGCGAATGCTATCGCGTTCGGCGCCTTAACCGGCTTTTTGACCGATGGTCAGATTGGCACCACCGAGATGATGATCGCGACGGCAATTGGCGGTATGGCGTTTGCCTTGTTTTCAGGTCAGCCACTGACCATCTTGGGCGGCACTGGGCCTATCGTGATTTTTACAGCGTTGCTGTACACCACCTCGGTCGACCTCGGTTTGGAATTTTTACCGGTTTATGCCTGGGTCGGTGTCTGGTCTGGCGTTTTGCTGATGCTGCTGGCCGTTCTCGACGCCAGTGCGCTAATGCGGTTTTTCACTCGATTCACCGACGAGATCTTCGCGGCACTGATCGCCGTCATATTCATTGTCGAAGCCGTCACCGACATTTCAGCCGGTTTCACTGATGCCGACACGCCATACGACGCAGCTTTGCTGGGACTCGTTCTCGCGATCGGTACGTTCGTCGTCGCGCGGACGTTGCAGTGGTTCCGTAATTCATCGTACCTGCGCTGGTGGGTCCGGGACTTTCTCGCTGACTTTGGGCCTGCGATTTCGATCGTGTTAATGACGGTTGTCGCGATCATGATGAACGAGGTTCCGCGCAACCATGCGGACGTCCCGGAGACGTTCGGCACGACGACCGGTCGGCCGTGGCTGGTGGATATGTTCTCGGTCCCGACGTGGATCGTGTTCGCGAGTATCGTTCCCGCGGTTCTGGCGGTTGTTTTGCTGTTCCTCGACCAAAACATCACGACTCGTTTGGTCAACGCAAAGCATCACAAGCTCAAAAAGGGCAGCGGCTACCACCTCGATCTCTTTATTGTGGGTCTCATCGTCTTGGTCGGCTCGATTTTCGGGCTACCTTGGATTGTTGCGGCGACGGTTCATTCGCTGAACCACGTTCGCAGTCTCGCTAGTCACCGCGTTGTTGAGGAAGGTGGATCAGTACGGGAAGAAATCGTATCCGTTCGCGAGAACCGAATGTCGCCGTTTCTCGTGCACGCCCTCATCGGCGCATCGTTGCTGTTCCTTCCATTGGTGGCGCAAATCCCGATGTCGGTGCTGTTCGGCCTGTTCTTGTTCATGGGCTTCGCAACACTCGCCGGCAACGAGTTTTTTGAGCGGGTGCGTATGTGGGCGATGGATCCGCGACTCTATCCGACATCGCACCATTTCATGGGCAAGGTCCCGATGGCGGTCGTGCACAAGTTCACGGCTATCCAAGTCGCTTGCCTTGCCGCTTTGTGGGCTTTGAAGTCCAGTGCGCTTGGCCTGTTGTTCCCGGTATTGATTGCAATGCTGGTGCCGATTCGTCGCGCACTACCGAAGTTCTTTGATCGTGAGCACCTCAAAGCGCTGGATGAAGAAGAAGACGCCGAGGTGTTTGAAGAAACCGGTGGTGGCCGGCTAGGACCCTAAGCGTTTGAAAATCGACGGTGCCGGGGTCTCGGCACCGTCTTGGTTTTCTTAACGGCGGCGCTTCGACAGCGGCGGAGCGCTGCTAAGACGCATCGCGGCACAAAACGATTGCCGCACCGCCGCCGAACAGACCTTCGTACCACGGCACCTGACGCACACTGTCGATCTCGGTCAGTGGAGAGCCGATACCATCCAGCGGTCGGAGCTGAGCGAATTGCGGTTCTTTCAACAACTCGCCGACCGCTCGTTGTTGAGCACCGTCGGCATCGACGGCTTTCACGAACCGGTGGCTATAAGCGCCGGTAAACAGCTTACCGTCAGCGGTATCGCGGAAGGGACCCGCGACTTTAATGTGCACAGCGTATGTTGGCATGCCCCCCCATTGCCTCAACGTCATCGACCTTCATCATCATACGTCGCCCACACTCTGAGACCAAAATGCGGCCATTGATTACCTTGATTCGGCCAGTCAGCTGTGTGTGGCAACGTCACTAACCTGCGTAGGTTTGAAACCGCCTGCGGGTAGTTTCGATCGCTTTGCCCCGAAAAACGCACCGGTTGTTGCAGCGCCAATAAATATGTATTGACAACTGTGCATTCGTATGCAATTTTCGATTGCGATACGAAAAAAACCGTTCGCGGGCGGCGTCAGAGTGTGGATGCCGCTATCGCGAATAAGTCGTAACAGTTCTTCGTGCTGGGGGAGAAAACTATCGTGAAGAAACAAACTGCAGTTTCACGGAGTGTCTTGGTTGGCGCTGCGTTGGGTCTGTGTCTGCCATTAACAAGTCAGGCACAGTCGGATTCGGATTCGTCGGGCTCGTTTATCGAAGAAATTTTGGTGACCGCTGAGCGTCGTTCCGAGAGTTTGCAGGACGTCGGCTCATCCGTTACCGCCTTCGACGAGCGCGGTTTGGCGGAGCGCGGCATTATTGATGTCTCGCGACTCGAGCTGGTCGTACCGGGCGTGAACTATGCCTACGCCGGCAATGACGTGAAATTCAACGTTCGCGGCGCTAACTCGACGAATACGTTCCGCGACAACTCGTCGATCGTTGGCGCTTACGTGGACGGCGTCTACAAGCCGCGGGCCTCACAACAAGCGCGCTCGTTTTTCGATGTTGGGCGAGTTGAGTTTCTGAAAGGTCCTCAGGGCACTTTGTACGGCCGCAACACGTTTGCTGGCGCCTTGAACCTATACACGAACGCGCCGGATCTTGACGGTACGAGCGGGTCGGTCGATCTCGGTTTCGGTGAGTTCAGTGCCGTTCGTGCCGAGGGTTACTACAACCTGCCGCTGTCCGACACGTTCGCGGTTCGTATCGCCGGCCTGTATGAGACCAGTGACGGCTGGATCGAAAATAACGCGGGGCCCAACATGGGCGCCCCGGATGATCTTGGCTTGCGTGTCAGCGCTTATTGGGAAGTCTCCGAAGACGTCAATGCGCTGCTGCGTATTACCAACGTTGAAGAGAGCGGTACGTCAGCCGGCTTATTCGGTTACAAAAACGTCTGCCGTCGGGTCGATGCGCAGGGGATTACCGATGGTCTAGGTGCCAACCTCGATTGCGTCGAGCCGAGTCCAGGTTCTGGCGGCGCTACGCCGCTTAACCAGCTCGGTCCGTGGGATGCTTCGCAAGACTTCGTTCCTGACATGGACCTTAGCGACTTCAACGCGACACTCGAGGTCAACTGGGACTTTGACGCCTTCTCAATCAAGTCGATCACGGCGTACACGGACTTCACTAACGACATTGGGTTCGACTTCGATTACAGCTCGTCGCCGCACACGCGCGGCGGTTTCGACGAAGCGGCCGACCAAATCTCGCAAGAGATTCAGTTCACGTCGAACTTTGACGGTCCGTTCCAGATTACCAGTGGTATCTACTACGCGGATGAAGAGTCGACCTTTGCGTTTTGGATCTTCGACCACACGGCCGAGATCGCTAACCGTCCGACGGTCGTCGGCCCGGGTGGTGCGAACTTCACGATCCTCACCGGTACACCAATCGCCGGCCCAGCAACGTCGATGGGCGGCTTCTTTGGTGACATCGGTCTGACGGAGACCGAAGCACTCGGTATTTACACCCAAGGCGAGTACTCGTTCAGCGATGAGTTGCGGATGACCGTCGGACTTCGCTACAGCGACGAGAGCAAAGACACGCGCGGCGGCAGCAACTTCACGGCAGGCGGTGCGCCTGTCACCGTTCTGCTAGCTGGCGGTTCTTCGCCGAGCCCAGTGCCGTCTAGTCCGGGCGGCGTTTTCGCCTATGACCTCGGTGCACCCGGGACTCTGGTAGGTTCGGATTCTTGGGACAGCACCGATTGGCGCTTCGGTCTTGAGTACGATGCTACCGAATCAATCATGCTGTACTTGACTGCCGGTACCGGCTTCTTGTCGGGCGCGAGTAACCCGGCGAATGCCACGTTTACCGATCAGCAGGAATCAGAGATTATCGAGGTCGGTATCAAGAGTACGCTCGCCGACGGTCGACTGCTGTTTAACGCGGCAGCGCACCGCACCGAGTACACGAACCTTGTGGCGCAGTTCCAGTCAATCACGCCAGTGGGCGGCACGTTAACGCGTACCGAAAACGGCGGTCAGATCGATGCGCAAGGTATCGAGATCGAATCGGTCTGGGTTCCAGTAGACGAGCTGCAACTCGGCTTCAACCTGACATTGCTCGATTCCGAATACGGTGCGTTTGGTCAGCAGTATCCGTACCAGCTCCTCAATGGGGTTGCGTCGGACGGCTTCATCGATGTCAACGGCGAAACCACGCCGTGGTCGCCTGACTACACGTTTACGTTTACGGCGTCGTACGACATGGATCTCGGTGAGAACGGTACGCTCACGCCTTCGCTGCAGCACTTCAACAGCGACGGCTATAACACCTCGAACCTCTGGGGTGTCGACCCGAACCATGACCAGGACAGCTTCGGCAAGACCGACTTGCGGCTGACTTGGTTCTCGGCGGACGAGAGATACTCGTTGGTCGCGTTCGTTGAGAACATCGAAGACGAAGCGGTACTCGCCCGCGGCAACAACGGCAGCTCCGACAACGTGCAAACAGGCTACCTGTTCCCGCGCAATTGGGGTGTCCGTTTCCGAGTGAACTTCGAGTAGAGCATCCTTTGCTCGAGACTCGTCAACCAGACGGGAGTTTGAAAGGGGGCTTTATGCCCCCTTTCTTTATTGCAAAACGCTGTCGCGACAACTAGGACACGAGCGATATGAGACGACGCGAATTCTTACAGCTACCCGCGGCGGCCGCTGCCGCAAGCCTTGCCGCTAGCGCCACGTCGACGGCAGCCGCCACTACGACCGCGGCGTGGCGACCCCGGGACGGTATTCGCCAACCGAACGTTGTTGTCATTGTCTTGGACGATATCGGGTTCTCGGATTTGGGTTGCTACGGCTCGGAGCTGCACACACCGGCAATCGATGGGCTGGCCGACCAAGGCGTTCGCTTTCAGAACTTCCACGTCACGGCGTTGTGCGCGCCGACAAGAGCCTGCTTGCTAACCGGCCGCAACGCGCATTCCGTCGGCGTTGGCAATATCGCGGAATGGGGCCGCGATCACCCGGCTTACCGCGGCTGGATTCGTCAGGATGCGGCGACGCTGGCGGAACGGCTAAAGCCTGCGGGTTATACGACGCTCGCCACCGGGAAATGGCATTTGTCAGCGCTCGACGACCAAAACGGCAGCGGACCGTACACGCATTGGCCGGTCGGTCGAGGTTTCGATCGCTGGTACGGCTTTCACGGCAATGCCATGGATCATTGGCATCCGGAGATGTTCGAAAACACGGTCGCCGCCTACCCGGACAAGACCGACGATTACCACCTTAGTGCCGATCTCGTGTCACGGTCGATTCACTACGTCAAAGATCACTTGGCGGCGACGCCCGAGAAGCCGTTCTTTCTGTACCTCGCCTTCGGTGCTTGCCACTTCCCGCTACACGCGCCGGCCGACGATATCCGTCGTCACCAAGGGCGTTACGCGAAAGGGTGGGATGCGGTCCGCGATGAGCGCTTTGCCGCACAGCGGGCGATGGGGGTTGTGCCCGAGCACGCGCTTTTGGCGCCGCGTAATCCCGGACTCCCCGCTTGGCAAGACCTTAGCAGCGATCAGCGACGTATCGCAGAACGCGGCCAGGAGGTCTACGCGGCGTTCTTGGAGCACACCGATGCGCAGGTACAACGCTTTGTCGACTTCCTAAAAAGCGAACAGGAATTCGATGACACGATCTGCATCGTTATGTCGGACAACGGTGCCGCCCCGGGCGGCGGCGGTCTGGAAGCGATCATGGATGTGCGTCGTATCTCATATTATGAGCGCGAGACGCGGCGCGAGCTGCTAGAGAACATCGAGGCGCTGGGGACCGACCGGTCGTACGGAATGTATGGGAGCGGTTGGTCGCAGGCGAGCAACACGCCATTAAAGTGGTACAAGGGCGATACCTACGGGGGTGGCACGCGATCACCGTTGGTCGTGAGCTGGCCAGCCGCCGGCTTACCGCAAGGCCAAATCAACGAGCAATACACGCATGCCATCGATATTGTGCCGAGCGTTCTCGAATTGCTAAACATGCCCGCTGAGTCCTCTATCGATGACAAGCCCGTCCTGCCTCTGCACGGCGTGAGCTTCGCGCATACGTTTGACCACCACGATGCGCCGACAAAGAAAGAAGTTCAGTACTTTGAAACGTCGGGCGATCGTGCCGTTTGGGCTGACGGGTGGAAGGCAGTCGCGCGTCACCAGGCCGGTGAGCCCTTCGAAGACGATGTTTGGGAGCTTTATCGCACGTCAACCGACTTCTCCGAGATCGATAACCTTGCTGATACCCATCCGGATCGATTGCAGTCGTTGATCAATCTGTGGCACGAGAAAGCCCATGAGGATCAAGTTCTGCCTATGGACGACGACTTGCAGCGTCTTTACCAAGAAGCGGTTCCGCCGCAGCGACCGCGGTACGTGTTTTTTCCGGGCATGACACGGCTAGACCGTCTCAGTGCACCTGATATTTTCTCGTACCCGAGCCGCGTCTTGGCTGATCTAGAGTTTACCGATGGTACGGCGAACGGCGTTATCCTCGCGTCTGGCGACAGCGGTGCCGGGTACGAGTTGTTTGTCCAAGACGGCTACTTGCACTTTTACTACGTCTATACGCGAAGTGAGCACGTGAGTCTCAGGTCTACCCGCCCGATCGGCTCGGGATCAAGAACGGTTGGACTTAAGGTCGAGCCGACCGGCGATAGTAGCGCCGCGATAACAATGCTCGACGGCGACAATGTCATCGGCGAATTAGCGCTCCCTAAATTGTGGCAGTTGTACGCACCCAACTCGGGTCTTCGTTGCGGCGAAAACCGCCATGCGCCGATCAGCCGCGCTTACGAGCCGCCGTTTGTCATCGGTGATGGCCTAACGCGTGTCGTTGTCACGTTAGATTTGGACGCCGCTGGCGCGTCGCGGCAAGCATAACCATAGAGGTCCTGTTATGAGTCAAATCGAACAGCGTCTGACGGAGCTTGGACTCGAGTTGCCGGCCCCGCTGGTGTTGCCGAGTGCCAACCGCACCAGCGGCGTCGTCGTAAAAGACATGCTGTACCTCAGCGGTCACGGTGCGGCGTTGCTCGAAGACGAAACGGTTATGCGGCGTGGGAAGTTGGGTGCCGACGTCTCCCAAGCGGAAGGCTACCGCACGGCCCGTGCGCTGGCGCTGAAAATGCTGGCAACGATCAAGCACCACATTGTCGATCTCGACCGCGTTGCCCGTGTCGTGAAGATTCTCGGCATGATTAACGCCGTACCCGACTTCGAGACGCACAACAAAGTGTTGGACGGCGCCTCAGACCTGTTTTTCGAGGTCTTCGGAGCCGATGTCGGTTGCCACGGTCGATCGTCTGTCGGCGTCGGTGGATTGGTCGCCAACCAACCGGTTGAGATCGAGGGTATTTTTCTAATCGCCCAATAAGCGAGTCGTACGTCGGTACTTTACGCGCGAGCGATAACCGCGTGCCTGGTCACCGAATGCCATCAGCTTACCCGCGTCGCCAGCGATCAAAAAAAGGGCCCCGCAGGGCCCTTTTTGCAACGCAGTGAGGCGACAGCAACGAGATCGCTATCCAGCCGTCTGCCTCGTTACGGCGGCTACGTAGACGAGTACTTCACCGAGCACCCGTACGGTGCTGTGAGCTTTTCTTCGACCTCGTCACCAGCCATTAATGCCGACATCGCGGCATCCACGTAGTTGGTTGCTTTGGCAATATCGGACTGGCGAGCCGACTTAATGCTGTCAATGGCGCCCGCGTAACGCAGGGTGCCTTCCGTATCGATGATGTACATGTGCGGTGTTGTCCGCGCGCCGTAGGCACGCCCTACATTCCCATCCGGGTCGTGAAGCACCGTCGTCGGTGCCGCGTTACGTGTTTCGGTTAGCTGAATAGCTTCATCCGACTCGACGTAACCCTGTTTGCCTGGAGCGGACGATATGATCGTCAGCCAAACCACGTCTTGGTCTGTATAGCGACTTTGCAACTGCTGCATATTGCCGCTGTCGTAGTGCTTGCGAACATAGGGACAGTCGTGGTTTGTCCACTCAAGTACGACGTACTTCCCGGCGAAGTCCGCGAGCGTTACGTCGTCGCCATTAACGTCTTGCAGTGTGAAGTTGGGCGCCGGCGCGTCGACCGTTACCGCCGCATTTGCCAGTGCAGCGAGCAGCAAAGCGCCAGCAAGCACGCTGGCCGTTAATCGTTTAATCATGTTGCACCTTTTCGATAGCGAGGTTAATGGCCGTCATCACTGACTCGGTCGTTAATACCTGCGGTAAGACCACCGCAGGATCATTGCCCGCATAGACGGCATAAAAAGGGACTCCGGAGCGCTGGTTAGCGGTCAAGTAGTCCAGGTATTCATCGTTCTTGTTGGTCCAGTCACCCACTAGGTAATGCACTTGGTCTGAATCCAACAACGCACTTAACTCATTTGAGCGCAGCGCAACTTGTTCGTTCACTTTGCAGGTTATACACCAGTCAGCGGTCATGTTAACGAACACGACATGATTATCAGCCCGCAGCGCGGCGAGTTTAGCTGTAGAGAAGGCTTCTGCTGTACTGCTGCGAGTCGAGCCATCACTGACGGGTGTTTGTTGGACGGCGATGACTATCATGGCCAACGCGCCAGCCACCAGGGCACCGCTAGCGACCGAACCCCGTACTTTCTGTGCGAACCAGCAAAACATGGCAAAGCCGAGGAGGCTCGATAGCAAAATAAACTGCGCGATCGCCGACGTTTGTTGCAAATACACCCAAACGAGCCAGACGACCGTTGCCAACATCGGAAAGGCGAGGAACTGTTTGAACGTTTCCATCCAAGCGCCAGGCCGGGGCAGCAAGCGGCGTAATGACGGAGCGACGAACATTAGCGTAAGCGGCAGTGCAAAGCCGATCGCCAGTGCGTTAAAGACAGCGACACTGACTGGCGCGGTACTGACCAGTGCGACCCCCAACGCGGCTGCCATGAACGGCGCCGTGCACGGTGAGGCGACAATGACGGCCAGTACGCCGGTGAAGAATTGCCCACCGAAACCATTCCCTTGCACCAGCGATTGGCCCAAGCTCCCGAGCCGGCCGCTCGTCGTAATAACGTCAAGGAGCAACAGAGCGATCGCTGTGAATAAGAAGGCCAGCAAGGCAATGACCCACGGCTGCTGCAAATGAAAGCCCCAGCCCACCGAGTCGCCGGCGGCACGTAGCCCGATGACAAGCGCGGCAAATCCATTAAAGCAAACGAGAACACCGAGTGCGTAGGCCCACTTGGATAGACCGGGTGGCGCCGAGCTCTGTAATGAGAGCGCCTTCATCGACAAGATCGGTAGTACGCAGGGCATCAAATTCAGAATCAAACCGCCTACAAACGCCATTAACAACGTCAGCGGCAGTGGCGTCGAAGAAACGCCGGCATCGCCCGCTGTCGGAGCGCCGTTCAACGCACTTGTGACGGTGTACCCAGTCACCCCGTCGCTTAAGAGAAACCGCAGGTCATCCTCGCTGGCCGTAAAGTACTCACTTCGCGGTAAAACAAACACCGTGTTGTTTCCCTCTAGCGTCGACTCTTGCTCGCCCGCGTGTTGCAAGACGCTGGGTTCAAACGCGAACACGTCGGCTGCGCCGAGCGGACTGTCGGTGATGGACAGCACAATATGCGAGTCGGTAATCTCATGCCGCGCCGTTACCCTGTCGGTGCTAGGCAGGAGTTCACGCGTTGCTTCAAACAGTGAGCTAGCCGCGCTAGGCGCTGGGTCGTCCGCTAGACCGAGCGACAATCCGAGATCGGCCCAGCCCGGTATGCAGTCTTCTTGGCAGACCAACCACGACAGACTCGCCGTGATATCGATAGGATCAGGCTCGGCGGTGGCGCTAACGTCAATCGGCACCATCAGCAGCACCGCGTCTTCGTAACCGTAGTTGACAAGATGCGCGACCGGTATGGCATGCGGTAACGGCCACTGAATGTCACCGGCCTGTACACCCGGCGGGAGAGACCATTCGATGCTCGGCGGTTCGCCGGAATCGCCTGGGTTACGCCAATAGGTGTGCCAACCCGGGTCAGGTTGCAGATAAATGCCGAGCCAGTTACGCCCGGGTCGCAACGTTTCGGTTTCGCTGACCAGCGATACAGCGATGTGCGGCCCGGTTGCCGAGTTCGGCAACGCCTGACCGGCCACTCCGCTTACCCAGAGAGCCAGCAGCCATGCGCTAACGGTACGCAGTATTTTGAGGGCGCTTGTCGCCAACACCAGTCCAGCTGTATCAACCCAGGAGCGCAAGAATACGCTACGCCGTTTCGGTTGACGATGTGTTAGCGACTAACGGTGCGGCGCGGGCGACGCGATGCGGAGTAGGGCGCTAGCGAGGTTCCGGGCCTACGCGGCCATTCTTAGCAGGCGCCAGGCAGGTCGTTACAGCGTATCTACGCAGCGCGGGAATATGGACTGAAAACCCTCGGCATACTTCGACGCCTTACCGCCAGCTTGTCCGCCCGAGTTACGGCGAAAATGATTAGCCCGATTCTCGGCGGCGTTGCGGTAGTAGTTCCACAGATGTTCCTGGCCTTGCATACATTGAATGGCGGCCCACTTCTTATCCCAGACGTCGGTGATGTCGAGGAAGACGTCGGGCTTCCATTCCATCTGCTCCGTTTGATGAGGCTCAAACAAATAGAGCTGCGGCGCGCCCAGTACTTTCTCGCCAGGGTTATGGCCCCAGGCCTGCGCGATCATTCGGCATTCCAATGCGATCTGCGTGGCGTACATATGGTCGGCGTTGTAAGGGTCCCATTTCGAGTGGCTGAGCATGAACGTTGGTTGGACTTTTCGAATCAAGTCGACGATGCGGTACTTGCCGTCGGTATCGATATTGAGTGGGTAGTCGCCAAAGTCGAAGAACTCGATAGCGTGGACGCCCAAGGCGGCAGCGGCGTTTTCGGCTTCCTTGCGCCGCGACGCTTTTACCGCATCGAGCGCGATATCGCCTTGTTTCCAGAGTTTCGCAGACTCGCCGCGCTCGCCGTAAGACAAACAGGCAATCGTGACGTCGTAGCCTTTCTCTTGGTGCAGCGCGATAGCGCCACCACATCGCCAGACGAAATCCGCCGCATGGGCGCTAATCACCAGTACGGTCTTGTTGGTACTCATCGATACTGCGCTCCGCTGTGTCTGTTTGCTGTCGAGCCGCCCATTCTTAGTCGGCTGGAATCTGCAGCAACGAGTCTACAAGTTCGAGCCTTGACCAAAGGCAATAAATAGGTTTTTTGCCTCGCAACTAAGCGAAATCCATCGGTTGTCGGCTGCGCCTCTATCAAGGCACTCGACGTCGTCAGGCGTGAGCTAATCGCGGCGACAAAACCATGCCAGGCGCGCAGTTACGCAGGCGGCCAGAGTCAGCCACGCCGCTGCCGGTTTGATGAAGCCAAAACACGCCGATAGGCAATACCAGCAGTCTACGGTTGTCGCTTTCCGCCGTTGCTACTACTTGGTCCGTATGGCAACAGCAATCAGCAGCAGCATCTGCAACATATTGATCGCCACGCTAAGCCGATGGCCACGCGCGAACTGCTTGCCAGCTTGCTTATCACCAGCAAGCTCCAAGTCCCGCCACGCATTGACCTTGGGCACCAACGATTGGCGAACCCACAGTGTTGACAGTGCCACAGCGGCCAACACGCCGGCTTCAATGGGTACACGCCAGTGCAATACGGCGGCAACCGAACTCGCGACAATGATGAACGTGTAGTAACGCGGGAACAGTTGCCTTAAGAACCGCCCAGCGTGTTCGGGTGGAAGTGCTTTGAACACCGTCGGTGCAACAACAGCGGGGAAGAACACCATGCTGCCGAGCAAGCCGAACACGATCGCGTTGACGAATAGGTCAATTGTCATCTTCTTAAGCCTAATACCGCACCGAGCAAACGGTTTGTCTTTACCTCTGCCACCTAGACCGTACCGCTGATGAGTCTCCTCCGTACCCATCGTTTCAAGTCGTCGAAACGGTGTCGAGTTGCTTCCGAAGCGCCCAGCACGCGGCGAACGCTGCATATTGGCTGATTCGCAATCGAACTGGCTGTTGCCTGCTCTGATTGGAACGAGCCGATGCTGAGCTAACGGTGGATCCCACGCGATAGCTATGCCAATCGAAGGACCCACATTGCCCCCAATGATGTCGCCAAAAACAGGACCGGCTGTGCAAACCTTCCGGCGTCCGGTACGCTCCCGTAATGATTCGCGTTCGCAATTGCATCTACCACTGTCTCGGCTCGCTGCCGCGCGCCTCTGGCTACGTTCAGCGCCTGCGATTGATGTATGTAACCGCGGCGGACTGATGTCTGCCTCGCCTCCATCCGTTCGCAAACTTGCGGCACAACCGCCGGCAACTGACGTTGAAGACTCGGCAGTACCAACGCAGGGCGGCAACCTTCCTTCTGCACAAAATCAGCGGCTGGCGCAGCTTTATGCAGAGTGCGCTGAGGAGCTCACTGTCGGTATCCAAGGGCGTTTCGGCAGCGGGCCGCCGGATCCCGATGACGTTATTCAAGACGCGTTTCAACGGGTTGCTGAGCTCGGCGATATCACGCACATTCGCAATCTCAAGGCCTTCGTCTGGCGTACGGCCCGGAATCTGGTACTCGATGCGAAAAAGACGCTGAGTATTCGGTCCAAGTACGACTTTGAGATTGAGCAGCTCTATTTTTCGTTGAAGGGTGAAAACTTAAGTCCTGAGATCGTCATTAGGGCAAGAGAGCAGCTAGCTGTGATTAACCAGGCAATCATGGCGATGCCGGAGCGCCGTCGACGAGCACTGCTGCTGTATCGACTGGACGGACGAACGCTGGCACAAATCGGCAAGGAGTTGAGTATTTCAATAACGGCGGTTCGTAAGCACATCGCTAAAGCTCATGCCGAGCTGAATCTGCTGTTCGTGGATTAGTCGGTAGGTTGGGAAAATGACATCACCCTCCAGTACGGACACTGCACAGCTGTTGCAAGAGGCTCACGAGTGGTTGCTCGTCCTCGACGACCCCGATGTTTCCGACGCTGACCGGGAACGATTCGCGATGTGGCGCGACTCAACACCCAGGCATCGCGATCTGTACGACCAAGCTGTCACGTTCCGCGCAGCACTCTCAGAACTGTCGGCCACCGACATTTGCACAGCTACTCAGGACGGTGCCGCCGACGCTGTCGCGCAGCCGAGCCAGGCCTGGTTACGCTGGCGACCGTCATTGCCGATTTTCGGCGCTGCCGTCGCGGCTGCCCTAATCACTGGAATTTTTTATCCCCGTTTAGGTAACGAGCTAGATTCTGGCGCCGCACGACCAACGCGAACCGAAACCGCACAAACGCGCGTTGGTGAGACACGGGACATCACGCTCGGCGACGGATCGCTCGTTACTTTGGGTCCGGCCACGTCGATAAACGTGACCTACAGCGATAGCGCGCGTCGTGTGGCTGTTGAAGGTGGCGCCGCGTTTTTCGATGTCGTGTCCAATCCAGATCGGCCATTTTCCGTGACTACGGAAAAATTGACCGTGGTCGTGATTGGAACCACGTTCGATGTGCGCAGTGGCGGTGGCGTCGCCCGCGTCGCTGTTGCCGAGGGGCAAGTCGAGGTTACCTATCCCGTAACAATCGCCGGTCGACCGACAGCGATTAAGGATCAACAGACCCTTACTGCCGGCGAGATGGTGACGGCAACGAAGGAAGCAGGCTTACAGCCCCCGGCAATGACGAGCATCGAGAGCGTCGGCGCATGGCGTCATGGCAAATTAATCTACCGCGGGGCAACGATTGCTGAGGTATTGGCAGATGCGAATCGTTACAGCGCCCGACCGATCGTGGTCGGCGCGGGATCGGATGCCTTGCTTGAGAAAAAAGTCCGCGGCGTGTTTTTTGGGGATGATGTTGATCAACTATTAGACACAATTGCCGCCGTGCACCAGCTGGATGTTGATCGTTCCACGGCTGACCGTATCACGCTGTCGGCCGATCCTAACGCCCCCCGATCCCCGTAGTTCGCGCAGCCGTATTTTTTCTTAGCCGCGGGTGCACATTTGAGCGGCTCGTTCTTCATTAGATATCCGCACTGCGAATGCGTATCAATTTCAATGAGAACGGAGTAAGCCCGCATCATGCGCCCACAATGCCTCCCACGCCTGCTGAAGATAATCGCCATCCTGGCGGTCGGTCTTACCATCGCGCCCACTGTTTCGGCCCAACAGCAAGATCAAGTGCCGACCTCGTCATCACTGTCTATCGATATTGCCGAGCCAAGTCTTGGTGATGCGCTAATTGCGCTGTCGGAGGCGTTCGGTACCGCCATCTTCGCCGATGAGGCTTTGGTAACCGGTCGGCAGGCGGCGCCGGTCAGGGGGCGTTTTACGCTCGAGGCTGCGCTAGAGCAGATGCTAGCCGGTACCGGTCTTGCTGCCAAACAGACGGACCGGGGAGCCTACGTGATCGGTGAGAAACCGCAGGACAGTGCCGCCACCGCAGTGCCACCCGCGTCTTCTGAGCCCCGGACACCTACCCGAGTAAGCTCAACCCGTATCGACGAACTCGTTGTCCGCGGTGAGAAGTTCGATCGATCGCTGCAAGACACAGTCGCCAGCGTTTCTGTACTACGCGGCGATGTCATCGACTCGAGCTTCATCACGGATATCGAGCAGGTCCTGCAGCGGATACCGAACGTCGTTGACAGTGGCGGCAGCGGTTATTCGATCCGGGGCATTCCAGAGCGCGGAGTCGGCAGTGGTACCGGTGACACGTCGCAAACCTCGGCGATTTACGTCGACGGCGCCGTGCAGTCGCAGTTTGGCGCCGGCAATGGCCTCTTGAGTACGTGGGACGTAGAGCAAGTCGAGGTTTTTCGCGGCGCTCAGACGACGACCCAAGGGCGCGCAGCGTTAGGTGGGGCCATCATTATCAATACGGCCAATCCTACCTTTGACTGGACTGGACGGGCGAGAGTTGCCGTCGGCGAGTTTGATAGCAGTCAATACGCTGTCGCCTTCGGGGGGCCGATCGTCGATGACGTCCTCGCGTTCCGCGTCGCCGCTGACTTCACCGCCACCGACGGATTCACTGAGTTTGTGACCGCTGACGGACAAGTACTGGATGATGTCGGTATCAACGAACGCGACCAGATACGCGCCAAACTGCTGTACTCGCCGACCAAGAACCTGAGCGCTATTTTATCGATCACGCAAAGCGATAGCATTGAGGGGCTGAATGCCGTCAATGGCCCCGATTTTTTCGCTGGGCGGATTACCGATACGGTCAACATCACATCCACCGAAGTCACGTCGTATTCGCTCAACGTGGAATACGAAATCAGTGACGCTCTCAGCGTTACGTCGATAACGACATATTCTGATTTGACGAACAAGCTCGATCCCGTTCCAGCCACAGAGGGGGTAGGGATAACATCGATTGCTGATGCAAGCGACAAAGCACTGACGCAGGAGTTGCGGCTCAACTACGACGCGGCTGGCGTGTTTCGCGGCATTGCTGGCTTTTACTACAACGAGTTCGACGAGACCAGTGCGCGAATACTGTCTGGGCCCTTCCTTGGCGCGATTTTCTCCGGCTCGGATGGCTACGACAATAATTTCCAGAACATTGCGGTGTTCGGTGAGGCCGAGTTCGAGCTGACCGACGCGTGGACAGTCGTGTTCGGTGCGCGCTACGACTTTGAGGATTCCACGCGCAATGAAAACCAGTCGTTTCAAGCCGTTCCGGAACTACCGTTCTTACCGAATACGAATGTCGATTTTGAAGGCGATGCTGATTTCGATGCGTTTTTGCCGAAGCTCGCTCTGACCTATAACTTCACTGAGAACGTTGGCCTGAGCCTAGTTTACCAACGCGGCTATCGACCGGGTGGTGCCGATATCCGTCCAGATTCGAACGAGCCGATCGAGTTTGCGCCCGAGTTTACCGACAACTACGAACTCGCCTTTCGTGGCCTTTTCTTGGATGGGTCATTGTCGGTTAGCGCCAATGCCTTCTTGATTGACTACAAGGACATGCAGGTACGATTCTCGCCGGATCCGCTCGTCCCGCTTGTGCGCTTTATTGCTAACGCTGGCGAATCGGAGCTGTACGGGTTTGAGCTTGAGACATTGTGGGAGGCGAGCGACGATTTGTCGTTGTACGCGTCGGCCGGTATCGCCAAATCGGAATTCGGCGATTTTCTTTTCCAAGGCGGTAACTTCAACGGCAACGAATTTCCGTTTCAACCGCGGTTTAACGCATCGTTTGGTGGAACGTATGTATTTGGATCAGGGTTTTCTTTGACCGTCGACAACATTTACTCCGAGTCTTACTTTGCTGGCATCCAAAACGGACCGGAATTAGAGAATGACCCCTACTTTGTTACTAATGTGCGGTTTGGTTACACCCAGGAGCGCTGGGGAGCGTTTGTCTATGGACAGAACGTGTTCGATGAGCAGTATCTTGTGAGCGTCGGTCGCAATACGACGGATTCAAGCTTATCGGGTGCGACACTCGGTCAGCCACAGACCTTCGGCGTGATATTCGAAGTCTCGTTCTAATCCGCTACCACGGGAGCGCAGCGTTACCAACGACGTCGTCTGTGTTGCAACGGTTGCCGCGCACGTGACCTTACGCGACTGGCCGGTTTCGTCTGGCTGAACGCTACAGCCGCGAGACATCTTTGAGAATTTCGCGCGCTCCGTTGTGCCCCGGTACCGCCGAAACGGCGCCGCCCGGATGCGCCGACGACCCGCATTGGTACAGCCCGTGGATCGGGCTGCGGTAATCGGCGTAATGCGGTGCGGGCCGTTGGAAAAACAACTGGTCGAGTGCGACTTCGCCGTGCAATTCGTGCCCGCCGGGCATGCCCAACACCGCTTCCAAGTCAGGGGGGAGATACACCTCGTATGCGATCAAGCTGTCGGTAAAGCCGGGCGCGAAATCGTCCATCACGGCAAAAACGTTGGCTACGAAATTGTCGCGCTCGTCATCCCAGCTGGCGTCCCGCAAGTCATACGGGGCGTGACCGCCCGATAACGTGACGACGTGCTTGCCCGCGGGTGCTAGCGTGTCATCGATTACGCTTGGCACGATCGGCGAAACGAAGGGTCGCTGCGAATACCAGCCGTACTTCGCATCATCGTAGGCGCGCTCCATGTAATCGATGGTTGGGCCGACATGGGCGTATGAGGGGTAGTCAACCCCCGCCTGCCCCGGTTGGAAACCACGGTAGGTGGGCGGCCTATCAACGGCACAATTGATCTTGAAACACTCGCCTTTGCTGCGCCAACGATCGATCGCGGCCATAAAGTCTTCCGGCAGCTGCTCGCGTGCCACTAGCCGGCCAAACGTTACCGGGGCCGCGACACTGGAGGCGACCAGGCGCGCGGAAAACTCCCGACCATCCTCGGTCACGACGCCGGTTGCGCGGCCATTGCGAACCGTTATCTCGGCGACGGCGGTTTCGGTGCAGATATCCATCCCATGGCTTTGCCCTGATTCGGCAATGGCGTTCGAGATACTGCCCATACCGCCTTTCGCGAAACCCAAACCGTTCTCACCGAGCAAGTGAAACAGGATCGAATACGCGGTTCCGGCGGCACGCGGGCCGCGAAAGTTGCCGATCCCAGCCCAATAACAGAACAGCGCTTTGACCTCTTCGCTTTCGAACCAGCGCGATACAAAATCGTAGGCCGATTGGGTCATCGCATCGGTGATGCGGTAAAACTCCTCGCCGATGCCCCGGTAGCGCCAGCCCAATCGCGCGATGTCTTTGACCGTCGTCCAACTGCGATCACCGGGATCGACGGGGGTCTCGAGCAGCAGTTGACGCAGTATCGTTATGGTCTTGGTGATGTCCGCGAAAAACGTCGGGTAAGCCTCGGCGTCTTTGCGTGAGTAGCGGGCGATTTCAGCTTGCGTCGTCGCGAGATCGGTCGAGAAGACGATGCTGTCATCGCCTTCGAGTGGGTGCAGTACTTCGGGGATCTTCAGGTGTTTCAAGCCATGCCGCTCTAGCTCAAGCTCGCTAATCACCTTCGGGTGAACGTGTCCCATGATGTAACTGAAGGTCGACGCCCGAAATCCCGGATGAAACTCCTGTGTCACCGCCGCACCGCCGACGATACCGCGCCGTTCGAGCACCAGTGTTTTTAAGCCCGCTTTCGCGAGGTAGGCGCCGCAGGTCAAGCCATTGTGGCCGCCGCCAACGATGATCGCGTCGTAATCGGATTGCATACGCGTCAGGCCTTCATCATCGATCGCCGCGCAAGTTTCAGTCCCACGGTTCGCAGTGGCATGCTGATGTCAGCGGCCACGCGCTGTCAGTGCCGTCGCCATCACGGCGCTTTGCGACGCACTTCGACCACACCGTTGTCGGCATCCACTTTCACCCAGTCGCCATCGTTAATAACCGCAAGCGGGTCTTGATCAAGATCGGTCATCGCCGGTACTCGCATAACGACAGCGCCGAGTGCCATTTTGGTGGTCAGTTCGTTAAAGATCACCGCGAGCGGACCGGCACCGGCCAAACGCGCGGTTTGGAAATTACTCGCCCAACCGGACGAGCCTTTGGCGCCTCTGAAGATCAACACCTTGCCGGCGAACGATTGGCCGACTTTTTCGTGGCGCCGTTCGGTAATGGTGCCGGTCATCGGGTCGATGCCACCAAAACCCGAGATGGTCTGTGACGTCACGAACGCTTCACCTTCCGCGCATCCATCAACAACAGCCCGGCCATGCAAAATGATTGTTGGGCCGTCGCTCATTGCAGTGTGGCCGTCCAGCGGCCATCGATCGCCGCCTGCACGCAGTCTTCGACTGAGCCGAAATACGTATCAAAGCCTAGCGTCGCTGGCAGGTAATGCGCTTGCTTGCACGAGTCGGTGGCCGCTACTTTGACGCCTTCCGGATGGACACGTCCAAGCGCTGGGCAGGTGTCGGACATCAATTGGCCACCGGCCCCTTCGATGATCTCGGTGTAGCCCATCCGGTCGGCATGCGCTTTCAAGGCTTTCGGCGTAAACATCCACAGCTCGGTGTTTTCTGAAACGCGCTTGCCTTCAATGAGTCGCGCGACGATACGCACTTGCTCGATCGACGCATGCGGGCAACCGAGCATGATGAAATCGACGTTCGGGTCGGTCGCCGTATTGAGATGCTTGTACGCGATTTCCATCTCTTCTCGGCCGAAGCGGAATGTTTCTTCGGCCGGTTTGTTGCGCAAAGCCTGCTCGAGTGTCGGTGCTTCGGGTGTCATGCCGACCAGGTGGTACATCTCCACACCGCCCGATGTCGCTGCCGCAGCGCCGAAGTGCTTCGCACGACGAAGGTCGGGGGCTTGTTGAAGCCCGGTTAATACCGGCGACGCCTCTTGCACCTGTTCGCCGATGTAGTAGCCCATCAGTCCCCAGTGCATCATCGATTCGACCTCACACTCGACCGTTACGTGGTGAGTCGCATAGCGGTTTTCGGGAACGTGCAGGCCCCAGTACGGTATGCGCGCCGTTAGCATAGCCGCGGCTGTGCTCTGCGCACCTTCGACATTGGTGCGCGCGCCGACAATCGAGTTGGCGTAAATCACCGCGGATGACTCCATCCAGGCAAGGTGCTCGCCGTAAGTCGGTACGTTGCCCACCTGGTACGGCGTGCAGGTATTACAACGTTGAATACCGATGTCGTCGCAGAACTTGGCGTTTTTTTCGATCAGTTTTTGAGCGCGTTCCGAGACCCGCTGTTTGTCGTAGTAATCCGGGTCACCGGCTTCGATTAACTTGTACGCCATCGTCTTCACGCGCGGTATCTCGAGCGGTACGTCGCTGTCCAAGTTCATCAACGAAAAAATGGCCTCCATGCTGTCGGTGTCCTTAATCACGTTGCGTCGGTTGGGCAATGAGCCCACACTGCCTCCGGCAACATTATTGGTCTCGACCAGTCGTTCGGCACCCAACGCTTTGCCATAGCGCGTCAGGAGGCGCATGGCCTGTTGCACCGCCGGACCTTCGGCGCCATCCAGCATGGCTTTTTCGTGATCGGTCAGCTCCATGAGCGAAAACTCCACAGCAGTTTGACAATACAAATTAGCGGAAACGCTAAGTATAGCGTGGATCGAGACGCTTTTATTTGGCAATATGTGAATACAACTTAGCTGATTCTCGGTAATCGGGGGCGATTTTGTCGCAACAATACGAAGCGATTATCGTCGGAGGCGGCCATAACGGGCTCGCCTGCGGCGCCTACTTAGCGCGCGCTGGCATCAAAACGTTGGTGTTGGAGCAGAAGCACATCATCGGCGGCGCGGCGGTGACCGAAGAGTTTTTCCCCGGTTTTCGTGCGTCGACCTACTCGTTCATCATGGGGCACTTGCACCCGAAGGTCATCGCCGAACTCGAGCTCGTCAAGTACGGCTTGGCGAAAGTCGAGGTCCCCGACGTCATCAATCCGACCTTCGACAACGACTGCATCGTTTTTACGAAAGACCCGGTCAAGAACCAACAGCAGATAGCGCGCTTTTCGAAGAAAGATGCGGAGGCTTACCCAAAGTTTTTCGAGTACCTGACCGGCTCGATTGAGATCCTGCGCCGCTTGCAGCTCGAAACACCGTTTGATCCAACACGCCACGATCTCAAAAACCTCATTCGGATGGGCAAGTTCGCTTGGCGCTACCGTAACGTCGGGCGCGATTTGTACAGAATCGTCGACACATTGTCGATGAGCGCCCATGACTATGTCTCGCAGTGGTTCGAGACTGACATCGTCAAAGCCAAGTTCCTGTATTGGGCGACGATCGGCGGTAATGTCGGACCGTATTCTCCGGGTACCGCTTTTTATCTGGTCGCCCACCTCATCGGTCAAACCGGCATGAGCTTTACCCGCGGTGGTATGGGGACGATCTCCAATGCACTCGCTGCGTCCGGACAAGCGCATGGCATGGATATCCGCGTGTCGGCCGGCGTTGAAGAAATCTTGGCACGCGATGGCCAGGTCATCGGCGTCAAGCTCGCCGACGGCGAAACGGTTCATGCGCCACTGGTCGTTTCTAACGTCAACGCCAAGACCACGTTCGATAAGCTGGTCGACCCGGCTCACCTACCGGATGATTTTTTGCACGATATCCGCACGTTCCGTGCCCGCGGGTCGTCGTTCAAGATTCTTTGCGCTGTCGACCAATTGCCTGAGTACGTCGGCTTCTCACAGGAGAAAACCGGCGTTGAGTATCCCGCCTATGCGCACATCGCGCCGAGTTGCGAGTACTTAGAGCGCGCGTTCGATGAGGCGAAGTACGGCGGCTACTCGTCGGAACCGTTCTTATCGCCGATCGTGCCGTCGTACTGGGACGATTCATTGGCGCCGGCCGGAAAGCACGTTGTGTCGCTCTACGGCGGTGTCGCCCCGTATGAGTTGAAAGGCACGACCTGGGATGCCGAGCGTGAGAATCTCGTTAAGAACGCCTTCGGTGTGATGGATCGCTTCGCACCGGGGTTCAGCAAAACCGTCTTGGGCTACAAGACCTACGTGCCGCCTGATATCGAGGCCGATATCGGTATGCCGGGTGGCAATACGCAGCACGGCGATCTGACGCTCGATCAGATGTTCTTTATGCGACCGGCCCCGGGCTACGCTGACTACCGCTCGCCGATCCAGGGACTGTATCAGTGCGGTGCGTCGACGCATCCTGGCGGCTCGGTATCCGCTGTGTCGGGCCACAACGCGGCCCGAGAAATACTTCGTGATCGCTAGCGGTACCGATGAGCGCTGACACGCGGTTCGTGCTGGCCTTCCAGTGTGAGGATCAGCCCGGGATCGTCGCTGGCGTCGCCGGCCATTTCGCTGCGGAGCAATTTAATATCGTAGCGTCTTCGCAATACAAAGACCCCGTCTCGAATCGCTTCTTTATGCGCACGGAGTACGAGTCTCTGGGGAGCGCATTGGTGCTGGATGACGTTCGAACGACGTTCACGCCCATCGCCGAAACGTACGGTATGCGCTGGGAGCTCGTGAGCAGCGCCGAGCGAATGCGTGTTGTCGTTGCCGTCTCAAAAATGGGCCACTGCCTGAATCGCTTATTGAACGCCTGGCAACATCGTACGATCCCGATCGATATTGTCGCCGTCGTATCAAACCACGAGACTTTGCGTTCATTCGTCGAGTGGCACGATGTCGACTATCACCACCTGCCGATCACGCCGGAAACCAAGCCGCAACAAGAAGCGCAGCTCCTCGATATCGTAAGCCGTGAACGCGCCGACCTGTTGGTGCTTGCTCGCTACATGCAAGTACTGTCCGACGAGACCTGCCAACGATTGGATGGCCGGGCTATCAACATCCACCACTCGTTCCTGCCAGGCTTCAAAGGCGCTCGTCCGTACCATCGAGCGTACGAAAAAGGCGTCAAGCTGATGGGTGCGACAGCGCATTACGTGACATCGGACCTCGATGAAGGCCCGATCATCGAGCAAGACGTTATGCGAGTAACGCATGCGCAAACACCGAGCGAGTTGGTCGAGATCGGCCGCGACGTTGAGGCGGCAGTTTTACATCGCGCTGTCGCTTGGCACGCCGAGCGCCGCGTTGTGATTAATGGCAAAAAGACCGTTGTGTTTGGGCGCTAGCTCGGCGCGTCACCACCTCGTGGTTGGATTAGCTGACTTGGTCCGAGCGGATCCGCAACGTGAACACGGCGGCCAACAGCAGGGCGATAGCGAACCACCGAAAATTAGCGGCGATCCCAAAACCGGCTGCGACTAACAACCCGCCAACGAACGGGCCGACGATTGCGCCGGTACGACCGGCACCGATGGCCCAACCAACGCCGGTCGTGCGAAGAACGGTTGGGTACAAGCGCGCGGCGATGACATACAAGCCAACGAAACCACCCTGCAACAAAAAGCCTATAAGCCCAAACAGGACTAAGGTCCAGGCAGAGCCGGTCGCGAAACCAAATAGCAGCATCACAACACCGGTTAGGCCAAGGAACCCGCTGATCGTGTAGCGTAGCCCAAAGCGTTGCGACATCACGCCCGACGTCGCAATGCCGAACACCGCACCCAAGTTGAAGATCGCGCCAGCGTAGATCGCAAGCTCCAGCGGCAAACCGGCGCTGCTGGCGAGTTTCGGGATCCAACTGGTCAGAAAGTAAAGACCAGCGAAACACATGAAGAATGCTGCCCAGAGAAAGACGGTGGCGAGGCGTGTCGGCGGTTCAAACAGCCCGCTAACCGAGCGCCGTGTCGCCGTTGTCGGTTGCGGTGGGAGTGCCGGTAAGGTAACCCGCCCCATGGCAGCTAAGATCTCGTTACAGCGCTCCAGCGCACGCTTGGGTCTCGCATCCGCTAGAAAGCTCAGTGACTCCGGCAGCAACCACCAGACCAGCGGTAGCGATAACAGTGTGGTTGCTCCGGCGGCAACAAACGCAGACTGCCAGCCGAACACCGGCAGAATCTCGGCAGCGACCAAGCCAAACAAAACGGCCCCGATTGGGTAGCCCGCCAACACGATACCGACGATCAAATTGCGGCGCCGATCCGGCGCATACTCAGCGGCCAATGTGGCAACGCTGGCGAGCATCGCTCCAATGCCGGCACCGGAGATCAGTCGTAACGTAATCAGCATGGGCAGCGAATCCGCCATGGCCGTCGCCGAGACCCCGCCGCCTGTGATAACGATCGCTAGCAAAATCATCGTACGCCGACCGATAACGTCGGCGTAGGGGGCGATGAACATAGCGCCGAGGGTCATACCGACTAGCCCGGCGCTAAACACGGCACCAAGAGCCGTGGCCGGAATCGACCAAGCATCGGCCAGCAACGGTGCGGCGTACGAAATGACCAACACGTCCATGCCGTCCAACGCGTTCATCGCCATGCACACGCCGAAGACGATCCATTGCAGTCTGGAGATAGGCTGTTCGTCGATCAGTCGTTGCAGACTGCCCAGCTCGGATGTACTCATCTCAGCCATAGCCGTGCTGCGCCAGTTTCTGCGCGCTCGCTTCGATAGCAGCGGCGCTGATTTGGATTCCGTGACCGAGTACGAACCGATTGATCAAGCAAAACAAACCGACGACGTGAATGGTGTCGTGTAATGCCTCTTCGCTCCAGCCAGCGGCAAAGACAGCGGTCGCGAGTTCGCTATCGATGGTGTTCGGTCTCAGTGTTAGGCGTTTCGCGTAGCGAAGTAACGCGCGCTCATTAGCAGCGATAGGCGCCGCATCGAAATCGTAGCAGCACGCGTCTAGAATTTCCGGCGACATACCCAGTAGTTCTGCGACGCGGCGATGAGCGGCACTGCACAAAGGGCAATCATTGAGGCGCGAGACAAACGCGGCGATGAATTCGCGTTGACCGGCGCTCAAAGGGCTCGGGCCGCGCATCACATCTTGATGCGCATCGAGCACCGCCTGGCCGGTTATCTGGCGGTGACCGAGCGCCGTCATCAGTGGATCAGCCGCACTCGACAGCGTTTCGAAGTAGCTGGTGTGTGTCGCCGTCATTCGCCTGTGTCGTAGCGCAAGCCGGCAGATTTTATGCCGGCGACGGCGATTTGCTCGTCGTTATCGGGTAGGTCGCCGCTGACACCAACGGCGCCGAGAACATGACCATCGTCATCGAGTACGATGACGCCGCCGCGACCCGGTATAAACCGGCCGTCGGATATGCCGATTAAACCGGCCACAAAATGCGGTCGTTCGGCGGCTGTCGATTCCCAAAACCGACTGCCGCGCGCGCCCATGCCAACCGCGGCAAAAGCTTTGCCGATCGCGACTTGCGGGCGTAGCCCAGCACCGGGGCCGTCTTGGCGACGGAACGCTTTTAGGTGACCGCCGTCGTCCAAAACGGCCACGGTCATCGGCTGTAGTCCCATCTCGGCAGCGACTAGTAACGCGCCGTCAATAATCGACTCTGCGGCTGCAAGCGTCAGTTTGCTCATCGGTCCCCCGAACGTTTAAGTTGTGAATACAACTTATAGGCGACCGGCCCGATAGACGCAAGTGAAGCGGCCGCGGTGGCGCGCTAGTTCGGGGACGAATCGTTGGAATACGGGCGGTAGCGAGAGGCCAAGACTTGCCGCGCGCCAGCATAGGTAATCCGCGTTACTGTCACACACTTACCTTTGAACCAGTTGCGCCGTTGCACCCGAACGCACGGTTCGCCCGGGTCGATCTCCAGCATTTGGGCCAAGCGCTTGCCCACGTGCACGGCCGATACGATGTTCTCGATTTCCTCCAATGTCGATCGTGCGGCGAGGTATTCGAAAACGCTGCGTTTACTGAAATCCTGATCGAGAAAATCAGGGTACGTGTCGATCACGGCGAAGCGTTCCTCGTGAGCGACCGGTTCATCGTCCATGCTTTGCAGCAACGACACGTGAAAAACCTCAGCACCGGCATTGAGTTCTAAGAGATCGTCGATCTCTTGCGGTGGTGTCACGCGCCGGTGCATCAGAACTTCGGTAGACGGTTTGCCGCCGAGCAGTGCGATTTCTTCAACGACATCGCGAACCTCTAACAACGAGAACCGATGGGTAAAGTTGTTAACGAACGTTCCGGAACCTTGCGCGCGGCGCAATAGCCCTTCCGATACCAGTTCGCGTATCGCTCTTTGCACCGTTAGCCGCGAGACCGAAAACTGCTCGGCAAGCTTGTGCTCGGACGGGATACGGTCGTCCGGTTGGTATGACCCTGAATGAATCTTCTCAAGAAGGGCATTCTTGATCAGCAGGTAACGAGGCTGGGACACAACGAGCTCTGTAACAATTTGTCTACAGATGTATCCGAAAACGGCCCATTTGTGAAGTCAACTAGCCGTGTTGGGCGACGGCTTGGCGGGCGCCAAACTCCTCTTTGACGGTGCTAACGACATCGATTACGGCACTGACTGGCACACCGAAATTCATCAGATGGATACCATCGATGTCCATTTGTAGCAGCTCACGGATCAGCGTCAGTGCGGCCGCTAGCCCGTTATTGGCCAGATCGCCGGGCCGCTCAAGTTGGCTCGCAAAGCCCGGGTCCAGCCGAACGCCGGCAAGGTTCTTAAGAATCTCAAGGGGTCGCGGTTTACCGATCAGCGGTACCGACGGCAGTACCCGCAGTCGCTCGCCGCCTGGCAGTTTGCGCACGGCAGCGAGCCATGTGCCGAACACGGCGGTTTCCGTTACCGCTTGCGTCTGCGTGAAGTCGGCGCCTGCTTGTAGCTTAGCGTTTAGCCGATCGAGACTGGCCGATATCGGCGTTGTGTACGGATTACTGGCGACACCGATAAACGGCCGTTTGACGAAGTCGTTGTGGCTCGCGAGCAAGTCGACCATCTGCAGGCTGTCCATCGGGAACCAATACTCGGAACTCAAGTTGCGCTCGGTATTGGGATTCCAATCGCCGGTTAAGGCCAGAATGTTGGCGAAGCCATCGTTGAGCGCAACTGCGATCTCATCGCGAAACTCGTCGGCGTTCTGGTCGCGACCACAAAACTGCACGATCGGCGGTATCCCGTTCGCAGCGACGACACGGGCGGTCTCGAGCGAATGCAGCGACGGTATGCCGCCGGCATTGGTCGTTGTGTTAATGCCATCGACAATGCCGCGAATAGCCTCAACGGTCGCGGCCACGCGTTCCAGCCCGGACACTTTGCGTGGCGACGCAATTTCGTAAGTAACGACAGGCGCTGCCGACTCGAACCGCTGCGCCAGCACGCTGGGCGTATCGTTCTCAGAGCCGGGCCGTGGTCGGTAGGTTTTGACGAGCCGGGTGGACCGATCGCGTCCGGATACAAAGTTCCCTAAGCTCGAGGTCTCAACGAGCGCCGGGTCGAACGGTTGGTGCAAGCCCGGTGCCGGCTCCGTTTTGCTGTCGATTCGCAGCCAGACACACGGTCGGTCTGGAAAGACTTCGCACGCGCCGTCCAGCGTGCCACCGCACGGACCGTTACGAAGGCCTTTAGGACACGTCATCGGGCAAACGTACCCCGTCTGTGACAACAGGCACTGACCGCACTGTTGGCAGCCGAACACCGGTCCCTTGACGAGCTTGTCGAACAACAACGGCACGTGGGTATTGCCTGGATCGCCGGTTAAAACGGCAGTTTATGCGGTCGGTAATTCTCGCGTGCGTCATCAGCGATCGGGCACGCGGCGACCGTGACGCGCATTTCTGTCTGTACGTGCCGCTCGACATTCGGCTTGCGCGTGCCGCCGTCCGGTTCGCCCCATAGCACCGTCAGTTCTTTGCCCGGTTGCGCCATCTCTTCGTCGAGAAGACCGAGTGAGATCCAACGCCGGAAATTGGACGTGTAAACCGGGTACAGCGACATTCCGACGCGATTGCCGTTGGCAAAAACGGCATCGAACGGATACGTCGCGTAATGCGACGCCGGCGTGTCCATGAATTTGAAGCGATCGCCTTGCTGGAACTGAGAGGCGAAGACCCGCACTACGTCTTCACTGTTCCAGAGCAGTGTGACCTTTTTCTTGTGCGGTTGATTTTGTTTTTTCTCAAGCGCTTCGCGGCCGATAAAATCGTGATCGAATTTGAGAATATGGCTGTAGCCGAGGTCCATCGGCGTCAGGTAGTAGTCCTCAACACTGTCGCTGACGAAACTGCCACCGACCGATGCGTTCGCCTCAAAGCCATTGGCTGGCAACCATTCGCGAAACGCCTTCATGCTGTCGCCCGAGTAGATAGCAGGCAGCTCAGAGGGCACCCACCCTGATTCATGCGCAACGGTCGAATACGCTTTCGCACCGCCTTCGCGGATACCGAGGTCTCGACCGGCCTCGAGTATCGCTTGGCGAATCTCGTCTTTTTCTTCGAACGGGCCCATCAATTCCAAGCCCGGTGCGCCGGCCATGCCGTGGCGTAAAACGCGCACTTCACGTCCGCCGATTTTTATCTCGCCCATGTTGAAAAACTTAATGTCTGGCAGCTTGCCGCCCGTCGCCCGGGTAAGAATTTCCATCGCCTTCGGGCCCTGCACCTCGTAGCGGTAACGCTTGCGTTTGCCGGTGTAATGCGTAATCGATCGATGGTCGACATCGCAGGTCACGTCATAGTCGCCCTGCTCGGCGTGGAACTGCACCCAGTTGCCAGCATTTGGACGGTTCACGATGCTGACGAGGTCATCCTCGAACCCGAACAAGATCGAATCACCAATGACATAGCCATCGTGGTTACAGACGACTATTTGTTTGGCTTTGTTGCGGCCAAAGGTTTTAAAGGAGTTGATGCCGACGTCAGATAGCAGCCGCTTTACATCGGGCCCTTGGAAGTAGTGATCGGTCATGTGATGCGACTGATCGAAAAACACAGCGGTGTTGCGCCACGACTCCTGTTCGTCGCGCCAATTCGAAAACTCGCTTGGGATGGGGAATACGTAAGGGCCGTCGGTGGCGTTGCGCAGCATTTGCACAGGGTTCCCAGCGGCACGGATTTTATCCTCAAGCGATCGAACGGCCATCGCGGTGCTCCTCATAAGCGTCGGTTGATTTGACAATACAAATTAGCACATTCGACCGATAATCGGCTAGAAAAAAACCGCTATTGACGGCAATATGTCTTGTCAATTCTGAGACTACCGATAACGAGGCACCGTCATGAGCACCGCCGATTTCCAGATGCCGCAGTACGTCATCGACCGAGTGATGGCCAAACGCGGCCGACTGCATGTTTTCGAGGCGTTGCAGCCGGAACGCACGGCACTGATCGTTATCGATATGCAGAACGCGTTCGTGAAAGGTAAAGTCAAAGCGGAAACCGCCTTGGCGATCATGCCGACGATCAACGATCTGGCGGGAACGGTGCGCGACATGGGCGGTCGTGTCGCGTGGGTTCAGTTGCAAGCGGGCGACGCCGACGGCAACAGCATCGCCGAGCTCTACCACCAATTCTTCTTCTCGCCACAAGGCGCTGAGGCGCATCGCGAGAGCTTGACCCCGGGCCATTGGGGTTACGAGATCTGTGAGGAGCTCGATGTTCAAGATGGCGATATCCGCGCTTGGAAGTCTCGCCACAGCGCATTCATTCCCGGCCACGGCGATTTGCACGAGCAACTCCAAGCCGCTGGCATCGAAAACTTGCTGATCGCTGGCACCGTCACGAACTTTTGCTGCGAAACCACCGGCCGTGACGCGATGATGCTCGACTACCGGGCCGTCATGGTCTCCGACTGCAACGCCGCTCGCTTCCCAGAGGATCACGCGGCTGGCCTAACAACGTTTTTCCAGAGCTTTGGAGACGTCTACACGGCGGCGGAGGCAACCGATGTCTTGCGCCTCGGTCAGCAAGAAGGGGTCTCCCGATAAGCGCCGAAACGGCGTGGCGCGAACGCCAATACTGGTCTGACGTTGTCGCGGTACGCCCGGACGAGGTGCGCGCCGCAGCGGCCAAACGGTCCATTACGGTCCGCGCAGAGCATGCCGCTACACTCGATCGCGCGTACGGAGCGGATCCGCGTCAGGCGGTCGATGTTTTCCTGCCCGCGGACGCCGGAGCCAAGCCGTTGCTCATTTTCGTGCACGGTGGCTATTGGCAGCTAGGTTGTCGCGAGGATGTCGCCTATCTCGCGCCACCGTGGACCGCTTTAGGTGTCGCTGTCGCAACGATTGGCTACCGTTTGGCACCGACCGTCACGTTGCCTGACATCGTCGTCGATGTGTGCAGCGGGTTAACGGTGTTGCGAGAGAGCGCCGCCGAATTCTCGATCGATCTTAACCGCGTCGTACTCGCCGGGCATTCGGCCGGCGCGCATTTGGCGGCGATGGCGAGCGCGTCAGATCCGGCGATTCGCCCAACGGCGTCGCTATTGATCAGCGGTGTTTACGATATCGGTCCGCTCCAATCGACCACACCCGGAGAGGCGTTGACGAACTCGCAGGGCCTGCCAGCGGATCGGGTGACTCCACTGAGTCGCCAGCCAGGGCCGGAACCGGCCTTCCTGGCCGTCGGTGCGGATGAGACAGACGCGTTTCGCAGTCAAACCGAACTGTTCGCGGCCTATTGCGGCAACTGGGGCCGGCCCACAACTGTGCAAATGCTTGCCGGTAAGAATCACTTCAATGCGTTGGATTGCCTGAAACCGGGCGAGGACGAGGCAACGACGCGCTTCGTACGCGAGCACCTGGGGGCGACGTAAAGCCACGCGTCTCACCAAGTTGTATTCACAAATTGGCGGTTGCGGTAAGATACCGCCATGGCCTCACCTGCACCCATCGATGACCTAGCCGCCACCGTACGGCAAAGCGTTCCGTCGGTGGTCACCAGTGTCGTCGATGGTCGCTCCGTTGCGCCTGACGACGGCGAGCGACTGAGCGTTGTTAACCCGGCCGATGGTGAAACGCTGCTGGAGCTAGAAACCGCCGACGCCGCTACCGTTAATCGCGCCGTTACATCGGCGCGTCGCACGTTCGCTGCCGGTACTTGGTCGCGCACGTCGACCGCTAGACGGCAGGCGGTTTTACGGGCGACGGCTGATCTTATTCGGGCCAATGCCGACCGACTGGCTGCGCTGGATACGCTAACGACCGGCCTATCGTTTTCTCGCTCGACCCGTGGCCAAGCGCACGCCGCGGCCGCCTGGTTCGATTACTTCGCCGGGTTGCTCGAAGCCCAAGCTGGGCAAACATTTCGGCAGCTTGAATCGGCGGTCACGGTCGTAACGCGCGAGCCCGTTGGCGTCGCGGGCCTGTTTACGCCGTGGAACATTCCGTTAATGGGCGCATCGCTCAAAATGGCGGCTGCGCTATCGATGGGCAACAGTGTCGTTATTAAGCCGTCGGAACAAAGCCCACTGGGCACGATCGAGCTTATCCGGTTGTTACACGAAGCCGGTTTGCCGGTCGGTGTCGCCCAGTTGGTGAACGGCGCCGGTGCTATAACCGGTGCGGCTCTGGCGGCGCATCCCGCTATCGATCTCGTCTCATTTACCGGCGGGGAAGGCGCCGGGAGGCAGATTGGCAAGGCGGCTGCCGAGCGTTTCGCGAAAGTCACGATGGAGCTCGGCGGTAAGTCGGCCAACATTGTGTTTGCCGATGCTGACCTCGATAAAGCGCTGGACGGTGCGTTGTTGGCCGCCTTTGCGAACAATGGCCAAGCGTGTCTCGCCGGATCGCGGATTCTCGTCGAGCGATCCATCGCCGAGCGCTTCATCGCCGATTTTGTTGACCGAACCCAGCGGCTGCGAATCGGTCAGCCGTTCGATCCGGATACCGATATGGGGCCGTTGGCTATGCGTGCCCAAGTGCAGCGCCTGCAGCAATTCGTTGCGACAGTAGCCGACGAAGGGGGCGAGTTGCTCTGTGGTGGGACCCTCGCCGCCGAGTGCCCGAGCGACTGCTATGTCTATCCGGCCGTTGCGCTCGCGCACAACCATGCCGCAACGATTTGTCAGCAAGAGGTTTTCGGACCGTTGGCCACCTTTGTCATCTTCGATGATGAAGCGGACGCCGTGCGCCTAGCGAATGACACCCGCTTCGGGCTGGCCGGCTACGTCTGGACCTCGAATCTCGAGCGCGCATGGCGTGTCTCGCAAGCGCTGCGCAGCGGCTACGTGCTGATCAATACGCCCATGGCGCGCGAGCGTAATGCGCCGTTCGGCGGATTCGCGCACTCGGGTATCGATCGTGAAGGAGGTCGTTGGAGCTTGGATTTCTATAGCGAGGCACGGACAACCGTTATGCACCATGGCCAGGTGCCGATCGGCGAGGGCGATCTGCCATGACGGCGGCTCTGGCGGGGCGCGTTGCGATCGTCACCGGTGCCGCGCAAGGCATCGGTGCCGAACTGGCTGTCGGCTTGGCTGCTGCCGGTGCTGAGGTTGTCGTTGCCGACGTGGCTGATGGCGCTGCCGTTGTTAAACGCATCGAGGCGGCCGGTGGTCGTGCGCTGGCACACGTGACCGACATAACCGACGACACGTCGTTAGCGGCGACTGTTGCTCTAGCCGAACGCGAATTCGGCGGCGTCGATTTACTGGTCAACAATGCGGCCGTCTTCGGGGGGTTGAAGCCGACTCCGTTACTCGAGCTCGACAGTGACGAGTGGGACCAAGTCATGTGCGTTAATGTGCGCGGCGTTTGGCAGGCCGTTAAAGCGGTGGTGCCGGCTATGCAGGCGCGCGGGGGTGGCTGCATCGTCAACATTTCGACCAATCGGATCTACCGCGGGTACCCGAACATGCTCCACTACGACGCATCGAAAGGTGCTGTGACAGCAATGACCAAATCGATGGCGGTCGAGCTAGGTCCGTACGGCATTCGCGTCAACGCCGTTGCTCCTGGCCTAACGCTGAGCGAAAACGTACAACGCAAAGAAGGCATCGAAGAGCGCAACACCGCCGTCGTCAATGCGCGCGTGCTGCAGCGCTCGCAGGTCCCGGAGGACCTCGTTGGTGCGGTCTTGTTTTTCGCCAGCGATCAAGCCGCTTTTATTAGCGGTCAATCACTGATTGTCGATGGCGGCGGCATCATGCGTTGAGCGACCGCCGTTAGATGTAATGCTCCACTTCAACAGCGGGGCCAACGGCATACCGCGGCGCCAAGCGGTCGGAACCGTCATCGTCGCCCAGTGTGTGCACCATGACGCCTTGCGTTAATTCCAAGCCGGTCGCCGGATCGCTAAGGCGTATCTCAATACGGTGTGTTCCCGTCCCATCGAACGATCTCTCCGCCAGTTCGGTCAGCAGCGCCACGCTTCTGGGCAGTGTGCTAGATGGCTCGTCGATCGCTGCCGGTATCTGTTCCGTCGATAACGTGAACTGCTCAGTCTGCGTGCCGACGACCGACAGCCGACAGCTGGACCAATGCTCGATCACATTGCGCCAGCGCCAAGCACCTCGCGAGACGATAAAGTCCGCCATCTGCAGCGGTGCTCCGTGGGGGCGCAGCCCGACCGCAATAGTGAACACCGGGCCGCCACCGGCGGCAGTCCAAAGTCCAGCGGCTGTCACCGTCATCGGTCCCGCTGGCATTTGTAAGCCGTCTTTTTGGCTCAACCGCTGAATCGGCAGGTAGGTTTTCGAACCGTTTTGATCAACCCAGACGCGATCGATCAAGACGTCGGGGGAGGTGATATCGCGGTTCGCGTTCGCAACGTGGGGCCGTAACAGTAAGTGGCTCATCGCTTCGTCTCGATCGGGTTAATTGGTCGTGGGCTGCCAGGCGATCATTCGTATCTCGCCCAACTCTCTCGTCATTTTCTGCCAGGACTCGCCGCCATCGTCGCTGCGATAAATCTGCCCGAAGATCGTGGCGAAAAAGAGCTGCTCCGGATTGCTAGGGTGCGCGGCAATCGACCAAATGGTGGAGTTGACCGGTTCGGAGAGCGTCGCTTGGCGCCACGAACGACCGGCATCGTGACTGATCAACAAGACGCCGGCTTCACCGGACGGTTTGTCGCCAACCGAGGCGAGCACCACGCCACTGTCGTCCGGGCGGGCGATGATGCTGCGCCAATACAGCCACGGTGCGATGTTGTCGGGCACGTCGACGTAGTGCCATGACTCGCCATTGTCATCGCTACGGTGGAGCCCGGCTTCCGTCGAGCAGAGCACCGTTCGCGCATCGTCCGAGTCGATGAACACAAGGTCGTGCGTGTCGTTATCACGCAATCCTGTAACGTGGCGCGTCCATGTCTTGCCGCGATCGGTCGAGCGAAATACGCCGTCGATCTCGATCGTTACCCATAGCGTGTCGTCGTCGCGCGGATCGAAGTGGATGCCGGTGACGCGCGATGTATTGATAAACCAGCACTCGGTACAGCTGTTCATATCGCAGCGCATCCAGCTCTCGCCATCGTCTTGCGAGATGAAAAGCTCGCTCGGGCGGGTTCCGCAGGCGATGAAATTAGCGTCGCGCGGGTGGCGCGCGATTCGCAGAATGTGCAGGTCATCCATCGGGGATGGAACGTAATCAAACCGCCCAGCGCTCGTCGTATAGCGGTAAAGCCCCTGGTCCGTACCGGCCAGTACTTCACCGGGTCTGTCTTTATGAACGGCCACGGCCCAGCAGCGGGCTTCGTTGTAGAAACCACCGGTCGGCGTTAACAAGCGGCTCCATGACTCGCCCGTGTCATGGCTAAACCAAACGGACTGCATCGTTGCAGCGTAAGCGGTGATCGACATCGGTCAGTTCAGCGCATCACGGTTTAACGTCAACATCGACGGTCTTGCCGGCGACGCCATAGTTGCTGGTGGGAAACTCATTAATAATAACGCGCACGTGTTCCGGTTTGGCGGGCAGTTCTTTGACGACGGCATCGGTTAGCGAACGGATCAATCGGGCTTTAGTTTCGGCGCTGCGGCCTTCAAAGATGTGCAGTGTCAGTACGGCCACGGTGGGTGCTCCTGTTATTAGGGTTGAGAGGCGTTGCGACGCCCGGCGAGTTCTTGAACAATGCGGCGGTGCTCCGCCGTATTGAACGGAAAAAAGGCGATGACTGCGGCGGAGGCGAGAAAGCCGGCGATCGGTACGCCGACCATAATCAAACGCATACCGTCGATGGTCGCGGCGGATTGCTCGACATTCGGAACGAAGCCGATACCCTCTAGCAGCAGCGTAAACAGCCAAGTGCCAATCGCCAGCGATGTCTTGTTCGCCAGCGACACAATGCCGAACACCGGGGCCTCGATACGCGTACCGCTCTGCCATTCACCGTAGTCGATCGCGTCGGCGACCATCGCGTAAAACGTCATCAAAAAGGCGTGAATGCCGCATCCGGCGATGAACAAGGCGATCACTAAGCCAGCGATATCGCGAATATTGGCGAAGTAGATGACGCTGAGGCTTAGCGCCGCGATCACACAGCCGGCGATCCATACCGTCTTTTTGCTGGTCCAATGGGTCACCGGAATCCACAGTGCCGGAGAGAGAATCCCGGCCGCCGCGATGGCCGATAGCGCCCAGCGTGCCGCGTCACGATCGCCGATGTCGTATTTGAAAATGTAAACGATCGACTTATTAAGGACGGAATAGCAGCCGGTAAAGAGCAATACGCCGATAAAGATCAGTACAAACGCACGATTGCTGGTCAGTGCCTTTATCGCGCTAACGGGTGCTTCTTCGGCACGGTGCGACGCCAAGTCTGCCGTGCTCTCTCTTGTGCTGAGAAAGCAGGCCCACAACGCGAGCACGGCGACTCCGGCAACCAACATCGCGATACGCAAAAAACCCACCGCTTCCTGTTCGCCCCCGAGGTAGGTAATCGTTGGCAGCGCGAAGAACGACACGGTCAACGATGCCAGCGAGATAAACACGCCCTTAATACCGGCGATGCTGGCTCGCTCGTCGGCATCGCTCGACAATCGCGCGATCAAGCCGGTGTACGGGATGTAAATGGCGGTGTAACAAGTCCGAAAGACGATGTGTAGGACCAACGCCCAGATAAAGAGGCCATCGCCCGACAAATCCGGCACATAAAAAATGGCCGCAAAACTGGCCGCGAACGGAACCGCAGCCAGCAGCAGATACGGCCGGTATTTGCCCCACGCGGTTCGGGTCTTCTCGATTAAAACGCCCATCAACGGGTCGCTCACCGCATCCCACATCGACGCAATGAAGAAAATGAGTCCCGCCCGTGCTGGGCTGATGCCCATGACGTCGGTGTAGAAATACAGAAGGTATAGCGCCACCATCATCCAGCACAGGAACACCCCATAGACGCCGGTGGCGTAGCCGATGCGTCTAGCCATGCTCAACGATGGCGTTGCCGATGCTGGTGGGATCGTCATGCGCCGCCCTTCGTCGCTAACGCGTCGGCATGGACTTGTCGCGTGAGTGGGTAGCCAAGCATTAGCAGTGCGCTGACGAGGAAGCCGCCCGCCGGCGCGACCAACGCGATCAGCCGGATGCCGGTCAGCGTCGCTTCGCTTTGCTGTAAGTCGGAGACAAAGCCGACTGCGGCGAGCGCCACACCGATACTGGCGGTCGCGATACCGGCGGCGAATTTGTTGGCGAACGATATCGCGCCGAAAACAACCCCTTCGTGACGTCGTCCCGTTGCCGCTTCGCCCCAGTCAACGGTGTCGGCAGCCATCGCATAAAAAATAAGAATAAAGCCGGTCGCGCCAATGTTATTGAGACCGTACAACAGCGCCGTCAACGGCACCGAGCGCGACTCCAAAGCGAATAGAACAAGTAGCGACAGACCGGCCAACGCTGTGCCTGCAACCCAGACGAAGCGCTTGCCGTAGCGCCGCCCAAGCCACAACCAAACCGGCACGGAAAGCAGCGACAAGACTGCCTGGGTGGTAAACAGTGCGCGGCTGAGCGCGGCATCGTTGAACCAGTACTTTGCGATGTACGGCACCATCGCGAGCTCCGCGCCGTAAAAACCACCCGCGATCGCCACGCCAGCGAATACGCGTAGGAACGGTCCGTTGGCCCACATATCGCCAGGGATCGATCGGAGAGGCGCCGTCACGGTGCCGTCGTTGTGCCGCAGGGCTGATTCGTCGGTGAACCAAAAGCACGCCCAAACCGTGATCGCGGCGATGACACCGAACAGCGCTGCCGCTGGCAAAAAGCCTTGTGCCTCGACGCCGTCGCCCAACGACATAACCAGCGGATAGAACGAGAACGATACGGTCAGATTGGCGGAGAAAATAAAGAAGGTCTTGTACGCCGTTAATGTTGTCCGGCTGTCGTAGTCGACGGTCATGCGCGCGATCATCGCGGTGTAGGGCATGTAGACCAACGTGTAACCGGTACGGAACGCGATGTGGGCGGCAAGGACTGCAAGGAAAACGGTGGCCGAATTGCCGTCGGCCGGTGTGAACAGCCACGCGATACTGGCGCCGTACGGCAACGCACCGAACAACAAGTACGGCCGATAACGCCCCCAGCGGGTCCGCGTCCGGTCGGCGACCGTGCCGATTAACGGGTCGCTAATTGCATCCCAGGCCATGCCAATGAGAAACACGAGCCCAGCCTGCGTTGGTTCCAGACCGATGACTTCCGTGTAGAAGTACATCAGGTACTGCATCGCAGCGACCCAGCCCATCATGGGGCCGAATATGCCGATACCGTAGGCGAGTTTCGCGAGTGTTGGCAACGTGCTCCCCGATCCAAGTTGTCCGACAAATAATCGCTTATCAGGGCTCAGCGAAGCAACCAATAGATCGATTTATTGGATTGCGTGTTGCGCCACTAACCGCGGTAGATCTTTAATTTATTGAAAAAAATAGTAAAAGAGGTATTTTCTCGGAAGCTAGCAATAGGTCGGATGCACGATCGACCAACAGGCCTACCGGCAAACTTGGCTATACAACTTGACCATACTAACAAGTCCCGACGCGGTATGGACGATGCTCGGACGGCAAGTCTCAGTAGCGGTAGGCGTATCGAGCCCGCTCCTGTGCCGACAAATCACCGATGACAACCCTTCCTTCTGTCGAACTCGCCAAACACTACGTCAAGCTCTGCAACGACGCTGACCTCGTCGGCATCGAGAGGCTGTTTACCGATACGTCGACGTACCGTTCACCAACGAGTGGTGTGCTCGTCGGCGTCGAGCCCATCATGGTCATGATGCGGGCGTTTTTCGCGCGGTTTGAACGGGTGACGTGGGACGTGTTGCAGCTCGACGAAACCGAGCCGGGTGTGGTGCGGATCGATTTCGTTATGCGTGCTCTGACTCTGGCGGGCGAGGCTATCGAATCGGCCGGTAATGAAACCCTCGTGGTGCTTGACGGCAAGCTTCGCCACGTCGACGTGAGAAGATAGGCATTACGTTTTTGTGGGCACCGTGCTGGCCCGCGACACCGATTGGAACACCCGATGTTGTCAGATAGTCATCCCATCGAAGACGAAGAACGGCAAGACTGGTTAGACGCTCTGGACTCGTTGATCGATACCTACGGGGAGGAGGAAGCCAAGCGGCTTCTCGATGCGCTCGATGCTCACGCCGAACGCCGTGCCCTGAAGCGTGCGCCGCTGCCGTACACGTCGTACCGGAACACGATTCCCCTCGATGAACAGCCGCCATTCCCTGGCGACCTGCGTATCGAGGAACGCATAACGGCGATTGTGCGTTGGAATGCGCTCGTAACGGTCATGCGAGCGAATCGTGCCTATGGCGATCTGGGTGGTCACATCGCCAGCTACGCATCGGCGGCTGAGATTTTCGAGACCGGTTTCAATCACTTCTTTAACGGTGGGGAGCACGCTGATCTTGTCTATTTTCAGCCGCACTCGTCGCCGGGCATCTACGCCCGCGCCTTTTTAGAGGGGCGGTTGGACGAAACAGCGCTCGCCCGCTATCGGCAAGAAGTCGGCGGCGGCGGTCTGTGTTCGTACCCGCATCCCTGGTTGATGCCAGAATTCTGGCAATTCCCAACCGGGTCGATGGGCCTCGGTCCAATAACAGCGATCTACAACGCACGGCTGATGCGTTACTTGCAGGCGCGCCAGATTCTCGACTCCGGTGAGCGGCAGGTATGGGGCGTATTCGGCGACGGTGAGATGGACGAACCCGAATCCATCGGTGCGCTGTCGCTCGCCGCACGCGAGCGCCTCGACAACATTACGTTCATCGTCAATTGCAACCTGCAACGCCTCGATGGACCAGTTCGCGGTAACGGTCAGATCATCCAAGAACTCGAAGGGCTATTCCGCGGCGCCGGTTGGAACGTTATCAAGGTGCTCTGGGGCAGCAATTGGGATGCGCTGTTCGCCCGCGATACCAACCATGCGTTGTTGCGACGCTTCGCGGCGACCGTTGACGGCAAGTATCAAACGCTCGGGGCCAAAGACGGTGCTTACAACCTAAAGCACTTTTTCAATGAGGACCCGGAGACAGCTGCTCTCGTTCGGCACATGAACGACGATGAGATCGATCGCTTGCATCGCGGCGGCCACGATTTCCAGAAGCTCTACGCGGCATTCAGTGCGGCCCGTGATCACCAAGGGCAGCCCACCGTTATTCTCGCCAAGACCAAAAAGGGCTTCGGGATGGGTAGCGCGGGTGAGTCGCGTATGACGGCGCACCAGGCCAAGAAGCTCGATGTTGAAGGGTTGATCCAATACCGCGATCGGTTTGCCTTGCCGTTGAGCGACGCGCAGGTTGAGAACCTCGAATTCTTGAGTCTGCCGGCGTCGAGTGAAGAGCTGCGTTATCTGCATGCCCGCCGAGATGCGCTCGGCGGTAGCCTGCCGGTACGCCAGCGCAAAGCCGAATCTGTGCCTGTGCCGCCCCGCAACGATTGGGCCCGGTTCGCACTGGACGCGGACGGTAAACAAATGTCGTCGACGATGGCGTTCGTCCGAATGTTGGCCGGCTTGCTGAAAGACGCGACGCTCGGGCCGCGGATCGTTCCGATCGTGGCCGACGAAGCGCGTACCTTCGGGATGGCGAATCTGTTTCGCCAAATCGGTATCTACGCGCCGGATGGTCAGCTGTACGAGCCCGAAGATGCCAAAAGCCTGCTGCTCTATAACGAAACCGCCACCGGACAACTGCTCGAAGAAGGCATAACGGAGGCCGGTGCGATGGCGTCATGGACCGCTGCGGCGACCGCGTATAGCGTCCATTCGAAGGCGTTGCTACCGATTTATATCTACTACTCCATGTTCGGTTTTCAACGGGTCGGCGATTTGATCTGGGCGGCCGCCGATCAGCGTGCACGCGGTTTCTTAATCGGTGCCACGGCCGGTCGGACAACGCTGTCCGGCGAGGGCTTACAGCATCAAGACGGTTCGAGCCAATTGGTGGCGGCAACCGTTCCCAACTGTCGCGCTTACGATCCTTGTTACGCGTATGAGTTAGCGACCATCGTCCACTACGGGGCGCAGCGCATGATGGAGGAGCAGGTCGATGAGTTCTACTACCTGACCGCGATGAACGAGAAGTACGAAAATCCGTCGATGCCTGACGGTATCGATGCGGAGATCATTCAAGGCATGTATCGCTTGTCGGCAACGACCGTCGACGATGAGCCTGCCAACGTTCGGCTGCTTGGCTCTGGCACGATCCTGCGCGAGGTTGAAGCGGCAGCCGTGTTATTGGCCGAGGGCTGGGGTATCGGCGCTGACGTGTTTAGCGTTACCAGCTATACCGAACTGGAACGCAATGCCCGCGTGGTGCAGCGGCAAAACCGACTCTCGCCAGATTCGCCGCCGGATGTCGCGCACGTCTGTGCCTTGCTTGCCGGGGCCGCGCCGATTGTCGCTGCCACCGACTACGTTCGGGCTGTACCGCAGATGATTGCGTCGTACGTTGACGCACCGTTTGTCGCGCTTGGGACAGACGGTTTTGGCCGTTCCGATACACGAACGAAGTTGCGTCAATTCTTCGAAGTCGATCGCCACCATATCGTTGTTGCTGCTCTCGATGCGTTAGTGACGGCTGGCGC
This sequence comes from Pseudomonadota bacterium, assembly GCA_038749025.1. Classification (GTDB taxonomy): domain Bacteria; phylum Pseudomonadota; class Gammaproteobacteria; order Steroidobacterales; family Woeseiaceae; genus JBCAXA01. Next base: position 38,292 of record JBCDIL010000005.1, on the reverse strand, counting down.
CGTCAAACGCTCGGTATTGGCTAAAGCGATCAACCAATACGGCATCGACGCGACAACGCCCGCGCCTTGGGTGAGCTAGCGTCTCCGTCGAGTCGTCGGGGCAGGCGCGCGCCAGGGGTAAAGCACCTGTTAAGACTTAGCGCCGGCGTCACGCCTGCGGCGTGCCGGTCGAGCAAGCTCGGCCAGTGCCAGGTCGCGCGGCCCAGTAGCGTGCGATGGGATCGTGGCGTCCACAAGGGGCTGAAAACCAACGATCGACCACTCATCGTTTTTGGTTTGCCAATTGTGCTTACCAATCGGTAGCCGTTAGTACCTCGTTCGTCCGATGTTTCTCGCTGGGCTCGCACAGTGCGGCCGGTCCTTGGTCGGTGCAGTGTTTACAGATTCTCCCGATAGGGTTGCCTTTTCCTGGACTCCAACCGCATAATGCTTTAGTGGTCTTACCACCGCGGCGTATATGACAATAATTGGTAGTACCAATTTATCGTCCAGTGGTCAGCTGCAGTGCCGAGTCGATCGGCAATCTCGAATACGCTAACGGGGGGGCCGAGATGCGTAACAACCTGACACAAGGTCGGTTTTCGTTCATGAGACCGATCAAAGACGCCGACCGGATCGTCGCGATGACGATCGCTCGGGCCGCCATTCCCAGCTAGCGGCAGCGCAGCGGTGTCCATTCAGTCTCCGATTGCAACAACCTCGCAGCGGCGCGATTCCAGTTCGCGCAGCGCGGCATCTGGCCGTCTGCGATCGGCACCAAACAATAAGCGCCGCGTCCAGCGGGCAGGCGAACACAAGCAAACCATTCGTTTTGGGGGTGTGCAGTAATGAGTCTTAGGGTTTTCGGTTGTGCTGTGCTGTTGGCAACACTCGTCGGTTGCGGCAGCGACAGAGACAGTTTGCCGACCGTCGCAGCGTCAAATGGCGTGGCGAGCATCAGTGGCGATGCCGTCGTTGGTGGCACGGTCTCGGCGTCGGTTACGGATCCCGAGGGCGTTCAAGCGGGCACGGAGAGTTACCAGTGGTACTCGAACGGTGTACTGATCGCCGGTGCGACATCGTCGGCGTACACGTTAACAGCCAATGAAGGCGGTGGTTCCGTAACCGTCGTCGTCCGCTACACCGACTCACCCGGGCTTCGCGAAACCGTGGAGTCGTCGCCACTCGACATTCAAGCGGCTTTTACGCTCGGTGCCCTTTACGTTCACGGTTTGGTCGACGGCGCCACGTGCGAGATAGCAGCTATCGACTCGATGGGCGTTGTCGGCACATCGTTGGCCTCCGCTGACAGCAGCAACGGTTCGGTGAGCTTCGCCGGTTTGATTCCGGTCGATGGTCCCGCATTAGTCTCTTGTACTGGCGGTACCTACGTGGATGAGGCGACCGGCGCTGTGCTCGATGCACCGCCGACCCGTGCCGTCGTCGATGTCGTTAGCGATGCGGTCTTTACCGTGTCACCGCTAACGGAAATCGCTGTACAGCTTGCCGAAATAGCCGGCGACCTTAATGCTGCTCTGTCGACTTACAACGCAGCGGTTGGCATCAATTTCGCGGTTGCTGGCGATATCACGACCATCGTCCCGACCGACTTGGCAACGACAGCCGCCAGCAACGATGATGCGGGTCGGTACGCGACGGCATTAGCACTGATCTCGCAGCTCGATGCCAATGACGCAGGCGCTGATGCCGGCGGCGTCGTTAGTACCCTCAGCACCGACCTTGCCGATGGGACGTTCTCGCAAGCGACTGTCGATGCCGTCAATCAGGCCGTTATGGATCTAAGCATGTCGTCGGTAGCGGGTAACCTCGATGCCGACGCGCTAACCACCGTGCAGGGGGCTGTCAACAACCTGCCAGAACCCGCTGAGTTCGATGGCTTGTCGGCGTCGGTTCCCAACGACCAAGCGGCGCCACTGACCGGAACCGTCATCGTTACCGATGTAAATTTCGGTGAAGATCGGGTTGTTGCACAAACCGATGTACAGACCACCTACGGTGTATTCAGCATCGCCGAGACGGGCGAGTGGACTTACGCACTTAACACCACCGATATGGCCGTCGTCGGTCTCGACGTTGGTGAGTCTGTTACCGACATCATCCCGTTAGTCTCTGCCGACGGTACGATGGCCAGTCTGGTTATCCGCGTTACCGCACTGACGCAAGTCGCCGAGATCAGAAACACGATCAACGGCGATACCGGTGAATTACGCCTCGATCTAGACCCGCACCAGCTTGAGGGTCGGTTGTCATTTTCATTCTTGAAAACGGAAGCGCTCGCCGATGACGGCAATCAAAAAGATGCCTACATAGCGCTGTATGGCTCGTCCGGCAGCGTGTCAGAGTCACTGGTTGATTTGCGTATTCAAGGATCGGCTACCAACGAAGACGGCAGCCCCAGAGCGCCGCGCTTCTTAGTGCGCAACACCGATAACGCGGCCTACCCAGGCGGCATTATCGAAGCGCCGTTCACGCCGAACGAGTGGTATGACATCGAGATCATCTGGGACATGGCCGAAGCCAACCAGATCACGATTCTCATTAACGGCGAGGCGCTCGGTGGTGGGCCATTCTCAACCGCTGCCGTCGTTGATCCAGATTTCACCGACTTGAATCAGTGGTTCGGCGAGGGCGTCGAGCGTGTTCAATGGCGCTTCGGCGACAACGGCACCGTAATCCCGTTCGGTTCGTATTTCATCGATAACGTCGAGATCTTCTCCGACCCCGAAGGGACGACACTCGTCTTTATGGACGACTTCGAAAGCTACGGTGTTGGCGATTCATTCACCGGCTCTGTTGATTACCCCGACTCCGTCGATACCACCGTTGCCGTGTTCGATCGCAGTAATGATGGCGGTTCTACGCCAGCGGTGTTCTTTAACCTCGTTGGCGCCGTCAACAGCGACAGCACCGATGTCGTTATGGACATGGTGACCGTTATCGATCCCGATCCCGGTGAGGATATGCTCATCGAGCAGACCAACGTCGCGACAACGTATGGAACCTTCTCGATACTGCCGTCCGGTACGTGGGAGTACACGCTCGACACGATGAACCCCACGATCGCTGCGTTGGTTCAAGGCGACCGCGTTACCGACACGATTCCGATTTCGTCGGTAGACGGCACGATGGCGGAGCTTGTTATCACCATTAACGGTGTTGGCGGCGCGCCCAGTGGCGGTAGCAGCAAAGTCGCGGTCATTGTCGACACCGACGCCAGCGACACCGGTGAGTTGCGCTATGCCTTGGACGGCGCTGGGCCACTAGCCGCTGGACGTGTTGAGCTGAAGATCAAGCGGCTCGACGATGATCTGGGTAATGGCGATGCCTTCATTACCTTATTCAACTCAGCGACGAATAACGATGGGGCAATTCTCGATCTTCGCATCCGCGACGACAGCTTCGGTGTCCGGAGCCCGAGTAGCGTTGATACCTCGGCGTTACCGCTGACGCTCGATGAATTTATGGACGTGCGTATCACGTGGGAATACCCAGGGGGCTCAACGTCTGTGAATCCAACCGTGACGGTTTCGGTGGACGGCGTCAGCCTCGCCCCGTTCACGCCGGACAACAATTCGGTGGGCGGCGTTACGCACGTTGCGGTTCGGTTCGGCGATAACAGCGGCGTGCGCGAGCCGACCGGCAAGGTCAGCGTTGACGACTTCGCGATCTACTCCGATACAGCAGGCTTCGTTGAAGTCTTCTCCGATGATTTCGAGTCGTATCTGGACGGTGACTCGCTAGACACCGATAACGCCGCTTCGCCGTACAACTCCAGTACGTCGGAAGCGACCGTTGAGACCGTCGAGGGTGTCGGCGGTCCGGGTAGTCCCGGTAACAAGCTGGCGGAGATTATCGATACAGATCCGGGCGATACCGGTGAGTTGCGGTACGCGTTGGATGGCGCCGGTCCGCTGGCGGCAGGTCGTCTGGAAGTCGCCGTTAAGCGCCTCGATGATGATCTGGGTAACGGCGATGCCTTCATCACACTGTTTAACGCCGATACCAACAATGCGGGCGCGATCTTGGACTTCCGCATCCGTGACGACAGTTTCGGCGTTCGGGCACCGAGTTCGATCGACACATCGGCGTTACCGCTGACGCTCGATCAGTTCATGGATGTCTTGATTACTTGGGAGTACCCCGGTGGTGATACGACGTTGCTCCCCGAAGTCACGATCTCGGTCGACGGCATTGCGCTCGCACCGTTTACGCCAGACAACTCCGCATTCGGCGGTGTCACGCACGTCGCCTTCCGCTTCGGCGACAACAGCGGTGTCCGCGAAGCGACCGGTATCTTCAGCGTCGATGAGCTCGGAATTTATGCCGACACCGACGGAATGACAGCGGTCTTTACCGACGACTTCGAGTCCTACATCGAAGGCGACTCCCTCGACACCGACAACGCGGCATCGCCCTACAACTCGAGCACATCTGAGGCCACCGTTGGCGCAGAAGCCGACGAGGTGAGTGGACCGGGTACACCGGGCAATAAGATCGCCGAGGTCATCGACACCGATGCCGGCGATACCGGTGAGCTCCGTTACGCACTCGATGGCGCGGGTCCGCTCGCGGCGGGGCGCTTAAACGTTGCCGTTAAGCGTTTGGACGACACGCTAGGCGATGGCGATGCGTTTATCACGCTCTTTAACGCCGATACCAATAACGCCGGTGCGATCCTCGACTTCCGTATTCGTGACGACAGTTTCGGCATTCGGAACCCGAGCGCGACCGATACGTCCGCGTTGCCGCATACGTTGGATACGTTCATGAACGTAGAAATCACGTGGGAGTATCCCGGTGGTGATACCGCGGTCGCACCCTCGGTCACGATCACCGTCGATGGTGTCAGTCTCGCGCCGTTCACGCCGGACAACGCACCGTTTGGCGGTGTTACGCACGTTTCCTTCCGATTTGGTGACAACAGCGGTGTTCGTGCGGCGACCGGTATTTTCAGCATCGACGAGATAGAGATCTACTCGGATACCGCCGGCACAACGGCGGTGTTCACCGATGACTTTGAGTCCTACCTCGACGGCGACTCACTCGATACCGACAACGCCGCATCACCGTACAACTCCAGTACGTCCGAGGCGACGGTTGGGGTGGAGGAATAAGATGCTGCCGCTGAAATCGATCGCACAATCCTTAGAGACCACGTCAAAGAACCTGAGAACCCGCATGTTTAGAGCGAAGCCGATCATCGACCCAGAGTTACCGTCGCAGTTGCGACGCGCGAGCGCCGTGTTGGCGACCAGTTTCGCCTTGCTCGCGAGTGCGAGCGCGACGGCACAACAAAGCGAAGCGACAGACGAAACGGTAACCGAAGTCGAGGAGATTGTCGTTACCGGGATCCGGGCGACGGTACAAAGCACAATCGACATTAAGCGTACGTCGACACAGATCGTCGATGGTTTGTCGTCCGATGAGATCGGTGATATTCCGGCGCTCTCGATTGGTGATGCGCTCGAGACGATTACCGGTGCGACGTCTCACCAAGAAAACGGCGGCGCGACTGAGCTGTCTATTCGCGGTTTAGGGCCGTTTCTCGGTACCACGGTCGTTAACGGCCGCGAAGCGACCAACGGTGGCGGTAACCGCGCCGTGAACTTCAGTATTTTTCCGTCTGAGATGTTCAATAAGATCGCGATTCACAAATCGCAATCGGCGGAGTACATCGAAGGTGCGGTGAGCGGCCAGGTTCATCTCGACACCAAAAAACCACTCGTTTACGGCAAGCGCTTGTTCCAAGCCGACGTTAAGGCAGCGCATAGCCCCGATGAGAGCAACATAACAGGCGGCCAGGACTTTGGTTCGCGGGCGACGCTGGCGTACATCGATCAATTCGAGTTTGATAGCGGCGCGCTGCTCGGCGTTTCTCTGGGCGTGCAGGTACGCGACGAGTCGAACCCCGAGCAGGAGTACACAACCACGTCGGGTCAGGGGCGGCTCGAAGCGTGTGAACTAACGTCGTTCAGTGCCGGCGCACTGCCGACCGATACCGATGGGCGCTGCGACGATGGTTTAGCGGGGGTCAGTAACGGTCGAATCCAAGCGCTTATCGATTCGAATCCCAACTACAATTCGGTCGCCGATATTCCATTCGCCTATATTCCCCGCGATCACCGCTATCGCCAGAACACGACGAGCGATGAGCGCGAGGCGCTATTCGGTGCGATTCAATTGCAGCCTAACGATTGGTTGGATATCACCTTCGATTTTCAATACTCGGAACGCGATCAGCGCGAGTTGCGTAAGGATTTACAGTGGGGCAGCACTCAGGAAGACCTTTCCTTGCTGCGATCGAACCCGACGACCGGCGTCGTTAGTCAATCGATTTCGGAAACAGTGATTCATTCATTTACCACCGACTTTCAACGCCTCGAGGAATACAGTGGTTTTGGCCTGAACGTTGATTTCGCGTTGGCCGATAACCTCACATTGAACGTCGACTACGCCGTGTCCGATACGACGCGGACCGAGACGGACTACGAGCTTCGCTTAGGAGCGACGCACGATAATTTGGTCGGCGGTAACCGCGACGATTTCACCGTTCGGTTGGACACAAACCGAGGTGAGTCGGGCGTTGCCATTGCAACGATTCTCGATGACGGTGGTAACGGTTTTGAAGTGACCGACCCCAGCTATTTCAACGCGCGGGATCGTGCCCGACTTCGTGCCCGGCAGATCAGCCGTGAGAACACGCTCGACGCATTTCGTGCCGATCTGGCTTGGCAGCCGGAGTCAGGTCCGATTCGTACCGTGAAAGTCGGTACCCGGCTCTCCAGTATGGAGTACCTAACGTTGGGGGGCCTACGCAACGCCCCGGGCCAGAGCCTGTTCGAAGACGAAGATTTGGTGTCGCCCAACGGCGGTGCTGACAATGCGGTTACCGATGCGACGTTAGCGAACGTTTTGGCTTGCGCTGATCAAAGTTTTCCGGAGTCGGGATTCTTATCGAACGTCCGCGACGGCAACTTGATCACCAACGCTGTCAGCGGTACGGCCGTAAACCAATTCGCTACCTTTAATTTCGGCTGTGCAGCGAATGCTTGGTTGGCCAACTACGGCGGTCTTGCCGGTGTGCAGCTGCAAAACGGTATAACGTCCGGGACTAATGATGTTACCGAAGACACGTTAGCGTTTTACATCCAAGCCGATTTCGAAACAGAGTTTGCAGGCTTGCCGGTTCGTGGCAACTTCGGTGGTCGCCTAGTTGATACCGAAATCACGTCGGTCGGCTACCGCGGGCCCATCACCGTCGAGGAAATCGACGGCGTTGGCTTTGTCGTCACCGAGGGCGACCCGGGTGTTGCCGGTTTCGAAACCGATACCCAAAAGAACAGTTACCAGGAGTTCCTACCGAGCCTTACGGTCATCGCCGATCTTGATGAGGACCTGATCTTCAGAAGCGGTGTTTACCGCGGCATGTCGCGACCGGACCCGAACGCCTTCGGCAACGGTCGTGCCATTCAGGATAACGATGTCGGTAACGCCTACACGACCTTGTCCGAAGCGGTGAACGGCATCAGCGCGACCGGTAACCCATTCCTTGAGCCAATCATGTCGACGAACGTCGACTTGGGGCTCGAGTGGTATCCGAACGACAGTTCGATGATCGCGGGCCTCGTCTATTGGAAAGAGTTTAACGGCGGGTTTGAGACCGTTGCACAGCTGGAGAACTTCAACCTCGACGGTAACCAGGTACAAGGCGTTGTTGAGACAACGCAAATCAGCGATCGAGACAGCACGATCACCGGTTTCGAAGTGACACTGATCCACTCGTTCGATTATTTGCCCGGATTTTGGAGCGGCTTCGGCGGCAAGTTCAGCTTTAACTACGCCGATTCCGACTTTGAGTTTGAGGACCAGGCAGGCGGTGATGGGATTGGTGTTTCGGTCAATCAGGACACCGGTGAGGTCACCGAAACACCGTTAATCGGCATTATTCCGCCTGCTAACTTATTCGGCCTATCGCGAAAAGTGAGCTCCACGCAGCTGTATTGGAGTAACGACCGTTGGTACGTCCAGGCAATCCACAACCGACGGACCGGGTATTTCCAGCAGTTTATCCGTGACGAGTTCGGCCGCGTTCGCTATACACGAGCGAATGAGCGGCTTGATCTGCGTGTTCGCTACAAACTGACCGATAACATCAGGGTGAGCCTCGAGGCGAAGAATATCCTTGATGAGGCCCGCGTCGATGACCGAGCTATCGACGGTAATACGTTCCAGGCCCTGAGCTATGGCCCGCGTCTGTTTCTGGGGTTAACGGCAAAGTATTAGAGAGTGACTAAGTCGCGCAGCGACAGGTTTGACTGTCGCCGCGCGACGAGGCGTATCGTATGCGGTGTTTGATCGCTTTATCGGCGTTAGCGTTGGTCGTGCCGTCGGTGGCTTGTGCGGAGCTACCGGCCGAGCGGTTTGATCTTAGGTTTTGGAAACTCTCGTTGCCGTTGGACGATAACAACGACGGCAAAGTGGACGAAGTCGGCGTTCGGTCGCTGCGAAAGTTCTCGCACCCAGAATTCTTCTATCTCGATGACAGCGGCAATCTTGTGTTCACAGCCCCCAACAAGGCGCAGACGACACAAGGCTCAACCAATACGCGGAGCGAGCTGCGGCAAATGCTGCGCGGGAAAAACACCGACATAGGCACCCACGATCCCAAGAACAACTTCTCGCTAAAGGCGCATCGACGGTCACGTACGTTCGCCGCCGTCGGCGGCCAGCTAGAAGCGACACTGAAAGTACTGCACGTTGCGCGCAACGCGAAGAACAGCGAAAAGAAGCCAGCGTACTCGGTTGTTGTCGGGCAGATCCATGCCGACAAAGACCAAGCGGTTATCAACCGTGGCAAAGGGTTTGGCTGGGGCAACGAGCCCATCAAGGTCTACTACAAGAAATGGCCCGATCACGCGACCGGCTCCGTGTTCTGGACTTACGAGCGTAATTTGCCGAAAGACGATCCGAACCGAACAGACATCGCCTATCCCGTTTGGGGTAATACCTGGGAAAGCCCGGACGACCCCGGTGCGGATGGCATCGCCTTGGGGCAATGGTTTAACTACAACATCAATGTCCATCGCAACACGATGTACCTAACGTTCCGCACCGCTGATCCGGCGCGAACCGTCACTTACCAGATCGATCTTGCCAACAACGTCGATGCCTACGGCAACGTCGATGAGAAAGATAACCCCAGGGGCTATTCCGGCGATGCGATGTACTTTAAAGCCGGCGCCTACAATCAATGCAGCACCGTCGATAAGGATGGCGTCTGGTACGCCGGTTGCCAGGGCAGCGGCGACTGGGAGGTCGACGAGGCCAACGGTGACTATACGTCGGTCGCCTTTCGCCGAATCCAGGTGACCGGCTCCGTCGACCCCAAGAAGCGTCGCTAACCGACGCGACCAGAGATCACTCGTGGTTAACAGCGCTCGAATCGGTGTCATCGTTAGTCTGCTGGTTGTCGTCGGCTGCGGCGGCGGCGGTTCATCACGCACCGTCGCACCCGCACCTACACCCACACCGGCGCCACCGCCACCGCCGGTAAACACAACCTGCTCCGGTACGCACCTCATTAATGTCGTTGCGGCCACCGATGACGGACAAAGCATCGCCGGCAGTGGGCCGGACCAAGCGATCGATGATGATTTCGATGGCGCATCCCGCTGGGAAGCCCCCGGTGACTCGCGGACGTTAACGTTGGACCTCGGGGCACGGCACCTGATTCGTGAGGTGGGTATCGCCTGGTTCGAAGGCGACCAACGCAGCGCGATGTTCAGCGTGTCGAGTTCTGGAGACGGAACAACGTTCGATCCGCTGCTGACCAATCAGCAGTCGTCGGGGGAGACGCAAAGTTTCGAGCGCTACGACACGCCCGACACGCCAGCTCGCTACTTGCGCATCGAAAACTTCGGTAACTCGTTGAACACCGATAACGCCATCATTGAGGGAACGGCCTTCGGTTGTCCATTGGATACGCCGGATCCGGTGTTCGAAGCCAGTAATGTGACAGCCGCCGATTTCGCGCTCGATCCGACCCAGCCGCCGGGCGCAAACTTCGAGTTACTCAGCTGGAAGCTCGATACCCCCGCTGATCTTGACGGCAACGGCATTGGCGACACCGCCAGCGAGACCGATCTCGATGGCGGTTTCGCCGATGGGTTTTTCTTCACCGGCGCTGACGGCGGCATGGTGTTTCGGTCGACGATTGCCGGCGAGAAGACGTCAGCGAACACACGCTTTACCCGCTCAGAACTGCGCGAGATGCTGCGCCGTGGCAATACCGGTATCAGCACCCGAGGCGTCAACCGCAACAATTGGTTGCTCGGTTATCAGCCCGACCCCGGTATCGCGGCGGGCGGGCGCAACGGCGTATTGAGCGCGACCCTAGCGGTCAATCACGTGACTGAGACGGGCGACCGCAGTCAATTGGGTCGTGTGATCATCGGGCAGATTCATGCGGAGAGCGACGAGCCGATCCGCCTGTACTACCGCAAGTACCCAGAGAACGAGCGCGGCTTTGTTTACTTCGCCCACGAGATTCGTAACGCGGACGATATCTACTTTCCCGTACTCGGCCCTGTTAACGCGAACATCGACAATGCACCGACCGACGACACCGATCCTGTTAACGGTATCGCGTTGGATGAAATCTTCTCGTACGAGATTGTGCAGCGCGGCTCGCGCATTGATGTGATTCTGCGCCGTGGAGATGCAACCGGTCCGGTGATTGGCCACAACTTCGTCGATATGGGCGACCGCAACAGTGGCTACGACGTTCCGCAGGAATGGATGTACTTCAAGGCTGGTGCGTATACCCAAAACAGTACTGGTGATGGTGCCGATTTTGATCAGGTGACGTTTTACGCGCTGCAAAATAGTCACGATTAGCGGTCATTGCTTGTCCAGTAGCCAGCAGTGCACAAAGCCAGGCGCGAATGCAAACGCCAGTAGCGCCTAGCGAAAATACGTTATCGTCAGCCCACCATGCTGACACGCATCTCATCGGTTACCTATCAAACGCCAGACATCGCAGCGACGGTGACGGCGATCAGGGATTATTTTGAGTATCGCGTCGTCGCAGAGTTTGCCATCAGCGAGCAGCTCGCCGCTGCTTGGCGCGCACCGGCGCTCGCCGGTGCTGCTTGCACCATCATGCAGCCAATAAGTGGTGCTGCGTTCTTTTTGCGGTTCATCGAAACGCCAACGCCGCCAACCTACGCGCCGCTAATGACCTATGGATGGAACGCCGCTGAGCTGCTGGTTGGCGATGTTTACGCGCTCGCCGACCGACTCGCCTCGTCACCGTTTCAAATACTCGGTGGTCCACGTGATCTGTTAGGGAACGGAACGGCGGTTGCGTTGCAGGTTAAGGGTCCCGGTAACGAAGTTTTCTACCTGACTCAGATCAGCGGCGAACGGATGCAGGCGACCTACGGGTCCACTAGCAGTACGGTAGATCGATTGTTTATCGCCGTGCTCGGTGTTCAAGACCATGCTCAGACCCGAGCTTTTTACCGTGAGCTGGGCGCAGGGGTGACACGGCCGCGGCGGTTCCCGGTGCGGGTCCTATCGAACGCGCATGGGCTCGACCCAGACGCGTCCCGGTATCTTATCGGCGGTGCGTGCTTCGATGAACAATACCGCATTGAGATCGATGCCTACCCACCGTCGGCGATTGCCCGTCCCGTGGAGCCCGCCGGTTTTCCGCCTGGCTTAGGGCTTATCAGTATCGAGACGCCATCACTCGATACGTTAGTGGCTGATGACGATGTTAAGCATGGCGATGACTCAGCGCCGTACTTCGGTGCGCGGTTCGCGCGAATTGCAGGCCCCGACAGTGAGTGGATTGAGTTGGTAGAGCGTCCCTAGGGCGTCGAGTCCACACCGGTTCGCTTCTGCAGGCGTTGCAGAATAATAAAGCCGATGAGCGACAGCGTGGCGAAACCGAGATACATCAGAAACACCCCATCGTAGCTGCCGGTTGTGTCGCTAATGCGCCCGGCGATTGGCGCGCTCGGCGCTGTCAGCGGAATATGCATCGGATTTTGTACACCGATAGCGCGGCCGAAGTTACTCGCACCAAACGTACCGGCGATAATCGATGTCCACAGCGGCGTCACGCCGCCGGTGCCGAGGCCGACCAATAGCGCGGCGAGCATGACGCCGCTGTAGTCCTTTTGCGTTAGGAACACGAGCATCGATGCCATCATAAAACCGATTGTTGTTAATGCAGCAGGGCGTATGCCCGCACGGTCAACGACGTAACCGATCGCGATTTTGCCGCCGAACGAGCAAACGGCAATCACGGAATAAAGGAGTGCCGTCTGCTCTGTGGAAAAGCCCAGGTCCTTCGCGTGCAGGCTGAGGTTCGCCAACATGCCGAGCGTAATGGCCAGTAGCGAACCGGAAAACAGCGTCTGTGCGTACGTGACTGGGTTTTTTAGCAGACGCGGAATCGACCAATCGATACGGCTGGCGCTCTGTTTTTCATCGCGCGTCCCTAGTGGCTGCAAGCCGCGATCTGCTGGGTAGTTAACGAGCACGCGCAGGAAAACTGGTGCTAGCACCATCAGGCCGATGCCGGCAGCGATCAGGCCCGTACGCCAGCCGTAGGTCAGGAACAAATAAGTCATCACCGGTGGAAACAAGAAGCCGCCGATCGAGCTACCGGCGACCGAGATACCCAGCCCAAGCCCCCGGCGCTCATGGAACCAACGCGAAATCAGTGCCGAGCTTGGCAAGACACCGAGGGCTAGTACGCCGAACGGAATCAGCGTCGCAAACAGAAGCCAGATGATCTCAAGTTTCGGTGCGAGGCCAACAAGTACCAAGCCGAGTCCAGCGGAGAACGTACCGATCGCCACGAAGTGGCGCGCCGAGCGTTTGTCGGTCCAAGTCCCGACGAACGGGAACATGACGTTGACGGCCACCGAGACACAGGTCTCGATCAGGGTGATGCGCGCTCGACTCGCACCGAAGTAATCCTCGAATGTCGACGTGTACAGTCCCATCGACCAAAAAATAAGTCCCCCCTGCAACGCGTTGCCGAGGGTGCCCATCGCGACGATGTTCCAGCCGTAGAATCTTCGGGTCGCTGTCAAAGGGTTCTCCGTTTATGCTGTGGCGGGCAGAGGCCGGGAGACCGACAGTGATACCGCATGAGACCATAACCGGGCGAATCTTGTACACCAGTCGCAAGCCGGACCGACTCGGCGCTGAACGCGGTCGTGAGTTTTTTACGATCACGAAGCACGGCGATGGCCGCCGATCGCTGCGAGCGCATTGCCAAATCGATGATGCGCCGAATGTCATGCGCGATGTGACGCTGACGCTCGATAAAGACTGGATCACCCGCGATGCCCACGTGATGCTCAGTGTTGGCGACGAAGCGATGGGGTCGACGTGGTATCGCTTTGCCGATAACCACGCCGAATGCGAAGGTTGGACCAGTGAGCGCGGCCGGTTTTCGGATCGAGTCGACTATGACGGACCCCGCGATCTGTTCGGTTCCCATCCTATTCAGGGTGATGCGTGGCATCTGCATTCCGTTGATCGTTCGGCTGGGCCGACCGTCAAGGTGTTTGATCGGTTTCTGATGACCTCGCGCGATCACCGCGGTGCCACCGGCCCGGATCTCGTTTGGCACGCTGCTGGTATGCGGGTCGAGTTTGTCGGCGAAGAGCGCATTACGATCGCGGCGGGAACGTTCGACGCTTTGCACTTTTGCTACGGCGAGCGCGGTAGCGATGCGCTTGGCTCGAACGAAACCGGCGAGCACCCCCCGTATGAGGTCTGGACGACGGCGGACGGCGATTTCATTCTGCTGAAGGCCCACGTGACCGGCTATATGATGACGCATTACGAATTGACCGAGCTCAATCGGTTGCCGGCGGACGCAACAGCGTAGGCAGGTTCGACGCGGTGTCATTCACCGCTCGACTTCAAGAACCACTTTTCCGAAGTGCTTGCGCTCGTCGATCATCGCATGCGCGCGTACAACCTCACTTAACGGCAAGACCGTATCGACCACCGCTTTGAAGCGACCGTCGGCGAAGCGCGGTAGCGCGTAGTCACGAAAATGCGCCATCGTCTGCGGTACGAAGGCGGGACTGGTTGAGATACTCATCGCCAAGAGCTGCAAGTTACGGATGCCGATGTTCAGGTTGAAGTGCACATCGCGGCCGCCGGTACTGCCGAACATCACAACGCGACCGTCCAAGCCCATCGAGGCGAATAGTTCGCTGGCTGTCTCCTCGCCAATGGTCATCAAGCTAATGTCGACGCCTGCATCGTCGGTGTGTTCGAGAATCCGACCGCTAACCGACTCCTTGCGATAGTTGATGCCGAGGTCGATACCGAATGCCTGCCCGGCATTCAGTTTGTCATCACGGCTCGCCGTACCGACAACCCAACAGCCGGCTTCTTTAGCGATCTGCACCGCCGCGCTACCGACACTGCCACCAACCGCTTCGACCAGAACGCGTTCACCGGCTTGCATCTTCGCGACGGTGTACAGCGCGTGCCATGCCGTCAACCAGCCAACGGGGATGGCCGCTCCCTCGACGAAGCTAACCGTGTCCGGTAACGGCAACACGTGCGTTTCGTTGAACAACACTTGCTCGGCATGGCAGCCGCGGGCCCGACCGAAAACACGATCGCCGACGGCGACACGGGTGACGTCGTCGCCGATCGCAGTAACGATACCGGCGCCCTCCATACCCATGACGAACGGTAACGGTTGGCCGCTGTAGGTACCGGCCCGCATTCGAGTCTCAGCGAAATTGATGCCGCTGGCGTAGACATCGACGAGCACTTGACCGGGACCCGGGTCGAGGTCTGGTAGCTCTTCCCATACCATGACATCGGGTCCACCGAACTTGCTCACGTTGAAGCCGTACATTGTGTCTCCTTCGCGTAACACCGATTCGTTAATGCGTCTACGGTGCTTGTGACGATTCGTGTCCTGCCGATAGCAGTTGCTCGACTTCTTCGACTTCCAGTCCGGACGGTACCGGCGTCAACGCCAAGTACAAGCAACCGGCTAGCGTCAGCGGTATACCCACCACCAGCGCGTAGCCGACGTTCCAGCCGAGCGTTTCTACCGCCATCGACACCATCAGCGGACCTGTTGCCGAGCCGAGCGTTACTGCGAGCGAGCCGCTGGTCGATAAGGCCGTCGCTCGCAGGCGCGTTGGAAACACCTCGGCCAGATAAGCGAACTTCACGGCGGCGCTGCCGTAGAAGAACATGCTCATAAGGCCGTAAGCGATCAGTAGGTCACCGAAACCGCTCGTGCCCCATACCATGACTTGGAACATCACGGCACCGAGCAACGTCCAGATCACGACCGTCGTTCGCCGCGTCAGTAGGAACTCACCGGTTAGCGCGGCGAGCACGTACCCGCCGATGCCGATTGCATGACCCAGGCCGATCAATTCCGAAAACTTCGCGGCGTCGAAACCGCGATGCTCCGCCAAATAAAACGGCATTAGGAACACAGAGCCTGCGTACGCCCATATAAAAAGGAACTGCGCGATGAACAGCAGCACCGTTCGTCGCCGCAGTGCCGGCGACAGCAATTCGAGCCAGCGTGCCTTGGTGCCCTCACTCTGTCGTGCCGCGACGGCGCGCGCCGGCTCGCGGATGACGGCCAAGACAACGGCGACCAATGGCAGGCTAACCAGGCCCACAAGAAACAGCCAACGCCAGTTGTAGTCGGTGAGTAGCCAAGCGGCCCAAAACGAGGCGAGCACCCAGCCGAGCGGGTAGCCGATCTGCAAGAGGCCAAGCGCGAGACCGCGAAAGCGCGCTGGAAACTCTTCGGCAATGATGGCGCCGGTGATCGGGTAGGTCAGACCGCCCGCAGCGATACTCGTGCCGCGCAGTAAGGCCAGCATGACCACACTGGCGACGAGGCCGTGCAACGCGACGAGCACGGACGACGCCACTAACGAAAACACAAACATACCGCGGCGGCTACCGCGATCGGCCAGCAACGAGAACCAGACAATCAGAATACCCGCGATGACGAACGCCGCCGCCAAGACGGCCATGTAGCCGCTCAGTGTTAGACCGAATTCGTTGCGGATCGACGGCCCCGCGTAGCCGAGTAAGGCAAGGTCCATCTGCGATGTCGCGTAGGCAACCAGGCAGACAGCAAACGCCGCGTAGGGGTACCGGCTGTGCTCAGCGGGCGTCGGCAACAGCGATCCAAGCCAGGCCGTCAGGTGCCGTGAAGTTCAGTGCCGCAGCGCCAAACTCGTCGGCACAAACCGCGCCGCGGCTAGCGCCGCTCGTCGCATCGATCGTCGCGGCCAGTCGCTCCAAGTCGCGTACGCGCACCGAATACGCGCACAGATTGCCGCAGCCGGGTCGCGATACCTGGCGGTTATCGTTGCAAGCCTGGTGCGGCGAATACACCTGCAGCAGTCCGCCCGGGCAGTCGATAGCGCGGGTCCGCTCGATTCGAAACGTCTCGCCCGGTTTCAGCGCGAGGGCTGCGATTGTCGCCGCTTCCTCGCCGGAGTCATGTTCTTCACCGAACGGGGCGGTTTCGAAATCGAAGGCTTCCTTATAGAAGGCTGTTGAGAACGCGCCGGTCGGTTGGACCAGGCTGGCGTGCGAGCCCTCGGTGTTCTTATAAGGCAGCGTGTCGTCGAAGGTGCCAAAGCCGGGTCGGTCAAAGCCGGCACGCTGAATAAAGGCGAGCCGGAACCGATTACCAAAGACGAGCTGCTCACGCAGCCCAACGAACGGCGTGAAAAAGTCATGGGGCGGGGCGGGGTTAGCGAGCGGTGCATCGACTCGCGGCGATAACCAGAGATCGAAACGATCGATCATCGCCGCGTTTCGAAACGCGTCCTCGAGTTGCAAGATATCGTGTGTGTAAAGCCCCATCCAGCGGCTACCGATTGTCAGTGGTCGGGTGTTACCGAGGCCTTCATCGGCTAACGATTCCCAGCACTGCAAGCGGACATAGCCGGTGCCGAAGGTCGCACAGCCGGGGTGCTTGAGGCGAACGGAGTGCAAGTCCGCGCCATGCCCATAGATCGCGTCGGTGGCTGTCCTGGCGAGTCTGCCCTCATCGACCGGCACAAACCCGAGCATCTGCCAAAACTCGATCAGCGCCTCGCGTTCCGATTGCAACGCGCCGAAGACAAACTCGTAGATGCCGCTACTGCATTGGCGCATAGAGGATTCGCCGATACGCGATCGTGACGTCGCGCTCAGTTGCTAAGACTTGTAGGCCGCGCGGGCTACCCCGTCCATTTTGGACGGGGTAGCGCCGGCGAGTACTAGAACTTGATCGAACCGCGGATACCAAACTCTTGGCGATCGTTCGGTGCGACGTTGACACCTTGCTGAACGAAGAAGTTGCCGAAGTCGACCGGGAACGCGGTGTCGGAGAAGCGCGCGCCGCTGGCCCAAGCGTCGGTATCGAAGAGGTTATCGATAAAGAACTCGAGCCGGTAACGGTCGGTCTCAATACCGCCGCGAACGTTCGTGATCGCGTAGTCCTCGATCCACGCCAGGTTGCGCTCGTCGGTGAACATTTGGCCGAAGTACGTGATGTCGCCGCGGATGAACGCTTGCATCTCAGGGCCTACGTTCCACTTGTACGTGGAGGTCGCATTCGCGCTCCACTTCGGTACGCGTGGCACCTCCAGGCCAGCGACATCGGAGAAGCCGAAGATCGCTTCGCCGAAGTTAAAGAGATAACGTGTGTACTCAGTGTCGACGTAGGCAATCGCACCATCGAACGTCCAGCCCTCATGGATTTGGCCGCCGATTTCGATTTCATAACCCCACAGGTCCGCGTCGCCGTCGAGCAATACATTGCGAGCGTTAAAGAACGGTTCCAATACACCCGTTTGGGGGTTCGGCAGCTGCCGTGTAGTTTGGTCGGCGATGACTCCAGCGTACGTACACCCTGGAGCGCCGGTTGCCACATCGTTGGCCGTGCACGTTTCGTTGATTAACCCGGATGAGCGGCCTTTAATGCCGACCCACTCATTCCAGTAGGCGGAAACATTAATGTAGCCAGCGCCGTTAAAGAGCGATTGCTTCCAGCCGATCTCGAATGAGTCCAGCTCTTCCTGCGGCAGCGACTCAGCGAGTGACGGGAATTGGGCTACGTACTGAGCCCGTTCTTGCGCGTCCGCGTTAAGGAATTCTTCGTTGACGTCGCCCGGAACCACACCGAGCGCATAGCTGCCGTAGATCATCGTGCCGTCGGTGGGCTGCCAGCGCAGAATGACCCGCGGGAGGAACTCGTCGAAGTCAAACTCCGGTGCCGCGCTCAGACCGTCAGGCCCTGAGATGCCGCCCTTGATCAGCGTATCTTGTTGGTAACGACCCTCGAAGGTCAGGGTGATTTCGTCGGTAAAGTCGTACTCGAACGACGCGAAAATCCCCAGTACCTCGGCTTCATCGGATTGCCCGAAGCCGTTCGGGAACGGGCCAAGCAGTGCGTTACCACCCATACCATCGGGAACACACGGTGCGGCGTCATTGCCTGGGATCGTGCCGATACAGCCAAAGAGGAACGTACCGCCTTGCAGCGACGACGTGAACTCTTGCTCGTAGTAGTTGACCCCAGCCGACCAGCGCATCTTGTTGTCCTGCGGGGACGTGATGCGTAACTCGTAACTGGTGTCTTCGAGGCTCTGCGGGTCGCTCGAGAAACCTCCTGGGAAGCCGGACAAATCGAAGTCGCGTACCCAGTTCGCTTTTTGGTCGTTAACGCCGAACACAAAGTCGATCGAGTGCTCGCTTGGTAGGTCGTACGTCGCGTGCAAGCTGACTCGCAACGTTTCGCGGACTAAACCGATCTCGTCGATCGACGGGACCCCCGAAGGCAAGGTTTGGCCGGCGTAGACTTGTTGCAGCGTGTTCCCGGCACCGTTGACGCCGGCAGGGAAGACCGTATTGCCATCGACCAATCCGCTACCGAGCACAGCGATCGCGCTATTGATGTCCGGGACCGGTCCGCAGATGAAGTTAATCGGATTGGCCGTTTCACCTTGCGGGGTCGTGATCGAGCGACCGTTACAAGTGTCGTTGCGCCGACCCGCGATATACGCCTGTGCCGGTGCGCCGTCATCGTCTTCGGAATAGGAGACGCGAACTTTCGTCGTGAGAGATTCGGTTGGTGCCCACAGCAGTTTGCCGTTTAAGACGAACGTGTTCTCGTCGCCCAAGCGGCCGCCGTCTCGCGCATCATAATGGCCTTGCTTATCGTAATAGCGCGCGCTGAAGCTGCCGGCGAGTACATCCTCGATAATGGGGCCTTCGACGATACCCTGTACGTCGACCCGGCTGCGGTGCGTTGCCAATGCCTGTACCTCACCGCTGAACTCGGTCAGGCTCGGGTCACGGGTAATAAAGTTAACGGCGCCGCCGAACGTGTTACGGCCGAAGTAGGCGGCCTGCGGGCCTTTGATCACCTCGACTCGCTCGATGTCCATTAATGACAGCGACGTGCCGCCGTTCAACACGTAAACGCCGTCTATGAACAAGGCGCCCGTCTCGAAGCTTGGCGAAAACTGCGCTTGGTTCAAACCGCGAAAGCGCAGTTGCGTGTTATACCGGCCGGGTTGGTTTTGACCCTGGTTAAAGAAGTAGAACCCCGGTGCGAGCGTTGCGATGTCTTCGAGACCGGTGAGACTGGCCTCGCGGATGTCGTCGGCCGATATCGCCGTGATGGCAACCGGAATTTCCTGCAGATTTTCTTCCCGTTTACGCGCTGTGACGATGATCTCGTCGAGTTCCTGAGCGAGTAATGCCGGGTCTGGCATCGCCAGTGCCCCCACCAGCACAGCGAGTGCCGACTTCGTTGCGTAGTTCATCTCGTCCCCTCTCCCGCGGTTTAACAATTCGCGGAGTCGACACCGGCGACGGTGACCCGATGGAGCGAGGGCACGGCGCCGGCGTGGCACCGCTGTTCGTGATATGTCACATAGTTATAGCTTTATAACATTGCTACGTAAAGCTAGTTGTGATCACGGCAGCTGGCGGCAGCGGCATTCTTGCCGCAAGTTGCTGTTAGCGGGCGCTTAGATCGGCCTCGAGGTCCTCTATGAGAAGCCCTACGTAGTAGTCCGACGACTGCGCTCGGGCCTCTGTTAAGTAGGCGGTAAGCGTGCTCGCAGAGAGCTCAACCTCGCAGCTGTCAAAGTCGCCGCGCAGGTAGTGCCGGGGTAGCGATACCAACGCGGCCAAACGTTTGTACTTCGCCGATCGTTGCCAGTATTCCAGCGTCAGGCACGGGTCCTTCGGAACGCCGAGCCCCAGTAAGTGCAAATAGCCGAAGGTGAACGTCGATTGCGGGTAGTCGGCCGCTAAGGCTTTGTTGCGGTACGGCATGGCATCTTCGCTTCGGCCGGAATAGCCATAAGCTCGGCCGAGTAGGTAGTTGAGTCGTGGATTGTCGGGGTCGTTCGCCACCGCGACTTGGCAAGCCGCGATGGCTGCAGGCTTGTCCATACCGCTTTGACTAACACCCGGTGACACATGCCCCGGGTCACGTCCGTGCGAGGCCAGAATGTCGCACCCGGTAACCGCCTGCGACCAACGCTCGTAATCGTAGTCTTCGAACGCGACATCAGCGTCCGCCGTGGCGCCGACTAACAGGGTCAGCGTGGCCAGATTCCGCAGAGCTCTCATCCGTTTCGTCTCCCGCATTCGCTTAGCTTCGCCACCACGTTCACACCATTGTCGGCCGTTGTCTAGGGGAACTCGCTGCGGTAACGCTTTGCCTACTCGCGAGTTTCAAAGAAGTGAATATTGGCTCCGTCAGGTGTGCGAACGCCGGTAAGGACTACGTCCCCATACGGTTCGAGTCGCATCTCGATCGGCTCGATCGCGATCGACGCGTCGCGCGCGACGATAAGCGCCGCGGTCTCGGCCGCGTCTAAAACCGGAAACCGCGTTGCCAAGATACCGAGGTTTGGCGCTTTGCAGCGATCCGCATAATCCCTCCCGTCGAGGTCCATCATCTCAATCATTTCCATCCGGCCCAATTCGCCAGGGCGTGGATAGACAATGCCGGCTTGGTAGCGAGCGCTGGTCGTAAGATTCAGCGGAATACCGAGAGGGGTCGGTGTTGGTGTTGGCGCGACATAGGGATTGCCGAGATAAAATGTCGAGAACCCCAGCACGTTCGTGAAAAACGCATACGTCGCGTCGCGATCTCTGACCATCTGCATCATGTTGAATGGAACCGAAAGATGGTCGAATGCCGGAAAATCCTCCGGCAATGGCAGTGACAGACGTTCGTAGGCTTGCACCTGGACGCCATCCGGACCTCGGAACACAACCACATTCAACAGGGAGTCGCCGAAAGTCAGTCGCGTCACTGGCGTCTCGGTCCACCAGCCGAGTGCAATCGCTTCCTGGTAGAGTCCGGACAGGTTCTTTGCGCGGACCATCACGCTAAAGTAGCAACCGGTGTCCCAGGCGCGTGCGCCAGGCCGAGTGGGCACTTTCTCACCGGCATCATCGAAGCGAATTAGTCGAATATACGGCCCGGTCGAATCGGGATGACCAAGGACCACGGCACCACCACTGGCTGACTCAGATACTCCCCACGACACCAATTCGGCGCGGCCAACAGCGCCGCGCCATATGACATCGTAGCCACCGAGCTCGATGAAGAATCGAGCCGTGCGATCCAAATCGGTCACACTGAGCACCGTTTCTTGCCAAGCTTGGTCGGTTAACGGCGTTGCGTCTTCGGCAGCACTAGGCAGCGACAAGGCAAACGCGAAGCAAAACAGCGCAAGACCAACGACGACCGATTTGCGCCGCGCGTCCATGCTTGCAGATTTTTCTAGGAACGGTGGCATGGCTCGCCTACGTGGAATGACGTTACGCGTCATCGAAAACGCGTCGCGCCAGCGTTGCTAGCTCCGCCGCGCGGGTCTCAAACAGTCCAAAGCCGGCATCGGCGATCGTTATCAGCTCGATGTCGGGACGCACCGTCACGACGCGCGGTGTAATCGCCTCAAGGTCATCGCCGGCGTTGACGGCAACGGTCGGTACCGTCAGTGCTTCTAGCTCGGTAGCGAGGTCGTGGCGCATCACAGCTCGCGCCGGCCACCAAGCCGTATTGCCAGCCGACAGCTTTTCAATAAACGTTCGCGCTACAGATTCATCGCTTTGTCCAGGTCCGCGCCAGCGGTGCGAGCTTTGCCATTCCGGCAGCAAATGTCCGCCGTCCGATTGACGCCGTCGTGGCCACGGCTTTTCGATAAACGCTTCGCGTTCGGTCTCGTTAAACAGCGCTAAACCGACCAACAACAGACCGCGCACCCGGTCTGGTGCAAGATTGCCCAACGTGGCCGCAATATTCGCACCCGTGTGGTAGCCAACAACGTCGACCTCTTCAAGCTGCTGGGCGACGAGAAATTGATGCATCGCCGTCGCATAGTCGGTGATCTCTGGTGCGGGCTGCAGCAAATCGGATTCGCCGAGCCCGGGGGTGTCCACAGCGAACACGCGTCGGTCGATCGCGAGTTCGGCCATGAATTCGATGAAGACTTGCGACGAGTTCGGCGTTTGATGGAAGCAGACAACGGGGCGTCGAGTTATGGCCGCAGAGTCGCGCGGTGCAGCGACGCGGAAATGCAATTGGCCATAACCAACGCGTTCAAAAGCCCGGTCGATCGCTACATCCGGGTTCCGCAGTCGAGCCGCATCGAACGGTGCGGCGACCGTGGTCGCAGGTAGCGCTGTTGCCAGTGCGCAGAGCGTGCGTCGCGACAGCGTGAATACTCGCCTCTTGATAATCACGGTATCGTCCTTTTCTGCGGCGCAAGCAATAAGCCACGACGTAGCGATCTCGTGCTCACCGCTGCACACGAATCTAGCAAATACTGGCCAACACCTCAGCTACCCGTTCTGGGTTTCGATCGCATAGGTAGGTTCGGCCTGGACCGAAAGCAACGGACCGGGCATCCGGTAGCAGCGCCACCGTTCGGTCGACGAACGGTTGCAGTGGATCGTCATCCGCTGCGAAGACCACTGTCGGGCAACGTATGTGCGGTAATACGTCAGCGAGATCATGGTTCGCGACGGCCGTGTAGAAGTCGCGATAGCGGTTGCCAAGCTGGAGAGCGTTAATCGTTTCTCGCTCTACGATTGATAGGGGTGCCGTCGGGTCTTTATCGCGCATCCGCGCCCAATATTGCCGCAGATGCTCGCCACCCGCCGCGTACTCGAACGGCTCTGCCATACCCGGTAGCGCCGCGCGCAGCTCGTCAGTCAGTAACGGCGGCCCTGATAAACAGAGAGCGGCAACTCGATCCGGGTGGGAGGCCGCCAGTTGAGCCACGACCGATGCCCCCATGTGGTGGCCAAACAGGCGTATCGAATGGATCGCCATTCTGTCGAGAAATTCAGCGAGTCCTGACGCCAACGCGTCAATTGTCATCGGGCCGATCACAGGGTCACTCATGCCAGCGCCAGGGATATCTGGCGCCACCAGTCGCGCGGTTTTCGCCATTTGCTGCATTACCGACTCGTACATGGCCGAGTTACTTGGCGCCTGATGGACCAGCATTAGAACAGGCGCTTCAGACTCGCCGCACTGTCGGTAATGTACTTGGCCGAAAGAGACTTGCTCGTAGCCGCGGTAAATCTTCATCGGAGTCGTGGCGGGCGGTGGGGAATTCGCACGGGTGTCGATTAGTGCGGCTTTGACCGAAAGGCGACCAGCCAGCCACCTAGCAGTACGAGGGTTGCGGTCAGTAAGATCGAGAGCATCAGCTCGCGATGTGGCAACCATCCCCAGCGCCCAGCATTGCCGAGTGCATCGTTAGCCGTTAGTGTCTTATCGAGCGCTGGCAATAACAACGCCTTGCGTTGCAGCGCTGGTAGGTCTCGCAGCAGGCTGGCCGCTGCTGCCGCCTTACCTTGTCTGTGGTAAAGCTCCGCGAGCGTGCTCTTAGCGTCGACCAGCTCGTCAGTCGCACCCGCGGTTTCCGCCGCTTGAATTGCCCGCAGTAAATAATGCTCTGCTTGGTTGAGGTCGTCGTCGTCAATGTAGAGCGCTGCCAGCGAGCCCAGCGAGCGAGCCATACCCCAGTGGTCTTCAATGGCCTCACGAAGCGCGAGTGCGCGCCGGTCGTATTCAAAAGCTTCCGCACGATTGCCGAGGTTTGCGTGGGCAAAGCCTAAATTGGACAGAAGCAACGCCTGTTTACGCGGATGGGATTTGACGTAGTCGAGCGATAGGCCTTCGTTGATGTAGGCCAGAGCCTCACTGGCTTGGCCTTGCTCAACGCAAATTAACCCGAGGTTACTGAGCGCGGCTGCCAGTGAACCGGGATTGTCCTCGGTGCGGTAGTGAGCGACCGCCGCATCCATCCGCACGCGGGCTTGCTCGAGTCGCCCCAATTTCCAATCGATCAGACCGAGGTTATTGGTCGAACGAGCGATACCACTCGCGTCGCCGATTCGCCTCGACAAGCTCAGCGCGTTTTCGTGAGCGCTTGCTGCCGCGCCATAGTCGCTCTGTGAACGGTGGATAGCGCCGAGTAGCGTAAAGGCGCGAGCGGCTCGCTTCGTATGATCTTGTTGCAGATAGGCATTGATTGCGTGTTCGATACCGCGGGTAGCCTCGCTGACGCGCGATTGATACCACAACGCCAGACTGGCGTTGTACAGCGCATCGGCGTGGCGAAACTCGTCACCGAGACTGACCGCCATGGTTGCTGCCCGTTGCGCTAGATCGAGTCCGGTCGCCGCATCACCGCGATCTGAAAACTGCCGACTGAGTGAGTTGAGCCCATCGACGGATTGCCGGTTGTTGGGCTCGCTGGCGGTGCGATCAAGCACCCGGGTCAGGACGTCGACCGGAACCTCGTTCTGCTGCTCCACCAGCGTTGATAGAATGCGCAGGCCAGCCGACGCATCGCTCACCTCGATCAATGCGAGCAGAATCGCCGTATCGTCATCCGCATCTGCGTGAGCAGCTCGAGGGCCTAAGCCGCCATTTCCGGCGAGGTATGCCGACACAACCCCTACGACAAGCCACCGCTTAGCGTTGGTAAGGCTTGCCGACGAGTAGGGACATTTGGGTTGATTACGCCGCCGCATGCCGCTCAGTAATAGCACGAATCGGATACGGGCGTAGGCTGGACCGAGCGCTCGGCCGCCACGGGAACCGGCTGGGCCGAGGCTGCATCGGGGACTACTAAAGCCGCAGTGCTGATTCGCAATGTCGTGGGGCGCCGTATGCGCGGGTTTCACTCCGGCGGCAGCCTTAGCGCCCCGGACACGGCGATTTTTTCTCGTTAGCCGCCTCGCTAACGAATCGAATGTTGTCCGACAGAATCAAAAATTCACAAAAAACAGTTTTTGAAACAATAGGTTGTATTTCTTTGGCAGCGCTAGCTGCCCGCAGCGTGCCCGATCACTAATCTCTAATACCCTGATAGAAAAATACAATTTTCCAATCACGGCCACTGTCGCCATTATTACCTTCCGCTTTTGGACGAAGCCAACGCTCGCGTTGGCTTTTTGTTTATTGAAATTAGGAGGCTTCATGTCGGTCATTAACACGGAAATCAAACCTTTTACGGCCAGCGCTTTTAAAGATGGCGAGTTCATCGATGTCAGCGACGAGGACGTTCGCGGCAAGTGGGCGGTCTTTTTCTTTTACCCGGCAGACTTTACATTCGTCTGCCCGACCGAACTGGGTGATGTCGCTGACAAATACGACGAGTTCCAGAAGCGCGGCGTAGAAATCTACTCCGTCTCGACGGACACGCATTTCACGCACAAAGCGTGGCACGACGCCTCCGATACGATCGGCAAAATCAAGTACACAATGATCGGCGATCCGACCGGCGCTATCACGCGCAACTTCGACGTGATGCGTGAGGCGATGGGGCTGGCTGATCGAGGTACGTTCATCGTCGATCCCGACGGCATCATTCAAGCAGTCGAGATTACCGCCGAAGGTATTGGTCGGAACGCGACCGATTTGCTGCGCAAAGTGAAGGCGGCTCAGTACGTTCGCGAGAACCCCGGCGAAGTTTGCCCGGCGGCTTGGGAAGAGGGCGAGAAAACGCTGGCCCCGTCTCTCGACTTGGTCGGCAAGATCTAACGCGACCCAAAGACACGGTCGTCCCGGGCGTCGCAAACCGCCCGGGACGACTATTCGGGCTCCGCACCTAGAGCGAACCAGATAAGCACAGCAGAGGACAACCAAACATGTTGAGCAAAGAGATTCTTGAAGCGTTGCGTGGTTACGCCGCGACGATGGAAAAAACGGTCACGTTCGTTCTGCAAACCGGTTCGCATGACAAGCGAGCTGAGCTCGTCGATTTTCTGAGCGGTATTGCCGCGTGCGGCGACAAGGTTCAGTTCGAGGAACGCGATGCGGGTGCCACGCTGCGCAGCCCTATCAGCTTCCTGCTCGAGGCCGATGGTGAAGACACCGGTATTCGGTTTTCTGGGATTCCTGGTGGCCACGAATTTAACTCACTGATTCTGGCGATGCTGCAGGCGTCTGGAACGCCGATAAAGCTCGATGAAGGCTTGCAACGTGTTGTTGCCAACGTCAGTGAAGACCTGTCATTTGAGGTATTCATCAGTCTCAGTTGCCACAACTGCCCAGACGTCGTGCAGGCGCTCAACCAGTTTGCATTACTAAACCCACGGATTCGTACGGAGATGATCGATGGCGGTCATTTCCAAGACTTAATTGATGAACGTGACATCCAAGGTGTGCCGAGCGTTTACCTCAACGGTGAGTTATTCGGCAACGGTAAAGTGGACGCTGCGGAGTTAATCGACAAGCTGATCGAGCGAGACCCGGGCATTACTAACGTCGAGGTCGTGGACAGCTTGCCGTTGCAAGACGTGACGATCGTTGGCGGTGGTCCGGCTGGCGTGAGCGCTGCCATTTACAGCGCACGGAAAGGACTTTCAGTGACCGTTATTGCCGACCGTATGGGTGGGCAAGTCAAAGACACAATGGGCATTGAAAACCTCATTTCAGTACCAGGCACAACAGGGCCGGAAGTCGTCGATGCGATGAAGCGGCATCTGTCCGATTACGACATCACGATTAAAGAGCACGTCCGGGTAAGCGCCGTGCAGGATGGCGACGTCAAGTCTGTCGCTTTGTCGTCGGGTGAGACGATCAAGACGCGCACCCTCATCGTTGCCACCGGCGCTCGCTGGCGCGAACTCGGTGTGCCCGGCGAAAAAGAAAATATCGGCAACGGTGTGGCCTATTGCCCGCACTGCGACGGCCCATTCTTCAAAGGCAAAGACGTCGCCGTTATCGGTGGTGGGAATTCCGGTGTCGAAGCGGCGCTCGACCTTGCTGGCATCGTGAAGTCGGTAACAGTGTACGAGTTCATGCCAGAGCTTAAGGCCGACCAAATTTTGGTTGACCAAGCCGCCGCGCGAGACAACATCCGGGTGGTCAAGAATGCGGCCACGCAGCAGATTACAGCAGCTGATGGCAAAGTCACCGGTATCGAATACGTCGATCGGGCCACCGATGAGGCGCATCGTCAGGACCTCGCCGGCGTGTTCGTACAGATCGGCTTGGTACCCAACAGTCAGTTCATTACCGATCTCGTTGCTCATAACGAATACGGCGAGATCATTGTCGACGAAAAATGCCGCACGGATGTGCCCGGCGTATTCGCTTGCGGAGACGTAACCACGGTTCCGTACAAGCAGATTGTTGTCGCGATGAGCGAAGGCTCGATCGCCGCGCTGGCCGCGTTCGAATACTTGTTGGCGAATCCGGTCGCCGAGCCGACCTCGGTCGAAGGACAAGCTGCCTGACGTCGGCAAGGGCACCAGCGGCGCGGTCGAAGCGACGACCGTCCTCGAAATCCACGAGCGGCTTGTCGAGCTCCGATCTGCGACGGTGTCGAGACGCCGCACTGGCGGCTTGAAGGCGCCGCGGAATCCCGTTAGCGTACTGAGAACGATTCTCAGTCCCATGTTGGGCCGTTAGTGTGGACCCTTCCGGTTATTCAATACCTGCCGAGTCGCCGCTCGATGTCGATGACGCACAGCCACCCAGCACGACAGACTCGGCAGTGCCGACGCAGGTCGAGACTCTGTACGCGACGTACTTTGCTGCCTTGGTGAAGTTTTTGGCGGCAACGTTCGGCCAGGGGCCGCCACCGCCTGAAGATACGGCACAGCAAACCTTTGAACATCTAATTAATAACGGCGGTTTGAAAACGGCGCGTAACCCGAAGGCTTTGTTGTGGCACGCGGCGCGTAACCTCGCCATTTCGGGGCGTAAAGGGGAGCTGGCCCGCGGTAAACGCGAGCGCGACTACGACTATTTTCGCGATGACGGTTACCAATTAACGCCGGAGCGCGTCATAGGGGCGAAGGCGGACTATTGGACCGCCGTCGAGGTTATTAAGGCTATGCCCTATCAACGCAAAGAAGCGTTCGTCCTAGTCCGACTAGAGGGCCTGACGCATGCCGCCGCGGCTGAAAGGCTAGGTGTGTCCCGCGCCGCGGTCAGCAAGCACGTCGCCCGTGCGCTGGTCCAGCTGACAGAGGCGCTCGCCGATGACTGAGGCCCGAATCGACACGCCAGTGCCACGGGGTGTAACCAGCTTGTTCGATACGGCGGCTGAATGGTTCGTGCTCGTCGAGGACGGCCAAGCGACCGAGCAGGAACTCCGGGCATTCGGCGACTGGTTGCTGGCGGATACTCGGCACGCAGATGCGTACGACGCCGTCGAGCGATCATGGCATCAAGCCGCTGCGCTCAGTCACAACGATGTTGAGTTTGAGGCCGAGGCGTCACGTGCGACCAGCATGTCGGGCCGGCGGTCGCACCGCCCGATTGTTCGCGCCGGACTGCCGCTTGCCGCTGCGGCCAGCGTAGTGTTGGCCGCGTTGGTTGTTTTTAATTCCCGACCCGATGGGCAAGAGGTGGCGATCGTTAATCCGGCGCACCATCAGACGGCGATCGGCGAGGTCCGGAAAATCGAGCTGACCGACGGCAGCCAAGTCACGCTGGGCCCTGACAGCGAGATCAGCGTGGTGCCTTTTGCTAAATCAGCGTCATTACGGCAAGTGCAATTGCTATCTGGCGAGGCTTTTTTTGACGTAGCGGACGACCCATCCGCGCCGTTTGAAGTTCGCACTGGCCAAATCGTGATCCGTGTAACCGGTACGGCGTTCGACGTGCAACGTAAAAACGGTGCTGCCGAAGTAGCGGTCGCCGAGGGCAGCGTTCGCGTCTCAACGACCCAGCGCTATTCCGACAGCAACCGTGAAAGCCTCCCAGCGGGTACGTCGGTAGTCCTCGGTGAAGGACAGCGCGTAGTCGCCAAGCAGTCGGGTAATTTCAGTGCCGTTGCAAAAATCCCAGTCGACCGCATCGGCGCATGGCGACGGCAGCGCTTGGTGTACAGCGATGCGCCGCTACGGCAGATTGTTGCCGACCTCAAACGTTACCAGCAGATCGATGTTGCGATCGGCGATGAGCAGGCAGCACGGCTTCGCGTTACCGGCATGTTCGATAGCAACGATATCGACGCGGTATTGGCATCAATCACAGAGCTATTGCCGGTCGACATCGTGTATGCAGACGACGGCAGCGTCGAATTGCGCTCTCGCGACTAAATACGATTTATTTTGTTCACCGGGGGTTGCCGAATTCCGGTCGGCGTTGTCTCACGGGCGTAATGCGAATCATTTCGACTGTGCGAAATCTCTAGGAGCCCCCCGTGACCGGCCACAACCACCCGAGCAAGCGCCATACCGACCCCAACTGCTGCACTGTTTTCGCCGCGCTTGCGGGACTCTTCACTGCACCGGCGTACGGGGAAGTGAGCGGACCTCTTGAGATCGACATCGAAGCGCAAGCCTTGCAACAGGCCCTTGAAGAGGTGTCCGAAGCGTTTGACCTAGCGGTGCTAGCCTCGGGTGATGTGCTAAGCGGTCGGCAGTCGTCGGCGATTCGTGGTTCGATGACCAGCGACGAGGCGGTGCGCCGTTTATTGAATGGCTCAGGTCTGTCGGCAACCCGTTCCCAGAGTGGGGCCATTATGGTTCGAGCGACGGCCACTGATTCCGCGTCCGCTGGAGCTGCAAAGGAGCAGAGTGACGGCAATCGCCGAGTCATCGATGAGATCCTCGTCCGCGGCTACCCCAGTGAGTTTCGCGTGACCAACGCCAGCTCGGCGACGCTATTTGATCGGTCGCTGGACGAGACGCCTTTCAATATCGGTGTCATCACCGAAGGTCTTGTCGACGGCTTGCAGCTCGATACTCTTGAGGAGTCGGTGCTTCTGAACGCTAGCGTGCAGCGTAGCCATTTGCATAATAGTAATTCCGCTGCGTTTTCGATCCGCGGCTTCGGTGTCAATGCCGATGACTCCGGCTTCTTGGTCAATGGCGTTCCTGTCTCGAGCGGTGAGGCGCCACCGGCCCACACGTCGGCACTTGAGCGTATCGAAGTACTGAAAGGGGCCGCCGCACTTTACTACGGTGCGGGGGATCCGGCCGGCGTTATTAACTATATCTATAAAGAACCACTGCGTGAGTCGCGGTATGCCGTGTCAGCAACGGTCGGTAACTTTGGCGAGTATCGCGCTGAGTTAGATGCAACCGGTACGTTAGCCGGCAACGACAACTTGTTGTATCGCTTTACGCTTGGCTGGGAAGACTCTGAGGGTTTCGCAGATTTTGACTATTCGCGCGATTTCGCACCGACGTTTCAGCTGGCGTGGCAGCCGACCGAGCAGACCGACGTACGACTGATCGCTGAGTACGTACAACATGAGGGAAATCCGATTATTGCTACCACTTTTTATCAAGATGGTGGTTACATCGAATTCCCTGACGATCATTACCTCGGCTTTACAACCGACTACGACGAACAAGACAGTACCGGAATCCAACTGCACGTCGATCACCGATTCTCCGACACGCTGCAGCTGAAAGTGCAGGCGGGTTACAAAGACAGTGGCCGTGAGACCGGAAATTCGGGTTATCTATTTGCACTGCCGTTCGTGATTCCCGGTTTATCGGACCCCGCGAATGGCCTACTTTTCCGATCGGCCTTCGATCAGAAGCGCGAATCGGAAGCCGAATACGCCGGCGCCCATGTTGCTTGGGACGTCGAGACGGGTGGTGTCAGCCATCAATTTGTCGCCGGCATCAATTACTCGCGCATCAACATGCTGAACATTGGGTTCTTTAACGCCATTACCAACCAACTCGGTGCGTTGTTCACGGGTAATTTTGCTGCGCTGGCAACATTACCGCCCAGCGTCAATATCTTTGATCCCGTCCCTGTGGCGTATGATCATTTGACCAATTTCTACGATTCTCCGCCGTTCGGTCTTGATCGCTGGGAGTTCGATAACGTCGGTGTAAATCTCCAAGACGCCATCGATATACCGGCGCTTAATCTGCACCTGCTGATCGGTGCGCGGTACGGCAGCTTCGGTGTTCGCGATTTAGCGACCCGAGGCGCCGACGGTTCGCAAGGGGCTTTCTCGAACACGGTCGACGAGAGTCGTTGGATACCGCGAGTTGGCGCCGTTTACGACATCAACGAGAGTCACAACGTCTACGTTAGCTACGGTGAATCGTTCAAGGCGCCTTTCACATCGGCGCGCGATCCCAACGGTAATGCTATTGATACACCCGAAACCGGCAATCAGGTTGAAATTGGGTGGCGTGGCGAGTGGCTCGATGGTGCTTTGTCGACTACGGTCGCCGCCTACGAACTGACGAAAGAGGACATTATCGTCGCTTCGGGTATCCCCAATGTGTCGTTTGTGTCCGGTGAGCAGACTGCTCGAGGGTTAGAGGTCGATGTCACTGGTAAGCTAACTGACGGTTGGGATACCTACTTTAGTTACGCCTATACCGATACCGAAATTGTCGATGCCGGTACGACATCTCAGGATGTTGGTGCGCGATTTACAGCAGCGCCGCTGCACCGTGCCGTCTTATGGAATAACTTTACCCTCGATTGGACCGGGATTGACGGATTACGGTTCGGCTACGGCCTCGACTACCAGAGTGAAACGCTGGTCGGGAACGTGGATGCCGTAACTCTGTCGTTTGCGAACGTCCTCGCGCCGGCCCAAGGCGTGATCCATAACGCGAACGTTACCTATACGCGACCTTTTGGAGATCGGGAGTTGTCACTCAATCTCGGTATCAAAAACGTGACCGATCGGTTCTACGTACGTAATACAGCGCTGACGATCGCGGCTTTACGTGGTGATCCACGAACCTTCTTGCTGACGGCATCGATGACCTTCAATTAAATGACAGCGCTGAGGTAGAGGTTCGGCTCTTTAAATGACCGCCATCAATCGGTCTGGACCGTTCGCCGCGTTTTGGAAGAATGTTTGGGACACACTAGCAATATATCGGCTACTGCGAGTGTCTTGGCCAGCCTGAAACTGTGCTAACCCATGGCGAGCCACAATGTGTGGCCAAACACCCAGTGACGCCGCTGCGGTAATTTCTAGAGCGCTGATGGTTGCTTTGTTGGGTCTCACTGTAGGCTGGAGTAATTGCGGTCCTGACAGTATCGGTTGAAACCCACAGGGGACGAGGCGGGCTACCCGGAAGTGGGCCGAATTCGATGGCTAACGACGGTCATTGATTCGCGGCTGCGTTTGACTCGATCGACTCATCGCGAATAGCCATGGCGAGTTCTGACAGACGGAACGGTTTGCGTATGACAGTAAACTCATAGGGCATTGAGTCTTGGTCGATGTAGCCGCTCATCAACACGATTTTCAACTGTGGAAACTGCGATCTCGCCCAGCGGGCCAGATCTAGACCGTTGATTTTCCCTGGCATCCGGATGTCCGTTAGCAAAATATCGACCGGCGTACTCCCTGTCAGCAGCCAGTCTTTCGCGAGATCGGCTGACACGAGATGAAATACGTTTGCGTCGAGTGCGGCGAGGTTCTTTCTAAGTGCTACCGCTAGCATCTCGTTGTCTTCCACCATTAAGACGGTGAGTTCGCCGGCCAGGCTTTCATTTGCGCTTGGGACGGTAGCAACCTCGGGTACCTGCACGTCGCTAATCGGGAAGATAAGCTCGACGGCAGTACCGGCACCCAATTCGCTTTGAATGCGTAAGTCGCCGCCACTTTGGCGGGCGAATGCGTACACCGAGCTTAAGCCCAATCCTGACCCGGACTGCTTGTCCTTCGTTGTAAAAAACGGTTCGATCGAACGCTCTAAGACACTTTCTGTCATACCGGTGCCGGAATCGGCAATGCGAAGCTGCAGGTAGCGACCGGGTTCGATTTCAGCGGCCCATTCGCCTTTGGCCCCTGTTATTGAAATGGGCGCTGCGGACAATACGACCTCGCCTCCTTCTGGCATCGCGTCCACACAATTGCGAATCAAATTTAGAATAGACGTTGTCAGTTGCGTCGGATCTGCAATGATCGATAGTTTTTCGCTGTCGTCGACGACGCTCAGGGAGCGCTCCTCTCCCAGTGCAGACGCCAATAGGGTCTGCGTTTCCTTCAGATAGGCGCTAAATGAGATCGGTTTCGCCTTAAGCTCCTTGCTCTTGCTGAACGTCAGTAGCTGGCGAACGATCTTCGTTCCATAGTCCAGTGCTTGCTCAGACAATTCGATGGCACCCAGGCTGCTTTCCTTGCGATCGGCAAAGTCACTGCGCAGCGTTTCGTTACTGCTCGCTACCACCTGCAGCAGGTTGTTAACGTCATGAGCCACGTTGCCGGCGAGCATGCCGATCGCCTCGAAACGTTTGTTCTGCTCCATTTGCTGATTGAGACGAACCTTTTCGGCCAGCAAACGTTTTTCGGTCGTTCGGCGTAGCTGCAACCCGATGAGTAAGACGCCGAGAATCGACACCACAATAACGAAGGCGAGCAATAGTCGATTACTACGGTTCTCCCGTTCACGCTGCAGTAATGCGAACCGCGCTGATTCCCCTGCCTTTTGCAGGGCGAATGCTTGCTCAGATACTTTCATGCGCGCATCAAAGTATTCGGTCCGCGTCGTAGAGGCGATGGCATCTTGTTGTTCATGTGCCGTGACAAATTGCTCGAATGCGTCGAGCGCAGCGACGTCGCCGAGCGTCTGCAGACGAGCTAGCAGCGTTAGCCGGCCATAGTCAGCGAGTGTCGTAGGCACCGGCTCCGCGCTTGGATCGATGCTGGCGAGTAACTCCGTTGCCTCACTGAGCCTGCCCATCTCGATCAGCGTCTCGGCGAGGCTTAGTCGGGCGTCCGTCACCTCATGGGCTTGGTCCACCAGAAGGTCGACGGCCTGGCGGCCGTGCATCGTCGCCTCATCCAAGCGGCCAAGGTCGCGCAGCGATTCAGCCAGTAATTGGTGCGCGGAGCCAAGCATCAACGGTGTCGTGTCGATGCCGTCGTCGATAAAACGGCGGAGCCCGGCCGCCGCTTGCGTCGGGTCACCGCCGAGTCGAGCGAGTTCCATCTCGTGCAGCAGCAAAGAGCCGGAAACGAGCGATTGTGGGTTACGTTCCCTGGCGGGTCCCAATTGCTCGAGCGTTTGTCGGGCGGCACGGTAATCCTTTAAGTCGATGAGGATCACAATCAGGTTGTTACCGGCATACAAAGAGATGAGGTCGTTCTGATTACGGATCGCGCTGATCAGTGCTTGTTCATACATGTCGACGGCTTCGCCCGAGCGCCCGTTTTCATTCAAAACAACGGCGTAGCCAATTCGTGCCCGCGTAATCAGCGCTTCCGGAACGTCGTCGCTTGTGTTGCTAAAAACCTCGCGATACGCGGCTAAGCTCGCTGTTTGCTGACCTCTTACCAATAACAGGTAGGCATACAGTATGTCGCACCGAAACTGCAGCACCGCTTGTTGCTTGCCGGGAATGGTCGGACACAAAGCGCCTAATGTTGCGAAACTATCGTCGAAGTTCCCCAGCCGCATATTGGCCAGCGCCCCCACGTACCGCGCTTTTAGGATCAGCTGATCCAGCGGATCTAGCGCTGGCCCGAGTGCTTCTTGAACGTCGTCAGCAAGTTGCAGCCGACCGGTGAAGTCCGCATCCCTTTCCTCCAGCGCAACATTGAGTGCTTCATCGAATCGCTGGTAGTCACTGGCAACATCGGCGGCCGCGTTCGAAATGAAGACTCCGCATAGAAGGAGGTAGGCTGGCCCTACCCATGAGCGGGTGCGGTCGTGACACATTGATCGGTGCATTAACCCTCAGACTTTCCGTTTCTTAAGTGGCAACGAATCGAGCTACCCCGATACTACCTCGGCGAAGGCTACCTTTGCTCACCCTAACGAGCGCCGGAAGCTATTGATCGACCCCGCCCATGCATAGGTACTTGATCTCTAGGTAATCGTCCAAGCCGTAACGCGACCCTTCCCGGCCTTGCCCGGACTCCTTCACGCCGCCGAAGGGCGCCGTCTCATTGGACAAGATTCCCTCGTTAATCCCAACCATGCCGTATTCGAGCGCTTCGCCAACTCGCCAAACGCGGCCAATGTCGCGCGAGTAGAAGTAGCTGGCGAGACCGTACGGGGTGTCATTGGCGAGGGCGACGGCTTCAGCCTCGCTGTGAAAGCGAATCAGCGGCGCAACCGGCCCGAAAATTTCGTCTTGAAACACACGCATGCGGTCGGTAACACCAGTGAGTACCGTCGGTTCGACGAAGCAAGGCCCGAGCTCGGAGCGCGTACCTCCGAGCACCGCTTTGGCACCACTCGCGACCGCGTCATCGATTATCGCGTAGACGTTGGCTGCTGCTTTCTCATGGATTAACGGGCCCATTGAGACGCCGGCATCGGCGCCGTTACCCAGCGTCTGCTGGGCAGCCGCTTTACTGAGCTTCGCTGCAAATTCATCGTAGACCCGGTCGTGAATCAGCAGGCGGTTTGCGCATACACAGGTTTGGCCGGCGTTACGGAATTTACTCAGCATTGCGCCGTGCACAGCGCTATCGATATCGGCATCGTCAAAGACAATAAACGGCGCATTGCCACCGAGTTCCATCGACGTGCGCTTAACCGTTCCAGCGCACTGCTGCATTAGCAACTTGCCGACCGCCGTCGATCCCGTAAACGTCAGTTTGCGGACGGTCGGATTACCGGTGAGTTCTGCGCCGATCGCCGGTGTGTCACCGCACAGTACGTTGATCACCCCATCAGGGATGCCAGCCCGGTGGGCAAGCTCAGCCATCGCCAGCGCAGAGAGCGGTGTTTCATTCGCCGGTTTACAAACAACGGTGCAGCCAGCCGCCAGCGCCGGTGCGATCTTGCGTGCCAGCATTGCATTCGGAAAATTCCAAGGCGTGATGCAGGCGACAACCCCCACCGGTTGTTTGATAACAATGAGACGCTTGTCTGGCGATGGCGGTGCAATCGTGTCGCCGTAGATACGTTTTGCTTCCTCGGCGAACCATTGGACGTAATTATTGCCGTAGGCGATCTCTCCGATTGCTTCGGCGAGCGGCTTGCCTTGTTCCGCCGTGAGCAGTTTAGCGAGATCGTCCGTCGCGTCGGCCATCAACCGGTGCCAGGCCAATAAGCGTTCCGCGCGTTGTTTGGCTGGCGTCTCCCGCCAAGCTGTCAGCGCCTGATGAGCCGCGCTGATGGCCCGCGCTGTCTCGATTTGCCCGCAGCGTGCGACATTGGCTACGGTCGTGTTGTCAGCGGGGTTCGTGACGGCGAATGTTTCTCCTGAATTCGCCGCTATCCAGCGGCCGCTGATAAAGGCATCGGTCTTCAGCAGTGAGCTATCCGCCAGTTCAATCCCTATTGCCATCGCCTATCGCCTCGTCGTCGCTTAGTTATCGGAAAGACTACAGGAAGAGAGCCTGCACGGAGAGTTCGACGGCGGCAAAGACGATTGCTATGCAAAAACAGCTGTGGGTAGACTGCTAGCAGCAGTGGCTACGATCGGCGAGCGGTACGCTAGCGCCGGCCACCTGGAGGGTTGACGATGCAATTGACCGTTAACGGCGAGAGCCATGAGATCGATGTCGATGGCGCGATGCCGCTGCTATGGGTTTTGCGCGACGAACTTGGTATCACAGGGCCAAAGTTCGGATGCGGCATGGCCTTGTGCGGCGCTTGCACCGTACATATCGATGGCCAACCTGTGCGTGCCTGCTCCTATCCTGTGCAAGCGGTTCGCGGCGAGGTCACCACGATCGAGGGTATCGGGACGCCGGCGGCGATGAGCGCCGTACAACAAGCCTGGGTCGAGCACCAAGTCGCGCAGTGTGGCTATTGCCAGCCTGGCCAGGTCATGACGGCCACGGCACTGCTAGCTCGCAACCCGTCACCGAGCGACGAAGATATTGATGCGGCGTTATCCGGTCACTTGTGTCGCTGCGGCACCTACCCGCGGATTCGGGCAGCAATACACAGTGCGGCCGCCCGCCTCGCGGAAGAGGGCTAGCCATGGGGCGCCTCGCGACGATTACGCGCCGTACGTTACTGGTTGGCTCAGCCGCCATCGCCGGTGGTGTGGCGTTCGGCTACTGGCAATATCGACGTCCATACGCCAATCCGCTGTTACCTAGCCTACGTGACGGTGAAGTTGCGCTAACGCCCTACCTACGCATAGACAAGGATGGAATAACCATCATCACGCCACGCGCGGAAATGGGCCAGGGCGTGCACACGACTTTGGCGGCCATGGTTGCTGAGGAGCTTGATGTCGAATTAACCGATATCGCCATTGAGCACGGGCCCGCGTCAAAGGCGTACTACAACGCTGCGCTCTTGGAAGAGGGCGTCCCTTACTCGGCCACTGATCACAGTGGGTCTGCTGAACGAATGCGCCGCTTCATGGGTATACCGGCCAAGTTTCTCGGTATGCAGGTCACCGGTGGCTCATCGACGACGCCGGACGGCATCGACAAGATGCGTCTCGCTGGCGCTGCTGCCCGCGAGGTTTTTATCGCAGCGGCTGCCGAACGCTGGGGGCTGCCCGCTGCGGACCTAACAACGGCACGTGGTTTCGTCCGCAGCCCAGCGGGTGAGCGACTGGCCTATACCGAGTTAGCCGCCGCCGCCGTCGCTATCGAACCGCCGCTTTCGCCACCGCTTCGGCCGGAGTCCGAGTGGCGGCTGCTCGGTCGTTCGCTACCGCGAGTCGACATGGTCAGCAAATGCACCGGAACGGCGGAGTTTGGGATCGATGTTGCGCAACCCGACATGCTGTTCGCGACGGTTCGCATGAATCCCTATCTCGGCGGACCGATCAACGGCTTCGATGCGAGCAAGGCGATGACATTGCGTGGCGTGCGCGATGTAATTCCGCTGGACAAT
>JBCDIL010000004.1:0-201583 GCA_038749025.1 Pseudomonadota bacterium | reverse complement strand
TGCGCTCGCGTTGCTCGCTGCGGCTCGAACCCGATTGTTTATGTTTCGTGGGTTCTATCCGAGCTGCAGGCCTTGGGGAGGCGGTTCGCTAGCGAGTCAATAAAAAGTGGCGGAGAGGGTGGGATTCGAACCCACGAAGGGCGTTAACCCTTGCTGGTTTTCAAGACCAGTGCATTCAACCGCTCTGCCACCTCTCCGTCACCGACTGGTGCATCTCGCACCCGACCGGCCCGCGAAGTGTGGCGTGTGAGCTACACAAGTTCAACCGTCACGCCCGATGCAATTGGTACACACCGCGGTCGGAGAGTACCCTGACATAACCGCAGAACGGAATATGGCCATGAAACCCGTTGTGATCGCCTGCGTAGCTCTCTTGTTCGCTGCACAGAGTTCGGCTGGGCCCTGCGACACCGATGAATTTCGGCAGTTCTCGTTCTGGGCTGGCGACTGGGAAGTGAGCATGGCCGATGGCACTGTCGTTGGCCATAACAGCATTCACCCTGAGGCGGACGGTTGTGCTTTGGTGGAGCGCTGGCGCAGCGTACGCGGCAATACCGGCACGAGCTTGAACTATTACGATCTGGCCCAAAGTCGTTGGGTACAGGTGTGGACGGGCGCCGGTGGCACACAGATTGATATCCGCGGTGGCCTCCGGGCGGGCAGCATGGTGTTGGTAGGAACACTGACGAGCGTTGCCGACGGCAAAACTGTCCCGTTTCGGGGTACATGGACGCTGCTCGACGATGGCCGTGTGCGCCAGTTTTTTGAACAATCTAACGATGCTGGCGAGACGTGGGTGCCCTGGTTCGAAGGCTTTTACAAGCGCCAGCAGGAGTCTGAGTGACAAGCTCTAATGATAGCGATGCAGTTTGACCAAAACCGAATTCGATTCAGTGGTGGTAACCCACTTCTGAATGCACTGACTGCCGTACTCGGCGCCGTCGCGCTGGTCGCCGGACTCGCTTTCGGATTCGTCGCGCTGCTCGTGTTTTTGGCAGCGGCGTTGGTGCTGGCAAGTGTGGTTGGTATACGCCTGTGGTGGTTTGGTCGGCGCTTTCGTGCTGAGGCCGCCAAGCAGGGCAAGCCGGGGCCAGGTGCTGTCATTGACGGTGACTACGAAGTGATCGACGACGAGCGCAAACCCTAGCCGCAACCGCGACTTGCGGCCGCTTGTGGTGTCGTACTTTTAAACCGGTTAAGCTCGGCGCCCGTGGTTACCAAAGCACCAGTCGACAAGCGGCGTCGTTTAAAACAACGCCTCATTACGTTAGGCCTGTACCTGCTGGTGTTGGTCGCGCTGGATTGGTTTTTCGAGTCGCAAGCGACCACGACGATTATCTTTGTTCGCCACGCTGAGAAAGAGCTCGGCGACGATGACCCAGCGCTTACGGCTGCGGGCCAAGCACGAGCCGTTGAGCTTAGCCGTATCATGCAGTTCGTTGACGTGGACCGCGGCGTGGACGAGATATTCTCAACACCGCTCAAGCGCACCCAACAAACGGTTAGGCCATTGGCCGATGCGCTTGGCAAAAGCATCCACAACTACGCCGCCGACGATGTCGTCGGTGTGCTCGAGACCATTCTGACCGAGCACAAAGGCAAGATCAGTCTCGTCGCCGCCCACAGCAACACGATCAGGCCGATGATCGAGGAGCTCGGCGGTAGCAAACTGTTACCGGATATTGCTGAGGCCGAGTACGACAACATCTACGTCGTCGTTATCCCTTGGTTCGGCAAAGTCAAAACGCTGCGTTTTACTTACGGCGAGCGCTACCTAACGACCCCTTAGCTTGCCGCCGCGCGCTGCTCGGCGATCGCCTTCTCGATGAAGGCTTGGTGCCGCTCGATACGCACGTCAGCCAATACCGCGTCGATGATGATGCCGTCTGTGCCAATCAGAAACGTGGCGCGGCGCGTGCCCATACCGAATGGGCCACTAACGTCGTAGGCGCTAATCGCGCGCTTGTTGGGGTCGCACAGCAGCGGGAACGGCAATGAGAATTTATCGGCAAAGCGCCGGTGGGTTGCGCCATCTTGCGGACTGACGCCGACAACGGTTAAACCAACACCGGTGATGTCGTCGTGGATGTCACGGATCGAGCAGGCCTCTTTGGTGCACCCGGGCGTAAAGTCCGCTGGATAGAAGTACAGGATGAGTGGGCCACGCTCGAGCAGACCACCTAGCGTTAATACGTTGCCATCGGCGTCGGCGAGTTCAAACTCGGGAGCTTGCGATCCTGGCTGCAACATGTGGGTGGTCCTTGTTGGCCGGCGAGCGTGTCGCCGCAGTGGGTATTAGTTAGAAAAATACTCTAAAAAAGATTTGTAAATAATTGATATTAATCTAATTCAATCATTTACCGCTAAGCGATTGTGACTTCTGTTTGAGCCCGGTCGTCCGTATCGGCGGTGGGGTGCTCCCTGCCGGACGAACGCTAACGAATATTGGGGAGAAAGACCACGGAAAGTGGAATCGTTGAATTGCTACTGAGCCTTGTCACCGGTGCCGCCGGCGGTAACCTAGCCGGTGCTTTGTTGCAGAAGTTTAGCCTCGGTACGTTGTGAAACTCGGTGGTGGGCTTTATCGGCGGCGGCCTTGGCGCACAAATACTCGCCGTGTTTGGCCTCGTAAGCGGCGGTGGCGACATCGGCAGCATTATCAGCGCGGTCGGTTCGGGGGGGCTGTCGGCGGCGGTGTCTTGATGTCGGTTATCGGCGTTAGTCGCAACGCGATGGGCGGTGGACCGGCGGCCTAGGCTTGGCTGCCGCGGGCGTAGGACCTCGCAATAGCCGGTCGTGCGTCCCGTGTTTTCGGGGCGGTATACTGGTCGCTGGTCGCCCCGGTAGCTCAGTCGGATAGAGCATCAGATTCCTAATCTGAGGGTCCCGTGTTCGAATCGCGGTCGGGGCGCCAGTTCTTACCGCTTGTATTGCCTTCTAAAGCGCCATTGGGATCCATGAAACCGCGACGGACCGCTGTATTTCTTCTGACCATTGGTATTGCCACCCTGGCGATCTACACGATTGCGACGATCGGAAACGACAACCCACCGGCCCTTTCGCCAAACACCGCGATACCAGTTACCGAGTTGGAAAGGGTACGAAAGCCGGAAAAAACGGTACCCGCCGAAGACGTTGCACCGAAGCAGACCGAAAGTGAGGGCAACGATCCTCGCGTCGTAGACCTTTATGATCGTGTAGCACCGGAATTGATCGATACCGATGCTTTTGCCAGTTGGGCTGAGGGCCGGTCTGTGAAACGGGCAGTTGTTGTTCGGCCGAATGTCGATGCGATTCGTTCGTTTATTCGTAGCCACGACAATCAAGTACCCGCCTCCCTTGCGTTGTTCGGCGAGGAACCACTCAAGGTCAAACTCACCCATACGCAGCAGTACGAAAAGGGGCCGGTCGCCGGGAGTATGTTCGGAATCGGAACCGTCGTTGAGGATCCAGGCAGCTCCGTGCAGGTTGGCGTGACTTATGCTGGAACAGTAACGTTCTCGCTTATCTCGTCCAGTTACGCTCCAGTCGAAATCAAAAAAATGCGCGGGGCAGACCAATATGTCCTTTGGGAATCAGGTCCGATCGAACCTCGCAAACAATGAACACACACCGAATCTGTGCATCCCGCGTTCGAATCGTGGTCGGGGCCTACGTTAAAGCAGTCGCGCTACGGCTCGATAACCTGCCCATCCCATGCCAAGCAACGGCCGGTATGCTCCGGCGTGGCGTTCTCCGTAACACTCAGTAGCTGGGCGGCGGCGCGTTCGGCCGTGAACAATTTCCCTTCCGGCACGTTCCGCTGAAACGGTTTCGACAGCGCCGTATCGACGGTGCCGGGGTGTAGGCCGATAACGATGCCGGCGCGGTTGCGTCGAGCGTACTCGATCGACAGCGTGCGGATTAACATGTTGAGCGCCGCCTTCGAGGCGCGATAAGCGTGCCAGCCGCCCAAGCGGTTATCGCTAATGCTGCCAACCCGTGCGGATAGTGCGGCGAATACAGCGCGGTCATTGCGGCGCAACTTCGGGAGGAAGTGTTTCGCGACCAGCGCAGGACCGATCGCGTTAACTCGGTACAGTTCAGCCAGCGCGTTGGCGTCGAGGTTGCGCCACGACTTTTCCGGTTGGTAGGCAGTGCCATGCAGTGTGCCGGTGGCGACGATGACGGCGTCGAGATCGTCGCCAATGGTCGCTGCAGCGGCGACGAGGCTGGCTTCATCGCCGATATCAACGGCCACGGGGATATGACGTGCATCCGAGCCTGCGGCGCTAACCGTGCGCGAACCGGCGTAGACCTCGGTCGTCGCGCTACGGCTTAGCAATTCGTCGACGAGCGCGGCGCCGATACCGCCGTTTGCGCCGACAACGACAGCACGCCGAATCGGCTC
Organism: Pseudomonadota bacterium; assembly: GCA_038749025.1. Classification (GTDB taxonomy): domain Bacteria; phylum Pseudomonadota; class Gammaproteobacteria; order Steroidobacterales; family Woeseiaceae; genus JBCAXA01. The sequence continues at coordinate 197,193 of JBCDIL010000004.1, read as the reverse complement.
ATGCATTGCTGAGTGGCTCCGCCACGGCATCGACAAGCGCCATTGCGCTGACGAAGGCCGCTTCGATCCGACCACGAATAAACCAATCGCCGCACACCCCGAGTTGCTGCGTCACGGATAGATAGAACGGCGCACCGTTCTGGCGGTCGACATTCGCGTAACGCCAGCGGTGCAAGCCGATGTGCGCGGGTTTGTCGGTGCAACCTGTATTTCGGTACGTTTCGTCGAGCAGGTGCGCGATGACAGCGCTTTCGTCGTCGTCAAGATGGGCAGCGGCCCAGCGATTCGTAGAGTGAACCAGCCAACACGTTGCGGCACTGCGACCGGGTTTGCTGCTATTTACCGACACCCAACTGATGTCTGCATCGCGGACCAGCGCCGCATCCCAGCCGAGTGCCTGGGTGTCGTCGAAGCCGAGCATCAATGAGTAACACGGCAACATCTCAACGGCCGGTAAATCGCTGTCGCCGAGGAGCGCGCGCGCTTGTTCATTGGGGGCTGTCAGAAACAACCAATCGAACTCGCGAGCGGCTGCGCTGTCGACCGCCACCCGCCAGCGGCGGCCTTTGCGCTCGATCGCTGTAACGGCCGCTCCTAACTCGATGTCGAGGTCTGCGGCTAGCGCTCGGCCGATCGCATTCATGCCAGGTGTGCCGACGTAGTGTGGATAGTCGCTATCCCATTGGCGGGTTGCCGTGACCACACCCGCGGTAATTTCGACGAAACGCGCCGGCCACTCGGCGATGACGCCGGCGGCGAGCAGCGGTGCGAGAAATGCTTGGAAACGCTCGTCCCTAACCGTAAAGAACTGGGCGCCATGATCGAACCGATACGGGTCGGCGTAGCGGGTCGCCATACGGCCTCCAACGCCCCGGGATTTTTCGAGTACCGTCACGTTGCCGTGCGCGCCGAGCTTGCGGGCCAACGTGAGGCCAGCCATGCCGGCGCCAATAATGCCGATACGTCTCATTACACACGAACCGCCGCAACGAGGAGTGCGGTTACCGCGATTGCCGTGACTTGGGTTCTCATTTTTAGGTAGCGGTCGTCGACAGCCAGAGGTACCGCGAAGCGATGCTCGACGACGAGTAGGCCAACGAGTGCACCTGCGTCGATAACGAGCTCGAGAGGGGGCAACGCAATGAAATGAGCAAACCAAGCCGCTAATGCGATGGCGTTCGACAACAAAAAAATCGGGCCTTTTAACGGCGTGTCGCTGTTCATACAGATGCCCCAATGTGTGCCGGCCATGAACGCAACGATCAGCAGCGAGTAAGAAGACAGTATCGGCAGTAATGGCCCGACAATTGGGGCTTCAACAACGCCCAGCGCGAGCATGGCGCTGATCACAACGAACGGCAGTAACCCGCAAAAGGCGAGCGGTCGTACAACGGTATCCACAGCGAAATAATAGACTACCTAGCCAGCGACCGGCGACGGTTAGGCGTCTTGAGCAATGCCTGACCAGATTCTGTCTGTTCCGCAACCGCGCAACTGGCGTAACCTTCAGGACATGGACACGATGAAACGGCTTGCCTTGATCGGCGCAGTCGCAACGCTGACGGCTTGCGGACCGAGCGGTCCGGCGGAATCGCAACCGACAGTTACCGCGGCCGAGCTGGTAGCGCTGAGTCCGAACGTCGAACAATTGCGCCAAGCGGGGGCTGGCGCGACCGGCGGTGATCCGACGAAGGGGAGGCGCTTGTTCGGTCAATGCAGTGTCTGTCACGCCATCGACGGCATCACAGTGATGGCCGGGCCAAACCTCGCTGGGATATGGGGTCGGGAGGTCGCCAGCCAGCCTGGGTTTGGCTACTCCGACGCACTGCAAGCGGCCGAGTTTCGATGGTCCGAGGCTGCGATGAACGCTTGGATTGCGCAGCCTTTGCGGTTAGTCCCTGGTTCGCAGATGAGTTTTGCCGGTTTGTTTGCCGGCGGCGATCGGCGTGATCTACTGGCCTACATGCTGAGCGAGCCGGCGTTCTTTCCAAAGGCAGCCGAATAACGTCGAGTCGTTTTACAGGGTAAATACAACATTCTGTGAATATAATCACCTAAATATATGATTAAACTAATTAATATCAACCCAGGATCGAATGTTGCAGAATTCTTGATCACCACTCAACCAGAACGCCGGGAGCGTTAATGCCACTAGCTGGAATCGTTGCAGGGGACGCTGCGAACGACCAAAACGCCAAGGAGCGGCGCGCCCGTATCGACCGACGCCAAATGAGCTGGCGAACAGTTTTGTATGGATTTTTGCGTTCCCGCCGTCGCCGCTCTCGGCGCGATAGCGAGCACCGGCCACTGTTCTCCGATTGGCATCATCCGTGGCTGTTCTTCCTAGGTGTCGGCATCATGATCATGAGTGTTCTCGATGCGTTCCTAACGCTGCGGCTGCTCGGTTTTGGCGCGATCGAGGCAAACCCGGTTATGCGCGTCGCGATCGACAGTGACGTGGGGGCATTCGTAGCGGTCAAGTTGCTCATGACAGCTCTGGCTTTGTTTGTGCTGATTTACGCATCCCGCTACCGGCTTTTCGGGCGCCTGCGGGTCGGAACAATGCTGACCGCGTTGTTTTGCGCCTATTGTGCATTGATTACCTACGAACTGGTGGGACTGTCGCTGTTGACCCAGTTCAACTAGCGCCACGAAAAGAATCGAAAAACCGCGGGCGGATCACATTCACAGCCCGCGTTGGTTGGGCTAAACTCCGCGCTTTAACGGCCACTATTGGTAGCGACACCGGCATCGGGTCGCGTCTCCCGTCACAATCATGCCCGCCTCTTTCAAAGAGCTACTCGCGTCGACACCGCTCAACGGCAGCAACGCGACGCTGATCGAAAGTCTCTACGAAGACTTCCTTGCTGACCCCGATTCTGTGCCCGATACGTGGCGCCGTTACTTCGCCGACTTTGGTCCGGCTGACAACGGTGCCCGCCGCCACTCGCAAGTCGTGGCAGAGATACGCGACGGTGCTAATGGCACCAATGGCCACGTCGGTTCACGCCGCACCGTGCGCCGCGCCGCTGCCGGCCGTTCGGCACCCAACGAGAAACAAGCCGCTGTATCGCGGCTGATCCAAGTTTATTCGCTGCGCGGTCACCAAATTGCCGACATAGACCCGCTCGGTTTGTTGGAGCGACCGTTGCCGGCCGTCTTAAAGCCCGATTTCCTGGGTCTAAATGAAGCGGACCTGGATACCGAATTCTTCACCGGTGGCCTGGCGGGAACCGGCGATGCGCGGATGAAGCTGCGCGACATACTCGCGCTGTTGCGGCGTATTTATTGCGGGAAGATCGGTGCCGAGTTTGCGCATATATCCCGCTCTCGTGAGCGCCTGTGGTTGCGCGAAAAATTCGAAGCGGGTTCAGTGAATGCCTTTTTGTCCGTCGACGAAAAGCGTTGGGTCCTCGACCAGCTCAGTCGCGCCGAAGGGCTTGAGCGCTACTTGCACACAAGGTTCGTCGGCCAGAAGCGTTTCTCGCTTGAGGGTGGTGACGGCTTAATTCCGTTGCTGAATGACCTTATCGAGCGCGGCGGCCGGGCCGGCATTCACGAGGTGGTTGTCGGCATGGCCCACCGCGGCCGGATCAATGTTCTCGTTAACGTCATGGGCAAGTCGCCGGAGGATCTGTTCTCGGAGTTCGAAGGTAAGAACTACGATCCCGAGACTGTTCGTGGCAGTGGCGACGTCAAATACCACATGGGGTTTTCGGCAGACGTCAGCACCGAAGGGTGCAACGTGCATGTCGCATTAGCCTTTAACCCGTCGCACCTTGAGATTGTCGACCCGGTGGTCGAGGGTTCGGTTCGGGCGCGCCAAGAGCGTCGCGGCGATAAAGAACGCGGTGAGATCCTGCCGGTATTGATCCACGGTGATGCGGCCTTCGCTGGCCAAGGCGTAGTAACCGAAACCTTCCAGATGTCGCAGGCCCGGGGTTTTACGACGGGCGGCACGATCCATATCGTGATCAATAACCAAATCGGTTTCACCACCTCGGATCCGCTCGATGCTCGCTCGACGCCATACTGCAGCGATGTCGCGAAGATGATTGAGGCGCCGGTGTTCCATGTGAACGGCGATGATCCCGAAGCGGCTTTGTTCGTTACCCGTTTGGCGCTTGAGTATCGACAGAAGTTTCGCAAAGACGTCGTCATCGACTTCGTCTGCTACCGCCGCTTAGGGCACAACGAAGCGGACGAACCCGCTGCGACGCAGCCGGTCATGTACAAGAAGATTCGGGCCAAGAAAACGCCGCGGCAAACCTATGCGGAGCGTTTGATCGCCGAAGGCGTTGTCGACCAAGCCACGGTCGATGAGCTCGTTGATGCATATCGCAATCGACTCGATCACGGTGCGCCGGTCCGAGAGAACTTACTTGGGATGATCGGGAACGAGTTTACCGTCGACTGGGCCCCGTTCGCCGGCCAGGATTACAGCAAGACGGTACCGACAGCACTCGATGCCGCTACGGCCGAGCGCTTGGCCAGCTCTATTACGACGGTTCCGCCAGGCTTCGCGCTACACGCGCGGGTGAAAAAAATCATGGATGACCGGCTGGCCATGGCCGCCGGTAAATTACCGATGGATTGGGGCTTCGCTGAGACGATGGCCTATGCCTCGTTGCTCGACCAAGGGTTTCGGGTCCGGTTAACGGGTCAGGACGCCGAACGAGGCACTTTCTTCCACCGCCATGCTGTTCTTCATGACCAGCACAATAACGCTGAGCATTTACCGCTGCGCAGCGTGGCGAAAGAAGCGACCGATTTCACGATCACCGATTCGTTGCTGTCGGAAGAAGCCGTCATGGCCTTCGAGTACGGCTACACGACCACCGATCCGATGTCATTGGTCGTTTGGGAGGCGCAGTTCGGCGATTTCGCGAATGGTGCTCAGGTCGTTATTGACCAGTTTATTAGCAGTGGCGAGGCAAAATGGGGGCGGCTCTGCGGCCTGACTTTGTTCCTGCCGCATGGCTACGAAGGCCAGGGACCCGAACATTCGTCGGCGCGACTTGAGCGCTTTTTGCAACTGTGCGCTGAGTACAACATGCAGGTGTGTGTGCCGTCGACACCCGCCCAGATGTTCCATATGCTGCGCCGGCAGATGGTGCGGGATTTTCGCAAGCCGCTGATCGTCATGACGCCGAAAAGCCTGCTAAGGCACAAACTCTCGGTGTCGCCTTACAGCGATCTGATCGAGGGCCGGTTCCATCGATTGATCGGTGAGGTTGATGAGCTTACTACGCAGAGCGTAACCCGCGTCGTGTTCTGCAGTGGCAAGATTTACTACGACTTATTGGAAGAGCGCCGCGAACGCAAGATCGATGACGTGGCGATTATTCGGCTGGAACAACTGTACCCGTTTCCAACCGAGGCGTACGCAGACACGATCAGTCGTTACGGCCAGGCCGACGATATCGTGTGGTGCCAGGAAGAGCCGCAAAACCAAGGCGCTTGGTATCAGATTCGCCACCGGTTGCAGATTCCGTTGGAGCCGCGTCACACCCTTTACTACGCCGGTCGGCCGGGTGCCGCAGCGCCCGCTGCCGGCATGGCGAAAATCCACACGGAACAACAGAAAGCGCTGGTGCAAGCCGCACTGGGCATTCCCGGATAGCGCACGCGTCGGGGCACAGATAGGAATAGACGATGGCTACAGAAATCAAAGTGGCGCAGTTGCCTGAGTCGGTTAGCGACGCAACGCTAGTCGGTTGGCATAAGAAAGTGGGCGACACGGTTCAGCGTGACGAAAACTTGGCGGACCTCGAAACGGACAAGGTCGTGCTTGAGGTGCCAGCGCCAGTGGGCGGCGTCCTTGCAGAGATTCGAATCGCGGACGGAACGACCGTTACTGAGGGCGAGCTACTCGCCATCATCGACGAATCGGCCACCGGCGCGAGCCCATCGGCACCGGCAGCCGATACCGACGCAACCGATGACACCGCGCCGACTGAGCCACAGACTGCGAAAGCGGCTAGCGACGATCGTGCGGCTCACAAACTGAGTCCAGCCGTGCGCCGTCTCGTTGAAGAGCACGATCTCGACGTCTCGATGATCACCGGCTCCGGAAAAGGCGGACGTATCAACAAAGCCGATGTGTTGCGCTTCATTGATTCGCAGCAGCAAAGCGACGTGGTCGCCGAAGACGGTGAGGCCGTGACCGAGGTCCGGGCAACTGACCGGATGGAAGAGCGTGTGCCAATGAGCCGCTTGCGCGCCCGCGTTGCCGAACGGTTGATCGAAGCGCAGGCAACCGCAGCCATGCTGACGACCTTCAATGAGGTGGATCTCACCGAGGTGATTGCTTTGCGGTCGCGGTACAAAGAAGAATTTATTGAGAAATACGACGTAAAGCTCGGATTTATGTCGTTTTTTGTAAAGGCCGCGTGTGAAGCATTAGCGAAGTTCCCGGTCGTCAACGCCTCGGTCGAAGGGACCGATATCCTCTACCACAACTACCAAGATGTTGGCATTGCCGTGTCTACCGACCGGGGTTTGCTGGTGCCGGTCCTGCGAGATGCCGGCCAGATGAGTTTTGCGGAGATCGAAACGGGCATTAACGCCCTTGGCCGCAAAGCGCGTGACGGCAGTATCGGCATCGACGATCTAACGGGCGGCACATTCACCGTAACCAATGGCGGGATTTTCGGCTCGATGATGTCAACGCCGATTATCAACCCACCACAAAGTGCCATTCTCGGTATGCACAATATTCAGCAACGGCCGATGGTCGTTGACGGCAACATCGAAGCGCGGCCGATGATGTACCTTGCGCTGACCTACGATCACCGCATTATCGACGGACGGGAATCGGTGCAGTTCTTGGTCAGCATTAAACAAGCGCTCGAGAATCCAGAGCGCCTTCTTCTCGGCTTGTAGAGGCTAAAGACGATGGCAAACAAGTTCGACGTCGTAGTAATCGGCGGAGGCACCGGTGGTTATCCCGGCGCGATTCGCGCTGCGCAGCACGGTTTGAGTGTTGCTTGTATCGACGATTGGAAGAACTACGATGGCAGTCACGCCTTTGGCGGTACGTGCCTGAACGCGGGCTGTATCCCGTCGAAAGCGCTGCTGGAATCGTCCGAGTTGCTGCATCGCGCGCAACACGAGTTCCAAAGCCACGGCATCAGTACCGGTGACGTCGCTATCGATATCGCCAAGATGCAGGCGCGTAAGGCCGGCATCGTGAATCAGTTGACCGGCGGCATCGGCGCGCTGTTTAAGGCGAACAAGGTCACGCCGATGGTAGGTCGTGCCAAGCTGCTGCCGGATAACCACGTAGAAGTTACTCACCGTGATGGCAAGACCGAGACGCTCGAGGCCCAGCACGTCATTCTCGCCACCGGTTCGTTGCCGATCGAATTGCCATTTATGCCGTTCGATGACAAGGATATTGTCGATTCGTGGGGTGCGCTGGAATTCGATGAGGTGCCGCGCCGGCTAGGCGTCATCGGTGCGGGCGTAATCGGTCTTGAGCTGGGGTCCGTTTGGAATCGTCTCGGCTCGGAAGTGGTCGTGCTAGAAGCCCTCGAAGAATTTTTGGCACTAGCCGATCAGCAAATCGCCAAAGAAGCTGCCCGCGAGTTTAAGAAGCAAAAACTCGATATTCGCCTCGGTGCGAAGGTCACCGCCGCCAAGGCCAGCAAGGATGGCATCGAGCTCAGTTACGAAGACCGTAACGGGTCACAATCGATCGTTGTCGACAAGGTCGTGGTCGCCGTCGGCCGTCGGCCGTATACGGAAGGGCTGTTAAGCGACGACTGCGGTGTTCGCGTCGATGGACGCGGCTTTATCGTTGTCGACGACGAGTGCCGAACGACGGCGCGCAACGTTTGGGCCTGCGGCGATTGCGTGCGCGGCCCCATGCTCGCGCATAAAGGCAGCGAAGAAGCCGTTATGGTGGCTGACTTGATCGCCGGTGAATCGACCGAGGTTAACTACGACGTGATTCCGTCCGTCATTTACACGGCGCCCGAGATCGCATGGGTCGGCAAGACCGAGGAGGAGGTCAAAACCGCGGGTACCCCTTACAAAGTCGGTAGCTTTAGTTTCGCCGCGAGCGGTCGCGCCAAAGCGATGGAGCAGGCCAGCGGCACAGTGAAATTAATCGCGAACTCGGAAACCGACGAGATACTCGGCGTGCACATTATCGGTCCAATGGCCGGCGAGCTAATCGGTGAAATTGTTCTTGCGATGGAGTTCTCGGCGAGTGCCGAAGACATCCAACGCACGGTACATGCGCACCCAACGCTGTCGGAAGCCGTGCACGAAGCGGCGCTATCCGCCGACAAACGGGCGCTGCACGCAATTAACCGTTGATCGAGGACACCCGCGGCGTCAATGGACTCGCTTCGCAGCGACCACGTAGGGTAGAGCGGCGAGGCGCGTCAGTGCATCGCTAAGATCGGCCAGGCCGCCGACCTCGACGGTCAGTCGCAACTGCGCCTCGCCGCGGCCCGGTAGCGACTGCGAGTCGCAGCGCAGAACCGAGATATCAGCATCGGCAAAGACGCCGCCAACATCTCTTAACAGACCCGGCCTATCTTGCGCCAAGACGCTGACGTCACTGACGTAGCGCTGCTCAGCGCCGCCCCAAGACACCTCCAATACGCGGTCCGGATTGTCTGCGACGAGCCGGCGTAGGTTGCCGCAATCGGCGCGGTGGATGCTGATGCCGCGGCCCTGGGTGATATAGCCGACGATCGGATCGGGTGGCAACGGCCGGCAACAGCGTGCGAACTGGCTCATCAAGTCGCCGACCCCGAGTACGGCGTTCGCTTTGCTCGATTCGGACCTGCGACGGCGACGGCGCGGTAGCGCGTCGTCTTGAACTTCAACGGCGCGAAGATGTTGCAACGCCGTCGCGATTGCGGCAGGTGCCAAGTCGCCAGCGCCAAGCGCGATGCACAGCGTCTCGACATCGGCGAACTTCAGTTGCGCGGCCAATGCTTGCGTATCAACACTCCGTTCGGCGAGTCGCGCCAATTCGCGATCGAGTGCATCGCGGCCTTGCTTTAGGTGCTGATCGCGGTCCAACTGGCGAAACCAGCTTCGAATCTTAGTCCGCGACCGGGCTGAGGCGACGAACCCCAACTGCGGAACCAGCCAATCTCGACTGGGAGACGATTCGCGCCCGGTAATGATCTCGATGTGATCGCCGTTTTCGATGCGGTAGGTCAGCGGTACGATCCGCCCGTCAACGGTCGCACCGCGACAGCGGTGGCCGACCTCGGTATGCACTTGGTAGGCGAAATCTAACGGTGTCGCGCCAGCCGGTAAGTCGACGATGTCACCTTTAGGACTGATCGCGTAGACGCGGTCCTCAAGAATATCCTCGCGGACTTGTTCGAGGAACTCGCTGTCACGCTCGCCGCTTGGCTCGAGCAACTGACGCAGCCAACGAATTTTCTGTTCGAATGCGGGTTGCGACGCGCCGCCTTCTTTGTAGCGCCAATGGGCGGCAACGCCGAGCTCGGCATGTGTGTGCATATCATGGGTACGAATCTGCACTTCAAGGGTCAGTTGATGCGGGCCGATGACCGCGGTATGCAGGGACTGGTACGCGTTCGCTTTCGGGTTGGCAATGTAGTCATCAAATTCCTGCGGTAGGTATGACCACAGTTGATGCACCACACCGAGTGCCGCGTAGCAAGTCTGCACATCATCGACCAACAGGCGCACGGCGCGAAGATCCGATAGCGACTCGATAGAACTCCCTTTGCGTTTTATCTTTCGGTAGATGCTATAGATGTGCTTGGGACGCGAACTAATCGTGGCCTCGATACCCACGTCGCGAAGCGCGTTGCCGAGCTCGGTCTTGACCTGCTCAAGGTAAGCCTCGCGATCGGCCCGTCGTGCTTTCAGGGCTTTGGCGACGGCGCGGTAGTCGTCGGGTTGCAGGAAGCGAAAACTCAAGTCCTCGAGTTCCCACTTCAGTTGCCAAACGCCCAGACGATTCGCGAGTGGCGCGTAGAGATTTTGGGTCTCGATCGCGATTCGTTGGCGCTCGTCGTGATCGAGATCCCGCGCGGCTCGCATAGCGTGCACTTTCTCACACAAGACGATCAGCACGAGCCGAACATCACTGACAACGGCAAGCAACAAGCGTCGCAACGGTTCCGCTTGTTCCGGTTGCGAGCGACCGCTGAGGTCCAACGAGTGCGTCTGCGTGAGTTTTTGCAGTCGCAAGAGTTGCTCGCAAAACGCGGCGACATCGGCGCCGAACTCCGTTTTGATATCGGTTGTTGTGACTATTTCGTCACGAACGATCGGGCTTAGTGCAGCGGCGCCATGCAACATCGGGTCATCGACTAGCTTCGCCATCAAGGCGGTCGTAACGTCGATTTCCCGTGCAATGTCGGGCCGCTCAACGGTGTTCGCTCGCGCCACGGCGAACGAGTGACAGCTATCGGCAAGCGTAATGGCGTCAGCGGCGCGAGCCATGGCACTCAGTGTCCCCTGAATTCGATGTTCGTTATGATACTCGCTTACTGCGGGAGTTCGCGCCGATAGAGGTCTCCAACGGGTTCATGGTCCACTTCAAAATGACAGCTAGGCGGCTTGTGCTGCTGGGTTTTTGTGTCAGCTCGCCGGTTATGGCCGAGTCGGTTCTCGACCTAAACGTCAATGACGATGCATTTCGGCTCTCTGGTGGTGCCGAATTCGGCCAGCGCGGACGCTGGGACGCCGGTGTCCTCGCGCATCAAGATCGCGGTGAGATGGTCCACCTTGGTGCGCATCTAGTCGATGAAGCCGCCAGCTCAGCGCCGCTAACGGCGGGGCTCGGCGGCCGCGTCGTATGGCTCGCGCCCGACGGTGACGCTGACGATGAGTTTGCTGTCGCTGTCGGCGGATTCGTCCACTACGAGATCCCCAACGCAAACCGGTTCAGTATTGCCGCTGAACTCTATTATGCGCCAGATGTCCTCGGCTTCGGTGACCTTGAGGAATTCGTCGAGTTAGGGGCTCGTGTCAGTTACAACGTTTTGCGCGACGCCGATGTGTACCTTGGCGCTCGTTACATTCGTGTCGATAGCGATCCCGGTGGTGAATTCACGCTCGACAACGGTCTTATCGTCGGCGTGCAGTTTCGGTTTTAGGTGAGGTAGTCGGTAGGCAGTCATGGCCGGTCATAGCAAGTGGGCGAACATTCAGCACCGCAAGGGCGCCCAGGATAAAAAACGCGGTAAGCTGTTCACGCGGCTTATCCGAGAGATTACGGTCGCCGCCCGTTTGGGCGGCGGTGACATGGACGCTAACCCGCGTCTTCGCCTCGCTGTCGACAAGGCGAAAGGGCAGAGCATGCCCAAAGACAATATCGAGCGCGCGATAAAACGCGGTAGCGGAGATATTGATGGCGATGACTATGTCGAGGTTCGTTACGAGGGTTACGGTCCCGCCGGCGTTGCCGTCATGGTCGATTGCCTAACTGACAACCGCAATCGAACGGTCGCGGATGTACGTCATGCGTTTTCCAAATACGGCGGTAATCTCGGTGCCGACGGCTCAGTCGCCTACCTGTTTAATCATGTCGGCCTCCTGTTATTCGAAGCCGGGGCCGATGAGGATCAGGTGATGGAGGCGGCGATTGAGGCCGGCGCTGAGGATGTCATCCTCGCCGATGATCAGTCCATCGAAGTGCTTACCGATCCGGGTGAGTTCGAGGCGGTGGATGCGGCGCTTCGTGCCGGTGGCCTGGCACCCGCGAGCGCCGAGCTTACGATGCGAGCCACCACCAACGCGGAGCTCGATGCCGCGAGTGCGGAAACGTTGTTGAAGCTGCTCGATGCCTTAGAGGATCTTGACGACGTTCAGGAGGTCTACAGCAACGCGGACTTTCCCGAGGACGTTTTGGCAGCTTTGGCCTAAAGGATGACGAGTCGTATCTGCATACTCGGCATAGACCCTGGGTCGAGGGTCACGGGTTTCGGTGTCATCGTCCAGGACGGACGGCGTTGGCTGCATGTCGATAGTGGTGTGATTCGCACGAAGGGCAGCGATTTTCACGCTCGCTTGCGTACGATCCACGCCGCTGCGGCTGACTTATTCATTCAGCACGAGCCCGATGAGTTAGCCATCGAGAGCGTTTTTGTTAGTGCCAATGCATCGAGCGCGTTAAAGCTCGGCGCGGCACGCTCCGCCGTGCTGTGTGCGAGCTTCGCGTTCGGCACGGAAATTCACGAGTACGCGCCGCGAGCGATCAAACAGGCGATCGCCGGAAACGGAGCCGCCGATAAGGCGGCGGTTCAGCAAATGGTGCGTTTGCAGTTAACCGGTGCACCGAAAAACTTGCCGCACGATGTGTCCGATGCGTTGGCCATCGCGCTTTGCCATGCTCACTCACGACGTGTGCGCCAGGTGGCGTCGGAGGTCGGTGCATGATCGGACAGCTGTGCGGCACTGTTGTTTCGAAACGAGCGCCATGGTTGGTGCTTGACGTTGCGGGTGTCGGCTACGAGATGGAGGTGCCGACGTCGACATTTTTCGACTTGCCCGCGCCAGGTGGTGAAGCGACATTAGTGACGCACTTCCTGGTTCGCCAAGACGTCCAAGCGCTGTACGGATTCGCCACGCACGCCGAACGTGATTTGTTTCGCTCGCTACTGCGAGTCAATGGGGTCGGTGCGCGGGTCGCGTTGGCGATTCTGTCGGGAATCAGTGTTGACGGTTTTCGCCGTTGCGTTGAGTTTGAAGACACAAAGAGCCTCATCAAACTACCGGGTATCGGTCGCAAGATGGCGGAGCGTTTGGTCGTCGAGATGCGCGATAAGCTCGGCAGTGACAAAGCGGCGGCGACGGCACAACCGGCGGCGACGGGTAGCGATGCGTCGCGATCTGAGGCGGCTGATGCGCTGGTGGCGCTTGGCTACAAGCCAGCGGAAGTCAGCCGATTGCTCGACAGTGTCAATCTTGAGAATGCCAGTACCGAAGATGTGCTTCGGCAGGCGTTGAAACAGGCGGTTGGGCGATGAGCGACGCGGACCGACTCGTTACCGGCGAATTACAGGGCGAAGACCCAGCTTTCGATCGCGCGATGCGGCCGCGCCAGCTCGACGACTACGTCGGTCAACCTGCCGTCGTTAAGCAAATGGACGTGTTCATCGAAGCCGCACGGCGCCGCGGCGAAGCGCTGGACCATCTGCTGATTTTCGGGCCGCCGGGCCTCGGTAAGACGACACTGGCGCACATTGTTGCCAATGAGCTGTCGGCCGGCTTACGTCAGACGTCTGGGCCCGTGTTAGAGCGAGCCGGCGATTTGGCGGCGATTCTCAGCAACCTCGAGCCCCGCGACGTGTTGTTTGTCGACGAAATTCATCGACTCAACCCGGTCGTCGAGGAGATTCTGTACCCGGCGATGGAGGATTTTCAGCTCGACATCGTGATCGGCGAAGGGCCTTCAGCGCGGTCCCTGAAAATCGATCTGCCGCCGTTTACGCTGGTGGGTGCAACGACCCGCGCTGGGCTCCTCACATCGCCGCTGCGCGATCGCTTCGGTATCGTGCAACGGCTTGAGTTTTACGGCGAGGACGACCTTGCATCGATCGTGGCGCGGTCGGCGGGAATCTTGAACATGCCGGCGGAAGCAGCCGGTTGTCGAGAGATTGCCGCGCGCGCGCGCGGAACACCGCGTATTGCCAATCGCTTACTGCGCCGTGTTCGCGACTTCGCTGAAGTGCGCGCCGACGGTAGGCTAACCGCCACTGTCGCGGCCGAAGCGCTCGACTTGCTAGCGGTTGACCCGCATGGTTTCGATACGATGGACCGTCGCTTGCTGCTCGCTGTGATCGAAAAGTTTGACGGCGGACCGGTCGGGGTCGATTCGCTCGCTGCTGCCATTGGCGAAGAGCGTGGCACCATCGAAGACGTGATCGAACCGTATCTCATTCAACAAGGGTTCTTAATGCGCACGTCGCGCGGCCGGGTAGCGACCCGCACCGCCTATCTGCATTTCGGTTTACCGGTTCCGTCCGCAAACGACAACAGTTTGCCCTTATTCGACTAATCGAGGTTTCGCGATGAGCGTTACGGGCGAATTTCGCTGGCCTGCCCGGGTCTACTACGAAGATACCGACGCGCAAGGGGTTGTTTACTACGCCAACTACTTGCGCTACCTCGAACGGGCGCGATCCGAATGGTTACGTGAGTTAGGCATTGATCAACCGAGCTTATTGCGACGCGATCGGATGTTCGTCGTCAGTCGCGTCGAAATCGACTACATCGTACCGGCCCGTTTCGACGATGCGCTGCTTATTACCGTAGTTGTCGCAGAACGCCGACGCGCGAGTTTCAAGTTGCAGCAACGTATTGTAGGAGCCGAAGCGGATACGCCCGAGCATTGCCGTGCCGAGGTAACGATCGCCTACCTCAGCGCAAGTAGATTAAGGCCTGTCAAAATGCCAGAAGGCTGGTTTACGGAGAGTTAGAACAGCATGGAATTCGTGGTTAATGATCAGTTTTCGATTGCGCAACTGGTGCTCGATGCCAGCTGGGTGGTCAAGATCGTCATGCTGATGCTGCTGTTCGCATCGGCAGCGTCTTGGTTCATCATCGCCAAAAAGCGCTCGCTGTTGGCCAAATCGCGGCGTAGCGCGGATGCATTCGAGAATGAGTTCTGGTCGGGCAGTGATCTCGGGCGTCTCTATCAAGGCCTCGAGCGCAAGGCAGGCCGGTCGATGGGAATGGCTGGTATTTTTGAGTCGGGATTCCGCGAGTTCGGCCGAATTAGCGATCGCAAAGATATCCAATCCGAAAAGCTTATCGAAAGCTCCCGCCGGGCCATGCGAGTCGCCCAGACGCGCGAGGTCGATCGACTCGAACAGTCGCTCGCCACATTGGCCACGATCGGTTCAACCAGCCCTTACGTGGGCCTGTTCGGTACGGTTTGGGGAATCATGGATGCGTTCGTCAGGCTCGGTAGTTCCGGGGCGGCGGCAACGTTGGAGCTGGTCGCGCCCGGCATCGCCGAGGCACTGGTCGCAACGGCGATGGGACTGTTCGCCGCGATTCCCGCCGTCATTTTCTACAACCGTTATGCGGACCAGGTGAACCGCCTCGAAAATCGCTTCGATAATTTCGTCGAAGAATTCTCGACGATCCTCGAGCGGCATGCGCATTCGCCGAGGTTGGCCAAATGAGTACCAAGCGCCGCCTGCTGGGCGAGATCAATGTTGTGCCGTACATCGATGTCATGCTGGTGTTGCTGATCATCTTTATGGTGACAGCCCCATTGTTGACGCAGGGCATTGAAGTCGAGTTACCGAAGGCGGCGGCGAAGCCTCTGGATGCATCGCTGACCGAGGACGATCTGCCGCTGGTGTTGTCGGTCGATGCGGCGGGCCAGCTGTATCTCAATACCGGCGCTGATCCGAAGGCTCCGCTACCGGCCGATGAGATCGTTCGCCAAACATCGCTGATCTTGGAGGCGCGGCCGGAGACCCCTGTGTTGGTCAAAGCCGACCACCGCGTCGCTTACGGCAGCGTTGTAACGGCGATGGTGCTGTTGCAGCGTGGCGGGGCGCCTCGTATTGGTTTTATCACTGACCCCCCTGAGCTAGAGGACGGCGCCTAGGCGCGCCAGTCATGCAATCGCTGCGCGACAATGCGGGGCCGTTAGCCATTTCGATCGTTGGCCACGTTCTGCTGGTTGCGTTGCTGTTGTTCGGCGTGCGGGCCAGCGGCAATGCGCAGCCCATTGCCGGAAACATCATTGAGGCGACCGTTGTTGGCACGATGGCGGTGCCGGACCAGCCGCTTCCGGAGCCGATACCGGCGCCCGACGAGATCGACGCCAACGCTGAGCAGGCTCGTCTTGAGGAAGAACAAAGAGCTCAAGCTGAGCGTAACGAACGCGAGCGGCTAGCGGCCGAGGAGCAGGCCCGGCAGCGCGCCGAAGTAGAACGGCTTGCGAACGAAGAGGCCGAGCGGAAAGCACAGGAAGCTGCTGCGAAGCGAGCCGCCGAAGAGGCTGCGAAAAAAGCCCAGGCAGAGGCGGCGCGTTTGGCGGAACAGAAACGGCGCGAAGAGGAGCAGCGACGTGCTGCCGAGCTCGAGCGCGAACGCAAAGCGGCGGCTGAGCGCGCCCGCAAAGCGCAGGAGGCTCGCCGGCAAGCGGAAGCCGAGGATGCTCTGAAAGCGATGCTTGCGGCCGAAGAGGCGCGCAACAGCGCGGTTGATGCCGGGCTGCAAGCCGCTTACATTGCCGCGATTAAACAAGACATTCAGCGCAGCTGGACGCCACCGGCCATCTCTGGCGAGATTCGGTGTGAAGTGCTGGTGCGCCAGGCGCGCAGCGGCACCGTGATCAGCGTCGATCAGGTGGATTGCGGTGGTAACGCACCGCTTGAGCGGTCGCTCGAAGCGGCGGTGTTCAAAGCCGATCCTCTACCGCGACCGGACGACCCGAACTTGTTCGATCCGAACCTGCGCATCCTTTTCGAGTCGAAGGACCTGTGATGAAGCGAATGACACCCACCCTCGCGACGCTGGCGGTCGTGTTGGTAGCGACAGTAACGATGACAGCGGCGCGTACGAGCAACGCTGAGCTCGTTATCGAGCTCGACAAAGTCGGTATTAAGCCGTCACCGATAGCGATCGTACCGTTCGGCAACGACACCGGCACGACCTTGCCGCTCGATGTCGCGTCTGTCATCGCTAACGACTTAGCGAGAAGCGGTCGGTTTGCGCCGCTTGCTAGCGACAAGATGCTGAGTCGCCCGACCCGCGGTATTGACGTCAACTTTGCCGATTGGCGGCGGGTGGCTGTTGATTCGTTGTTGGTCGGGCGAGTCGAAAAAACGACCGACGGTTATCTGTTGCAGTTTCAACTGTTCGATGTTTTCGGTGCGCGGCAGATACTCGGATACCGATTGCCGGCGTCGGAACGGGGTTTGCGTTTGGCGGCGCATCGCGCCGCTGACATGGTGTACGAGCAACTCACCGGCATCGCCGGTGTTTTTTCGACCCGTATTGCTTACATCACGGTCGCAGGTCCCGTCGAGAGTCGCCGTTACTCGATGGTTGTCGCGGATGCCGATGGCGAGAACCAATACGTCATCGCGCAATCGAATGGTTATCCACTGATGTCGCCGGCGTGGTCGCCGGATGGGCGTGAACTCGCCTATGTATCGTTTCAAGGCGGACAATCGTCAATCGTCGTGCAGAGTTTACGAACCGGTTCGGTGCGGACGGTGTCACGTCGCGATGGCATTAACGGTGCACCGGCTTGGTCGCCCGATGGCAGAACGCTGGCCGTGACGTTGTCGGGCAACAATGGCAATCCCGATATCTGGTTGCTGCGTGTTGCCGACGGTCAGGCACGTCGGTTGACCTCGAACCGGGCGATCGATACCGAAGCGTCGTTTTCGCCCGATGGTCGATTCGTCTACTTCACGTCGGATCGAGCCGGCGCGCCGCAGGTCTATCGCGTAGGCGTCGATGGCGGCGATATCGAGCGGATCACCTTTGAGGGACGCTACAATGCGCGGCCTCGACTGTCGCCAAGTGGGGACAAACTCGCGGTCGTCCACCAAGTCAATAATCAGTTCCGAATCGCTGTTCACGACGTTGAGCGCCGCGATGTACTGGTCCTGACCGAAGGTAATCAGGACGAATCCCCGGCGTTTGCGCCGAACGGTGAAACGATCATTTATGCGACCCGGCGTAACGGTCGCGGTGTCTTACAAACGGTGTCGATTGACGGGGCAGTCAGTCAACGACTGGCGGCCAGCGACGGGGACGTGCGTGAACCGGTTTGGTCGCCGTTCCGACGCCAATAGCGCGGCAGGACCGGATCGCGTCGATTCTGCTATATTTCGCGCCTTCGCGGCGAAGCCACCTAACAAGAGAGCCGTACGATGACAATTCGAACAGTATTTTTAGGCCTAACCGCCGCGACTTTGGTCGCTTGCGGGTCGACACCGGCACCGTTGCCGGAAGTAGCACCGGTCGATGACCGTCCACCGGCAGGCGCCGACCGCCAAGGGAACGGCAGCGGACTCGACGATGGCTCGCTCGGCGCCGGGCGAAGCATCGGTGATGACAGCGGGTCACTCGGCGATACCGTCATATACTTCGAGTATGACCGCAGCGAAATCTCGCCACAGTACGCGGCCATCCTCGCGGAGCATGCGCGGCGTCTGGCGGCACAGCCTGGCCTGCGAGTGCGCTTGGAAGGGCATGCGGATGAGCGCGGTTCACGCGAGTACAACATCGGACTCGGTGAGCGCCGCGCGCTGGCTGTTCGGCGTGTGTTACTGGTTCAGGGTGCCTCAGCGGGTCAGCTAAGTGTCGTCAGCTTTGGCGAAGAACGGCCAGCGGCACTGGGTAGCAACGAGGAAGCGTATCGGCAAAATCGTCGAGTCGCCTTGGTTTACCGATGACACGAGACTCTGATCGTCAACCTTATAGGATGAACCGCTTCGGGATCGTGCTCGGCGGCATCGTCGCTGTGTCGGCTTGTGTCACAACGCCGCCACAAGAAGATCCGGTGCTGATCAAGTTGGCCGAAATCGAGCGGCGCTTGGTCGCGCTTGAGCGGGTCGTGCAAAACGACAGCATTGTGAATCTGGCGGCTTCTGTCGATTCGCTGGCACAAGATGTTGCGACCGTTCGCGGCCAAGTCGAGGAACTCGGCTTCGCATCAACGCAAGCCGCCGATCGGCAGCGTGAATTGTATGGCGATCTGGACGCGCGGATGGCCGCTCTTGAGAAGTCCGCCGGCAGTACCCCGGTTGCGAGCGCCAGCAGTGCCCTGCCAGTTCCAGGCGGGTCGGACGAAGGTAACTATCGGGCCGCGTTCGAGATGCTGAAGGAAGGTCGTTATGACGAAGCGTCGGATGCGTTCAACGAATTTCTTGCGACGTATCCCGAATCGAACCTGGCGGACAACGCGCAATACTGGTTGGCAGAGGCGCATTACGTATCGCAGCGTTTCGATGAGGCATTGCCCGCTTTTGAGCGTGTGGTCAGCGACTACCCGCGTTCTGCAAAAGTACCCGACGCGTTGCTGAAAATGGGTTACTGCAACTATGAACTGCGCAACTGGATCGACGCCCGCGCAGCGTTGCAACGTGTCGAGGCTGAATACGCCGATACGACGGCAGCGCGCTTAGCCGCACAGCGGTTAGCGCGAATGCAGTCAGAAAACCGCTAGCGCGGGACTAACTCGTATGGCAACGGCGCGTGACAGCTTGCCGGCCGCAGAGCGGCTTCGGATAGCGGAGACTTTTCTGTCTCTGCAAGGTGAAGCGTTAGCCGCCGGGTTACCGACGTTTTTTATTCGCCTGTCCGGTTGCCCGTTGCGCTGTCAGTACTGTGATACCGCCTATGCATTTCACGGCGGCCAATGGTACGGCATCGATGCCCTGGTCGCGGCCGCCACAGCATCCTGCGCACCAGCGGTATGCGTCACGGGCGGCGAGCCGCTTGCGCAACCGGCTTGTCTTGGTCTGTTGACGGCACTGTGTGATGCGGGTCTTGATGTATCGATCGAGACCAGCGGCGCTTTCCCTATCGGCGAGATCGACGAGCGGGTCGTGCGGGTTGTCGATCTGAAGACGCCGGGCTCTGGCGAGGAGTCTCGGAATGACTGGAACAATATCGGTGAATTACGCTCAAGCGATGTCGTCAAGTTCGTAATCTGCGATCGAGCCGATTTCGATTGGGCGAGCGAGATCGTTGCTACGCATCATTTGTCGGCACGATGTGCTGTGTTTTTCTCGCCGAGCTTCGAGCAACTGGCAGCGACGACGCTGGCTGATTGGTTGGTAAGCGCGCCGCAACGCGTACGCTTGCAACTGCAATTGCACAAGTTGCTGTGGTCCGATGAGCCAGGACGGTGACCGGACGCTCTAAAGCGGTTGTTATGGTGTCTGGCGGTCTCGATTCGGCGACCGTTCTGGCTCTTACGAAAGCCGATAACATCGACTGTTATGCCCTGAGCTTTGACTACGGGCAACGCCATCGAATCGAACTCGATGCCGCCACACGAATTGCCGCCGCGCTCGGTGCGATTGAACATCGGGTCATGCGGATCGACTTTGCTGGCATCGGCGGCTCGGCGCTGACCGACACGTCGCTGGCTGTACCGGAGGAGCCCGTTAAAGGCATTCCGGTGACCTATGTCCCGGCGCGAAACACGGTGTTTTTGTCGTTGGCTTTGGCGTGGGCGGAAGTGTTAGGCGCCGAGCGAATCGCGATCGGCGTTAATGCGGTCGATTATTCGGGCTATCCGGATTGCCGCCCGGAATACGTTGCCGCGTTCGAGTACATGGCGGCACTCGCGACTCGCCAAGGCGTGGAGGGCAGTCCGGTCCGGATCACAGCGCCGCTGGTGAAGCTATCCAAAGCGGACATCATTCAACGCGGCACCGAACTCGGTGTCGATTACGCAATGACAATCTCGTGTTATCAACCGTCTGCCGAAGGTCACGCTTGCGGTCGCTGCGATGCCTGTCGATTGCGCCGAGACGGCTTTGTGGCGGCGGGTATCGCGGACCCGACACGTTACGTCGAATAGGTCGACGCCGATTGGCTCACGCGATTGATTGCGGTATGATGCGCCGCTTCGCCTCCGGGGCCAAGGGCCGTTAGCTCAGTTGGTAGAGCAGTTGGCTTTTAACCAATTGGTCGTAGGTTCGAATCCTACACGGCCCACCATTCCTCCCCGGCTTCGATTACCGTTGCGCCGTCGCACTCTGACTGAGCGTCACCGCGCGGAGCCGCACTTCAGAGTCAGCGAAATGATGATGACCATCAAGCGGCTCGGTTCGAATCCTACACGGCCCACCATTACCGCCCCCCGGCTGCGATCGCGGTGTTACCGTCGGCGACCGAAAACCGTTGTTGATCATTTATCATTATCGGTTTCGGCCGTCCTGTACGGCGCAAAAGGTTGATCGTTGTGGACCCGTGGTGTGTGTACAAATTCGGAGGCTCTTCGCTTGCTGATGCGGCGTGCTTTCGACGCGTTGCTCGGATCGTAACCGACGTCGCGGCGGCGCGGCCTACCGGTGTTGTCGTATCGGCAATGGGCGGCATGACCAACGCGTTGTACGCGCTTATCGACGCGGCCGAACAGGGCCAAGACAACTTTGATGAGCCGCTACGCGCGCTGGCCCAACGCTACGAAATAACGGCGGGAAGCCTACTTCAACCGCAACAGCGCGGTGAAGTGCTGAGAGAATTTTACAGCGATATAAATAGCTTAGAGGATGTTTTAAAAGCTATCTCGCTTGTGCGTTCTGCACCGCTACGCAGCCGGGACTTGATTGCGGGCTTTGGCGAAATTTGGTCAGCACGGTTGCTAAGCGCTGTATTGGCCGCGCAGGTACCTGCCCAGTCAGTCCGTTGGCTCGACGCACGTAAAGTACTTACCGTTCGGCAGACCAAGCTCGCACCCAGCGTTCTGTGGGAGACTTCAGCGGAGCGTTTGGCCGACGAGCTCGGCCGTGCGTTTGCGGGGATAGCGGTGATCACGGGGTTTATCGCGTCCGACGAGACGGGATTGCAAACGACGCTTGGACGCAATGGCAGTGATTTTTCTGCGTCGATCTTCGCGGCGTTGCTGAACGCGCAGGAATTGACGATCTGGACCGATGTAGACGGTGTCTTGTCAGCCGATCCGCGTCGTGTCCCTGAAGCCGAAGTCATCGACACGGTCTCGTACAGCGAGGCAATGGAGCTCGCTTATTTCGGCGCCAAAGTCATCCACCCGCAAACGATGGGGCCGGCCGTCGATAACGGTATCCCGATTCTGATCCGTAATACCTTTCGGCCCGAGCGACCAGGGACGCAGATCTTACCGGTCTCAGATCGGCACCAGCCGATTAAGGGCATCACCGGAATCGACGGTCTCGCCCTGGTTAACGTCGAGGGTGCGGGCATGATCGGTGTACCGGGCACCGCGAATCGGGTGTTCTCCGCGCTGCACGAAGCGGACGTATCGGTGGTTTTGATTTCGCAGGCGAGCTCAGAGCATTCGATCTGCTGCGCCGTTCCTGAAGATCGTGCCGACATCGCGGTGGACGCCTTGCGTAAACGCTTCAGCACCGAACTGGCGGACGGGCAAATCACCCGAATCGATGCCAAGCGCGATATGAGTATTTTGGCGTTGGTCGGCGAGGGTATGCATGGGGTACCCGGTGTCGCGGGCCGGTTCCTGAGCACCTTAGGTCGCGCTGGCATCAATGTGAACGCGATTGCACAGGGCTCTTCGGAGCGCAACATCTCGTTGGTGGTGCGCCGCGATGATGCCACTCGGGCATTGCGTGCGGCGCACTCCGGGTTTTACTTGTCACGCAAGACCTTATCGATTGGTTTGTTAGGCCCGGGCACTGTTGGTTCCGCATTTCTTGACCAGCTAGCCACCCAAGCGGATGCCTTAGCGGAGCGATTCAGTCTCGACCTGCGGGTCCGCGCGATCGCCGGCTCGTCAAAGTGGCTCGCCGCCCCGCGTCGCTTGGGATTGACCGATTGGCGCGGTGCTTATCAACAAGCGCAAACGCTTGAGTCCCTCGACGCGTTTGTCGACCATGTCGATGCCGATCATTTGCCGCATAGCGTTATCGTCGACTGCACGGCCGACAGCGATATCGCTGCACGCTACCCCGCTTGGCTACAACGCGGTATCCATATCGTCACACCGAACAAGAAGGCATTTAGCGGTGACGCTGAGTTAGCGGCCAGCGTACGTTCTGCGATGAGCGTCGGTGGCTCGCATTGTTTGTACGAAACGACGGTGGGTGCAGGGCTGCCCGTAATTCGCACGCTGCAAGATCTGATTGAGACCGGCGACCGCGTTAAGCGTGTCGATGGGATTTTCTCAGGTACGCTCGCCTATCTGTTCAACCAATACGACGGCAAAGTACCGTTTTCAACCATCGTCTCGGAAGCCCGTGCGCAAGGCTTTACCGAACCCGATCCGCGCGACGATCTGTCCGGTATGGATGTCGCCCGTAAAGTGACTATTTTGGCGCGCGAACTCGGTTGGCCAGTCAGCCTCGAGTCGCTCGCGGTCAGTTCCTTGGTGCCAGAACCGTTGGCAGATGTCGATGTCGAGCAGTTCATGGCTGGCTTACCGAGCTTCGATGCAGCGATGGCCGAGCGTCTCGAGCAGGCGCACAAAAGTGGCAAGCACTTGCGCTACGTCGGCTCATTGGACGTTAACGACGGCGCCTCGGTTGGCTTGGTTGAAGTCGATTCGAATCATCCGTTCGCCAACATCAACCTCACGGACAATGTCATCCGGTTCACGACCGAGCGCTACGCCGATAACCCGCTCGTCGTGCAAGGCCCGGGTGCGGGACCGGATGTGACGGCGGCTGGGGTTTTCGCCGACGTATTGCGGTTGGCGTCGTACTTGAAAGGAGCCGACTAGCGTGGCGGCCGCCGGGAACCGGTCCGTGGCATTTGCGCCGGCTTCGATCGGTAACGTCGCCGTCGGTTTCGACGTACTCGGATTGGCTATCGCCAATGTCGGTGACGTCGTTATTGCACAGCGGGTTGAGCAGCCGGGAGTCAGCATTGTCGGCGTCACGGCCGAACCGGGCGCGGCCGATGCGTTGGCGCTCTCAACCGATGCCGACAAGAACACGGCCGGTATAGCGGCTTTGGAGTTACTCGCCGATTTTAGAGCGGATTTCGGCGTCGAACTGCAGCTGCACAAAGGAATCCCATTGGCGTCCGGCATGGGCAGCTCGGCCGCATCGGCCGTCGCCAGTGCGGTTGCTGTCAACGCTCTCCTACCGAATCCGCTTGCGCACGAGCAACTGCTCGGTGTTGCCATGGCCGGAGAGGCGTTCGCCAGTAAGGCTTATCACGCCGACAACGTCGCGCCCAGTCTGCTCGGCGGACTAGTCGTTTGCCCTGCGCATTCATTACCGCGTATGACCCGACTGCGATTGCCGCGAGGCGTCGTCAGCGTGCTTGTCCATCCTGAACTGCACGTGGAGACCGCCGCGAGTCGCTCGACATTGGCCGCGGATGTTGAACTTCCCGATGCCGTTGAGCAAATGGGTTTACTGAGCCAATTCCTATGTGCGTGCTTTGCCGACGACGCGGATGCGTTGACGGGTGTGGTTCGAGATGTACTGGTAGAGCCTCAGCGAAAAGCGGCTGTGCACGGGTTTGATGCCGTTCACGCTGCCGCCATCGGTACTGGCGCCTACGGCGCCTCGTTGTCCGGTAGCGGTCCAAGCGTCTTTGCACTCGCCAAGGAAGAGCACGGTAATACGGTCCGCGACGCCATGCTAGCCGCTTTCGAGGCCGTCGGTGTCGCCGCTGATGGATGGGTAAGTCACGGTGATTGCCCCGGGGCGAGGCTACTGACTGCCGCTGAGGTACCGCTAGCGTGTCGATGAGTTTCGTCAGTACGCGGGGCTCGAAGCCGACCACACTCGATGCGGCTTTGCTGGCTGGCTTGGCACCGGACGGCGGCTTGTTTGTTCCCACTGAACTACCGCGCTTCGAGTTCCGCGATTTCGCTGACTGCCATGATTGTGCAACGACCGCTGAGGTTTTGTTGGCGCCATTCGTGGCGGGCACACCGCTTGAACCGGATCTCGCCGCGATCTCGGCTGAGACATTTTCGTTTCCTGTCCCGTTGGTTTGCTTAGGTGCCGATGCGCCGCACGTTCTCGAGCTATTTCATGGACCAACTGCCGCCTTCAAAGACGTCGGGGCTCGCTTTTTAGCCGCTTGCATGGCTCGCATAGCGGCGCTCGACGCTGCGCGGCCCATTACGATACTCGTCGCAACGTCAGGAGACACCGGCGGCGCTGTGGCAGCCGCGTTTTTCGAACGACGCGGCTTCGAGGTTGCTGTTCTGTTTCCATCTGGTCGAGTATCGGCTCGCCAGCAGCAGCAACTGACCTGTTGGGGCGGCAACGTGCATGCGTTCGAAGTCGCTGGCAGTTTCGACGATTGCCAACGGCTCGTTAAAGCCGCTTTCGCGGACACGGAATTAAACGAGCGGTATCGTCTGAGTTCGGCCAACAGTATCAACATCGGCCGTTTGCTGCCGCAGAGCGTTTACTACGCCAACGCCGCATTGCAGCACCTACGTGCCACGGGCAAGCCGTTATCGCTGATCATCCCGACCGGCAACTTGGGCAATGGGTTGGCGGCGGTACTGGCGCGAGCAATTGGCTTACCCATCGGGCAAATTGTTTTCGCAACCAACGCTAACAAGACCATTCCCGACTTCCTTTCGACCGGCGAATACCAGTCGCGTGAGTCACTCGCGACGTTGGCGTCGGCGATGGATGTCGGTAACCCGAGCAACATGGAGCGGCTGCGGCACCTTTTTGGAGAGGCCGATGCGCTTAACCGCCAAATCCGCGCCGTCTCCGTCGACGACGCTGCGATTCGGCAGAGCTTGCGAGCGACATTCGCGCAATTCGGCATGATTGTCTGCCCGCACACGGCAACCGGGTTCCATGCCTGGCAAAAACTGTCGCCAACGACACGCGACGCGGACGATTGGGCGATCGTCGCAACCGCGCATCCGGCGAAATTTGACGATATCGTTGAGCCGTTATTAGGCCAAAACGTCCCGGTTCCGCCTGCACTTGCTGAGCTATTGGGCCGTCCGGCGCACGCCACTCGGATCGAACCGGATCTTGGCGCTTTGCAAAATGGCTTGATGAGGCCCGAGCAATGATCGAGATTGCGTTGATACTGGGCGCTGCGTTTATTATCGCCATTGGCCTAGCCGTCTGGTTGCGGCTTCGCCGTGACTGGCAAGCGAGTCTGGCGCGACAATTGGCGTCGATTAGCTACGCGCAGCACAGCGGTATCGTATTACCGAAAGCCGATGATGGCGTGATCCAAATCGATCTGATTTTACTCGTCGCCGATGGCGTCTTAGTCGTCGATACCAAGGATGTAAACGGTGTAGTGTTCGGCTCCGACCGGATGCAGGAGTGGACCGTACTTGATGGGCAACGTCGGTTCACGTTCACGAATCCACAGTCTGCACTGTTCGATCGTGTCGCGGCCGTCCGTCAGGTACTGCGCGGTGTCCCGGTCGACGGCCGGCTAATATTCGCCAGCGGTGCACGTTTTGAGAAAGGTAAACCGGCAAGCGTTGCCAGTATTAATGAACTCCTGGATCGTTACCCAGCCGCCAATCGTCAATCGCCGCCGGCCACGGTGCGCGCGTTCCTCACGGAATGGGCGCAATTGGAAGGTGCGGCGATCACTCCACCATAGTCTCAGGCAATGCAAAAAACCGACGGGTGTTGGCGGCGGTTTGTGTCGCGAGTTCGGTGACAGCAACACCCAGACTGTCGGCGATAACACGAGCCACTTCCGGTAGCCATCGCGGCTCATTGCGGCGGGTCTTCGGCCGCGGCCGAAGAGTCCGCGGCAGTAAATACGGCGCATCCGTTTCGATCATTAACCGATCTCGCGGAATGTTGGCGACCAATTCGCGGAGATGCGCCCCGCGGCGTTCGTCGCAAATCCAACCGGTGATGCCGATCCATAGATCCAAGTCGAGCAGTGCAGTGAGATCGTCGGCGTTACCGGTAAAGCAGTGAGCAACCGCGTGCCCGAGTCGGTCTCGGTAGGGCTTCATCATCGCGACGAAGTCATCGATGGCATCGCGCTGATGAAGAAATAGCGGTAAACCGGTCTCAGCAGCGATCGCGAGCTGCGCATCGAACGCGGCCGCCTGCGCCGCTGGGCTGGAAAAATTGCGGAAATAGTCCAACCCGCATTCCCCGATCGCAACGATAGCGCCATCGGCTGCGAGTTGGCGTATCTGTGCATCGCTAGTGTCGCTGTAGTCCTCAGCGTGGTGGGGGTGCATGCCCGCTGTCGCAAACAGTCGGCCTGGGTATCGATTAGCGAGCTGGGCGGCATCCCGGTTCGACGCCTCGCAACTGCCCGTTACGACGATCTGACTAACCCCGGCCTGCCATGCGGCAGCGATAACAGCGTCGCGATCGACGTCAAAACTGTCGTGGCATAAGTTGGCGCCGATATCGATCATGGGTAAGAACTTTCGATCTTGCGGTCTACAATGCGCAGTAGGGTGCTGAGTGACGGCGTTCACGTTTGCCGTCAGCCTGTATAGGTTACGCTAACCGGTATGAGAATAGGACCACTGACACTCTGTTGCTGGCTATTGGCGACAAGCTTCGCGGCGAGTCCGGCCGGCGCGGCTGTTTCGGCGAATGAACTTGCCGACATGGCCGCGCAGTTGCAGTACGCGTGGTACACAGAGCAAGTCGACGAGCTCGTCGCATTGGCGGAGCGTCTCGAGGACGAGACACCGCGCGGCGACATTGGTCCCTGGCTCAATTACTACAGTGCCTACGGCTACTACCGGGCTGCCGTGCTCTCCGACGATGATTACGTTGGCGAGTACATTGATCGCTGTGAGCGGCTCAGTAAAGCGCTCGTGCGACAGGATCCTGAGTTTGTTGAGGCGTTGATCCTGCGTGGGTCCTGTGCGGCGTTGCTGGCATCACGGCGGCCAATTTCGGCCGTGCTGGCGCCATCACGCGCCGTCAAGGCTTTTACGAAAGCCGCTCGACTCGAGCCGGAGAACCCGCGGCTCCTGCTGCAACAGGCGATCGCTGTCATCGATCGCCCGGGTCTTCGCGACGAGTTTGCACCTGTCGAGGAACTCCTGGAACGCTCGTTACAACTGTTCACCATTACGCTCGAAATCGATCCGCTAACACCTGACTGGGGGGAGGCTGAGGCGAATACTGCGATGGCTACGCTGGCACTGAAGAACGGTAATCGGCTGCGGGCGCGGGACGCCGCCGAGCAGGCCCTGCAGATCGTTGCCGACTATCGTGCGGCCGAGCGATTACTGACCGAATTGCGCACCACACGGTAAGTGAGACTGCGCGGGTCGCTGCTTCGCGACAGCGTGTTAGTGACGCAACGCGTGCTACACTGTCATGGCGATCTTGGGTACGTTGTCGCGTTCTAAACTGCATGCAAAAAAACTTTACTCAGCTACCGCTATTCTCCAGCGGCCAGCTGCCTCTGTCGTTTGATTTTCAGGTGCGCCGCACTCGGCGAACTCGGCGACTATCATTATCGGTTCATCCGGACGGTCGGGTTGTCGTATCGGCGCCAATGTCGAGCAGCGATCGACAAATCAGCGAATTTGTTCGCAGTCAGTCACCGTGGGTTAAGCGGACCCAAGCGTCGTTCGCGGAACGTTACGGTGAGTACGATCGCTCGCTACCGCGACTGCTCGACATGCGAGCGATTGGTAAGCGCTTCGACGTGGAATACCGTCGCGCTAAGTCACCACGAATGCGGGTCACCGAGGGGCAGTGTCTATCATTGATCGGGCCCGTTGATGACGATGCAGCTTGTCGCCAAGCCCTGAAACGATGGTTATCCGGGTATGCCCGCCGCCATTTGGGCGCTTGGCTCGCTCGACTGTCCGAAGCGACGGGACTGCCGTATCAACGTGTGCAAATTCGTGCGCAACGAACTTGCTGGGGATCGCACTCGTCAACCGGTACTATTAGCCTGAACGTGAGTTTGATGTTTCTTGAACCCGCATTGGTCCGTTACCTGCTGATTCACGAGCTCAGTCACGCGCGGCACATGAATCACTCGGCGGCCTTTTGGGCGACCGTCGGTCTGTACGAGCCTGACTACCGTCGGCTCGACAAACAGCTCAGTAACGCTTGGGTCGATCTCCCAGGGTGGCTGGAGATCGGCTAACCCTGATCCAGTAACTCGCGCAAGTCGATAACGGCGGCGTTGGCACGTGACAAATACGAGGCCATGACCAGTGAGTGATTGGCGAATACGCCGAAGCCCCCGCCATTAAGAACCATGGGGCTGCGCATCGGCTCCAATGACGCTTCTAATTCCCGAATGATTTGTCGCACCGATACGGTGGCGTTCTTGTCGTCGAGTACGTCGGCGAAATCAAACTCGACGGCCCGCAGGAAATGCACCAGCGCCCACGCCGTGCCACGCGCTTCGTAGAATACATTGTCGATCTCGAGCCATGGAGTTTTTACGACGATGTCGGTGGGCGCCTCATTCGTTGCTGCGGACGAGGGGACGCCCGACATATCGGTATTGACGCGCCGTTGACCGACGCTTGCGCTCAGTCGTTGCGATAGGCTGCCGAGCCGTTTCTCGACTTGCGCGAGCCATTCACGCAAGTTGTCTGCGCGCGAGAAAAACTGCGCCGGTGGCGCCGCGTCGCCGCTCAGCCGGTCCCGGTACGCGCGGAAACCGTCAATCGCCTCGCGGTATTTTGTCTCACTCGCTGGAAACATCCATGAATCGTTCTCGATAAAGAACAGCGGTTCGGCCACGGACAAGGCTGGGTCTTCCGTCGATTGCGACTGCGAGCGCGAGTAGTCATTGCGCATGACACGGGCAAGGTCGCGCACCTGTGTCAGAACACCAAACTCCCACTCCAGCATGTTATCCATGAACACGGATGGCGGCGTGACGTCATTTGACAGATAACCGCCCGGCTTATCGAGCAGTGTTTCAGCCACGCGGATCAATGTATCCGCCGTTGAGTAGCCAGGTATAACCGGCTGTCCAGCAATTTCATTGGTTACGTAGAAAATCGCCGGCATCCGTGACCAGTACCAGCCCACGGCGAAAAACGCGATAACAACTAAAGCGACAAATCCGCCGATCGTTCGCCGTAAATAGCGCCCCGGCTGGCGCAGGTGTTCATTGGAGGCCATAGCGGTCTACACACGCAATCGATCAACAAGACGCGGCAGTATATCGCCGACCCGGCCGCGCAGCACAGGATCTACGGTGTCGCTCATCGCTGTTTCCGCCGTATTGGTCTCGACGACCCAAGCACCGTAACGTCGCGCGATGCTCGTCAGCGAATTGGCCGGAGCGAGCGCCGCTCTCGTGCCGACTAGCACCACGCCAGCGGCGTTTTCAGAGGCGTTGATGGCGCGGTATAGCGCTTTCGGATCGATCGCCTCTTCGAACCAAACGACGCCTCGCCGAAGCGGTTCGCCGCACGCGAGGCGTGCCGGTACGGCGGCGTCGCGATCGGCTGCTGTCGCTGCACAAGTTGTCCCAGACCGAGCGTATCGGGCGGCAAAGAGACTGCCGTGAAACTCGATTGCGTCGTCGAGTCCTGCGCGCTGCAATAGGCCATCGACGTTTGGGTGATGATCGTTACGTTATCGAGAAGCGACGTAAGTCCGCCGAAAGTACAATGAGCGGCGTTCGGTGATTCCGCGCGGGCTTGGCGGTGACGTTCGCGATACCACTGCGAAACCCACTCGGGGTGGCGTTCGAACGCGGCCGGTATCACCACGAAACGGCGCCAATCCACTGTCGGCCGATAGGCCTGCGCCGGACAGCACGACCAGCGCGCTGGCCGCTCGAATTCATTTGGCCCGCTCAGAAGGAAACGTCACTGCCGCCGGCCGCTACGCGGCAGCCAGCTGTCGCAGCACGTATTGCAAAATGCCACCGTTGCGAAAGTAGTCGGCCTCTTTCGGTGTGTCGATTCGCACGCGCGCCGGAAACTCAATCGCCGCGCCATCGCTTTTCGTTGCGGTCACGGTCACCAGCTTGGCGTTGCCGTTATCGAGTCCCGTGACCGAAAACGTCTCCGAACCATCAAGATGCAAGCTTGCAGCAGACTCGCCGTCGCGAAATTGCAGCGGCAACACGCCCATGCCGATTAAGTTGGATCGGTGGATGCGCTCGTAGCTTTCAGCGAGTACCGCTTTGACGCCGAGTAATAGCGTACCCTTCGCTGCCCAGTCTCGAGACGACCCGGTGCCGTACTCCTTGCCGGCGATGACGACCAACGGGACGTCTTCATCGCGATAGCGATTAGCGGCATCGAATATCGTCATTTGCTCACCGCTCGGCTGATGCCGGGTCCAGCCTCCTTCGGTACCGGGCGCCAGCTGGTTCCGCAGCCGGATATTGGCGAACGTGCCGCGCATCATGACCTCGTGATTACCGCGACGGGAGCCATAGCTATTGAAGTCTTTGTCTGCGACACCCTGATCTCGCAGGTAGTTAGCGGCCGGACTGTCGGGTGCGATGCTGCCAGCCGGCGATATGTGGTCGGTCGTTACCGAGTCGCCGAGTAGCGCGAGCACGCGCGCACCGGCGATGTCAGCGACCGGCGTCGGCTCGCGTTGCATCCCGTCGAAGTAGGGCGGGTTTTTGACGTACGTCGATTGTTCATCCCAGGCAAAAATGCTGCCTTCTGGCACCTCGATACTTTGCCAATTCGCGTCACCCTCGAAAACGCTGGCGTAGCTGGTCCGAAACATCGTCGCGTCGATCGTACCCATGATCATGTCTTGAATTTCCTGCTGCGACGGCCAAATCTCACGCAAGAAAACATCGTTGCCAGCGTTGTCCTGGCCGAGCGGCTCATTGACGAGATCCCGATCCAGTGTGCCGGCAATCGCATAGGCCACAACAAGCGGCGGAGAGGCCAAGAAGTTCATCCGTACCAGTGGGTGAATGCGCCCTTCGAAGTTTCGATTGCCGGACAAGACGCTCGTACCGATTATGCCCGACTCGTTTACCGCCGCTGCAATCTCCGGGTCTAATGGGCCACTATTCCCGATACACGTGGTGCAGCCGTATCCAACCGTGAAAAACCCGAGTTTGCCGAGGTCATCGAGTAGGTCGCATTTTTCCAGATAATCGGTGACGACTTTCGAGCCGGGTGCCAGCGAGGTCTTCACCCAGGGGGCCCGAGTCAACCCCCGTTCGGCGGCATTGCGCGCTAACAAGCCGGCACCGATCATAACGGCAGGGTTCGACGTATTGGTACAACTCGTTATAGCCGCGATTAGGACCGCGCCGTCGCCGAGTTCGAACGTTTGGTTGTCCATCGCGACGCGCGTTGTACCACTGCCGGTCCGCCCCGCGGTCATCAACTCACGGTGTCGCCGGTATTCGGTGGCCGCGGCTGTCAGCGCAATGCGATCCTGAGGTCGTTTCGGCCCGGCGATGCTCGGCTCGATCGATGCGAGGTCTAGCGTTAAGACATCGGTATATAGCGCATCGGCGTCACCGGAGCTGCGCCACATGCCTTGTGCCTTGGCGTACGCTTCAACCAAAGCAAGCTGTTCGTCGCTTCGGCCCGATAAGCGCAAGTAGCGGATGGTTTCGGCATCGATCGGAAAGATCGCGCAGGTCGAGCCAAATTCTGGCGACATGTTGCCGAGCGTCGCCCGATCCGCAAGGGGTAAATCGTCGAGGCCGTCGCCAAAAAACTCAACGAATTTGCCAACGACACCGAACTCGCGCAGCATTTCGGTAACCGTCAACACCAGATCGGTGGCCGTTGTTCCTTCCGATAACTTCCCGGTCAGTTTGACGCCAACGACTTGCGGGATCAGCATCGTTACCGGTTGACCCAGCATGGCGGCTTCGGCCTCGATACCACCGACTCCCCAGCCAAGAACGCCTAGCCCGTTGACCATGGTCGTGTGCGAGTCCGTTCCGACCAATGTGTCGGGATAGGCGCGAAGGGTACCGGCAACGTCGCGTTCGAATACGACGCGCGACAAGTACTCAAGGTTGACCTGATGAACAATGCCGGTGTTAGGTGGCACGACACTGAAGTTCTCGAATGCACTCTGTCCCCAGCGCAAAAAGCCATAGCGTTCCTCGTTGCGATCAAACTCGATCGCATTGTTGATGGCGAGCGCGCCCGGCACACCGTATTCATCAACCTGTACCGAGTGATCGATAACCAATTCGGCGGGTGACAGGGGATTTATCTTGTCCGCATCGCCGCCCAGGGCGACGACGGCATCGCGCATAGCAGCCAAATCAACGATCGCCGGCACACCGGTAAAGTCCTGCAGCACCACGCGGCTCGGCGTGAAACTGATTTCCTGGCTCGGCTCGGCGGCCGGGTCCCACGCGGCGAGCGCATCGATATCGTCGCGCGTAACGGCAACCCCGTCTTCGTGGCGGAGCAGGTTTTCAAGCAAGATCTTTAGCGAGTAGGGCAGCTTCGACACATGCCCGCCGGCGATGGCGTCAAGGCGGAAAATTTCGAATTCGGTCGTCCCTACCTGCAGCGAGGTGCGGGCATTGTAGCTATCGCTCATGTTGTCTCCCGTCGTAATGGGCACCGCGTCAGCGCTCTGCTGCGCGCGCGTCGCGATTGTACCGGAGTCGCGCGGCTCGGCGGCTTATACCGGCTATCCAGCGCGCTTATTTAGCCGGCGGCCGCGGTTTGATCGAGAGCATCGGCCAGCGTTTCGGCTGAACGTATCGTGCCACCGCCTAAACAGGTGTCGTCACTGTAAAGCACGACATACTGCCCGGGGGCGATCGCCCACTGCGGTTCATCGAATGCGATGTTTACCAGGCCATCGGCAGCTCGCGTCGCCGTGCAAAGCGCCGGCGGATGACCGTGACGAATGCGGGCGCGGGCACGCAGTGACGTTGCCGCAAGCTCGCTGGGCGCGGTGCCGGCGATCCAGTGCCAGTCTCCGGCGCTTAGCCGGCTGCCGCGCAAGCGCGGGTGATCGTCGCCTTGGACGACGTAAACCGTGTTCTCGTCCATATCGCGATCGGCGACATACCAAGGCGCGTCGATAGCACCGGCAACACCGCCAATGCCGAGTCCCTTGCGTTGGCCGACGGTGTAGTACGCGGCCCCACGGTGCTGGCCAACCGTTCGGCCATCGAGCGTGCGCATCGGTCCGGGTTGTCCCGGTAAGTAGGTTTCTAAGAACGCTTGGAATGGCCGTTCGCCAATGAAGCAGATACCGGTACTGTCTTTCTTGGCACGCGTCGGTAGTCCGTAGCGATGGGCGAGTTCGCGCACCTCGCGCTTCGACAAATCGGCCAATGGGAACACACTGGCGGCGAGCGCCTGCTGCTCGATGGCATGCAAGAAATACGTCTGGTCTTTGTGTCGATCGGCCGGGATCATAAGCTCGGTCGAGCCTTGAGCCTTATGGGTTGCCGCGTAATGACCGGTTGCCAATGTCGCTGCCCCGAGCCGACGCGCGTAGTCGAGCATTACACCGAATTTGATGTCGCGATTACACAGAACATCCGGGTTCGGGGTCAAACCGGCCGCGTAGTCGGCCAGGAATTGTGCAAACACCTGGTCGCGATACTCGGCCGTAAAATTGACGTGTTGGAACGGCACATCCAGTAGCTCGGCAACACGGCGAGCGTCGGCGAGATCGTCTGCCGCGTTGCAATGGCCATCGGCGTCATCCCAGTTGGTCATGTGCAAGCCAATGACGCTCGCACCGGCTTGCTTTAGTAGGAGGGCGGCCACGGACGAGTCAACGCCGCCCGATAGAGCGACGACGACCGGTTCGGTGAATGTCGTTGCGTTCATCCGGGTAGTGTAACGCCGGCGGCAAGCCGGGTCGTCTGGGTCGTCAGCTTAGTATCGAAGCGCGCGCAGTAACCGCATCGATATTGTGAGGAAGAGGCAGGAATGGCGTCAGTGAGCGACGCGAGCTACGGACCCCCGATGTGTAGTCGGCGATGCTGCGTTCGACAATTGGGTAGCGATGGATCGCCTGGCAGGCCATTACATCGTCAACGGTGAGCCAATCGTGCGCGACGATCGAGGCGTCGTTAACGGCATCCGGCTCCGCTGCCGCCGTTGGGCAGACACCCGTGTAGACGATCCGCAGGAAGCGCAGCCCGTCGCTGGGCCGTTCCCACAAATAGCAGCCCAGCAGGTGGGTCGGCTCAAATCGGTACCCGGTCTCTTCGTGGACCTCCCGCATTACCGCGCGCTCGGGCGATTCGCCGGCTTCGATGTGGCCGCCCGGTAAATTGACCACGACACGACTGGCCGCTCGTTCGCGAACGATCAGAATTCTGTTGCTATGTTCAATAAGACCGGCGACCGTCACGTCGATCGGCCCGGAATGCCCCGTCGTCATCCGGTTATCGTACGCGCTCTGGAGGCAAATGTCAGAAGACCGCTCAAAGGCTCATCCGGCGCAGTTCGGCCGCGTTCTCGCTGTCGTGCCAGATTTGGTCGAACGTGCCGAGGTACAGCCGTGCTACAGGTGGCTCGAACGTATCGGCCATGCCATCCCAACGCTCCGACTGGAGGCGGTAAACAACGGCCGTGTCGTCGGCGATGCAATAGGCTTCGGTATGCCCTTCGTGCTGCGGAGCGATGTGGCGAAACTCGATGTAGCTGTTCAAGCGCTGGCCGAGATGAATCAGTCGATTACCGCTTTTGACGGCCCGTCGCGGGTTCGCAACCAACACGCGAATTCGTACGTAAGACTTCGAAAGGATGAGTTTTTTCAGTACTTCCAGATAGTCTAGGCTGTCGTAAATACCCGGCTCGAGGTCGTGCGTAAATATCGAGACGCTGCGCTTTGCTTTCGCGGTAACACGAATCGCCGCGTCGCGCATTTCTTCCTTGGTACTGATGACCCACCGTTGGCCGATCTTTTTCGATTCTTGCGATGGCGGCGCGAGTGGCGATGAGCCCGCTACACTGTCGCCTGGCGGCTCGGCGATATTGACAACCATCTTCGTCCTTTCTCGTTATTGGCCGTGCTGAGCAGGACCCAAGGCGGCCGATGCTAAGGCGTAAAAAACGTTCCCAGACAACAGTCTACTGCTGGCTATTCGATCCCTTTGCCAACTACGTCACGTTTTTCGCCCACCGACCAACAGCGGTGTCATGTGCGGTGTTAATCGAGCGAATCTTTGGCTAATAAATATGAGTAACCAGAATAGGTTAGGGGAGTTAAATCAAGTAAATTCTGCTTTACGGTGGGCGGCAGGTCCAAGCCGTCAATAAACGTGTGCAGCATCGCTTTGTCGATCTGCTGGCCACGCGTAAAAGCCTTCAGCTGTTCGTACGGTTCGGGTAGACCGAATCGCCGCATGACGGTTTGCACAGCCTCGGCGAGGATCTCCCAGCGGTCGCCAAGGTCCGCGGCCATGGCATCTGCGTCGGCATCGAGTTTGCCGAGTCCGCGTTCGAGCGAGGTGAGCGCCAATGCGAAGTGGCCGAGTGCCGGCCCGAGATTGCGCAACGTGGTTGAGTCGCTAAGGTCGCGTTGCCAGCGGCTGATCGGCAATTTGACGGCCAAGTGATCCAGCAAGGCGGTCGCAATTCCAAAATTACCCTCGGCGTTTTCAAAGTCAATCGGGTTTACTTTGTGCGGCATAGTTGACGAACCCACTTCGTTTGCGACGCTTCTCTGGCGGAAGTAACCGAGCGAAATGTAGCCCCAGATGTCGCGGCTAAAGTCGATCGCAATCGTCGCGTAACGCACCAGCGCCTGTGCGTAGTCGGCGATCCAGTCATGCGGTTCGATTTGCGTTGTCAGCGGATTGTGCTGCAGACCGAGAGACCCGACGAAACGCGCGCTGACCGTCGGCCAATCGATCTCTGGGTAGGCCACCGCGTGCGCCGCAAAGTTTCCGACCGCGCCGTTGAATTTGCCGCGGGCCGCTACTTTTAGAAAGGCTTCGGTTGCCTGCCCGAAACGCGCGGCGACGTTCACAATCTCTTTGCCCATCGTGGTCGGACTGGCCGGTTGACCGTGCGTACGCGACAGCATGGGGGTCGCCGCCAGGGGCGCCGCTAACTCATGAAGCGCTACCCGCACGCGCGCCATCGCGGGTTCGAGTGCAGCGGAGCGCGCGTGCTCAAGCATCAATGCGTAGGCGAGATTGTTGATGTCTTCGGATGTGCAGCCAAAGTGGATGAAGTTGGCGAGCAACGCTTCATCGGGGACCCCATCGAGTTGTTCGCGAATAAAATACTCACACGCTTTTACGTCGTGATTGGTGGTCGCCTCGATCGCTTTAACACGCTCTGCATCGGCGGGCGTGAATTGGGTTTCCAAGCGGGCGAGGGCCGCGTCTGCCGCGGCCGACAGCTCTGGTAATTCCTTAACGCCATCGAGCGCAACGAGAAATCGTAGCCAACGGGCTTCAACGAATACGCGGAACTTGATCAGCGCGTACTCACTCAGCGAATCGCGAAGCCTGTCGACTTTGCTGGCGTAGCGACCGTCGAGTGGCGACAACGCGGATAGGTGTGTGATATCGGTCATGCGGTAGACAGCACCGGCCAAAACCCTAATCATAACCGACCCTAGCCTTTAGCTTCGCATTCACTGTGACCGCTTCATCCAACCACGACAACGAGGCCGACCGGCGCGAAGAACGTGATTCGCTCGGCGTAGTCCACGTACCCGCATGGGCGTTATGGGGTGCCCAAACCCAACGTGCTGTTGATAACTTTGGGATCGCGCGTGCGCCGATGCCGGCACCGTTTATTCGCGCACTTGGGCTCGTCAAATGGGCCGCAGCCGGCGCGAACGCTGAACTGGGCCTGATGCGCACCGGGATGGCGATAGCCATTCAAAGCGCCGCACTAGAGGTTGCTGATAATCGCCACGACGCGCACTTTCCGGTCGATGTTCTGCAGACCGGGAGTGGCACAAGTTCAAACATGAATGCCAATGAGGTCATTGCGCGACTAGCGAGCGAGGGCGCGGAAGTACTCGTGCACCCAAACGATCACGTCAACATGTCGCAAAGTTCCAATGATGTTATCCCGACCTGCATCGCGGTCAGTACCGCAGAAGCTTTGCGCAACGACCTGCTGCCGGCGTTACGCGGCTGTATCGAATGCATCGAACGCCGAAGCGAGGAATTTGCCGCAATCGTCAAGACCGGCCGAACGCATCTCATGGATGCCATGCCGATCACGGTTGGGCAGGAGTTTTCGGCTTGGGCGGCACAGCTGGCCGCGAGCGAAGAGCGCTGCCAGTCGTTGCTGCCGCGTGTTTGTGCCATCGCTCAAGGTGGGACGGCTGTCGGAACCGGTATTAATGCGCATCCCAAATTCGGCGCCAAAGTCGCGGTTCTTTTGTCGGAGCAGACCGGCAACGACTTTTTAGCGGCGGACAACTCGTTTGCCGCCATCGCAGGGCAAGAGGCGTCCGTTGAAGCGGCGGCCACGCTAAAAGTCATCGCTGTCACGCTGATGAAGATCGCCAACGATTTGCGTTGGCTGAGTTCCGGACCACTGAATGGTCTGGCAGAGCTGCAACTGCCGGCATTGCAGCCCGGGTCGTCGATTATGCCCGGCAAAGTCAATCCGGTGATTCCAGAGGCGGTCGCCATGGCGGCGGCCAAGCTGATCGGCAACGAGGCGACGGTCACCGTCGCCGCGCAGTCTGGCAACTTACAGTTGAACGTCATGTTGCCCCTAATCGGAGCAACCCTGCTGGACGGCATCGGTATCGCGACGCGCGCACTGCAAGCGCTGCACACGCAATGCCTCGCCGGTCTGACGGTAAACAGTGAACGCCTGGCCGAGCTTTCGGCGCGTAACCCGGTGCTGGTTACGGCGCTAAACCCGGTGATTGGCTACGAGCTCGGCGCAAAAATTGCGAAGGAGGCGTATGCGAGCGGTCGCCCAGTTCGCGACGTTGCTCTTGAGTTGACCGACCTCGATGCGGACGAGCTTGATCGGCTGCTCGATCCGCTGTCATTGACGCGTGGTGGGATTCAGCACTGACTAAACCGACATCGATTCGCGACTTAGAAGCGGCACTCGCCCTTGAACGCGATCCAACAAGCCTGCACACGCGGATTGAACGCGGCCTCGCTGAGCGCTTCTCGGGCCAGTTGGTGCGCGACGCCGCCGTGCTTATCGGTTTGGTCGGTTTGGATGAGTCGTTTGCTGTGCTGCTCACACAGCGCGCCGATCACTTGAAACATCACGGCGGACAAGTCAGCTTCCCCGGTGGCAGTGCCGAGCAAGACGATGCGGACTTGGTCGCAACAGCGTTGCGCGAAACGGAGGAAGAGGTGGGCATTGCGCCGCATTATTTCGATATCGTTGGCACGTTACGGCCGCGTACAACGATCACCGGATTTCGGGTCACGCCGGTCGTCGGTTGGGCCCGTGAGTTGCCGCCGCTGGCGTTGCAAGCGTCCGAGGTGCGTGATGCGTTTTTGGCCCCGGTCGCGTTTCTGTCCGATGAACGCAATAGACGCTACGAAAAACGCCAGTTCGGTTCCAAGAAAATCGATATGGTCGAGTGGACCTACGAAGGATTTCGGATCTGGGGGGCGACCGCCATGATGCTCAGTGAGTTACTCGATTGTTGGCGGGGTGACAGCCTATGACCCCAATCGAGCGGCTGCGGGCGATTATGGCAGCGCTACGCAATCCCGAAACTGGCTGCCCGTGGGACCTTGAGCAGGACATGCGCAGTATCGTGCCGCACACGATCGAGGAGGCTTACGAGGTGGCTGACGCCGTCGAGCGCGGTGAGATCGACGACATACGCGATGAACTGGGCGATTTGCTGTTCCAGGCGATATTTCTGGCGCGCTTGGCGGAGGAGCAGGGCTGGTTCGATTTCGATGCGGTCGCCGATGCGATTAGCGATAAGTTGGTTCGCCGCCATCCGCACGTTTTCGCGGCCCGCGGCGCCGCGCGCCCGGACCCCAATACCGTAACTGAGACGTGGGAAGCGATTAAAGCTCGTGAACGGGCCAGCGCTGGTGGTTCCCAACCCACTAGCGAGCTGGACAACATCCCGGTCGCGCTGCCGGCGCTGCAACGGGCCGAGAAAATCGGTAAACGGGCCGGCCGCGTTGGGTTCGATTGGCCCGACGTCACCGGTGTGTTCGCCAAGCTCGACGAAGAGGTCGGCGAGTTGAAAGTGGCCCTTGCGAGCGCTGGCGATACCGGTTCGGATGCCGCCGTTCAGGCCGAAGCCGGTGATGTGCTGTTGACGGCCGTGAGCTTATGCCGGCACGCCGGTGTCAGTGCCGAGCGGGCCCTTCGTGAGGCCAACAGTCGGTTTAGCGAGCGATTTCGCCGCGCAGAGCGGTTTGCCGCAGACGCTGGGGTGTCACTCGGCGAGCTCGATTCCGAGGATCTGGAATCGCTGTGGCAGCGCGCCAAGGCGGCCAAATAGGCGCCGCTCAGCCGTTCAGTCTCGGTTCACCCGTCGCTGGGCACACTGCTTGGCATCCCCGGCAAAGGGCCGGCCAGACCACGGAGTAAACGACCATGCGTGTCCAATTCGCAAAACCCTTAATGGTGGTTACCACCGCTTTAACGCTGCTGGCAGTCAGCCCACTGGCGTCGGCGGAACGCGTCAGCAGCTATGGCTACGCGAACAACCCGGTGCGTTACGACTACGCCCGCGTAGTTTCTGCGACGCCGATCGTCCGTCAAGTCACGGTCGAAACGCCGGTACGCGAGTGCTACACCGAACACGTTGAGCGCCATTACGGTCCGCGTCACGGTGTGGCGAATAACCCGGGTCGGGCGTTGGTCGGCGCCGTCATTGGCGGCGTTATCGGTAACCAGTTCGGCAGCGGCCGCGGTAACGATGCAGCGACCGTGGCCGGAACGCTGATCGGTGCTGCCGTCGGCGCGAACGGCGGTGAGCGGCGCGGCCGTACGGTTGAGACCGTGCCGGTCGAGCGCTGCGACATCCGTTACGAGTCGCGCATCGAGGAACGAATCGAAGGCTATGATGTTCGCTACGTCTACAACGGTCAGACGCTGGCGACACGAACCGAGTTTGATCCGGGCAACCAAATTCGAGTGCGTGTGACGGTTCAGCCCACTCGGTAGGCCGAGAATGTGTGCGGCGGTCCACGGATGGGCCGCATCCGCGTTGCAAACTCATGATGGCGAACGGACAATTCCGCTATGTCACGAACATTCACCGCACTGTTATGCGCGCTTGTAATCAGCGCCGCGACCGGCCCGACAGTGGCCGACGCTGCTGACCGCGTCGCGGCGCCAGCCGTCAGTCTGGCGCAGTCGGGTGGCCGGACCCTAGAACAAGCAATTGAGTCGGTTCGCCGCCAATACGGTGGGCGCATCATCAGTGCTAATACGGTTGTGCAGGGTAATCGTGAGGTGCACGTGATACGTATCTTGACGGCCGAGGGCAACGTAAAGACCGTTCGGATTCCGGGCCGCAATCGGGGCCGAGGGCACGCCTGATGCGGCTATTGATCGTAGAGGATGACGCAGAGCTGCGCGGTGCGCTCGCGGAAGAAATGCGCCGCGCGGGTTTTGCCGTCGAACTGGCGGCGGATGGTGAAGAGGGCTTGTACTTCGCAACCGAATACCCGATCGACCTAGCGGTCATTGATCTTGGTTTGCCGAAACTCCCGGGTATCGACATTATTCGACGCTTGCGCGAAGCCGGTAAGGATTACCCGATCCTTATCCTAACGGCGCGAGATCGCTGGCAGGATAAAGTTGATGGCTTGTCGGCTGGCGCTGACGACTACGTAGCGAAACCGTTTCACGTCGAAGAACTGCTGGCGCGGATCAACGCGCTGCTTCGACGTTCCGGTGGATGGGCGAGTGCGGAGTTACGCTGCGGTCCCGTTATGCTCGATACCAAGCGACAGCTACTGACGGTCGACGGACAGGAAGTGGACTTGACGGGGCACGAGTACAAATTGCTCGAGCACCTGATGTTGCGCGCTGGTGAAGTTATCTCGAAAACAGAATTGACCGAGCGCCTTTACGATCAGGACTTCGAACGCGACAGCAACGTGATTGAGGTTTTCATCGGTCGTTTGCGCAAAAAGCTCGATCCGGACGATGCCATAAAGCCCATCGAGACGCTTCGTGGGCGCGGTTATCGCTTCGCCTTGGAGCGTGGCGTCGATTCCTAGCGCAACTATCCTCGGACACGATAGGGAGCAGCCGCCGTCCCGATGAATTCGCTTCGTCTAAGTATCGTGGTGTCTGCGGGATCGCTGCTGGTTATTTTTGTCGGCGTCGCGATCGGCGTGCTGGACGACGCGTTTCGCAAAGCCGCGATGAAGGCCGAAGAGGCGCGCCTCGACGTCCAGTTAATTTCATTACTGGCTGCGGCGAAACCGAGTGATGACTACACGCTAACATTGCCCGATCAGTTTCCCGAGCCTCGCTATGCGCAACCGTTATCCGGTTTGTACGCCGCGGTGTTCGATCGCGATGGCCGTGAGGTCTGGAAATCTGACTCCAC
Organism: Pseudomonadota bacterium; assembly: GCA_038749025.1. GTDB lineage: Bacteria > Pseudomonadota > Gammaproteobacteria > Steroidobacterales > Woeseiaceae > JBCAXA01. Next base: position 155,200 of record JBCDIL010000004.1, on the reverse strand, counting down.
CATCGGCGTCGTCGTGCCGTGGGTGAAGTCGGTGCCCGTCGGGCAGATGTCGATCGTAACGCTCGCACCGCAAGAGGCGGCGGAGCTACTCAGCTTCTCGATGGGTATTACTTGGGATTTCGACGACGGAACGACGCGACCGTTCACGTTCCACGTTGCGGAAAGCTTCGATTTTTTCAACGATCAAGTTAGCGCCTATCGACGCCAGTTGTTCGGCTGGTTCATCGGCGTCGGAATCGCACTGCTGGTGTCGCTTGGTGGATTACTCGGCTGGTTACTGCGCCCGCTCGCGCAGATCGAGGAGGAGATCGGAGAAATCGAACAAGGTGAGCGCGAAACCCTCTCCGCCGGTTACCCCGACGAGCTGGCGGGCGCTGCTCGGAATCTCAACGCGTTGGTTCGCCGGGAGCGCTCACGCGGTGAGGTGTATCGGCGCACGCTGGGCGACCTTGCACACAGTCTCAAGACACCGTTGGCGACCCTTCGAACGTTGCTGCGTCACGATAACCGCGACGACATTGATCGCGAACTCACCCGCATGGACGAGACCATCCGCTATCAACTAGCGAAACCGGCAACGCGCGGGCGGTTGATTGGCACGAAGCCGTTCGATGTTCCACCTGCAATTGACGCGCTGTTAGCAAGCTTCGCCAAAATCTACGCGGACAAGTCGGTGACGGTGCAGACCAGTGTCGCGCCTGCGCTTAGATTCCGCGGCGACCCCAGTGATTTTACGGAACTCGTTGGCAACGTATTGGATAACGCGTTCAAGCGTTGCCAATCGGCGGTGTGGTTGCGCGTAGAACGAGAGGCTAGCGGTGCCTTTGTCATCGATGTCAGCGACGACGGGCCTGGGTTTCCCGAGCCGCTACTCGCCAGCCAAGAAATTGTGCGTGGCCAACGCCTCGATGAGGCGCCGTCGAGTCAAGGTCTTGGTCTCGCCATCGTCGCCGAAATCTGTGAGCTTTACGGTGCCTCGTTGAGGCTAGCCAATCGCGACGGGGGTGGTGCACGGGTCACGATTGCTGTGCCGAACCCATGAGTCGAGTTCGGCGCCAGCGCCGTAGATTCCGACATCGTGAGGCCGATATTGCGGCACGAAGGGCGTGGACCCCGCAGCTTAACTACCCGGCTGAGCTGCCGATCAGCGCCGAGCGGGCCAAGATTCAAGCGGCGATCGTGGCCAATCCGGTTGTCATCGTCGCGGGCGATACCGGTTCGGGCAAGACCACTCAGTTGCCGAAGATGTGCCTCGAACTGGGTCGCGGAGTAACCGGGCAGATCGCGCTAACGCAGCCGCGCCGCCTTGCCGCCCATGCGGTCGCTAAGCGGCTAGCCGCTGAGACCGCGTTACCGCCCGGCACCGGCATCGGATTACACGTGCGATTCGACGACGCGAGCGAGCCGTCTGCTCCCGTTCGCGTCATGACCGACGGTATCTTGCTCACCGAGATCAGTGCGGATCCGTTGTTGACGCGCTACGACACGGTGATTGTCGACGAAGCCCATGAGCGAAGCTTGAACATCGACTTTTTGCTCGGTTGTTTGCGCCGAGCACTGGCCGAGCGGGCTGATCTTCGTGTTGTTGTTACATCGGCGACGATAAATACCGCCGCTTTCGCTGAGTTTTTCGCCGCTGCGCCGGTTATTAGCGTTGCGGGTAGAACGTATCCTGTCGAGATCGATTACGACCCCGTGGCCGACGATGAACCGCTGGCGGCGGCAATCGGTCGGGTCGCGGCAGACTTATTTGATCGTTTGCCGAGCGGCGATGTGCTGGTTTTCTTGCCGGGTGAGCGAGAAATTCTCGATGTTGCCAAAGTCTTAGCCCGGCCGTCCCATTACCCGCGGTTGGTCGGTATCGATATCATCCCCGTTTATGGGCGGCTCCCTGACGATGAGCAGCGGCGTGTGTTCGAACCGGGCGCTGCGCGCCGGCTTGTGCTCGCGACCAACGTTGCCGAAACGTCGCTGACGTTACCGCGTATCCATGCCGTTATCGATTCGGGTCTCGTACGCATCAGTCGTTACTCCGTTCGGTCGAAAATTCAGCGTTTGGCAACTGAGCAAGTGTCGCAGGCGAGTGCTCGGCAGAGAGCGGGTCGATGTGGACGGTTGGGGCCGGGGGTCTGCGTACGGTTGTACAGCGAAGACAGCTTTAGCGATCAAGCCGCGTACACCGATCCTGAAGTCGTTCGCACGGACCTGGCGAGCGTCACGTTGCGCATGCTCGATGCGCGGCTGGGCGACATCGACAAGTTCCCGTGGTTAGACCGACCGGACCCGAGCCGGGTTCGTGACGCCAAGCAAACCCTGCGTGACATCGGCGCCACCGATCGACACGGTCGCTTGAAACGGACCGGTAAACACCTGGCGCGATTGTCTGTTGATCCGCGGCTGGGTCGCGTGCTGCTCGGTGCGGCGCAGGAAGGCGTGTTGTCGCAGGCATTGATCGTTGTCGCGGCGCTCGCCGTTGGTAATCCGCAAATCAGGCCGAGCGATCGGCGCGCCGCTGCCGATGTGGCCCACCGCGAGTTTGCCGGCAAGCAAGCGGATTTTGAGACCTACCTAAATCTTTGGGCGGCCTGGGGTCAGATTCGTGGCGGGCAACGCCGCTGGATGCTCGAGCGGTTTTTGTCGCCAAAACGGATGTTTGACTGGCGCGCGGTGCATCGCCAACTGACTCGCCAATGCAAAGACGTGGGTATCGATAACGCCGCGTCGGCACCGGCTAAGCCGACCACCGCGTTGGCCAGAGCATTCGTAGGGGCGTTTGCCTCACAGTCACTGCAGCATGACACGGACGGTTTTTATCGTGGTCTGCGCGGCTCTCGAGCGCGGCTGCACCCTGGGGGCGTACTGGCCGGTCAAACGCCGCCGTGGGTGTTGGCTATCGAACTCGTTCGTACGCACGACTTGTACGCCCGCGAAGTTATGCGGATTCGCCCGCGGTGGTTACTCGCGGCGGCACCACAGCTTATCTCGACCCGTGTCGCCGATTACCGGTGGAATCCAGCGAAACGCTGCGCCGAGGCGACCGCGACACGGTCGTTGGACTCACTAATCGTCGCTGTCGACACGGTCGCGCTAGCCAAGTACGACAACGACGCCGCACGAGAGCTGTTGGTGCGCCATGCCGTGGTTCGTGACGACGCCGAGTTGGACAGCGCGTTCATGGACGTCTATCGCGATCAGTTAGCGGCAACCGCGACTCGCGAAGGGCAGGTCAGGCGAGCACTGCTGCGGCCGGAAGATGAACGTGTGGAGTGGTTCATGGCGCGATTGCCCACGGACGTTATCACGCTAGCGGACCTAACCAAGACGCTGGCGATTGATCCGTCATTGGATTCGGCGTTACGGGCGCCGCTTGGCGTTGTGGCGGCGTCAATCGACGCCAACGGGAATGAGTTTCCGGAATCGCTCTCGATCGCCGGGCGTGAGCTCGCATTGCGGTATCGATACGCTCCGGGCAAATCGAACGATGGTGTCCGTATCGAAGTGCCAGCATCGATTCGCGCAACGCTACGGCAGGCGGATATCGACGCCGCTGTTCCACAATTTTTCCGAGAGCGTGTCGTGGCCTACCTACGCAAACTGCCGAAACGGGTTCGAACGCGTTTGCATCCGATCGCTGAGTCGGCCGCGCGTCTCGCCGATACGCTGGCTGATCAAGACGACGACCTGCCCTTGGCCGAACGCCTGCGGCTAACTCTGACGGCGGAGCTGGGTCTCGATGACGATGCGTTTGACGGTTGGCAGGTGCTTGCCGATGATGACCATCGGTCGCCAAAGGTCGACATACTGCCCGATGGCCATTTGGCCGAACCAGCGCCGCCGCGGACCGCCGCGTGGGATTGGCAATTTGGCGCCTTGCCGGCTGACAGCGTCGGCCCGCCATTTGTTGCGCTTAGCGTGGCGGGCGCTGATGGTGTTACCACCCGTGAGTTTCGCCAACAGAGCGCGGCGATTGCGGCCCACCAGCGGGCGGTGTTGGTGTTGCTGGCGGCGGCCTGCAAAGCACCGCTGTCTTTCGCGGCGGCGGGTTTGGCGGAGGCGGCGCTCAGTATCGCGCGGTTGTGCGATTACGTTGACAGCGAGGGGCTCGCCGATCGCATGGGCTATCTAGCGGTTGACGCGCTAGCCGATGGCAACACCCGTTTAGCCATTCGTGATGGGGCGGCATTCAATAACCTTGCGAATACCGTTCGCGCAAGCGTGGCGGGGCGATTACAAAGCGCGTTGGACTCGCTAGTCGCGATTTCTGCCGCACTTCGCGATGTCCGCGTCGCGTTGGATGGTGCCGTGTCGGAGGCGGTTCGCGACGACGTAGAGCAGCAGCTGCTTGGCTTGTTGCCCGATACATTCCCTGACGGAATTAGTTATTGCAATTTCAATAATATAAAGCGCTATTTGAATGCGATTACTTATCGACTGCAACGCTGTGCCGCCCGTGCATCCCGCGACCAAGAGGCGATGCGAACCGTGCACCGCTTGCGCCAGCAATTGCAACGCTTGCCAGCCAGCGTCGCGACCGAACCGGCGGCTATTGCGTTTCGCTGGGCGCTCGAAGAACTGCGTGTTTCATTGTTTGCCGAGCCGCTGGGCACCGCTTTTAAAGTGTCGCCCGCGCGGCTGGAGAAACAGTGGCAAGCGCTCTTGCAGCGCTGACACGTATTACCGCCGGGGGTGGGCGTTGGCCATGCCGGTGCCGCACTGCGTTTGCGCAGACGGAGTATGATCATCGGCTGAGCGCGGACGGCATCGACAGCCTAGCTAGCCACAGCCTATAACGATCATGACAGTGAAATTCATAACGACCGGTGGGACGATCGACAAGATCTACTTTGACGCGAATTCGCGCTTCGAAGTTGGCGAATCGGTGTTGGAACACATTCTTGCCGAGGCACGCGTGGGCTTTGATGTCGAGATCGAACCGTTGATGCGCAAAGACTCGCTGGAGATGACCGATGCCGACCGCCAGCGCTTACGAGACGTTATCGAGGCCGATAACGCTGATCGATTCGTCATCACTCACGGTACCGATACGATGACCGCGTCGGCTGAGGCTCTCCTAGGACTCGCCGGCAAAACGATTGTGCTAACGGGCGCCCTGAGCCCGGCGCGGTTTCGCTCGACGGATGCCACTTTCAACGTCGGTATGGCGGTCGCGGCTGCGCAAACGTTACCGGGCGGTGTCTATTTGGCCGCGAATGGGCGCATTTTCGCCGCTGGCGAGGTTCGTAAAAACATCGCAGAGCAACGCTTTGAAGCGCTGTAGAGTGGCGGCCCGGCCTCTTGGTGCCAACAACGGCGTTGACAGAAACAGGCGCTGCGTTAACCGTTTCCGTAATCGTGATGATCGAGTCGATGCTGATCGCAGCTGATGTCGTGGCCGGTTACTTGCTCGATGCGACCGTCACGATCTAGCCAGCCGCCGCGATTGATGCCTCTGAACCCGCGCCTAGCGGGTCGCAATCGGGCCGCTGGGTCATGACGATTCATCGTGACCACAATCGGCCCGCACACCGAGCGCTACAAATCGAAGCGAATGCCTTGAGCGAGCGGTAACTCGTCACTCCAGTTGATCGTGTTGGTTTGCCGGCGCATGTAAGCCTTCCACGCATCGGAGCCCGACTCGCGCCCGCCACCCGTGTCTTTCTCGCCGCCAAACGCACCGCCAATCTCGGCGCCGGATGTGCCGATGTTGACGTTCGCGATGCCGCAATCAGAGCCGATCGCTGACAGAAATATCTCGGCGTGTTGAAGTTTGTCGGTGAAGATGGCGGATGACAGTCCTTGGGAGACCGCGTTGTGCATCGCGATCGCTTCGTCCAGGTCGTCGAACGGAATCAAGTAGCTAATCGGCGCGAACGTTTCCTGTTGCACGATGGACCAATGATTGGCCGCGACGGCAACGGTAGGTTCAACATAAAAACCGGCGCCGTCGATGCGCTTACCGCCGCAGATAATCTCTCCGCCGGCTGCGTCGATCGACGTAATGGCCGCCTCGTAACGGGCGACCGAGTCGGCGTCGATGAGCGGGCCCATCAGTGTATCGCCGTCGAGCGGGTTGCCGATCCGAACTTGGCTGTAGGCACTCGTCAGTGCACTCTTTAGCTCGCCGAGTCGACTGCGATGAACGAATATGCGCCGCGTTGTCGTGCACCGCTGACCGGCGGTACCGACGGCGCCAAACACGATGGCCGGAACGGCGAGTTTGAGGTTGGCGTACTCATCAACAATCAAGGCGTTGTTGCCGCCAAGTTCAAGCAGCGATCGGCCGAGGCGGGCGGCGACGCGTTCGCCAACGTGACGGCCGACCGGTGTTGATCCTGTAAACGAGATTAACGGAAAGCGCTTGTCGTCAACGAATTGGCTGGCCAGGGCGTTGCCGGCGTCATTGAAGAGTCCGAACAACGCCGGAAAATCGTGCCCTGCCAGTGCTTCGGTGCAGATTTTATGAGTCGCTAAGGCGGTGAGCGGCGTCTTCGGCGATGGCTTCCAGATCGAAACATTGCCGCAGACGGTGGCTATCAGTGCATTCCAAGCCCACACCGCGACCGGGAAATTGAACGCACTGATAATCCCGACCAACCCTAATGGGTGCCATTGTTCATACATCCGGTGATCGGGCCGCTCGCTGTGCATCGTGAGGCCATACAGCATGCGTGACTGACCCACGGCGAAGTCCGCGATGTCGATCATTTCCTGAACTTCGCCGTCACCTTCAGCTTTAATTTTGCCCATTTCGAGTGTAACCAGCGTGCCGAGTGGGTCTTTGTACGCACGCAGGGCTTCCCCAATGAGGCGGACTGCTTCGCCGCGCTGTGGCGCTGGAATTCGCCGCCACTCAGCGGCGGCGACCGATGCTTGTTTGACGAGCTCTTCATAATCGGCGACACCGCTGGCTCGCACCGCCCCGATAACGTTGCCGGTGGCTGGGTCTATCGACTCGATGAGCTCGCCTTGGTCGCCGGCAATCGCCGTCTTGCCGAACCAGGTGCCGACGTTGTCCGACTCAAGGCCGAACCGTTTTAAAATGTCGTTCATTATGTTGTCCCCGTGCTTAGTGGCCGGTCTGACCGCGAGCTACGATGTCTTTAGACAGATCGCTACTGCCGCCGTCGGCGTAATATGCCCCAAAGCGATTATCGAGAATGTCGCCGAGACTGAACTGCTCTTGCGCGACGAAGCCTTGGTAGTCGTCGGGACTGGCCAGCACGAGGTCCATGACGGCACAGATTCCCGCGGCCGTCGTAACCTGAATCGCGGACCACAAGCGTCCACTTATCATTTGTGGGTAGACCTTACTAACGTAGTTTTCTTCGCGCAGTTGGCCGTTCTGGGTGCCTTTTACAGCCGCGTAAATGATGACAACATCTTGCAATGTCCGTGGTACCGAGTTTTCGAGAATCCGTTTTAGCGTATCCCGATCGCTATTGAGATTAAGGCCGTTCATTAGCAGCCGCATGATCTCGCAATGGCCCGGGTAGCGAATGGTCTTGTAGTCCATATTACGAACACTGCCGGCGTGCGTTTCTGCCAGCGACCCGAGCCCTCCCGACGTGTTGAACGCTTCGTAGCTTGTGCCGTCGATTTGGATGCTCTCCAGGCCCTCAAGTGGCAGCACCTCGGTGATCTGGCCTTCGACTACACTCTGGCAGAGGTTGCCGTACTCGTTGATCACGCCATCCGTCGACCACGTTAGTGAGTACTTCAGGATGTTGTTCGGGTTTTGCGGCAGGGCGCCGACCCGCAGCTTGACCATCTCAGTGGCGTCGAAGTGTTTGATCAGCTCATTGGCAGCGATACTAATAAAGCCCGGCGCTAAGCCACACTGCGGCACGAACGCTCGGTTGGCATTGGCGGCGATTTTGCGTACCGATTCAGTCACCTTCACATCTTCGGTCAGGTCGAAGTAGTGCGCACCCTCGGCGGCGGCCACGTTCGCCACAACCTCATTGCAAAAGTAAGGAAGGCCAGAGAGCATGGCAATCGGTTGTTCCGCTTTCGCATAAGCAAGCAGAGCCGCTTCGTCTGTAGCGTCGATATTGAACACGCGCACGCTGTCCAAATTGTGCCCGTCAGACACCTGCTTTGCGCGCACGTCGTCTTTGTCGATCAGGTCGACGGTGTAATCGCCACTACCGCCTAGCAGGCCGGAGATCAGCGCGCCGATCTTGCCGGAACCCAGTACCGCAATTCGTTTCATGTTGGCCTCAGAATAACGCTGACAGGCCGATTGGCCTGCGGATGGCTGCGCATTGTGCCTATCGTTATGCGCAAATCCCAGCAGGTGAGTGAGTAGCGTCGCCAGGCAGCTGATGCTCTCTCGGTAGTATCAATTTAAACTATTGAATTTATTGTCTATTTCTTTTTGCATGCCGCAATGCCGCATGGCATAGTCCGCGCATGGACAGACCTGACACTCTTGCTGATTGGCACCCCGCCAGTTGGCAGCGGTTCGATGCCGCACAGCAACCGAACTACAGCGACAAAGCCAAGCTCGACGATGCGGTCGCGCGCCTCAGTCGGCTACCGCCGCTGGTTACTAGTTGGGAGGTCGATTCGCTGACACGCGCGTTAGCGAGCGCCCAACGCGGCGAGGCGTTCGTCTTGCAAGGCGGTGACTGCGCCGAGACGTTTGACGAGTGTACGTCGGAAAACATCGTCCAGAAGCTCAAGATCTTGCTGCAGATGAGCGTGGTCATGCTGCACGGTCTGAAGCAGCCGGTGATTCGGGTTGGCCGCATGGCCGGTCAGTACGCGAAACCTCGCAGTGCCGATACAGAGACGCGCGATGGCATCACGCTGCCGAGTTTTCGTGGCGATCTCGTCAATCGCGCGCCGTTCACGGCTGCTGATCGCGAGCCAGACCCCGAGTTGATCCTGCGTGGCTACGAGCGAGCAGCGCTCACGCTCAACTTCGTACGCGGTCTTGTCGATGGCGGTTTCGCCGATCTGCACCATCCCGAATACTGGGATTTGGAATGGGTTCAGCATTCGCAAGCGGCGGAGCGTTACCAGCAAATCGTCACTAACATCAGCGATTCGTTGGCATTTTTCGAGTCAATTGTCGGTCGGCCGATTCATCAAGCACGTGTCGCAGAAGTCTACGCAGCCCACGAGGGTTTGCACTTGTTTTATGAGCAAGCACAGACTCGTTTGCGTCGTAATCGCTGGTACAACTTGAGCACCCACTTCCCGTGGATCGGTATGCGCACCGCGATGCTCGACGGCGCGCACGTCGAGTTTTTCCGCGGAATTGCGAACCCAATGGGCATCAAGATCGGTGCCGGCATGGATCGCGAATGGCTGCAAGAATTGCTGCGATTGCTTAATCCCAACAACGAACCGGGGAGGATCACGCTGATCCATCGCTTCGGCGTCAAATCGGTTGAGAAGCACTTGCCGGAGTTGATCGACGCGGTTCGCGCGGCCGGCGCCAACGTACTGTGGGTTTGTGACCCGATGCATGGGAATACCGAAAGCACCGCGGAAGGGATTAAGACGCGGCGCTTCGATAACGTCGCTGGTGAGTTAAAACACGCGTTTCGCGTGCATCGCGAGTGCGGCAGTCGTTTAGGCGGCGTACACCTCGAGTTGACCGGCGACAACGTGACCGAATGCGTGGGTGGTGCGCGTGGTTTGACCGAGAAAGACTTGGCGAGTGCTTACAAATCGCAAGTCGACCCGCGGCTAAATTACGAGCAAGCGATGGAGATCGCGATGGAGATCGCCGCCGAGTAAGGCGCATCAGCGCTGGTGTTTTTGCAGTTGTCGCCAGGCAAATTGGGTTGAGAGGCAGGTGTGCTCACCTGGCTGCATTGCACGCAGTGCAAACGGGCCTACTGCGGCCCGTATTAGCCGCAACGTCGGCAATCCAACCGCGGCTGTCATGCGCCTTACCTGGCGGTTTTTGCCTTCGGTCAGCGTGATTTCAAGCCAGCAATCCGGAACGTTCGCTCGCTCGCGAATCGGCGGTACTCGGGGCCAAACATTAGGCGGTGTCAGTGGCCTGACAGAAGCGGCGCGCAGTCGTTCCGCGCGGCTAACGACACCGCCTTCGAGTGCGCCCAAGGCGGTGGCGGTTGGTGTCCCCTCGACTTGCACCCAGTAGACTTTTGCGAGCTTCCGGCGCGCATTGGCGATCGCATCTTGCAGACGACCGTCGTCGGTCAACACCAGCAATCCCTCACTGTCATAGTCTAACCGCCCGGCCGGGCGGACCGCGGGTACTGCTAAGTAGTCGGCTAGGGTGGCCCGCGCCGCCGTATCGGTGAACTGCGATAGGACGCGGTACGGCTTGTTGAACAATATGACGGGCAAGTGCGCTCTTCGGGACGTCGCCGGTAACAGGTCAATCGCGCTAGAATACGCGCCGTTGTTTCGACCGGGAACCTCCCAGCATGCAGTACGACAAAATCACGGTACCAAGTGACGGTGAGGCTATTACCGTCAACCCCGATACGGGTATCAATGTTCCCGATCAGCCGATCATCCCGTACGTACTCGGCGATGGCATCGGTGTCGATGTCACCCCCGTTATGCTCGACGTTGTTAACGCGGCGGTGAGCAAAGCGTACGGCGGTGATCGCAAGATCGTGTGGATGGAGGTTTTCGCGGGGCAGCGAGCTGCCGAGACCTACGAGAGCGCTAACTTTCTACCCGACGAAACGCTCGATGCATTGCGCCGCTATGTCGTTTCGATAAAAGGACCGCTGGCAACACCGATCGGCGGTGGGATCCGCTCGTTGAATGTCTCAATCCGGCAAACGCTCGACCTTTACGCGTGTGTTCGGCCGATTCGTTACTTCCCGGGCGTGAACACGCCGATGAAAGACTCCGAATTGGTCAATATGGTCGTCTTCCGTGAAAACACCGAGGACATTTACGCGGGGATCGAATACCCAACCGGCTCCGAGGAGGTGCAGAAATTGATCCATTTCCTGCAGAGCGAGTTGGGGGTAAACAAGATTCGCTTTCCGTCGAGTTCGGGTATCGGTATCAAGCCAGTCTCACGCGAGGGATCTGAGCGGCTCGTGCGTAAGTCGATCAACTACTGTATTGACAACGACTTCTCCTCGGTAACGCTTGTCCATAAGGGCAACATCATGAAATTCACCGAAGGTGCGTTTTGCCAGTGGGGTTACGAACTCGCACAGACCGAGTTTGGTGCGACGCCCAAAGATGGCGGTCCGTGGTTGTCTTTCACCAACCCGAAAACCGGCAATGAAATCATCGTCAAAGATGTCATTGCCGATAATTTCTTGCAGCAGATTTTACTGCGTCCGGAGGATTACGACGTTATCGCCACGTTGAATTTAAACGGCGACTACATCTCGGACGCACTCGCTGCGCAAGTGGGGGGCATCGGCATCGCGCCCGGCGGTAACATCGGCGATGGCGTCGGAGTGTTTGAAGCGACCCACGGCACGGCGCCTGGCTTCGCGGGCAAAGACCAAGTTAACCCGGGGTCGATCATTCTGTCGGCTGAGATGATGCTGCGCTACCTCGGCTGGACTGAGGCGGCCGAGAACATCATGAACGGCGTGGCCCGCACGATTGCCAATGGCGAGTTAACCTTCGATCTCGCTCGCTTACGTCGAGCGATTAAGGCCCCATTGCGTAAAGCCGATGCAAAGAGCAAGTCCGACGTGGACGACCAGCTGCAAGAGCTGTATCCCGGCGCTAAGCTCGTCGGTACGCGCGGCTTCGGTGAGGCGGTTATCCGTCACATGGACGACTAGCCATCGCCGCGCCGTTGTTCGATATCGATTGCCAACGCTGCCCGCGGTTGGTTGGTTTCTTGGCCGATGTGCAGGCGGAGTTCCCTGATTACCATTGCCGGCCCGTACCGTCGCTGGGTGACGCCGGCTCGCCGTTGCTAGTCGTCGGCTTGGCCCCCGGTAAACACGGGGCCAATGCCACCGGACGACCGTTCACTGGCGATTACTGTGGCGACCTCCTGTACAGAACACTGCATCGGTTCGGGTTTTGTGACCGCGAGGCATCGATATCGGCCGATGACGGATTGCAGTTGATCAACTGCCGCCTCGTCAATGCGGTGAAGTGCTTGCCGCCCGACAACAAGCCGATCGGCTCGGAAGTGAATAACTGCAATGACTATCTCGCCAACGAACTCGACGCCCAACCGAGCGGCGCCGTTGTGGTCGCGTTAGGCGGGGTCGCGCACCGGGCGATCGTGAAAGCGAGCGGTCGACGGCAAGCCGCTCACAGATTTGGTCACGGCGCCGAGCACCGGCTTGGCGACCGGTTGCTGGTCGATTCCTATCATTGCAGCCGCTACAACACCCAAACGCGGCGATTAACCCCAGAGATGTTCGAGCAAATTTTCGAGCGTGCCCGCACGTTAATCGCTGAGCGGGTAACGGCGATTTGAGCGCCGAGCCTGATTTCGAAGCTGGTCGTTTCGTTAAGAACCTGACCCAGCGCCCTGGCGTTTACCGCATGTACGATGCGGATGACGAACTGATCTATGTCGGTAAAGCGCGGAATCTCAAAAAGCGCGTTGGATCGTACTTTAGCGGCCGGGCGAAAGACGCGAAAACGATGGCATTGGTGCGCCACATACGTCGCGTCGACGTTAGCGTTACACAAACCGAAGTTGAGGCCTTGCTACTGGAGCACACCCTCATCAAAGCGCATCGACCGCGCTTTAATGTCGTCTTGCGGGATGACAAGAGTTATCCGTGGATCTACTTAAACACGCGTCACGATTACCCGCGGCTCGCGTTCTACCGGGGCCCACGGCGGCGCAACGGCAAACTGTTCGGGCCCTACCCGAGTGCTGGTGCGGTTCGAGAGACACTGTCTGAATTGCAAAAGCTATTTTTGATCAGACCGTGTCGGGACAGCTTCTTCGCCAACCGGCGCCGACCGTGCTTGCAGTACCAGATCCATCGTTGTTCAGCACCTTGCGTCGGTTATATCGATAAAGACGCGTACGCGGACGATCTCGCCAGTGCGACGGAGTTTCTGCGAGGCAATAACGCGGCGGTGATCGACAAACTAGCGGAGCGCATGGAGCGCGCGGCCGCGGACCAGCGTTACGAAGACGCGGCGCGTACCCGTGACCAAATTGCCCGCTTGCGCCGCATTGAGTCGCAGCAGTTGGTCGACGGGGCAGGCGACTTGTCCCTCGATGTCGTCGCGACCGCCGCGCGTGGCGGGGTTCGTGCAGTCACGGTGTTGTCCATTCGCGAGGGTCGGCTAACCGCGTCGCGGAACATGTTTCCATCGGCGCCAGGTGACGTCGACGATAGCGAATTGATGGCGGGGTTTATCGCGCAATACTACATCGACAACGAGATTCCACCGGAGATTGTCGTTGGTACGCCGATTGAGGATAACGACCTGCATGTGCAGGCACTCACCGAGCGTCGTGGCGCCCGCGTACAATTGCACGCGAGTGTCCGTAGCGAACGGCAACGGTGGGTCTCGATGGCCACTACGAATGCCGAAGAGGCGGCGGGCCTTAAAGCGGTGGCAACTGCGGGTTTGTCGGAGCAGCGTGAGCTGTTGGCGGAGGAGCTCGGTCTGGCTGAGGCGCCTGCACGACTCGAGTGCTTCGATATCAGTCATACATCGGGGGAGGCGAGCGTCGCCTCGTGCGTCGTGTTCAATGCGGACGGACCGGCCAAATCGGATTACCGGCGTTTTAACATCGACGGGATCGAGCCCGGCGACGACTATGCAGCGATGGAACAAGCTTTAACGCGTCGCTACACGCGGGTACGAAAAGGCGAGGTACCGTTGCCCGATCTTGTTCTGATTGACGGCGGTAAGGGACAGCTTGGGGTCGCCGAGCGCGTGCTAAACAGCCTTGGGCTCGACGCCGTGCCGCTACTCGGCGTTGCAAAAGGTAAGGCCCGTAAACCCGGCGCCGAGCGCTTGTTCTTACCGGGTGCCGACACCGCGTTGCAACTCGCGCCCGATTCGCCGGCGCTTAAGCTCATTCAACACATTCGCGATGAAGCGCATCGCTTTGCGATCGGTGGCCATCGGCAGCGCCGCTCGAAAGCGCGTAAGTCATCGCCGCTTGAGGAAATCCCAGGGCTCGGCCCGAAGCGCCGCCGTGAATTATTGCGCCAATTCGGTGGTTTGCAGGGCGTGCAGCGGGCCGGCATCGAAGACCTAGTGCGCATTCATGGAATAAGCCGCACAATGGCTGAAAGAATTTATGAGCGCTTCCACGCGGGCTCGGACGCGTAAGCTGACACCAACCCATGCGACTCAATCTTGCAAATTCCCTGACGCTGGTAAGGATTGTGGCGATCCCGCTATTCGCCGCTTGTTTCTATCTTCCGTGGCCATGGGCGCGGCCGACCGCCGCAATCCTGTTTGTTCTTGCCGCATTGACGGACTTGCTTGACGGGTATGTTGCGCGCCGCTTTAACCAGACGACTGCCTTCGGCGCTTTCCTTGACCCAGTCGCCGACAAACTGATCGTCGCCACGGCGTTAGTCTTGCTTGTGCAAGCGGACCCCCGGCTAAGCTTGACGCTTGTCGCTGCGATCATTATCGGTCGTGAGATCACGGTGTCGGCCTTGCGTGAATGGATGGCCAGTATTGGTGACAGGACCTCGGTTGCGGTGAGTTTTATTGGGAAAGTCAAAACCACCCTCCAAATGACCGGTTTGTCGTTAATGATCTGGCAGCAACCGCTCGGCGCGCTAGAGACATATCCGTTGGGGCTATTGTTGCTGTTGGTCGCCGCTGGCCTGACGATGTGGTCCATGTGGGTCTACTTACGAGCGGCCTGGCCGGCACTGTCTCGCTCGGCTTGACAGCGATTGACCGGGCGCTAGAATGGCGGGCCGCGTGCGGGAATAGCTCAGTTGGTAGAGCGCAACCTTGCCAAGGTTGAGGTCGCCAGTTCGAACCTGGTTTCCCGCTCCAAACGAATAAAGGGCCCCCATTTTGGGGGCCCTTTTTTTGTTTGAACCTAGCCACGTTAACCCGTCACCTCGGGGGTTTTGAGCGCGAGTGGTTGATCGCGCTGATTACCGGTTGTGTTTTGTTTGCCGTCGTCGAGCGCGCTCGGTTTCCCGCTCCCAACAAAATAAAGGGCCCCCATTTTGGGGGCCCTTTTTCGTTTGCAACTGGCCATGTTAACGCGTCACCACGGGGGTTCTGCGCGCGAGTGGTTGATCGCGCTGATTACCGGTTGTGTTTTGTTCGCCGTCGTCGAGCGCGCTCGGTTTCCCGTTTCGAGCCAAAAATACCGCTACGAAAAAGCGTTCTCGGACGTAATCCATTGTTCCGATAACGCGTTGACCTTATCCTTCCAGCCATCGCTTTAATACCGCCGCAAATTCGCGGCCAAAGAGACATCGATGGCAGCCTTCGGCACCGAATTCGCCGACCAATTTGTGACTTGCCGCTTCGTAGAAGGCGAATGGCAGACCCCCAAGTTAGAACCGCTCGGCCCGCTCAATATCCATCCGGCCGCGCACGTTCTGCACTACGCGAGCACGTGTTTCGAGGGATTCAAAGCCTACAAGTGGGCCGATGGCACGGCACGGGTGTTTCGCCTGAACGATCACGTTGAGCGGATGCGCAAAAGCGCGCAGTCGCTGCACCTTCCGCAGCCTCGCGCGGAGACTCTCAAGTCGATGGTCTTCGATGTCGTTATCGCGGCATTGGATCGTATCCCAGCACCGCCGGGAGCTTTGTACTTACGCCCCACGTTGATCGGGTTAACCCCCAACATCGGCGCGGCAGCCGCGCCGGCAACCGAAGCGCTGTTGTACATTTTGGCGTCGCCCGTCGGTGACTACTTCGCCGGTGGTGTAAAGCCGCTCAAAATATTGGTCGACGATACGCGGCACCGAACGGCCGAGCACCTGGGTAGCACCAAGACGGGCGGCAATTACGCGGCGGCGCTCGGCCCGACATTAGCGGCGAAAGCTGAGTACGGTGTTGACCAGGTGCTGTTCTGCCCCGATGGTGATGTCCAAGAAACTGGGGCTGCAAACTTCATGTTACTCGATGGCGATAAGCTCACGACGAAACCGCTGGGCGCATCCTTTCTGCACGGTGTCACCCGTACTTCGATTTTGACCTTAGCGGGCGATAGCGGTATCTCGGTCGACGAGCGCGACTTCACGGTTGCTGAGCTGCTGGAGGCGGTGGCCAGCCGCGAAGCCGCGTTGTCGGGGACAGCGGCCTGTCTGACGCCGATTGGTACCTTGGTTCATCGCGGTACCGAGCGCCCGGTACGCGATGGCTCGATCGGACCAATCACAGAGCAACTGCGGGCCGCCCTTTGCGCAATCCACGATGGTTCTGCAGAAGATCGCCACGGCTGGCTCACTCAAATTAGGAATTGATGCAAAAAAATAGGCGAGAAACGCCTTAAAAACTGCAGAAATTTGCCTAGTGGCCGATACGCCTTTGCGTAGTTGGGTCGTTAGGTATTATGGACAAAACCAAGACAGCGCTTCTGCTAGTAGCACTAGCGTTGAGCTTTGCGTCTGTCGATACGGCGGTTGCCGACGATTGGAAGACCGTGCAACCCGGCCAACCTTTCCGCGGCTACACGCCGCGCGATGGTCTGTCGCAAGCGGTCGCTCGACATATCGCTCAGGATCGCTATGGCTATCTCTGGGTTGCAACGCGTCGTGGCTTGAGTCGCTATGATGGACGCGAATTTCGCAATTTCACGATTGCCGACGGTCTCCCGGCCAACTTCCTGACATTCGTTCGCCCCGATGGCGCTGATATTTGGATCGGTGATGCGCGTGGCAATGTCAGTCTGCTGCGCGACAACAAAATCCAAGTGGTACTAAAAGTGCCAGAGGATCGTCGATCGCCGGTCACCGGTATCGTTCGGCATGGCCAACGCGTGTACGTTGCGACGGCTGGACAGGGCTTGCAACGGGTCGACGCGGGCGCTCGCAATCAAGCACCCGATACCGTCTACGCCACCGAATCGGTCATTCGCGACTTGGCACTGCGCGGCGATACGTTGTGGTTCGTTCACGATGCGCATCTGTTCAGGCTCGACACGACACAGAATGAAACGCCGTCGATCGCCCGCTCGGCGGTCGTCGCGAGTTTCATTGACACCGCGGGTGAGCACTGGGTTGCTGACACCAATGGGCGCGTAGGCGTATTGGCGAATGGTGTCGTTAATCAACGGGTCACGTTTACTACGTCGGCGCCGATTAGCGAACTGGCGGTCACCTCCACGGGTGACGTCTGGGTTAGTGCAGACCGACAACTGCACAAGCAGATCTTCTATACAACCGCTGATGGTAAGGCCGCGTCACGACACCGTTCTTTCGACAACTTTGGTCGGGTACTGGCGCTGTTCGTAGACCGTGAGAATACGACCTGGATAGGCGCCGAGTCGCGGCTATGGCGCTACCTCGGTGACCGCTTCGAACACTACGAGTTTGAAGGCTTCGGCTATGACGCGAACGTATGGAGTATCCAGACCGATACGCGCGGCAATGTTTATGCCGGCACTAACAATGAACTACTGCAGTTTCGCGGCGATCGGGTTCGCTCGCTCAACGATCTCACCGGTTTGCCGGCAGGACCGGTACGCAACCTTATCTTGGCGGGCAGATACACGCTCTACGTTGGAATTCACGAAGTTGGGATTTACAAACTCGATACTCGCACACTGAGCGTCGAGCTCCTCGCCGGAACCGGCGGGAGCGAAGTGCTGGCGATGGCCTTGGACGACAGTGGCCGACTCTGGGTTGGGCGTTCAGACGGGCTGCACGTCATCGCACCGAGTGGCGGCGATATGCAGCTCGCAAGCCCGCGAACGACCGACAGCGTTTACTCGATTGATATCGCGGACAACGGTGAGGTTTGGTTTGGGGTTGACCAGCTCGGTCTCGCCCGGCTGGACCCTAATCGTGATAGCGATGTGACAGTATTCGGCGCCGACGCCGGTTTCACGACCACTGAAATTAACCACGTCCGCTGGTTGGCCGACGATCGGGTCTGGGTGGGTACCGAAAACGGTGGCCTTTACAACTTCGATGGCTCAACGGCCACCAACATCGCGCCACAGACGCCGCTCCGTGACCAGTCCGCCTACCTGGTCGAGGAGACGACCGACGGCTCGCTTATCGTCGGTGGCGAGGAGGGCTTGTTTCACATTGATCCGGAGACGCTAAGTACCTACCACTACTCGGTCTTACATGGCTTCTCGGGGATCGAAACCAATGTGCACGCTAGCCACATCGACGAGAACGGCTATCTGTGGGTAGGGACCGTTTCCGGTCTTAGCCGGATGGACTTAAGTCAACCACGAGCGAGTGGCATGACGTTAGAGCCGGCTATTGTAATGCTGCGAACGGTTGAGAGTGGCTTGCCTGTTCCACCGGGAAGCGACGTCGCGTGGAAGGAAATGGGCATCTCGACAGAGTACGTCGCGGTTTCCTTGCTTTACCCACGGGCCATTGAATACAGCTACCGACTGGTCGGTCGCGACACCGATTGGTCGGGTCCAACCCAAAATCGGAACATCGACTTCGCCAGTCTTGCGCCAGGGGACTACCGTCTGGATGTTCGCGCACGGTTTACCAATCAGCCATGGACAGATGCGCTTGCCACACACGAGTTCACCATCCTGGCGCCGTTTTGGCTTGCGCCATGGTTCCTAATTCTTGTTGCTATCGCTATTGGTACGAGTGTTCCGCTATTGATTAAATGGCGGATGCGGCAAGTCGAGTTGGCGAACCGCCGTCTACGCCGCGAGGTGTTGGAACGAACCCGTGGTGTCGAGCGCGCAAAAGCCCACCTCGAGGCGACCAACCGTCGGCTCAGTAAAGAAGTCGATGAGCGTCGCAAGGCGGATATGGCGCGCGCTGAAGTGGAGACGCGGTTCACCCGTGCGTTCCAATCATCGCCGATCGGCATGGCCATCATCACGCAAGAGGGAAGGATTATCGAAGCAAACGCATCGTTACAGGCAATGTTCTGGCCCGATGCCGAGCAATTCGAAACTGAGCATACGCTGATTGAGTCGCTTGGTGATGAAGACAGACCGGTGTTTGAGCGAACGCTGCGCCGACTTATCAGCGGTGGCGAAGACACCGCCGATGTTGAGCTGCGGATGACTAACTCGGTCGGTACTGAGCTCGATACGCAGATTAGTCTGTCAGCTATTCGCGATGACAGAGGTGAGTACAAGTATTCGATGTGCCAAGTGCAAGATGTCACTGAGGCGCGCCGCATGACCGATCAACTGGCGTATCAGGCCAACTACGATGCCCTCACAACACTGCTTAATCGACGCGCTTTTGAGGATGCTTTGGGACGACTCTTTCGCGATGCCGGCAACGCACCGACCCAATCCTATTTGATGTTCATGGATCTCGACCAATTCAAGGTTGTCAACGATACGTCTGGGCATGCCGCCGGCGATGAGTTGTTACGTACCGTGAGCCAGCTAATCCGTAATCAAGTCCGTTCAGACGATATTGTTGGACGTCTTGGCGGTGATGAGTTTGCTCTTGTGCTGTGGCAATGCCCGGAGGCTGTCGCACTGCGCATCGCTGAGTCGATACGCGCTGCGGTCGAGGAGTTGCAGTTCAATTGGGACACCGAGACCTACCGAATCGGCGTCAGTATAGGGGCGGTTCCACTTGACCCGAACCTTGGCGATCTGTCGGAGTTGCAGCAATTGGCGGATGCCGCGTGCTTCGAGGCGAAAGATGCCGGTCGAAACCGCATTCATATCGTTCGTTCCGCCGATGATGCCGTTAGCGGTCACCGCGGTGAGGCCCAGTGGGTTCAGCGGCTTCGCGATGCGATGGACCATGATCGATTCGCGCTATATGGGCAGATCATCAAGCCAACCATCGAGCGTCCGGGCGAGCCAGAGCGGATGGAAATCCTGCTGCGCATGCGTGACCCCGCAACGCGTAAGTTGATTCCCCCGGGGGCTTTC
This sequence comes from Pseudomonadota bacterium, assembly GCA_038749025.1. Taxonomy (GTDB): domain Bacteria; phylum Pseudomonadota; class Gammaproteobacteria; order Steroidobacterales; family Woeseiaceae; genus JBCAXA01. The sequence goes on along the minus strand of JBCDIL010000004.1, from coordinate 135,261 downwards.
TTGCCCGCTGCGGAGCGGTTTGGTCTCAGCAGTCGCTTAGATCAATGGGTAGTAGAGAACCTTATCCGTACGCTCTACGTCCACGAGGCGTTCGGCGCCGGCAACCGTCGTTACTGGGTTAACTTGTCTGGAAACAGTGTCGGTGATCGCCGCTTTGCCGAATTTCTGGTTGACGCCATTCAGAACTCGCCGCTACCGCCCGGTATGTTGAATTTCGAAATCACCGAAACAGCCGTCATCCGCAGCGTGTCGGATGCAGGTAAATTGATGGCACGCTTGCGTGACCTTGGCTGTCAGTTCGCCTTAGACGACTTTGGTTCAGGGCTTTCTTCGTTCGGGTATCTTAAAAAGCTGCCTGTCGACTACTTGAAGATCGACGGAATGTTTGTCCGCGATATCTTGAACGACTCTACCGATCGAATGTTTGTTCGCTCGATCATCGATATCGCGCATACGATGGGCATAAAAGTCGTCACCGAGTTCGTAGAGAACGACGAAATGCTCAATGCTGTTGCCAGTTTCGGCACCGATTACGTCCAGGGTTACGGCATCCATCGCCCTGAAGTGTTATTCCCGCAGTTTCCAATTCGTTCAGCCGTACAGGCCGCTGCTGGTGATCCATCTAGTGCCGATCAACGGCAAGGACAAGTGTTATGAGTACCAATGCTGCTACCGAGCAAGCGCTAACAACCGCTCGAGATACCATTGCCAGTATCCGCATGCTGCCGCCACTACCGGCGGTTGCGGTGGAAATTATTTCGAAACTTGGCGATGAATTTATTGATGGTAACGAGGTCGCTGACGTCGTCGCTCAGGACCCTGCCATTTGCGCGCGTCTTATCAGCCTTGCCAACTCGGCGTATTTCGGATTGCAGACGCCAGTCGGCAACATGCGCGATGTTGTTAACCGCGTACTCGGTGTTGACACCGTCCGTAGCATGGCGCTCGCTTTAGCGTCACAGCAGTCGCTCGACACGAGTGGCTGCGAGCGATTCGATGAGCGTCGATTTTGGCGAACTGCCTTGGGTGCAGCCGCCTCGTGTCATCGTATTGCCGCTGTCGTTGAGGAGTTAACGCCCGCCGAACGCAGCTGTGCGTATCCACTGGGTCTGTGCCACGACCTCGGACTCATGGCGTTGGTGGCCATCGAACCGGCGCGTATGAATGCCGCGTTCGCCGGCGACCCGTCTCTCCCGACCGCGGAGCGGGTTGAGCACGAGTTTGGGTTTCGCCCCGAAGCGATAACGCTCGCGTTGGCCGAGCATTGGGAACTGCCCTTGTTAATGATTGATACGTATCGAGCCCGAATGGCTGGGGTGATAACCGAATCACCGATGGTAATGGTGTTACAGGCGTCTATTCGCGCGGCCGACTTCGGTAATGACGGTGAGCATGATCCGGCCGAAGTCGAGGCTGCGCTTGGCACCGAAGCACTGAGCGTGCCGGACGCGACCTTAGCGGCGGTCGCGGTGCCTGATGAAAAACAGCGCGCGGCGCTAGACGGAGCGGTGGAGGCGATGACCGGCTGACGCGACGCTAACTGTCGATTGCCAACATCCCGCGTGCGGTCAGTTCGGTTAGTAACTGTTCGGCAGCTTCGTCGGCGCTCTGATCAACGGTATCGATACTAACGTCGGGTTCGGTGGGGGGCTCATACGGCGAGTCGATACCGGTAAAGTTCTTGAGCTCGCCACGACGAGCTTTGGCATACAGCCCTTTGACGTCACGTTCTTCGGCCACGGCTAGCGGCGTGTCGACGTGAATTTCGAGAAATTCACCATCGTCAAACAAGGCGCGAGCCATTCGACGCTCGCTGCGGAATGGCGAGATGAACGAAACCAGGGTAATGAGGCCGGCGTCGACCATCAACCGGCTGACCTCAGCGACGCGGCGGATATTTTCCACTCGATCGGCGTCGGTAAAGCCAAGATCCTTATTTAGGCCATGGCGAACATTGTCGCCGTCGAGCAAGTAGGTGTGATGGCCGAGTTCGTGCAGGCGCCGTTGCAAGGCGTTAGCAATTGTCGACTTACCCGATCCGCTGAGACCGGTGAACCACAAAACGCACGGCCGCTGATCCTTGAGCGATGCATGCGCTTTTTTGTCGATATCCACCGCCTGCCAGTGAATATTCTGGGAGCGGCGCAGCGCGAAGCGCAACATGCCGGCCGCGACGGTCGTATTGGTGATGCGGTCGATGAGTATGAAGCCGCCAAGATCGCGGTTGCTTGTGTAGGCGTCGAACGCGATTCGGCGATCCAGCTTTAGGTTAACAACACCGATATCGTTCATATCGAGTCGACGTGCGGGAGCCTTCTGCAGCGTGTTGATATCAATACGGTGCTTCAAAGGCTTAACAGTCGCCATCGCTTCGCTGCTCGCCAGTTTGAAGCGGTAGCTCCGTCCCGGCAACATTGGCTTCTCGCCCATCCATACCAGTGTCGCCTCGAATTGGTCGGCGACTTCGGCCGGCTCCGCAGCGCTGGAGATGACGTCGCCACGGCTGATATCGACCTCGTCGGTCAACGTGATGGTGACCGATTGACCGCTCGCGGCGCTGTCGAGGTCTTCTTGCCAGCCGACGATACGCTCCACCATAGATTCGCGACCGGACGGTTGTACGCGGATAGCATCGCCGACGTTTACCTGACCGCCGGCGATCATGCCGGTGTAGCCGCGAAAATCACGGGACGGCCGATTGACCCATTGCACCGGCAAACGAAACGCTCGCTCGTTTGTCGATAGGCTCGTCGTTGTCACCGTTTCCAGGAACGGTAGGAGAGGTGTTTCGCGGAACCACGGCATCGCATCGCTGTTGGTGACCACATTGTCGCCGTTGACGGCTGAAAGCGGTATCGCCGTGACGTTCGCCAAACCCAGTTGCTCAGCCAACCCAAGGTAGTCGTCGCGAATGGATTGGAACTTCGCCTCATCATAGTCGACCAAGTCCATCTTGTTGACGGCCAGGACAACTTCACCAATCCCGAGCAGCGAGGCGATGTAGGAATGACGACGCGTTTGCGGTAGCAAACCTTTGCGGGCATCCACCAAAATAATGGCCACATCGGCCGTTGATGCGCCGGTGACCATATTGCGCGTGTACTGCTCGTGGCCCGGTGTGTCGGCAACGATAAACTTGCGTTTCTCGGTCGAAAAAAACCGATAAGCAACATCAATGGTGATGCCTTGTTCCCGCTCAGCGAATAGTCCGTCAAGGAGTAGGGCGTAGTCCAACTCCTCACCCCGTGTCCCACCGCGTCGTGATTCGTCGGCGAGACCGGCGAGTTGATCGTCGTACAACGCTTGTGCTTCGTAGAGTAAGCGGCCGATCAATGTGCTTTTGCCATCGTCGACGCTCCCACAGGTGAGAAAGCGCAACAGCGACTTCGAATCTTGCCGAGCTAGGTACTCGTTGAGTTCTTCCGCGGTACCGACCATTAGAAGTAACCCTCTTGCTTCTTCTTCTCCATACTGGCGCCGCCGTCACGGTCGATAACTCGACCTTGCCGTTCTGAACTGACGGCCAGTAAGGTTTCGTGAATAACCGCCTCGAGCGTTGTCGCTTGGCTTTCTGTGGCGCCGGTCAACGGGTAGCAGCCGAGCGTGCGGAAGCGAACCGAGCGCATCTCCGGCTTTTCGCCTTCATTAAGCGGCATACGCTCGTCGTCAACGACCAGCAAGGTGCCGTCGCGTTCCACGACCGGTCGTTCGGCGGCCAAGTACAACGGGACGATCGGTATTTGCTCGCGGTAGATGTACTGCCAGATATCTTGTTCGGTCCAGTTCGACAACGGGAACGCGCGAAACGACTCGCCATCGCGCTTGCCTGTGTTGTAGAGCTTCCACAGCTCAGGGCGCTGCGCTTTTGGATCCCAGCGTTGCTCTTCGTTCCGGAACGATAAGATTCGCTCCTTGGCACGCGCTTTTTCCTCATCGCGCCGGCCGCCACCAAATGCCGCATCAAATTTGTACTTGGCAAGGGCTTGCTTCAAACCGGTCGTGCCCCACATGTGTGAGTGCACCTCCGAACCGTGTGTGAACGGATTAATATTTTCGGCGATGGCGTCCGGGTTGCTGTGGACGATTAGCTCCATGCCACTCTCGTCGGCCATCCGAGCGCGCATCGCGTACATGTCGCGAAATTCCCACGTTGAATCGATATGCATCATCGGGAAGGGCGGAGGCGCTGGATAGAACGCCTTGCGAGCGAGGTGCAGCATAACGGTCGAGTCTTTGCCGACCGAATAGAGAAGAACCGGCTTTTTCACTCCGGCAACGACCTCGCGAAAAATGTGAATGCTCTCGGCTTCGAGCCGATCGAGATGAGTCAGCATGGGGATTGGCAAGCGGCGCGCGGAATTTGTCGCGGACGATACCCGCAACCTCGGCAGTTTGCACCAAAACGGTGGCGGTGGTCGCCGACATTCGTCACGGCATTGCTTGCGATGCGGTTCCACTCTCCGCGGCTGCTCGATCTTGGCGTGGTTGCGCGAAATAGACAATGAGTCCGGTCACCACGACCAACAGGGCGGTTGCCGCGGCCCATGGGGCATCGATGGCGCTGTAGACGAGGGCGAAGCCGACGATGCCGAGGTACACACACGGTGTGAATGGGTAGCCGGGAATGCGGAACGGCCGTGGTAGGTCTGGGCGCTGTGCCCGCAGCACGTAGACGGACAGAACCGTGGCGAAGCTGCTGATCGCGAGCACGATACCGGAGACCAATAACAAGAACTCGAAGCTCGACAGCAAGCACAACAAACACGCAATCGTCGACTGGACGCAGATGGCGCGGGCCGGAACACCGGCACTGTTGGTTTTACCCAAACCGCGGAAGAGTGGGAAATCCTCGCCAATGACTTGCAGGACACGCGGTCCGGCCAACGTCATCGCGCTCACCGTTGAGACCAGCAAGACGGCCAAGATAAGTCCGGTGAGCTGGGCACCGGTTTCTCCGAATACGAAGCGGGCCACGATGTAGCCGATCTCCGGTTCACCGCGCATCGCGTCGGCGGGGGCAGATAACAAAAACACGGCATTCAGAGCGACATACAGTACGGTCACGATCAGCGAGCCAGCCAGCAACGAGCGTGGTACGTCGCGCTGCGGGTGTTCGAGCTCGCTCGTGACGTAGGTCGCAACGTTCCATCCGGTGTAGGCGTAACTGACATAGATGAGTGAGATGGCATAGGCGCCGGTCGTCATCATTTGAGCATCGCCACTACTCGGTAAGAAGCTGATCGGTTGGCTGCTGTCAGCGAAGACCAGCGCCGCACCACAGAAGCCGATGATGACGAGAATCTTGATCGCGGTGAACGCCTGTTGAGCAACACCGCTGGTTTGGCGATTCAGCGAGTGCATGACCGTCAATGCGATGATCAAGCCAATGGCCAGCGCCGTCTCAGTGCTTCGACCCGCCAGTATCGGTAACGATGAACTGGCGTATGCAGCAAATGTCTTTGCCGCAAGCGCCACTGGCCCCGCAAACCCCAGCGTTGCCGAGATCCAGCCGGAGACAAAGCCGACCGATGGGTGAATGATGGTCGACAAAAAGTGGTATTCGCCGCCAGAGCGGGGCAGGGCTGCGCCGAGCTCCGCGTAGCTCAGCGCGCCACTCAGCGCGATGAAGCCGCCGACGATCCACAGCGACAACAAAACGAACGGCGAGTCGAGCTCCAGCAATTGGAACCCTAAGCTGGTGAACACTCCGGTGCCGATCATGTTCGCGACGATGACAGCCGTTGCGGTACGGGCACTAAAGCGATGTTGTAATTGCATGCGGCGGGAGCTGGCGATGGACCAGCGAGCAAGAATACCGCACTGACGCCTGGTAGCTATACTAAACGGTATTCAACGTTGGGATCGCCTGTTATGGCTGGCTTGTATTTTGAGCAGTTAACGCTCGGACTTCGCTTCGAACATCCTATTCGCCGGACCGTCACCGAAACGGATAACCTCCTAATCACGACGCTAACCCACAACCCGGCCGCGCTGCATCTCGATGCCGAGGCGATGCAAACCTCGGAGTTCGGCCAGATCTTGGTCAATAGCTGTTTCACGCTAAGCCTCATGGTCGGTATCTCGGTCGGTGACACGACACTCGGCACGACGATCGCTAACCTGGGATGGGACGAGGTGCGGTTCCCAAAACCGGTGTTCGTTGGCGATACGCTGCACGTCGTCACTGAGGTTACGGACCGGCGGGAGAGCCGGTCACGGCCCAACGCTGGGATCGTCACGTTTCGGCATAGCGCCATAAACCAAGAAGGCGTTGAAGTCGCGAGCTGCCTGCGCTCAGCGTTAATGAAGAAACAGCCGTGACAATGCGGACTCGAAGCTGGCTCTTTGTGCCGGGTGATGACGAGCGGAAACTCGCTAAGGTAGCTGCGAGTTCGGCCGACGTTGTCATAATCGACCTCGAAGATGCTGTCGCGACCGCACGCAAAGACGAGGCGCGAGCGTTAACAGGGCAATTGCTAGCGGATGCATCGGCTCGGCATCGACAAACTTGGGTCCGCGTTAACGCCTTCGATACGCATTGGCACAGCGCCGATCTCGCGATGCTCGCCGAGGCGAGACCTGACGGCTATGTCGTTCCGAAGGTGAACAACCGCGACGAGCTCGTCGCCATCGCTGGCACTCTGCGGCTGCCGATGCTGCCGCTAACTACCGAAACGGCGCAGGCTGTGCAAGCGCTCACGCGCTATACCGACCTGCCCGACAACGTCATTGGGCTTACCTGGGGTGCCGAAGATCTCGCGGCGGAATTGGGCGCTGCCACCAACCGTGACGAAGTGGGGCACTGGCTTGCACCGTTCGAGCTGGCCCGTTCATGGTGTTTAGTTGCCGCCCGGGCCAATGCTATCGCTCCAATCGATACGGTTTACACCGACTTTCGCGACAACGCCGGTCTACTCGCGTACGCGACAGCCAGCCGGCGTCTTGGCTTTGATGGGATGATGGCCATACACCCCGGGCAGATTGAACAGATCCATGCGGGCTTTCGCCCGGACCCTGTCGAGCTTGAGTATGCGCGCGGCGTGCTTGATGCGTTCGCATCCGCCGACAGCACCGGCGTCGCTGCGTTAGATGGCCGAATGCTGGACGAGCCACATCGACGCCAGGCGCAGCGATTGCTAGCGCTCGCTGACGACACGTAGCGGCTGGGGTGGCTTCGCTAGGCAGTACCGCCAGCGCTGTGCTACTGTCTGCGGCCGCGCTGCAAGCGGGACCTCACGGCTAGGTGGCAGAGTGGTTATGCAGCGGCCTGCAAAGCCGCGGACCTCGGTTCGATTCCGGGCCTAGCCTCCAACTTTCTCGGCGCCCGGGTGGCGGAATTGGTAGACGCTGCGGACTTAAAATCCGTTTTCCGTAAGGAAGTGTGGGTTCAAGTCCCACCCCGGGCACCAACGCCAAATAGATTTTCATCTTCCGTGAGTTCCAGGCGTCCTGTTTCCTAATGACTGATCAATCGCCAAATAGCGGTCGCATCATGGCACTAATAGCGATCGTGTTGTCAATCGCGGCCGTCGCCATCTCCGTCTTCGAAGTCAGCGCGATGCGTGAGCAATACACGGCGTCGGTTTGGCCATACGTCGCGGTTGAGAAATCGTACTCGGCCGATGGCTTTACCATTTCTATTGCGAATAAAGGCGTCGGGCCGGCGGTCATTGGGGCCGTCGAGCTACGCGTTGCCGACACGCCCGTGACGGCGGTTGGCTCCTTCTTCGAAAAGTTTTTCGCGGCCCGAGCCGCCGATGATGCTTACTACGCCGAAGAGAACGTCATCAACTACTACGACTACCGCAGCGGCGATGCGTCTTATAGTGTGTTAGCACCCGGCGAGAAGTCGGTGCTTTTCGGCCTACCGTGGAAGACGAACAGGATACGCACGGAGCGGCTGGTTGAAGACATCCTGGCCGAGGGCGTAAATGCGGACGTCTGCTATTGCTCGCTCAGCGGTGAGTGTTGGACGGCGGAACTCAACAAACCACTCGCACAGCGGATAGAGCAATGCCCAGGTCTTGACGATAGTGCGCCCGGTGCGGTGGCAAGAGACTAGGAAAATTGCTTAGAAAAGATCTGTAGACTACTGTTTGGTCTCAGCTTTCTTTGTAGCAATCTTCGTCGACCGAACGGCCTCATCCGGCAGGGTCTGAAAGACGGCCGTCGCGTTCCCAGCGAATTCACTACGTGCCGGTCGTGGTCCAGTGGCCGCGGCGTTGCGATACTTCATCCGGTGATTGCCGAGAATGATAACGTCGTCGTGACGTAAGGCGATGTAGTCGATCGCTCTCGAGTTGACGAAGCTGCCGTTGCGGCTATTGAGATCGACGAGCCAATGCGCATCGCTAGGCCCGGCTACAATAAGTGCATGATGGCGGCTGATGTAGCGGCTATCGAGCGCAATATCGTTGTGTTCGGCGCGACCGATCAGATACCGCTGTTGCTGCATGTCGATCGTATCGATCAGTTCACCGTTTTGGGAGAGCAACAACGTTGGCTGCTCGGCTGCGGCCTTGCCACCGGTCGCCGACGGTGCGCCGACCGCGGCCGATAGCGGCGTCTGGCTGGTCGTTTGTTTTTGCATGATCGCGTCTATCGTTTCGACGCAGCCGTCAGAGTCGGCGAGCAAGCGCTGAACGTCGCGGGGGGCCATATCGCCCAGTCCATAGCGTGCGTCCAAGTAACAGCTGAGCTCGCCCTCGTTCAACGGCTCTAAAGCGACCCGATTGGCGATCGCCGGTGTCAAGTCCTCGCAATCATCACAAGTCAGGCGTTCGCGCAGTCCATCCTGCCCTGTCAGCACAATATGAACGGCCGGCTTGCGAGCGCTGGTGATGGTGGCCAACTCGGTCAAAATTTCGATCAGCTCCCGCGAGCAACTGTCAGCGTCAAGCACGCCGATCAGCGGCCGGTAGCCAAGATCGGCCTGATGAATTGAGAAAACCCGCAACATGCCGGTGAGCTCGGTCAACACTTGGCTCGTGAAGTCATAACCGAATTGGCCAAACACCGAACTCAGAAGCAATGATTCGCGCGGTTCGGTGGCGCTGACAAAGGCGGTGGCGGCATGCGGTTGCAGTCGCGCGGCCAGGCAGCGCAGCAGGCGACGGCGGCCAGAGCCGTCTGGGCCCGTGAGCACCGTTATTCCGGCCGCACTGTCATAGGCCGCCGTTAATTCCAGCAACGCGCGCTGATAGCGCGGCAATGCAAACAGCGGATCGCTGTTTACACCCGCAGTATCGAACTGCCCGGTGTCTCCCGCATCACCCATTTTTTTCCTTATGTCAGGGCTTTATGGCTGGAACTTAATCTAATTTTTTGGGTACCGATATAAATTGTGACGAAGGCCACAATTCTCGCGTCCCACTCCCCAGCTCGTCCGAATATACCGGCATCATACGGGCAATTCATCCGTAACTTTCTGGCGACAACCGATAAAATGGCCGCAGCCGGTTACCATAATACCGTTTGTGACCGCGGCACACGGCTGCGGCCGTCCAGACAACGGCAATTACCGATTTCGTAGGCGAGCAAAACGCGTTGACCACGCCAATATTGGAACTGACCGAGGTGTGCGTCGAACGCGGCGACAACACCGTACTCAACCGCGTTAGCCTGCGGGTCGATGCGGGCGAGGTGGTCGTGTTGCGCGGGCCAAACGGCAGTGGCAAGACAACGCTGCTGCGCGTGGCTGCCGGGTTGACGGCGCCGATTGAAGGCACGGTTCGCTATCGAGGCAGTGACGACGCGGTTACGGCGCAACGTGAGATGCTGTGGTGTGGCCACAAATCGGGCCTCAAGGATGAGTTAACGGCGCGCGAAAACGTCGCCTGGTTCCAGCAGTTGCGACAGGCTGCTGCTCGCGATGTGGACGCGGCACTAACGCGTGTTCAAGTTCAAGACTGTGCCGACCGCCCGGTCGCCACGCTCTCGGCGGGGCAACGGCGTCGCACCGCGTTGGCCCGTTTGCTGGTCGCCGATGCGAACTTGTGGTTGCTGGATGAGCCGTTCACAAACCTAGACGATCTATCGTCATCGATCGTGCACGAGTGCATCAACACGCATGTTTCGCAAGGGGGTGCCTGCGTAATGGCGGCTCATCAATTGGCGGTCGATGCGCATTCACACTACCGGGCGATGGATATCGGTGCCGCTAATGACTGACCGGGCTGCGCCGTCACTTGCAGCCGCCGTGCGGGCGGTCATTCATCGCGAGTTGCTCTTAGCCATGCGGCGGATAGGGGATTTAACGACGCCGCTCGTCTTTTTCGCCGTTATTTGCACGCTGTTTCCATTGGCACTCGGACCTTCCCGCGAACTTCTTGCTCTCGTTGGCCCCGGCGTCGTGTGGGTAGCAGCACTTCTTGCACAACTGTTAACCGCGTCCAGTATTTTTCGCCAGGATTTTGAGGACGGTGCCCTCGAATTGTATATTCTCGCCGGTCAACCTTTAGCCGGGTTAATCGCCGCCAAAGTCATTGCGTATTGGGTCGTTACCGGATTGCCATTGACCGTCGTTTCGCCGCTGCTCGCCGTCACTTATCAAATGCCGGCGGCAGCGGTCATCACGCTGATGGCATCGTTAGCACTCGGTACCCTGATTCTGGCCTTTTTGGGTGCGTTGGGAGCAGCGTTGACCTTGGCCGCTCGCCAGGGAAATGCACTGTTGAGCTTGCTTGTTGTCCCATTATCACTGCCGGTTTTAATTGTCGGTGCTCGGGCCGTAGCTCTGTCTAGCGCCCAGTCTGACGCAACGGCCGCTTTGAAGTTGCTCGCGGCGGGCGCGTTGCTCAGCGTTGTGCTGGCACCGTTGGCTGTGGCACCCGCGCTTAGGATAGCTGTCGACTAACAGACTATGAATTGGACTTGGTTTCATAAGCTTGGCTCGCCGCCGACCGTCTACGCCCTCTGCGCCTGGCTGCGGCCTTGGCTATTAGTCGGTGCCGTCGCAGCGATTGCTATCGGTATCTGGCAGGGCTTGTTCGTCGCACCGGCCGACTACCAGCAAAGTGACGCGTACCGAATTATTTTTGTTCATGTACCGGCCGCGTATATCGCACAGATGTGCTACGCCCTGCTTGGAATCGCATCGTTCGTCGCACTCGTATGGCGAATGAAAGTTGCTCATGCGGTCGCGGCTGCCGCAGCACCCATCGGCGCCTCATTCACCGCTCTGGCTTTGGCGACCGGAATGATCTGGGGGCGGCCGATGTGGGGCACGGGGTGGGAATGGGGCGATCCACGGCTTACCTCCGTATTGATTTTGCTGTTTTTGTACGCGGGCTACATGGTGCTGCGAGCGTCGATCAGCGACACACTCAAGGGCGACCGTGCGGCTGCGCTCTTGGCCGTCGTCGGTCTCGTGAACTTGCCGATTATTCGCTACAGCGTGGTGTGGTGGAGCTCACTGCATCAAGGCGCCACGCTGATCACCGATGACGGTCCGAGGATGCCGTCGGCAATGCTCGTACCACTGCTCATTTCGTTGCTCGGCTTCTCGCTACTGTTTGGTTTTTTGTTAGCGTCTCGGCTACGTGGCGAGGTGGTTGTGCGCGAGAAAAAAGCCCGCTGGCTGCGCGATAAACTGGCCGAGACGCCTGTCAATGAAGGCCAAGCGAGTCGGGTTGAAATCACATTTATTGTGTTGGCGCTAATTGTCTTTGCGGCGGCCGTTACCGTCTTTTTCATCGTGCCGCAGCCGTGGCCGATTTTGTCGGTGGTTCGCGACTCAATGAGCGGTTACGGTGCATTTGTTTGGCTGAGTTATTACCTTGGGTTTGTCGTGGTCGTTTGGAATTTACTTAATGCCAATCGCCGTATCCAAAGTGCCACCCAATCGGCGCAGCGCTACGCGGCTCGCCACGGAGAGTTAATCGCATGACACCTAGACGACAACGGTTGATCGGGCTGTCATTGGTCGTTGTCGGCGTTGCCGTTGCAGCCGCCGTAGCCGCCAGTGCTTTTCGCGACAGCATGATGTTTTACGTTGAGTTGCCCGATGTTGTTGCCGGTAACGTGCCGGCTGGTAGCGACTTTCGTATCGGCGGCCTTGTCACGGAGGGTAGCGTGAAACGAACAGATGGCGAACTCGACGTTCGTTTTACGCTGAACGATCTTGAGCACAGCGTCGACGTCGTTTATTCGGGCATACTGCCGGATTTGTTTCGCGAGGGGCAGGGCATTATCGCGCACGGCCGCTTGAATCCCGACGGTGATTTCGCCGCGCACACGGTGCTCGCCAAACACGATGAGAACTACATGCCGCCAGAGGTCGCCGATGCGCTAGCCAAGCAGGGTTACGAGGGCGAGTCTTCGCAATGATTCCTGAGTACGGCAATTTTTTCCTGGCATTGGCGCTCGCGCTAGCGTTAGTGCAGTGGGTTGTTCCGCTAGTCGGTGCGACACGTGGCAACGAGGCACTGATGCGTGTTGCGGCCCCCGCCGCTTGGCTGCAATTTGTCGCGGTCGCCGCAGCGTTCGCTGTGCTCGCGTATGCCTTCATCATCAGTGACTTCTCGGTCCGCTATGTGGCCGCGAATTCGAACACTGAGTTGCCGTTGATGTACCGGATATCCGCTGTCTGGGGTGCTCACGAAGGCTCACTGGTCTTGTGGTTGTTGATCCAAGCGCTGTGGACGGTCGCCGTCGTTGCCGCCAGTGGCCGTCTGCCAATTGAGATTCGCTCGCGCGTTATCGCTGTGCTCGGGTTTGTTAGCGTTGGCTTTTTGCTGTTTACGCTCTTTACGTCCAATCCGTTTATTCGCTTACAACCAGGGCCTGGCCAAGGCGCCGACTTAAATCCGTTGCTGCAAGATCCGGGGCTCGCTATCCACCCGCCGATTTTATATGTCGGCTACGTCGGTTTTTCGGTCGCGTTTGCGTTCGCGGTGGCTGCGATGTTAGCGGGTAAGCTGGACCGCGATTGGGCACGCTGGACCCGGCCGTGGACGACCTTGGCCTGGACATTCCTGACCGTCGGTATCGCGCTCGGCAGTTGGTGGGCGTACTACGAACTCGGCTGGGGCGGTTGGTGGTTCTGGGATCCTGTTGAAAATGCGTCGTTTATGCCGTGGTTGGTGGGTACCGCCTTAATTCACTCGCTGGCCGTCACCGAAACTCGCGGATTGTTTAAAAGCTGGACGCTGCTACTGGCCATATCTGCCTTTTCGTTGAGCTTGCTGGGAACGTTCCTTGTGCGCTCTGGCGTTCTTGTCTCGGTGCACTCGTTCGCCAGCGACCCGACCCGCGGCTATGCGATCCTCGCGTTTCTGGCTGTTGTCGTCGGCGGTGCACTCATCTTGTATGCGTGGCGCGCGCCCAGCTTGGATTCGGCTGCTGGTTTCCGCCTGCTATCTCGCGAAACAGCGCTGCTCGCTAACAATGTGTTGTTGGCGATTGCCGCCATTTTGATTTTGTACGGAACACTGGCACCGATCGGTTACGACTGGTTTGGGCTCGGCAAAATCTCGATTGGTCCGTCTGTTTTTGAATTGTTTTTCTTGCTGCCGATGCTGCCTTTGCTGTTCCTTGTTGGCGTTGGTATGCACACTAGCTGGAAGGAGTCGCCGACCGAGCGGCTTCGCCGCTTATTGCTCCGACCGGCGCTGCTCGCGCCGTTGATCGGCATCGCAGTCCCGTGGTTTTTGTTCGAGCGACCGTCGGTATTAACGGTTATCGCGATGACGGCAGGCGCCTGGGTGCTGTTGGCGGCGCTGATCGCTCCAGTTCGCGCCATTCTCGGCCGGCAGCGTATCGGCACGCGTGCAGCGTGGGGGATGCATATCGCGCACATCGGTGTCGGTGTATTTACCCTTGGCGCAACGGTTGTCTCGACCTTCAGCATCGAAACCGACCAAGCGATTCGGGTGGGGGAGAGCGTATCGGTTGCCGGTGTCGAGTTTCGTCTACGGGACCTACGTCCCGTCGTCGGCCCGAACTATGACGCGCAAGAGGGCGAATTTGAGATTCGCAAAGATGACAAGCTCATCGGCTTGGTAAGTCCGCAGAAGCGAACTTATCGGGTGCAGAAAAACCCGATGACCGAAGCGGGCATCGATGCCCGACTGAGCCGCGACTGGTTCGTCGCGCTGGGCGAGCCACTCGGTGGCGGCGCTTGGTCCGTTCGAATTCAGTACAAACCGATGCTCCGTTGGGTTTGGTTGGGTGCGTTGATCATGGCGTTCGGCGGGTTGGTTGCAATCAGTGATCCGCGCTATCGGCGCCGCCGCGTTACGGCTAAGGACAAAGTCGATAACGAGCTAGTCGCCGACGCAGCCGGAGTACCGGCATGAGCGATGCACGGCGTCGGTTAATCATCGCCGTATTGCCGCTCGCTCTGTTTGCGGGCTTGGTCGCCCTCTTTATCGCGGGTGTGGAAAACAGCGATCGTCGGAGCGAGCTACCGTCGCCGTTGATCGGTCAATCGCTACCGACCTTCGAGTTGCCTGAGCTGCGTGACCCGACGCGAACCATAAGCAGTGCCGCGTTGACTGGCGACTACGTGCTTGTCAACGTCTGGGCGAGTTGGTGTTTCGCCTGTCGCCAAGAGCACGATTTCCTGTTGTCGCTGGCCGCGCGCGAAGAAATTCGAATTGTCGGATTGAACTGGCGCGACACGCGACCGGCTGCGCTCAAGTGGCTCGGCGACCTTGGCGATCCGTACGCCGAAATCCCGTTTGACGGTGACGGCAGAGCGGGGATCGATTTTGGCGTTTACGGCGCGCCGGAGACTTTCTTGATCGCCCCAAACGGCGAGATTGTTGCGAAGCATATCGGGCCGCTTAATGAGGTCTTGTGGCAGGAGAAACTCGCGCCGTTGATCGAGAGTGACGGATCATGAGGCGGTATTGCGTAGGCTTGCTAGCGGCGTTGTTTCTGGCCACGGCGGCCAGCGCGATCGACCAAGGTCCGGCGTTCGACGACCCAAAACTACAGGATCGTTACCAGCGTTTAATTAGCGAGATCCGCTGTGTCACGTGCCAAAACATGACGATCAAGGATTCGAATGTTTTCTTGGCTGCCGACTTGCGCCGCGAAGTTAGAGAGCAGATTGCAGCCGGTCAAAGCGACAAAGAAATTTTCGATTTTCTGGCGGCACGTTACGGCGATTTTGTTCTGTACAAGACACCGTTGAACAAACGGACTTGGCCAGTATTGTTTTCTCCACTGGCGTTTTTGCTGTTGGGCGGGTTCATCGCCTGGCGGACTGTCCGCAAGCGGATGGCCTTACCGCTGGACGATAACTGATGAGCGCATTTGTGAGTATTACGGCAGCGATCGCTGTTGTCGTTCTGGCGATCGCCTGTTGGCCGCTTTGGCGCGGAAAGCAAAGCGTACTGGCAGCCGTTACCATCGTTATCGGCACGGTTATCGGTATCGGTGTCTACAACAGAACGAGCAATTACGATCCAAACAAACCCGGTCGCGCATTAACGCTGAACGAACAATTGGGCGAGTTGCGGCAGATGGCTGCATCACGACCGAACGAGCCAGCCGGCTGGCAAAAACTCTGTAATGCGTTACGCGGCGCGGGCGATCCCGGCAACGCGATTGCGGCCTGTGAGAAAGCCTACGCAGTCTCGGATAAAACGGATGCTGGTATCATGCTGGACTACGCGGAGGCGCTGGCACAACACGATCCATCCAGTGTCATCGGTGAGGCAGGGCATTTGATCGAGAATGCTCTTAGGGTCGAACCGACTAGCATTCGCGCGTTGTGGTACGGCGGCTCGGTGGCGGCCGCACGCGGCGATCGCGAGTTGGCAGCCACGCGTTTCGAGGCGATGCTGCGGCCCGATACGCCACCAGAGATTCGCGATATTTTGGTCGCCAATATCCGTGAGCTTCGCGGTCAGAATGCGCCGCCGGCGCCGCCGCCAACAGAGCCAGCGGCTGGCAAAGAGATTGCCGTTGATATCCGTGTTGCGGATTCAGTGGGGCCGTTGCCGGACGGGGCGACCTTATTTCTGATAGCAACGACAGCAGCCGGCGGTCCGCCGCTCGGCGTGGTCCGCCAGCGTGCCTCGGTTCTACCGGCAACGCTGGCTATCGGTGACGGCAACGCAATGATTCAAGGGCGCAATATCAGCAGCCAGGAGACGGTCCGCCTGGTGGCCAGGGTGTCTACGTCAGGTCAACCTGCCGCGCAGCCGGGCGATCGGTACGGCCAGCTCGATAATATTGATGTGGCCTCAACCGACAAAGTGGTTTTGACGATCGATCAAACGGTTAAGTAGCGGCGGCTCGCGAGCGCTGCTTCGCCAATGCGTCTTCCATGACCGTGGCGTTGGGCAACTTCAGGTCGCGGACCAAACGGAACCAAGACATGACCTTTAAGATGCACCAGGTCAGGTCGAACTGCCACCAAAAAAGCCCGTGACGCGCTGAGTTAGCGAACTTATGGTGATTGTTGTGCCAACCCTCACCAAGCGCGAGTAGTCCGACAATCCAGTTATTGGTGCTGTCATCTTTTGCGTCGAATGGCCTCCCGCCCCATAAATGACAAACGGAGTTCACCATGAACGTGGCATGCCACAAGGCAACGGTGCCGACGAAGTAAACCCAGACGACAAACTGTAATCCGCTCGTGCCAGTCTCAGGAAACAACCCGCCAATGAGCGCGCCGATGGCGTAAATAACGGCTGCCTGGCCGAACACGATCCAGGCGTACTGGCGTTGTAGCCATTTCAGTTCTGGGTATTGATGTAGATCGCGTGCACCAGCGCCATTCTCGGTAAACGATTCCGGACTGAACATCCAGCCGATGTGAGAGCGCCAAAAGCCTTTGGTACGCGGCGAGTGGATGTCTTTGTCGGTCTCGGTGTAGCGGTGGTGAGTGCGGTGGTGCGCGACCCACCATAATGGCCCGCCTTGAATGGCCAACGACCCGAACAGAGCAAGAAAGAACTGCACGACTCGGCCGGTTCGAAAGGAGCGGTGCGCCAGCAAGCGATGAAAACCGGCGGTAATGCCGAATCCGCGCAAGACGTAGTAAAGCAGCATTGCGACAACGGCTGTCGTACTGGCGCCGACGACCAAGGCGAGCGCGGCCCCGACGTGAAAGAGCAACATGGCGATGACGACAAATCGAGCCTGTTTTACTTGGCTCCGGCCGTACGATGGCGTCGTTTCTGCAACGGTAGTCATAGTCAATAAGCTTCGAGATTGGTGGTGCGTCGAATATGGAACGCTTGAAAAACGCATCAGGCGGCGCGTAATGTCAACTCACTATTGTACGTGCATCGCAGGCAGTCCACCATCGTTACGCAAGTAAACACATGCGCATAGCCATCGTAGGAGGGGGTATCTCTGGCCTAACGGCTGCCTACCGTCTCGGTCAACGCTTCGACACGGTTATTTATGAGGCTGAGCGCTGGTTAGGCGGCCACACTCACACGATCTCCGTAAACGGACCGGATGGGCCGTTGGCCGTCGATACCGGCTTTATCGTCTACAACGAGCGCAACTATCCGCGGTTTACGGCGCTGCTCAATGAGTTGGGCGTCGCCACGCAGCCGTCGGTCATGAGTTTTGGTGTTCACGACGTTGCGTCGGGTATCGAGTACAGCGGTACGAACCTCAAAACCTTGTTCGCTCAGCCGACCAACCTGCTGTCACCCCGCTATTGGTCGTTCCTACGGGAAATTTTGCGATTCAATCGCTTAGCCAATGCGGCGCTCGAGACCGACATCGATCCAACCCGGACGTTGACCGATTTTCTCGATGAGCATCGGCTGTCATCGATGCTGCGCTCGCTCTATCTTCTGCCGATGGCCAGTGCGATTTGGTCGACCGGCGAGGCCAAGATCGGTGACTACCCGCTAGCCACTTTTTTGCAGTTCTTTGCCAATCACGGCTTGATCGGGCTGACAAATCGACCGGCTTGGCGGGTGATCAGCGGTGGGTCGGAACGCTACGTCGATACCCTGCGTCGGCAGTTACAAGCCGATATTCGAGTAGCAACACCGATAAGCGCGGTGATGCGCACCGCAGAGGGAGTCGCTGTACATGGGGCAGACGGTTTCACGGACAACTTTGATGCGGTGGTGTTCGCGTGCCACCCCGATCAAGCATTGGTGTTATTGGGCGAATCGGCTAGCTCAGCGGAGCGAGAGGTCCTCGGTGCCATTCCCTATACGGAGAACAGTGTCGTCTTGCATACCGATGAAGCGGTGCTGCCACAAGCGCGTCGAGCTTGGTCGGCGTGGAACTATTGGTGCGATACCACCAGCGGTGATTCGCGGCCAGCTGTGACCTACTCAATGAATACCCTGCAGAGTTTGCCGACAAAAACTCACTACCTGGTGACGCTCAATCGTGATGACGATGTCGCAGCCGATCACGTTATCGATAAGTTCGCTTATTCCCATCCGATCTACACACCGGCCGGGCTGGCCGCGCAGGAGCGGCATAGCGAGATCAGCGGCAAAGCGCGCACCTATTACTGCGGCGCCTATTGGGGTTACGGCTTCCATGAAGACGGCGTCGTTAGTGGTGAGCGCGTAGCGACGCAACTTTTGGACGCAGTCAGCCAACATGCCGCATAGTTGTCTGTACCGCGGCTGGGTTCGTCATGAACGGCTCGTCAAGCCGGCGCAGGCATTCACCTATCCAACGTTTATGACTTACTTGTCGTTAGCGGAGGTCGACGATCTCGAACGATCTCTGTTCGGCTTCTCCGCGCGTCGGTTTGCGCCGATTTGGCTGCGTCGCAAGGATCACGCCGGCGCGGTTGACGAATCCTTGTTTGACAGCACAGTTAAGCACCTGCGCGACAACGGAATTAACGAGCCGATTGCTGATATCAGATTGCTCACGAACCTGCGATACTGGGGCCACTGTTTTAATCCGATCAGCGTTTACTACTGCTACTCGGAAGGGAGGGAGGAACCGATCGCGGTTGTGTTGGAAGTCACCAATACGCCGTGGGATCAGCGTCATCGCTACGTCATTGCGTTGCAAGCCGGAGAGCGCTGCTACTCCTTCGACAAGACGTTCCACGTGTCGCCGTTTTTTTCGATGGACATGCGGTATCGCAGTTTTATCGGGGAGCCGGGCGAGCGGCTACAGTTTGCGTTGACCAATTGGCAACACGACGATGCGGTACACCGGGCGAGCCTCGTGCTGGAGCGCGAGCCGCTGACGACAGGACGGTTGTGGCGGCGAGCGTTGGGGGAGGTCTCGGTAACAGGGCGCAATTGGTTACGAATTTATTGGCAGGCTGCGCGACTATGGATAAAGGGTGCGACTTATCATCGCCATCCTGGAGCGGGTGCATCGGGGAATGCGGGACATTAAGGCGGGAAACACTTGGCAACAAAAATCAATAAACAACAAGCCGACATCGCTCGACGAGCCGATACGCGGCGGGTCGTTAAGCGGGCCTACATCGAGAACATCGCCCGGCGCGGCGTATTAGCGAGTTTCGGTCGAATCGACAATGCGCGTGTCTGCGTGCGAGAGAATGGTGAGATCCATACGTTCGGCGAGCCATCGGAACGGTTTCCTACGCCGGTCGTTATCGATGTGTCAGATCCCCGCGCGTGGCCAGAAATTGCGTTCTTCGGAGCGCTAGGCTCCGGCGAGGCGTTTATGCGTGGCTGGTGGCACACGCCCCAGCTCACCGAGCTGGTACGCGTGTTGCTTTATGATCGCCACGTGCTCGATGGCTTGGAAAACGGTCTGGTCAGGCTGGCCAGGCCGCTTCTGAAAGTCTGGTACCGCTTACATCGCAATACGCGGACCGGATCACGCCGTAACATCCAAGCGCATTACGATTTGGGTGACGATTTTTTCGAGCTCTTTCTCGATGAAACGATGGCGTACTCGTCGGCGATTTTCACGTCGAAGTCGATGCAGTTACGTGACGCATCGGTAGAGAAAATTGACCGGCTCTGCCGCAAGCTCGATCTGCGGCCCGATGATCATCTACTGGAGATCGGCTCCGGATGGGGCGCTCTGGCTGTGCATGCGGCCAAACACTACGGGTGCAAGGTTACGACCGTTACGATTTCAGATAATCAGTTCGCAGCAACCCAGCGGCGCATTGCCGCGCAAGACGTGGGTGATCGCGTCGAGGTAAGGCTGCAGGATTACCGCGATATCGATGGCAGCTTTGACAAAATCGTCTCGGTCGAGATGATCGAGGCAGTCGGCCACGACCATCTCGATTTGTACTTCCAGCGTATTGATGAGCTTCTGAAGCCAGACGGACTGGCGGCCATTCAAGCGATAACGATCACCGACCAAGATTTTGACCGCGCCAAGCGGAGTGTTGATTTCATTAAGCGCTATATTTTCCCGGGTGGTTTTTTGCCGTCAGCGACGGCCATGCTGGGCGCGATGACCCGACACACCCAATTGCGTCTGTTCCATTTGGAAGACATAGGCTTTCACTACGCCAAGACGCTTGAACTCTGGCGCAATAACTTTCAACGGCGTTTAGACGAGGTTCGCTCACAAGGCTACTCGGATGTCTTTATTCGGATGTGGTCGTTCTACCTGAGCTATTGCGAGGGCGCGTTCTTGGAGCGCGCAATCAGTGATGTGCAGATGGTTATTGCGAAGCCCAAAAATCGAACGGCTATCCGGTTCTGAGCTCGCTTGAGCTCGACTAGCCGCGGCTTTAGCATCGCGGCATGAATAGTCGTCTTGTGCCGATGACAGAGCGTCACACCCCGGCTCCCGTGCGCCGGCGTGAACGACAGTTGGTGTTCTTCGACGCTTTGCCGCCGCCGTTTGTGCGGCGCCCGTAATAGGCGCTGTTTTGTCGAATCGGCGTGTCAAGCAACGCCAAGGCGGCGGACGGCTGACGGTCCTGCTGGCCATATTGGGGTCGGTTTCACCCGTGGCAGCCGACCTCCTTATCGATGGGGCAACGGCGGCGCAAGCGCAAAATATCCGCCTGCTTAGCCGAATCACGAAGCTCGATTGTGCGGCGCCTCCATGGTTGGTTCGCTTGCGCTTCGAAACGCTAGAGCCAGAGACTGAGCGGGCATTGCAAGGGCTCGGCTTTTACAACGCCGACATCGAGGCGACGTTGTCTTTTGCGCAGAACTGTTGGCAGGCGCGCCTCGACATCTCGCCGGGGCCGGTCATCTTGGTCGGACAGCTTGACGTTTCGCTAAACGGCGATGGCGCTAGTGATCAACGCTTACTTGCAGCGACGCGTAGCGACACGTTGATCGTCGGTCAGCCGTTCAGTCACAGCCACTACCGACAGCTCAAACGGCGATTGGCGGCAGTAGCCGCTGAGCGTGGTTACTTCGATGGCGAATTCACGACGGCACGCGTTGCCGTCGATATCGAATCGAACCGGGTTAAGGTTGAGCTGGAATATACGACCGGAAATCGCTACCGGTTCGGTGAGTTGCAGCTGCTACAGACGCTCGTAGACGACACGTTGATTGCGAGATTCGTTGATTGGGAGCCGGGTACGCCCTATGACGCGGCGGTCCTTGCACGCATCACGAACCGGCTGCAGGCCAGCGGCTACTTCGACCGAGTCAGTGTTGAACCACGCATACCGGATACGTATGCCCCGATTGATGTGTTTGCGACGGCGGACGGATCGGGCAAAGCGCGATACAGCGTCGGTGCCGGTTACTCGTCCGATATCGGGCCGCGACTTCGAACCGGTGTGGAAGATCGACGCGTTAACTCACGCGGTCATCAGTTTAGTGGAGATTTGTCGGCATCCCCTGTACTCAGCTCGCTCGCGGCGGAGTATCGACGGCCGCTTCGTGATCCAACCGTCGAATGGTTGAGCTACACGGTCGGTGCCCAGGAGGAGGACACCGACACGGCAGAAACGCAGTCATTCACCATCGGCGTGCGTCGGGTAAAGCGGCTCGGGGGCGGCTGGTTACGCGCGGATTCGCTTCGTTACGATATTAGCGAATTCAAAGTCGGTGACATCGATGACCGCGCACGACTTCTGATGCCAAGTGTCGGTTTCAGTCGCGAATGGTCCGACGATGCCATCAATCCGAGTCGGGGATACCGACTCGCTGTTCGAGCTCGCGGTGCGGCGCAAGCGCTCGCATCAACCACAAGTTTCGTTCAGCTGCTGGGGGAGTGGAAATGGATTACCAGCCTTGGACCGAACACACGACTGTTGGCGCGAGGTTCGGTCGGATGGACACTTGAGGATAATTTTAGTGAGCTGCCACCCACCGTACGTTTTTTTGCGGGCGGCAATGAATCGATCCGTGGCTTTGGGTTCGATACGCTAGGGCCACGCGATGCTGACGGGGTCGTCATTGGTGGTAGTCAGCTGCTGACCGCATCGCTGGAATGGGAGCGTACCTTGTGGGGTTCGTTCGCCGGCGCTGTGTTCGTCGACGCCGGCAACGCCTTCGACGGTACAAACGTTGACGCGCGTATTGCCGCAGGGGTCGGCATCAAGTGGCGCTCACCGGTCGGTCCACTGCGTCTCTATTTAGCCAAACCGACTAATTTCGACCAGCGTGATATTCGTGTTCACGTCAGTTTCGGGCCCGACCTATGACGGCGCGATGGCTAAGACCGCTCGTGCTAGGCGCACTCGTCGTGCTCGTTGTAGTCGTTGTGGGTGTCGGTCTGGTCATCGCCACACCGGTCGGGACGCGACTCGTCGCGTCGGTTGTCAATCAGTCGACCGACGGTATCGTTTCGGTCGACGAGCCGTCGGGTACGTTGCTAGCAGGTGCTCAATTCGGGTCAATAAGGGTCGCTGTCGATGGTACGACAGTCATGTTGCGAGGTACGCGTATCGATATAGCACTGTCGGCTTTGCTGCGCGGCGCCCTGGATATTGATGCGTTAACCATCGAGGCCGTCGATGTAGCGTTGCGACCGTCATCGAACGAGACGAGCACCACAAGCGAAACCCCTAGTATCCCAGGCTTGCCGGTTCCGCTCAGAATCAGCCGGCTGCAAATCGCGACAATTTTGGTCCAATCGAACGACTCGACGGTAACCGCTGACGCCGATGTTGCGTTGACCTGGCAGGGGTCGGCGATCGAGCTTAACGCTAGGTCAGTGTCGGTAGACGGCATCGCGGTGCATGGCAAATTCGCGGTGAAAGGCGGCGATTCACCGCGTCTGGACGCCGACATCGCGTGGCGCACGGTGGCGCCGCTGGCGCCAGCGGCTGGTGCACTTCTCGCCACGGGGTCACTGTCTTCTTTGGCGATCGAGCACGAGTTGCTCGAACCACTGCTTGTGACAACGAGCGGCGATGTTGCTCTACGCCCGTCGGCGTTGCCTATCGTTGCACTCACTCATGAGTGGCCGGTGCAAACACTCGAGCCATTCACCGGCGCGGCGACGCGCGTGGGCGCGGGGTCGCTGGAAACGGTTGGGCCGATCCAGGGAGCGCGCTGGCAATTGCGTACCTCACTGGCGCACGGTGCGTACACGGCGGCGGTTACTGCTAACGGTGGGCTAGAAGCGAGTGCCCTATCCGTCGAAAGGGCGCTTGCTGTTATTGATGAAGTGGGACAACTGCAGTTTGATGGGCGGATCGCTTGGCCCGGCGGTATCGCCACGGCAACCGCCAACGTTGCTATGGATCTGCGAACGGTGCCCGTCGAGGGTTTGCAACTTCCCCAGCGTGTAAACGTGGCGGCAACGGTTGCGCATGCGCCGGATTCGACAGCAGTACCGGTGACAACCGTTGTCTTCGGTGAGCCCTCGGTAAGTGACATCGGCGGTCGGCTGCGGCTCCGCAATGGCGAGGTGGCGTTGCAGGCGCTGGCTCTGGCCGTGGGCGACGATGAGCTCCGCGTTGACGGTACCGTGGATAGCGCTGCAATCGATGTCGAAGCAGCGCTTGCGGTTAATAATGTCGGCGACTACTGGCCGGCTGCTGCGGGAACGATGGCTGGTCGTGCAGCGGCGAGTGGGGCATGGTCAGAGCCAACCATCTCTGTCGACCTGACGGCCACCGGTGTAACGGGATCATCTTTTTCGGCGTCGCAGACGACCCTCGTTGCAACAGCCCAGTGGCCCACGGCAGCCGACGTGCGCGTTGAGATCAATGATTTGACGACAGCCGGACGCCCAGTTGGTCAATGGGCCCTGCAGTACCAAGGTGCCGTTGACGAGCACAGGTGGCAGCTCGATGGTCGCCATGACGGGTTTTTAGTCGCAGCGAAGGCGCGCGGAGGATGGCAAGTCGCGCAACGCTATCGGCTCGACTGGGAAGCGGCAAAATTGGGCAACCCTGATCGCGGTGAGTGGGTATTAGCACAGTCCGGTGCAGCCCTGACCTTAAGCCATAACGATATCCAACAGACACCGTT
Source organism: Pseudomonadota bacterium (assembly GCA_038749025.1). Classification (GTDB taxonomy): domain Bacteria; phylum Pseudomonadota; class Gammaproteobacteria; order Steroidobacterales; family Woeseiaceae; genus JBCAXA01. Next base: position 110,971 of record JBCDIL010000004.1, on the reverse strand, counting down.
TTGTTTGCAAGGCGCTGGCTCACTGTGCGTAGCAGGCGCCTGGGTCGATGGCGTCGGTAGTTTGTCAGTGTCACTCAAGGGCTTGCCTTTGGAGCCTCTCTCGAGCTGGGCGTTCCGGGAAATGCGAGTTGTCGGGGACCTGGCGGCCGATGTCGAGGTACGCTACCGCGATGGCCTTGCCGATGGGACGTTCGGCGTAAGACTGCCCGACGCGAAGCTCATCCCTGTCGCGACGTCTGCGGCCACGGAACGTTCGCCGCTGCCGTTCAGCGTAGTACTGGATGCCGACGTTACCAATGGCCAAGCCAAGACTGCAGCGATCATCGATATCGAAGCGTTGGGCGATGTGCGGGTCGACGCCAGTATTGCCGATTTGACCGATGCTGCCTCGCCCATTGCCGTGCAAGCGAACGGTTCGCTGAGTAATCTTGAGTCGTTAGACGCCTGGCTACCGTTCGTAGGAATCGACAAAGCCAATGCCATTGTCGATGCCGATATCACTGGCACAATCCGCGAGCCCGTAGGTCGGGTAACGGTGGCGTTAGACGATGCGCTCGCGCGGATTGCCGCGACCGGCACGCGAATCGGCGAGACGCGCTTCGCCGTGGCAAAAAACCGGGGTAGCGATTGGGTAGTCAACGGTACTAGCCGAATCGGTAATGGCGAGCTGGCGATCGATGGTGCGATCGATTGGCCAACGCAAGGCGGTTGGAGCGGCGAGATTGCGCTAACAGGGTATGACCTGGCTATCGCAGAGCTGCCTGAACTGGCTGTGACCGTTGCACCGCAACTCACGCTGCGCCGCGACACCGAGGCGCTGACGATCGCTGGTGATGTTGCGGTTCCGTACGCGCGGATCAGACCCATCGAGACGCCACCCGGCGCCATTGAACCAAGTGCCGACACCGATATCGTTGGTGCTCGCGCGGGCGACGAAACCGATCGAGGGGTCCGCCAACAAATCGATGTACGGGTTGCACTCGGCGACGATGTACAACTCGATGGCTATGGGCTTGCGAGTCGTGTACAGGGTACGTTACGGCTGCAGGGTTTGTTGCCAGATCAGGTGCGTGGTTTCGGGAATATCACGCTGGTCGACGGTCGGTTTAAGGCCTACGGCCAGTCGCTCAGCATTGACCAAGGTGAACTGTTGTTCGGCGGCGATCTAACCAATCCAGGACTGAACCTGGTGGCGACTCGAGCCGTAACGCCCGGTCTTGTCGGCGTGCGTATTGCCGGGTCGGTGAGCGAGCCGGTGTCGACCCTCACGTCATCGCCGTCGTTACCGCAGGCAGAGACGCTCGCGTGGCTAGTGACTGGCCGCGGTCTGAGTGAGGCGGACTCGGACCAGGAGTCGACGCTGTCGGATGCCGCCGTCGCATTGGGGTTGACCCGGCTCGGTGCGGTGACGGGGAGGCTTCGGGAGCAGCTCGGATTGGACACGCTAAGCGTTGCAACCGAGGGGGCCGATGACGGGCAATTATTGGCTGGGAAATGGATTGGTGAGCGCCTTTACCTTCAGTACGCGGTCGGTATTTTCGATAAACTGGGCAGTGTGATGGTGCGCTATCAAATTAATGACCGACTTCGGTTCGAATCACGGACCGGCACCGAGCAATCACTCGATCTGGTTTATACGGTCGGACAAGATAACTAATAGAGAACTGCGCAATTCAATGACTACTGCAAATGACTTCATCCGCCAATTACGCTTGCCGCTAATCGGCTCGCCCATGTTCATCGTGTCGACACCGGCATTGGTCATCGCGCAATGCCAAGCCGGTATCGTCGGCTCGTTTCCGGCATTGAATGCGCGCCCGCAGGCAATGCTTCGCGATTGGCTGACAGAAATTCGCGACACATTAGCGGCGTCAAAGGGTGCAGGACACAAACCAGCGCCGTACGCCGTTAATCAGATTTGCCACGGTTCGAACGACCGTCTCATGGCCGATATGGAGTTATGTGTGGAGTTCGAGGTGCCGCTGATCATCACGAGCCTGCAGCTCAATCGTGATGTCGTGGACGCTGTTCATAGCTATGGCGGCTTGGTGTTCCATGACGTTATCAATGTCCGCCATGCCGACAAAGCGATTGAGGCGGGCGTCGACGGCGTGATCGCGGTGTGTGCGGGTGCTGGTGGGCACGCCGGGCGCTTAAGTCCGTTCGCGTTGTGCAAAGAAATACGCGCTCGCTTCGACGGCGTCGTCGTCCTCGCCGGGGCGATTACCTCGGGCGCGGATGTCGCCGCAGCACGGGCGATGGGTGCCGATCTCGCCTATATGGGAACACGATTTATTGCGTCCGAAGAGGCGAATGCCGTTGATGGTTATAAGCAGATGATCGTCGACAGTGCGGCGAGCGACGTGGTTTACACATCTTTATTCAGCGGCGTACAAGGCAACTACCTAAAAGGAAGCGTACGCAACATCGGTATGGACCCGGAGGCTTTACCCGAAGCCGACAAGACCAAAATGAATTTTGGCAGCGGCGGCAACACCGACGCTAAGGCTTGGGTTGATATCTGGAGCGCTGGCCAAGGGGTTGGCGGAATCGATTCGGTTCCCAGTGTGGCCGATTTGGTCGATCAACTCGAGTCCGAGTTCGATGGGGCACGTGAGCGCTTGGCTGGCTAGTCGATCATGTCTGCTTCAAGTACAGCTCCGCTAACGCTAACGACATTCGTTGCGGTAGCAATGGGCGGTGCCACAGGCGCTTGTTTGCGGTATGTCATAGTGAGCGTGAGCCAGGGAACGACAACCGCGTTGCCGATCGGAACGATGGTGGTCAATGTGATCGGCTGTTTGGTCGCGGGTTTGTTACTCCCCGTCGTTGGTGGTCATAGCGTCGCACAAGCGGCATTGATCGTTGGTTTCTGTGGTGGCTTTACGACCATGTCGGCGTTTAGCGTGGACTTGCTTAGCCTCATTGGGGCCGGGCAGTTTAATAAAGCGGTGCTGTACTTTGCTGCTACGCTGCTCGTCAGCATGCTGGCACTGGTCGTCGGAGTCGAGACGAGCCGGTGGATGCAGCGATGGTAGGCCCGGTCGCATAATTGCGTTGTGGACTTAATCGCCTACGCCATTCCGTTCTTTTTGCTAGCGCTCCTGGCAGAAATTGTGTTGGACCGTCGCCGCAACGCCAGTTTTTTCCGCTTCAATGATGCGATTTCCAGCCTTAGCGCGGGGGCGTTGTCCACAACAACGGGCTTGTTCACCAAAGTGCTGGAGATCACGATTTACGCGCTTGCCATCGACCATGTGGCGTTGTACCGACTGGATCCGGCGCTGTTTGATCTCAGTTGGTCGGGCGTCGGCTCTTTTCTCGTTGTCTTGCTAGCCTGGGATTTTCTCTACTATTGGCACCATCGCTTTGGCCATACCGTGAATGTCCTGTGGGCAGCCCATGTGGTTCACCACCAGAGTGAGGACTACAACTTATCAACCGCGCTGCGGCAGGCATCGACCGGGTTTTTGTTTGGTTGGCTGTTTTATTTGCCGCTGATCCTGATCGGGGTGCCAGTACACGTCGTCGCAACGGCATCCGCGGTCGATTTGATTTATCAGTTTTGGGTTCACACGCAGCACGTCGGTTCGTTAGGGTGGTTTGATCGTGTCTTCGTCTCACCCAGTAATCACCGCGTCCATCACGCACAGAACCAACGCTACCTCGACAAAAACTACGGAGGCATCTTGATTGTTTGGGACCGGCTGTTCGGAACGTTTGCGCCAGAGGACACTGCAGACCCTTGCATCTACGGCGTTCGAAAGCCGCTCAACAGTTGGGATCCACTAACGGCGAACCTGCAAGTCTACCGCGAGACCTGGCGCCTGGCTGGCCGCCTACGCTCGCCGATAGACAAATTGTGCGTATGGTTTCGGCGCCCGAATTGGCGGCCGATTGAGGAGGGTGGCCCGCTGACACTCGATGACTCTACCTTAGCGAGTTTTGAGCGGTTTCAAACCGTTCAGCCGATACCGATTCGCCACTACGTCTTGGTCCAGTTTCTTGTTGCCGTTGTACTGACCGGTGGTGTGTCGATAGGCGCCGCCGTGGTTGAATGGCGACTCTTACTTCTGCCGTCGGTGGGTTTGTGGGTGTTGCTGGTGAGCCAATGCCGGTTGCTTCAGCACGGTCATAAAGCGGTCAATTCCGAGCGATGGCGGTTGCTGGCGGTGAACCCCGCGTTGTTGTTCGCCGCCGCGCTATGGTTCGGTGTTAACTGGCAGGTTGTTGGCGCCGTGATCATCTACACCCTGGTATCGGTGGTACTACTGGCTGCCTTGAACAAGGTAACGGCAACGACAGAACACCGTAGCGGCGCAACGTAGTGAGTCAGACGGCGAACGAGTTGCAGCAAGCGATTGCGCTGCACCGCCAAGGACAGTGGGAGCAAGCGGCGGCTCTTTACGGCGATATCCTCAAGCGTGAGCCAAAGCATGTCGATGCCTTGCGCTTAAGTGGCACGTTAGCGTTACAAGCTGAGCAACCCACTACGGCGCTTGAGCTATTGACGCTCGCAGCGACGGAATCGCCTGGCGATGCGCGTATTCATTTCCATCTTGGACTGGCGGCGCAGCAATTAGCGAGTTTAGACCTGGCGAAGCAATGCTATGAGTTAGCGCTCACGCTGAAGCCCGATTATCAAGTTGCTTTGGAGAACTTGGCGGTGGTCTTGCGCGATCTCGGCGAGTTAGAGCAGGCTTTGGAGCAGTCGCGACGAGCATTGCTGCTCAATCCGGATTCGGAGCTGGCACTTGCCAACGCCGGTACCCTCGCGTTTAACCTCGGTCTTGACGAAGAGGCCATGGACTATTTTCGTCGCTCCATAGCGCGCTACCCGTGCAACGCCGACATTCGTCTTAAGTTCTCGCAGTTGTTGCTCCGGCACGAGCAATTCGCTGCGGCGTGGCAGGCGTATGAATGGCGATTCCTGGCCGCGGACTACCTGGCCGGCAACGCACTGCCGGTTCTGCATCGACCGCACTGGACACCCGAGCTACCTGCTGGTCATGTTTGCGTATTGGGCGAGCAAGGCATTGGCGATGAGCTAATGTTTGCAAGTTGTCTCGCGGATCTAACGCGTATCGCCACGACCGTCACCGTCACTTGTTCAGGTAAGTTGGTTCCGTTACTGGAGCGATCGTTTCCCACTGTCAATGTCAGGCCCCGAGAGCAACCGATTGATACCGCGGGTATTGACTACCGTGTGTCGTTCGGCAGTTTGCTGCAACACTTTCGTCGTGATGCTGACTCGTTTGGATCGGGTGATGGGTTTCTCGTCGTCGATCGCGCGCAGCGCGCTCGTTGGCGACGCTGGCGTACCGACCTCGGGGCTAGCAAGCTCATTGGGATTGCCTGGGCCGGCGGCGCTGAGCCCGCGGCCCGTCAAGCACGGTCGATTCCGGTGGATTTACTGGTGGCGGCGCTTGCTGACGGTGGAACGCTACTCGTTGCATTGCAATACGACGCGGCCAACGCTGACATTGAACAGCGGCTACCGCCGGAATTATTGGACCGTGTTATTCGTCCCGATGCCTTGGATCTTTGGGATGACATCGATGGGACGGCCGCGCTCGTTAGCGTCCTGGATCACGTTGTCACGGTCGACAATACGCTCGCCCATCTAGCCGGTGCGCTTGGTGTGCCGACGACTGTAGTGCTGCCGGTAGCCGCGGAAGGCCGCTGGTTAAAGGACCGGCCGGATTCGCCGTGGTATCGCTCGGTGTCGCTGATTCGCCAAGACCCGGCCCATCCGGGCGCTTGGGAGCGGCCGCTCTTGCAGTTGCAAAAAGCGGTCAATGCGCCCGTTGATCATTACCGCGCTGACGAGTTGCCAGTCGAAACACCGGTGAGCGTCGTATCGCCCGCTCATCGCAAGCAAGTCTTGTTTGTTAACGATACCGCCAATGGTTACCACTGGGGCTGCACGCTTACCTGCAATGGTCTGCTTGGTTTGCTTCCGCCCGACGATTGGCTGGTTCGGTCGTGTTCGATCGCGTCGGTTGACGAGCCTGTGACAGAGGCCGCGCTGCTCGCGGATCCCACTTTGCTAACGCCGTCCGGTTTATCGGCTTGGCTGAGTCGGCAGCCGGCGCTTCGTGACGCGATACAACGAGCGGATCTTCTGCTCGTTAACGGCGAGGGAACATTACACGGCACTGGCGATCAGGCACTGACGTTGTTAATGGTTCTTGCGGCCGCCACTGCTGTTTGCGAGCGGCCGTTCGCGATCGTTAACCATTCCGCTTATCCACCCGCCGACGATAGCAGAGCGGCAGCGATCGTCCGTGAACTTTTCCAGAAGGTTTACGCCCGCGCAATCGACGTGGCGGTTCGAGAGCCGAACAGTCAGACGGCGCTCGCAGCGCTCGGCATCTCATCGCGCCTGACGTTCGATTGTCTGCCGCTAGTCGTGTCACCACGCACCGTTTCACACGGCGAGCAAATCGTTATTGCCGGTACGGCTTCAGTGTCGCCAGCGGTTGTAGCGGCGTTGTCCCGGTTTGTCGACGCGGCGCACTCTCATGGCGTGGGTACGACGTATCTGTATGGCGCGAATGGCGTACCGGCCGTCGACGATCATCGACTGGCCACCGAGCTCGTTCGCCAAACCGATCGCCGCTGCCAGATCACGTTTGCGCCCACCGAAAGTGCATGGCTCGACACAATCGGATCGGCAGCAATGCTGCTTAGCGGCCGGTTTCATCACACGTTGGCAGCGGCTTGCCTGCAAACACCGTTTCTGGCGGCGACGAGCAACACACAGAAGATGGACGGCTTGCTGTCTGAACTTGGTTTGCAGGGCCTGGCAATTAGCTGGCAGGCCGTGGGCGAGCCGGAGGGTTTCGAGCGTGCTGAGGCGCTTGTCCGACAGCCAGACCTAGGGCTGATCGAACCTACGCGGCTCGATTCACTCAAAACTAGGGCTCGCGCCAATCTTGACGTTGTCAAACGACGATTCGCCGAGCAAGCTAGCTGACACCTATCGATACGAACACTATTGGGCTTTTTCATGCGCGTTGTTTCCCGTTTTATTCTTGTGGCGGCCGTTGCTTCTCTCGTTGCCTGTGCCGGCGGCAGTAGTTCACCTTCACGACCTAAGCAGCTTGGGTTCAAGGAAACGTTTCCATTAGACCCCGAACGCGAACCGTCGCTCGATGGTGTCTGGTCCAATGACAAGTTTGGCCTGATGCTTGAGTTCGAAGGCGAAAAGCTAACGATCTACAACCGCGTCAGTCGTTATTGTTGGCCCGAGGAAGTCGCGGCGCTGAACGCCGACTATCGGGCTGGACTTACCGAGTTCAACCTGATGTCCGATAAGTCGTCGGTGAAGTTTCGGCGCGATCGACGGGCCGGTGAATGGCCATTTCAACCGGCGGCCGGGCTGCCGACTAGCTGCGAGAAGCCGCTCGATCGACTCGGAACGTTCGATGTATTTGGCGATTTGATGCGCCAACACTACCCGCATTTCGAGCGCCGCCAAGTCTTGTGGACGCGAACGGTTGCCGATCTTCGGCGCGAGGTGACTAAGGTTGCGAACGACGACGAGCTTCTGGCATTGATAACCGAGGCAACGAGTAAGATCGGTGACCCTAACTTGCGAATAACTGGGCCGGGGTTTACCTGGGTCGGTGAAGACAGTGGTAGCCGGCAAACGGACATGCTCAAAGTGGCATTCAATCGGCAAGATGTTATCGAGGTTTTTTCCGACTACGAAAAACGCTGGTATGGCGCTATTCAACAGCAAATACCGAGCCGTTTGTTGGGCGGCGAGTTTGAGTCACGTTTTGATGGCAATCTTGTCTATGGTCGAATGGCGGGAAATCTCGGTTATTTGTACATCGCACAAACCGGTTCGGCGTCGGCGGCCGATTGGAAAGATGCGTTGGAGGTGGCGCTCGAGTCGTTGGCGTCCAGTCAATCGTTGATCATAGACGTCAGTATGTCTGCCGGCGGTAGTCCGGATGTAATGACCCATCTCGTCGACCTTCTGATGCCACGTAAAACACCGATGTACTTACGCAAATTTAATCGTGTTTTCGACGATTGGGTGGTGACGGAATCGACACGTAAGCCGTTGTACGGGCAAAAGCCGATCTATGTTGTGACGACCAACCATACCAGCGGTGCCGCTGAGCTCGTCCCGTTGGTGCTGCGGCAAATGGGAAACGTTCGTTTGATTGGCGAGACAACGCGGGGTGCACTAAACCAAACATGGTTGAAGTCTTTGCCAAATGGTTGGGTGTTGCACTTGCCGTTGGTTATCGTGGCTGATCGTCAAGAAAACGACTTCGACGGCGTTGGGTTGCAGCCGGATTTCGCTCTCGAATTGTTCTCGGAGTCACAGCTAACCGACGCGCACTGGCAAGCCTTGCAAACGCTCGCTGCGCTTATCGGCGAGGGCCACTTCGAGACCTACGGTCCTTAGTTCACCGGGAGTGGTTTTGCGGTCATTGCGTTCGTAGAACGTCGCATAACGAGCCAGTACAACACCGGCACCATAAACAATGTTAGCGTCGAGGCGACCAGTAGGCCCGCTACGATACTGGAGGCGACCGGGCCCCAGACGAATGATTTGCCACCGAGACCGACCGCCAACGAAAACAAACCGGCAACGGTAGTCAGTGTCGTCATCAAGATGGGAATGACACGGCGCCGAGCAGCATAGATGGTAGCGTGAAGCGGACGCATACCGGCCGCAATGCGTTGGTTGGCCGCATCGATCATCACGAGCGCGGCGTTAACAGCAATCCCGGTTAGTGCGACAGTTCCATAGATGGTCCAAAGACTTATCGCGTACCCTGTAATTGCGTTTATGTAAACGACACCAGTGAATGCCATCGGGACAGTTAGCAATATAAGGAACGGCTGAAAGTAGCTGCGGAACTGTGTTGCTAAAATTAGGTATATGAGTCCTATGCCGAGTACGAATAGGCCGACTAAAGAGTCGAGACTTTCGGCAATATCGTCAAGCGGACCTGCTTGTTCTATATCGACGCCTGGGTAGCTGCCAGCTACTTCGTTCCAGACCTTGCGAATGTCTTCATTTATGGCTTGTACGTTTGTTTTCTCGGTGTCGATGCCACCTAGTATGGTGATGGTGCGTTGGAAATTGTAGTGCCGAATCTCACTGTTTCCCTGCGCGATACGCGTGCTTACGAAATTCCGCATTGCACTTAGTGATCCATCGGGTAGTGTTATCGGGTCATCTAGTACTGCCTCGATCCCACTCAGTTCGCGGCGAGGTCCTCGTACTCGCAATTCGAGTTTCTCTCCTTCCGAGCGAATAAAGGCGACGATCTCGCCGTCCATGTGGAGGCGTAACAAACGGCTGATAGCACCCGGGTCAAGGCTAGCGTCACGGATCGCGCGTTCGTTGATGTCGAGAACGAGCTCTCGTCGGCCGGGTGCTTCATCGTCTATAACATCGGTCGTACCGTCGAGCGTGCTGATGCGTTCGATCATTGCGTCCGTAGCAGCTCGCAGTTCTGCCAAGTTGTCACCTCGCATCTTGACGTTGATTGGCCGTTCCGTTGGCGGACCACCGGTTAATGCAAGGAATGAGATGCGGCCGTTTACCGGCGTTGCCAGAACGCCATCTCGGATCGCATCGATAATTGCGGCAACGGTCCGATTATCCGGAGACTTGGGCAGCAGCGAGACCTGAATCTGTGCGTACTGGTCACCGACCACCATCTCGATCTCATTGAACTGGACGCCAGCGAGCACGTTGATCGCGCGCAACTCATTGTCCTTAACCGCTGGCGCGATTCGGTCTTCAATCTGATTGGCTGCCGCAAGTGTGTCCTCGAGCCTTGCTCCTGGCTCCATGGTCAGGCTGACGTAAAAGATTCTCAAAGGGTCAGCCGCAAAGAATTCGCGCTTCAATCCGCCCGCTACGTAAACAGCGCCAAGAATTGCAATCAAGCTGACTGCAATATAGGGCAAAGGCCGCCGCATTACCTTGACGAGCGCTAGGGTGTAGCGCAAACGAATTTGTTGAGTAATTCGGTTTCTCTTTGTATTGGCTACGCGATGGATAGTCTTGTTGCCGGTCTTTGTCATCGGGCGATCGAACGCAATTATATGCGCCGGCAAAATCCAAAACGCTTCGACTAGGCTTACAAGTAGCCCAACTGTGACAACAAGTGGTACGACGTAGAGAAACTTACCAACAATGCCGGGCATGAGCATTAGGGGCAGGAACGCGGCTATAGTCGTCGATACCGCCGACGTTACGGGCCTCCCGACTTCGCGTAAGGCATCGAGTGAAGCGGATAAGGCATCGTAGCCACGTTGTAGTCGATAATAGATCGCTTCAACAACGACAACGGCATCGTCCACCAACATGCCGAGAACGATGACGATGCCCAGCAGCACGGCGACGTTCAACGTATTTCCTGTCGCAGCCAGTAACCAAAACGTCCCTGCGATTGAAAACGTTAGGCCAAGCGTCACCATAATGGCGATCTTGATACCAAGAAACAGCCAAGTTACGAATAAGACGAGAACTAGGCCCAATAGTGCGTTCGTCTGCATCGTTCGAAGCGCATTGCGCGTCGGGATTGTCTGATCGTCGGCGATGATGATCTCAAAGCCTTGGTCATCGATGAGCTGGTTACGATCGCTGACGTATTCTTTGATGCGATCAACAAGGTCGATTGTATTGGAGTACGCGACCTTCGAAACGGAAAGCGATATTGCCGGCAGCCCGTCTGAGCTTACTAGTTGAAAGGGATCTTCGGTCGCTCGATAAACACGAGCTACGTCCCCAAGAGGCACCTGCAGTGCTGGATTTGCTGCACTGGCAACGGGATAGTCGGCCAGCTCTTCGGGGCTATCGCTGGTGTTATCGATACGGACTAGCCATTCCTCACCTTCAACATCCACGGTACCGGTAGAAGAATTCCTAAATGCGCGGTTCAAGCTATCGGCTACGTCCGTCGCGGCTATTCCGTAGGCGGCAAGTCGCCGCGGATCGAGCTCGACAATTAGCTCAGGTTCGGATAAACCCAATGCATCGACCTTGTCGACACCGGCCATACGCTCGATGGCGTCACGTAGAAATCGGGCTTCACGCCGCAACGCCTCGTCGCGTGCTTGCCCACGGACGACGACAAGAACCGTAGGGAAACCATTCGACGTCGAAATTTCTCGAATATCCGGATCCTCGGCTTCCTCCGGCAACTCGTCATTGGCCTTGTTCTGCACCTCACGGCGCAGATCCGCCAGGCGCTTGTCGAATTCACGCTCCGATAGATCGAAAAACCGCACCAAGAAATCGACCCGGCCCTCGCGCGACGTGCTTGTGACCATCTTGACGTCTTGAATCTGCCGCAACGCATCCTCGATCGGCGAGGCAACCAGGTCTTCGACGTCTTCCGCGGACGCACCCGGAAGTGGCACTTGAATCACGACCCAGTTAAAGCTGATCTCCGGATCTTGTTCGCGAGGCATCGAGATGTAAGACAAACCGCCCATGATCAGCACGACGGTAAACAGGACATTGACCAACGGGTGGTTGGTCAGCAGCTCACGGAAAAACACTATGGGTCGCCGCGACGAATGAGGTCTCCGTCACGGAGCCTTTGCCGGCCGTTGACGATGATGATCGTGTCGGGCGCTAGCTCATGGTCGGCCGGTCGCCCCGGTTGAGCCGCAGGCAGCGGAACGAAAGTCGCCGTGTCGCCGTCGGCGATGAATACGCCAAGAACGCCGTCGCGAACCATGACATAGTCGGCGGGAAGTAAACCGGTGCTCGATTGCCAGCGCAGCTCACCGAGTGAACCGATTCTCTGCGGGTCACCAACAAAGCGCAGTCTGATGCTTTGCGTTCTACTGACGGGCTCAACCACGGGCGACAGTCGGGCGATTTCCACTGCGCTTTCTCCATCGGGGCCAACAAAGCGTAAGCGGTCCGGATCGTTGCTGATGCTGGCGACCAAATCGGCATGCAGCGCAGCAACAATTTGCCGGTCATCTCGCTGGACGACGGTGAGAAGCTCCGTGCCCGGGGCGACGTAGTTGCCGAGCTGTGCGGCCCGGGTTTCGATAATGCCGTCGAACGGGGCGACGATGCGGGTGCGAGCGAGGTCAACGCGGGCCTGGTCACGTTCAATGCGGCGTCGTTCCCGGGTGCCCTCGAGCACCGCCAGCGATGTCGTTTCAACCTGCAATTCGTCGTCGGACGCATAGTCGCGTTTGGCGAGGGCCTCAATGCGTTCCAATCGCGACTTAGCGCGCTCGATTTCCGCTTCGGTGCCGCGTAGGTCCGCCTCTGCGCGGCGCAGCGCCAATTCATAGTTGGTTGGGTCGATGCGCAATAAGACGTCACCTTTGCGAATCGTGTCGCCGGTATCGACCGCAACGTTGACGATGCGACCCGTTAACTCGGCTGCGAGGATCGCCCGATGCCGCGGCGCTACCTCCGCACTGGCCACCCGGCGATCGGCCACGACGACGTCGGCGATTGTCGTTGTCGTAACGGCAATAACGGGGCCGTCAGCCGCCTCGGCGCTTACGACAAAGAAGCACGCGGCAACGGCGCTGAAACAAATAGGGAGTTGTGGTCGCAATACGTTCACGTCGGTTCATTCCGATTGTCCAGTGCTGTGCCTGGCGAGCGCTATTCTACGCGCCCCGTCGGTGAAACACCTGTGAATTCGTCGCGTCTATTCGGTCGGTTTGTCGCTCGCGCCGCCGCGCCAGATTGCCAACAGCGGCGGGGCGGAAACGCCGAGCTTTACGCGGCTATTGCTACTCGCCAGCACGGTAACTTCGATAGGGCCGCGTGCGAAAAGTTCGGCGACTGTCATGTTCGGGTCGACGGCCTCTGCCAATGATATCCAGACCGATTCGGCTTGGCGCCGACTGAGTACTAGCATGGCGATACCTTAAGCGCGGCCGATTTGCGCCGAGCGACGAGCGCCCGATGCAACGATGCCAGATTGACTATAGGTGCTGCTGCGGGCATCGCTGCCGCGCAACAGACCGAGGAGCTTTTCGGTGTGCCGTTTACGAGTGGCTAGCAAAGCGCCATTAGTGAGGTTGGCGTGACGGCACTCCTCCGCAAGTGCTAAGACCGCATCCCATTCTGAGCCGTGCGGCCGGCGCTGCGCGGTAACGTCCACGATGTCGGTCAGCTCGAACGCACCGAGAGCAGCCCGTTTGCGCTCTGCTGCCCGTTCCAGCTCGTTCGCGTTGGGATCGGTCAACGCGCGGCGCTCTGTCGCTAGGGCATCCCTTAGCTCCACCAACGCTTGACGAACGACGACAAGCTCGCGCCGCGCTGCCTCTGAATTCAGCCTTCCTTGACTGGTCATTGGTTTAGGCGAGCGGGTCGATATCGTCGTCGAGTTTGATCAGTGCTTCAGCAATCTGATCGGCATCGATCTGATAGCTGCCCTCGGCAATCGCGTTCTTAACCGATTCGACGCGTTGCGCGTCTATGTCCGGCACGTTCGCCAAAGCCTGGTCTAGCCGGCCTAACAGTGCTGCGTTCGACGTAATATCGACACGGGTATTGTCCGTTCCGGCCGACGGCGTTTCGCCGGTACCGCGTTGCCGCGACTCACGAACGGTATTGTCCGGTGTCTGGCCAACCGTTTGGCTGACCTGCCCCGGGCTAACACCGTCTATTTTGGTGTTCATGGCGTAGAACCCTCGTTATCTCCTGGTGACGCTATCGACCGTCTGGCAGGGAACTTTAGGCCTAGCGCCACCAAATAATCAACGACTGGCCCCCAACGCTCGAACATGCCGGTCATCGACCACCCGGGCCTGGATCATGCGCCCACTCGAAAGGTTGCGGACCCTAACAACGCCTCCCTTGACGCCGGCCGATTGAACGATTCCGTTCATACGAACACGAAATTGCGACGAACCGGCGAGGATCGTCACCGATTGGCCGCGTGTGACTAGGGTAGGCGCTTTGACTTGATGGCGTCTGACAACATCGCCGGCGCGAAGCGGTTGCCTGACTTCTTGGCCGATCAACGAGACGGGCGTTGTCAGCACGTCGGCTGGCAGATTCGCCAGGGTTCGGCGAACAACGCGAAGATCACTGGCGCTCAATCGGTAGCCTAGGGGGACTGAGCGGACCAGTACGGCGATATCGCTGTAACGGTCGATTCGAACGCTGACGTACAGTTTCCACGGTTTCGGGCCACCGCAACCGACCCGAACAACGGCCCGTTGGCTGCGATTGTTTAAAGGGGCTGTCAGGTTCGCGAGCAACGGGCTCGCGCAGGGCTCGAGTCGCAATCGATCGTCGAGCGCCTCGGCTTGAACGTCGGTGTCACCGACAAGTTCCCCTAAAGCAGCGCTAACCGCGCCTTCCGCGGCACTCGAAATAGCCGGTAACGATTGCAAGGCCGCTTGGGCGCTGTGCGATACGGTCAATCCGGCAATCAGGCTCGCTAGCAGGCCTGAGTGGGTTGTGATTCGGACCATGGGTTTACTCACTCGCTACGGACTAGCGCTACTGAAGCAAGTGTCATGCCAGTGACGACGACACCGATTCCGCTGCCGCAGAGCCGCAGCAGCGGCAGCGATTTGCCTCTTCTTGGCGGCATGACCGGCAATGGATTGCCGCTTAGCGCGTACGGGTAGGCGGAAAATTCACTGCCGCTGCGCTTCGACGATCTTGGCACGCGCTTTGCTTTGTAATTCACCACCAAGCGACTGTCGATACGAACACGGCTGCAAAATGGACGATTCACTGTTTGGCTTTCATGCCATCGCACTACAACACCGGGCGGACCGCAACGAGATTCTTGCTCGCAACCTGGCGCATGCCGACACGCCGGGCTTCCAGGCGCGAGATATGGATTTTCGAGAAGTTCTCGCGAACGCCGAATCGCAATCGCCACTCCGTCGTACACACAGTACGCATTTACCAGCCGCTGCCAGTGGTGCCGCCGACCCAGCGCTCAAGTATCGGATTCCGATGCAACCGAGTGTTGACGGCAATACGGTGGAAACTGACGTTGAGCAGGCGGCGTTTGCGGAGAACGTCGTCCAGTACCAAGCGAGCCTGCAGTTTATTAACGGCAAGATCCGAACGTTGCGCCACGCGATCAGCGGGGAGCGCTCATGAGCATGCTCCGTGTGTTTGATATCGCCGGTTCCGGCATGGCGGCACAGTCGGTTCGCCTCAATACAACCGCCAGTAACTTGGCGAATGCCGGTGACGTAGCCGGTAGTGAAGAAGCGGCCTATCGGGCCAAGCAGCCGGTGTTTCAGGCCGTCTACGACGCCTTCGGAAACTCGCCCAACGTCCCGGTGGCCGTCACGGGTATCACCGAGAGCAACGCACCTGTGCGCGCGCTGTATCAACCCGCACATCCCGACGCGGACGCCGACGGCAATGTCTGGGTATCCAATGTCAATGCGGTCGAGGAGATGGTCAACATGCTGTCTGCTTCACGCTCTTACCAGAACAACATCGAAGTGTTGCAGACCAGTAAAGACTTACTGCTGCGCACGCTATCACTCGGCTCTTAAGGAAGCACTGTGAACATACTCGAAACCAACGATTACCTTCGATCGCTCTCGGAGTCGGCCCAGCCCGAGGAACGACCGCGCGACGAATTGGGACAAGCTGAATTCCTGGAGTTGATGGTCGCTCAGTTTCAAAATCAAGACCCGTTCGAGCCGATGACCAATGGTGACTTTCTTGGTCAGCTTGCGCAGTTCTCGACCGTTAATGGCATTACCGAACTCGATACGTCATTCACTGATTTAGCGACGGCTATAAGCGGTGAGCAAGCGCTGCAAGCGGGCAACATCGTTGGTAAAGACATCCTGACGCAGTCCGAATTTGCCACGCATAGCGAGGACCAGCCGCTACGCGGTGTCGTCAGTTTAGAAGGGCCGGCAAGCGGCGTTACGGTGGACGTGATTAGCGCCAGTGGCGAACTGGTCGGCAGCATCGATTTAGGCCCGCAAAACGGCGGCGAAATCGCCTTCGAATGGGACGGTAACGATCTCGATGGCGAAACGGCTGCCGCTGGGACATACCAATTGGTCGCCAGCGTGCAGCGCGGCGACTTCCTCGAAACAGTACCGGTGCTTGTACGCAGCGCCGTCGACAGTGTGTCGCTCGGTGATCCGCGCGGCGTTCTGATTGATACCTCTAACGTCGGTTCCGTCCTGTTTGGTGACGTACGACGCATTCTTTGATTGATCGACTTTGACAGTGGAGTAAACCCATGCCATTTCGAATTGCCCTCAGCGGACTCAATGCCGCTTCCGATGACCTGGCCGTAACGGCTAACAACCTTGCTAACGTCAACACGGTTGGCTTTAAAGAATCCCGCGCTGAATTTGAAGCGGTCTATGCCAACTCCGCGCAGTCAACAAGCGCTGCGGCTATTGGTAGTGGTGT
The DNA here is from genome assembly GCA_038749025.1 of Pseudomonadota bacterium. Lineage (GTDB taxonomy): Bacteria > Pseudomonadota > Gammaproteobacteria > Steroidobacterales > Woeseiaceae > JBCAXA01. Next base: position 94,584 of record JBCDIL010000004.1, on the reverse strand, counting down.
GCGACTCAATGAGGTTTCCCAGCAGTTCGCGCAGGGCAACATCGATTTCACCAACAACGCGCTTGATCTGGCGATTACCGGTGAGGGTTTTTTCGCCGTTAGCAATGACGGTGCGCTTGAATACACCCGCGCCGGAAACTTTAGGATCGACAACGAGGGCTTTGTAGTAGCCTCTGACGGCAGTCGGTTACAAGGGTATCTGCCGACCATTCCCGGTGAATTTAATTCCGGACAATTGTCTGACTTGCAGGTGTCGACCGGCGCGAATCCGCCGACGGCAACAACGCGATCTGACTTTGATGTCAATGTACCTGCCGATGCGACGCAACCCACCGTTACACCGTTCGATCCCGATGTGCCGGCGTCGTACAACCACTCGACCTCGATCACCATTTATGACTCGTTGGGTAACCCTGCAACGTCGACCTTGTTCTTCGTCAAAGAAGCGGCCAACAACGCCTGGACTGCGCACGTTTCAATCGACGGCACGACGGTTGGCTCCCAGGCTGTAACGTTCGATGCGTCTGGGCAGATTGCCACACCGGCCACGGGCGACTTCACGCTCCCCGCGTACGATCCGGCTAACGGTGCATCGCCCATCAACCTTACCGTTGATATCGCGGGCACGACCCAATTCGGTGGCGCCTTTGCCGTCAACACCATTTCGCAGGACGGCAGTGCTAGCGGAACGCTAACCGGTCTCGCGATTGATCGTGACGGCGTGTTGGTCGCGCGGTTTACTAACGGCCAATCAACAGCGCTCGGCAAGATTGCACTGGCGTTGTTCTCAAACCCACAAGGCTTGGAGCAAGTTGATGGTTCATGGACATCGACCGTTGCGTCGGGTGAACCGATACTCGGCGACGCCAACGTGGGTCGGTTTGGCAGCATCACATCGGGTGCTCTGGAGGCCTCGAACGTCGACTTAACGGAGCAATTGGTCAACATGATCACCGTGCAGCGGAACTTCCAGGCAAACGCCCAGATGATTTCCACGGCTGACACGACCACGCAGACGATTATCAACATTCGATAGCCGCTGATTGAAGTCTGACTATAGAGTCGAATACATGGACAGATTGGCCTACATCGCTATGACCGGCGCCAAGCAGACGGAAGTCGCCCAGGCGATAACGGCGAACAACCTGGCGAACGTCAGTACGACCGGCTTTCGCGCCGATCTGCATGCGTTCTCGCAGCGCGACGTGGAGGGTACCGGCTTACCAACACGGACCAACGCTGTCGTCGATGCCTACGGTATCGACTTACGTGAAGGCGCGATCCAGACGACGGGGCATAACTTGGATGTCGCCATCAGCGGCGAGGGTTACTTCGCTGTCCAGACACCAAATGGTGGGGAGGCGTACACACGTGCGGGCAATTTCCGTGTGGGCAGTGGCGGCTTGTTGACGACGGCGGATGGGATGCCGGTGATCGGCGAGGGCGGCCCAGTGGCTGTACCGCCCAATGAAACGCTGCTCATAGGTAATGACGGCACGATTACTGTTCGCTCACTCGGCCAAGGTCCCGAGGCTTTGTCGATCGTTGATCGCCTGAAGCTCGTAAAACCAGATCCGGAGTCACTCGTCAAAGGTCCGGATGGTCTCTTGCGAACTGCCGACGGGGCGATCGCACCGGCTGATGCCACCGTGTCGGTTCAGTCTGGTGCGCTTGAGTCGAGCAATGTCAACGTCGCCGATGCGCTGGTTTCCATGATCAGCCTCGCTCGCCAGTACGAGAGCCAAGTCAACATCATTCGTAACGCCGAAGACAACGCAGATGCTGCCGCCGCCATGCTGCGTAGCAGCGGCGGATAAAACAGGGGAACTACACGATGAACCAAGGATTGTGGATCGCTAAAACCGGCCTCGACGCGCAACAAACGCGAATGAGTGTCGTGTCGAATAACCTCGCCAACGTAGGAACGACAGGATTTAAGCGCTCACGTGCGGCCTTTGAAGACCTGGTGTACCAAAATATTCGCCAAGCTGGCGGTCAGTCGTCGCAGGACACCATTTTGCCATCCGGGCTGTACCTAGGCACCGGCGTTAGGGTCGTGGGTACCGAGAAGACATTCAACCAGGGCAATATCGTTCAAACCGGTAACAACCTCGACATGGCGATCTTAGGACGGGGATTCTTCCAGGTCGATTTGCCCGATGGGACGGCCGGCTATACGCGTAATGGCTCGTTCCAATTGAACGCGACCGGCGAACTTGTTACCAGCGGTGGCTACCGCTTACAACCGGCGATAACGATCCCGCAGGGAACCCAAAGTCTGACGATCGGCACCGATGGCGTGATATCAGTCACGCTGGCGGGGCAAAGTCAGCCCACCCAGGTTGGCAACTTGCAGTTGGTCGACTTTGTAAACCCTGGCGGTTTGCAGCCGCGCGGCGAGAACCTGTTCGTTGAAACGACGGCCAGCGGGACCGCCCAAACCGGTACGCCGGGACTGACCGGTCTTGGTACGTTGTCGCAAGGCTCACTTGAGAGTTCGAACGTCAACGTCGTCGAGGAGCTCGTCAACATGATTGAGACGCAGCGAGCCTACGAAATGAACTCGAAGGCAATCTCGACCAATGACCAAATGCTGCAATACCTCAACAATAACTTGTAAGGCGCCATGATGATCAGAAAGACAATCGTTGTCGGATTAGTGCTCGGTGTGAACGCATGCGCCAGTCACGCGCCGATACCCGATCCGGTGCCGCCGGCTCCGCTGACGGTGCTTGTTGCGCCAGAGTCGCAGTCCGGTGCCGTTTACCGCCAGGGCTTTGACATGCGAATCTTCGAGGACAACCGGGCTCGGCAGGTCGGTGATATTTTGACCGTCCGTCTCAGCGAATCGACGACCGCCAGCAAATCGTCTAGTACGTCGATCAGTAAAGACTCGTCGGCCGACTATCAAAATCCCACCGTGTTCGGCCGGCCCGTCACGCTCGATACGATACCGATCTTGTCGAGCTCGCTGGCGGGTGCGCAAAGTTTCGATGGCGCCGGCGACAGTGCCCAAAGCAACTCATTGCAAGGTGACATTACCGTCTCGGTCATCGAGCGGTTACCCAATGGCAACTTGCGTATCCAAGGTGAAAAATGGGTGACCCTGAATCAGGGAAAAGAGTTCATTCGTTTGTCGGGTATCGTCCGCGGCATTGATATCGCGTCCGACAACTCGATTTCATCGACGCAGATCGCCGACGCGCGCATCGCTTACAGCGGCAAAGGTGCCTTGGATGCCGCGAATCGAATGGGTTTGCTGCAACGCTTTCTATCCTCTGTGTTGCACCCGTTCTAGGTCTCACCCATGGTCACTTTCATAGATTTAGTACGGGCACCTATCCCTCGGTTCATTACGTTCGTGCTTGCGATGAGCCTGCTCGGCACCGTCGCGAGTGCCGATCGAGTGAAGGATTTGGCCGGTGTCGCAGGCGTGCGTAGCAATGCACTGGTCGGATACGGACTCGTTGTCGGACTGGATGGGACCGGGGACCAAACGGCGCAAACGCCGTTCACAATTCAATCCCTGAGAAACATGTTGACCCAATTCGGTATCACGTTGCCGGCGGACGTCAACCCCCAGCTACAGAACGTTGCGGCGGTTTCCATACACGCCGAGCTGCCTGCATTCGCCAAACCTGGGACCAAGATCGATGTCACCGTGGCGTCGATCGGTAACGCCGGCAGCTTACGCGGCGGCAGCTTGCTGTTGACACCGCTGCGCGGCGTTGACGGCGAAGTCTATGCCCTTGCGCAAGGGAATCTCGTGGTTGGCGGATTCGGCGCATCTGGCCTGGATGGTTCGAGCGTAACCGTCAACATCCCGAGTGCTGGCCGGATACCGGGCGGAGCTACGGTCGAACGTCATTCGCCGGCGGGATTGCCGACGGACGAACCGGTATTCCTCAATTTGAAAACACCGGACTTCACCACGGCGACACGCTTGGCGAGTGCGATTAATTCTTCGCTCGGTGCCGAAACCGCAGCCGCGATTGATGCCGTATCAATCGCCGTAGCAGCGCCACAGGACCCAGCCCAACGGACGTCTTTCATCGCCGTGTTGGAGAACCTTGAAGTACAACCCGGCGAGGCGCCGGCTCGCGTCATCGTTAACTCGCGAACCGGCACTGTTGTGATCGGCTCGCACGTTAGAGTCACGCCAGCAGCCGTCGCGCATGGCTCACTCGTTGTAACGATTAGCGAGCAGGCCTTCGTGAGCCAGCCAGCGCCGCTCGGCCAAGGGCAGACCGCTGTCGTGGCCGATAGTGAGGTCACCATTAATGAAGACGGTTCGAGCATGTTCTTGTTTGAACCGGGTGCGAGCCTCAACGAGATCGTCGAGGCGGTCAATCAAGTAGGTGCCGCTCCCGGGGATCTGGTCGCCATACTGGAAGCGTTACGCCAAGCGGGTTCGCTGCGTGCTGAGCTGATCGTTATCTAGTCATGAACGGCTCTGTTATCGATTTCTCGCGGTTTGTGTCGCTGCGCTCTGACGCCGTGAACGGCGATGACGCAGCGCTCCAACAAACGGCACAAGAATTCGAGGCGTTGTTTATTGAAACGCTAATGAAGTCGATGCGTGACACGCTTCCCGAAGGCGGACTGCTCGGTGGCGGCGACGACGCGAAACTCTACCAGCAGCTGTTCGATCAACAGTTGGCTGGCGCGATTGCGAATGGCAAAGGCCTAGGACTGGCATCGGTGATCGCCGGTCAGCTACGTGGTGACACGCCGCCCGTTGGTCGATCGAATCCGACGGTTGCACGTGCGCCTATCGTGCCCAATTCGGAGTCTGTCGAACCGACGACACCGTTCGAATTCGTCCGTGGTCTGTGGCCGTACGCGAAGCGGGCCGCCGCGGCGCTTGGCGTCAGTACCACGGCCGTCGTGTCGCAAGCGGCCCTAGAGACGGGGTGGGGTGTACAAAAAATGCACGGCGACAACGGAGCGGATGCGCACAATTACTTTGGCATCAAAGCCGACAGTCGTTGGCAAGGTGACACGGTAACGCGCAATACGCTCGAGTACCGAGACGGCGTAGCCGTACGAGAGCACGCGCGTTTTCGCGCGTACCCGACCCCTGGGGCTGCATTCGACGACTACGTCGAGTTTGTCGGCAACAATCCTCGTTACGCCGCCGTCAAAAACGCCGGCGACGATATCGGTCGATTCGCCAACGCCTTGAGTGAAGCGGGCTACGCGACCGACCCCGCCTATTCGGCGAAACTGCGAGCCGTTGCCTCTAGCGAGACGATGCAACACGCCATCGAACATCTAAAGATCGGCGCGCTGACGCCGATGGAAACCGGTGTATCACCGTAGGGTCGTACTGGACTTGGTTATGGGTGACAACATATGAGTGGGTTCTTTACGTCAGGCCTATCGGCACTGACCGGGATACGTACCGCACTGGATGTGACGGGGCAAAACATCGCTAACGTCAATACGCCAGGCTATTCGCGTCAACGGGCCGATTTGATACCGTCGCAACCGCAACGGACGCTGGGTAACAGTGTCGGTAACGGCGTGGTCGTCGACGGTCTAACGCGAATCTACAATCAATTTGTATTTGACAGCATTGTCGATACGACGTCGGCGCAAGGACGTTTGTCCCAACTGTCCACGTATTCCGACCGAGTCAACAATTTATTGGCTGATCCAGAGTCGGGGATCGCACCAACGATCCAAGCATTCTTCGATAGCATCCAAGATGCAACGGCAGACCCTGCCTCGATTGAGCTACGACAAGCGGTTTTAGGTGAAGCGCAAGCACTGGCCAATCGCTTTAACCGGATTGGCGATGAGCTCGAGAACATCGCGGCCGAAATCGATCGAAACATCGGTGCCACCGTCGATGAAATTAATGCGCTGTCGTCTGAGGTCGCTGATCTCAACAACCGTATCGCTGCCCAGCAAAACGGTCCAATTCCTCCCAATGATCTTCTCGATCAGCGCGATCTTGCGTTGACCCGCTTAGCCGACTTGATCGGCATAGAGACCGTTGAGGACTCGGCCGGTAGCGTTAACGTCATTGCGTTACCGGGTGTTTCACTTGTGACAAGCGGCGGCGCCAACGAATTGGTCGCCACGGACGATCCGTTGAACCCAACGCGACGGCGGATTGAACTGCGATCTGGCCAAACCGGCGCAACATCGCCGATAGAACTGTCCAGTGGTCAACTCGGTGGACTGATGGCCGCACGAACAACAATCGTCGACAACACACGTGATCTGTTAGGCCAAACCGCATTAACGCTTGCCACGACGTTGAATACGCAAGCCGCTCGCGGCTTGGATCTTGCCGGAAACTTCGGTAACGACATTTTTGCCGTTGACGGTGCGTTGAGCGCTCGTCCATCAGCCGACAATACGGGCAGCGCCAGCCTAACGGTTAGCATCGATGATCTAGCGACGTTTACCGGTGACAGCTACGAGCTACTGTTCAACGGGACCAACTATCAAGCTATTCGGCAAAGCGACGGTGAGGCGGTCACGATTACGGGCACCGGTAGTGGTGCCGATCCGTTACGGTTCAACGGTATCTCGATCGTCGTCGCCGGTGTGCCCACCGCCGATGACCGATTCGCTGTCGAGCCGACCCGCGCTGCGGCCAGCGGCATTCGTCTCGCGCTGAGCGACGCTGAAGATCTTGCATTTGCTGCGCCGGTTAGCGCAGAAGCAGACTTATCGAATGTTAGCGGTGCTGCAATCTCGATTAACACGACGGTTGATATTGATGATCCGGACCTGCTGTCGAGCAGCGTCATCGAGTTTGTCAATCCAACGACATATACGGTAAACGGTGCGGGGAGCTTCACCTACGTCGATGGCGATCCAATTACTCTGAATGGAACGGAGTTCACGATCAGTGGTAGTCCAGTTGCCGGCGACACGTTTCGTCTGCAGGCCAATACCAATGCGTTTGGAGACAACCGGAACGCGATCGAGCTGGCGGGCTTTCGCGATCGTGGCGTTCTTGATAACGGCCGAACGGGCATAGTCGGTAGTTACGGTCGGATTGTTACAGACAGCGGGATTCGGACACGCAATCTGCAAGCCTCGGTCGAGGCGCAAGATGCATTACGATCAGCGGCGGTTCGTCAACAACAGGAGGTCAGCGGCGTCGATCTTGATGAGGAAGCGGCGAATTTGGTGCGCTTTCAGCAGGCCTACCAAGCAGCGACACAGCTAATCGCCATCTCCGACTCGCTGTTCGATAGTCTGATTGGAGCGGTAAGGCGATGACGCGCGTAGCAACGCTGGATACCTTTAATCGAGCCCTGCAGCGTATTACCGATGCGAATGCACGGGTCGCTCGGGCCCAAGAGCAAATCGCCACGGGTACGCGTATTACGACGCCTGCCGACGATCCATACGGCGCAGCTCAGGTTCTACTGTTCGAGCAGAACCTGGCGGCGTTAACGCAGTTCACACGAAACGCGGACAGCGCCGAGGTCCGGTTGCAGCGAGAAGAGGTGTCATTGACGAGTGCCGGTGATCTGTTACAGCGAGCCCGGGAATTGCTCATTCAAGCCAATAACGCGAACCAAAGTGATGAGACGCGTGGCTTCGTTGCTGTTGAGCTTCGTGAGATACGCGATCAGCTCGTCGATATCGCGAACAGCGAAGATGGTCGCGGACGATTCCTATTTGCGGGATCACGCGATACCGAGGCGCCGTTTGTCCTGAGTGGCGGGTCTGTCAACTACGGCGGCGATCAGGGCACGCGCAATATTCAAATCGGTGAAGGCTTGTTTGTTGAGGCGGGCGATGACGGTGCAAGTGTCTTTATGCGAATCCCGCGTGGCAACGGCACGTTCGTTGCCACACCAAGCCTTGCCAATACCGGTAACGGTATCATCGCCCGGCAGTCGGTTGTTTCGCCCGGCACTTACACCGGCGAGAACCTGACCATTGAGTTTACCGCCGCGGATAGCTACGACGTTATCGATAGCGGTGGCGCGACCATCGCAACAGGCAGTTTTGCAGCCGGTGACACCATCGTTGTGCAGGGGATCGCTGTCGAGATTAACGGCGAGCCACAAGTCGGCGACGAATTCGATATCTCAGTTGCTGGCTTCCAAAGTGTATTTTCGGCGATTGAAGACGCCGCGGTGGCGCTTGATGCCGGAGCCTCGACCGCAGCAGCACGGGCAGCACTCTCGTCCAGTCTCAACCGCGGTTTGGACGACTTAGATCAGGCGTTGGGTATCGTGCTGGAGACCCGCGCGACCGTAGGCACCCGACTACGAAGTATCGATGCGCAACGTGACCTTAACGCGAGCTACGCCCTCATTACACAAGAAGTCCTCGGGGAAATCCGCGATCTAGATTACACGCAAGCTATCAGCGAGCTTAGCCAGCAATTGACGGCACTTGAGGCCGCCCAACAGTCGTTTGTTCGTATCCAAGGTCTCAGCTTATTCAATGTGTTGTAGCCGCCTGAGCGGACGGGCTCGCAAGATCTGCCGTGAAGTTCGTCACAGTTTTCCGCCAGTCCCTCAAGCTCGTTCGGTCCGCGCCGATAACCCCACTGAACGGTCACTTCGCGCCTACAGACGAAGACGCCGACTTCAGCACCAACGTACCAAACTGTGCGGTGGTGATTTTGAGATTTGAGGAGCTACAAACATGCCACAGTCGATTAACACCAACGTTGCCTCGCTCAATGCGCAGCGCAACCTCAATCGGACGCAGGGCACGCTGTCAACGGCGTTGGAGCGGCTGTCTACCGGCCTGCGAATCAACAGCGCCAAAGACGATGCTGCCGGCCTTGCGATTTCCGAGCGTTTTACTACCCAGATTCGCGGCCTAAACCAGGCCACGCGTAATGCGAATGACGGGATTTCTCTCGCGCAGACCGCAGAGTCTGCAATTGCCGAGCTCAGTAATAACCTGCAGCGAATTCGCGAACTGGCTGTGCAGTCGGCAAACGCCACCAACTCCGCGTCGGACCGTGCAGCGCTTGACGCTGAAGCCCAGCAGCGGATCGCAGAGATCGACCGGATCGCGACCCAAACGTCGTTCAACGGTACGAAAGTACTCGATGGAACGTTCGGAACGGCGCAATTCCAGGTCGGTGCCAACGTTGGCGAGACGATTTCGGTCAATCTAACGACCGGCCTACGTTCGGGTCAAATCGGCCAGATCGCTACGGCGACCGGTACGGCGACAACGACTGCTCTGACAGCCGGTGGCCTGACGATCGCCGTCGGACAAAGCGACGCCGTATCGGTTGGCGCATCGGACACGAACAGCGCCCAAGACAAAGTGGCTGCGATCAACGCGGCCGGCGTTGCGGGTCTCACCGCGACCGCCACGACTGAAGTCAGTGGTGCATTCACGACAGTAACCGGAACATCGGCATCAAGTGCTTACTCGCTAACGATCAATGGCGTTGATATCTACGACGGATTCGATGTCTTTACCGACTCGCAAGACGGCAGTGAAGTCGCCACTCAGATCAATCTGTTCGCCAGCCAAACCGGTGTGACGGCAGCCTTCGATGCCGGCAACGTCATTCTCACAGCCGCCGACGGTCGTAACATCGTTGCCGAAGAAACCTTGGCGACCGGTGCCGCAGGTGGTATCGATGATGCCGTGGCCTCCCAGGGTGGTGCCGCTACGACGGTCGGTAGCGTTACGCTGACTGCCGCCGAGAACATCACACTGACCGGTGAGTTTGCCGAGCTAGGCTTAACGAACAGCATCGTCAAAGACTCGAGCACGTTGAACGATATCGACGTCAATACCGTTTCGGCGGCGAACGACACGATCTCGCGCATCGACGCCGCGTTAACGACGGTCAGTAATCTTCGCAGCGACCTCGGTGCTATCCAAAACCGGTTCGAGTCGACCATCGTTAACTTGGAAACTGTCAGTGAGAACTTGTCTGCCTCGCGTGGGCGAATTCTCGACGCCGACTTCGCTGCGGAAACCGCTGCACTGACACGTGCGCAGATTCTCCAGCAGGCCGGTGTTGCCGTACTGTCTCAGGCCAACGCCCAGCCTCAGCTGGTCTTGAGTCTGCTGCAGTAATAGGCAACTGATCATCTGGACCGCGGAGGGCAGGGAAGCCGTCCGCCTCCTCCTCGAAACACAGGGAGAGGATGATGAAACCAGACATGTCAGCCACGATAACGCTACCAGCACAATCTGCTCGGGCAATCACGCCGGAGCGACGGGCGACGACCGACGCACAAGCGACTGGGCAACCGGTTGGCCTTGAGGTGGTTACTGAGCCCGAACGTGAAGCCAGCGAGAAAAGCGCTGCTGAGATTGACTCCGAGCAACTAGCCGCATTCGTTGAATCACTAAACCGACGCTCCGGCAACATCGCTCGGCAGCTGCGGTTCCAATTCGACGATGATGCCAACACATCGGTCATACAGGTTTACGACCGAGAGACTGATGAGTTGATTCGGCAGATTCCTTCGGAGGAAGTTCTCGAGCGTTTGCGGTTTAGAAATTCCGACGTCTTTAGCTTAATCGACGTCGAAGCCTAGGGCGGTAGCTGTCGATGGTAGGAATCGTATCCAGTGGTATTGGCTCCGGACTTGATGTCGCCGGACTGGTCAGCCAATTGGTCCGAGCGGAAGCGGAACCTGCGGAAGCGCGCTTTGCGCGCCAAGAAGCCGGTTTATTGGCAGAAGTCTCGGCGTACGGCTCATTGAAGTCAGCGTTAAGCCAATTCCAGGCGGAGGTCGATAAGCTCGGTGACGCCGATCAATTGCTGGGTCGGCAGGTGCTTTACGACGAGGAAAACGCTCCTTTCAGCGTTTCGATTGATCCTACAGCGCCGCCTTCTCAGTTCGATGTGACCGTTGAATCAATTGCGAGCGCGCAACGGCTGGCGAGCGCAGCTTTCGTCGATTCGACGAGTTCGGTTGGGTTCGGTCAGTTGACCATCAGCGCTGGTGACGACGCCTTTGTACTCGCCATCAACGCCGATGCGACATCGCTTGCCGACATTCAAGATGCTATCAACAACGCCAGCGGCAATACGTTTGTGCGCGCGACACTCGTCAATACGGACGCTGGCACAACCCTCTCGTTAAGTGCGTTAAACTCGGGCAGCGACGGCGAAGTCTCGATCGTCTCGAGCGGCGGCGATGGCGGTTTGGCAGCGTTAGACTACGATGCGGCCTCAAACACTGGATCGCTGACGGAGATACGTGGCGGTAACAATGCCTCGATAACGGTGGATGGTTTAGCGCTAACATCGTCGTCGAACACCATTGCAAACGCCGTCGAGGGTGTCACGATCGAATTGCTGCGCGAAGAACCGGGCAGTGCTCAAGGCGTAGCAGTCGAATTTGACCAGAGCGCTTTACGCGGCAATGTCGATGCCTTTGTCAATGCTTACAACGCATTGGTCGATACCGTACGGTCGCAAACCTCGTTCGACGCCGAAACCAATTCGGCCGGCGTCCTACTCGGTGACAATACCTTGCGCAACATCAGTATCCAGCTTCGGCGCGAGTTTACCGCCGTTCAAGGTGATGCTCTGCAGTCGATTCGGAGTCTTGCCGACATTGGTGTGACATTGGACGTCGAAGGTAAAGCGAGCCTCGATAGCGATCGGTTCGCTGCCGCTGTCGAGAGCGGTTTCGTGTCAATCGGTCAATTGTTCTCGGCAGAAGGTGGTGTTGCCGAGCGGCTGGGCAATCGCTTAACCGAATACCTGGATGACGAAGGCCCGATCGAAACCCGTACCAATGGTCTGAACGCATCGATTGACGATATTGGTGAACAACGGGTATCGCTGAACGAGCGACTGGTGATCCTGGAGTCACGCCTGTTCAGCCAGTTCAATGCGCTGGATTCACTAATCAGTCAGTTAAGCAATACCAGCGCATTCTTGACGCAGCAACTCGCGCAGCTACCGGGCTCGACGAGCAACAATGGTTAAAGCCGACCGATCGGCTGGGAAAGGACCACACATGACTTACTCACCGCAAAGCATGGCACGTGACTATCGGCAGGACACCTTGGAGTCGAGCGTTGCCGCGGCGACGCCGCAGCAGTTAATTCGTATGTTGATGCAGAAACTATTGGCGAATCTGTCTCAGGCTCGTGCGGCCATGGAGGCGAATGAGGTTAACCGCAAAGGTGAACTCATTGGTAAGTCGGTTTCGATCATCGATTGTCTGCGTGCTAGCCTCGATATATCGCACGGTGGCGAGGTAGCAGAAAATCTCGAGCGCTTGTACGCGTTTATGCTGCGCGAGCTAACAGCCGCCAACCTGCACAACCAGGTGCAAGGGCTGAACGCCGTCATCGTTGTGGTTGAAGAACTAAAGAGTGCTTGGGATACGCTCGACGAATGAGCGGACTCGCGCCAATCGACAGCGACTACCTTGCCCGCGCTCTACGACAAGAGGATTGGGCTAGCCTAGCCACATGGCTTGCTGACGCCGAAGAGCGTGCTCGACAGACTCACGACCCAAGCCTTGTACAGGCGCTCCTGACGACCTGCCAATGGCTGCACCAGCAAGCGTCCAACGAGCGTAGTCGGGTCGCGACCGCGTTGCGCGATGCCCGCACGGCAGGCACGGCCGCCGACACCTACGATTCGGTAGCCAATCTCTGACAGTGATTTGTGAGTAAAGTCACATTGTCCATTGATTGAACTGACTATCCTGCCTCCATCTTATGTTTAAGACGGGGTTGGTAGGGGCTTGTGAACGCCGAATCAGGACCAGCAGCGAGCGCACCGCGCGTCGCGGTATTCGAAGCCGATCGGCAAATGGCCGCAACGCTAAACGAGCGTTTGCGCTACCTCGAAGCGGCACCCGTCGTAATCGATGAGTCTCTAGCCACCGATACCATCGCGTCAGAATGTTGGGACGCGGTGGTACTAGGGCAGATCGACGACAGCGAACCGTTGCAGGATCTGTTCGCCGGGCTGTCAAAAGCGCGATCCAACGTCCCTGTTCTTGACCTCGGTAAAGGCCAGCGCTCGCAACAACTGTTGGTCGACTGCCCGCCGGATCACTTGTGGTCGGTCCAAACACCACTGCGCCGAGCGGATCTTAGCCGTCTACTTGAGCGCGCTAGGCGCTACTCGCAACTTGACCGGCGTCGCCGGTTGACCGGCTCATCCACGTCGATTCGCGAGGTCCGAGCTGCGATCGAGCAGGTAGCCGAACGCGACACGACGGTGTTGATCACTGGCGAGTCGGGCACGGGCAAAGAGTTAGTTGCCCGAACATTGCACGGTCTATCTGATTACGCGGAAGGTCCTTTCGTACCGATCAATTGCGGCGCCATTCAGCCTGAACTGCTCGAATCCGAGCTCTTCGGCCATGATAAAGGGGCCTTCACCGGGGCCGTAGCCGCCCGCAAAGGGAGGCTCGAGTTGGCCGCCAACGGCACGCTGTTTCTGGACGAAATCGGCGATATGAGCCTGGAAATGCAGATCAAGCTTCTGCGGGTGCTGCAAGAGCGTGAGTTTCAGACCGTTGGCGGTGGCCGGCGCCTCAGTGTGCAGTGCCGCATCGTTGCTGCCACCCACCGCGAGCTTCCGGCCCGAATCAATGACGGCTTGTTCCGAGAAGATCTCTACTACCGACTAAACGTTTTTCCCATCCACATGCCGCCGCTGCGCAAGCGAATCGAAGACTTGCCGGGTTTGCTGGATGATTTGATGCTTGATCCGAACCCTGAGTCGAGTAACAACGGTTTGCGCTTGACGGCGAGGGCAACGGAGGCCTTAGCAGCGTACACATGGCCTGGCAATATTCGCGAACTGGCGAATCTCGTTGAGCGACTCGCGATTCTCATTCCGAACGGACTCGTCGATCTTGAGGACCTTCCCGAGAAATTTCACGGTATCGGCACCGACGCAGCGGACGAGCCGTCGACGCGGCCGAGCTTCGCGGAGTTCAACGATGCGCCGCGAACGCTAGGCGACGGTGTTGATCTCAAAGAAGTACTCGTTAGCGTTGAGGTGCGGATGATCCGTCAAGCATTGGATCAAGCTGCCGGTAACGTGGCGAAAGCCGCCCGTTTGCTACAGCTGCAACGTACGACGCTCGTGGAAAAATGCCGTAAGTACCGACTGAATTCTGACGATTCGTCGGAAATTTGACGGTTTCTTAGACTGTCAAAAATCGATAAGTCACTGATTTAAAACAAAAAGAAAAGTTGGCATGGACCTTGCTGTTCGTTTACTGACCGAACAATTGCAAGGAAAACTCCATGGAACAGCTGCGCGACGACGTCCGATTGGCGGCCGCTGAAGCCTTCGACGATCGTACCGAGGCTCTCAACGCCGAATACTTGTCAATGCAACGCCAACTGGCGGCGGTTGCCGATGACTTGTTTCGAGCGAGACAACTTCGTATTGGGGAACTGCTCGAACGGGAACGCCTGGCCGAACGTCTCGAACACCTTGTTGAGGCGCTACCTGGCGCGGTTTTGGTTACCGATACTGATGGCATCGTTACCGAATGCAATGCATGCGCCCCCGCTTGGTTAGGCAGACCACTGGTTGGTGCGTCGGTCGATGAAATTTTCGCTCGGCATGATTGGGTCGACGGCGAACAAGCGGCGCGCCTGCGGACACCGGATGGGCGCTGGCTGGCTCTGTCTCGCCGGCGGTTGCCCAATGCCAGTGGCGAGTTGTTGCTGCTGACCGATGACACCGAGGCGGAGGTACTTCGCCAACACCTCGCTCGGCAAAACCGGCTGGCTGAGATGGGCGAGATGTCCGCTCGCCTAGCGCATCAGGTACGAACGCCATTGAGCGCCGCTGTCTTGTACCTAACCCAAGCGCAGACCTTCGACGCCATACCCAGTGACTATCAGCACTACGTCACGAATGCTGTTGAACGCTTGCGTGATCTAGAGCGCCTCGTCAATGACATGTTGCTGTTTGCTCGCGGCGTACCCGCTGTTGCCACGCCGGTCGATATCGGCAGCGTTCTTGATGATGTGATCGATACCTTCGAACCGCAACTGGACGATCCGCTGAGACTGCAATGGACAGGCGACGATACCCCCGTTTGTGTCAATGGCTCACGGCATGCGCTGTTCAACGCGATTTCAAACCTCATTGCTAATGCCGTCCAGTTCTCCCCTGCAGAGGATCCGATCGATATCAGCCTGACCTCGACCGGCAAGCAGGTAGCGATCTCTATCCGCGATCACGGCCCGGGCGTACCGCATGAATTCCACGATCGAATCTTTGAGCCGTTTTTCTCGACTCAGAGCAGTGGTACCGGGTTGGGATTGGCCGTTGTTCATGCGGTCGCGCAAGCGCATGGCGGCGACATCCGAGTCGAAGATCACCCTGACGGTGCGGAATTCACGTTGACGCTGCCCATTCTCGAGTCGCAGCCGAGTGCGACACCGATCACGCCCTCTGAGGCAATCTTACATGCCTAGTCAGCGTCTACTCGTTGTGGACGACGATGTCGGTATGCGCCAGGCGCTCTGTGACACATTGTCAGCCGAAGGCTTTGAAACGCTTGTCGCTGACGACGGAGCAGCTGCCTTAGCGGTGCTTGATACGCACCCGGTCGATTTGGTGCTTACCGACATTCAAATGCCAAATGTCGATGGTATGCATCTGATGCGCGCCGTACGTGAGCGCGCGCCGGAGCAACCGATCATCATGATGACGGCATATGGAACCATCGACGAAGCGGTCACTAGCATGCTCGACGGTGCGTCGAACTACTTGGTTAAGCCGTTCGCATTCCGAACCTTGCTGGATGAAATCGACCGCTTATTGCCAGCGGCAACCGACGCATCGACACCGGTTGCCGTTGATCCGAAGACGCTCGACGTACTCACGCTAGCACGCCGGGTCGCCGCACGCGACGCAACGGTCACCCTAACCGGTGAATCCGGGACCGGCAAAGAGGTGATCGCCCGCTACATCCACGTCAACTCGGCGCAGCGTGAGCGGGAAATGGTCAGCCTCAACTGCGCGGCAATACCAGAGAACATGCTCGAAGCGGTATTGTTCGGCCATACGCGCGGTGCGTTCACCGGTGCCAACGCCGATACGCCAGGCAAGTTTGAAGTGGCGAACGACAGTACGTTGCTGCTTGATGAGATTTCGGAGATGAGCTTGCCGTTACAAGCCAAACTGCTGCGGGTATTGCAGGAGCGCGAGGTAGAGCGACTCGGTAGCCACAAGAAAATTGCGTTGAACGTCCGGGTCATCGCAACCTCGAACCGTGACCTCAACGCCGAAGTTGCGGCCGGGCGGTTCCGTGAGGATCTCTACTACCGTCTGAATGTGTTTCCGATTCATATTCCCGCGCTGCGGGAGCGCCCGGCGGACATCTTGCCGCTGGCAACCGCGCTGCTGTCGCGGCATGCGTCGGGCCCAAGGGTACCAACGATTACGACTGCGGCACGCGCTGCGTTACGTGCTTATTCGTGGCCCGGCAACGTTCGCGAATTAGACAATGTCATGCAACGCGCGTTGGTCTTGTGCGGTGATGCCAGTCTTGATCAAGAGCACCTACGTCTGTCCACTCGGGTAACAGAGTCTTGCGAAGCTAGCAGCGAAGACAATCTGCAGGCGGCGGTAGCGAACAGTGAAGCCCAAGCGATCGCGGCTGCACTGGCCAAGCACGGTGGCGTCAAAAAAGCGGCCGCCGCGGAGCTCGGGATTAGCCCACGAACGCTGCGTTACAAGCTATCGCGCTTGAAACGTGACGGCATTTGGAGCCGTGTCGCTCCAATGGAGAACTTGCGATGAATGACATCTCGACGGCGTCGATACTGGCGCAAATTCGGACTCTGAATGAAACGGCCACCGATTTCGGCAGCCCACCACCGGTACAAGCGACGAGCTTTGCCGACGCGATGCAGGCATCACTGCAGCAAGTTAGCGACATGCAGATGACTGCCAACGAAAAGGCGGTTGCGTTTCAGCGCGGCGATGACGATGCGTCATTGGTCGATACGATGCTGGCCTCACAGCAAGCAGGTCTCGCTTTTCACGCCGCGACCGAAGTCCGCAATAAGCTGGTGACGGCTTATCAAGAAATCATGAACATGCCGGTGTAACGGCGAGAGCTGATCGATCATGGCTGACAATGCAGCACCGGCGTTACCGCAAACGTTGACGACTCTGGAACTTGGAAATATCGGGCGCATTCCGGCTGTTCGTCAGCTGATCCTGTTGATCGGTGTCGCTGGCGCTGTCGCAGCGGGATTCGCGGTCTTTTTGTGGGCACAAGGTCCCGACTACCGACCGGTTTATCAAGGTCTCGATGGCAAGGATGTCTCAGAGGTTGTTGCGTCGTTGAATGCAGCCGGCATCGATAATCGTGTCACTGACGATGGGGCGGGCGTCATGGTGCCGAACTCGGACCTGTCACGGGCACGTCTTGAGCTCGCTGGGCAGGGCTTGGCCGGCGGTTCATTTGATGGCATGGCCAGTCTTGAGGAGCAATCGACATTCGGCGTTAGCCAGTTCATGGAATCAGCGCGCTATCAACACGCTTTGGAGGCAGAACTCGCCCGCACGATCGGCAACATTCGCGCCGTCCAAGAAGCGCGCGTACACCTGGCGGTCCCGCGGCAGACGAGCTTCATCCGCACTCGAGATCTACCTAGCGCGTCGGTGATGGTGACTTTGCATCGAGGTCAACGGCTGGAAGCGGGCCAGGCGACGTCCATTGTAAATTTGGTCGCTGCTAGCGTTCCGAACCTCACCGCCGGCGCCGTAACGGTTGTCGATCAGCAAGGCAACCTACTCAGCGACCGATCGAGCGACAAGCAAGCGGGGCGGCACAACTATCAATTCGCAGCGACTCGTGAACTCGAGGCACTGTACCGACAGCGTGTCATCGATTTATTGGCGCCAGTCGTCGGTAGTGAGCGAGTGCGCGCGGAAGTTGTTGCCGATCTTGATTTCACTGTGACCGAGCAAACTCGCGAGAGCTTCGATCCTGGCCAAACGGTCGTTCGTAGTGAAGCGCTAAACGAGTCGGTCAATACCAAAGTGGGCCCCGACGGGGTTGGTATCCCCGGAGCACTTAGCAATCAACCGGTAGAAACTGGCGGTGCCATCAACGGCGTGCAAGTCGACGAAAACGGGACGCCGCTCAACCGTCAGACAAGCGCCACACGCAATTTTGAGATCGATAAGACCGTCAGCATTACGCGTCAGCCGGTCGGACAAATTCGGCGTCTCAGTGTCGCCGTACTCATCGATAACTCGCCGCTAGTGCCACTTGGTGGTGGCGAAGGCGATGCTGAAGCGGATGATGAGGAATCGGTGGTTGCAGAGCCGGTTGTCAATGAAGAGGACATCGCTAAGCTGACGACGCTCATTCGCGAGGCCATTGGCTACAACGAAGCACGCGGTGACAGCGTTAGCGTCGTTGCCGCGGCGTTCTTGGCCCGCGAGCCGGCTCGGGAAATCGAACCATTACCGTTGTGGAAGCAGCCCGATATCCTCGCTCTGGCTCGCACCGTACTCGGTATTTTATTGGTTGCGGGCATCGCCTTTGGAATCGGTCGGCCCTTCTTGCGCGGATTACTCGCGACGACGGTTATCTCGACGAGTCAGCAGGCAGGCGCCGGAACACTGGAGCCAGCAACCGGTGAGGTGCTACCGGCCGGTACACCGCTACCAAATAGCGCCAACGCCTTCCCGGCTGCACCGGAGTACAGCTACGACCAGAAAATCGCGGCCGCCCGGTCAATTACCAATCATGATCCAGCTCGCGTCGCACAGGTCCTTAAAAAATGGGTAGCAAACGATGAATGATGTAGTTGTCGCTGGTGCTGAACAGGCCGCCGTTCTATTGATGACGCTGGGAGAAACCGAAGCTGCCGACGTTCTCAAGCACCTGGAGCCTCGTGACGTACAACGAATTGGCGTGGCGATGGCGGAGCTCAAGGACGTTACCCGTGATCGCGCCGAGCAAGCGCTGGACTCGTTCATCGGTATCGTCGAGAGCGAGACATCGTTGGCGATCGGTACCGAGGACTACATTCGTAAAATTTTGACCAACGCATTCGGCGAGTCACGTGCCCGTGCCCTGATCGAACGGATCATCGCCGGTGACGAGACTCCTGGGCTTGAGTCGTTGAAATGGATGACGCCGGATTCGATCGCCGCGCTTGTTGAGACTGAACATCCACAAATTGTCGCAATCGTTCTGACTTGTATCGATGAGGAGCAAGCGGGGATTGTTGCCAGTTTGTTACCAGAGTCGCTGCGGGCCGACGTATTGATGCGCGTTGCCCGATTGACCGATGTGCAACAGAGCGCTCTCGCAGAAATCGAAGCGCTGATTGCCGCGAAGTCAGAAACAACGGACGTGTCGAGACCCGCCAAAATCGGTGGCGACAAGACGGCAGCCGATATTCTGAACGCAATGCTCGGAAAACTCGGTCCGGAAACCCTTAACGAGATAAACGAAACCGATGCGGAACTCGGCGAGCGTATCCAGGAGATGATGTTTGTCTTCGAGAGCTTGATGGGCGTTGACGACCGTGGCATTCAAGCGTTGCTGCGAGAGATTTCGAATGCCGATCTATCGGTGGCGCTCAAAGGTACCGACCAAAGCCTACAAGACAAGTTCTTCAGGAACATGTCGAAACGGGCGGCGACGTTGATGCAGGAAGACATGTCTGCCGGCGGACCGGTCAAGATATCTGAAGTCGAGGCGGCGCAGAAAAACATCGTTACTGCTGCACGTGCGATGGCCGAAAAAGGTGATTTGAATCTCGGTAACTCTGGCGATGACTACGTCTGATAATTCCGCACCGGATGCTTGGCAACCGCCAGCAATCGATACGTCTGACACGCCGGCTAGTCGACACCGACAACAGCGAGTCGCCGCTCACGAGGCGCGTCTTGCCGCGGAGCTTCGTGCGGCTCGTGACGAGGGTTACGCCCGAGGTCACGCCGAGGCTGATAAGGAGTTCACAGCGCTTCGCTCGCGCCTTAACGAATTGGTCAGATGCATGACCGAACCGCTTGATGAGCTGAGTGACGATGTCGAGGCGGCATTGGTTGACTTGAGCCTTAGGATTGCACGGCAAGTCGTGCGACGTGAGTTGCAAACCGACCGCGCTCAAGTCTTGGTGATCGCCCGCGAGGCATTAGCGGCTTTGCCAATCAATGCGCGGCAAATTCGGATGAGTCTGCATCCCGACGATGCCCAGCTGTTGCGTGATTCCTTGGCAGAGTCGGACGGTACACCGCAATGGACTCTCGTTGAAGATCCGTTGATGACCCGAGGCGGTGTGCGCGTACAAAGCGAACGGTCGGTCGTCGATGCAACTGTCGAGAAGCGCTTGAACAACATTACTGAACAACTCATCGATAACGAGCGCAGTCGGCCGCGTGGCGGAGCAGAAGAGTGAGTCGATCCGACTGTCACGCCGACTGGTTGTCTCGATTGGCTCGGCAAGGTCGTCGGGTCGTCGCGACGCCTGCGTTCTACAATGCCGGCAGATTGCGTCGCGTGGTCGGCCAGACAATCGAGGCAGTCGGCTGCGAGGCGTCCCTGGGAACACATTGCGACATCGTCGAGTCCAGTGGACGACGCATTGATACCCAGGTTGTCGGTTTCGCCGACGACCGATTGTTCCTCATTCCTACCAGTCAAGTTGGCGCCATTTCACCGAACGCCAGTGTCGTGCCGCGTGGGACCGGTGCGATGCCAGCGCTCGGGCGTTCGATTCTTGGGCGCGTTGTCGATGGTCGCGGTAACCCGCTCGACGGTCGCGGACCGATTGACGGCGACAGTGTCTGCGACCCAACACTTGACGATACGAGCCGTAACCCGTTAACGCGTGCCCCCATTGATGTGCCGCTCGATGTCGGCGTGCGGGCGATCAATGCAGTACTAACGCTCGGACGCGGCCAGCGAGTTGGGCTATTCGCAGGGAGCGGGGTCGGCAAGAGTACGTTGCTTGGCATGATGACGCGGCATACGGCAGCCGATGTTGTGGTCGTGGGTATGATCGGTGAACGGGGTCGGGAGGTTGGCGAGTTTATCCATGAGACCTTGGGTGACAGCGGTCTTTCCCGAGCTGCTGTTGTCGCGACACCCGCCGACGAAACCCCATTGATGCGTCTCAATGGTGCGTGGCTGGCGACTCGAATCGCAGAGTATTTTCGCGATCACGGTCAAAATGTATTGTTGCTGATGGACTCGTTGACGCGCTTTGCACAAGCGCAGCGCGAGATCGGTCTGGCGATCGGTGAGCCGCCGACGACCAAAGGTTACCCGCCATCGGTATTTTCACGTTTGCCGCAGCTCATCGAGCGTGCCGGCAACGGTCCGATTGGACACGGCTCGATTACCGCGGTTTACACCGTTTTGGCGGAGGGTGACGATCCCAATGATCCGATCGTTGATGCCGCCAGGGCCATTCTTGATGGCCACCTCGTGTTGTCACGGTCGGTCGCCGAGTCAGGAATCTACCCGGCGATCGATATTGAGCGCTCGGTGAGTCGCGCTGCACACCGATTAATGAATACGGATCAACAGCGTCAAGTGAATGAGCTGCGCGAGTTGGTGGGTGCGTACCAACAGAACGCCGATCTGATCCGGATCGGTGCGTACCAGCGCGGTGCTGATCCGGTCATCGATCGCGCGCTAGCGGTGTATCCACGCGTACGGCACTTCTTATCGCAGCAGCTTGCTGAGCGAGTCACAATGGACGCATCGCGCGACGCGCTAACCGATCTGCTCGCGTTCGCCGACGCCGAAATGGTACTGAGCTGATGTCCAAGCTAAGGCGACGGATACGACGGTTCCGCCGTCTGCAGCAACTGGCGGAGGCTGGCGAGCGCCGTGCCGAGGTCGTGGTCGCTCAAGCCCAGTCGCGTCTGACTGACGATCAGCACCGATTACAGGAGCTCAAATCATACGCGTTTGCCAACAAACGGAATGTTCAGTCAGCGGCGCATCTCGAAAATAGCGAATCGTTCGCGGCACGTTTGCGATTGGCTGTTCGTCAGCAAGCCGATGTTGTTAAAGGGGCGAGAGTTGCGCTCGAGCAGACTCGGAGCGAATGGTTCACGGCACGCCAATCTACCGAACGTTTTCGGGCGGCATTGCGCCGCCTTGACCAAGAGCAGCAAGCCGTCGAAGCTCGCGAGTTGATGCGCGAACTCGATGAGCATGCCGTACGGACTTTTAGCCAATCGAGAGCTAACGAGTAAAAACTGGCACGGGAGTTGCTTCGTGTAAGACGAACTATTCACGACAGGCTCGTTGATGCACGCTCAATCCGCACCGTTCGCACTGCTATCCGCGGAGGCCTCCCAAGCGACGGGTAGCCTAAGATTGACCACCGGTCAGGGGGCGAGTAGCGATTTAACAGACGGCGAATCGGCGCAGTTTCTCGGTCCCGCGCCGGAGTTTGCGGTGCTGTTATCGGCGGCAGGGGGCGGCAATCCGCTTCCGCCGAGCGGCAAGCCTTTGCCGGCCATGGCCGCTGAGTTGCCGGTAGTGAACCCGGTTGTCGCCGATGAACCGCTGGTGGTTACACAGCAACAGCGGCCCTTTATCGCTACCGATGCAACACCCGAGCGGCGAGCATTCGTCAACCGCGACGGACCAACCCTGGTACAAGGCGTCGGCGATGGGCCGAGTCCGCCGCAAGGCGGTGAACACCTTGTGCAGCAAGCGGCGCTTCCCTTCTTGCCAGCACCCATTGAGTCGCTGGTGCCTGCCGAGCTTGCAGCGCCATTGCTCGGTCGCTTAGCCATTGGTGTTGATCCGGTTTTCACAACGACCGCCGACTCGTTGCCGGCGCCACCACGAACCTTTACAACCGCCGATCAATCGGCTGTTTTGCAGCGAGTGACACCGGTGCAGAGCGCGCCGCCAAGGCCAGTCGCGGCAAATCCGCAGACAGTATTAACCGATGACGAGCAGCCATTGCTGGGATGGCCGGGCAAACCATTGGCAGTCCGCCCAGTAGTCGCGCCACGGACGCGATCCGAGCCGGTAACAACCCGGTTAACATCGGAGCAGCTCGTCGCTACCAACAGTGCGACGGTTAGCGAATCGCGACCGCCGAACAATTCGGCTGCCCTGGAGGCAGCGGCGACTGACGATGCCCTCGATCGGTCGCTTGTTCGGCGCGATAGCGTCAAACCACTGCAAAACGTAGCGGTGTCGAGCCATGGCGATTTGCTCCGCCGATCGACCCGAACCGCGGCGCCAGAAAAGCCGTTTGAGGCACCACAACAAGCGCCGCTTGCGAGGCAAACGGTGCAACAGCGTAGCGCCGATGCGGCGGCGCAGCCGGCGGTATCCAGGCCAGTTTCTGACTGGAATACGCGCCCTGTTTTGGATCGAACGGGTTCCGTCGAGCATACGTCGCCAGTGCCTCGTCTCGCGCCAACGTCAGCCATCCCGCCTGCCAGCACAGGACCCGCTGTGACGATGCCCGTGCTGCCAGTCTCGAGCGCTCGCACCACCACTGATGCAACTCGTCCGGCCGGCCGAGATCCCGATGCTGTAACGGCGAGCCGCCAGGCGACCGACAGCACCGCTTCTCGGCCGGTTGCGAGCTCGCCGCAGACGGCGACTTCTGGGGCGATCCCCTCGCCAATAGCCGATACCGTTCGCGATCGAGATCAGCCGTTGCCGGCGACTTGGATCGAGCAAGCGACGCGAGACGATCGTCGCCCAGTGGTTACGGCGTCGCCGCGGTTCGCGGAGTTGACCGACCGGCAACCGGCCGAGCACGGTGGCCGGCCAAGCCGCCCGGTGGCAGCAACGGCCGAGCAATCGGTTGGTCCGGCACCCGTGGCACCGCGCTCGTCAACGTTATTGCCAACGCCAATGCCAACGCCATCGCCAACGAAAGCGGCACCGGTGCAATCGCCATCCATCGTTGCGGCAACCGAGACCGGGTCTCTGACACGGCCTGCTGCCGATCCCACAGCAGCGGCCGAGTTGGCACCGCCCGATACTGTTACCGAGATTAGCCAGACCGAGCGGCGAGTCGAGCCAGGCGAACGTAAGACGACGCCGGTAGCGCCAACCGTCGAGACGCTGTCAAACGAATCGGTTCGGACAGAACGCCCGCCAGGCGGCGAGGCAACTGTCGCAGCAACACGGGGTGAGCTCAGCCGTGCACCGGCGGTGCTAGCCAGTGCCCGTTCGGCGGCACCACTAAATCTGCGGCAAGCCGATTGGTCGAATGAACTGATGCAACGTGTCGAGGACGCGCGCGCAGCGGGGCTCGGACGTTTGGAAATTACCATCAACCCACGCTCATTAGGGCCGATTTCGGTGGAGCTGCAGCAAAACGGCGACGGCCTCACCGTGCAGCTAACGGCGGGTCAGTCGGTAACCCGTGAGTTGTTGGAGCAAACGGCGCCGCGCTTGCGTGATGCGCTGGATGGCGCGTCCGTTCATGTAGCGAGAGAAGACGGTAACGCTCACCGTGACGAAACGACTCGCGACGGTCGCACGGGTCGTTTTTTCGCGGACGAAGGGCGCGCCGACACCCACAACGACCGCGACACGCAAGCGACGCCCGGGCGTCGCGCGGCGATGACTCAAGGGGTCATCGATACCTTTGCCTAAGGTCTGCCGTCAAAAACTCGTCGCGGGGCAGTCAATCAACCGTCGGATTTGCAGCGATGACCGGTCAAAAAACCGGCGAAATTCTCTAAGTAATTGTTTTTAAATGATTAAAAAATCTTGATCCGTTATGGCACGGCTGTTGCAACACAGCCTGTGTCACGCAACGGAGTCGAGACATGGCTGATGAAGACGCTGCCACCGAGGAAAAAAGTGGTGGCAAGAACAAGATGATGCTCTTCGGAATTATCGGTGTTGTTGTCGCCGCTGGCGGAGCATTCGGTGGCCCGATGATCATGAACATGATCAACCCACCGGCAGAGGAGACAGTCGCTGCGACGGATGAAGTGCCGGCGGCCTCAGAACCGGGAGCCCCCGCGTTCTACTACCCAATTCTACCGCCACTCACGAGTAACTTCTCCGATGAGCAGGGCCGACGTCGTTTTATTCAAGTAGGCCTGGAGGTTCGCACGCAAGAGCAACGTTTTATCGACGCCGTTAAGGAACACAACGCCGTCATTCGCAATGCGCTGCTACTCGCTTACTCTGATTTGGAGTACGACGTCGTGATCACCCGCGAAGGGAAAGAGGATCTGCGACAGACGACTCTCGACGAGATTCGTGACGTCATGACGGCCAACGTCGGTGAGCCGGGTATTGACGATGTCTATTTCACGCAGTTCGTCATCCAGTAAGCCGATGCCTGAAAAAATACTGACAGACGGTGAGATGGACGCCTTAATGGAAGGCATGGCGGACGGGTCCGTCGCTGTGTTGCGTCAGGGCAAAACCGCCATCGGCGCCGTTGCACCGTTCGAGATCCGGCCACATTGCCACCTGAGCTTTGGCTCTTTGCCCGAATTACAGCGCTTCAACGAGGCGTTCGCGAAAAACGTGCAACGCTACCTGCAACAGGTCTTGTCGTGGACGGCGACTTGCGATCTAAAGCGCCAATACGACTGT
This sequence comes from Pseudomonadota bacterium, assembly GCA_038749025.1. Lineage (GTDB taxonomy): Bacteria > Pseudomonadota > Gammaproteobacteria > Steroidobacterales > Woeseiaceae > JBCAXA01. Next base: position 69,082 of record JBCDIL010000004.1, on the reverse strand, counting down.
AGCGTTGTCGATCTCCATCACTCGTTTACCGGATTGCAGCACATCATGGGGTACACGGCGAGCCCATTACAGGGCTTGGTCGCGTTGATTCCCGATACCACGTTGATGCCCGGTCTCGTTGAAGTCTTCTTCGGTTCTACCGAGATCCCACCACCCGATCCGAGCGTTGATGAATACAACGTCGGTCAGAAGCGCATCGCCCGGCGCTTCGCGGATGAGTTGTTTCAACTGTTGCAAGAGGCTTGGACACCGGCGGCCGCGTTTGCCCCGGAGTTCGTTGATGCGTGGGGCAATATCGAGCGCGTACCGTTTGGACAGCAGAAAGAGCGCATTATTGTCTGCGAGTACCAAATCGTTGCCGAAGGCTTTGCCGCGTTGTTCTCGATCGTACTGCGCCGCGATATGTTAGCGCCGCACCTCGATCGGCTGGACGGCGCGGAGCGCCCTGGTAGCGACCAACAAAATCAGTATTGGCGAGATACATTGTCGCTGCACGCAACCGACCTACCGGTGCGTGTCTCGCTGATTAACGCGGCACAGCCGGTGTCGCTCGCGAACTTGCGCCGATTAACCGCTGGCAGTCAGTTACCCATCGCTGACCCGAACCCCGTCGAACTTCGCTGCGGCGACTTAGCACTGTACCGCGCTCAATTTGGCGTATGTGAGCGGCGTCGCGTCGCTCGCGTAAACGCAGTCCTAGCCACCGAGATGACCGAGGCCACGCAACATGTCTGAAGAGAACACGAACGACGAAGCAGGCGAGAACGCCGTGGGGGAAGAAGCATCGTCTGCCGACGAGACCGGTGCCGATAATGGCGCCCAAACCCAAGACGAGGCATCGGGCGATAGCTACGAGCCTGATGAGTTGGATGCAGCTGAGCCAACGCCGGCCGGCGCTGATATCAATCTTGATGTCGTGCTCGATGTGCCAGTGAACGTGGCTTTGCGGGTAGGCCAGGCGTCGATTTCAATTCGCCAATTGGTCTCATTGGTCGAGGGATCGGTCATTGAGCTCGATCGCGAATCCACCGATCCGATGGATGTCCTCGTCAACGATACGTTAGTTGCTCGCGGTGAAATCGTTGTTGTTGATGAGAAGTTTGGGGTTCGTTTGACCGATGTCGTGAGCCCGAACGAACGCATCTCAACACTCAATTGAGGCGGAAGGTCATGATCAACCGTTGCCTGATGATCGTGTTGCTTGTTTGGCTAGCTGCCGAACCTGCGTTAGCTAACACGGAAGCGACCGGTACGGCGGTTGGTGCGGGCGTACCGAGTTGGATGTCCGTGGCTGGGAATCTCTTGGTACTTTTGGCGCTAATTGTCGTTGCCGCTTGGTTTGTTCGCCGGACGTCGGCGGGCAAAGGGGGTAACAGCTCGCTCATTCGAGTCTTGGCCGCGCAAAGCCTTGGCGCTCGCGATCGGTTGCTCATTGTCGATGTCGCTGGGCAACAGCTGGTTGTCGCTCAAACGCCACAGGGGCTAACGACGCTGCACGCGCCGACAGAGCCACTGCTTACGGAGACGCCCAACGCTGCAACGGTGACATTCGCCGAGCGATTGGCTGGCGCCTTGCGGGGGAAGACCGAATGAGCGGCCGGCTACTCGCTGCCCTGATCACCGCGCTGGTGCCTGGATATGTGGCGGCACAGGATGCGGATATGGCTGCAACAGCAGCCTCGTGGACCCTAAGCGTCGAAGTGTTGGTCGGCATGACGCTGCTGACGGTGCTACCGGCATTGGTGCTTTCCATGACGTCGTTTGTCCGTATCGTCATCGTTTTGTCGATTCTTCGCCAAGCGCTAGGTACCGCGCAAACGCCGCCGAATCAGTTATTGATCGGTATCGCGTTGTTTTTAACTCTGTTCGTTATGCATCCGGTCTTTAACGACGTCTACGTGCACGCGGCACAGCCGTACCTCGATGGCAGTCTCGACATGACCGGGGCGTTGAGTGCCGGGCTCGAGCCGCTGCGAACCTTCATGCTGGCACAGACTCGGGAAACCGATCTGGATATGTTTGTGCGGATCGCTGGCGACACGACCTACGCCAGCATTACCGATGTGCCGACCAGTATCGTTATTCCGAGTTTTATTGTTTCGGAACTGAAAACGGCGTTCCAGATCGGCTTTCTGATCTTTGTGCCGTTTCTAGTCATCGACCTCGTTGTCTCGAGCGTTCTGATGTCGATGGGAATGATGATGCTCTCGCCGATGCTGATCTCGTTGCCTTTCAAAATCATGCTATTCGCATTGATCGACGGTTGGTCCATGCTGATCGGCACGCTTGCGGCGAGCTTCTACGTTTAGGTCTCGTTATGGAAGCGGAAGCGATTACCAGTATTGGGCAACAAGCATTGTGGGTGACAGCGTTACTCGCAGCGCCGATGTTGTTGGCCGCCTTAGGGGTAGGTCTGATCGTTGGTATGTTGCAGGCGGCAACGCAGATCAATGAAATGACCTTGTCGTTCATACCTAAGTTGCTCGTTCTTGTATTGGCGTTGTCGCTGGCAGCGCCGTGGATGTTGGAAATAATTAGCGACTTCGCGACCGAACTCATTACGTCAATTCCAGCGAGGATCGGATAACGATGTCCGACTCATTGGCATTAATGTCTGAGCTGTCGACGCTTGTCGTGGCGTTGATGTGGCCGTTGATCCGCATTAGCGGAATGCTGCTCGTGCTACCGGCGATCAGTGGCGCCTATGTACCGATACAGCTGCGGGTCGTCTTGGCCGTCGCATTGGGATTGGTTGCACTTCCGTATGCACAGCCACCGGTCGGCGTCGATTTTTTTACCCTGACCGCTGTCCCGGTTATTGCGCTGGAGCTCGGCTTTGGTGCCGCAATGGGATTCGCGTTGAAGCTCGTACTCGACGCGGTTGCGCTCGGCGGACAATCGATCGCACTCAGCATGGGTCTCGGGTTCGCTATTTTTATCGATAGTGCACGGGGCATCAACGTACCCGTAGTCAGTCAATTTCTAATGTTGCTAACGACGCTGCTGTTTCTCGCGTTCGATGGTCACATTAGCGCCATCGCACTGCTGGCTAACAGCTTCACGGCCGTGCCGATTGGCGGTACCCCCGATATCGGCGCGATCGCCGGTGGCTTGTTGCAGCTCAGCGCGATTGTTTTTGTTGGTGCTGTTCAAGTGGCACTACCGGCGGTTGCATCGCTCGCGATCGTCAACATTGCCTTTGGTGTTATGAGTCGCGCCGCTCCTACACTGAATCTGTTTGCGGTCGGATTTCCGGTATCACTGCTTTTTGGCGTGCTGGCATTGATGCTTACGCTCGATGGATTTGCGAGCGTTGTTGAGCGTCTCGTTGAGCAGACGCTGAATTTCACTGCTGCGATGGCGGCAGGGCGGATGCCATGAGTCAACAAGACACCGCCCAGGAACGCACTGAACAGGCGACCCCCAAACGTCTGGCCGATGCTAAAAAGAAAGGTCAGGTCGCCCGCTCGAAGGAACTAGCGACGGCACTCGTAATGATTGTGGCGGCGCTTTACATGCTGCTCGGTGGGCCGGCAATCGGCGCTGCCCTCGGTGCGTCCATGGAGCGTCTATTGACCTTGCCACGCCAGCGCCTTCTCAATGCTGAGACGATGCTGCACGAGTTTTCGTGGGCGTTGGGTACGGCCGGGCTGTCATTGATCAGCTTGTTCGCGTGCCTGGCCGTCGCGGCCGTGTTTGCTTCGGTTGCACTGGGCGGTTGGTCGTTTAGTACGCAGGCACTTGGTTTCAAGTGGGAACGCTTGGATCCGATCAAAGGACTTGGGCGAATTTTCTCTGCGCGTGGGCTCATCGAGCTAGCGAAGGCGATGGGTAAATTTCTTCTGGTTGGTGCCGCCGCGGTTGTCTGGTTGCATCTGCTATCGCCCGAGCTGCTGTCCTTAAGCTATCGCAACGTTGGAGAGGCTTTAGCCGCGGTTGGCGAACTAGCGGCGTGGAGTCTGCTGTTATTGAGTGCCACATTGATCTTGATTGCGCTGATCGATGTGCCGTTCCAACTGTGGCAGCACGCTAAAAACTTGCGGATGACGCGCCAGGAGGTGCGTGACGAGCAAAAGGACACGGACGGGCGACCGGAAGTAAAAGCGCGCATTCGACAGTTGCAACAGCAGCAAGCAAGCGCTCGAATGATGGACGCAGTTCCTGATGCCAGTGTCGTGATCACTAACCCTGATCACTATGCTGTTGCCGTTCGCTACGACGCCGAGACGATGGCAGCGCCGGTCGTTGTGGCCCGCGGCCGCGACTTGCTCGCAGAAAAAATAAAGGAGCGAGCCCACGCTCATCGGGTGCCGGTGTTCGAGGCACCACCGCTCGCGCGTGCTTTGTTTCGGCATGCGCGACTTGGTCAGCAAATTCCCTATCAACTGTATCGGGCCTGTGCGGAAGTACTTGCGTACTTAGCACGGCTTGACAGCTGGCGTACTGGCGAGCCGTGGCCAGAACGTCCAGTACCCGAGGTCGATCCGACGCTGGATCCAGCGACTAGCGGGAGTGGTGCGTAGTGGCTTTGCTTAGCGCGAGCAGTCGTAACGTGGGTGCATTGATGGTACCGGGTTTCATCTTGACGCTGCTAGCGATGATGATGGTGCCACTGCCGCCATTGGCACTCGATACGCTGTTTACCTTCAATATCGCCTTGTCGCTCGCGATCCTACTGACAGCCGTTTACGTCGAGAGACCCCTTGAGTTCGGTGTTTTTCCGACCGTGTTGCTATTGGTGACGTTGCTTCGGCTCGCGCTCAACATCGCATCAACGCGCATCGTCCTATTGCACGGCCACACCGGTAATGATGCGGCCGGTCAGGTGATAAAGGCGTTCGGTGACTTTGTTGCCGGCGGAGACTACGCGGTCGGGATTATCGTGTTCGCCATCCTCGTGATTATCAACTTTGTTGTGGTAACGAAAGGGGCGGGTCGAATTTCCGAAGTCACGGCGCGGTTTACGCTTGATGCCATGCCTGGCAAGCAGATGGCGATCGACGCAGACTTAAATGCCGGCTTGATCGATCAAACAACCGCTAAGCAACGTCGTCAGGAAATCCGCGAAGAAGCCGATTTTTACGGCGCTATGGACGGGGCCAGCAAGTTCGTCCGCGGTGATGCCGTGGCCGGTATTCTCATCTTGTTTATCAACATCATCGGTGGTCTTGCCATCGGCACCGCGACGCACGATTTGGCGCTTGCCGATGCGATGCGTAATTACACGCTGCTAACGATCGGCGACGGATTGGTGGCGCAGGTGCCATCGCTGCTTCTATCGACGGCCGTCGCTGTCATCGTGACGCGTGTGTCACGGGCCGAATCTATGAGCCAGCAAGTGCTCGGGCAACTGCTATCGAATCCACGAACGTTCATGATGACGGGCGGCGTCTTGCTAACCCTAGGCCTGATCCCCGGAATGCCGAACCTAGCCTTTTTAGCGCTTGCGGGTGCCTGCTTTTTTGCCGGTAAGCGACTGTCGACGCCGCCGAGTGTATCGACCAAAGAAGAGGAGGATATCGACACAGTCGAGACACCGCCACAGCCCGTCCCTGAGCTTACTTGGGATGACATTAACCCCGTTGATTCGGTCGGTCTTGAAGTTGGCTACCGCTTAATCCCGCTGGTCGATAAGAACGCGGGTGGACCGTTGATCGGCCGCATAAAAGGTGTGCGAAAAAAATTGACTGAACGGTTCGGTTTTCTGATCCCTGCAGTTCATATCCGCGACAATCTCGATCTACAGCCTTCTAGCTACCGGGTCACTCTGATGGGGGTAACCGTTGGCGAAGGTGATGTCATGGTCGATAAAGAGCTCGCGATAAACCCTGGCCAGGTCTACGGCAAGGTGGAAGGTATTGCAACTCGCGATCCAGCATTCGGACTCGAAGCCTATTGGATTAACACGTCGCAAAATGAGGAGGCGCAGATGTACGGCTACACCGTCGTTGATCCTGCGACCGTTGTCGCGACACACCTCAGTCAACTGCTGACACGCAACGCTCACGAATTATTGGGTCACGAAGAGGTCGAGGCGCTATTTGAGCGATTGGCCGAGCGCTCGCCGAAGCTCGTTGAGGAGCTGACGCCAAAACTGCTACCGATGGCGGTGATTGTGAAGACGTTGCAGTCGCTTCTGGCAGAAGGCATTGCCATCAGCAACCTGAAGCGGATTGCGGAGTGCTTGGCCGAGAACGCGGTTCGTACCCAAGACCCCGACTTGTTGGCTGCAGCGGCACGCGTCGTTCTCGGTCGATCCATCGTTCAAAACATCACAGGACTGACCGACGAGTTGCCCGTTGCGACATTGGACAGCGAACTGGTGCAGCTGTTGGAAAACACCACCAGCAGTGGCGAGCCCATGCTCGAGCCTGGCCTACTCGAAAAGCTGCACACCGATTTGGCGACGCTCGCGGAACGCCAAGAAACGGCCGGCGAACCCGCCGTCTTGCTAGTCGCCCCAAAACTGCGGCCGTGGCTTGCTCGGGCACTTCGCAGTATTCGTAATTTGCACGTTCTCGCGTACAGCGAGATTCCCGATGACAAGCGCATTCGCATGATCGAAGCCGTCAGCCGATAAACCAGGACGAATCATGGAAATACGACGATTTTCAGCCTCCGACACACGCAGTGCTATGCGTCTTATACGTTCAGAAATGGGCGCTGACGCAGTGATTTTAAGTACGCGACCCACGGCCGACGGTGTGGAGTTGATATCCGCCCGCGACTATGACGCCGAGCTTCTCGATGGTCTCAGTGAATCGCAATCGCGAGGCTCGGAGGACGTTGCGGTGGACGATATCAACAAAGACGAACGACACAGCACTGTCGACATCGGTATCCAACGTGAGCTGACCGACACGGTTCGCGATCTAAAGTTACTGCTGAATCGCGAAGCGCAACGCGTTCAGCCCACGCCCCACGTCAAGCGGAGCCCCGCGGCAGCGGCCTGTGCGAGTCAGCTGGAGTCGCTCGGCTACACCGATGGTGCCGTTCGCCGTCTATTAGGTGCGCTGCCGAAGCGGCATGGCTTTCAATTGGACGAATCGCAGTTTGAATCGCTACTCACTAAGACCGTTGGTGTTCGGCCGCTGCCCATAGCAGATGAGCCGACGACGCTGGCGGTGGTTGGCCCGACCGGAGTCGGTAAAACTACGACAATAGCGAAACTGGCGGTTCGACTTGCGCTTCGGTACAGCACTGACGACATCGCGTTGGTATCGACTGATGCCAGTCGTCTTGGTGCGCATGTACAGCTTGCGAGCCTCGGGCGCTTGCTCGCCATACCGGTGTTTGAGATCGATAACGTCAACGACCTAGCGGCGCTGCTGCCGAGTCTCGCGACACGGCGCTGGGTGCTGATCGATACGGCGGGAACAGGCGATACTGTCGCGAGAACCGCGCAGCTTCGACGTACCGTCGAACAAGGCCATCGCAAGCTCGATGTGCTGTTGGCGGTAGCCGCTAACGCACACCCGACGTTTATTGCGCAAACGCTGGTAGCTCACCACAGTGGCGGAGCGAGCTCACTCACACTAACGAAACTCGACGAAGCGCCAACGATTGCGCCAGCGGTGTCCGTGCTAATCGAACACGCCAAAGCGCTCAGTGTGGTGACGACCGGTCCGTCCATTCCAGACGATCTCGTACATGGGCCGGAGGCGCTCCAGTTGCTGGCGCAATCTGGACTACGCCATCGGGGGCAACCGTTATTGAACGAATTTACGACTACGATTGAGCAGGGAGACCGGCCATGAGTGCAGCCGAGCAGACAGCATCACAACGAATTCGACCGGCTCGCGCCGTACAAGTCTTAGCCGTCACGAGCGGCAAAGGTGGCGTTGGTAAGACGAATGTTTCGTCAAACATCGCGATCGCCTTAGCGCAGAAAAAACTTCGCGTCTTATTGCTCGATGCCGATCTTGGCTTGGCGAACGTCGATGTCTTACTGGGCTTGCAGCCGGAGAAGACGTTAGCGGATGTTATTGCGGGTCGCGCCGACATCAACGCGACACTGCTTGACGGTCCGTGCGGTCTACAAATCGTACCAGGGGCATCGGGCGAGAAATCGATGATGGATCTCGATGCTGTTGAGCGCGCGGCCGTTATACGCGCCTTCGAAGGGCTCGATTACCATCCAGACATACTATTGATCGATACGGCCGCGGGCATTTCGGCAAGTGTTGTTGAGTTTGTGAAAGCGGCTCATCAGGTACTCGTCGTCGTCTGTGATGAGCCAGCCTCGATCACCGATGCGTACGCCATCATCAAAGTGCTGAGCAAGGATTTTGGGGTTCGACGATTCCAGATTGTCACGAACATGACTCGAAGTGCTGCGGAGGGCCGGACGCTCTTTCAGAAGATTGCCAAAGTGGCGGACCGGTATCTCGACGTTGTCTTGCATCATTTGGGCAACGTTCCTTACGACGCCAAGCTACGACGTGCGGTCCAGGAACAACGCGCAATCGTCGATTCGAACCCCGATTGCTGGTCCGGCCGCGCGTTTCGCGACATGGCGGAGCGTATCCGAACCTGGCCAGCGCCAAGTGCCGATGCAAGCAGCGGTGACTTGAGCTTCTTCTTTGAAAAGCTCCTATCGCAACCGGACGATGGGGCAGCGGGAGGTGACGCGTGACCCTTTACAGTCAAGCGAAAGCGGCAGCTATATCCGATGACGATATCGTCCTAGAGCACGTCGAACTCGTCAAAAGAATCGCCCACCACTTGCTGGGTAAATTGCCGGCTACCGTTGATGTGGACGATCTCATGCAGGCCGGATTGATCGGCTTGATTGAGGCAGCGAGTAACTACAACAGTGCCAAAGGGGCGAGCTTTGAGACCTACGCCGGGATCCGTATTCGCGGTGCGATGCTCGATGAGGTTCGTAAACTCGACTGGACACCACGCTCAGTGCATCAGAAGCATCGCCACGTATCGGTAGCGATACAGAAATTGGAAGGTGAGTTAGGCCGTAACCCGACCGAGCGCGAGATTGCTGCCGAACTCGGTATCAATATCGATGAGTATCATCGAATTCTCGCCGACTCGAGCAGTTGCAAGCTATTTAGTATCGAGCAACCGTCGGAGCACCATGAATCGAGAATCGACGTTGCTGATGATATCGACGAAATTCCCGATGCCCACTTGGCGAGCGACGATCTGCGCGGCGCGATCGCTGATGCGATAGGGAAATTGCCGGAACGTGAAGCGTTAGTGCTGAGCCTTTATTACCAGCGAGAACTCAACCTGAAAGAGATCGGCGCGGTCCTCGACGTTAGCGAGTCGCGCGTTAGCCAGATTCATGGTCAAGCGTTGCAGCGGCTGCGCGCCCTGATTGGCTTTGACTTCACCGACCTACTGTAAAGGCGACTCGATCCAAAGGCTCAAACTATGTCATATGTCATTCCCCTAAGCGTCTTGAATGCCTGTCTACTCGTCGCGGTTGCCGCGTTGTTGTGGTCGGCTTCACGTGAAAATGCACGTCGCGAAGCACGGTCAGCAACGCAGTTGGAAACGCTGCAGGCGATGCTGAAGCGCACGGCGATCGGTTACTCCGATGAATTACGAAGCTTTCAATCGGTTGCGTCTGAGTTGCGCCTGGCTGAACTCAGCCCGCGGTCGACAGTGACCAACGAATTGGCCGCCGATCACGTTGAGCGCCTAGCGAGTACCGCCACATCGGCGGATGAGCTAGCTGATCTGACCGGGCTCGGCCAAGCCGAGGCGGAGCTGGCGATGAGTATTCGTTCCGCTAAAGCTGAGGCGAAAATCGCCGACATACACTCTGCGGCGCTGTAGCCGGAGGCCTCTATGAACCAGAAATACGAATTCGTTCAACAGCTAGCGATGGACTTAAATCGTGGCGAAGTGACCTTACCGTCATTCCCGGAAGTCGTGATTCGGATCCGTCAAGAACTGGAGGATCCAGACTGCGACGGCGACCGACTGGCGAAAATCGTCAGTACCGAGGCAGCTCTTGCCTCGCGTATTTTACTGTATGCGAACTCCGCTTTTTTTAACCCTACTGGCGTAAAGATCGTGAGCCTGACAGCAGCGATCGGCCGAATCGGTTTCATAAAGCTGCGCAGCGTTGCGATTACCTACGCCGTCGAGCAATTGCACTTCTCAAAAGAGTTAGCCGGACTCCGCGATGAGTTGGGTGAGATTTGGAATTTGTCACTGCGATCGGCGGCGATGGCGGAGTCTATCGCTAGTGAGAACCGCAAGATCGACACCGAATCGGCCTATTTGGCCGGTCTCCTGACCCGTATTGGTATTTTGTACATTCTTACTCAGCAGACACGTTTCCCGGAGTTGATCGGCAACGTGGATACGCGCAACGAATTGATAGGCGAATGGAGCGCGGCGATCTCAGAGAGCATTGTTGCGTCCTGGGAGTTTCCGGCGCAGATCGTCCAAGCGATGAACCCGTCGGATGAACCCGGGACGAGTACGGACGAGCCGACGATCGCTGATGTCATTTTGGTGGGTGAGGCGGCGCTAGCGGAAGACGAGCTAGCATTTGCGGACACCATCCCATTGCGCCGGCTGGGTATCGACGAGACCAAATTGGAGCGTGTTCTAGAGCGCTTTACGGCGAAGATGGAGTCGTTCGCTATCGCTGCCTGATGGACGGTAGCGCACGCTTTGCGCGCCAATGACGTTCAGATATCGTCGTCGAAATCCGCGTCGGCCGTCGCTTCCGCGACTTCCTCTAACTGTAACCGCTTGGCGCGAATCGTTTCGGACTGGCGTCCCAACAGGTGCTTAATCAGCCGATCTTTATCCGCTTCACGAATACCGCGAAAGCGCACTGCCGCAAGGCGACGGTCCGTGTCGTCTGGGTCGGCCTCTAAGCGCACAACTTCGCCGAGTGCCTCGAAATAGAAGGCGTCAGAGACGAGCAAAACCTTCAAATGCAATTTGTCGCTCTTATCGAACGCTTGGCCGGTTGAGAAGCGAATCCCGTTGGCGCTGATCTCACAACTGCGAATAGGCACCTCGGTGAATTCACCTTGCTGCTCTTGTAGCGCGACGACTTGGTCGACGAGGATGTCGACTTTGCGATTAATGAGCTCAAGCCCGGTCGCCAAAGTCTCAGAGACGCGGTGAGCCGCGATCAGATTTCGCTGAATTTCAAGACTGACATCGGACACGGCGGATTTTGCATTGTGAACCGACGCCGCGGTAACAGCGAGTAGACCGAGACGGTCCATCCAGTCATCCTCATCGACCCGTTGGAACGACAAACGAATGGCTTCTGCGACGCGAAATGCCGCACGTTTATTAGAGTCAGTCATGGCACACCTGCCGCTCCCTCCGGCAGCTCTTCAACAAGTGGGGAGCCCAACAGCAGCGGGTCGATGACCTGCGGGTCCGCGTCGGGACGTTGCACGATGCTAATTTCGACCCGGCGATTGCGCGCCCGGTTGGATGGCGATGTATTAGGTAGCAGCGGTCGTGTGTCGGCATGGCCCGATGCCGTGAATCGGGCGGGCGACAAGTCGGCCTGCCGGAGCAGCGAATCAAGAACGGTGACCGCTCGCGCCGACGATAAGTCCCAATTCGAGCGGAAGCGATTGCTGCGGATGGGGACGTTATCCGAGTGGCCGGAAACGTTTATCGAGCCAGGCGTGGTATCCAAAATCTCGGCGATTTTGCCGAGTACCGGTACGAACTCGGGTGCCATTTGCGCAGCACCGCTTGCGAATGTGGCCTTTTCACGTAGTTCAATCACCACGCGGCGCCCTTCAACGCGAACGTCGACTTTGTTCTCGGCAATTTCCTGGCCGAGCTTTGCTTTCAGGTTCTCGGCTATCTGCTCGGGCGTGCTCTCGCGCTCTTTACGCCGCTCGTTCGTCTCAATTTCGTCATCCGCCTCGAAGTCCAGCGAATTCTCTTGCGTATCGGTTGTGTGCTGTTGCACAACCACCAACGGGGTAGGTTCCGGGATACCGGGAGAGAATTCTTGAGCGATGATGCTGGTACCTTTCGGTATGGTTTTCGCTTCGATTTGTGCTTGTACGCCAAAGGCCTCGCGGACCGATCCTGACAGCTGTTTGAATTTCAACACGTCCATTTCCGAGAACGCGAGCAACAAGACGAAGAAGCACATCAGCAACGTCATCAGATCGGCAAACGTCATTACCCAGGCGGGTACGCCACCGCCTTCGTCATCGCCACCGGGTGCGTCTTCGATGGCTTCGCTCATGTGTCTTCATCCGTGCTGCTTCGGGCAGCCGGTGGCAGGTAAGCTTCGAGCAGGCTCTCAATGATACGCGGATTCTGGCCTTCCTGAATGGCTAATAAAGCGTCTATTATCAGTGATTTACGAAGACTTTCTTCCTTGCTACGTAACGCCAATTTATCGGCGACGGGCAGGGCGACCATATTGGCCAACATCGCGCCGTACAGCGTCGTTAGCAGCGCGACCGCCATCGCAGGGCCAATCATTTTTGGATCGTCCATGGCGGATAGCATCTGCACCAGACCAATCAGTGTCCCGATCATGCCCATCGCCGGACCGACGTCGCCAATCGCTTTGAAGATGCTTTGTCCATTGGAGTGGCGCTCGAGCGTTTGCAATTTGTCTTTCGTCAGCATCGTGCGCACCACCTCTGGCGGATGGCCGTCAACCAGCAAACCGATACCGGTTTTCATGAATGGGTCGGGGACCTCGGCTTCCTCGAGCGCCAGCAATCCGCCTTGACGCGCGGTTTTCGCTAGGTCTACTGCCGTTTCTATTAGCTCGTTAGGGCTGGGAAGCTTGTAGACAAACGCTTTTACGGCGATTTTCGTTGCGCTCGCGAACTGTCCGAGGCTGAACTTCATCATCGTCACGAGAATTGTTCCGACGAAGACGATCAGCAACGACTTAACGTCGATGAACGCACCGGGCGATCCGCCCAGCAAGATTGCCGCAGCGACGGTAGCGCAAGCGCCAATTAAGCCGATTAGCGTGGCGAGATCCAACGCTTGCTCCTCTATTTCGCTCTTGAACGGCGCAGACCACTTCATGCGACTGCGACCCTGCCTCGTGTATCGGCCTAACCGGGTAAGGCTTTAGAGCGGGTGGGCAAGCATCCGCCGTAGTTGAGAAAACCTAAGTGTCTGTCTATATTCGTAGCCTATACAGACGTTTGGCCGAAACCAGACGTTGTCAGCAACGCAAACGAAAGTTTGCTACTCGGCGGACGGACAGGATGACCGGCTGTAACCTGAGTGCCTCGGAGCTTGAATTTTTGGCCCCTGATCGATTGGCCGGCCCCGCTAACGCGAAAGGGCCATACGTGATCGAGCCAACGTTGGTTGGGCGAAACCTTGTCGACTGCTGATCGCGTAATTCTCGTTATCGACGAGCGCACTGACCGAGCGTCTGCGCTCAAGGAGATGATCGAGTTTATGGATGCGCCGGAGGTTCGAGTAACGAATCCGAGCGAGTGGCGCGTTTCACTCGGTGCGCAGCGTCCCGCTGCGATTTTCCTGACCGAAACGATCAGTGAATCGCATGCCGATACGATCGTTTCGGAGTTGGGCGAGATCGATCCAAACATACCGATTGTAATGTTGAGTGATGATGGTGACTGAAGCGACTACCGCTCATCCATGGGCGAAGATCTACCGACTTAAGCAGCCGCTACAAATCGATGAGCTGGGTGATGTTCTCGATGAGATTTGGGCACAGCATTCCAGCCATCGGCGCCAAAATCGAATTGACCGAGCCAGCGCAAGGCTCGTTGGTCAATCACCATCGATGCAAGCGATTCGCCGCGCTATTGAAAAAGTCGCGCCGTCAAACGCGAACGTTATGATTCGCGGTGAGTCCGGCACCGGCAAAGAAGTCGTTGCTAGAGAGATACATCGTCAGTCGGGTCGGCGCGGTGAATTCGTGGCTGTGAATTGTGGAGCGATACCCGACAAGTTGCTGGAATCTGAGTTATTTGGGCACGAGCGCGGTGCGTTTACCGATGCCGCCGGCCGACGAATCGGCGAGTTTGAGCGTGCGGATGGCGGTACGATACTGCTCGATGAGATCGGCGACATGCCGGCCAGTATGCAGGTAAAGCTGCTGCGTGTTCTGCAAGAGCGATGCATCGAGCGAGTCGGTGGAACGACGCCAATTCCAGTCGATGTTCGCGTTCTGGCGGCTACGCACCGTGACCTACATCAGTTAATAGATCGCGAAGAATTTCGTGAGGACTTGTTTTACCGGCTTAACGTTATTCCGTTGGAAGTTCCACCGCTGCGAGATCGTAAAGACGACATTGAGCGTTTGGTCGATGAATTCCTATCGCGGTTGCGAGACGAGCACCGCGTATCGATCTCATTAACCGCGGACGCGATGCGCCGGCTAACCGACTACGACTGGCCGGGCAATGTTCGCGAGCTGGTTAATGTGATCGAGCGTCTGTCCGTGTTGAAGACGCACGGCACGGTTTCTGCCAACGATCTGCCGCCACCCATTCGGCCAGTCGGCGAGACCGCCTTGCCGGGCGAGCAACCGTCGATACAATTGGTTGATACCTCGTTGAAGCAACATCTGGCGGGGATCGAGATCAGCCTGATCCGGACAGCGCTAACGCAGAGTAATGGTGTGGTGGCGCGTGCCGCCGAGTTACTGCGCGTTGGACGGACGACGCTCGTCGAAAAGATGCGCCGCTACGACATTCCAGCACAACCGGAAGCGGCCGGCGAAGACGCCGCAACGTCAACCGATCCCGATCTTCCGTCGAAGCTGTAACGGGTCAGCGCTTACGAGCGCTTTAATTGATCCGCGATTTTGATTGAGCCGGAATTGGCGTTCATGGCCAGAGCCGCCGTGATCTCAGCCGTCGTAATCAAAGTCTGTGCTGACCAATTGCTCTGGTTAGCGAAGACAACGCCGACCGCACACGAGCGCTCGCCGTTGATGTCGAGCGGCGCTAGTACCGACGCTGATTCCACTCGATACGCGGCACGACTAATCGCCGCACGCAGTAAACGTGCGTAGGTTAAAGCCTCATCGCGCGTTGCACGTGGTAACCAAATGCCGAGCTTGTTCGATGCCAGCTGTCCCGCCATTGCTTTCGCGGGCAATTCCGCCAAGGCAGAAGCAACCGACTGCGCTGCTCTTGCCTCGGTATCGGCATCGACATCCGCTGTAATGACGGCGATCATCGCGTGCTGCTGGCCCGGACGAAGAGCATCCAAATCGTCGCGGATCTTGTCAGAGAAACTTGCAAACGCCGGCAACATAGTGCCGCCCCCATGTGGCGCTTGTGGTTGCGTATTCGATGTCATGGCGCAAGGATGCGGCAGCGCGTGGGGTGCGTATATCCGTAAAGATACGCATTGCATCGTCGGTCACTCGGAAACTTGACGAATTAGGGTCTTTATCGGCAGGTACTGGCCAGTAACTGTCGCTGTTTGGCTACAGTTCGGTGAGGTTAAACTCAGCCCTAGCAAGCATGATTCCAAGCATCGCAACGGACTCGGCTCCGAACTTGTCGAGCACGCTGGAGCGGTGTTGTTCCGCCGTGCGGGGGCTGATGTCGAGAACCGCGCCGATTTCCTTACTGGATACACGCGGCCGTTCGCCGACAAGCAAGTTAAAGACGTCCCGCTCGCGGCGTGTCAACGATTCTAGGCCGGCCTGGATTTTGCGGCGCAACCGCTGGCGCTGGCGCGCGTAATCGAGGGCGTCTTTCGCTTCACGGATCCGGTCGACCAAAACCTGGCGGCGGAAGGGCTTCTCAAGAAAGTCGACGGCACCGCGTTTAATCGCCTGCACGGACTGTGGGACGCTGGCTTTGCCGGTAACGAAAATAATCGGCAAGTCCGCGTCGAGGCCGTTCAAACGCTCTTGCAGCTCCAAGCCCTCAATACCCGGCATACAGACGTCCAGTACCAAGCAACCGTACGTATCCGGTTCAAAGGCTTCCAAGAAAGCTTCGGACGAGGCAAACGTCGTTACGTTGTAGCCGTCGTGGCTGAGTGCCAAATCGAGAGCACGCCGAACGGCCGCGTCGTCGTCGACAACGAACACTTGAAAGTCGGCAGGTCCCGACGTTGAGTCGGTCTGCATGTCCGTGTACGGCACCTCGCGCATTCCCCAGATTGTCGCGGATAGCCGTGGTGTTGTGCAAACCGCTTAAAGCAGCGGCCCATTCTGCCGATACCGAAAGTCTGCGACCGTATTGATGAACAGGCCGTATTCGCTTGTCAGCCAAGATCGATTCAACCCAACGCCACCGCGTGCTTATTCTGGCGCCCGAGTCCTTCCATCCTTCTGATGGCGAGCGTCTCGAGCAACAGCTGGCATCGACAGAGACGCGGTTGGTAAGAAACCTTGATGATGCCATCGCAATGGTTGACGAATTCACGCCGGACGTTGTTTTGATTATGGTAAATCCGGACGTCGAAGCCGATGCCGAAGCGTTTGAGTTGTTATGTCAATGCGTGCCTGAAACCCCGCTGCTGGTACTAGCCGAGTCGCGGGCACCGGCATCCGTGCGCGAGTCCGCGTCGTTAGAAAACCACGACATCATTGTCTTTCCGAGCAACGGTATCGAGCGGGTCGGCGATAACGTGCGCCGGGCTGTCATGAGTTCGGAAGATCGCCGTCGTGCGTTACATGTTGACGCAAAGTTTCGGCGCCTTTACGAGAACTCGATCGCAGGAATTTTCACGCTGACACCGGACGGCGACTTTCTCGCGGCGAACCCGTCGACGCTCGACATTATCGGCTTTAGCAGCGAGGGCGAAGCTCTGGTCGCAAACTTCGCGCAAGACCTTTGTATTCCGACGGATGTCGGGCGCGAATTCCTGCGGTGTATCACCGAGCAAGGCAGCATTCGAAATGCCGAACTAACGCTGCGTACGCCATCGCGGCGCGAGATTACCGTTCTTGTTTCTGCGACGAGTGTGCTGACAAAAATGGGGACTGTGAGCCACATTGAAGGTTCGATGATCGATGTCAGCGAACGTAAGCGAGCGCAGGAGGAGCTGACTTACCTCGCCAAGTTTGACCGGCTCACCGGACTCGCGAATCGGTATTTGTTTAAAGAGTCGCTGCGCCGGGAGCTCGCTCGGGTCGCGCGCGATGACCGGCGTATTGCACTGATGATTATCGACTTGGACCGGTTTAAAGAGATCAACGATACGCTAGGCCACGACGCAGGCGATGCATTGCTTAAGGCTGTCGGTAATCGGTTGCGGCGGTGTACGCGTCAGTCGGATATCGTTGCTCGCTTAGGTGGCGATGAGTTTGCATTGCTTATTGAGATAGGCAGCGCCGGTGCCGATGGCGTTGCGCAGACGGCCAGTAAGATCGTAGCGACATTGAGTCAAACCTATCGCATCAATGGACACGATATCCAAACGACCCCGAGTATCGGCATTGCCCTTAGCCCGGAAGCAGGCTTACAAAGCGATACGTTACTAAAGTCGGCAGACATCGCCATGTACCGTGCCAAAGCGGAAGGTCGGGCACAGTACGTTTTCTACTCCGAGTTGTTGCATCGCGAAGTTATGTCGCGCGTCGCTATGGAGCAGAACCTTCGCCAGGCACTGGATAGGAACGAATTCAGTTTGGTCTATCAGCCGAAGGTAGACCTAGAAAGCGGTCGCATTCGTGCGCTTGAAGCTTTGCTGCGCTGGAATTGCTGTGATGCCGGTATGGTTAGCCCAATGGAGTTTATCCCAGTGCTTGAGCGAACCGGCCAAATTAATGAGGTCGGCCACTGGGTGATCGAAAACGCGGTCCGGCAGCTCGAAAATTGGCAACAGACATTAAACCTACCGGACTTAGGGTTATCGGTGAACTTAAGCGTCCGCCAACTCGGTCAACACGCGGCGCTGATCGAATTTATCAAAGAGGTCTTGGCGGCATCGACGATCGTGCCGCATACGCTCGAGTTTGAAATCACCGAGTCGTCGCTGATGCATGATCCCGATCGCTGCATTGAAACGGTGCAGCGGCTGCGCGATTTGGGTGTTCGGGTCAGTATCGATGACTTCGGTACGGGATTCTCATCGATGCAGTACTTAAAGACGCTACCGTTGCACGGTCTCAAGATCGACCGCACGTTCGTGCGCGATATTCCCGACACAGCGGATGACACAGCGATTGTCAAAGCGACGCTAGCGCTCGCCGCGAGTCTCGATTTGGAGGTGACCGCTGAGGGCGTGGAAACGGCCGAACAAGCGATGTTCCTCAATGACCACGCCTGCGAACTCGCACAAGGTTTTTACTTCGCCAAGCCAGCAACACCGGAAGTCGCGACGCTGTTACTGACCGCCGATCCAGAGGATTTGCCGCGGCTGGCCGCCAATCCGGCGCTGCTCGAACCAGTCGCGCAAGCCAATTGAGCCGAGCTCGACGCGCAGCCACGCCAGAATCGCTAGCGCGTATCGAGCGCTTGCTGCGGCGTTACGTAGGGTAAGTCTAGGCTCTGCGCGACCGCCTCGGCGGTGAGCTGACCGCCGTGTACGTTAAGCCCGGCCAGAAATCCGCTGTCGCCTCGCAAGGCCTGCAGCCCTTCGTCCGCGAGTCGTAAGCCGAATGGCAATGTGGCATTGCCGAGCGCCTGTGCCGACGTTCGCGGCACAGCACCCGGCATATTCGCAACACAGTAATGCACGATCCCATCGACGATGTAGGTTGGCTCGGCATGGGTTGTTGGGCGCGATGTCTCGAAGCACCCGCCTTGATCGATCGCGACATCGACCAGCACGGCGCCGGGCTTGAGATCAGCGAGCATCGCGCGCGAGATCAATGTCGGTGCGCTTGCGCCGGGCAGGAGGACCGCGCCAATGATGGCATCGGCGCGCGCGGATTCCCGCGAGATGGTCTCGGTGGTTGAGTAGCTGAGTCGCACTCGGCCGTTAAATTCGGTGTCGAGCTCTCGCAGTCGGTCGAGCGAGCGGTCGAGTACCGTTACTTCGGCACCGAGACCTACCGCCATTCTGGCCGCTTGGGTACCGACGACACCGCCGCCCAAAACGACGACAGAGGCGGGCGGAACGCCAGGAACTCCGCCCATTAACAGTCCACGACCGCCGCTTAAACGGGTTAACGCGCCGGCGGCGGCTTGCACCGATAAGCGGCCCGCCACTTCACTCATCGGCGCCAGCAAGGGCAGGCGTCCGCGGCTGTCGGTAACGGTCTCGTAAGCAATTGCTGTCGCGCCGGATTTCAGCAAGCCAATCGTTTGCTCCCGATCCGCCGCCAAGTGCAAGTACGTGAAGAGAATTTGCTCGGGGCGAAGCTGGGCGATCTCGCTAGCCTGTGGTTCTTTGACCTTAATGATCATGTCAGCGGCAGCAAACACCGCTGCGGCATCGGGCACTATCGCGGCGCCAGCCTGCTCATAGGCACTGTCGTTCTCGGCAATGCCGAGGCCGGCGCCGGTTTGTACGCTAACGGTGTGCCCAGCCGCCGCGTATTCGCGCACGGCCCCGGGGGTCAGACCGACCCGAAACTCATTGTTTTTGATTTCTGTTGGTACACCGATGCGCATGAGTCTTCTCCTTGACCAGAGCTCGACATGATAATCCCGTTTTAGGGGTCGTTATTTTGCAAAAACTGTATAAAGAACGATATATTGAACACGAATATTGTGTTTATTTAAGAGACAGAGAAAAAATCTTGCAGGCACTCGATCCGTTGGATGCCCGCCTAGTTCGGGCACTGCAACACAATGCCAGGTTATCGATGACCGAGTTAGGGCAGCGGGTCGGACTCTCTACCAGCGCTTGTTCGAGGCGAATTGCCCGTCTGGAGGCGACGGGTGTGTTGGTCGAGTACCGTGCGACTGTCGCCCCGGCTGTTTTGAACGCCGGTACGGAGGTCAGGGTTCAGGTCACGCTGGATTCGCAAACGGAATCGACATTGCAAACATTCGAGTCGGCGATTCGTCGGGTTCCCGAAGTACTGAGTTGCGAGCTAATGGCGGGCGGGGTCGATTATGCCGTCAAAGTCGCTGTTGCCGACTTGGCCGCTTACGAGCAGTTGCATCGGCGGGTTTTGTCGGCATTGCCGGGCGTTGCCCGGATCGAGTCCAGCTTCGTGCTGCGCAATATTGTGTCGCGCTCGCAACCGTCTCTGTGAGCGGGTCGGCTGGCCAGCGTCGCTCACAGCACGCACAATAGCGACTGACGCCCAAAGGCGATGGCTACGCAATGACCGCTCATCTCGACGACGCACCGCACGGTGACAAACACACCGCGTTTTTCGACCTCGATGGGACCCTCGTGTCCGGATTCACGGTGGTCTCGTTCTTATTCGAGCGCCTTCGCGATGGCGGCGCATCACCACGTGAGGCCATTGGGCAAGTGGGTACGTTGCTGAGTAACCGAATTAACGGCAGCGGTTATGATGAGTTGCTGCGCAGCAGCGCGGATGACCTTATCGGCGAGAAAGAGACGACGCTTGAGGTACTGGGTGAGCGGGTGTTCCGTCGCCACACGGCCGCGGCTATCTACCCGGAGGCTCGGGCGATCGTGCGTCGACACCACAGCCTCGGTCACCGCGTCGCAATGGTGACGTCGGCGACACGTTATCAGGCCGAACCGATCGCGAGAGAGTTAGGTATCGACACCGTCTTTTGCAATCAGTTTTCGGTGCAACAGGGTAAGTTCACAGGCGGTATCGACAACCCTATCGTATACGGTAAGGGCAAGCTCGAGGTTGCTACGGAGTTCACGCGGGGTCACGGTGCGTCTTTGCAGGACGCTTACTTTTACAGCGATGGCTATGAGGACTTGCCGTTACTGAATGCGGTCGGCAATCCGCGGCCCATGAACCCGGACGCTGAGTTGACCAAGCTAGCGACGGCGAAACAGTGGCCGATCCTTCGCTTTGAGTCGAGAGGCATGCCGGGCTTAACCGAGTGGGTACGTACCGGTCTGTCGTACGGATCATTCATCGGCGCGGCACTGTCGATTGCGCCGACGTGGTTCTTGAATCGATCGAAGCGCGAAGCGGTCAATTTGGCGACGACAATCTGGGGGGAAGTCGGCAGTTCGCTGTCCGGCATTAAGCTCGATATCGACGGTGAGGAGCACGTTTGGTCGCAGCGCCCCGCCGTGTTTATCTTTAAC
Source organism: Pseudomonadota bacterium (assembly GCA_038749025.1). Classification (GTDB taxonomy): domain Bacteria; phylum Pseudomonadota; class Gammaproteobacteria; order Steroidobacterales; family Woeseiaceae; genus JBCAXA01. The sequence continues at coordinate 48,001 of JBCDIL010000004.1, read as the reverse complement.
CACCAGAGCGTGACCGATGCCCTTATCGTGGCGCGACTATTGCGCCGGGACTTCACCGGCATTGCGAAAAAAGAGCTGGCCATGCACCCGCTTGCCGGTCCGCTATTTCGCATTGCTGACACCGTGTTCGTCGATCGCAAAAACGCGGAAAAAGCCGTACGTAGTTTGAAGTCCGTGACCCATACTTTGCGCCAAGGTATCTCAATCGCAATCGCCCCGGAAGGAACCCGCAGTGTCGGCGATCGCCTAGGGCCGTTCAAAAAAGGGCCATTTCACATCGCCCGCGAAGCCGGCGTTCCAATCGTCCCCATCGTTATTCACAACTCCACAGACGTGCTGCCTAAAGGTGGGGTGTTCCTTCACCCCGCGCGCGTCCGCGTAGACGTACTGCCGCCGATCGATACGAGCGACTGGCGTCCAAACGACGTTGACAAACACGTCGCAATGGTCCGCCAGATTTATCTGGATGCGTTAGGCCAGACGTAAGCCGCCATCGCTATTGGTCGTCATGCTCGAACCTAAAGCGCATCTCATGACCAATGCTGATAACGGCATTGCCATCGACATGACGAGCGCGAAACTTTAGTTTTCTCGCGGCTTTCAACGCGGCTTTTTCGAACAAGACATCACTCGACGCGACGACGACAATATTGGTCGTTGCGCCCGATGCGAGGACGTCGAAGCGAACGTCGACATAGCCAGACAATCCGCGACTAATTGCGATCGCCGGAAACTGCGGTTGCGGGCGTCGTACCAACAAGGCAGGCGCGTTGTCGAGTGGTTCCGGCGGTGCCACGAGACCGGGGGCGGGGTGCGCCAGCGCGCCGCCGAGAGTGAAATCCCCGGGCGATGGAGGTGCGATCGGTGCAAAAACGATCGGCGCGTTCTTGCTGGTAGTACCGATCGGCGGTTCGATTGGTTCAAGAGGCGGAATCGGCTCGATCGTCGGATCAACCGGCGTGGGACGCGGCGGCTCGACGTCCGTGATGCTGATGTATTGGCACAGCAGTGGATTAGCACACGGGTCGTCCGGCAGCGGTATCCGTTGCTGGAGCAACGCGGCCATCAGGTACAACAGGGCGCCGGTAACGATAGCCGCTGGGGGCACAGAGCGCGCGCGGTTCGGAAGGGTCATTGTCATGCGCATATACCTAGTGGTTAAAGGTATTAGTATTGCTGAATCGCAGCGTGATACAAGATTGACATACTATTTAGTTAAAGGTATACAGGGGTGATTGGATGGGAGTTTGTATGGCCAGAACCAATCCGCCCTTCATGACCGGTGTGCCGGAGCTGCTTGTTTTGCGGCTGCTGGTTGACAGCGAGATGTATGGCTATGAGATCGTCCGTAAGATCCGCCTTGTTACGGCAGAGGCGATCGCACTCGGCGAGGGCGTTGTCTACCCGGCGCTGCATGCGCTTGAAAAAGCCGGCGCGTTACAATCGCGCCGTAAAAAAGTGGATGGCCGCGAGCGTGTTTACTACTCGCTAACGACGGCTGGCCAAAGGCGGCTAGCCGCGTTGACCGGCGAGTGGGATCGCGTCCAACAAGGTATCAATGCAGCACTGGACCCGACACATGTCTAGCAACGATATCGCTACGATCGATTGGATCGCTCTCGGCGGGCAATTACGCCGCGCCAACATTAGTACCGAGTGGACGGAACGGTTAACCGAGGAGCTGCAGTGCCACTACGACGACGTGCGAGACGCGGCCGAGGCGGGCGGCTTGTCACGTGTCGATGCACACCGTGAAGCGGCGAAGGCTTTAGGCCTCGGCGATGAATTTGTCGCCGTCTGCCGGTCGGTACATGGGTGCGAGGCAACAACCCCTATCTTGTCAGTTGCCGGCGATGTGCAACATGTCCACCCGAATTTTCTCGGGCGTTGGCTTGCGGCCACGATCGGTGGTAGTGCAATCACAGCGGCTACGTTATTCTGCCTGCACTCGCTCTTGTACGCCGGATACTAAACCTCATGCTAATGCCGTTGTCTCGGACTGCTACAGGCAGTCTCTTTGCTCTCGTCGTGGTTGTCGCAGGATGTGGTCGCGAGGAAACGGCGCCCGCAGCAGCACCGCAGGACCAGGAAGCCATCGCGGCGGAAGCGGCGCAACCGTCGTTGCCGCGCACGGCAGCACCGGACGGCGCAAAGGTTTTTATCGTTGAACCGGCCGATGGGGCAGTCGTCGCGTCACCGTTCACCGTGGTGTTCGGAGCCGAGAATCTGACAATCGTGCCTGCAGGGACGGAGTCGAGTGCGTGTGGCCACCACCATTTGTTGGTCGATGCACCGCTACCGAACAACCTAGGGTTGCCTATCCCTAACGATGATAAGTACCGCCATTTCGGCGGTGGCCAAACAAGCGTGGAATTGACACTCGAGCCCGGCGAACATACGTTGCAGTTGCTGCTGGGTGATCATCTGCATGTGCCGCATGAACCACCGGTTGCATCATCTGTCATCACCGTTACCGTCGAATAGAATTACTTCCAAGTAATAGCAGTAAATACCTGAATAATATTAAGTTTCGCCTATCGATACTGTGATTCAGGGAGTTGCATGCATTAACGATAGTTTGACTGAAAAAACAATAATAAATCATTGTCTTTGAAGAACTATTTCGACTTGCTCTTCAAGGGCATCCAACGCTGACTGCATCGCGACGCGTCCGACCTCGAGGTCGGCTTCAGCGATTCCGCGGGCCGGTGCTACGGTGTCGCCAATGGCGACGACAACGCGACTGAACGGTTTTGGAATCATAAATTTGTCCCAGCGGCGCAAAGTCCAGCACTGTTCCGCTGCACACGTGATGGGCAACATCGCTGCGCCGTTCAATTTAGCCATTAAAACAACGCCGGCCTTAAATTCTTTGTGTGGCCCAAGCGGTCCATCGGCGGTACTTACGATCCCGATGCCATTGCGACCGAGTTCTCGCATCTCGCGCATGGCCGCCGCGCCAGTTCGGTTGGCCGAGCCGCGAATCGCCAGCGCTCCCCATGAGCGGGCGAGCCGGGCTGGAACCTCGCCATCAACAGAGTCACTGATTAAGAAGGCGGCTTTGAACCCGCGCTGCAACCACCGTTTGATGACATAACCGCACAGCACATGTTGCTGGTGCCAGTAGCACGGAGCGACGCCGTTTGCCGGTGGGGTACTGAGCAGTGCTTCTTGCCCGGGCAAGAAACGAAACCGATAGCTACGCCATAGCAGCCATAACAACAACCGCACAATTGGCAAACCAAGTTGGTAATTCAATCGTCGACGCCAGTCCATCCGCCGCGTTGACGGACTCTTGCGACGCGGACGCGGTGCAGTATCGGAGTGCTTCTCGTTAGGCGTAGGGCGTGACATGGCCGTGCATCCTACCGTAGCTGCCGAGGCCACGTTAGACTTCCGCCTTTCCTGTATTGTTGGGCTTCAATGCAGCCTGCCACTTTCCGTTCCCGCAAACTGCCGGGCCCAACCGAGCCAGTCGATCTCAATGTAGGCGTGTCGACATTAGAGACGCTAAGTAGTGCTTGCGCAGAGTATGGCTCGATCGTCGCGTTTGAAGACTCACGCCGGGGCGCCACTGTTTTCGTAAACTCGCCAGAGCACGTGGGGCAGTTGCTGCTACGCCAGCATAAGAAACTGCGCAAAGGCTCAGATTTTGAACGCGTTCGGATGCTACTCGGCAACGGCATCATCGTTAACGACGGTGAATTGTGGCGCCGCCATCGTCGCGCGTTGCAGCCCGCATTCACGCGGCGGCGCATCGCCCGCCATGTGGTGTCGATGGATGCGGTGATCGAGCGTCTCGCGGCCGAATGGCAACGCGCTGGCGCAGCTGGCGTACCCATCGACGTCAATACAACGATGAGTCAGTTCGGACTGGAGATTATCTTGCGCGCCATCCTTAGCGATGATTTTGACGCGCGGTTTGCCAACACTGAGACGAACCCATTTCGCTTCTTGAGTGAGGAGTTTGCCCGCGACTTACGGGCGGTAACAAAACTACGCAGCGCCCGGCAGGACGTCGAGGCAGTCATCGCGGAGCGACGCTCATCCGTCCGTCGAGCCGATGATTTTCTCGATGAGCTGCTCTTTGGTGAGCCGGCCGTTGCGGCCGAGCTTAGCCTTAAGGAAATCGTTGATGAGGTGATGACGCTGGTCGTTGCTGGCTACGAGACGTCGGCCGCGACGTTGACGTTTGCCTGGAATGAGCTGGCTCAGCGCCCCGCGCTTGCCGAACGGCTCGTCGCTGAGTTTGACGCGGCTGAACCGATGGCCGACCAGCCGTTGGAGTGGATGGCCGAGCTGCCGCTCATGCGCTCAGTGCTGCATGAGACGTTGCGCCTTTACCCACCCGTTTGGCTGTTTTCGCGAGCGAGTGGGGAGTTCGTTGAGGTACTTGACCTAGCACTACCGGCGCAAACCACGATTATGTTGTCACCCTACCTACTGCATCGACACGACGACTACTGGCGATCCGCCGACGAATTTCAGCCGGAGCGTTTCCTGAAATCCGTGGACCAACCGGCGTACATGCCTTTCTCACTCGGGCCGCGGCGTTGCATCGGCGAGTATTTTTCACAACTCGAGATGTGTCGGCATTTTCGCGTCTTGCTACGTGCATTCGTCCCCGACCGTGCCGACGCCACAGTTGCAGATCTCGCGTTCGGCATTAATCTACGCCCCGGTCACAAGGTCAGTTTGACCCTTACCCCGCGTACTGAGAGCACTCCATGACGTTAGCGACTCACCCTGATCTCAACCGTTTGTTTCGGGCGAACTGGCGCGATGACCGGCACCTACACCTGGTCAGCGGCGCTGATGATGAGACGACGATTACGTTCAGCGAGTTGGGAGTCTTGGCGCAAAAAGCGGCTACGGCGCTGACAACGCGCGGCGTTGAGCCGGGTCATGAATTGGTGATTTGTACCCGTTCGAACCTGACGTTTCTCGCCGGCTTCTGGGGCGCCGTTCTCGCCGGTGCCGTGCCGGTACCCATTGCGGTTGGCAAGACTGACGAGCAACGGCAGAAGTTAACCCGCGTGATCACCCAGCTGCGTCACCCCGCGTTGCTAGGCGACGATGCGGCTGATGCCATTGCTGGCTTAGATCCACAAAGGCGCCTAGATTACAGCATGATCGAGACGGCGAACGAAGCCGTTGAAACACTTTCCGAGCGCGCTCCGGATGCCCTGGCGTTTATTCAGTACTCCTCGGGCTCGACCGGAGACCCGAAAGGCGTTTGTATTTCCCATCGCAACGTTACCGTGCACTGCGAGGCGATTCGCTCGGCCATGGGTTGGACCGATGCCGATCGCGGCTTGTCGTGGATGCCGCTGACTCACGATATGGGATTGATCGTGATGCACGTCAGTCAACTGTCCGCTGGGATGAGCCATACGATCATGGACACGGATCTGTTCATACGGCGACCACAATTGTGGCTGGAACGCGCCTCACAAGCCAAGGCCACGGTGCTGTGTTCCCCGAACTTTGGCTACAAGCACTTTCTAAAGTTTTACGATCGGCGGCCCAGCGACGAGATCGCACTGGGTGCCGTCAAGACGATATTCAACGGGGCGGAACCGATTTCACGATCGATTTGCGATGAGTTCCTCGAAAAAATGGCACCGCACGGGCTTGATGCAACGGCGATGACGCCTGTTTATGGACTCGCCGAGGGGACGGTCGGTGTCACGTTGAGTCCATTAGGCGAGGCGCTCAGCAGCGTCTTTGTCAGTCGTCATCAACTCAAGATCGGTGAGCGCGTTCAACATGTTGATGAATCTAGTCGCGACGCTCTGGAGCTCGTTCGCGTTGGCTCTGTGATACCGGATGTCGAGTTACGGGTTGTCGACGACGCTGACACCGAGCTTGCCCACGAGCATGTTGGCCATCTGCAAATACGCGGTGCGTCCGTGACCGAGGGATTCTACGGTCTCGCCGACAAGACTCGCGAGGCGCTGACCGTTGACGGGTGGTTTCGAACCGGGGACTGCGGTTTTATCGACGGCGGCCAGCTGGTCGTCAGTGGGCGGATGAAGGATATCGTTATCATCAGTGGTCAGAACTACTATGCCCACGATCTAGAACGGTTCGCTTTTGATGTTGGCAACCTCGAACTCGGCAAAGTCGCGGTAGCGGCGGCGCGTCGAAGTGCAGATACGACCGAGCAAACGGTGGTGTTCGCCTTGTTTCGCGGGTCTGCCGACGCTTTCGAAGCACTCAGCGTTGAAATCGCCGAACGCATCGCTGCGGGCACCGGTGTCACGATTGACTACGCCGTACCGGTGGTGCGGATCCCGAAGACAACCAGCGGCAAAGTACAGCGCAGCGTGTTGGGGCAGAATTTCGCGATGGGTGAGTACGATGACGTCGCTGTCGCTTGCCGGCAGGCGGGCGCTGACGTCTCGTCTGACGATGCGCTTGGCGATACGCCAGCGTCGAGCGCGTCGACGCTCGACGTCGTACTCGGCATCTGTCGTGAACACTCCGCACCTATTGCAATAGATGCCGACGATGATTTGTTCGAGGTCGGCATCAGCTCACTGACGCTGACGGAAATCTCACTCGGCGTCGATGAGCGATACCCCGGTGTCGTGTCGATCGATGATCTGTTCGACTGCCCAACACCGCGTCAAATCGCCGCGCGCATCGACGCGAGCGGTTAGTCACGCGCCGGCGGTTGCGACCAGTCGCAGCCATCACAGTCAAGCTCAAAGCCGTGGCGAGCAAGGGTACTGCGCATAAACGCTAGCCAAGTTTCATTGGGCCGCCAGATTGAATCGAGTGCCGTTTTGGCAGAAGCGACCGGTACGTTTTGATAGATGACGCGGTACAGGAAGCTGAATGCGCTGGCGCGGTAATTGAGCTGGCAGTGCACGTAAACTTTCTCTTCGGACGCATTGAGCAGAGCCGCAAAGCTTGCGAAATCGCTGTGTCTCGGGCCGTCCCACCGAACAGGAATTTGCACGAAATCGAGGCCGGCCTCGTGCGCTGCACGGTCGTTGCCAACATCGGCCTCGGGTTGGTCAGCGTAGGCCAAGTAGACAATGCGCTCGAAGCCAGCGGCGGCGATGTCGGCGTAGTGTTCCGGCTGCGGTTGTCCGGCGCTGGCAAAGCCTTCGGGGTACACGATGTGGTTTGGGATTGCGGTGAGGGGGTCCGCCTTGGCCGTCAGGCCCATCAGTACGAGCAGCCAAGCAAGCGCTAGTGTGATCGATTCAGGTTGTTTCGTTTCCATGCCGCGTAGTGTACCCGTTGGTATCCGAGGCGTCCCAGCACGACCAGCCGTGCCGAATCGGGGGTCGGACCGACCCGCAAGGCCGTTCGGCAGACCGGATCCCCGTGTTAAACTCCCATCGTGAATTTAGGGCCACGTAGCCCACCGCCAAGGACTGATAAAGACATGAACCGATTGGGAGCCGTTTTCGCGGCGTTATTGCTCACGCTGGGTGTTGTCGGCTGTTCGAGTGACAAAGACGCGTCTCCGGACGAAGCCACAGCGAGCGCACTGAAGAGTTCCGCCGGAAATGCGCTATTGGAATACATTCCTGCTGACACCCCATATTTCTTCGGGGCGTTAGCACCGATGGACGACGACATCGTTGCAGCTATGCGCGAGATGAATGAAGACGTGCTGAAGAGTTACGGCGAAGTCATCAAGTCGGCGATGCAAGATGCTCGCGAGAACAACGACGACGATGATCAATTCGCCGACGAAGTGGCGCCGGTGCTCGAGAAGCTCGCCACGTATTTTGAAGATGGCAAGCTCGATGAACTCGGTATTGGCGACGACGTAACCGGTGGGTTCTACGGCGTCGGCCTGCTACCCGTCTTGCGTATCCAGCTCGACGATGTCGACCAGTTCGAAAAAGGCGTCGCGGAGCTCGAAACAACCGCCGGGCAGGATATGGCGACAGCATCGATTAAGGGTGTTGATTACCGTTATGCCGGTGACGACAAAGCTAAGCTGATTATCGCCAACGAGTCGAATTTCGCGGTCCTTACCGTTATGCCGGCCGGCGCATCCGATGGCGTATTGGCCAGTATTCTGGGCATTGATAAGCCAGCTAGCTCGTTGGACGATACCGACCGAGTGACGACGCTCTCGTCGAGCCACGGCATGTTGCCGCAGGGGCTTGGCTTTATCGATCTGACTACGATTGCCGATACGTTCTTGACTGAACAACAAGGCGTCAACGCTGAGCTGATGACCATTGGCGGCTACGACCCGAGCACAATCAGCGACGTGTGCAAAACGGAAATTCGCGCAATGTCGCAGGTTATGCCACAGATCGACATGGGCTACACGCGAATCGAAAAGGACCGCTTCGACATCTTGACCGTTGTCAATCTGCGCGAGGACATTGCCAGCAGTATGAAGGGGCTAACCGCTGCCGTGCCGGGTCTTGGTGGCGCAATGGAAGGACTGTTTGCGTTTGGCGTCAGCATGAATATTCCTGCGATTCGCGATTTCATAAGCGAAAGAGCCGCCGCGTTAGACGAAAACCCCTTCGAGTGCGAGTACTTTTTTGACTTGCAAGACTCCGTCGCACAGATGGATGAGGCGGCGAATCAGCCGCTGCCACCGGTCGCCGATAGCCTCCGTGGGTTTAAAGTCATCATCGACAGCATGGAGAATTTTGATATCGCCGGCGGTGCTCCGCCGGACATTTCCGGACGGGCGTTGATTTCAATCGACGATGCGCCAAGTTTGCTGATGATGGGTCAAATGTTCATGCCGGAGCTGGCTGAGCTGCAGCTCGAGCCAAATGGCGAAGCGATCGAGTTGCCTGCTGGCCTGATCCCGATGTCGACAGATCCAGCGTTTGTTGCACTGACCGATAACGCAATTGCCTTGGGTTTGGGTGCAGATTCTGGTTCCGGTCTTGCCAACTTGTTCAAAGCGCCGGTAGCGCCGGCACAGCCGATGCTTAGCTTTAGCTATGACATGGCCGAGTACATGGCGATCATGGGCTCAGTGTTCGATCAAGCAACCGCTGACAGCGATGAGCCGGGCCAACAGGCGATGGCCGATATGTTCGATTCGTTGCAGGAACACATGGATCGGACGTGGGTCGATATCACCGTTTCCGACAAAGGCATTGAAATGCCTTACGCCGTAACATTGAAGTAACGGCAGACAAGTACGGCACGACGCAGACCGGCCGCCGTGAGGCGGCCGGTTTTTTTTGGTCTCAGATGAGCGTACGTCGCTAGTGCCTTTACCGTTACCGTTTTGTCGAAACGGTCGTGCTCGCGTACAACTACAGACTCATGGGACCGTGGTGTTTCAAAGACGACGACGAAGGCGAACTGGCATGGGTCTTGTGCATGACCACACAGGGGGTATGAATTGATCGCCGGAAATGGACGGTGACGCTGCCGGTATCGTGTCAGTCGGTTAGCCGCCAGTACCGACGCGGTGAAATCATTGAGTCGGTGTTGGCGGACGTCACACTCAACGTCGCGGCCGGCGAATCGGTGGCGCTGCTAGGGCGCAGCGGTTCTGGCAAATCGACGCTCCTCAATGTGGTCGCGGGGCTGGACAACGTCGACGGTGGGCAGGTTCTGATTGGCGACTTTGCTATCAGCGATGACCGCGAACCAGAGCGAACGATGTTTCGTGCGAAAAATATCGGCTTTGTATTCCAGAGCTTTAACCTGCTACCAACACTGTCCGTGCGCGATAACATTCATCTGATGCTCGATTTGGCAGGCTGCGAAGTCCAAGACGCCTCTAGTCGGATCGACGACGCGCTGGCATCGGTCGGTTTAAGCGACGCAGCGTCGTGTCGACCGGACACGTTGTCGGGCGGTGAGCAACAACGAGTCGCTATTGCGCGAGCCTTGGTGCACCAACCGGGATTGATTCTCGCGGATGAACCAACCGGGAATCTCGATAGCCGCAACGCTGATCGAATCGCTGATCTATTGTTGGAACGGGTTCGCCGTTCGGCAGCAACGCTGATGCTGGCAACGCACAGTCATGCGCTGGCGGCGCGCTGCGACCGACAGGTCGACGTTAGTCGTTTGTCGCAGCGCTCGTTATGAAGCGGCTCACGACCGCATCACTGGGTTTTTACCGGCAGCGACCAACGTTGTGGCTAGTGACGTTGATCGGTGTCACGTTAGGCGTCGCTGTCATCGTCGCAATCGACATCGCGACAAGCAGCGCCCGAGCAGCAATGCGAGTTTCGCTGGAGGATTTGTACGGAACCAGCACGCATCAGATAGGCGCCGGGCCTGGCGGTATTGCGCCCGCCGTTTTCGGTACGCTCAGACAACGGTTCCCCGCCATTAAACTCGCGCCAGTCGTGGAGGATCGCGTGCGCATCGGCGAGTCCACGCTGACGGTACTGGGTATTGACCCGCTGTCTGAGCGGTCTATGCGTCCAAACGTGGTCGCTGCGTGGAGCTCACCAGGCGCCGACCTCTCCGTTGCCGGCGTCTTGACGGTCACTGGTGGCACACTAATGAATCCCGCGACGGCTGCCGAACTGCAGCTCGTCGTTGGCGATACATTCACGGTTCACCACGCTGATCGGCGCCTTATCGGGCGTGTTTTAGGCATCAGTGATGCAATTCCGCGCGGCGTATTGGTGACCGACATCGCCAATCTTGATGAATGGCGCCGGGGTCAGGGTCAGTTGACGCGAATCGACGTTAATGCGGCTGGGGACATAGGTCGTGTCCGAGACATCATCGAATTCCTGCCATCGTCGTACACCGTCGTCGCCACCGAGGCACGTGCCGATGCGACGATGGGCATGACCGAGGCGTTCACGATCAATCTAACAGCCATGAGTTTGCTGGCATTGCTGATCGGCGCGTTCTTGATTTTCAATGCGATCAGTTTCTCCGTGGTACAGCGTCGTGAGCAGTTCGCCACGTACCGAGCGCTCGGCGCTACCCGGTTTGAGCTGATAAAACTTGTCCTTTCGGAGGGCATGCTCTTTGGTGGAATGGGTACGGCGCTCGGCATCGCGTTGGGCGTATGGCTTGGGCAGGGACTCACCACGTTGGTCGCGCAAACGGTCAATGACTTGTATTTTCGAGTGTCGGTGACCGGTCAGGGACCGAGTCTCGCTACAACCATCAAGGGCCTACTGCTCGGTGTCGGCTTTACGCTCATCGCGAGTGTCCCAGCGGCGCTTGAAGCGGCCCGAACACAACCGAGCCTAGCTATGCGCCGTTCATTACTGGAATCGACAAGCCGCAAGCTCGGGCTGCGGTTACTGCCGATTGCTGGCGGCATTTTGGTACTGGCGGCAATTACGCTGGCCGTTTCCGGCCAGCAACTTGTCGCGGCATTAGGTGGCTTGTTCCTTGCGATCATGGCTTACGCGCTAGCGCTACCGGCGGCCCTTCTTGCATTGCTGCAGCGCGTCTTACTACCGATGGCCGCCAAGGTCGGCCGAATGACCGTACTGGCCGTCGGCTCGATTAGGCGTAGTTTCAGCCGAACCGTGGTGGCTATTGTCGCGCTTGCTGTGGCTGTATCGGCAACCGTCGGTGTTAGCACAATGGTCGATAGCTTCCGGTCATCGGTGCAGACATGGTTGATCGGGGCACTCGACGCTGACATTTACGTCGGCGCCAGCGCCGGTGGCTTGACAGACGCGGACCGCGAAGGGATTGCCGAGCTGGAGGGCGTAGTCGCGACGGGCAGTACGCGGCGCGCGTGGGTTGATACGCCAAGCGGTCGAATCCGCGTTCAAGCGGTGGATCTCCTGGGTGAACGGGGCAGTCAGCAGTTGTTGGCGGGCGACCCGTTGACCGTTTGGCCAGCCTTTACCCGTGGGGACGGTGTGCTTGTATCCGAGAGTCATGCGTACCGAACTGGATTGCAAGTCGGTGATACCGTCGATCTACCGCTGCCACCCTCGATGGCGCCGTTGTCGGTCGTCGGTATCTACCGTAGCTACGACGTTACGGGCGGGGCGATCGTCATGGCCATGTCGCGTTATCGCACGATATGGCACGATCAAAGTAGCGACGCGATGGCCCTGCGGCTTACCGACGGAATCGATCCGGCCACCGTCGTTGCCTCAGTCAACGGTCTCTTCGACAACAATCGCCGGATTGTCGCGACGGCTCGACAAGCGTTGACCGACCGGTCGATGGCCGTTTTCGATCGAACCTTTCTTATAACCGATGTGTTGTATTGGATTACCGTCGGTATCGCATTCGTCGGCGTCACCGGCGCATTGTTCGCGCTGCAACTCGAGCAGCGGGTAGAAATCGGTACATTGCGGGCTATGGGGATGACACGGAGCCAGACGGGGCGCTACGTCCTCGGCCAATCGATTGTTATCGGCTTGCTTGCCGGTGTTGCGGCTATTCCGTTGGGACTCGGACTGGCGTGGTTATTGATCGATGTGATCAACCGGCGAGCTTTCGGTTGGACCATGGGATTTGAGACCGACGGTCGCCTGCTGCTAGGGGCTGTGCTCGGGGCGGTGTTGGCGGCGGCTATTGGCGGTTTGTTACCCGCAATTCGCACGGTTCAGCTGCGCCCTGCGGTGGCCTTACGGAGCTCCGGATGCGGCTACTGATACTGACTAGCATGCTCGTCCTAAGTGCGTGCGGACCGGAGTCGGGAACGGTAACGACGACGGAGCCGTCATTGGCCTTGTTATTGGAAGCCGATGACCCGGCATTTGCATGGGCGGATCAACCGCGGTCATTTCAGTTTCCGCAAGACCACGGACCTCATCCGGCGTTCCGAAATGAATGGTGGTATTTCACCGGCAACGTCTTCGATGACGACGGACGCCGCTTCGGATATGAGCTCACTTTGTTTCGGTTCGCGCTTAAGCCGCCAGGGACGGTTAACGATGGCGACGAATCGCCGTGGCGCGCGAATAGTGTCTACGTTGGTCACTTCGCCATCAGCGATATTGCCACCGAATCGTTTTACACCGCCGAGCGGGTGTCGCGCGAACAACAACATCTAGCCGGTGCAATCAGCGACCCGCTGCGGGTTTTTATCGACGATTGGGTTATCGAAGAGACTGGCGGTGGCAACACCGACACGTGGACTGTTCGCGCGGTCGCCGATCGGATGGCAATAGACTTCACCGTACGCTCCTTGAGAGCGCCAATACTCAACGGTGATAACGGTCGGTCACAAAAGTCGGCTCAGCGACGTAACGCGTCGTACTATTACTCGATGCCGCGCTGGCAAACGAGCGGAGAACTCACCGTTGACGGTGAGTCGTTTCGAGTCAGTGGTGAGTCGTGGCTCGACCGGGAATGGAGCAGCAGCGCGCTCGGCCAGCAGCAGGTTGGTTGGGATTGGTTTGCCTTGCAGCTTGATGATGGCAGCGAGCTGATGCTCTATCAGATTCGCCATCGCGACGGGTCGACCGACCCATATAGCTCCGGCACATGGCGACGGGGTGACGACGACGTTTTCCATCTCGACCAGGAAGACTTCACGATTGCTGTGTCTGATACGTGGCAGAACGATGCCGGGGATCGTTACCCGGCGGCTTGGCAGCTTCGCATCCCCGCCATGCAACTGACGCTCGACGTCGCGCCTGCAATGGCCGACCAGGAACTAAAGACAATCGTGCGTTACTGGGAGGGCGCTGTCGATGCGAGTGGGCTTGTCGGTGATCGAACCGTACAAGGCGTCGGCTATGTCGAGCTAACGGGCTACTCTGGCGATCAAGCAAACGGACTAAGTCGACGCTGAACGACCGATTGGCAGAACGATACGCACCTCCAGGCCGTCCTCGACGTTGGCGAGCGACAGGCGTCCGCCATGGGCTTCGATGATTTCTCGGCACAAGGGCAAACCTAAGCCGGTCCCGGTTTTCTTAGTGGAGTAGAAAGGCAACAACGCATGTTGCAAAACGTCGTCCGTTAACCCGCCGCCGCTGTCCCTGACTGTCACGAGAACACTAGCCGGACGCTGCCGCACGGCAACGACAATTGTCTCGGGGGTCGACCCTGACTCGTGAGCATTTTTTAAGAGGTTAATCATGACCTGCTCGAACTGCACGGGATCGACCGATGCCGGTTCAGACGGTAGTGGATATTCGATTTCAAACGGAACGGTGGCTTGCAGTGTCGCTAGGAACTCAACCCATTCAATCTCGCTGAGGCGGGGCGTCGGTAGGCGTGCAAAACGGGCATACCCCTCAATGAAACGTTGCAGGTGCTTCGCGCGTTCGCCGATTGTCGCGAACAATCCATCGAGCTGCGGGTCGGATTGATGCTTCTCGATCAGTTTTCGCCCGGAGTGCGCCAACGAGGAGATCGGCGCCAATGAGTTGTTGAGCTCATGACTGATGAGTCGAATGACTTTTTTCCACGTCGCAACTTCTTGCCGGTTAAGCTCCTGTGTCAGTTGTTTTAGCAGCGTCAATTGATGGCGTTGCGCATTCAGCATGAACTCGGATTGCGATACATGATACGTCTGTGGTTCATCGCCATCGACGGTGAAAAGTCCCTGGCCACCGGCATCGAGCGCCGTTCGGAAGGCGGTGGGTAACTCCGACAGCAGGTCCGTTAGCTCCTCGCCATTAACGGGTCGCCCGCGGTTGAGCAGTTGCCGAGCGGCGGCGTTGGAATAAACAATGCGGTCCGCCGAGTTACACAGCACCAAGGCGATATCGGTGGCCTGAATAACGGTATCCAGCATCAGTTCGCGCTGGTATAGCGTCTGTCGCTCAGTCCGTAACGCTTCGCCGAGACGGTTGTGCGACGCGACCAGCGCCGCTAGTTCAGCGCCGCGCGGTCGTGCAATCGTGACACTAAAATCTGCGTCGCGCAGGCTGTCGGCGCCGCTGGCCACAGCGTCTATCACGGTAACGGCTCGACGCCACCACGTATCCAAAGCGAAAGCGATAACGGCAAGACCGACAATCAGACTCAGCAGCCAAGCAAGCCACCACGGTGTCACTCGCTGGGCAAGCCATGCCGCCGCGAGCGTCGCTAGCGTAAAGACGATACCCACGAACAGAACGGTCGGACCTGCGAATGAGGTGCGGGGTGTCCGTGGTTTTGAGTCGGAAGCCGCCATGGCGGCAAGTCTAAAAGGCTTCAGGGCTTCTGAATACCGTGTTTTTCCATGCGCCGGTATAACGCCTGTCGGCTGAGGCCCAATTCGCGTGCCGCCTGAGCCACAATGCCACCGGCGCGTGCTAGCGCCGATTCAATGGCAACGCGATCAAGCGCACCCGCGTTGGCCGCAAGCGGCGCAGTACTGGTGGCACTGGGTGCTGGTAGCGCCAAGTCCTCTCGGTCGATTCGATCGCCACTCACCAACAGGCGAGCCCGACGAATGGTGTTCTCTAATTCGCGTACGTTGCCGGACCAGTCATGCGCGAGCAGTGCGGATTCCGCATCGGCCGTTAAAACTAGATCATCACCAAGAAAATGATACGCAAGCGGTAGAATGTCGTCCCGGCGCTGCTTGAGCGGTTCCAGCTCCAGTTCGATAACGTTGAGGCGGTAGTAAAGATCCTCACGAAATCGCCCGGCCGCCACCTCGGCCGCCAAATCGGCATTTGTGGCACTGACGACGCGTACATGTGTCGCTTGTGTCGTGCTGCTGCCGAGACGTTGAAACTCACCGGTTTGCAGTACGCGCAGTAATTTAGCCTGGCCGTCTAAATTGAGGTTACCGATCTCATCCAAAAATAGCGTGCCGCCGTCGGCCGACTCAAAGTGACCAATCCGACGCTTGGTGGCGCCGGTGTAGGCGCCGGCTTCGGCGCCGAACAATTCACTCTCGATCAGTTGGTCGGGCAGGGCGCCGACGTTGACCTTCACCAGGGGACCGCCTCGAACGGCCGAATTGTGATGAATGATATCGGCGATTTTTTCCTTGCCCGCGCCATTCGGGCCAGTAATAAGGACCGGCACGTCAGCCGGTGCCACTTTTACCGCGATACCGATCAACGCGGCCATTTCACTACTGGCAAACACCGTACCCTGGAGATCGAAGCGTTCGTGTAACCGCTCCAACTCGCGCCGTCGTGATTGATCAGCCGCTTGAACTCTGCGGGTTGCGTCGCCGAGTTCCAACAAATTCTGTACGGTCGCGAGTAGCTTGTCATCGTCCCACGGTTTGCTGAGGTAATCGGCAGCGCCATCACGGACTAAACGCACAGCCGCCTCGAGATGGGTCCAGGCCGTTAGCAAGATGATGGGAAGGTCCGGGTCGAGCTCACGTAATTGTTGGAAGAGGGCTTCGCCTTCTTTTCCCGACGTCGTGTCCTCGGTGAAGTTCATGTCTTGAATGACAAGCCCAATGTCGTGACTCGCCAGCATCGCTAGTCCACTCGCCACGCTATCCGCCGTCACGCAGGGAAGGTCGTGGACGGCGAATAGCACGGACAACGCGGTTCGTACGCCTTCGTTGTCGTCAATAACGAGAATCGAACGGGTCATACGTTACGTGTCGCAATCGCTGGTGAGATTAACGACGCACGGCGCGCCGGGCCTGCTACTGCGAGAAAGCCGAGTAACCACAACGCCAGCACACCGGCGCCGAGGTACCACGGATCGAGACGAGACGAGTCGATTAACTGCGACAATTGGTAGTTCAAGAAGTAGGTTAGTCCAGTGCCAATGACCAACCCGATTGTCGTCATTAACCAGTTCTCGGTAAGGAAGTATCGAATGATGTCACGTTTGCGTGCACCGATAGCACGCCGAGTGCCGATTTGTTTGGTCCGTTGACGAACTGTAAAACTCGCGAGCCCGACGATGCCAAGCCCGGTGATGGTTAGCAATAGCACCATCGCAATGGCGAGCACGGTCGCCATCGCGTAGTCGCCCTCATAACTTCTACCAATGATCTCTTCCATCGTCCGCGGACTACGAATGATCCGTGTTCGGTTAGCTTGCGACAAAAGTGGCTCCATATCCGCCAGGACTTGGTCACGCAGTCCCGGTTCGGTGCGCACCATGTAGAACGTTGTCGGTGGCGACCGGCGGACCGGCCACCAGACAACTTGTTCAAGGTTCTGCCAGTGAACCCAGGAGCCAAACATCTGCTCGATGACGCCGATAATCTCCGCGCTTTCTCCTATGTTGTTGTAGAGGCGCTGACCCACAGCACTCGGAAGGTCGGGGTAGAGCTTGTCCGCCAGCGCTTTGGTGACAATCGCTTGCGCCGGCATACGTTCGCTGTTCGGGTCATCGGACCGGCGAATTTCCGTGGGTAGGAAACCGCGACCTTCGATGATGTTGACCCCCAACGCTTCATCGGCGTACTCGTCGAATTCGAAGTAATTGCCGTTTTCGAACGGTGCGCCGTCGTCCATGCTGGCACGATAGCCGGTTGCACTGCCTGAGCCACTCATCGGTATATGGCCGGATGCGGTTGCTGCCACAACACCCGGCATGGAACGTAGTAGCTCTAAATCGGCGTTGATGGTTGCGTCGTGATCGTAGTCTGAACCGAAACCCGTACTGGTAATCGTAACGATGTTCTTCTCATCGAGGCCACTGGGTCGACCAATGAACTCGGTCCGTTCTATGGTGAGAAACGCCGAGTTGACAACAATCGCCAGCGTGAGAGCAATCTGCAAAGCGATCAGGACCGATCCCGTGCGGTTGCGCCACATGGCGCTCAGTATTGGACGAATTTCCACGTCTTGCTCCTATTGCGTTTTCAAGTAGATGGCAGGTTGCATGCGGCAGACACGCCACGTTGGGTACAGGCCCGCCAAAACCGCTGCCACGATAGCAACTGCGACTGTCATGAGAACCAACGGCACATCCAGTGTTGTTAGCGCCGCTGTATCGGGTATTAGCTTTCTTAGGCCGAGTAAACCGGCATACGACAAACCGATGCCGAACAGCCCCCCCACGAAACCAATCAGTCCAACCTCAACGATGTGCTGTCGGAATATGGTCCACCGACTCGCACCCAAAGCGCGCCGAAGACCAATAACGGGTGCTTTGGCGACGAAGCGGGACAAAATCAAACCGATGGTGTTAACGAGACACGCTACCAAAAACAGTATCGCGATACTCCAGATAGCCAATTCTTGATCACCAATCACCTCGCGAATACGTAAATACTCAGTCACGTTGTCGAGACGGTTGTTGTTCGGACGCTCGAACCGACCAAGCTCTCGTTGACCGTCGGTGTAACCGTCAAGCCAAGCTTGATAGCGAGCGACAGCGGCGCTATCGGGTAGCTCCGCCCAAAACTGTACGTAGATACACTCCGATTCCAACAGATCCCAGTAAGTATCGATGCGTTCATCCTTCCAACAGTTTGTATTGCCAGAACCGTCTATTTCTCTTTCGGCGGTAATTTGGAAGGGCATAAAGACATCTTCGACCGGGTTCAGGGGCCCGTTGTTGACGTCGTAGTACAGAACTTTCGGCGCCCACTCGGCGAGAACGCCGGACACCGTAAAGCGCTCATCGCCGAAACGGACTTCGCGACCGACGCTGTTCTCTCCACCGAACAATGAATCGTTGGTCCTCTTCGAGAGAACAACCACATTGCCAGCGGCTTTGTCGTAGCGATCATCCCATGGCCCTCCGAACTCAAACGGCACATTAAACATTGGAAAAAAATCATTCGCTGTCATACGCGACGTGGTTAAGAACGGAGCGATATCGGCGTTATCCGGTACCGCTGTGTAAATTGCCTTACGCATGGCGGCCTGTCGGACCGGGATATCGGATTCCATTAAGGCCATGGCATCGCGATGGGTAAGTTGCCACGGTGCTTGTTCAGGTCGCTCGTCGTCGAACGCTTCATCGCCAGCCCAACTATCTAGCCGTACAGCGAACAGCTGGTCGCTTTTCTCCGGAATTGGGTCGCCGGAAATCGAGTAAAGATACGCGGTCACGGTCATGCAAACACCGACCCCGACTGCGATGGCCGCGACCATCAGTGCTGTCAGTAAAGGTTGCTTGGCAAGGCTCTGGCGCGCTAGTCGTAAGTTATAAAAAAACACGAGGAACTCCTTACGCGACCGTGGACAATTCCGCCGTAGCGCGATCGGCCGGCGGCGAGAACGGGTCTGGATTCGCGAGTTGTCCGTCGAGCAGGTGCACCGTTCGATGCGCGCGGCGAGCAAGCTCCGGATCGTGGGTAACCATCACGATGGTTGTACCGTCGCGGTTGATGCCCTCGAGTAAGTCCATCACCTGACGAGCCATCAATGAGTCGAGGTTGCCGGTCGGTTCGTCGGCCAATAGGAAGGCTGGCTGGCCTGCCAATGCGCGAGCGATGGCCACCCGTTGTTGCTGGCCACCGGATAGCTGCGACGGTAGGTGGTGCTTGCGGGCATGTAGGCCAACTTGCTTCAACGCATGGTCGATTCGTTCAGCGCGCTCGCTCCCATTAAATCCGCGGTAGCGAAGCGGCACATCGACGTTGTCGAAGACGTTGAGATCTGGGATCAAGTTAAAACTCTGAAAGATGAAGCCAATTTTTTCGTTGCGAATGCGTGACCGTCGATCGTCTGAGAGCCGGCTAACATCGCTCCCGTCAAGTTGGTACTCGCCGTTAGTGGCTGTTTCGAGTAGGCCAGCGATGTTGAGAAAGGTTGTTTTTCCAGAACCTGACGGCCCGGTAACGGCGACAAACTCTCCAGCGTCGACGTTAAGCGATAACTCGCGCAGTGCGTGAGTCTCAATCAGTTCGGTTCGGTAAATTCGGCTTATTTTGTTCATCCGCAGCATGGTGTGATCTCCCGGGTGGAAACTTAAGGGTCGGTTATTGGCGCAGTAGGACACGCTCGGCATCTCTAAAGCGTTCGATTTCGGAGGTAACGATGACATCGCCCGCTTCGAGTCCATCGATGATCTCGACGTATTGCACGCTGCTAGTCCCCGTACGGATTGGCATGCGCTCGGCTGTGTCGTTGGTAACGCGGTAAACGATGCGGCCGCCACCGGTGTCGTAAAAGGGACCGCGCTCAACCAGTAAGGCGTCGGCGCGCCGTTCCAAGACTACCCGCGCGCTGACGCGTTGATTGCGGCGCAGGCCGGCGGGATGTTCGCCGGAAAAGCGAACGCGCGCCGTAACGGTCGAGTTGGTCACTTCGGGTGATACAGAGGCCAACGTGCCATCGACGTCGGTTGTTCCAATACGAACACTGACGTCGCTCCCGATAGATAATTCATCGGCGTAGCTCGCAGCTATCGACAGTTCGATCTCCAGTTCCGACAGATCGACGACGGTGGCAATCGCCGTATTGGCATCGACGTAGGCGCGATTCTCAACAGCGAGGTCACCGACGATTCCGGCAACCGGGGCGCGGAGCGTTAGCGCCTCAAGACGCCGATCAATATCCTCGACAACCAAGCGCTGTCGATCGCGCTCTAGCCGCATGGTCTGCAGTTCGAACTCGAGGCTTTCGGTGTCGAGTGTGGCCGCTTTTTCGGCGTGACTAAGTTCGATCTTCGCCCGATCAACATCGTCAACCGCCTTCTCATAATCTTGGCGACTGATGACGCGGTACTCCCATGACTGTTCGGCTCGGCGCAGTTCGCGCTCTGCTGCCGTCAGCGTGACACGAGCGAGATCGACTGTCTGTTGGAGCTCAAGCCGTTGCTTACGATTGTCAATTGACTGGCGCTCGATAGCTGTGTTCAAGCTGTCCAGAAGGGCCACCTCACGGCCACGCTCGTTGGCGAGTTCCGGACTGTCCACAACGGCGATGACATCGCCGACTTCTACGAGATCGCCAGCGCGAGCCCGCAAGGTGACTGTGCCGGGCGTGCCAGCGAATAAGCTCGGTGCAACGGCAGCAACCACCGTCCCTTGAGCTGAAATATCGCGGACGAACGGTCCGCGAAACACGGTGGCGAAACGCAATTGAGCGCGAGCCACACTGCGTTCGGTAGAAAACCAAGGTAAGGCGTAGACGACCGCCGTAGCGACAAGAACCACAGCCAAAAAGGCGATAGCCCAGGCGACAAATTGGCGACGTGGCGGTTTCTCCCGCGAGACATCTTGTGACGATGTGTCGCGAATTCCGTCGGTTTCACCGATGCTGCGCACCGTGGCTGGCTCACGCATGATGCACCGCCGCCGTCGCAACGAAGCCAGCGGATGCCGCACTGATCAGTTGCCGTATCGGTGCGGCCAGTTCAAGCCAATAAGCAACCACGTGATCAGCGACCGGTTCCGGAAGTACCGTCAGTACCTGTGTCAGTTGCGCCGAAACCCAGTGTTCAAGTCCAACCGCGACGGTCAATAACCAGGCGGCACACTCAATAATGATTTCAGGGCAGGGCATTGTTCTCTCCGCGAAAGTCGCTCTCGACAAAGAGAAAGCAGAAACCGTGCCAAGTTTTTCAGTCTAATTAAATCAGTCACTTAGTGGTGGGTATGGTGTCTGTGAACCGCTGACGGTCGTCCGCGGTGTCCGCACCGGACAGTATCGGACACAAACAAAAAAGGGCGGTGTGGTCAGAGGTGCCACACCGCCCCGGATCGGCCTTCGTTAGTTAAGAACGTTAGGCCAATTCTGGTTAGCTTTCGCAATAAAGCCCTGAGGATCTGCGCGCCATTTCTTACCGACATCATCGTTGTAGTTGACGTACAACTTGTCATCGACAATGGTCCAGACAGTGGGGTCGCCAGACGCGGTATAGCCCTGCGATACTGCCCAGGCGCAGTAACCCCCGTATTGAGGTGCGAAGCGGTCCGGGTCGGCCGCAAACGCATCGCGATTTTCAGCCGAGCTAAAATGCCAGTCAGCACCGTTCCAGCTGTACGCAAATTGCTTGCTGCCCTTAACCGGCTTGTCGTCTTTGAAGTACGCCACCGCGTCATAGCCTTTGAGTGCGGTGTTGCTGAAAAGGCTGGTATAGACCGGGTCTTTGGCGGCCAATGCTTGAGCGCCCGGTAGCAGGAACAGTAAGCCGAGCAATGCGCCGAATCGTTGCCAACGCCGGGGGCGACGCGAGGAGGTACGTGTAAATGTCATGATAGTGCTCTCGTGTGGGTACTGGCTGAGAAGACCAGGATGACTCGCCGTTTATTTCACGGGTGGTCAAGACTCTGAGTAATCGTGACGCACCAACCCCGAGTAATGCCGACTGTGTCTGGCTGTTGATCGCCGTCAATGCACTCGCGTATGCAGCGTGGCTTTGGCAACCGGGGTTTATTTATCGCCAATTGGCGCTATGGCCGCTTGATGGTTGGTATCCATTCCGGCCTTGGCAATTGCTGACTTACGGATTTATTCACGACCGCGTCGTGGTGTTGCATCTGCTGCTCAATATGTTTGCGTTGTGGACCTTCGGTGCACTGTTGGCCAAAAATCTGGGACGGTCCCGATTTCTCGGTGTGTACGCCGGTTGCATGGCTGGCGCTGGCATCACGCAGCTTGGCCTTACGGCCGGTTTTGGTATCGCTGCGCCGACCGTGGGCGCTTCCGGCGCGCTATTTGGTTTGCTGGCGGTTGTTGCGTTGAGATTCGGTAGCGAGGATCTGTCGCTGTTGTTCACGCCGATCACACTTCGAGCGCGAACGCTGGTTGCCATCATTGCTATGTCTGAACTTGTGCTGGCGCTGTGGTTACCCCACTCGCGAATAGCCCATGGTGCTCACCTAGGTGGGTTATTGAGCGGATTGCTAATCGCTTATGGATTTCGTGAAGAAAAATAGCCAATTCAATTAAATAGAAAGTTTTATTAATTAAGGATGACAACGCACTGCGTTGCCATCCACCGCCCATTAGGACGCTACTGCCCCATATCAAACAGCAAGACTTCGGCGCTGTCGTTAGTCGTTACGTCGATGCTATGTGCGCCGTCTATCGCCACACCATCGCCAGCGACTAACGTTTCACCATTAAGCGTTACGCTGCCTAGCGCAACTTGTAGCCAACCTTTACGCCCGGCGGCCAGGTCGCGCTTAACGACATCACCGTCGGCCAACGTCGCCGTGTACAAATCCACGTCTTGGTGAATCGTTATCGAGCCGTCGCGTCCGTCACGCGAGCCAACGAGGCGCCACTGGCCCTGACGCTCGGCGATTGGGAAGTGCTTTTGTTCGTAGCTCGGCTGCAGGCCGTTTTGCTCCGGCAAAACCCAAATCTGCAAAAAATGGACATCATCGCTTTTCGACGCGTTGTACTCACTGTGACGAACACCGGTCCCGGCCGTCATCCGCTGAACATCGCCCGGGCGAATCACCGACCCAGTACCGAGACTGTCTTTGTGCTCCAGCGCGCCGTCGAGCACGTACGAAATAATCTCCATGTCGGCGTGGCCATGGGTGGCGAAGCCCTGACCGGGCTTAACCTGATCTTCGTTGATGACGCGTAGCGGCCCGAAGCCCATGAATTTTGGGTCGTAGTAATGGCCGAATGAAAAAGTGTGGCGGCTGTTCAGCCAACCGAAGTTAGCAACACCGCGATCGTTCGCTGATCTGACTGCAAGCATGACGGTCTCCGACAATGGTTACTGATGGCAGCTAGTTTGCTACGCTCCGATTGTGGCGACAATATCCAAAATAGATGACTTTCTGTCGCCAAATAGGCGACAATTGGTGTCGAGGTTACAGCATGGATCGATTCGACAGCATGCGCGCCTTCGTCCAGGTCGTTGCTAGCGGCGGCTTTGCGGCCGCTGCGCGTGAAATGGGGCTATCGCGTTCGGCCGTCAATAAGGCGGTTATAAATCTGGAAAACGATCTTGGCACGCAGCTATTGCGGCGCAGCACCCGTCAAGTGACGGCCACTGAAACCGGCTTGGCATTCTACGACCGGTGCTTGCAAATTCTCGGCGATGTCGATGAGGCCATCGCGGCCGTTCGCGAGCTACACGAGCATCCCACTGGAAACTTGCGGATCAACGCGCCGATGAGTTTCGGCACATTGCACCTAGCACCGCTTATTGGCGAATTCATGGCCGCTCACCCCGACGTTCATGTCGAGTTAGTGCTGGGCGACCGATTTGTAGACCCGATAGAGGAGGGATTCGACGTTACGCTGCGCATTTCAGAACCGGTGTACTCAACGAGCCTCATAACGACAGAGATTGTGGCGACTCGCCGCGTGATCTGTGCATCAGCGGACTATCTCCGCCACGCGGGTGAGCCGGCCGATCCGCGTGAGTTGAAGATACACCGATGTCTTCAATACGGTTACTCCGGGTCCGTGAATCAATGGCGCCTAGGCGGTCCAAACGGCGAACAGGCGTACACCATTAACTGCTGTTTGTGGTCGAACAACGGGGAGGTGCTGAAGGCCGCGGCATTGGCTGGGCAAGGCTTGGCGTTGTTGCCGACGTTTATTGTTGGGGACGAACTTCAGAATGGCCAGCTGCAATCGGTCTTGCCCAATCACGCGCCGAGCCAACTCACGCTATCGGCTATGTACCCACGAAACCGGCACTTGTCGGCGAAGATTCGTTTGTTTGTTGAGCTGATGCAACAGCGCTTTGGCGATCGGCCGCATTGGGATCTCGTTCAATAGATTCGGCAGAGAACCGAAGCGTTGATTCTAACGAGTCTTACTTTATGATGTTCGCCCGACGGGTTGATCATCGATGAGACGCCGACTTCGGGCTACAGCGACGGCCTGCAGCCGGCTCGATACACCAAACTTTCGAAACACGTTTTTCAGGTGAAAACGTACCGTGTTTTCCGAAATACACAGTTGCCGTGCGATGAGTTTATCAGGCAATGCGTCACCCAGTAGCTTAAGAACTTCGCGTTCGCGGCGGCTAAGCTGGGTTGTATCATCGCCATCTTGACGCAGGGTTTTCACCAGAAACTGCGCATGATCCTGCTCAGGCATCGTGCTCGACCGACTATATGTATGCAGAAGCTCATCGACTAGTGGGGCCTCATCGAGTACTGAGCGCATGAAACCCTCGCTGCGCGATTGACGTAGCACATCCGAAAAAAGACCGAATGCTGACCGACGGCGGCGGGTGTAGAAGCGAACGATCGCCGCCAATAGGGATAGCTTTGCAACCGCACGGTGATGGCCGATTCGTCGCTCGATACTCAGCAATTGTTCGATGGCTTCGCCGGCGCGCTTGTAGCGTTTTTCGATAATTAACAGTCGGCACAATGCCGTACCAACGGCCATGCGCTCACCGACAACGACGTCTTTGCTTGCCCGCTCGCCAATGTACTCGTCGAGCGATAAACCGTTCTCTTGGACGAGTTGCCGCGCCGCTACGTGGTCTCCGGCTCGTGTAAACAGCGCACTGGTGTTGGCGATAACGAGTCGTCGCAATCGACGGAGCTCCTGTTCGTGAATATAGGCCAGCGCTGCTTGTGATTCTGACTGCACAGCGCCGATACCGCCGTTGTTGTAGGCGAGATTCAACGCGGTCGTATAGCCTGCCGCGTAGATCTCAAACCAGGCCTCGCCATGGCGCAGCCGCTTGCTGGCCTTGCCCAAGGCGCGCGACGCGGCGTCTAACTCGTTGCGCTCGTAGCTTGTCTCGGCCGTTAATACGTCGATGACCAAGCGCATGTCTTTATCGTTAGCAAACTGCCGCCGAGCGATACGTTTAGCATGTTGGTACTCAATAATGGCGTCCTGCAGTCTGCCTTCTTGCAGCGAGATAACACCGAGATGAAGGTGTAGATACGCAGCCGAGAATGCCAAGTCGAAGCTAAGGCCTCGTTGCGCGGCTAGTCGCGCCGAGCGGAAGTCGCCTGACTGCAGACTAGCCAAACACTTACCCGTGAAATAAAAAGCCTGTGGATCGATAGCGCCTTCGATGTGGGGCGGCCGCTCCAGCTCGTCCAAATGGAGATCGTGCGCAGTTCCTTGGTAGAAGCTTATCGACAACGCGACCTTGGCAATCTCGTAGCGCAATTGTTCATCTTCCGACACCGTTTCTCGAACGGCATTGAGAATGCGGCGCGCCTCTGTGACCTGACCGTCTTTTAAGCAGACCGTCGCTTGTATTAATGCGATTCGCGGACGTTGCCGAATGATGGCATCCGGCAACAAGCTTAGGGCAATGCGCAGGGGCGCTATCCCGTCTCGGTCCCACAGCATTAGGCCGCCGGCATCTTCTAAAATCTCAGCCGCCAGTTCGGCGTCGGCGATTCTGACCGCGCAGCGCATTGCGTCAATTACTGAACCGGTATCGGCGATCCAGCGTGCCGTTCGGCGACATAGAAGTCGATAACGTACTGCATCAGTTCGTTCAAGATCCGCACACAGGTATTCACGCAGTAGCGGATTGAGGGCGGGTAGGTTGCTCGAGTCAGACAGGCTGAGCAATCCGTCGATATCGTTCAGTGACGCTAGGTCTTGGCGAGTGCTTTGGCGTGCGGTGACGTACTCGATTGCCACGGGATCGAGGGAGTCGAGCAAACTCGCATCACGCAATACGGCAAACAGCTCCGGAGAAACGGCCGGCGGGAATTCCGCGGTCAGGTAGTCAGAAACAACACGGCTATCACCTCGAAACGTATCGACCGCAGTGCCGATGCTATCGCTGCTTGCTAGGTGCGCTCGGAACATGGCGACCGATGCCGGCCATCCGCCTGATAGCTTTCTTAAGTGAGCGAGCTGCGATGGTGTTAACTTATCATCGACACCGGACGCGAGTTCCTCGCTGCGCAACTGGAGCCCATGCGGTCCTAAGGTGGCGACGAGCTCGGCCAGTCTTAGATCCGTGATCGGTAATCGATTCGGCTGCCGGGTGGACAAAACGACATGCAGATCAGCGGGTAGATACTCAAGCAGTGGCTGCAAGCTCGATTGGCAGCGG
Organism: Pseudomonadota bacterium; assembly: GCA_038749025.1. Taxonomy (GTDB): domain Bacteria; phylum Pseudomonadota; class Gammaproteobacteria; order Steroidobacterales; family Woeseiaceae; genus JBCAXA01. Next base: position 21,313 of record JBCDIL010000004.1, on the reverse strand, counting down.
CTATCCGTTAACCGCTCTACGCCATCAAGAACGAGCACCGCACCGCTCGGGCGATGGCACTGGTCGCTGTTGAGCGAGCTCACCAACACGCGGTCAGCAAATTGAAGCCCGGCGCCCTGCATCGACAATTCATCCAGGCCCGGGTGGTCGAAACCGAGTCGACGGAGCACAACGGCGATGTAGGCAGCCAATACGCCGGTGGAATTGTCGTCCTGGTCGAGCCGAAGCCAGCCGGTCGGTAACTTCCTGTCGGCGCGTTCACGAGACCATTGAGAGAGCAGCACGGTTTTGCCGAAACCGAGTGGCCCTGCGACGACAGTTACCGGCTTAGTTAGACCGTGGGATAAGCGCTGACAAAGGCGTGGGCGCGACACGGCAAATGCCGGTGTCGTCGGTGCTTCGGTTTTCGGGCGAACTACCCAGTCAGTCACGGCCAATCCACCCAGTGATGTCAGCTTGACGGACCGTGTTCAGCCCGCTACAGCAAAAAAGGTAATGGTTCATTCCACCCGTGCAAAACTCAATCGCTCGAGAAGTATTTTTTTTCATTAAATACAATAATTAACGAGTCTAATTTCTCTTTTACCTACTGATTCCAGTAGTTTTTACGCGCATAGCGGCAAATGCAAGAACCTACCGAAATCAGTAGCAATCCTACCGTTCAGTCGACTGGTCGTCGAGGCGATATCGCGCTTTGATAGTTGTGGGAGCAAGGTCAGAAAGGCGTCTTTCGAGATGCGGTTAGGGGTAGATGTTGGGGGCACGAATACTGACGCCGTTTTGATGAACGGAACGTCAGTCGCTTGCGCCAGGAAGACACCAACCACCGGCGAGATTAGTGACGGTATCGTGGCGGCGGTGCAAGCGGTGCTCGACGAATCAGGAACACCCGCCCGTCGTATCGATACCGTGATGATCGGTACGACGCATTTCACGAACGCGCTAGTGGAGCGCCGGCGTCTTTTGCCTGTTGGTGTAATACGGATTGCGTTGCCCGCGTCTGCCGGTGTCTTGCCTTTTGCCGATTGGCCGAGTGATCTAGTTGCGGCCGTGCGCGGCGCCGTTCGCCTAGTTCGAGGTGGTTTCCATGTCGACGGTCGCATCGATGCGCAGCTCGATGAGCTCGCGGTTCGCGAGGCGGCCCGCGAATTCAAACGTCGGGGTATTCACTCGGTAGCCATTACTGGGGTGTTCGCACCGGTTAATGATTCGATGGAACGCCGGGCGGCCGCCATTGTGCAGGAAGAAATACCCGACGCTGCGGTCACGTGCTCATGCGACATCGGGAGTCTCGGGCTGCTTGAGCGGGAAAACGCCGCGGCGATGAATGCTTGCTTGCGTGCGCTAGCAACGGACGTCGTCGCATCGTTCGCTAAAGCACTAAAAGACTTACAAATCGACGCACCGTTTTACATCAGTCAGAACGATGGCACCTTAATGAGTGCGGCTAAAGCGGCGCGATATCCTGTTCTGACGTTTGCCTCCGGTCCGACTAATTCAATGCGAGGAGCCGCGTATCTGTCGGGCGCCAGCGATGCGTTGGTCGCTGATATTGGCGGTACGACAACCGATATCGGCATGCTGATCGGTGGCTTTCCTCGCGAGTCGTCCGTGGTCGTCGATATCGGCGGCGTACGCACCAACTTTCGGATGCCGGACATCCTCGCTATCGGCCTGGGTGGCGGCAGTCTGGTCTCGCTCGACACCGATACTGTTTCGGTAGGTCCGCGCTCGGTGGGGTTTCGACTGACGACGGAAGGGCGTGTTTTCGGGGGAAGCACACTGACGACCAGTGATGTCGCGGTGGCCGCTGGACTGACGACAATGGGTGATCGACGGCGTGTTGCGGATCTGCCACCAGCCGACGTTGCCCGCTGTGTAGCGGCGATTCGTGAAATCGTTACGGACGGTGTTGACCGAATGAAAACCAGCGCGGCAGACGTGCCACTGGTTTTGGTCGGTGGTGGCGCCGTCATTATCGACGGGCAAATTCCTGGTGCCTCGGAAGTCATCGTTCCAGACCACGCGGCCGTCGCAAATGCCGTCGGCGCATCGATCGCTCAGGTCGGTGGCGAAATCGATACGGTCTTCTCTTACGACGCTATCGGTCGAGATGCAGCGATGGACGAGGCACAACACGCCGCCCGACAGGCAGCGATCGCCGCCGGTGCCGACGCGGCAACGATAACGATTACGAGCATCGACGAGGTACCGCTGGCCTACGTACCGGGCGGGTCGGTTCGGCTGCGCGTAAAAGCGGCAGGTGACTTAAGAGCCGCAGAATGAGGCGGTACCCAATGACCAACTGGGTTCTCTAGAAAACAGACACGGGGAGCAATCGTGACATTTAAAAGTCTTCATCGCAGGTTACTGGCGCTAGCAGCGTTGATCGTGAGCGTGGGCGCACCGGCGACCGGATTGGCACAAGATGGCAGTGATACGAGGCTGGACGAAGTCGTTGTTACTGCACGGCAGCGTTCGGAAAGTCTGCAAGAGGTGCCCGATGCCGTAACCGCGTTCAATGCCGAGAAAATTGAGCGAGTGGGCATTAACAGCTTCGAGTCCTACGTTAACCAAACGCCGAACTTCTTCGCCCGACAAGGTTTTCGCGCCGGCGTCGTATTTGTAACGATTCGTGGAATTACGACCGGCCAACAAGGCTTCCCACCAATTTCCTACACCGTCGACGGTGTCAAGGCCGGGATGCTAGATTCGGTAAACCCAGGAACGCTCTTTGATCTTGAACGGATCGAAGTCTTGCGTGGCCCGCAGGGTGCGTTGTACGGAAACGGCGCTATTGCAGGCGCCGTTAACATCGTCACGAAAGCGCCTGGGGATTCCATCGGCGGCGAGGTTCGGGTCGGTTACGCAGAGGGCAACGATCTCACGTTGCAAGGCACTGTTTCGGGGCCATTGATCGAAGACAAGGTCGCATTCCGCTTGTCAGGCTTCGCTAGAGATACCGATGGCTTAATCGACTCAACCACGGGTGATGACATTGATTTCATCGACCAAAAGTCTTTTCGCGGTCAACTCTTAATTACCCCGTCCGAAAAGCTCAGCATCGATTTACGGGCATCGGTATCTGACATTAACGCCGGCGCTGCGATGCAGGAGCGATTCGAGACGCTCGAGCAGCTCAACAGTTTTAGCGGCGATGCCTTCAGTGTCGACCGTGGCATTGTTGGGGAGGAAAACCGCGAGTCGACGGAGGTCTCCGCAAAGATCGATATCGAATTGCCGTTTGCGACACTGACCAGCGTAACAAGCTACACGAAGCTCGATCAGGACCTGTTCGGCTCGGCGAGCTGGTTGCGTCCGCCGGCTGTCGGTGAGCCACCCGCTGGCGGTATTTTCGGCCCGATCTTGGGAGCAAACGCAGCGCCGGGCGAGCCTATCGACAACTTCCAGGATCTCGCCGACAACTTCGAAGTCTTCTTCCAGGATCTACGCTTAACGTCGAGCAGTGACGGCGCCGTTCGCTGGATCGTCGGTGCGGAGATTCTGCGTCGGGAAACCGAAAACAACCTCGATGTCGGCCTACAGTTAGCACCGGAGCCGGGAACGCTCGTCAGTCTGTTCGGTCGATTTGACGATAAAGAAGATGACATCTTCGGCGTCTATGGCCAGGTCAACATCGATTTGTCGGACGCCTGGGAGTTAACGCTCGCTGGTCGTTACGACGAGAACGACTACGACACCCGACAGTTTGACCCGGCAACGGGAGCGACCATCCAAAATCTCGACGATAATGGCAACCTCGTTGACAAGCTAACAGCAAGCGACAGTAAGTTTCAGCCTAAAGTCCAACTGGCTTACGACTGGTCGGACGATTTGCTGACCTACTTTACGTATGCTCGCGGTTTTCGGTTCGGCTTTTTCAACACCGGCAATCTCACCCGACCCGAGACAACGGACAACTTCGAGTTCGGCTTTAAGTCGACACTTGCCGATCAACGGCTAACGCTTAACGGCGCACTGTTCGTTATTGATTACTCCGATCAGCAGCAGTCTGTCATCTTGCCAACACCCCCGTTCCGGGCGACCAACAATATTCCCAGTACGGACATCCAAGGTGTTGAGCTTGAATTCCAATGGGCGGCAACAGCGAACTGGGACTTTAGTGGCGGATTCGGCTATCTCGATGCGGAAATCAACGAACTCAACGTTCGGCCAGACGGCGTTCCGGAACTAACGGCGAATCTGTCCGCGCAGTACACGACAACACTGGCCAACGACCGTGACTTATTTATTCGGGCTGACTGGCGGCATCAGGGTGATTTCATCATTAATGACGGACCCATTCTCTTCGACATTGATGCCGTCGATCTTTTCAATCTCCGCATTGGTTTGGAGGGAGAGCGGTGGATGACATCGGCCTTCGCGCGCAACCTAACCGATGAGCAGTTTGCTTCCGATCCCGGTTTTCTAGGCTTTTTCGTACGCCAGTACAGTTTGCCCCGACAGGTAGGCGCGGAGTTCCGCTATCGGTTTGGCGACTAATGATCGCCATTAGCGTGGCTCGCAGTGATGTGAGTGACCCGGTCGGTCGGGTCGTGTTTGGCGCAGAAACAGGATGTCACGATGAGCCATGACGAAACGGGCAAGTCGACATGGATATTGTCGATCGACGATGTTGCATCTATCGCCACCGGCGCAACGTTATTGGGCGCCGGTGGTGGTGGTGATCCTTACATCTCGTTACTGGCAGCACGGCAGATGTATGCGCTTGGGGGGCGACAAGCTACCGTTATCGACTTGGATGCGGTCGACGATGACGCGTTGATCCTTTGTGTGGCTGGGTTCGGTGCACCGACGGTTATGAAGGAGCGTCTATTCGAGCCGACGCATGTCCTGCACGCGTTGCGTACGTTGGAAGCGCACCTCGGCCGGTCTGCAGATGCGTTAATTGCGGCCGAGATGGGGGGCGGAAATGCTCTGTACCCGATACTGGCTGCCGCTGAATGCGGGTTGCCGATCCTTGACGGCGACGGAATGGGGCGGGCGTTTCCCGAGCTACAGATGACTAGTATGTCGCTCGGCGGTGTCGCTGCAGCGCCGTTCGCGATGACGGACGAACACCACAACACCGTTATCTGTGAAGCAAGACCTGACAAACGTGCTGAGGCCTTTGCTCGTATTACCTGTACCGAGATGGGGCTTGCTTCCTCTCTGGCGGCGTACCCGATGTCCGGCCGCGATGCGAAGCGCGTTGTTATACGCGACACAATGACGCTATCGTTGAAGCTTGGCCGTATCATCGCGGCGGCTCGCCAGCATGAGTCTCCGATCGACTACCTCGTGTCAACCATAGGCGCGGAGGCGCCAGCCAGTGAACCGGTGAAACTGTATGACGGTAAAGTGGTCGACGTCTATCGTTCCACAGAACGCGGCTTCGCGGTCGGTTGGTTTGAGGTAGCGCCGTTAACCGGGACAGGGTCGACTGCGCGAATCGAGTTTCAAAATGAATATTTGGCGGTAACGGTCGACGGTGAACCTCGCGCGCTCGCACCGGATCTGATCTGCGCCGTAGACCGAGAGACCGCCGAACCGATACCGACGCCGGATATACGCTTTGGACAAAGACTCAGCCTGCTCGGGTTGTCCTGCGACAAGACATTCAAAACAAGCCACGCACTCACTGTCGTCGGACCGCAGGCTTTCGGGCTCGATTATGCGTATCGACCGTTGGCAGAGCTCGCCGCTGCGGGCTAGTACGAACGCCAATGGGGACTACTGGATCGACCGATAACCACTCACGCGAGCCTGTTCCGGCGAGTGAATCAGTCAGCGGTTTCGCGATAGCCACGGTTATTATCGGTGTCGGTATCACGCTTCCGGCGTTCGTGGTTGGTGCCCAGTTAGTCGCTGCCCTCGGACTTCGTAAAGCAGCCATTGCGATGCTCTCAGGCGGCGCCTTCACAGCGTTGCTGGCCTTCCTAACCATGCGAGTTGGCGCTAAGACGAGACTATCAACGTACTCAATCATCCGTTGTTGCTTTGGCGATTGGGGTTCAAGGTTTATCAACTTGTTACTAGCGCTCACGCTGCTCGGCTGGTACGGCGTGACAGCAACACTGTTCGGCGATGCGTTACAAAACACGATCGAAGGCGTGTACGGCGTGACGCTGTCACCGCTCCTGTTAACGGCGTTGGGTGGTGCGTTGATGATTCTGACGACACTGTTCGGATTTCGCGCGATTGAGAAACTGAGCCGTGTTGCCGTTCCGCTGCTGTTGGCCGTCCTAGTGTTTTCCGTCTGGCGGGTATTCGACGGGCAGACTCTAGCGACTTTGATGGCCATTCCTGGTACCTCGACGCCGGCGCTCCAATCGATTCCAGCTGCCGTGTCAGTGCTGGTCGGCAGTTTTATCGTTGGCGTCACACTGACGCCAGATCTCGCCCGATTTTTACGTACACCGTCCGATGCGATTCCTGCCGCTGCACTGAGTTACGGACTTGGGTACCCGGCGATTTTGTTGTTGGCTGGGTTACCGGTGTTACTCAATACCGATGGCGATTTAATCGGTGCTATGCAAGACATCGGTCTCGGAGTCGCCGCACTTTTGGTCATGGTGTTTGCGACTTGGACAACCAATGTTAACAACCTCTATTCCGCCTCTCTTGGCGTTGCCAGGGTGTTTCCTGGCGTTCCGGACTGGCTGGTAACAACACTCTGCGGTGTCTTGGGTACCGCCATGGCCTTGGCCGGTATCATGAATGTATTTATCGGCTTCCTGATTCTACTTGGCGTTTTCGTCCCGCCCATCGCCGGCATCTATCTGGTTGCCCACTATCGACGATCTGCAGAATGGACTGACGCTGCTGAGCCTGCACGAGTCGTTTGGCCGGCCGTTTTGGCCTGGGGTCTAGCGAGTGGGTGGGGGTTGCTAGGTTACGTTAACGCTGACTTTGTTCTTTCTGGGATTCCAGTCGTCGATACGTTGCTCATAGCCATGGCGAGCTTCGCTACGTTCGATCGATTGGCCTCAGAGTCTGTCGTGGTTCGTTAGTCGCTTTCGCCGGGTAAGTCGATCGATATCACCCGTCAGGCGACGAGCACACGGTTTTCACATAAGCACGGATCAAGTTCGCATTACCGCGCTTCATTTATTCAGGACTGCGAAGAACTGCCGCTACCCCCTACGTGACCGGGACTGTATGGCGATAGCGCGATGTATGGACTAGTGAATCGGGGTGTTCGAGACCTTGTAATCGCTCATGGTGGCAAATCGTTGTGGGATGACGTGCGGCAACGAGCGGGCGTCGACACCGATGATTTTTCAAGTATGGCCGCGTATGACGACGCAGTCACGATGGCATTGGTAGCAGCGGCCTCCGACATCATGGATACCCCGGCCGACGATCTTCTGCGACAGTTCGGGCACCATTGGGTGCAGTTCACCGGTAAGGAGGGTTACGGCCCGCTAATGGACTTGTCGGGGGACTCAATGGTTGAGTTCCTATTGAACCTAGACCAAATGCATGCGCGGATAAAAATGTCGATGCCGGAGCTCAACCCGCCGCAATTTTCCTGTGAGCAGGGTAATGACGATTCGATAACGGTCGAATACTACTCGGACCGTGACGGTCTGGCGGCAATGGTTATTGGTCTGTTTGAAGGCTTGGCACAACGCTTCGGGGAGCAAGCGATCGTTAAGCACGTGTCAGCTAAATCAGGGCCCGACGTCCCCGATGTCTTCGAGATTGAGGTTAAGGCGGCCTAGGCGTAATGCCTGCCCCAGACGGACAGTGGTTGTCCGACGTTTTCCCGTTTCATATCCGGTTAGGTCAGGACTTAGCGGTAACGGCCCTCGGCCCGTCTGCCACAAAACTATTCGGTGCTACCGTCATCGGCGCAAGCGCTACCGACATTCTGCAATTACTGTCGCCTCGCGGCGCTCTTACACCTCAGCGTATCGCCGCAAAATCTGCGTTAACCCAAATCTGGCAACATCGACATACGGGCGTGCGACTGCGTGGCCAGGTTGTATGCAATGACGACGGTTCTTTCGATTTTTTATGTACGCCGTGGTTGGACAGCCCCGACGACGTTCGCGATCTCGGGTTGGTCGAACGTGACTTTGCCCCTCATGAGACGGTTATTGAGCACGTCTACATCAACTACACACGGGCTAAACAACTCGAAGAATTGAATGCGATGAATACGGAGCTACAGGCGACGCTCCGAGAAACGCGGCGACTCAGTGATGCTGAGGCCGCGCTGACGCGCGATTTAGAAATTGCCGCGGATTTGAGAATTCACATCGTCGATGATCGGATCGAGTCAATCGATGTTAACGCCGAGTCGTTGTCAGCACTGCCCACCGAATTGCCAGCGGGGCTCGTAGCTAGCGATTTTCCGCAATGGCTAGCGAGCGCTATTGCTGGGGTCGGTGACGCGTCTGCCGATGTCTCAACCCAGGCGTACAAAATCGCACTGCCGAACGGTGCCTGCGAACGCAAACTTGACGTGCGGGTGTCACCGGTCCGGGCGCACGAGTTCATCGTACTCGGTCGTGATGTGACAGACAGTCAAGCGGAGTACTTCGTGATGCTGGAAACGCTTGAGACAGCGATGGCCGCGGTCGTCATGCTCGATGAGCATGACCGTGTCACGTTCTTTAATCGAGCGGCAGAAGACTTGTTGATGTATGACAAAGAACAAATCGTCGGCCGCGGCGTTGAAGTTCTTTTAACACCCAAACTGGGGTACCGTAACAGCGATCAGCAATCACAATGGCTCACACATGCGAGCCAAGTCGAACGCGGTGAAGGCTATCTGTACCGCCAAGATAACGCTCAGGTACTGTGCAGCTACTCCGTGTCGCGGATACGCATCGGCGGCCGAAACGTGGCTACCGCATTCATTCAAGACATCACTATCCAGCGTGAGGTTGAGAACCAGATCCGTCACCAGGCCAATCATGACACTTTGACGGGTCTGCCGAACCGGCATAGCTTCCTGACCTCACTGAACGGCTTATTTCGGTCCCCCGAGCAAGCCCTGTCGATCGCGCTCATCGATATCGATAACTTTAAACCGATTAACGATCTGTTAGGTCATGCGGCCGGCGACTTGTTCTTACAGAATGTCGCCGAACGACTGATCGATACGATTCGGGAGACCGATGTTGCTTGCCGCTTAGGCGGCGACGAGTTTGCGGTCATACTCAAGGATATTGACTCCGATGAGGCAGGTCGGCTCGTCATGGAAAAGGTACTGGCGGCAATTTCGGCGCCTATGACAATCGACGATGTCAAATGGGAGCCTAGTGCCAGTATCGGTGTCGCCATGCGCCATTCGAACAGTACGTCGGTCGATCTGCTGCGCCACGCCGATCTGGCGATGTACGAGGCCAAAGCGAACGGCAAAGGCTGTGTTCATTGCTACACACCGCAACTCACGTCCCGTGCGCTAAAGCGAATCGAGACGCAGAAGCAGTTGGAGCGCGCGCTCGCTAACGGTGAAATCACCGCTCACTTTCAACCGGTCGTCGATTTGAGCGATGGGCAACCGATTGCTCTAGAGGCGCTGGCCCGTTGGACTCGGTCCGACGGCACGGAAGTCCCACCAGGAACATTTATACCGGTTGCCGAAAACTCCGATCTCATTTTGCGTATTGAGGATCTCGTTGTTGACGAGGCGTTCAGAACCCTGCGCGCGTTGCGAGAAGATTTTGGTGAGTATTCGCACATTGCCGTTCATGCCAATATCTCGGCCCGACACTTTGTTAGCCCTTCGTTGGTTCCCATGCTGAAAGACCGTATAGCGTTGTACGGAATCGAACCGAAGCTGTTGGTCCTCGAGTTGACCGAAAGTATTCTGCTAAACGATTCACGCTTTGTCCGAGAGCAATTTGATGAATTGAGAGCGCTTGGCGTTCGTATTGCATTGGATGACTTCGGTACCGGGTATTCTTCGTTGTCTTATCTTGAGCATTATTCGTTTGATCTAATGAAGATAGACAAGTCGTTCGTATCTGGAATTGCTGACGTTCCGGTTCGGCGTCGGTTGACCGAAGTGATCGTTGCGGTTAGTCAAGTACTCGGTATCAGCGTTATCGCCGAAGGCATTGAGAAGAGCGCGGATGAGCAGACGATTGTCGGTTTAGGCTGTCGGTTCGGCCAAGGATTTTTGTACGCCCGACCGATGAGCGCTGCTCAATTGGCAGCGTACCTCAAAGGAGACGATACCGCCGCCTACCGATTGAAGCGGTTGGCGGTCTAAATTGAGACGCTTCGCCGACTAGAGGATCCGCAGACGTTCGCCGTCGTCGGCTATCAGACGTGAAAACTTGCCCGAGACGAGCCACGCCGCGCCGATGGCATGCAGGGCGACGAATTCGGCCCAGTAAATAAAGTCGCTGCGCAGTTGATCGGGGTCTCTTAACAGCCCAACCCCGACTCCAGCGACTATCGAACCGATGACGGCGAGTACAGTGGCGGCATAAATATAGGCGCGGACTTGCCTCTTGCCGGTATTACCCCAGGTCGGTTTCAAGAACGACGCGAAGACGATATACGCCAGCATCAGAAACAACGCAATCGCGGCAATCTCATGGGTTTGAAACATTTCGGCTGTCTGCTCGCAGTGCGTTTGCACCAAGGCGTCGCAGGACCGCCGGCAAGCCTCGGCTTGTTGATCGCTATGCGGGCACGGTCTAGACGTTGGGAACATCGCAACCGCGATTGCGGCAACGCTTGAGAGTTTACTGAGCACGGCGTCGACTAAGTCTTTGCCCTGGTAGGCGAACAGAAACGCCGCAATAGCGAACAAAGAGCCTACGAATATGTTTCGTACTGCTCCGCCTTCCCAGTACGACGCGCTGATGGAGTTCAGGGAGTCGGGTCCATTTCCAAACTCAACGAGCCATGGAAGGGCAATAGCGATGATGCCAACCAGCATGCGAATGGCGCGGTAGTCGAATACTTTGGGGTCTACTGAGGTCGAGTGCATAGCGAATCATGAGTCGATATTGACGCGGTTAACAATGGTCTCTGTGATGATCCTATCGGTTCAGCTTTGCAACGCGGAGCAGCGATGCGGTATCTCCTAGCCCAGTGCTACGACGTGGGCTACCGTCCCACCGCAGCTTCCGGCGTTATGTTCGTAACCTGCGACCCCGTAGGTGCCCGTTTCCCAACAAGTTTGGCAAGAGTTTTGGTCAGCATCTAGGCCGGCGTATAGTGATCGGCTAGTCGAACAGAAAAAGCGAGTTGACGATGATCTCTACTCGAAAAGAAGCCGTACGGGCTATTGCGTGTGTCACCGTGATGGCGCTATCGCTCACCGATATCGCGTTGGCACAAGCACCGCAGGGCGCAGAACCCATCGTTTTCTCTCGGCAGATTGCCCACGCAAAGCGCAGTGAGCACCAAGCGTTAGCGGATCAATTAAGCGGTACGGGCTTCATACCGGTCAGCGCGCAAAGTCCCGCCAATAATCGCTACAACGTCGTTTGGCAAAAAGACTTTAACGTGGAGAGCTATGCAATTCATACTAATCTGTCTCGGGATGCCTACGAAGATAAACGTGACCAGTACAAAAGAAAGGGATTTCGCCGGAGTTTCGTCACGGGATACTCCAATGACAAGAAGGTGCGTTACAACGCGATATGGGTGAAAGAGCGTGAAGCACGCAAACGACGCGTTCATAGCATGCTTTCGAAAAAGGACCTGCTGAAGAAACTTCGCTCCTATAATCGCAGTGGCTATACACCGGTCGATATCTTGCCGTGGCGGCACGACAAAAAGGTCTATTACTCAGCGGTCTGGGTGCGAGATAAGCGTGACGCCGCCTGGCTAGTCGATGCCACTCGCAAAGAATGGGATAGCTTTCATAAGGAAAAGCGCGGTGCGGACTACTCGTTGCGCGATATAGGCATGCTCGGTGCAAGCAAAAGTAGCGGTGTCCGTTACTCAGGTGTCTGGGTCAAGGATAAAGCGACGCGGCGGCACTACCGGCACATGAACCTAACTACCGCGGAGCTCAGCGGCGTTCTTGCCGATAAAATTAAGGATAATTACCGCGTTAGCGATATCGATTCCGCGTACGTCGGTGACGAAGTGCGGTTTGCTGTACTGATGCACCGTCCGGCACGAAGAAACCGACTCATTGCTAACTTCGAGATTCCGGAGGAGGTCGAGGATACGCTGCTCACCATGCTTGAGGAATACCGACTGCCTGGCAATAACGGCCATAGCGGTAACGTCGGTTTTTACCTTGAGAACTATGACAGTGGCCGTTTTATCGCGTACAACCCGGATGAGCATTACTTCATGTCGAGTACGCGCAAAGTGATTCTCGGCGCCTCGGCGCTGCAAAACGGCTTCAAAACAAGTAACCGGCGTTCCGTGAACCTCGACATAGAAAACTACCGATACGATACGCGAGATCCTGGGTCGTCGATCGGTGGTATCGATTACCCCAGCATCAATAAGGCATCGTTATCGTCACGATTTACGCCGAGTCAGCTGTTGGCGGCGATGCTCGACGCCAGCGAGAATACCGCCGCTGATTATTTCTTCGAGCAATGGGCCGGTATGCGTGAGATGCGTAAGACCCTTGAGGCGCTCGGCACGAAGAATTTCGGTGAGATGATCAGTAAGTGTGAACAAGAGCGGCGCTCGCTGATGGTGATACCGGGCTTCGATGATCTGCGTGATATCCGCTGCCACGTTCTTCGTGAATGGATCCAAGACCCGCAGGGCAGGGTAAGGTCCGCCAACCCCGATGAGCGGGAGATTCTCGACGGAAAAAGGATCGATCGGACACGCAGTCGTTGGCGAACGCATATCGACAAACACTACAACGCCATTACTCCCCGTACCTACGCGGCCTTCTTCAAGGCACTTGCCGATGAGGAGTTGCTCAATCGCCGCCGACGCGGAGACTTACTGAGCCATATGAGTCGTTCTAATCGGCTATTCGGACCGGACAGTCTCCGCGGAACTCTGTTCGATACACACGCCGCCAAGAATGGTGCGACCTTCCGGAATCGCGCCTGGGTCGTTTTTACCTGGAACTGGCGCACCAGTGGCCGCGACTTCGACAAGATCGACCCACGCCACAGTTTCGTTTTCTTGACTGAAGATCACAATGAAGAAGACCCGAGCCGGGCCGACCGCGCGGACAACCTAGGCGCCGCTATCTTCCAGGTGGCCTTGCCATCGCTGGAGGGGAGCTGAGCGTGGAGTCCATCGATGTCTTCTGGTCGTTTCGAAGTCCATACTCTTACTTGGTTACGCCCGATCTACAACGCTTAGAGGCTGATTTCGCGGTAACGGTCAACGTTCGCGTTGTCTTGCCGATCGCTATTCGTGCCAAGCAGGCGCTATTCAAGGGTGGTGACCGAAAGCCCGCGATGTACATCTTGTTGGACAGCAAACGGCGCGCTGACTTTCTCGGTATGCCAATGGTTTTTCCGCCGAAACCGGACCCGGTCGCCCAGGACTACGAAACCTTCGAAGTGGCCGACGATCAGCCGTTGATCAGGCGGCTGGCTCGGTTGGGTGTTGAGTCGCAGCGGCGCGGTAAAGGTGTCGCATTTGTTAAAGAGGTGTCGCACCTTATCAACAGTGGAACGGTCGATTGGGATCGAGGCGATCATCTTGCCAACGCCACGCGCGCCGCTGGTCTTGATCTCGACGCACTAGACCTGGCGATCGCGGACGGTACCCACGATGAGGAGATCGAGCAGAATCATGCCGCCCTTGAGGCGGCTGGTCACTGGGGTGTACCTACGATGGTCCTGCGCGGGGAGCCGTTTTTTGGCCAGGACCGCATCGAAACACTGCGGTGGCGGTTGGAGCAGTACGGTTTGCGCAAGACGTAACGGCAGCAGCTTCGTCACCGTCTAATTCGGCACCGCGATGAGTCGCGATCTCCGTTAGCACGCGTTTAGTCCTGGTCACCGGCTTGGCCAGCAAACCCTTTGCTATAGCCGGTTCGCGGCATCGCGCGGCAGCCCTTGAACACCGTATGGGTAGCGGTCCGGTCGACGACAATCGGCGCCGGTGCGTGTGTCGCAGACCGTTTGTACCGTTGGATGTTCAAGGTTACTCTCACCGGCTAAAGGTCCGGTCAGCCGTAAGAAAGGTCAGCGGTGCTCAAGCAGGTCACGATAGTTTTGCTGCTGGTTGTCGGTGCCGGTGCCTGTGTCGCGCATGCACCGGTCGTCGTGCCCACAAGAGCATCCACCCAAGCCGCCGCCGTCGCTGAACCGGCGATGGTGAGCCAAGTCGTTCCTGGCGTTAGCGGTATGGCGCGCTTCGATGCTGACACCTACATCGTGGTCCAAGACAAAAAGTCGTTTGAAACGGGCGGACGGCTCGGACTCATCACGGTGGACAAGGCGTCCTCGTCAATTCGCTACCGTGAGCTCGCGTTCCCGGTCACCGGTAGCGGACGAACCAGCGACTTGGAGAGTGTCTGCCGACTTCGTGGCCGGCCCGGCGAGTTCCTGCTAGCTGAGAGCGGTTACTGGGAAGGGCAGAACGGGCGACTCTTCCATGTGGCGATACGCGACGCGACGGCAGTGTTGGAGCGGGTTTTGAAACTACCGTTCATTCGTAACAATGGCCCTCGGCAACGCGACGGCGATAATTTTGAGGGTCTTGCGTGTATACCGACTGCGAACGATACCTATACCGTATTGCTGGGTGAACGCGGTGGATCGGCCCATTACCCTATCGGCGTCATTCGCTGGGGAACTTACGACGCAAGGGCTGGTGCCGTCACCTGGTCCGGTCAGCAAATCGCGATCGAAGCGCCCAACCCGTGGAATGATCCAACGTTGCGATCGATCGCTAGCTTGTCGATCGATTCGACCAATCAATTGTGGGCGACGGCAACGTCTGACGGTGGCGACCTTGGCCCGTTTCGATCGCTGGTCTACCGCGTTGGTACCGTGTCAGCCAATCCGAACCGTCCGGTGACGCTGGCTCGCGACACGCTGCCACGTCAAATTGACGGCTTCAAAGTGGAGGGCCTCGTCGTTGACGACGCTACGGCGCCGTTTATCATCGGTACCGAAGATGAAGAGCTGGGTGGAACCTGGCGTCCGGTTACACGATAGCTGACGCGGGGTTGGACGCTTCTGAACGCTCCAAACGCTGAGCTTGGCGTCATTGCACGATCCCAGCCCTGGGTACAGGCTGCGCGGCCTATTGCTCACCCAATGATCTTCGTCCCGTTGCTGCTCGGGCAGTTATTTGCCCTGGCCGTGCACAACCGTTTCAGTTGGCACGCGTTTGTCCTTACTCACCTATTCGGCATGCTGTACCAAGTCTATCTCCTCTATACGAACGACCATGCCGATGAGGTAACCGATAAAAGTAACCAACAGTTTTTCTTATCCGGCGGGTCGCGCGTGTTACCGCAAGGAAAGTTGCGTGCGAACAATCTCCTGCTTGGCGCTCGAGTCGTTCTGGTATCGCTGGTGTTACTCACGGGTGTCGTTGCGTTGTACCACGATCGTCCATGGTTGCCCGCCGGCTTATTAGGGGCGGTTGCCCTTTGCTGGGCGTACAATCGGAAGCCGCTGCAATTGTCCTACCGAGGCCACGGTGAAGTACTGCAAGGGCTGGGTTGCGGCGTCGTGTTACCGCTAATTGGCTACTACATGCAGAACGGTTCACTTCACGGGTTTCCGTGGTGGACACTGCTGCCGCTCTTTTTAGTTTTCTACGCAGGCAACATTATTACAGCACTACCCGATTTCTGTTCCGACCAAACCAGCCGCAAAAACACAATTCCTGTTCGGTACGGGCAACAGAGCGCCCGTTACCTCGCCGTACTGTTGCTGGCGATGGCCTACGTCAGCCTGGTCGGTGTCGAGCCGGCGATTGGCAGTGGCGCACGCGCGAGCATCGTACTGCCCAGCCTGTTTGTTCTGCTCGTTGTCGTGGGTTCGGGTTTTATTCGCACCGCAGACGTCTCGAATTTTCTGCGTTGCAAGGCTTTTGTCGCTGCGATTTCCGCGAGTCAGGCGTGGTTTCTGTGCGCGTGGTGTGGCGCGTTGCTGGTGCAGACGCTCGGATGAGGATCGCAGTGGTCGGTAGCGGAATCGCCGGTCTCAGCGCGGCGCGCCTGCTCAGCCGAGATCATGAGGTCACTGTCTTCGAGAAATCGGCCCGCCTCGGTATGGACGCGCACTCACTCGATGTGAACTACCCCGACGGAGCGGCACGGGTCGACGTTCCGTTACGTGTCTTCTTTGATGGCTTCTATCCGAATCTGACCACACTGTATCGAGAGCTCGACATTGACTTTAAGCCGATCAACTACGCGGCGTCGTTTGGCTACCTTAATGAGCGCACGTTTTTTCGATTCGATAATTATCGTTTCGGATCCTATGCTATTCCGTTTCTGAAGGGGCTGAGTTCGTTTCGCGGTAAGGCACTCCGCATTGGTTGGGATATCGTCCGCTTTTTTCGAAAGATGCCGAAGTCGCTCGCGGCAGGCATCAGCGATAGCACAACACTCGAAGATTACCTGCGACAACACAACTACTCGGATGTCTTTGCTTACGGATTCTTGTATCCCGCATTTGCCGGCATCTGCACGTGTAGCCACGCTAGCATCAAACGTTATCCCGCGCGGGTGATCCTCGAGTATCTGAATAGCGGAATCTTGTTGTCATCGGTGCAGCGCGTCACACACGGAACGCAGGAGGTGGTCCAGTTGCTCGCTCGGGATGTACAAACGATCAAGCTAGATGCAGCCGTTACGGAAGTTACCAGCACGCCAGACGGTGTGAAGGTTCAGACAACAGACCAGCGGTTCACTTTCGACCATGTCGTACTCGCGACGCAGGCGAATCAAACAGCACGACTACTGGACCGAGCATCAGCCGAGGAGCGCAAAGCGCTGGTGGCGTTCGACTACGAACCGAGCCGAGTCGTCGTTCACCGCGATACGACACTTGCACCAGCCGGTGGCGAAGCGGCGTGGGCCCCAGTGAATTTTGTTCTCCCTGACGATCGGGCTACCCCGATGGCGACGATTTGGATGAACGCGATCCAAGCGATGCCCGGCCTGGGTCCGGTGTTCCAAACCTGGAATCCGCTCATCGAACCTGCGCCGGGGACTGTATTAGGGGAGGCGACATTCGAGCGACCAGTCGTTACGACGAGATCGTTGCAGGCGTTGAACGAGTTGCGGCGTTTGCATGCACAACCCGGTCGACGGGTTTGGTTTTGTGGGTCCTATGCCGCACACGGAATCCCGCTGCTAGAAAGTGCGACGAAATCGGCGATGGCGGTTGCCGAGAATGTCAGCCGTATCTAGGGCCTGGTATTCAGCCCTGCCGCCAGCCAAAATTTGACTGCACACACCGTACCTAATGCCGCCTGATTACGAGACGATCGAGTTCACCAGAATCTCAATTAACGCGGCGCCAGCCCAGGTGAGCGGCACAATAACGGCATAGGCAAAGAAGCGCAGTATTGCCGGCACGTCGAATGGCCAAGTGGGGAGTCGCGTTAGCTCGCGGCGCAGCGACAACGCGTCGGCCATGTTGGCTACTCCTACGGAGCCTTCCTGAGATTCCGCTTGGCGAATAGCACGTTGTGCCCCGTCGATTGCCTGCTTGCGCTGCTCGGTCAGACGCTCGTGTAGGGGTAACACCGGAATCACCAGCAACGCGACGACCAACGGCGAGAAAATCGCTAAGCCTGGCAAGGTCGTCCACCAATTCACCGGACCACCGAGCCACATGATGGACAACAAACCGAGCGCGCCTAACACGACCAGTGTAGATGTAACGGCCATGCTACCTATCGGCATATAACTGTCTGGCTCTAGGATCCGCACGTCTAACTTGGACGTAAGGCGGCGAAACAGCAGCGCGTTTCGAATTAACACACTCATCGACGTGGCCATGGTTAGCCAGACAAAGAGCGGACCAATGGCCATTAGAAAACTCAACAAGCTATCACTAAGATCGGCCCACATCGCCGCCCAGCTGCCGGCAAGAATCAGGCTCTGGCCTAACCAAAGACTGATAGCTATGCCTGCTATACGTAACGTCCAGCCGAGCGAGCGGTGGTCGATTAACAGGGCGACTGCCGCGTGTTCGTCCGCAGCGATAAACGGTCTTAACTTATCCAGCGCACGCTGGGTGCGAAACGTGATGTAGTGAAAAACCGGCACGATATACGCGATAGCGCAGACGAAAAACGCGGCAGGAGGCCACCCCGCAAAGGACCAATCAGCCGAGCGCGTGGTCGCGGCATTGGTCACCGCGAACCCAAACAGTGCGAAGCCCAATAATAAGATGATGACACTGGCGATGTGCCGTCCATAACGGCGCTCCGGTACCAGCGTCAGCATCCAAATCCTGTAGTGTCGCTGGCCAGTCACGCTGTCATTTTACCGTGTTCAAGTGGCGGTAGGTGAGTGAGTCATCGACTCAACCTCCACGCAACGACCGCGCGTGCGACAAGCGATTGTGCGCTAGCCCGCAAAACCAACCGACGAAGGTCACAGTTTGGCGCTTTCCCGCAAGCCTTGGGGGTAGGGCACCCGTGCCCCCTTCGTTCTAATCGCGACCGGGCAACTACTTACGCTTGGAGCGATGACAATGAAATACCCACTCTCTTTACTGGCTGCGACCCTCGCGCTCGCCGCTTGCGACAACAACGACGGTCCATCCGACCGCGCACCGACCTTCGCGGTTGATTCAGCTACCGCGAGTATCGCGGAGAATGCAATGGGCGTGGTCTATCAGGCCAACGCCACTGACCCTGAACGGCAATCGGTTACGTATGCTATTACGACGAATGACGACGGCGCGTTGTTTAGCGTAGCGGCGGACGGTTCGATTAGCCTGCAGGCGCCGCTTGACTTCGAGACGCCTATCGACAGCGACAACGATGGTGTTTACATCGTCAATGTCGTCGCTACCGATGGCTTACTGACATCTTCACCGCTAGCTGTCGCTGTAACGGTAACCGATGTCCCGTTCTCAATAGCAAACCTTCAGGTAATGGCAGGTAACGACCCTCGCACAGTCGTCCTGGGTTGGGATGCTGACGAGCAAACCAGTGATTTCGCCGAGTATGTCGTTACTGCTAGCCCAGATGGTATTGTCAGTCCCACCGACCGTCAGGTCGGCATTACCAGTTCGTCGGCAACACTAGAGTTACCGCTCGTTTCGACTGATTTCACGAATACGACATTCACCGTGGAAGCACGCGACGCTAGCGGTAACCTGTTGGCTTTTTCACCCAGTATTGCGCTCGATAACGGGGTCGCTAGCGAGGCGCTGACGGGCTACATCAAAGCATCAGTTGCCGAGGATGGCGACGACTTTGGGGGCGCGGTTGCATTGAGTCCGGATGGCTCGACGATGGCGATCGGTGCGATCGGCGAGGACTCTGCGTCGCCGACCGACCCGACGGACAATTCTCTATCCTCGACAGGGGCCGTCACCGTTTACGCCAAAACCGGTACCGCCTGGCAAGTGGAGGGCTATATCAAAGCCCCGAACGCCGAGGACAGTGACTTCTTTGGCCACGCAGTAGCGCTCAGCGAGGATGGCTCAACGTTACTCGTCGGCGCGCCGCTGGAGGACGGCAATGCGCTACGGGTCGATGGCGACGGTACCGACAACAGCCGCTCAGACTCGGGCGCCGCCTACGTTTATCGGCGCAGCAATGGGACTTGGGCATTGGATGCTTACTTGAAGCCACCCTTCGGCGTTACGGGCTTTTGGTTCGGTCGGGCTCTGGCCATGAGTGCCGACGGCGATACGCTCTTTGTCGGTGCCATGTATCAAGAAAATTCGTTGGAGGTATCGGTTCCGACTACGAATACGCCGCCCGCAGACCGGCGCGCTGCGGCGCCGCCGAACCGTCGGACGGCGGTGTTTGTCTACCGGTTCGATAACGGCGCGTGGACCTACGATGACCAATTCAGCGTACGCAACCCAACCGAGTCGCGTTCGATCTACGACAACCTATCGGCCAGTGCCGATGGCAACCGAGTTGTCATTGGCGGGCCGGCCGATGACAGTGATGCGACAACGATCGATGGCGATGCCACCAACGCGAATCGACCGGACTCGGGTGCAGCGTATGTCTTCGATTTCGATGCACAAGACGGCTGGGATGTTGCTGCCTACCTCAAAGCGCCGAACGCCGGTGCCAATGACCTGTTTGGCTACGACGTCGATATCTCGGCCGATGGTCGCTTTGTCCTGGTGGGCGCCCCTAATGAAGATAGCGTTATCGGTATGCCTAGCGATGACTCGCTGCCCGACAGCGGTGCCGCCTACTTGTTCGAAGAATCGGCTACCGGCTGGACGTTTGTCGAGATGGTTAAGCCGGCTTCTGTGCAAGGGCAGGATGGATGGGGTCGGGCGGTTGCCATCAATGGCGTTGGCACTCTGCTCGCCGTAGCCAGTCCGTTCGAAACTACGTCGGCAACCGGCGTCCTTAGCGACGGTTCCAATATCGACACGGCATTTGAGTCCGGTGCGGTTGCCGTGTTTCGGAGCAACGCCGGTACGTGGTCGGAAGGAAGGCTACTCAAAGCCAACAACACCGATGAGGACGATGGCTTCGGATTTGCTGTTGCGATTTCGGATGACGGTGAAACGGTTCTGGTAGGGGCTCCGAACGAAGACGGAACCGCAACGGGGATCAATGGGCAAGACAACGACGACGGGGACGATAGCGGCGCCGCTTACCTGTTTTAGACGTTTTGGCGAAATGACCGGGGCGCGCTACCTAGCGCGCCCCTTTTTCTAGAGGGAAATAAGTCCCCGCTGTGCGCCAGCGACGACCGCTTCGGTCCGGGAATTCACGTTGAGTTTCCGATACAACGAGCGGGTGTAGTCCACGACCGTGTGGTACGACAGCCCAAACTCAGCCGCGACTTCTTTGTAGGTGTAACCGCTCGCCAACGCCTTCAGGACTTGCATCTCGCGGGCAGTCAGTCGCTCGGTTGCTAACGAGCCTTCGGACGGGCGAAACTCGCGAATCAAATGCCTCGCAATTGCCGGTGTTAGTGGTGACCCGCCATTAGAAACCTCGAGGATGGCATCACCCAGGCCGTTGATGGTGGCGTCTTTAAGTAGGTAACCATCGGCACCGGCACGTATGGCGCGAACGACACTGACCTCATCGCCCAGAGCAGACAGAATCAAAACTTGTGCGCCGGCTTGTTGCCGCGCCATAGGAATCAAATTGAAGGCGGGCTGCTCGTCGAGTTGCAAGTCGAGCAGTACCAGGTCTACATCAATCGTCTGGAGGAGTTGTTCTGCCTCGCGGTACGTTGCCGCCGAACCGACCAATTGCAAGTCGA
>JBCDIL010000003.1:0-213223 GCA_038749025.1 Pseudomonadota bacterium | reverse complement strand
GAGGAGCAAGACTACCTACAAACAGCGGCTACCGAATCGGTGCCGTTCATGCGCAGTCTATGGGACGCCCGTGTGGAGGTCTCTAAGCAACGTGTACTCGAGCGCGGCGTCGCTGTTGTCGAGAACGTTGATCACGCTGCATTTGCCGAGAAGATGCTACCCGTTTGGGGTCGGTTTGTTACGACGCCGGCCATGCAAGCAACCGTTGACGAAATCGTCAGCCTTGGGGCGCAGTTCGGAGGAGCCAATGAGTAGCTTTATTGGTAAGGCGAGCGGTACCGTCAGTGTATTCGCGAAGTGGTTCGCCGGTATTGGTCTCTTGATAATGACAGCCATTATCGGTTTGCAGGTATTCGCGCGCTACGTCTTGAACGATAGCCCAGCTTGGGCTGAGCAAGCCGCATTGCTGCTGATGATTTGGTACGTGTTCATCGCGGCAGCTGCCGGTGTTCGCGAAGGGTTTCACATACGTATCGCCGTGTTCGTAGACAACCTGCCGAAAGCGATCCGCCAGCCGGTAACCGTGCTCGCTCATCTCATCGTTGTCGGTTTCGGTGTCGCGATGGCTGTATACGGGGTGGAGCTGACGCGAGAGACCTGGCAGCACGTCATTCCAACGCTGGGTATTTCGCGCGGCTACGCCTACATACCGATCGCGTTGTCCGGCGTCTTGATAACGGGCTTCGCGATCGAGCGTCTGGTCGCTGAGCTTCGGTCTAAGGAGGTTAGCCAGCGATGGAACTAACAGTTTTAATCACCGTCTTGATCGTGCTGTTGGTGATTGGCGTACCGGTGGCCTTTGCGCTCGGTGCGGCGTCGATGGTGACATTCTTCCTGCTCGATATTCCATTGGTCGTCGGCTTTCAGCGTATGGCCGCTAGCATGAATATTTTTGCGCTAATGGCGATACCGTTTTTCGTATTCGCTGGCGACCTAATGCACCGAGCCGGTATCGCCGAGCGACTCATTCGCGTTGCCGATGCCGCACTCGGGCGGACCCGTGGTGGTCTCGGGCAAGTCGATGTTGGCGCATCGATGCTGTTCGGTGCTGTCTCCGGCTCCGCTATCGCCAGCGTGTCGGCGATCGGTTCGACGCTGGGGCCGATGATGCGGGAAAAAGGTTACGACTCGGATTACGTCGTCAACGTCTCGGCGACGGCGGCGATTACCGGGTTGCTGATACCGCCATCGCACAACATGATTATCTACGCGGCGGCAGCGGGCGTCAGCATTTCCCTGGCAGACTTGTTTCTTGCTGGTGTTGTTCCTGGCGTATTGACCGGCTTGCTGTTGATGGTCGCCGCCTACATCGTCGCCGTAAAACGCAACTACCCACGTGGTGCATTTCCCGGGTGGCGCGCTTTCGTGTTCGCCTTCGCCGGTGCGATCCCGGGCTTATTGGCGGCTGCGATTATTGTTGTCGGCGTACTGTCCGGCGTATTCACGCCAACCGAGTCAGCGGGCATCGCAGTGGTCTATACGATTGTTGTTGCGCTGTTTATTTACCGCTCGCTAACGTGGGATCGATTCGTTGCCGCTGTGACCGCATCGGTTCGGACGACGGCGATGGTCATGATCGTTATCGGTGCGGCCGGCGCGTTCGGTTGGTTGTTGGCATTGTTGCAAGCGCCCACGCAGCTGGCGGATCTTTTGAAGGGCATTACCGAGAACCCGCTGTTATTGCTGCTGTTGATCAATATCGTGTTGCTGGTGCTTGGGACGTTTATGGACATGGCGCCGCTGATCATCATCACCACGCCGATTTTCCTACCAATGGCGACCGAGCTTGGGATGGACCCGGTTCAGTTCGGCATCATGTTGTTGCTGAATCTGGGCATCGGTCTTGTTACGCCACCGGTGGGCGCCGTGCTCTTCGTTGGCTGCGCCATCGGTAAGATTCCCATCGAGCAGACGGTGCGGACCATTTGGCCGTTCTATGGGGCGCTCATTCTCGCGTTGATTGCCGTTATCTATGTGCCCGAGCTGTCGCTGTGGTTACCGAACCTATTGGGTTAGCGCGCTAGTCGTAAACAACGTTATCGATGTCGTAGCCGTCGTTGTTGGCGCGAATCGATGGTGTATCGGTCATGACGACGTCGCTGATCTTGGTTATCGGCTCGCCGTTGGTTAGGAATAACTCAAGCGGCGCGCTGTCTTTCCATGTCGAGTCGACGATGTTCAATTTTTGCACGCCATGGAACAGTAGCGACGCGCCCGATTTGTTGCGTTTGCCCCGACCGGTGTTTGTGAAGGTAGTGTCGGCAACGCTGACGATCGGCCCAAACGTGCTCTCGTCGGTGCCGCCGCGGTAGAGATTCGCGACGGCGCCTTGGATATCGGTAAAGCGGCTACCGGCAATACGAATATTCTCAGCATTGTAAATACCGAGATCGTCGGTCTCTTTGTCGAGCGCCAGAATCGATCCGGTAATATTCGTCATCTCCGTATCCAGAATCTCGATACGGTCTGCGAAGGTGCTACGAAAGACTTTTAGAAAGTCGTAACTATGATTGCTGTCGAGATCGGTGACTTTGGCGTTACGCACAATCAATGAGTAGTTGCGGTTCATCGAATACCGATCGGTGCTGACGACATTGTTACCGGCCAGGTCCGGTGATTCAGCGCCATCGATCCAGACGTTATCAAGCTCTAACGAGCCGCCATTACGAATAACGAAAAAGCTCGATTTTTCCGAGCGAATGACAGGTTTGTCGCCGGCTGGCGCGACGATCGACAACGTGTGAGTGGTCGCTGCGTATTTGGTCAGTAGGTACTCGCCGCTGTTCTCGAGGACTAAAAAATCGCCGGGCTGGCTGATGGCGATGGCGTCGAGAATCGTGTTCGTACCCGGCGAGACAGCGATTTCCTTACCGCTACGAAACGAAGCGGCCAACTCGGTCTTCGGGTAAAAATCGGCGCCGGTTTGTTCTTTCGTGACGGGCAGTTTGACGGTGCCAAAGTCGATATCAGCGAGCAGGCTTTGCTGAGGTACGCGCAGGCCATGCTCGTTTTCGCTGACTTCGTAGGAAATCTTGTCGAAGCCGGTATCGAGCGGCGCATTTGCGTCTGCGTTGATCTTATTGGACTGAAAGCTAATGCCAGCGATGTCGTCGTAAACGGTGAATGGGGTGAGATTCGTTTGCGTCAGGATGATGTTGTTATGCATCGTTGTGCCGGTGGGTGGCGCAGAGCGTTCCTCATCCGCGCCAGCACACAGTTGTATGTGGTCGCTGTCGATTACGACGTTGTTATCGAGCACCGAGTCGATAACCGGGTCGTAGCGGTTTATGGGGCCATTCGGCACGCCGTTCATGATGACGAGCGCGCCACGGAACCGGTGTCCGGTCAGACCGTACAGGTAGTTTTTTCGGACGGTTTGATTCTCGTTGATGATTCGAATGCCGCCGGTGTTAGGTTTCCGGTTACCTAGGAAGTAATTGTTCTCGACCACGGTGAAATGCCCGTGTCGCATGGTTAGCGTACCTTGGCTTTCGAAGAAGACATTGTTGCGAATTTCGTTACCGCACGATTTGCTGGAAATGATTTCTAGCTCGCCGCTGGTCCGATCAAAGAAGTTTTCTCTAACGACCGTATTTGAGAATTCTCGCGAGTAGTGGCTCGTACCGATACGCAGCGTTTCGCCGCCATTGGAGCCAAGGGTCTGGCGAGGTCCGAAGTAATTGCGTTCAATCACATGACCGTTCTCGCGGCTCTCGACGGTATTCATTTTTACTGCCAGCGTGACGCCGCTATTGCCTTTATTTAGCAGCGTGTTGTTGTCGAAGCGGTTGTTCTTGCCATAGATGGCTACCCACGTATCCGATGAATGTCGCTCCGGATTGCTGTAGCTGTCGATCACCGTATTGGTGACCCGCGAGTCATTGGCGAGTGCGTCTTTCGATGTCCGGAACGAGATGACTTCACTGGTGGGCGTGAAGCCGTTCTTGAACACAAGGTTCGAGACAACGATGTGGCTGCCCGAAATCGACAAATTCGACTGCCCTGACAGGACGACTTGCCCTGCGTCTTCAGCGGTGAGCTCGATGGGCGCCTCGGCCGTACCGTTGGCTGCCAGAACCAATTCCACATCGGTCCAAACGCCATTCGCCAATACGATTTTGTCACCCGGTACCGCCGATTCGGCCGCCGCGATAAAGTCGGCGTGGGTGCGGACGATACCGTCTGATTGCGGGGAACACGCTGCCAAAACGATTGCAACAGAGAGCGCGAGTGCGCGGTTCGATTGTTCCATCGACTTATGCCGTTTCGTTGTGGGGGGTGGGGTCTAGAAAGCGCTGCCGGCTGGCTGCTGCTTGAACACGCAGCGCCTCGACAGCTTGCGCTTCCGAGGCATCGATCATTGACGCCAGCAGACGCGTAAAGTGTTTTTGCATCGCCTCGCGTGCCGCTGAGGCATCGCGCCGTTGCAGCGCGTCGAAAATCGCTTGGTGTTCCCGGCCGCGCTCCTTGGCAGTCTCGTCAGAACACACGGATGCGTGCGCTTCCTGAACCGACGGTAGTTCATTGCGCATTCGCCACAGTGATTCGATCGTGAAGTGGACCGCGGTGTTGCCGGACGCTTTCGCAATGCTGAGATGGAATTCTCTGTCCGCGTTGTCGGCGACAGCTGCGTCATCAGGATGAGGCTCCGACATCACCTCGACCAGCGACTTCAGACGAGCCAGCGTGTCGCTGTCTATCGCTCGGGCGGCCAGCGCCGCCGCCTCCGATTCGAACAGCAGCCGCGCCTGGGTGAGCTCCAATGCGCTCACCCGCGGCACAAGACCGATGACACCGATGGGTTGTTCGCTGACATAGGCCCCTGATCCCGCCTTTATCTGGATATGACCCATTGCTTGTAACGCGATTTCAGCTTCGCGAACCGTTACCCGACTGACCCCAAGCTCGTCGGCGAGCTCGCGTTCGCCGGGCAGGCGCTCACCCGGCCGGTAGATGCCGTTCGCGATGCGTTGCTTGATGTGCTGTGCCACAGACTCGTATAAGCGTTGCTCCACTACACCCACCATACTCAAATTGGTCAGACCAATAATAGCAGCCAGATAAATCTAGTTGTCAATCCCTTTAGCAAAAATACCTATTTGATACCAAACATTTACACCTCTACAGTTCAATTGGACTGTTCAATTGCGATCAATTGACCTGTACAGTTGGCAGATGTTTGGAGCGCATCTTCATGCGGTCGGCGTAGCGCGGGCTGGCACAGCACATCCGGTGGCACACAGCCCGGTGCGCCGGTTGGTCCGCGGCTTCTGCATTGCGGTGGTGCTGGCGGCAACCGTTAAAGGCGCCACGGCTGACGAGCATCCAAGACTCGTCTTGACGAAAGACGGCGTGCATCGGATCCGCGCCGAACTTGGTCGAGTGCCGCTGTTCGACAGGACGGTCGCTAAGGTTCAGTCCGACGTGGATGCCGCCATCGAGCGGGGTATCGATGTACCGATCCCCAAAGATTTCTCCGGCGGCTACACCCACGAACGACACAAACGTAATTTCTTGCTGATGCCGAAGGCTGGCGCTTTATTTCAGATTCTCGACGACGAGAAATACGCCATTTTTCTTCGCGACATGTTGTTCCAGTATGAAGCGCTGTACCCGACGTTACCGCTACACCCGCAGGAGCGTTCTTACGCCCGCGGCAAGCTCTTCTGGCAATGCTTGAACGATGCCAATTGGCTGCTGTATGCAAGCCAAGGGTACGACGCGATCTACGAGTGGCTGTCGGCCGCTGAGCGAGAGCGGCTCGAGAAAAATCTGTTTAGACCGTTTGCGGATTTCCTGTCTGTCGACAACCCGCAGTTTTTTAACCGTATCCATAACCACAGCACCTGGGGAACCGCTGCCGTTGGCATGATCGGGCTCGCTATGGGCGACGATGAATTGGTCAATCGAGCGCTCTACGGTCTCGAGCAAGACGGGCTGGACACGACGACGCGCGACAACGACGGCGGCTTTATTAAACGGGCTGGCGATGGCACTGGCTTTCTTGCCAACCTCAACCAACCGTTTTCGCCGGATGGCTACTACACGGAAGGACCGTACTACCAGCGCTACGCGATGTATCCGTTTTTGTTGTTTGGCCAAAGCTTAAACAACGTAAGACCAGAGTTAGGAGTGCTGGAGTTTAAAGACGGCGTTCTGCTCAAGGCCATCGATACGCTTATTAATCTCGCCGATGCGGATGGCGAGTTTTTCCCGCTCAATGATGCGCAGAAAGGCATGTCGTACTTCACCGGTTCGCTGGTAGCAGCGGTCGATATCGCGTACCACGCCGGCAATGGCAATCGCAGTTTCCTCAGCATCGCTGAACAGCAAGGGACGGTAACACTCGACGACGCAGGGTTCGCGGTTGCTCTCGGTATTCGTGATGGCCTGGCCAAACCGTTTCAGAAACGGTCAATTAATCTGTCCGACGGCGCGAATGGCGATGAAGGCGGCGTTGCCATTTTGCGAGTGGCCCGCGAGGAACTGACGCTGGTATTCAAATACTCGGCGCAGGGGCTCAGTCACGGCCATTACGACAAACTGTCGTTTTCGCTCTACCAGGCTGGGCAAGAGGTTCTCCAGGATTACGGGCTCGTGCGGTTCGTCAATATCGGGCAAAAGGGTGGCGGTAACTACCTGCCCGAGAACTCGACCTGGGCCAAGCAGACCATCGCGCACAACACGGTCACGCAAGACCAGGTCTCGCATTTTCGCGGCCAGTACGCCCTTGGGAGTGAACATCACTCTGAGCTTGGATTCTTCAACGTCTCGGACCCGAACTTACAAGTCGTTAGCGCCGTCGACTCGCATGCGTACCCGGGGACTGAGCTGCGCCGAACGATGGCGCTGCTTAGGCCCGCACCGTTTGATCGATCAATCGTGCTCGACCTGTTTCGAGTGAGCTCGATCGAGCGGCACCAGTACGACTTACCTTTCTGGTTTATCGGTCAGCATCTCGAGACCAGTTTTACGCTGCAACCAGCGTCGCCACGTAGCATTCTCGGCGAGGACAACGGTTATCAACACCTCTACCTTGAGGCGAGCGGAAAACCCAATGGCCAGCAAGCGCAGTTCCAATGGCTGAGTAACAACACTTTTTACACGCTAACGAGCGCCGTATCGCCCGGCGATACCTGGTTGTTTACTCGCTTGGGCGCAAACGACCCTGATTTTAACTTGCGTCGCGATGCTGGCCTGATAGTGCGCCGCGACGCGGCTGGACCTACGCTGTTCGCCAATGCGATCGAAGGACATGGCAACTATAGCCCCGTGTCAGAGTTAACTCTGCAGCCGCACGGCGACCTGACAAACCTAGCCGTAATCCACGACGACACGAATTACTCTGCCATTGCCTTGGAAGGGCGCGATGGCTATCGCGGCGTTTTCATCGTCGCTAACGCTGACAGTGATGCGTCGGCGAAACACCAGTTGCGAACGAGCCACGGTACCTATCGGTGGCAGGGCCCGTTCCATTACCAAGAACAGCATTAATGCAGCCGTAAGGAATAAGAGTGTGAATAGCTTAGAGGGAAAAGTGGCAATCGTAACCGGAGGTGCCCGTGATATCGGTCGCGCGGTATCCGAGAAACTTGCCGCCGAAGGTGCCAAAGTCGTCGTTAACTATTTCAGCAATGCGAACTCTGGCGAGGAAACTGTAGCCGCGATCGGAGCTGCCGGTGGCACCGCTATCGCGGTCGCCGGCGATATGACTAAGGACGCCGATGTTGCCAGTCTTGTCGAGAAAACGCGCGCAGCCTATGGCGATTCGATCGACATACTCGTGAACGTCGTTGGCGGTCTTGTCGCGCGTAAGCCGTTGCTCGACATGGATGGGGAATTCTTCGACCATCTAATGCGCCTTAATGTAACCAGTACGTTTCTTACAACACATGCGGTCGTACCGTACATGCAAGAAGGTGCGGCGATCGTTAATTTCGCCTCACAAGCGGGTCGTGATGGCGGCGGGCCGGGCGCAGCTGCCTACGCGACATCGAAAGGGGCGGTCATGACCTTCACACGCGCGATGGCGAAGGAGTTAGGACCATCGGGTATTCGCGTTAATTGCGTTTGCCCCGGCATGATTAGCACGAGTTTCCACGACACGTTTTCTAAGCCCGAGGTC
Source organism: Pseudomonadota bacterium (assembly GCA_038749025.1). GTDB lineage: Bacteria > Pseudomonadota > Gammaproteobacteria > Steroidobacterales > Woeseiaceae > JBCAXA01. The sequence continues at coordinate 205,098 of JBCDIL010000003.1, read as the reverse complement.
CGTAAGAACGTGGCGGCTTCGACACCGCTGCGCCGCGAGGGCAAAGCACCTGAGGTGGCAGATCTTGTCGCGTACCTGGCATCCTCAAATTCAAGCTTTATCACCGGCGCCAGCGTCGATATCAATGGCGGTTTGCTGTACTCATAAATCGTCCGGATAGGTTTCGCTATGGCGAGCATCAGCGTTTTTGGGGAGCCGTTGTTGGAAGTGGCGTCGGCTGAGGCCGGTGCTGTCTTCGGCGCTGCGCAACTCGGTGTGGCCGGCGATACGTTAAACACGGCCGTCTACATGGCGCGGCTAGGTCACGACGTTAGCTTCATAACGGCGCTCGGTACCGACACGTACTCCGACGCGATCATCGAACGTCTACATCAAGAGGGTGTTGGTACAGCGCACATTGTTCGGCATCCATCTCGTGTGCCGGGCCTTTACGCCATTCGAACCGATGGTCAGGGAGAGCGCTACTTCACGTATTGGCGCGACCGCTCTGCGGCACGGGACTTTTTTTCGCTATCGGACGCCGGGTCGGCGATCGACTCGACCACACAGTCTGATCTGTTCTATTTCAGTGGTATTTCTTTTGCGATACTGTCCCCGCAGCATCGCCATGAACTGCTGGGTGTTGCTCGCGCCTGTAACGAGGGCGGAGTGAAGGTCGCGTTCGACGGCAATTACCGGCCGTACGGTTGGCAGTCTGAAGACGTCGCTCGCGACAATCTGGCGACGGTCGGCAGGTTGGCTTCGATTGTGTTACCCACCAGTGAAGACGACGACAAACTATTTGGCTGGGCAAGTCCCGTCGAGCATGCACATCGTTGGCGTTCCTTAGGGGCCGCGACAGTCGTCGTAAAGAATGGACCGGATGGTGCCTGGCTATTAAGCGACGATGACCAACCCCTGCACATCGCGGTCGAGGATATCGTCCAGCCGATCGATACAACGGGCGCTGGCGATAGCTTTAACGCGGGCTTCCTTGCCGCATTACTCGACGGTCAGCGGGCCGAGCAAGCGGCAGCGGTTGGCAACCGCTTAGCTGGGCGTGTGATCCAGCATCGTGGTGCGCTCATTCCCGTAGCTGCAATGCCGTAGATTACTCGACAGCTAACAAGCCGCGTTTCGACGGCTACGGATACCTGCCGCTGCCACTGCCGTTTTCACGAGCGCAAGCGCTGCGCACCGAAGTGCGCAGCGGCGTTCAAGCTGACATTCGCTAGTCGGTCAGCCGATACACAAGCCGACGTGCGCGGGTTGGTTCGCCCACGAAAAACTAAACGGGCAGTCAGGACTGAAGCAGCCTGCTGGAATAGGCACTGTCACCTCAATCGATTGACCGGCCGGAATAGTCGGTCGCTCTGTCTCCGTGACGACGTCGTTGTCAGCAACGCGAAACGTTACCGAAACAGTGGCAAGCCCCGAGGTCGCGGTGCCCGTATTTTGGAACGTGAGCACAAGGCCCTCGTTGGAGCGATTGCAGAAGCTGGTTGGTGCCGATCCAAATGCCGGTACGGTTCCGACGATGGCGGAACCTGGGTCAACCAAACCGCTCCCGCCAGAGCCGTCACCCGCAGTGCCACTCGTCGGCTTCGGTCCGTCTTTACAGGAACCTCCGGTTTTATCGGATTTGCAGTCGGTGCAGCCCCAACTGCCGGGAACTTCGTTGCCATCTTCGTCTGCGTCGCAGCACGAGCCTTCATCGTCGTAACGACCTTGTCGCCCGTCGTTATCGCCGCCAACGATGTGGCAGATTTTTCCGGTCGTTGATGGCCCCGGTTGTTTCTTTTCGCAGGCGCTTAGGCCGAGCAAAATCAAGGCGGACACGCCAAGCAAGAGTAGCCGATTCATAAGTGCCCCCTGTCCAAATTGTCGCTGTCGGTTTTCTTATACGCGACGCGCGTAGTTGTATCTGTGCCAACTAGGCGCGGTTTATCTCAGTGCCAGCGCCAGTCACTATGGTCATGCATGCATGTAGGTGGACGTGTTAATGGTAGGTACCGTTCGGTGTAAGGCATCCTGATGCCAAATCACTATTGGCGTGGGATACTCAGCCAATAAGGTCGGGTAAGCCTAAGCTCAAAAGATCTAAACAATGCGACGTTTTGGGGTAACTGCTCTGCTGTGGGCGACTCTTCTATCGGTCGGGTCGGTACACGCCGAATCGATCCCGGGCATGCCATCCGGTACCGGTGACTACGATGATTTGGTAGCTCTCTATGACGAGTTTCTGAACTGGGAGGACGAAGCTCGAGCACGTCGCGCAGTTCCAAATCGCGATATCGCCGGTGCGGCCACCGACGTTAACCCGGACTATGGTGCCGCGGCGATAGCAACGCGTGAGGAGAAAATCGCTGCCTTTCAGGATCGACTCGCCGACATGGCTGTCGTCGACTTTACGTTAGCGCAGCAAGTCGACTACTTAGCCGTCAGATCGCGACTCGACCAAGCCGAGTTCATGCTGCGCGTGGCAAAGCCATGGGCACGCGATCCTGGCTTCTATGTCGATCGGATGTTGCGATTAACGTTTACCCGATTACCGCTTGATGAGAAAGCCGCTCTCGCCTTCCAAGCTGAGCTGCGTGCCGTTGCGCTACTCATTGACGCGGCGCAAAAGAACCTGACCGACGTTGCCGCCGACTACGCGGACTTGGCAATCTACAACCTTAGCAATGCCGATGGTGTTGGCCATGGCTACCCGTATCGCGCCGTACCGCCTGCGGGCGTGCTTGGCTGGTACGACGACTTGCTAGCGCGGGCGTCTGCTGAGCAACCCAATCTCGTTCCGGAGATTCAAGCCACACGCGATGCGGTTACCGCGTTTTCGGATTGGCTCGTCGATAAGCGGCCGTCGATGACGGGCCAAGCCGGTGTGGGCAAAGCGCATTTCGACTGGTACTTGAAACACGTCAAGCTGATGCCATGGGATACCGACGATATGGTCACGCTGGGTTTGCGTGAACTCGATCGCCTGTGGGCAGTTTACGGTCTCGCACAGCACAAAAATCGTGAGTTACCGCCGATTGAGTTGCCTGCTACGGCCGCGGAGTATGCCGAGCGGATTAACCGTGTCGATACCATGATCCGAGAATTCCTAGGCGACGAGGAAATCATTAGCGTGCCCGGTTTTATCGGGACACTGGGCACTAACGTTCCGTGGATCGAGCGTCCCGACGGACCCAATTTCTGGGAGCAAGTGCAGTTTCGCGACCCAACTCCGGACCACTTGCATGCGGTGATTCCGGGGCATCGCTTCGACGGTGTTATGGAACGCGTCAACCGGCATCCGATACGCGGTCGGTTTACCAGCGGAGCCCGCACGGAGGGCTGGGCGGTGTACCTGGAAGAGGCGATGCTTGAAGCCGGTCTCGATGTGGCGCCACGTGTGCGCGAGTTGATCTACATCTTCGGTATTTTTAGAGCGGCGCGCGTACCGGCCGATGTTTGGTTGCAGCTGAACGAGATGGATGTTGATGAGGCTGTCGCCTGGTGGCTAGAGCGCGTGCCGTACCTTGACAAAAATGTCGCGCGCGTCGACGCCGAAATCTATCTGCGTCGGCCGCCCGGTTATGGGCTCGGCTACACCATCGGTATGTTGCAAATGCAGAGGCTTCTGGCCGAGCGCAAGCGCCAATTAGGCGATGCGTTCGTGTTGAAGAACTTTCACGACACGTTCATGGCAGCGGGGCGACTACCGATCGCGTTGATTCACTGGGAAATGACCGGGCAGACGGATACCGTCGAAAAGCTCTGGCCGCGCGTTCGACTGGCCGACGTCCAGTAAGACTACTGCACGACTCCTAAGACGCTGATTGTAAAACTCGGTACCGAACTGCCGGAGCTCGGATTCAGTGCTCCTGTCGGGCGGAAGCGAATGTGCGTGACCAAAGGATCCGATGGGCTGGATGGCGTGTAACTGAAGTCCACGCCGTCCGTTGAAAACTCGACGCTGTCGGTCGTGCTCGCCGGACCGTCGTAAGCAAAGCTCACGCCGGATGCCGTCGAACCATCGGTAAACGCGAACGCGCCGGCACCGCTGACTATCACAGCCACCTCTGGCGGGAATGCATCGGTCAGCACCAAGGTTGTCGGGTCTACGCGTTGGCCGGGGTTCTGGACGATGATGTCGTAGCGAACAACACTGCCCGGGACAAAAAAATTGTCGGTGCTGCTGGCATCGACAGAAACGGTCTTGGCAACCGTGAGGTTCGTGCCACAGCTCTCTGGTGGTGCAACCGCCACGTTTGCCGCGACGTTGACGCATTGCGCGCCGCGGATGGCGAAGTTGGTGCTACTGAGGTCTTGCCACGCGCCACCGGGCGGGCGTGCTTGAAAGCCGACCGCTCCATCACAGCAACCCTCGTATCCGAGGGCTTCGTAGCGATGCCAACCCGGTGTCAAGTTGATTGAGCCTTCGAGCGTTTCGCCCGTGTTGGCGTAATTGCCGGCCCACCACAGATCGTCGTTCCAGTCTTCTTCGAGTGCTTGACCGCTAACGTAAAGGTGACCACCGCGACCGAAGTCCGCGCCATAGCGAAACTCCCAGAGGCCAGCTGTCGTCGGCGTAACGTTGAGAACCGCACTGATGCACCAGCCGAAGTTACCGTTCGTTCCACCGATCGCTCGGTTGGTGAGCCCGGTCACGCTGGTACGCACCGTGTCGTCAACATCAACGGTCGCCGCTGCAAACGCCGCTAATCCTGTGGCGGCACTGGTTGGGTCCGCCGTTGAGACGCGGCTGCGTAGTCGGACGCCTGCGCTTGGAAAAACAGCGAGCGCGTTGTCGGCAGCACCGAGCGACTCGTCACCTATATAGATGTATACGAGTTCCGAGGAGCCACTGCCAATCGCGGGTAGTCGAATATATATCGTTGCCGTTCGGGCGAATGGGTCCCAACCAGCGACAACAAAGTCGACCGGAGTGGAGTCGTCCGCACGGAAAACGCGTACGTCATCGGCGCTGGTTGAAAAAGTGTAATCGGCGGGGAAGTCGGTGCTGGAGAGGTCAATCCGAGTTTCCGCATCATGCGTTCCCGTGGTGGCCGATACGGTCACCGGTATACGATGCCGGAGGCTGCAGCTTTGCTGCGGCCATTGTGCCTGCGCGGTCGATCCCAGGCACAGCGCTACGAAAGCGCTGGCGAGCACGTGCACGCGTAGGCGACAACTGAATCGTTGCTTAGTCCCCATAGCGCAAAATATACCTGGCAGACAACGCCAGACTCCAAATGGACTGACGATATTGCGACTTACGGCACAGGACGGCATCGCTCACCGTGCGTTACGGCGGGTTTGTTCGCGCACTCAAACGTCGATTGCTAGGATTCGGGTCCGATGAGCAAGTCGTCAACAGATCTATTCCGGAGGCGTTATCTCCGGCACGCCATAATTTGGTGGCGGTTCTTCGGCGTGCTTATCGGCATGTTGCTCACGGTCTGGGTCATTGCTTCTTTACTCGACGTAGCAGGTCCCGGTCATCGCGACCGCTTGCTGCGTCTTGTTCTGGTCTTTTACGGTTTTCAGCTTGTTGTCCCATTCGCAACAGCCCATTTATTCCCCACAATTTTCGAAGAGGATCAAAAGACGCAAGGTTCTTCCGATATCTAGTCCTAATCTGCAACGACGCAGGTCGCACGGGTCATGTCGAAACCCGTAACCCGAAGGGCGGGGTATTCGTCAACGTCATACCTAATGACGTAAGCTCGATTGCGGTAACCGAGCCGTTCGCCCTATGGTTCTCAGTGCCCAGCGAAAGTCAGTTCCGCTCCAGGCATAATGGCCCATGGATCGCGAGCGCCAGCCGCCGGTACAAGCAACGCAACCAAGGAGCATCAGAGCCCGTCATGCAAACCTCCGATTTAACCCCGCGCCAATACTGGGCCGAGATCAAAAAGAACCCGAATCGGGCCAAGTTCGGCTTTGGAGATAAAGCGGCGCTTATCAATATCGATCTTCAGCGCGCCTACACCGACACCGACACCTTTAAGACGGCTTATCAAACCGACCCGAACCAGCTCGACTACATCAATACGCTGTCCGATTTGGCACGGTCGAAGAACATGCCGGTCATCTGGACCTATGTCGCGTACATGGACAATGCCGATGACGCCGGTGCATGGGGTACGCGGACCAACACGGAAGATTCGCTGCAGAACATCAAAGAAGGCTCCGCGCGATCCGAACTCGATCCTCGGTTGCACGTCGATCGTCGCTACGATGCCGTCATCAACAAACGTATGGCGAACGTTTTCCATGACACGCTGATTCCATCGCTATTGGTCTGGCACAAAATCGATACCGTTATTCTGACGGGCGGCAGTACGTCAGGCTGTGTCCGTGCGTCCTGCGTCGCGTCGTTGTCGCACGGCTACCGGACAATCGTCCCCGAGGAGTGCGTGGCGGACAAGCACGAGATCCCGCACTTCGCGAACCTCTGCGACATGATGCTGAAGTACGCCGATGTCGAGTCGTTCGATTTCGTAAAGGATTGGTTTGAGCAACATCCGGGTTGCAAACCGATTCGCGAAGACCGCGGCAGTCCGTTCTAAGGAGTACTTACGATGCGTTCAGACCCCGGTCTTTTTGACTATTGGCCGTACGAAGGACGGCCGAAAATTTCCTGGCCTGGTAACGCCCGTGTCGCGTTTTGGGTGGCGCCAAATATCGAGTTCTACGAGCTCGATCCGGCCGTCAACCCTCACCGAAAGCCATGGCCAAAGCCGGTACCTGATGTCCACGGTTACGGCACCCGCGATTACGGCAATCGTGTGGGTCACATGCGCCTGATGCGGGTACTCGAAAAGTACAACGTGCGCGGTTCGATTTCGTTGTCGACGGCACTTTGCGATCACCATCCCGAAATCATCGAGATGTGTCGTGACCGCGACTGGGAGTTCTTCAGTCATGGTATCTACAACACCCGCTACACCTACGGGATGGATGAACAGCAGGAGCGCGCAGTAATCGAGGCGGCGATGGAGACCATCCTGAAGCATGCCGGTAAGCCCTGCGCGGGATACCTCGCGCCGGCGTTGACTCACACCGAGCTGACAATGGATTTGTTTTCTGAAGCGGGCGGCCTCTATACCTGCGATCTGTTTCACGACGATCAGCCGACGCCGGTGAAGGTACGCTCGGGCAACAAGTTTATCTCCGTGCCGTACTCGCTCGAGATGAACGACACCATCGTTTATGTCGTCAACAAGATCGAACCGCGCCGCTACGGCGAGATGCTGAAAGCCAATTTCGACCGGCTGTACGCCGAAGGGGCCGACAACCCTGTTGTTATGTGTATTCCGTTGCACGCCTATCAGGTATCGCATCCGCACCGACTTAAAGCGTTTGAAGAAGCGCTCGAGTACATCACCGGGCATAGCGATGTGTGGGTGACGACAGGCCGCGAGATCGCCGAGCACTATATTGAGCATCACTACGACGCCGCGGTGGCCGATATCGCGAAGCGAGGTGTGGCATGAGTCTCGACGATAGCTATTTCCAGTATGCGAACCGTCGTTACGGCATGGACCACGATCTCTATGACTGGTCGATGTTGGCGGATCGCAAGCCGGTGCAGTGGCCGGACGGTAAGCCACTGGCTTTGTGGGTCAACGTCGCGCTGCAGTACTTCCCACTCGACCAGCGTGGCAAGCCGTTCCCACCGCCAGGTGGCATGGTTACCGCTTACCCGGATCTACGTCATTACACGCTGCGTGAGTACGGCAATCGGGTCGGCGTATTCCGAGTGTTCGAGGCTTTGGATCGCTATAACGTCGCCGCCAGTGTCGCGATGAATACACGGTTGGTCGACCGAGCGCCATACCTGATTAACCGTGTTGTCGAGCGCGGCCACGAAGTCCTTTGCCATGGCTGGGATATGGATACGCCGCATTTCGGCGGTCAAGACGAGACTGCCGAGCGCGACATCATAGCCCGGTCACTCGATGGGTTACGCGACGCGACAAAGGCGTCGGTCGCTGGGTGGCTGAGTCCAGGCAAAAGCCAAAGTGCGGCAACGCCGCAGTTATTGGTCGAGCACGGTGTTAGCTATATGTGCGACTGGATTAATGACGATATGCCGTACCCGTTCCGCACATCGGCTGGGTCGATTACGGCGCTACCGTTGTCGACCGAACTCGAAGATCGCTTTGTTATTCTGGCAAACGGCCATTCGGAAACTGAGTGGGCGGAGCAAATCATCGATGCCTGTGATTTTCTGATCGCCGAGGCCGAGAGCGCTGACGCCGGTCGTCTATTAGCGCTCAACATTCACCCGTGGATGTTAGGCCAACCACACCGCATCGGTTTACTCGAACGGGTATTCGAGCACGTGATGGGGACCGGCAAAGTTTGGAGTGCGGAGCCCACGGCAGTCATCGACACTTGGCAGGAACAGCAGTCCTAGCGAACCGGCCGCTCGAGAGTCAGCGACGAAAAGCACGTCGTAAGGCGGGCTGTGACAGGGCTTTGCTCGCTTCGTTGTATGGATGTTAAGACGTGGTCTCAAGTTCCAAGCTGTTTCAACAACTGGATGCCTTAGAGCGTGAGTTGCGAGAAACGATCGTGCCGCATCTTTCGATTGCTGCGAGCGGCCACAACGACCTCATATTCTGTGTTCCGGAATTTAACCCGTTCCCGTCACTCGCCGGGCATACCGACCCCACCACCGAGTCATTAATTAGTCTCAGCCGCAAGATCTTACGATTGAGAGAAAAACTCGGCGAGCCTACGGATAACACGATTGCCGCACGAATCTGTTGGTATTGCGTGGAATGGGGCGATATCGAGAACAGCCATCGCAAAGCCGCGGCCAGTCTCGCGCGGCAGTTCCTAGAAGAAATCGAGCGATCGGCAAGCGAGCATTAGTGTGACTGCCCAGGCAGGGTTGCTCGTGCGCTCGTGACTTTACTTGGCCACCGATACAGCTTTCTGAGCGCATGTGCAGCTTCCATAGACGGGCTCGATCAAGCGCATCGCAAGAAGCGAATATACATCGTGCGGTGTGCTCCGTAGCATCGTCATAAGACTTTTCTCTCGCAAACAACCCTAATCACGGAGCCTGACCATGAGCGCACAACCCAAATGCCCTGTTATGCACGGCGGCAACACCGCGATGGACAAGCCGGTCACCAAGTGGTGGCCGAACGCACTGAATCTCGACATTCTTCATCAGCACGGAGCTCGCACGAACCCAATGGATGCGGACTTCAGCTACCGTGACGCCGTTAAGGCGCTCGACTTTGACGCGGTTAAGGCCGACGTTAAAGCGCTTCTGACCGACAGTCAGTCTTGGTGGCCAGCCGATTGGGGGCATTATGGTGGGTTAATGATTCGCTTGGCTTGGCACTCGGCCGGTTCCTACCGTTTGCAGGATGGTCGCGGTGGCGCCGGGTCCGGCAATATTCGTTTTGCACCGCTAAACTCTTGGCCCGACAACGCGAGCCTCGACAAAGCTCGGCGTCTACTGTGGCCGGTGAAGAAAAAATACGGTAACCGCTTGTCGTGGGCCGATCTAATTATCCTCGCCGGCAACATGGCCTACGAATCGATGGGCCTTACGACCTTCGGCTTCGGCTTCGGTCGCGAAGATATCTGGGGTCCCGAAACCGACGTGTACTGGGGTTCGGAGAAACAGTGGTTGGCACCGAGCGAAGAGCGCTATGCGGACCTAAGCAATCCATCGACGCTGGAGAATCCGCTGGCGGCTGTCCATATGGGCTTGATCTACGTCAATCCCGAGGGCGTTAACGGTCAACCAGACCCGGCTAAAACGGCGGCGCAAGTCCGCGAAACGTTCGCACGCATGGCCATGGATGACGAGGAAACGGCGGCACTGACCTGCGGAGGACACACTGTCGGTAAAGCCCACGGGGGTGCAGACGGCGCCAAGATCGGCGTTGAGCCGGAAGCGGCCGGTGTTGCCGAGCAAGGCTTCGGTTGGGCTAACCCTGAGCACAACGGTAAAGCCGCTAACGCGTTTACCTCGGGCCTGGAAGGCGCTTGGACGACATCGCCAACAACGTTCGACATGGGCTACTTCGAGTTGCTATTCGGTTACGAGTGGCAACTTAAGAAATCGCCAGCCGGCGCCTGGCAATGGGAGCCGGTCGATATCAAAGAGGAAGACAGGCCGGTCGACGCCACCGATCCGTCGCTTCGCCAAAACCCGATCATGACCGACGCCGACATGGCGATGAAGGTCGATCCGGTCTATAACGCGATCTGCCAGAAGTTCATGGCCGATGAGGCGTACTTCCGCGATACTTTCGCACGCGCCTGGTTCAAGCTAACGCACCGCGACATGGGCCCACGAGCCAATTACATCGGTCCCGACGTGCCGGCGGAAGATCTGATTTGGCAAGACCCCATTCCGGCCGGCAATTCCGATTTCGACATTGCCGATGCGAAAGCCAAAATCGCTGCCGTGGGCTTAACGTCAGCAGAAATGATCGCGACGGCATGGGACAGCGCTCGCACGTTCCGCGGTTCGGACAAGCGCGGTGGTGCTAACGGCGCACGGATTCGACTAGCACCACAGAATCGCTGGGAGGGCAATGAACCCGCGCGATTGTCGAAAGTGTTAAGCGCTTTGGCGCCCATCGCGGCGGAAACCGGTGCGTCGCTGGCGGATCTAATCGTACTGGCGGGTAATGTTGGTTTGGAGCAGTCAATCGCAGCGGCCGGTCAATCGGTGGATGTACCATTTACGCCCGGCCGGGGTGATGCAAGTGAAGAGATGACAGACGCTCCGTCGTTCGACTATCTGGAGCCTGTGGCGGACGGTTTTCGCAACTGGCAGAAGCAGGACTACGCTGTCAGCGCCGAAGAAATGATGTTGGATAGTGCGCAACTCCTCGGATTAACCGCGCAAGAGATGACCGTGCTAGTCGGTGGCATGCGGGTACTCGGGACAAACCACGCTGGTTCATCGCACGGTGTCTTCACCGATCGTGTTGGGCAACTGACGACTGACTTCTTTGTCAACCTGACCGATATGGCCAACAGCTGGCACCCGACAACGAACGGTAACTACGAAATTCGTGACCGAGCGACTGGCCAGGTCCGTTGGAGCGCAACGAGCGCCGATCTCGTGTTCGGATCGAACTCGATCCTTCGCGCGTACGCAGAGGTTTACGCGCAAGATGACAATACGGAGAAATTCACCCGTGACTTCATCGCTGCTTGGACCAAAGTGATGAACAACGATCGCTTCGACTTGGTTGCGTAATTCCACTAGATAAAGCCGCAGTCGCGAGCTTTATCCTCACTCCTCAGAGCCCGGCCGTCAGTTTGGCAGCCGGGCTTTTTTGTTTTTAGGAAACATTTATGTTCCTAGACGTTGGTGCTTATTTTTCATTAATGGTTTCTGGTAATCAAAAGTGTCGGATTGCAATTAAAAGCGTCGGAGATCTTTGGCAAGTCTCTGATCAACCGAAAGAAGTGTCAGGTTTCTTGCAATTAAAAGCGTCGGAGAGCGTATGAGTGTCCGGTGTACGATCGACACCGGCCGCACAGGAATTCCAAGGTAGAATGACCGCTGATGACCCATTCCGGCCATTCGCCTTTGCGTTCATTTATCCTCGATATCACTCGGAAAATACGTCTAACGTGAGAAAACGAATCTGTAGAATCTTCGTAGCCGTTGGATTGGCAATCGTTACATCGGCGTGTCAATCGACACCGGATCCATTTGATTATCGTTCTAACTGCGGCTGGGACGATGATCGGGATTGGAAGCTTGTTCGCACTCTTCCCGAGAACATTCAAGAGTACCGAACGCTTGCGGACGAACACCCAAATCTAAAAACCGATCCCCGCGAGTTTTCGGTTGAGTCATGGTTCAGTTTGCCCTCGGGCGAGATAATGTTATGCCGCAGCGGCCCCAGTCCCAGTGATTCTTGTGTCGGCGAGTGGTGGCAGTTCGAGACCACTGGAAACGGACCGAGAATCACCGCGCAAAGTGCATGGATATGCGTTACTTGAATGGCTGCTTCTGGCCGAAATCTGTCCTTTTGGTCTCGTTAGTGATGTTGCCGGTACGACCCAATTCAGCCTGTCGCAATCCAATAGATCTTAGCTACACGTTGGAGAGTCGTTCTATGTTCACCCGTACGTATATTCTTGGCCTAGTCTTTTTTGAGTTTAGCTCTTTACGACCCACCCCGGTCTTTCGATTTTCACCTCTGGAATTAGTCCGGTTCCGCCACAGATCGCCGAGACATAGTGGTTCAGGCTAGTAGGGGCCGCTGCTGCATTGCACATGGACGCCACGAAGTATTGCTGCTAATGGTGCCGTTGGTTGGTCACGAGTGTGAGTGCCGGAGTCAGCTTGTTTCCGCGTGTGGCCCCGGACGCAATCGTTCACCGAGAGAATGAAGGCATGGTTACGCACGAGGAGAAACTTGATCGGGCCTGGGACGAGTATAAGTTGCTTGCCAACAACATCTTGAAGTTTGACAGTCTCATATTCACCATAAAGGCTTGGTCGATTACGACATTTGGTGCGCTTCTCGCGATATACTTCACGAAAGTCGCAAGTGAGACAGTTCTGCTAATACAGATCGTTATGTCCATTTTTTACTGGGTATTGGACTACGTGAATAAGCGATTTCAGAGCTTTCAGATCACGCGAAGTCGCCTCTTGGATTTGTTCCTGAATGAGGAGATTGAGAGCGAAGGATATCGAATACCCGATGTGCTTTTTCTAAATTCTTACGACTCCGAGAAAGAGCAAAGAATCCTTTCCAGACGCGGCTTCATAATGAACGAAGGCGGACATTACACTCAGAAGGGAATGCGTTGGAAGATGTTCTTCAGCCCCCAGACTTCACTCCTGTATCTCGGGCAGATTGCCTGTGTGATCGTTGTATTGATTGTGTTCTGAGACGATGTCGCGATGGACGCAAGTAACACTCGTGATTGGGACTTCCATCTACACAACTTATTGCTGAATGGCATCTGTCTAGACGGTGAGTATCCGTACTACTCGGATCAGAAGAAAGGACAGGGGAAGAGATTTCGGCGATTCAATTTCAGGTTTGCAGGCTACCGCTACGACACGAATTATCGTTTCCCCAATGACTCGCCATACTCTCTAGATCAGAGAGGGTTGATTTACGAGCATCAACCGGTTCCTGGCTTACCATTCGCTCAGCTTGAGCAAGAACTCGACTACTGGGGCAGCGAACGAGGTTGGTGGTTCAAGGATATTCCTGCTCTCCCGAGGTACTACGATCTTCGCCTAAACCCCATAAATGCGTGCTCCAATTTGCGGTTCCCGAGCGGAGTCGATGGCAACTTGCGGGGCTGTGTGTTCTGTCACCGATGTTATTCTTCCGCACGAGTGACCGAAGACAGACGGGTGCTGACTCCGAAGCAAATTTTCGACGAGATATTCGCCGAGCACGGCCGAGATATCCTGCTGTATATCACCAAAGTCATGTTGATTACGGGGGATTTGCCAACCGAAGAAGCGATGCTTCGACTCTTCGAGAGCGTCTACCACCAACACCTCCACCCCAACGGATTCCAAGGAACATACTCTGTTGTCACCACTGTCGTTCAATCTGACGCCGGAATGGAAAGACTCGCTCAAGTTGACAATTCGCTCTTCGAGTTTCCGATAGAGTGCTTCTCACGCCGGGAGGTGATTCTTGGGCAACGCAAGGGGATCCCAATGACCCGTGTACTTGACGTATTATCAAGGGCGCGAAAGCGCTTCAAGAACATCCGGGTTAACTATCTTGTTGGCTTGGACGGCCTTGAAGCCGCCAGAAGGGGTTTTGGTGAACTCGCGGAAGCAGACTTGGTTGACGACGTCATCGCCAATATCTTCGTACCGTACACTTTAGAGTCACTGCAATATCGGTGTCCGCAATCGTTCGAGATGTCCTACGTATATGCAATGAGAGACATCTTGATCGAGTTTGGATTCAGGCCCAAAAAGACAGGTACAACAAAAGATCTCTTCTCGCACTTCGAGAAGCGGGTCCTAGAAGACGAACTCGTTCCAACAGTCTGCGGGGGACCGTGAATTGGGGTCGTAGCCTCTGGAAGCCCACAAGGTAGCGTGGATGCCAGAAAGTTATTGCCACAGCACTCAGACCGTCTGTACTGTACGGCCGCGTTTGGCCGGTAGCGGAACCTTACTGATTCCCCAGCCAAGACACTCGAACGACCGCTTTGTTGTTAACAGGCAAGTTCGCTCTCCGACACTTTTAATTGCAAAATTCAGCGTCGAACGCGACTTACAATCAATGGCTTAGGTGAATGTTTCCGACAACTTTAATTACCAGAGATCATTAACCGGATTTCTGGGAATTAAAAGTGTCGGAGATCGAATGAATGACCGGTTTACCGCTGATACCGGCAGCACACGAATTCCAGGGTAAAATGACTGCTAATCACCCAGCGGCCATCCGAGCAAGAGCTCCAAATATGTCGGCAATCTCAATACACGAGGCAGCTGAGGCCGACTTTGGCGACGTTTCCGCATTCTACGCAGAGTGCGGCTACAAAAGAGGCTTCAACGAAAACGACACTGTACTTGTAGCTGTATTGGACGGCTCAATGGTCGGCGTAGTTCGTCTGTGTCCTGAAAATGGAGTCGTAGTTCTCAGGGGGATGCAGATACGTTCGAACTATCAAAGGCAGGGAATTGGCCAAGACTTGCTGGATCAGTGTTTGCCACACCTTGGCGAAGGCCCATGCTACTGCCTTCCTTGGAGTCACCTTGAGCGATTCTACAATTCCATTGGATTCAGGCGTTGCCGACCGTCAGTAGCTCCTGAATTTCTCGCTGACCGATACTCCGGATACATTAAGAGCGATATGGACGTCATATTGATGCGGCGTTTTCCCAGGCAATGACTGCTAATGGTTGTGATGTCAGCCGATAGCTGACCGGTTCCTTCCATTCGATATACTGACTGTTAGTGGCTGTGATAGCAGCCGCTAGTCGAAAACAGCTATTCGCGCATAACCATGACTACTGCATACCTTGAACGCTTACAGCTTGCGGCCAATCCGCTAGGAACTCTTCAGGCCGAAACTCGAGGCGAAGGACAAAGCGCGTTTCTTTTTGTACGCGGATCCGGCCGCGCTACCAATTGTTGTGGCCCAAGTTGAGCGCAGCTAACACGATCTCCTTCGCTGCTGACGTCGTCGAACTCTGGGAGACAGAGTACGATCAAGACTCCACGGTGATCGGCTTTCATTTGGGTGAGGGCGATCCCGAGAAAGGAGGCCAGCACTGGAATTTCACTCAGTTTATACCGCCGGAGACCGGAGAATTTGAGGGCGTTTGCATTGTGAAGGAGATCCAAGAGGTCACGGTGTATGGCGGAGTCCGCCGATTTGCTATGTGGGCGGATCACTTGGTCTGCGAATTTGACGATGCCACATCTTCGAAGACTGGTGTGGTAAAGCTCGAGATCTCATACTCGCTCTCGTCCAGTAAGCAGCGCGACCTTTTCGGTATGGCTGCTCGAGTATTCAATGGCGAAGGCTGCTTTGAAATCCATCAGCCACATCAGAAATGAAAAGACTTCGAAAACAGTTTCGCCAAGGAGAGAGGCTCGACGCTACGGCTATTGAAAAATAGGTCTGGTGACCGTTGATGGTTGATTGCTGACCGGTTCCCTCCATTCGATATACTGTCTGTTGCTTCCTTTGATCTAATCCAGCCCTTGGCAGTTTGCTCGATTCCCGGAATGTCAATATCGAAAAGAAATTCCAGAAAGATTGTCGTTGGCGACGGTGAATATCGATGGAGTCCCTCACAAGACTCCGGCTTCATGGTTTTAACGGTTCAGCATGCCTATGGAAACGGGAGGAAGATTGAAGCAGCTATCTCTGATGACCGAAACGTGGTGATCGAAAATGGGAGCTATACGATAGAGGTCGGCGATCCGAGCAAACTTACGATCACGCCGAGATTGGTTCGCAAGGTGATCGAAGATGCGCATCAACTTGGCTGGATTCCCACCCAGAAAGGCAAAACGATGGAACTTTATCTGAACGATGATTCCATGCTGCTTGAGCAACTACGATGACCGCCGGCTAGTGGTCGATAGCTGATCGTCTGCTTCAATTCGATATACTGCCTGCAGCTGACCATTGCGGACGTATGCGAACCGCGTGAAGCCGGACAAAAACCTTCACTGTCGAACAAGACAAAAGCGAACTCCAACGTGAAGTACTTTGAGTACAGCCCTGAAGCATTTGCTCTGACAGAATTTTTGTCAGCGGAAGAATGTCAGGCGTTGATAGAGCGAGGCGAGGATCTCGGATTTGGCGTTGCACCGATCAACACAACGTCTGGTCATGTCGTGGCATCCCAGATTCGGAACAACGGCAGAGCCATGGTTGATGACCGTGGGTTGGCCGATACCTTGTGGAGCCGCTTCCAGGAGCATGCCCCTAGAAACGTGGACGGCTGGACGGCAATCGGTCTGAATGAGCGATTCCGATTTTACCGTTACGACCAGTATCAGATCTTTCGGTGGCACAGCGACGGTCGTTTCACGAGAAACGAGCGTGAGGAAAGTAGGTACACGCTGATGTTCTACTTAAATGATGGTTTTGAGGGCGGTTTTACGGATTTTCGATCGTTCAAGGTTTATCCGGCGCAAGGAATGGCACTTTGCTTTCACCACCCTTTGCTGCATGAAGGTGCGACTGTATCTAGCGGCAGAAAATACGTTCTCCGCACCGATGTAATGTATAGGGCTGAAGTCTAACGATGGGCTAAGCTATACAGTGTGAACGTCCGCTTCTGGCCCGTTCTTTCCTTTCGATACACTGCCTCCTAAAGACCCAACGTAACCGTTAGGCGCGTAGTCCAGATGCTTTGTTTCAGTCTCGTGCCGCGTGAGGCCAAGCTATGTCTCGACAAATCGTATTCAAAAGAGTTGCGCCCATTCCGGAGCAAAGTGGGATGGCAGTCGTTAGCAAGTTCGTTTCGGAAAACGGAACCGGCTTGTTTCTGTATGTAGAAAGCGATTCGAGTAAAAAGGTCACGGAAACGTTCGAAAGCGGTATCGGAATTTTTCCAAGGTCACGTATGTCGGACGCGAAGAAATTCACGCTTGTGATGCTGTCTAATGGAGCTCAAGAAGTGCTTGAACTACCTCCGCTCAGGGTTACTTTTCCATTAATCGATGTGTTTCCGGACGGTCGAGTTTTGGTTTCCGGTTCACGGTCACAATGGCGTGGCGCGGACGACTTTGACCTAAACGGACTCGTTATCGATCCATCAGCCTGCTCGGAACGGTCTTTCCTGCTAGGCGATGGAATTGAGTCTTCGGCTGTAGATTCATGCGGGCGCATATGGGTCTCTTACTTCGACGAAGGCATATTCGGAAATTTCGGCTGGGGACATCCTGGTCCCAAGCCTATAGGGTCGCCCGGACTGAACTGTTTCAGTCACACTGGCAGTCTAATCTGGTCCTTTCCAGTTCAATCGGAAATAGAACCAATCAGTGACTGTTACGCAATGAACGTCTCTGGAGAATCGGTAGCGGTGTACGCTTACACCGAATTCGATTTGTGTCGTATTTCCCCAGATTTGAAAATCGAGACATTCACTACAGGTCTAAAGGGATGCCACCATTTCGCGATTACGGATACGAAGGTCATGTTTACCGGCCAATACGATGACGACATTTCTGTTGGTTATACGGGCGAGCTGGCTGATGGCCGGTTGCGCGATATCAAGGCGGTTGAGTTCGTCCAAATGGACGGAGCGAAAATAAAAGCAGGCCAGTTTGTCGGTCGCGGCGATACGCTCCATTTCTTCGACGACCAGAATTGGTACAGCACACAAGTTGATTCATAGAGGAAGGTCCGCTTCTGTGCGATAGCTGACCGGCTACTCCCATCCGATATACTGGCTGCTACTGGTCCATGGTGGCCAGTCACGATCACAAACTTATCTAGTACTGTTGTGGGCCAGTTCTAAGCGAAATTGGTAATCGAGAATCCTCTTTGTCAGCTGACGCAATCCGAGTAATTGTTGTCGTATTGGCGCTCGCGTTTGGAGCAGCTTTCTGGTTCGCGTTTGACCCGAGCTCATCAGTTCAGGTTAAAGAGCTGGAAGACGGAAGCATTATTGGGCGAGAGGTTCCTACGTCCGCCGATTCTCGAGCCCAGAAACTCTATTGGCTTGGTTTGGCAGAGCTTCGAGAGAATAACAACTCAGCCGCCGAACAGTTTTACCGAGAAGCGCTTCATTACGCGCCCGAAGACTACGTCATTATTCAGCATTTGGCTCTGTCCCAGTACACGCAGCTGAAGTTGTCTGATGCTGAGGCCAATTTTCGAAGAGTCATCAAACTGAAACCCGATCATGCGCCTGCACATATTGGGATTGGAGCTATTGCGGCTCACGCGAAGGATTATGAAAAAGCATCGCGCAATCACCTTCGCGCAGTATCACTTGACCCCCATAATGGCCTAGCGCAATGGGGAGCGGGATCCACACTCTGGGCGCTTGGACAAAAGGACGAGGCACTCCCGCACCTACGTGAATACGTCAGACTACTCCCCGACGCAAAACATGCCTCGAAGGCACGAGCCTGGATTGCTCAACACGATCGCGGGCAGGAATTGGACTGACGCGATGTTGCGGTGAGTCGTTTGAACGGCCGCTTCTGGCCGATTGGTTCGGCCCCGAGATTTCGGACCGGTTCCTTTGATTCGATATACTGACTGGTATTCACCCAAAATGGACGTTGAAGTTTTCAAGAAGATGCTGTGAAAAGTAGCAGCTACGTCGCTTATTTCTTCTACAAGTTCGCTGCCTTGATGTTCATTTTCTTGGCTCTAGAGTCCATTCATTCGTTGGTCTTTCCAGAGCAATCAATTCTGAGCAACGCACCCGTTGATCCGACGCTGGGCGAAGTCTTTTTATTGCTCGGCGTTTCTGTAGGAATCGTGTTTCTCGCAAAATTCATGTTCTTCCGCATCCGTGTGATCCGCTACAACGATGAAAAGATTGAGACAATCAACGGGTCGGAGAGCGATACAGTTTCATGGCGCGATGTAAAGAGCGTTTCAAAAGTGATTTCGGTTGTACCACCTCTGTATCGCATGGTCTTCAAAGATGATCGCGAGCCAGCCTACTTTGTAATGTCTATGTTCGCGTATGCCTATGCGATCATCTGGTCGTGGGACTTCACTGGGTTCTACAAATTCGCGCAGGAAAAGATCATGCAGTCGAATGAGAGTCAGAGCTGATCAGAGACCGGCTGCTTCTGGCCGTTAGCGGAAGCTCGCTGTTCCCCAGTCAAGGCGCTCGAGCGCGTGCTCTGTACGTAGCCGGCCGTTCGACCTCCGACGCTTTTAATCTCAAAACTTGGCGTCGAGCATGATGAAGATTCAACGGCTTAAGGACGAGTCTCGACAACTCTAATTACTAGAGAGCAAACCGCATCTCGAGGCAAACACAATGGCGCTAATCAAGCTACAAATTTTGTCGTTGGGTTTAACGGCTGCGTTCGTATCGCTTGTGCTGTGGAGCCTACGATTTGTTACCGGCATGCAGTTACTCTTTGCCACCGGTCGTTTGTCGATTCTTGAGGCGATCGTCCGGTTGGTTCAAATCAGTCGGGTTATCCTCCACGGTTTAACAACAGCCGATTCTTGGTGACGAGTATGGACGCCGTGAACGTTCGTCGTGCGCTACACTTAACCGTCCAGAGTTCGACCCGCTAAGACGCCGATTATGAAATACAAAGCTATCAAGCTCATCGCTCGCCCGGAACTCACGATCACACCGGATGTTTTTGAAACGGTTGAGCTCGAAACGCCGGCGCTTAGCGATGGCGAAATTCTCGTTAAGCAGACTCATATGTCATTGGACCCAGCAATGCGCGGTTGGATGTCGGCAGATACCGAAAGCTACATACCACCGGTCGGGCTAGGCGAGATCATGCGCTCAAGCGGTGTTGCCGAAGTGGTTGAGTCGAAGAACGCTAAATATCCGGTTGGCGCGAAAGTGGCCGGATTGATCGGCTGGACCGAGTATGCGGTTAGTAGCGGCCAAGGACTGAAGGTGCTACCTCCCGACCTGCCTGCCGAAGTTGTTTTGTGTGTTCTCGCACTACCCGGGCAGACCGCCTACCAAGGCCTCATAAACGTCGGTAAACCAAAAGCCGGTGAAACCCTGTTTGTTTCCGGTGCCGCCGGCTCGGTTGGATCGATTGTTGGCCAAATTGGCAAAGCGGAAGGCCTACAAGTGATCGGTACCGCAGGTTCTGATGACAAGTGCCGCTGGCTCGAAGACGAGCTGGGTTTCGACAAGGCCATCAACTACAAATCGGACAGTCTCTTTAAGCAGATCAAAGCGGCCGCGCCTAACGGGATCGATCTTTATTTCGAGAACACCGGCGGACCGGTGCAGCACGCCGTGTTCTACCAGATGAATGCACACGGTCGGATCATCGTCTGCGGCATGATTGCTGACTACAACACGGCGAAACCAGATCCAGGTCCAAACTGGTTAAATGTTATTCGCAAGCGCCTAACGATCCAAGGCTTCACGATGCCGGACCATTGGGACCAAGTTCCAGAGATCATGGCCCGGCTGACCGAGTATTACAGCGCAGGCAAGCTAAAATACCGTGCCCACAAGTTGCAAGGTCTAGACAGCGCGATCGATGGCATAAACCTATTGTTCACCGGCGAGAATACCGGCAAATTGATGGTCGAGTTGTAACGGGTCCTATGCGTTCTTGCTGAGCCCCGCGACGCGAAGCGCCGTCGTCATCGAGACCATGGCGTGCAATGGCTCAGGGCGATGAATACCGAAGCCTTGGCCAAAGTCGCTGCCTAGTGACTGAATGATACGCAGAATCTCGTCGTCTTCGATGAACTCCGCGATCACTTTCATGCCGAGTGTATGGGCGATATCGATAATCGACTTAACGAAAATTCGGTCGGTCGGATCGGTGGCAATATCGCGGACGAACTGACCGTCGATCTTCAAGCAATCCACGTTCAGTTCTTTGAGATAGCCAAACGACGATAGGCCGCTACCGAAGTCGTCGAGTGCGAACCGGCAGCCCATATCTTGCAGCGCTGCGATTAACGCCTTCGCTTCTGAGATTTTTCGGATTACGGCGGTTTCGGTAATTTCGAAGTTCAATACGCCACGTGGTACGTCTGCCTGTTCAACCATTCGAATCAGCTCGCGCGAAATCTTCGGGTCACCGATACTCGCGCCCGAGAGATTGACCCAGAAGTTGCGATTCTCGATCTCGCTGGCCACTTGCTCGCCCATCGCATCGATAACCCGGCTGACCACCCACTGATCGAGACGACCCTGCAGACCGTAGCGTTCGGCGGCTGGTAAGAATGCACCCGGAGGGATCAAGCGATTCGTGGCGCGGTTACGCATCCGCAGCAAGATCTCGATACGTTCGCGTGTTGTATCGGTCTCGTTCAGCGGCAATATGCGTTGACCAAAGAGCTCGAAATCGTCGTTGTCGATGGCGTGGTTTAGCCGCTGCACCCAGCGCATTTCGCCGCGTCTTTCGTGCGCTGCATCCTCGTCACCGGACACCATGTGGACGCGGTTCCTGCCCGCATCCTTGGCGGCATAACAGGCGGCGTCGGCCAATTGTTGCAGCTCATTGAGATCTCGCAATGCGGCGTCAATAGGGACGACGCCGATACTTGCGCCAACCCGGAAAATCTCGTTCTCCCAGACAAACTCAAGATCCTGGATTCGCTGCCGGACGCCCTCGGCACGCTCAAACGCGACCTTTTCGTCACAGCCGACAATAAGCAGTGCGAACTCATCGCCACCAAAGCGCGCCACCGTATCATCTTCGCGAACGCAGCTTCTCAACGCGTCTGCCACCATGCATAGCAGCTCGTCGCCGGCGGCATGGCCACAGGTATCGTTAACTACCTTAAATTGATCGAGGTCGAGGAACATCAAGTACGACTGACCATGATGTTGTTCGTCAGTACCGATTGCGTTCAATCGGTCTTCGAAAGCACGTCGATTAACAAGCCCGGTCAGTTCGTCGAAATTGGCTTGATACTCCAGTTGATCGGTCATCGCACGGTTGTCGGTAACGTCTTGCGCCAATAGTAAGATGTACTCAAGTTCGCCTTGCGGGTTGCGTACGGCCGATGGATGAAAGTCGATACTACGCATGCCGCGGCTATGCGAGATGCACTCCGCCTCCATGCTCACTTCCGTTGCGATCCCAGCCGCATAGTCGGTTAAAAACTTGTCGACATCACCGCGATCTTCTTCGCAGACGATGTCGAGTAGCGGCTCGGTTGTATCCGGATCCGAATTCGGCCAGAACAGCGCTTTCATGCTGGGGTTGGCGTCATAAACCAACCCACTCTTATCGACCAACGCCATACCGATGGGCGAGTTGTGATACGCCTGCTGGAAGCGTGCCTCCACATCGGCGCGAAGCGCATCGGAGCGCTTGCGTTCTTCGATCTCGCTACTCAGCTGACTATTAATTTCCTCGAGCTCATGTCGGCCAGCTTCGATTGAGCGAGTGCGTTCTGCCACTTCCTCACGGAGTCGCTGGTTGGCATTAGCGATGGACCGGAGCCGCAGCTGGACAATCGACCAGGTGAACATGAGCGCAACAAAGGCAGCAGTCGTCAAGAACCACCAGGTCGCCCAATACGGCGTCGGCACGGTGAACGACCACGTTGCCGGTTCGCTCCAATCGCCACCCGGTAAGCGAGCTCGGACACCGAACGAATAATCGCCAGGCGCTAAGTTCGAGTACGAGATCGACGTGGTCTCAGAGGCGTCGCTCCAGTCGTCGCTATGCCCTGTTAGCCGGTAACTGTACTCCACGCCATTCGGTTTACGCGTTGAAACCGCGGTGAAGTCGAGTACAACCTCGTCGCCACTGGAGTCCAATAGCGACGACCGCTTATCGACGTTTTCACTGTCGACACGACGTCGCGTAATCAGAGGTTTCGGTACCGTCACGCCGGCCATCGGCTGCGTAATGTCCATCCGCGTAACACCACTGGTCGTGCCGATAAACAACGAGTCGTCACCATCGAAATACGTTGCGTGTACTTTCGCTTCTATCGCGACAAAGCCATCGAGTGCCCCGTATTGTTCGAGCGAGCCGGTGTCGATGGCGTAGCGGAAAACGCCACGACTGGTGGCTAAGATGACTGAGCTATCGGGTAACGGTTGTATCGCGTAAACCGTTGTATCAGCCAATAGCGACTCAGCGATGACCCGCTGAATTTTGCCGTCTTGCCAACGGAAAACACTGCCCTTGATGCCGGCAAGCCAAACAACAGTATCCGGTCCCCCACCTTCGACAACCACTTGGGTGTAGTACTCTTGCTGTAACTCCGACTCCGGTACAACCATTTCTGGTTCACTGCGCGGGTCGGTCGTGTCGATGCGGTACAAGCCGTGGAAGTTAACGCCGAACCACAGATAACCGTCGTCACCGACATCTTGCGTATACACACTGGCGCCGTTACCTAGGTTGTATTCGCGGGTCGTCTCGCTGGCGGCGTTGTAAGCCGTTAGCGTTCCTAGAAATGATCCAATCCACAGCTGATCGTTGTTATCCAAAACAGCACTGACGGCAATCGAGGCTTCATCGCCGATCGTCGTCGTCGGTTGCATCGTGGCAAGATCGATACCGTACGTTGCCCCTTGAACTTGGGCGAACCATAGCGTCTGCTTATCGCTAGAAATCTCGATGTCACGAACTTCACGACGGTCGATCTCCAGCGTGTCGGAGAAATTCTCGATGTTACCGTCTGCATCGACGTGCAGTAGGCCCTGGCTAGTTCCGAACCAGAAATCACCGTTAGGTCCTGGCTCGATCGAGAATACCTCGGGTTGTTGGCCGTTCATCGTCAGCGGGTAATGCTGGAAGCGTTCGCCGAGGTACCGTGCGAGACCGGCGCGCGTTGGTACCCAGAAAACGCCTTCCTGATCAACCAACGGCGGAACGGAACCGTTCACGGCGGGGACGCTGTCAGAGGCGGGAGCACCGAACCGGACCATACCTTCCTCATCGAGAAAAACCCATTCGATGACGTTGTCGATTATGGCGACATTGGTTATGCGACGATCATAACGAACGTCTAGCCAGTTGACGCTCGTGCCGTTAAGCCAACCGATTCGTCCTGAAATGTCGCCGACCGCAATGCGACCATCCTCGGCGACGGCAACCGCAGATAGGTCTGAGCCGAGCAGCTCAAAGCCATTGTCCAGGACGGCGTTGTAGCGGTGTACGCCCTCGGTGCCTAGGGTGTAGATATAGTCGCCCGACGCGACCATCCAAAAAACGTCAAACGGCGCCCCCTCGATCGTCACAAGGTCGCTGTCGAGATTCGAAAGGTCTAAGGCACGAACGCCCCCTGGCTGCGTGCCGACGTAGAGTTTCCCGTTCGTGAAAACGATCGATCGAGCGACTCCCCGCGCCGCCTCGTCTGGCTCGTACGTCCGAGTTACCTGACCGTTTTCGACGAGTGTCAGCCCGCCGGCTGCGTCGCCAACCCAAAGGCGGTTCTCATCATCGACCGACAGCGATTGGACGAGGTTTTGGCGCAGCCCGTCGCTGGCGGTTAGGCTCTCGAAAGAGCGGCCGTCAAAACGATTGATCCCGCCAAACGTCGCAATCCAAAGAAAACCGTCGTGGTCTTGCAAGACGGCATGAACAGTTTTCTGGTTGAGCCCCTCTTCTACGGAGTACAAACGAAACGGGCGCTCGGGCGTCATCGGCAGCTCGTCTGCTTGCGGTGCTGGGGCCCATAGAGCGGTAAGCAGTAGGGCAAAAAGGGTGGCGACGTATCTCACGGAGTTTGCAGCTGGACAGTCCAATGCAACGATAGCGGTCAAAACCGTAGATTCTTTAATACTCACGTCGCAAAAACATGTATCGGCGGTGTTTTTTATGTGCGTTGCGGCACGCGTCTCAGCGCGAGGATACAATCCGGTTGGAAGGCTCAGTCTGTTCCGTTGAGTCAGCTTGCCGCTCGGTGAGCTGTAATCGATTGGGGCCGGCGGCACCGATCGCCCGGCCAGCCGGCACTAGGGTCACAGTCGACGCCCTGGGTCTTCCGAAAACGCGGTTTCAGCAGCCACATTCGCCTGCCGTGAAGTTACGTCAACGCAGTCGCTGGCCGGGCGTTAAGTTACCCATGCCGATGACTGTCCAATCCAGCCGCATACGCCGATCGCTCGTTCTGGCTCTCGTCATTTTCGCCGATGCGGTGTGCGCACAAAGCCCACCGGCGAATCCGTATCTCGCCGCTTCGACTTGGCCGCTTTTTCATCGCAATAACTATGCGCAGGCAGCGGGGGATTTACCCTCACTACGAGCGGAGGACAGCATCGGTTTTGAACGTCTCGATAACCCCAAAAACGGCACATCACCATGGACGGTTTTAGGTGAGCCCTACCCGAACGGCAGCCAGGCCGCATTTGGCAGTGTGCAAAAAGGTGTCGTCAAATGGTTGCTCGATGGCGAGCGCTTCGAGCAGATCAGCTACGTCGTATTGCCACGCGGTCGACTCGATTTCGATTGGTATGTCTCGGTGCTGGCAACAGGTGAGATCGTTACGACCAACATTAAAGAGAACGCGTTGTATGTTCTACGAGATGAGCGACCCGATTGCCCGCGCTGTGACTTAGTCGTCGACCGTAAAATTATAGTTCCTGATGAGGTCGGCGAACTTACCATTCACTTCTCGGTCAGCTACGACGGCCTGATCATGATCTTACTGAAAGGTAATACCGTAGCCGCTATCTCGCCGACAACGGGTGATGTTGTCGCGGTCGGTAGTTTCGCATCGAGTGACGACGGTTACAGCTATCACAATGCCTTTGCCATCGATGAAACGAATCGGCTGTATATATCGTCGCAGCAAGGCGTGGCGGCGCTCGATTGGACCGGAACGCAATTCATCAATGCTTGGTCGGTGCCTTACGATTTCCGCGGGCCTGGCTGTAAAGAGCCACGACGCTCATCGCGCCTTCGCGAGCGGTAGCGAACGCTGCGCGGAAAAACCTGCACCGGTACCGGTACGACAGCGTCGCTAATCGGTTCGCGCGATGACGGTGTTGTTGTGATGGTCGACGGCCACGCGCCCGACAACAACCTCGTAGCGTTTTGGCGCGGGGATATCCCCGATGATTGGTCTGGGCTTAGTGATGAGGACCGTCGGCTCGCAGGACGCATGGCTTTACCGCTCTCGACACCGCAGGGTGAAGGCTATACCGCTGAGAACTCGCCCGCCGTACTTGGCCATTCCGTCTTCGTCGCGCAATGGGCCGGCTTTAAGCCGGACTGCTCACCACCGAAAGGGGTGCAACGCGTCGACTGGCTGGCCGATGAGCGTCGCTTCGATCTTGTTTGGGCGAATCCGTCAGTACACTTTAACGGGATACCAACGGCATCGAGCGCGACCGGGCTGGTATACGGCTTGGGCAGAGGGAATGGCTGCACGTTCAGTTACCGTGGTCTTGATATCGATACTGGAGCAATCGCACTCGACATTCCCCTCGACGACGACAAGGCCTATACCGACCAAGGCAACCAGCAAACGATCGCTGCGGACGGCTCGATCATTGTTGGCGTGCGACGGGGGCAGCTACGACTACATCGGATTAACGACTAACGCTCGCCGTACGAAGCTCGGGTGCGAACATCGCGGCGGTAAGTCTTGCGAATCGCTTTACCCACCGCCGCGAATTGTCAGAAATTTACACTGCCGCGAAGACCGTACGATATTCCGTTACCGGGATACACACGAACATCGTTGATACCACAGCCGTTACAGACACCAAATGCACCCTGACTGGTCACGTTAACAACATTGGCATTGTATTCTTCGTCGAAGAGGTTCTGTGCCCACAATGCAATCTCATAGCGCTCTGACTGCAAGCCTAGCCGAACATTAGTCAGGTTGATATCGCCCTGATCCAGAATGTTTAGGCTGGTGGAGTACTTGCCGGCCTGATGGCTAGTGTCGACGCGGAAGTAGCCATCAAGCTCTCCGATCAACTGGGGCCACGTATACGTTCCACCGAGGTAGATCTGCAAGTCTGATGTGCCAGCCAATTGGTTTCCGCCGACAACCGGGTTACAAGTAACGGTCGGCGCGACTGGCGGTGGCGTAGCACCTTGGCCGCATAAAGTCGCTACCGTCGCGTCAAACACGCCGCTGTCAAACTCCGGTTGGATATACGTAATGGCGCCCCGGATAACGAAGTTATCGGTAACACCGATAGCGGAGTCGATCTCAATACCTGCGGAAGACGCGCCGGCTGCGTTTACGGTGGCGGACCCAGCCTGCAGACTTGGCGGTGCCGGCAGTTGGAGATCTTCCCAGTCGATAAAGAAGGCGGCCGCGTTAAATGTGCCCCTGCCATCCAGAATGGTCGTCTTGATGCCGAACTCGTACGTCCAGTTTGTTTCTGGATCGAAGTCTTCGAATGGGGTACCAACGAATCCAGCGCCGTTGATACCACCGGTTTTCAAACCTCGCGCGACTGAGCCATAGACCAATGTGTCGGTGTCGTACTGGTATTCGTAGGTGAAGCGTGGGTTCGTGTAGTCGAATTCAGTTTCGCCAGCCGTGCTGCCGTTAAGAATAGGTAGAAAGTCGATGATCGTGTCATTAACTTGATACTGCGTCTCTTCAGAGTAGCGGGCTTCCGCGGTTACTTTATGTTTCCCAAATTCGTACGACAAAGTACCGAAAATCGCGTTGATATCGGTGTCGAGTGACTCGGTGACTCGTGTGATTCGTTCCAACGTATTCGGGTCGGCCACCAACGAGGCAATTGTCGATAGGACAACACCGCTTTGGGAGTCGAATACTGCCGCGCCGACAGACCAGTTAAAACCTGTTTCGTTATCGGAGGCTAGACGAATTTGAAACGATTCCTCTTCCGCGACGTCTCCAGATGAGTTCGTGAAGAACTGCAGCGACCAAGGACCCCCGAAAAACGGGACGGCCGCCAACGCCGGATTCGAGGTGTTATCGAATGCCGCCCGATACTCGCTTTCCGTTTTCGCATAGGTTGCGGATAGCGTTGCAAAGTCGAAATCATAGTCTACGGTTAGGTAGCCCACGGTGAGTTCGCCGACTTTGCCTTCGCCGAGTGAATTCAAATTCGGTGCATCCCCGCTTTGCAAACCGCCGCAGTACAAGGTGTAGAACGTGCCGGCCGGTAAGTCGTACTGTGCACCGCAGTCATTACGTGCAAACGGAATGGTAATCAGTGGTGGTTGATCTTCCTCACTCTCAGTCCGAACAGCAAACAGTTTGATTCGCAGCCGTTCCGTCGCGTCAAAGAGCAACGAAGCGCCGTAAGATGTTCTCTCACCAAAACCGCCAAGGTTGTCACCGCCCCGAGAGTTTTCAATTGTCCCGTCAAATTCACTGGTGGCACCGAAAAACCGGATCGCAGCAGAGTCTGATAGCGGAACATTCACGGAGCCGCGCAGCTCCATACGCTCTTCGTTGCCAAACTCCGCTGACACGCGGCCCTCGAGCTCATCGAAGCTTGGGGCGCGCGATACATAGTTAATTGCCCCCGCAAATGTGTTGCGACCGTACAGGGCGCTTTGGGGGCCTTTAACAACTTCGATCCGATCTAGATCAAGGACGCCAAAGTCGAACGACGACCGGTTGTTGAGAAACACGCCATCAACAAAAACACCGACATTGGCCTGTATCCCACCGGTATCGGTTTGAGCTAGACCGCGGATAGTCGGAACACCGAATGCACCTAGGTTTTGATACGTCAATCCAGGCGTTATCTCGGCTAAGTCTTCGAGGTCGTACACGGCTGCCTGCTCAAGCTCGACAGCGGAAATCGCTGACACCGACAACGGAATATCTTGCAAATTTTCAACTCGTTTTCGAGCTGTGACTACGATTTCTTCGAGCCCAGAGCTGACGCCTTGTGCCGCCGCTGGTTGAATACTTGCCAGAGCGCCGCAGGTGGTGATGACAATAAGAAACCGGAATAACATTTTATTTGTTTGCTTCTCTGAAAGCCGACCTCGATGAAACACAGTTGTGCACTCCCGCATCAGAACCCAAAGCCACTATAAGTAATCGCCAATACGTACTTGATGCTGAGATAGCATCAGGTCATACCCGCAAATCATGTGGCCGGTGAGGGGTGTATTTGCAATATCAACGGCTTTGCGCCAGTGCGTATTTGTGGCACCGGTAAGCGACTAGCTAGTAACGAAGGAGTAGAGCCTTAGCCGAATATGGCGTTGATGATGGTCAGAGTCGGCGCTAGCACACTCTACTGACTAGCCAGCCATTCGACGTAGGCGCGAAACGTGGTCGGCTCTCGACGGAGTAGCCAATGCAGGACATTCGCGTTGCCGAGAAAGCCGTGCGCGTCGTAATGCCGATTCATCGTGAGCATTTGCTCGATCCGATCGTCGCTGGCGCCCGCCGCGCGTGCTTTTTGCTCCATCGTGTCGAGATCGAGTGCAACGGCTTTTACCGGCTGACCGAGAATGTCAGCAATCGTTGCTGCCATGTCCTTTTGACTGAGCGCTTGCGGGCCAGCTAACTCATAGGTCGCATACTCATGACCGTCCTGGGTGGCCACCGCGGCCGTGGCATCGGCTAGGTCTCGAAGATCGACCACGTTAAAGCGTTTTTCGATCGAAAACGGCATTGAGTGAATGCCGTTCCTAACCACCTGCTTCCAGATCGGTACCAAGTGCTGCATGTACCGAGACGGCTGTACGATCGTGTACGGAATGCCCGACTCGATTAAGTTCTCTTCTGCGTCCAGCTTCAAGCGGTGGTGCCGAACCTCGCGGCGCAACGGATGCATCACCGAGTAATAGACAAACCGTTCGACGCCGCCCGATAGGGCAGCCGAGACGATGCGCTCGGTAATCTCAACCTCGTTCGGATGCATCGGTGGACCGATATGGATAACGGTATCGCACCCGGTAACGGCTTTATCAATCGATGCCTTATCCTGCATGTCGCCAACCGCATGCGAGTGAGCGCCGAGTGCTTCGAGTTCCGGCCACTGTGACGCGTCGCGAATGAAGACTTTTACCGCCGTACCGGTTGCGACCAGTGCTGCTAATATCGCCCGTCCGGTGCGTCCATTGGCGGCGGTTAGTAAGACCTGCATTGGCGCATTCTCCTTCGATCGAAACTCTTGTTGTTGGATGCAGGCCGCATTGACTAAGCGATAGCCGCTTCCTCGGCTCGACTCGCAATCATTGACTGCTGTAACAAGTACTGGCGACGGCGTTGCGGGTCGGCAGCCGTATTTTCTAGTTCTTTTCGCTTTTCCCGATAGCCGGCCTCTGACCCCACATCCATATAGGCTTTGTTTACAGCGGTTTGAGCCTGCACAAAATTCTGCATGATGGTTCGCCGCTGCCGGTCGTAGTGGGCGAACGCACTCGCCCCATTTATTCTGGTTTCTAGAATCTTGATTATTTTTCCGGTGATGTTCCATACGTCGTGAATGCCGCTATTCATGCCAAATCCGCCAAGCGGGTTATGCACATGCGCGGCATCGCCCGCGAGAGCGATACGCCCATGGTCGTATCGGGCGGCGACGCGTTGATTCACTTGGTAAACCGTTCGGTGATGCGTTTTGACCGCGTCGGTTTCACCGATTAGATTGCCGAAAACACGATTCTTGTTGGTGTCAGCCGTCAGCTCATCGTCATCAGCAGCACCATCGGCCGGCACCAACACCCGCCAGCCGCTTGGCGTCAGAATGATCGACGCCCACTCATGCGCGTCGGCGACGTAATTCACATACGCGAAATCGTCAAAGTACCGATCGAGCGGCGTGTCGGTGCTAAAGGTCAAAAACTTTTCGGGATAGGTCAGCCCCTCGAAGGGCACTTGTAATGACTTCCGGATAACGCTGCCGCCACCATCGGCAGCAATCAGAAACGAAGCGCTTAGCTCCAATTCTCCTTCGGGCGATATCGCAGAAACCGTTACCTCGTCGGTTGTTTGCCGTACACCGGTAACGCGATGCGAAAAGCAGATGGGTTGACCGCATTCATGTTCAAGTCGCTCGGCCAGCAGCCGCGCGATCTTGTATTGCTCGCACTGCAATCGATACGGATACGGCGTAACGTCTCGTAGTTCGTCGAAGTCGAACGCAATAAACTCGCCCGACTGCCTATCGCGGAAGTGGTAGACGGGTGTTTTCAGGCCTTGCGCTATTAGATCGTCGACGATGCCGAGTTCGTCGAACATTTCCAGTGTTGGCGGATGAACGGTCGATGCACGTAAGTCTTCGGCGCAGGTCGCTTCTGCCTCTAATGTCGTTACTGAAAACCCAGCGCGGGCAAGCCGATATGCAGCGACGGTTCCAGACGGACCAGCACCTACAATAATGACATCTGTTTTTTGCAACACCGTATACCGCGTCGGCAACCACTGCGCGGTTGGCGCAGCGCCCAATCACCGAAAAGCTGATCGTGCCTGACGGTTTCGCCACGAATCCAATGTCAGTCATGTATGCATTGATACGTAAGATCTATGCTCGAGTACTCGGGAGACGCTAGCGATCTGCCTGCCAGCTCAAGCAGGCCTCCTCGATCACCGGGATCACGTTCTCGACGGCAGGCCGTTGCGTATCGGCTTTGCGGAGTATCAATCCGGCTTCTCTAACCAAAGCCCCCTCGTCGCGCCGCAACACGAACAGCTCGCCAGCCTCGATTTCTTTGACGATCCAGCGCCGTGGCAACATAGCGACGTATTTGCCCATCATAACCAGCGTCTTCAGCGTGGCGAGCGAGCTCGCTTCGACAGCGACTGTCACCGGTGGTAGTGAGTCATGGGCAAAATACCGGGTTAGAAAATCGACGATATGCGGTTGTTTGACGATCGCCCAATTTGCGCTGCGCAGGTCCTCCGTCGATACCTTCGATTTACCTGCGAGTGGGTGCGATGCACCGACGACGAACTCTGTGCGAATACTGAAGAGCGGCTTTAGGGTCACATCGGGAGGGACCGCATCGGGAGGGAAGTTCGAAACGATCACGTCAATCTCGCCGTCATTGAGCTTGGAAACCAGGTCCTCAAAGAAGCCCTCGGAGATCCGAACGTTTAAACCAGGGAATTTCTCGGATAAGTGCGGGATTAGGTGCGTGATCAACGACGGGGCAAACAAAGCGGCAATGCCGACGTGCACATGGCCCTTCTCGCCGTTCGATATCGCACGAACATCCTGCACCGCGAGCTCAGCTTGATTGATGATGAGCTTGGCATACCGGTACAGCACCTTGCCGGCTTCGGTCGGCGTCGTCGAGCGCGAGCTCCGGTTCAACAACAGACCGCCGACGCGCTCTTCCATGTTCCGAATGCTGCGCGTTAGTGCGGGCTGTGTGATGAATTGCTGTTCCGCCGCGCGTGTTATGTTGCCGGTGTCGACAACACAGACGAAGTGCCGCAGCTGCTTTATTTCGAAATGCATACACAGTCCCCTCTTGCAGCGTTTGTCGTTAGTTTGTAGGCCAAGGATCGTATGGACCAACGCTGCTATTATGCTCGTAGAGTATGGGCCAAGGCTTTATGAAACGCCAAATTTATGGGTTGCCGCGGCATTCACGGGGTCCTGCGACCGTGTCGCGTCGCCAATGGCTAGCGTCGGTTGCGGCGTCGGTGGGCGTACTACCGACCGTTGCCCTATGGGCTGGCGAACCCGAACAAACAGTCGAGCTGCCTAGCGATCAGCAACGTTGGTTTCGTCAGCTAGCGTTCGCTGATACCGATAGTGACGTGGTTTGGTCGATCCTCGGAACGAAGTTCGGACGCGTGGACAACACGCTCACACCGCTTTGGCACACCGACACGGCGGTGTTCACGCGGATCATGCATACACAGGCAGGCGGTTTTTGGCTGCAAAACCTCGAAGTGGTTTTTTACACAGATTTGCAGAGTGGCGAGCACCTTTCAACGTGGCGCAACGTCTACCGAGGACGAGATGTGCAAGTGTTTTTGCCGGCGCCGCGTCCCGTTACCACTTACTACAGTCAAGTAGGAGTCCGCCAAGGGCACGGGTCCGGCAATGTGTCGATCGCCGAACGGTTTTTACCCACGACCGTCATCGGCGACAGCGTCTCGCTACGGCTGGAGAAACGTATCGAGGTGGCGCCTAACGACTTCGATAGTCGCGGCTTTAACGGGACCGAGTTTTTGTCTTATTACGGTCGATTGTCCGAGTTCAATGAGAGCGAGCAGGCGTCGGTCGCCGCCACGTTAACGCTTGAGATCTTCTCCGACTGGCTGCCGTGGATGGACATGGGCGGTACGCGTGGTGGTCTTTATACACGCGCTGGCGGCAGCAAGCTCAACGCGTTAAATGAGTTGCCGAAATCGACGCGACAGTTGCTGGCCGAGCATTACCCCGACATTGCAGAAGACCCTTTTTCGGTATTCGAGTCGCCAATCATCGAGTAGGCGATTCGCCGTAGCTAGATACGATCGGGGTACTTCTCGAGGACATACTTCTCGATCATCTCGGGCATCTTACCGACGTCGTTAAATTTCTTCCCTTCGACGCTCCACAATAGTTGCGTCATGTCAGGTTTCTCGATGCCGAGCCACTTGCGCTCCCATGCACGCATGATGCCCGTGAAGTTGTAGCGCGTATCAACGAAATGCTTGCCCGGATCGATCAAGTCGTTGTAGTTCGTTGACCACCACGACGAATCCGTTCTCGGCTGATACTTACCTTCACCTTGAAAGATGCCGGCGAGGACGAAGGAAACCTCATCCCCAAAGCGTACATGCGGAATCTCTTTGCGGGTTTCGGTGTTGAAAAACCGTTCGTTATCGCGGTCTCGGCCACCACCTTGTGGGTGTAGAAGAAAGTTCATCGCGAACGTTGAATCTTCAACGGCGACGGTTTTACCGGTAACAGGGTTCTTAATCTCGTCGACCGGCTCAAAGGTGTAAGGGTCGAGGATGACGCCGGTATACAACGCGCGTTGCACCATCGAGTCGGGACGCGCATCGGGGAACTCTTCTTGCGTCGGAACCTGTAACTGCCAGGTCCACAGTCCACAGTGGCCGAACGTGGGTTGCGCCGGTGTGCCTTGGGGGCAAAGGTAGCCGCGCGAGAACATGGCAACGTAGCTCTTGGCGCCGCGCAAATTGTTGGTGGCTTTGATTTTGGCGTACCAAGCGTCACTGAGGTTCGACAGGTCGAGCGGTCGGTCGAAGTCAACGACCGCCGGTTCAGCTGTCAACGAGGACCGCGGCAGACCGTTCGGCAGCGTATCGCCTGCTGCGGCTTGCGCGAGTGCTGGCCGCGTTGGACCGAGAGCGCCCGCTAATGCGGTTAATCCGGCTACAGCACTAACCGACTTGAGAATATCTCGCCGCTCGGGTGATTCGATTTCTGCGTTTTTCTCGTTCATTGTTTCCTCGGGATCGGCTGGCCGACTGCTAGGTGAGCAGCAGCTCTGGGTAGCGATTCAAAATGGTTTGTGTGGCGATAGTCGGAATGTCTTGGCTATTATTGGTTTTGAAGCCGGACTTAGCCGTCACAATGCGCATGCCGTCGCCAGCGGCGAATTGGCTCCACCGAAACAGCGAGGCGTCCGCGGATGCGGTGTATGAGAACCGTGCGGCCAGCTGGTGCGTCGTCGGGTCCAGTAGCTTCGTAATCTCCGTCGACCAGACCGACGTATCGACTCGGGGTGCATTCGGTGTCGATGGCGGTACGGTGATCGAAACAAACTCAACGTGCTCGCCGAGCTGGTAGCGTGGCATGCTTTCTTGCAACGCCGAGTCTTTTTCCTGACCTGGTGAAATATCGAGCGGCATGCCGAACGCGAACTGCGTATCCGGCAATCGCAAGGTCTTGCCGGAAGTCGGCAGTGTGACTGTCTGCACCGGCTCCAGTGTTCGCGGGTCGAGAAAAATTCGATTGAACGTCGCGTTTAGGTATAGCGACAGGGGATTGCCCTTATCGTCGACCCGTGGCTTGTCGTGACCATTGGGTATCGACGTTGTCAGAAACGCAACGTTGAACTCGATCTCATTGACTAGCTCGAAAGCTGTGCCGCGGAGCGGGACCATCGAGTGTCTGGCGATAACCGTCGTGTATGCATAGTCGCCAACTAAGCTGTAGATGGTCTTCAACCGAGCGAGACGAACATTCGCTGGATCGTCCAAGTTATTCGGCGCAAGCGTTGCGAATGTGGCGCGTTCTTTTTCTAGCGCTGCGGCAGGAAGCGCACGCTGCATGTTTGTAGGAACATATAGCTCAACAGGCTCCGCTTGTTCGTCGGCGCTCAGTCTTGCGCTCGCCAGACCACTGGCGGCGATACCGCCTAGTGAGGCGAACAAACGCCGTCTATCGATGACGGCGGGTGCTTGGTCGTTCATTTACGCCTCCCGAGTCGTACCGTCAGCTTAGCGAGGATCACCGATACTGTCCTATAAAACGGTCTTATCAGTGGATGCTTGCTGGGCATTTCAAACCGGCGGTCCATTTGCCCGACAATGATGAATATGCAACCCACTAATGGACGTTGGGAGAAATCGATGCGTGCTTGTGTCCTAGCACTGCTTCTAATCGTTGCCGGGAGCGCAACGGCAAACGACCTGGCTACAACGACCCTAATCGGCGGTGGTGGGCTGGAGATCGTTGCCACAGCTAACGCACGGACGACCGGCCCCTCAATCGTATTCGTGCACGGCCTATTGGCGAGTACGCTGAACTGGGAACGTCAATTTAGCTCCGAGCTGGCCGATGAGTTCAACCTGGTCGCTGTCGATATGCGCGGTCACGGAGCTTCTGCGAAGCCGACCGACCGCGACAACTACCTAGCCACAACCTTGTGGGCGGATGATGTAAAGGCGGCGATCGATCACAGCGACAGCGACAAAGTGGTGCTGGTCACCTGGTCCTACGGCAGTTACTTCGTCATGGACTATATACGGCACTATGGCACCGATCGTGTGGCGGGCATCGTACTCATTAGTACGAGTGCGGGATTTGTACCGCCGGTTGAGCGCGAGGATACACCGCAGCGTCGTGCGCAGATTGCACGCTCGAACTCCGCCAATGCCGATACCTTGCTTGCTTGGACGAACAGCTACCTCGATCTCGTATTGGCCGGGGCACAGGTGAGTGAGGCGGATCGCCAGCGCTGGTTAGTGTCTGCGATGATGGTGCCGCACTATGTGCGCGCCTTAATTCGTGAGCATCGAACCAACAACGAAGATCTTATTCCCGCAATTGACGTACCCGTTCTGTTTATCGAGGGCGCGGATAATCGATTCTCCAAGCTTGACGAAATCACTTCTGTCATTGACAGACTAGTCAGCGCCTCCGTCGAGGTATTGCCCGATGCTGGCGGTCTTTCTTTTTGGTCGGCAGCCAGCGAAACGAACGCGCTGATTGCCAAGTTTGTTCGCCAGTCTCAATAGAGCAGATAGCAACAATCGGTGTTTCCGCCCGTGGGTTTTCATGCCCCGCGCTAATACAAGCCTGCTAACAATTTATTGGTTTGCCGCGATCTATCCTGTTGCACTAGGTGCTCTTCGGTCACCGAGCTGCAGCGCTTAGCTTCAGGATGAAACAAAAATGACTTTCAATCGCCAGCCCCTACAGCCGATAACAAGCGAGCAAAGCGTAACGTACGCAAGGGATGGCGTCGTTTGCCTCCGTAACGTGTTCGACCCTGATTGGATAGACAGCCTATTGCAGCCTGCTCGGCGAATCGTCATCGACAAAGAGGACGTCGGTTTGCTGCCGACCTTGCCGGGACGGTACATGGCAAGAGTGGTCCCGGAATTTCGCCGGTTCGTTTTCGAGTCACCGCTCGCCGAAGCTAGCGCTAAGACCATCGATTCGCGAGAGGTGCGGTTTTTCTTTGACGAATTTTTCGCGAAGCCGCCGCAGTCAGATGCGAAAACGATTTGGCATACCGACCGTATGGGATGGCCAACCGTCGGCAAGATGGTGCCGTCGCTATGGGTGCCGCTCACACCGATCACCAAAGCCAACAGTCTCGAAGTACTGCTTGGCTCACATACCGAAGACAAGCGTTACTGGCTGTTCTCACCAAACGCACGGCAGATGATTCGCCCCGATGATCGCTTGCCACATCCCGATTGCGAGTCGCTGCGCGGCAAGCCCGGCTATACCTTTAAAACGTGGGACATGAACCCCGGTGACATGCTCGTTGTTCACCCTTGGGTATTGCACTATTCGGGTGGCAACCCGACGGATGATTGGCGCATCGCCGTATCGATTCGCGTATTTGGCGACGATATTCGTTGGGCGCCGCGGCCCGACTGTCTCAACCTCGCAGGGGTCAGCTTTGATGAGATGCTCGCTGGCGAAAAGCCAGCGGGTAGCCACTTCCCACTGCTGTGGTCCACCGACGGGCGACACGATTCCGATGAACACTACCCGCGCGGTTTCGCGACGACATGGCAACAACAGGAGATGAATGACATCAACGAATACAAGTTGTTTGGCAAGCTTCGCGTTAACGAGTAGGCGGCGCTCGCCAGCGTGCGGTCCAAGCAGCGATTAATTCGGAGTGTGTCGTATGCGCCGGAACTTCGTTAAGTCGCCATTCTCGCTAACGGCGAGACCGATGCCACGGGTCGGCTCGATCTTGTTCATCGGATTGGCGAACCCGTAGTAGTACAAATACAGTGAACCGTCGTCGTGTGGAACCAATTGCGGGTACGAAACACCGCCACTGTCAAAGCCTGAAAGAGGCCCCATGTGCAAGATAGGTTCGTCGTGCAGCCGGTGCCACATTAGCCCATCGTCCGACGTCGCAGCCGCGATTAGCCGCGGAAACCGCGGCAATCGCGAATCCAGCGCAGTGTAGACCATCAGCCAACGACGGCCTTTCTTATCCGGGTTCGGCAAGATGTGCCGCGTGTTGGACCCACCGAGTTCCCAGATCGCGGGTTCTTGCGCCCATTGCAAATTGCCGAGTACGTTCCAATTCACCAAGTCGGTGGATTCGGCGACTTTGGTTTCCCAATAAAAGATGTCCGGCGATAGCGTCGTGTAGTACAGCAAGAATCGCTCGCCGTCATGAATGCCGCTCGGGAATGCGCCGTAGACATTGTCCCCTATATCAACAGCCGCACCGCCGGTCGCTGCGCCTTTGATACGGTTCCAACGAACGCCATCTCGGCTGCGCGCAACACCCGGTCGGCAGCGATAGCCTTTCTTTTGGTAGCTTTCCGGAACGGCGTGCCCGCCGAGCTCGGTCGGTATCGTCGAGTCGCCACCGAAATACCACAACAGCCACTCGTCGTTATGGCGAAGGATATCGCCGCTCGCGATGTGCGTTGAATCGAACGCCTCTGCATCGTCATTCCAATCCATGACGGCCCCGCCAGTCAATGGCCCTTTGAAGCGTGTCCATGTAACGCCATCTGGCGATGTCGCTACGGCGATTCGTCCGGTTCCAAACGCCGGTGCAACGTCCGCTGGAAAGTTGTTATCTCGGCCGTAGTACCACATCCACCATTCAGATGCGGCTGCGTTCCAGCGCACTACAGCCCCGCCGTTCTTTGCCTCATCACACCAACCGGCAGGGCCTTTGCCGAGAATAAACCCGGGGTCGACGCTCGGCGAGTTGGCTAACGACAGCCCCGGTGCTGTTAGTGCTATCGCGCCGGTTGCCATGCCATGTGCGAATGTACGTCGGGTTATTGAGCTCATCTTCAGCACCTTTCGATCGAGACTAAGAACACGGGGTGACGACAACACGTACTGGCGCGATCGCGCAGCTACACGCAGGATGCTGTAGCTCCCGCAGCGCCACGTCCAATACGTTCTCGACAGTCCTACATAAGCAGAAAGCATGCCGAAACATTTATCACACAGTTTCTCTGCGCTACTTTCGTTCCACCGGTGTAAGCAATCAATTCATGGCGGGAAGGCTTGCGATGGA
This sequence comes from Pseudomonadota bacterium, assembly GCA_038749025.1. Lineage (GTDB taxonomy): Bacteria > Pseudomonadota > Gammaproteobacteria > Steroidobacterales > Woeseiaceae > JBCAXA01. The sequence goes on along the minus strand of JBCDIL010000003.1, from coordinate 166,174 downwards.
CATACGCCAACTCAGACATTTTGTGGCGATCTTCGAGAACGGCAATATGTCGAAGGCCGCCGACCACATTGCGCTTAGTCAACCCGCGCTGACGCGAAGTATCAAAAACTTAGAGGATGACCTCGGTGTTGAGCTTTTCGAGCGACATGCTCGCGGTGCGGCGCCGACGCCAGCGGCTCAACGGTTATACCACCACGCAAAGAGTATCCTCGCCGATTACGCAAGGGCGCGTCGCGATACGCTACGTCCTGCAGAAGAGTTCGCCGGAACAGTATCGTTCGGCCTCGGTGCACTGTTCGCAGACCCGACAGTCGATCGCGTGCTTGGGCGTTTCTGTGCCCGTCATCCCGGTGCTCGCGTGGTGATGCAAAACGGCTACTTTGAAGATCTGCTGCGGCTCATTAATGAGGGTGAGCTCGAGTTTGCGCTACTGAACTTGCCGCTGGTCAAACTTTCCGATGCATTAACGTTCGAGCCACTTCTGAAGGTGAGGACCAGTATTTATGTCGCCGCGGACAACCCGCTGGCCACAGCCAATCGTTTTTCCATGCAGGCTCTCAGTAACGCAGCCTGGGCTTGTATCGACCAACCCCACGCGCTAGAGCTACTGGAGTCGTTGTTTCTTGCTGCAAACGTCGTCGGGCCAAAACCGAAAGTTCGAAGCAACTCACTGTCGACCATACGGTCGCTAGTAACGTATGACGGGTTTGTTGGCATGTTGCCCGATCATATTGCTGCTGGGGCCTGTCGGGCAGGTTCGGTAGTTCGACTCCCGGTACCGTCAACGCCGTTTATACGCACGGCCGGCATCGTCGCTCGCAAGCATGCATACAACCGCCCATTAGCCGTCGCATTGGTCGGCGAACTACGAGCACACTTTGCTGCCCAGGAAGACCTAAAGCCTACCGTAACCGCTACGGTCTGAGAATTGTCTACCCGGCGAGGCAGCGGACGGCTCGTACATCATCACGCACTTTTAGGCTTAACGATAAAACCCGTGTAGCATCGCGCCGCTATGCGCAATTCCCCGTTCCTTCGACTGCTAACGGCACAGATGCTAATGACATTGGCATCGATGATGCTATCGGTAGCGGTCGGTTGGCACTTGTACGAGGCGACCGGTAATCCCTTCGATTTAGCGCTGGTCGGCTTAATGCAGATCATGCCTATCGCGGGACTTTTTATTGTCTCCGGCTGGGTCGTCGATAACGTACGGCGCAAGTACGTGCTCATCGCATGCTCGCTAGTGCAAGGGCTCGTGCTGGTGGGGCTGGCTATTCAGTTTACGAGCGCCGAGTTTGATCGAGTCGCTGTTTTCGGCTTGCTGTTCGTCAATGGCATATCGCGTGCTTTCTTCTCGCCCGCCGCACAATCGGTGCTACCGGGGCTTGTCAGCGGCGACTTTCTCGCCCGTGCGGTCGCGATCAGCAGTACCACCCGAACGGCCGCCGAGGCGACGGGGCCGTTTGTCGCCGGTTTACTGATCGCCTGGCTCGATAAAGACGTCTATCCTGTTCTTGCGGCGTTGTGCTTTCTCACAGCACCGCTGTATTTCAGCTTGCCGCCAAACAAAGTGCGCCGTCCGACTGGCCGGGGGCTGAACCAGTTGCTCGACGGCATTCGCTACGTTTTCAACAACCCGTTGGTGTTCCCGGCCATTTCACTTGATCTTGTCATTGTGTTGGTCGGTAGCGTGGTCGCGTTGTTACCGGTTTATGCCGTCGACATTCTCAACGTAGGGCCTGAGGCGCTCGGGCTCATGCGCGCCATGCCAGCTGTCGGTGCCGTTTCGGCGGGGATCGTCTTTTCGCGGCTCGATGACGTTCGCAATACCGGGCGACTGCTGTTTATCTCGCTGATCGGTTTTTCGCTATCGATACTTGTCTTTGCGTTTTCGTCGAGTTTGACACTCAGTTTAATTTGCCTGTTTGTTTACGGCGCCACCGATATGGTTAGCGTCAACGTTCGGATGACCGTCGTGCAGCTGGCTACACCGGACGAGCTGCGTGGTCGCGTAAACTCTGTTAACTCTTTGTTCATAGCAACGTCGAACGACATGGGGGATTTTCGAGCGGGCTCGGTTGCCGCCTTTCTCGGCGCCGTTCCCACTGTTTTGTTAGGTGGATTCATGTCATTGGGTGTGGTTATCGGCGCCTACTTCGTATTCCCAACACTGCGTAAGCTGGATCGGCTGACCGATGCCGAGCCTCAGCCCGATGAACCGGCGGCGTCAACTGTTCGGACATAACGTCGGATAACAACTGCCGAAGTTTTTTCGTCAAACTAGCACGTTAACTGTTTGGTTACGGTCGGTTCGCGACCGTACGAATGCCCCATATTAAAGCCAAGTGCACTTGGCTCGCGCTCGTCGGTCTTACCGGCTTCGCCGCGACAATCGTTCGCGGGCTCCGCTCGACCGGTGAAGAGTCAGTTTCGTAGTCACCTGGGTCCAGGTAGCTGCCACCGCCGGTCGGGCTAAAACAACCGCTGCTCGCCGGCTTCGTATCCCGCTATACCATCGCTAAGCAGATGCGCATAGTGTTGTTCCAGCGTTACCTTGCCGTAACTCGGCGTGGCATCGGCGTCGTAGCGTTGGGCTCGCTCGTCCCAGAACAGCATCGATTCGGTCGCGTAGTACTTGCCGATCCGGGCGAGCTCGGCTTTCGCCGCAGCGGATTTCGAAGCCCAACCTAAAGGTGTCAGTAGCGTGGCGACGATATCGAAGATCGCTGTCGGAACCGATCGAAACTGTGGGTCACGGTCCGCGAGTCGGAACAACAGCTCGCCTTGCTGGCGCGGTGTTACGGCTTCTCCGGGACCACCGATCGGTAGGATGCGGTTGTGCTTACTCGCATCATCAATACAGGCAACGATAAAGCGAGCAAGGTCGCTTTCGCTCATCGGTTTGCACGCCGTCCCGTTGCCACCGTCGAATAAGAGAAACGGCTTACCGGCCAAGACCCGACTAACTTGCCCCGAAATTGACTTAAAAAACGCGGTTGGTCTTACGATGCTGTACGTAAGCCCGCTGTCCACTAGTAGGCGCTCGAAGGCGAGCTTCGCTCGCTGAAATTCGAGCTCCGGTTTCTGTACGCAAATCGCCGACAACAGCACGAAGTGGCGCACGCCAGCCGCTTTCGCCGCATCCAGCAAATGCACATTGGCTTTATGATCAATGGCCCAGGCGTCGTCGCGGACGCCGGTTCGCGATGCGAGGCAGGAGATCACGGTATCGACTTGGCCGCCGGTGAAGGCGCCGCGAACGCTCGTTGGATCGGTAACGTCGACGGTACGGGTGGCTCGCAGCGCGTCGTCTATGATCGGTAAGTCAGAACGAGCGAGTAGCGTATGGGGTCGTTGTTGAGCGAGCAGTTCTCGGGCAACGGCTTTACCGATATGACCGGTTGCGCCGGCCAAGACGATTGTCGCTGGAGACTCGTTCATACCCGCTAGTGTGCCTGATTACGGCGCTTCTAGCGTCGTCTCCGGGAGCCCTTCAAAACTTGCCGCTGTTACCCCATTCTGACGCTGGCAAGATTACTTCCATATTGTCCCAGTGCTCTACGATGAGACCGTTCGCCAAGCGAAAGATGTCGAACACGGCGTACTCGTCGGCACCCATCGACATCTTGCTGTAAGTCACAACAAAGTTGCCTTGGCCGATGAGTTTGAAGACATTGTGGTATTGCATGGGTCGACCGTCTTTCGCTAGCTGCTCAGCGAACGCGCCGAAACCCGCTATGCCGTTGTCGACCAACGGGTTGTGCTGAATGTAGGTATCGGTCGAGATAAATTCGGTAACGCGGTCGAAGTTGCCGCCGATCAAGACTTCGTCGGCAAACTGTTGGACGATCACCTTGTTTTTCTCGGTGTCTGTAAGGTCGGTTACGTCGGTCGGGCCATCGATCTGCGAGTTGCCCGACACCGTTTGTTCGACGACCGGCCCGATGACGTCCCAGTGCTCAATAATCTGGTCATTTTCATCGGTATCGAAAAGGTCGGTCGTAATCCACTTGTCTTTGCCGCCGTTCAGTTCTTGATAGGCTTGAACGAACACGTATTGACCGTCCTCAAAGCCGCGAACGATCCGGATATCCCGTTCCGGATTACGTTCGATGAACGGCAGGAAGAAAGCAAGAAAGCCGTCGACGCCATCGGCAACGCCGGTACTGTGTTGCGTATAGCGATCGCCGGTGTATTTCTTGACTGCTTCTTCGGCATTGCCGTCACGAATGCCTTCCAAATAAAGCGCTTTCGCATTGTCGAGTTTTCTGCCCATCGCTGCCGTCTTTACTCGCTGCGGTAGGCCTTTGAGACCGCGTAGCTATCTTCGAGCCAGGTCCACCGTTTTACTTGACCGTCGACCACATGAACCCGCACGGCCCAATTCATCGTGCCTGTACTCTTGCCGGTGTTGTTAGCATCCGCGCTCATCGTACCCATGAACGCCGCCTGATCGCCGTTCGAGAAGCTGTAGTCGGTTGCCCAACCCGTCACGGCGAGACCGGCGCCGAACTTCGGTAAGAACTCGTTGAGCACAACGTCTTTACCTTCCCAGGTGCCAATCCACGGTACATCGCTGTCGCCTTCGTTGTGCCAGACGAAGTCGTTTGCCATGAGCCTGCTGAGGGTTTCCATATCGCCGCTGCCGGCCGCACCTAAGAACTGCTGTGCAATAGCCAGTGTTTGATCGCTTTGGCTGTCGGTTTCCGCGACGGCGTCGTTGATGACCGAGGTCGGTGCGCTGTCAGGCTGCTCGCAGCCGGTCATCAGTACAGTGCTGACTGCTAATGCGCTAACCGCCAGTAACTTCATAGTTTTCTCCCACTTCGAGTACCGTGCTACGGCCGATTGTCTGTTTGCTCACCGGGGATACAACGATGCCTACCACCGGATTTAGTCCGACGATTTTGAGCCCTTTATCGCATTACAAAAACAGTTGTATATTAATTTTTAGTATGAGGGAAACTAATTATTTAGCGCTCGATGGCACAGCGTTGCGCACCTTCCTTGCGGTGTTTGAGGAGGGCTCGGTGTCGCGTGCTGCCAATCGACTCGGGGTCACCCAATCGGCCGTCAGTCATACGCTCGCCAAACTCCGGGACGTTTTCGGCGACCCGCTGTTTGTTCGCCTTGGCCGTGGTGTCGCACCCACGGAACGCGCCCGTGAGCTCGACGGTCCCATAAGAAAGCTACTCGATGACTTGCAGGGGCTGACCCACCGTCGCGCGTTTGATCCATGCAACGAGGTTCTCGAGTTTTCAGTTGCCGCCAATGAGTACCAACGTCAGCTCCTGTTCCCGGCACTTTTTCGCCAAGCAAATAACGCCGGCATCGACGTGCGTTTGCATTTCGTTGAATCGGGTGTCCCCGCGGCAGCCCTACTAAATAGCGGCAAATGTCAGTTGATCGTTACGCCGTTTCCGCCGGACGGCCCTGCGTTAATCCAACAACGTTTATTTCAAGACGAGCCGGTGTGCTACTTCGACCCGAGTCAGCGGCGAGCGCCGGCAACGTGGCCGGAGTTTGCCGCTTGCGATCGGATCGACGTACGCTTTCGCGACGGCCGCAGTGCAATCGCGGTGTTGCCTGTGTCGCGCGCGCGCCGTTCCAAGCCTCCCATTTGCACTGTGCCGACTTTCAGCGGGCTCGCACAGTTCGTTGTTGGAACTCAAGCGGTTACCGTCCAAGGCCGTTTCGTTGCGCGCGATTTACTGCGGGAGTTGGCAATGGCGCCGCTACCGTTTCCCGTCAAGAAGTTCGCTATGTTCCTGGTTTGGCATCAACGTGACCACACCGACCCGGCCCACCATTGGTTACGTCAACAATTGAATAAGGTCGTTCAGTCAGATCCGGTATTCAATCAAACCGTGCAACGAACCTAACTGGTCGCGCGTGGTCCGAGTAGCCCACTGAGCTCCGGCCGAGCCTTCGTTAGTCGTTGTTCCCATGGTGGAAAATCGCTGTAACGTTGCTTCAAGAAATTCACGAAAATGCGGATCTTCATCGGTACGTACGGCGTACGGCGAAAGTAGGCGGATAACGTTAGCTTGTTGACTCTAAGTTTCGGTAATACCGGTACGAGTTCGCCGGCCGCTAACTCTTTCTCGATAAAGAAAGTTGGCATCAGTGCCATACAGTCACCCCACATAACAGCCGCGTGCAGTTGCCAGACCGTATTTGTCAAAATGATTGGCGAGAACGGCGCCTGCACGGTGCGATTGCCGTCGTAAAAGTCGATCGCTGACATCGGCTGTACATGGTTATTGTGCGCGAAGCGGTGGTCGATAAGGTCTTTTGGATTGTTTGGTTCGCCGTGGCGTTCTAAATAACCAGGCGTTGCAACAATCATTCGCCGAATCGGAAACACCTGCAGTTCCTGGACAATCTCGCTCTTTGGGGCGGTGGGCTGCAAGCACACGTCAAACCCCTCCTGAACAGGGTCGCATATGCGGTCATGTTGCTGTAGCTCGATATTGAGATTTGGATGTTCCATCTGGAACTCACACAAGTCACGCGCTAAGTAAGCGGAGGTAATCGAAGATATGCAGCTAACCCTGAAGGTTCCGCTAAGCCCCCACTCAACCGAGCTGACGGCTGACTTTGCTTCGTCAAGATCGGCGAGTACGCGTACACAGCGTTCGTACAAGGCGCTGCCGGTATCGGTAATACTGAGTCGGCGCGTCGAGCGTTGCAGCAGCTCAAGCTGAAGGTGTTCTTCGAGCTGGTTCACCCGCTTGGTGATGACCGATTTAGTTGTGCCCATCTGGCGTGCTGCTTCTGCAAAACTGCCCACTTCAACGACTTTGACGAATGCCCGAAGGCTGTTCAGCTCGTTCATTACACCCTCCCCGCCGAGCGCGTTACGCGAACAATATGGTTCCAAAATAGCTCATTATCATTCTTTTCGCACTCAATTATCGTCAGTCCATGGCGTAGTGGTTTTCGCTGAGTACGTGGCGAACAGCACTAACGACAGAACCACCGGCGACGGTGGAACACAAATCCGGGGGGATTTACCAGTGAGTGAGAAGAACGCAATCCGCGCCGCAGTCCTTTGCGCGCTTTATACAACTTCCAGTGCAGCCTTGGCCCAAGGCGTTATCGATGAGATAACCGTGACGGCGACTAAACGGGCCGAAAACATTCAAGATGTACCTGTTTCCGTGGCGGCCGTATCGGCTGAGCAAATGCAGCGAATGGGTCTGATGGACATCGAAGATTTGTCCATTCTGGTGCCTAACTTCGAGATCAACAGCGGTTCGATCCTGCCAAACCTCTATATCCGTGGTCTCGGCGGCGGTACGGCTCACTCGATTGAACAATCGACCGGTCGTTTTGTCGACGAGGTCTATATCAGTCGCGCGGCGATCAACTTTCACCCGTTCCTCGATATCTCCGGTGTCGAGGTGCTGCGCGGTCCACAAGGAACGTTGTTTGGTAAAAATACAGCCGCGGGTGCGTTAATTATTCGCACGGCCGATCCGACCGAAGAGCTGGAATACGGCTTCGATGTCTCGACCAGCCAATTCAGCACCACGGGCGGCCAAAGTGAGCTGAGCGGTTTTGTATCCGGCGCACTCAGTGAAAACGTCAGTGCGCGATTCGCGGCCATCTACCGCGACTACGACGGCTTCTACATCAATACGTACGGTGGCTTGGGCCCCGACGGTCCGCAGCGCGAAGACACCGGCGCCCGTGTCAAAGTACGCTGGGATGTTTCTGACCAGCTCGTCGTCAATTTCAAAGCCGAGCACATGGAGTTCGATACCTTCGGTGCGGACACGGCAGAGATAAGCGATCTGGCCGGTGGCCCAGGGCCGTGGCAAGGTCTCGCGATTAACTCCGGCGTCGATCCCGCTTTAGCGGCGACGGTTAACTCAGAGCTCGACTGGCGGATTCACCTCAACTGCGGCGAGGCGCAGTCCGCACCTGGACCACAGGCCGGCCAATCGATCGGTGCGTTTTGCCCGCAGCGCGATCAAGACACTCAGAACTTCTCGGTGGATCTCGAGTACGAGATGGACGCCGGGACGTTTAAGTCGATAACCGCCTATCTGCAGTACGACTACGTGCATCAATTCCACGGCGCTGATCAAGGGGCGGTGAATTTGTTCCGGGCTCGCCGTGCGGAGCAGTACGAAGGCTTTACGCAAGAATTTCGATTCACATCGGCAGAAAACGACGTCTACGACTACATCGTCGGCTTCTACTACGAAGACAGCGACCTAGCCCGCCAGCAGACATCTGACTTGAATCTACCGGGCGGTCCGTTCTTCCGGGAAGAAGAACCGTGGACGCAAGACACTCAAACCTTGGCGCTATTTGGGCAAGTCCGCTGGTATCTATCCGACCGGACTACGGCGATTATCGGTGGTCGGTTCTCGAGCGAGGACAAAGACTTTCGATTTGAACGCTTCTTTACCGAGTATCAAAGTGCTGTCCCGCTTTTCAACGATATCTTGCCGCGCGATGAAAGCCGCTCCGAGGATAAATTCACACCCTCGTTCACGGTCCAGTTCGACCTTAACGACGAAGTCATGTTGTTTGCGACCGCGGCTCGTGGTCACAAAACCGGTGGATTTAGCGATCGGGTTGATGCGCAAGATACCGATATCGAATTCGACGAGGAGGTCGTCGATTCCTTTGAGCTCGGTTTGAAATCGACCTTGTTAGATGGCTCGTTAAACCTCAATTTCACGCTGTATTCAATGGACGTTGAGGGTCTGCAGTTGGCGACCCAGGTTGAAGGAACCGTCGCCGACTTCGTCGTTGGCAACGCCGCCGACAGCAGCGTAGACGGCTTTGAGCTGGAATGGTTCTGGGCACTGACCGATCAACTGACCTTCGGCGGTAACTTTGCCTACACCGATGCGACTTACGACGAGTTCGTCGGAGCGGGTAGCTGTCCAGCTCAATTCCAAAACGCCAGCGGCGTCTGTGATCTTAGTGGTTTACCCCTGCAATTCGCGCCAGAGACGAAAGGCTCGATGTATTTCGACTACCAAGTCGACGACACCTTCGGTGGCGGTTGGGACCTCGGCCTACGGGCGGATGTTACCCACACCGGCAACCAGTTCACCGATATCTCGTACTTTCCAGGGACCTTCCAAGGCGCTGTTGAAACCTACAATGCCGGCATCCGGTTAATCTCGCCCAATGACAGTGTTACCGTGCAGTTGCTCGGTAAAAACCTGACCGATGAGAAAATTCTGGCTTGGGGTGTACCGTCCGGTCCGAACTTCTTGGCGGCGATGGCGCCACCGCGTGAGGTGCAATTGAGTCTAACGATGCGCTTCGAGTAGAGCCTTACACTGAGCAGAGATTAAGGGGAGTCTCGTGCCCATCGTTGAGCCAACAAATACCGAGGTTAAGTCGTACAAAGGCCTACACCTTTATCACAGCGGAGTTTCCAACTGCTCGATGCGGGTGCGGATGACGCTCGAAGAAAAAGGTCAGCCTTGGACGAGTCATCACCTCAATATTTTGAAGAAAGAGCACATCACACCGGAATACTTCGGCATCAACCCGAATGGGTTGGTGCCGACTCTGGTACACGATGGCACGGTGATCATTGAGTCTGATGACATTATCGATTACCTCGATGACGCGTTCCCGGAGCCACCACTAAAGCCTACGGCAGGTCCGCCACGCGATGACATGTACCACTGGTTGCGCCGAGCCACAGCCATCCACGTGCAAGCCGTGAAAACGTATATCTACTTTAAGCGTGTCGGCACAAAAATGTCGCACAGCGAAGAGGAAGACTCGAAGTATCGCTCGCTCCAGAAAAACGAAACCCTACTTGAGTTTCACAGAAAGAGTGGTTCCGAAGGTTTTTCCGAAGACGATGTGGCTGCAGCGAAGGCGACGCTCGATCAGTGCTTCGGCGAGATGGATACCATTTTGGCCGAGCATGATTGGCTGGCCGGCGACGCGTTCTCGCTCGCCGACATCGCTTGGGTGCCACTGCAAGTGACGCTTGAGAAGTTAGCGGGATACGATTTCAACAAGCTAAGCCACGTCGGCGCATGGACCGAGCGATTGAAGCAGCGGTCAAGCTACCGCGACGGCGTATCGAAATGGTGGCCGTCTGCAATGGGCGAGGTGTAAAGATGCTTGAGCTTTACCACCATGGATCATCGGTTTGTGCCGCAAAAGTGCGTTTTGCGTTGGCCGAGAAGGGCGTCGTGCCCGATAAATTGCACTACATCGATATTCTCAAGGGTGAGCAGTTCGATGCTAGTTACACGGCTATTAATCCGAAGGCCGTAGTCCCGGCGATGGTGCACGACGGCAGTATCATTAACGAGTCGACGGTCATTTGCGAATACGTCAACGAGGCGTTCTCGGGCCCTGACTTGGCGCCGACCGGACCACTCGCGCGTGCCCAGATGAGAATCTGGCAAAAGGCGGTCGATGAACAACTTCACCCGGCCTGTGGCGAATTGACTTTCGTTTGCTGTCATCGCCACATTCTAATGCGCATGGGTGAAGAGAAGCTGCAGGAATTCTTGAGCAGTACGCCCGATCAGTCTGTTACTTCAACGTGGAAAGAGCGCAAGAAAGAAATCGTTCGTCACGGATTCGATGCGCCTGGCATCGACGCCACAATCCGAATGTACGATGGCTATCTGCTGAAGATGGATGAAGCGTTGCAACAGAAGCGTTGGCTCGCCGGTGATACGTTTTCGCTGGCGGATATCGCACTAACCCCATACGTAAACAGGCTCGATATGTTGAGTATGAGCGGCATGTGGGAAGACGGGCGTTTTGCGCACGTTGAGGCTTGGTTTGATCGCATCAAAGCGATGGATACATTCGCACCAGCGTTTCTCGATTGGTGCCCAGAGCAGCTGACCGATGACCTGAAGACCTTCGGCGCCCAAAGTTGGCCCGACGTGAAGCGCATCATTGGTATGGAGTAGGGAAAAATTATGGGACGCATGAGCGGGAAAGTAGCAGTCGTAACCGGCGCAGCGCAGGGTATCGGTCGGACCTATGCCGAGTCGTTAGCAGCGCATGGCGCGCAAGTGGTCGTAACCGATGTGCTAAGCACCGATGAGGCGGTTGCTGCAATTAAGGGCGCCGGCGGCGAAGCGATTGGGTTAACCGCCGACGTAACTTCTGACGAGTCGCTTGCCGCGATGGTCACCGAAGCCGAGTCGGCGTTCGGTCCGATCGAAGTTCTGGTTAACAACGCAGCCGTTTTCGCAACACTAACACTGAAACCGTTTATGCAGATCAGTAACGATGAATGGGATCTGGTTATGCGGGTCAACGCCCGCGGGCCATTCCAGGCGACGAAGGCTGTTACGCCGAGCATGCAAAAAAACGGTCGCGGCAAGATTATCAATATTGCATCGGGAACCGTCTTACGTGGCGCGCCTATGTTTGCGCACTACGTGTCTTCCAAAGGTGCCGTCATTGGTCAAACCCGTGCGATCAGTCGGGAGCTCGCCGCTGACAACATCCTTATCAATACGATCATTGTTGGACTAACCGAGAGCGAAGGCGTTAAAGACCACAAACAACTCGGTGCGGCTCGTGGGCCAACCCTCGCTATGCGCGCCATCCAACGCGAAATGCTGCCGGAAGATGTCCTTGGCACCATGCTGTTTCTGGCCAGCGAAGATAGCGATTTCATTACAGGGCAAAGTATCAACGTTGACGGCGGTGCGCTGAATCAATAAGCGCCATGACTGAGGCCAATCGAATGTCTGGATCATCTAGTTACGAACCGATCGATCACTGGATTGACGGTAAGAGTACGGCGCCAGAGAGCGGGCAGTACTTTCCCATTTTAAACCCCCTCGACGACGAAGTGCTGACGGAAGCGGCGGCCGGTTCAACAGCTGATATCAACGCAGCTGTTGAGACCGCCCACCGTGCATTTACTTCGTTTCGAAAAACACTGCCGAAAGAGCGCGAGCGAATCCTTTGTAAAGCAGCGGAGTTGCTAGAGCGTGATCGCCAGGATTTTCTCGACATATTGGTTGACGAGATCGGCTCGCCGGTGAAGAAGGCCGGTTTCGAGATTGAGAAAGGCCTGGCGTTTTTACGGGCAGCCGCGGGAATGGCCCGCCAAGTTACCGGCAAGACGATTCCCTCCGATGCGCCCGGTAAATTCAGTATGAGCATTCGCTCGCCGATTGGTGTCGTTGCGGCGATTACCCCATTCAATGTGCCATTAATTAAAGGTGTGCGCCTAAGCTGTAACCCCATCGCATTGGGCAATACCGTCGTCATGATGCCGTCGGAAGAGGCGCCGCTACTATCGAACCGACTGGCGCGGCTGTACACGGAGGCGGGGCTGCCTGAAGGTGTCTTTAATGTCGTTTCCGGGAACGGCTATGAAATTGGCGACACACTGACGACGCACCCCCACGTCAAGATGGTCACGTTCACCGGGTCCTGCCGCGTCGGTCAACATATCCGGGAGCTGTGTGGTAAGCACGGCAAGCGCATGACGTTGGAGCTCGGCGGCAAAAGTCCGCTGGTTGTCATGCCTGATGCGGAGATGCCGGAGGCTATCGCCGGCGCAATCCGCAGTATTTTTATGTACCAAGGCCAGGTATGCATGGGCGCCAGTCGCATTTATGTGCACGAGAAAGTCTTCGAGCCGTTCACGCAAAAATTCGCGCAGATAGCCAGCTCGTTAGGGATGGGCGACCTTCGCGATATGGATACAGTCATCGGCCCGATCATCAGCGAACGTCAGCGGGAGCGTGTACGGCGTCATATTGACGATGCACAGAGCAAGGGCGCGACTGTCGTTACTGGCGGCGAGTGGATAGGTAATCGCTGTCAGCCGACGGTTCTAACCGGTGTTACACCGGAAATGGCGGTCTACGCTGAAGAGACGTTCGGCCCGGTTGTATCGGTGTATCCGGTCAAAAACCTCGATGAAGCGATCGAGCGGTCCAACGATTCGATGTTCGGCCTGGCCGCGTCGATCTATACACAGAACCTTAGCGATGCGATGCGCTACATGGACGAAGTCGAGTCCGGCATGGTGCACATAAACGGTCCCTCGTTGCACGACGAGCCGCATGTACCGTTTGGTGGTACCAAAGAGAGCGGTTTCGGCCGGGAAGGAACCGAGGAGGATATCGAAGCGATGACCGAATGGAAGTGGGTCACGATACAGATGTAAGTGTCCAATCGCCGGCGCAATTTGGTGTCGGTAGTTGCTAGCTGGATAAAGAAAAAAATATGAACGAGTTTCGTGAAGGTTGGGGGCCTTTACTCGCTGCGACCATCGGTACGATGTGCGGCTTGATAACGGTCACGAATTACTCGCAGGGCTTTTTCGTTGCGCCTGTTATCAACGAGTTCGGCTGGACACCGGCGCAGTTCTTCTTGAGCTTTACGATCATGATGTGCGTCGGCCTCTTGACAGGTCCGATGATCGGGACGCTCGCTGGCCGGATTGGCGTACGGCAAATCGGCATTATCGGATTAGTTGGTCACGCGATAGCGTACGGTTTGATTTCGTTGAACAACGGATCATTGGTGCTGTGGTACCTCAGTTTCGCTTTACTCGCGATTTTGGGCGCCGGGTCTTTACCTATTATTTGGACCAGCGCATTAAACGGTTGGTTTAAGATTCACCGCGGTAAAGCGATCGGTATCACGATGGCGGGTACTGGCATCGGTGCGTTCTTATTGCCGCCAATCGTCGAATTCATCATCGAGAATTACGGTTGGCGGGCCGCTTATCGAAGCGTCGGGATCGGTGCTCTGCTGTTATCGCTACCGGTGGTTATGCTGTTGTTCCGCGAAAAATCCGCGACCGCCGCGGCGTCGGGTTCGGCGGCACCGATAGCCGCCTGGGGCATGACCCGTCGCGAGGCTATCGGTACAGGGCGTTTTTGGATACTAGGTGCTGTGCTGTTTGTTACCGCGCTGGTGATCGTCGGCTTACTGTCCAATTTCGAGCGTATTTTGACTGAGCGTGGCCTCGCGCGTAGCGATATCGCCATCCTCGCCGCAATACTAGGATTGACAGTCATCTTCGGTCGTTTACTGGTAGGGACCCTGGTCGATCGGTTCTGGGCGCCGGCTGTTGCGGTCTGTTTTGTTGCACTGCCCACCCTTGGGCTGGTTATTCTCAATAGCACCGACGTAACGTTTGCAGTTGGGGTTGGTATTGCCATTCTGTTTGGTTTGGCCGCGGGCGCAGAGTTGGATTTGCTGGCCTACTTGACGGGTAAATACTTTGGGCCAGCTCATTATCCGGCCGTATTCGGCGGCATCTTCGCGTTTTTTACTGTCGGTGCTGGTGTTGCACCACCAATTTTCGGGGCAGCGGCCCAGATGTTTAACGGCTACTCGGCCGTGTTAAATGCATCGATTGGTCTGTTCATTCTGTCGATGTTGCTGTACCTCGCGCTCGGTAAGTATCCACAGCACGATTAAGCGCGCATCCGTGGTTCTGCAGCGTGATCAATACCAGGGGAGCCGTAATGAATGAATTCACCCACGGGTGGAAGCCGTTGCTCGCAGCAACGATTGGCACCATGTGCGGCATATTTACGCTAACGAATTACTCTCAAGGGTTCTTCGTTGGCCCCGTGACGAGTGAGTTCGGGTGGACGCCGTCGCAGTTCTTCCTCAGTTACACGGTACTGATGTGTCTCGGCTTGCTAACGGGTCCGCTAGTCGGATCTTTAGCCCAGCGCCACGGGCTTCGCCGCGTCGGCATTTTCGGATTGATCGGCCATTCAGCGGCGTATGTTTTGCTGTCGTTCAATACGGGGTCATTGCCACTGTGGTATCTCAGCTGGGCATTGCTCGCCTTTCTCGGAGCGGGATCGTTACCGATCGTTTGGACGGGAGTTCTCAACAACTGGTTCTTTAAACACCGTGGCAAGGCGATCGGTATTACGATGGCTGGAACAGGTCTAGGTGCTTTTCTCTTGCCGCCACTGGTCGAATTTGTAATCGCCAATCACGGCTGGCGTAGTGCTTATAGAACGATCGGGATCGGTGCGATGTTGGTGTCTATACCAATCGTGTTCGCACTGTTTAAAGAGCATACCGATGAGTCAAAAATCGATGGTGAGCCGTCGCCAGTCGCAAAAGCAGCGTCTTGGGGTATGACGCGCGCGGCTGCGATGGGTACGGTACGTTTTTGGATTCTCGGTGCTGTGCTATTCGTAACGGTGTTTGTCGTAGCGGGTTTGTTGTCAAATTTCGAGCGAATAATGACGGAACGCGGTTTCGAGCGTGCGGAGATCGCGCAGATTGCTGCAGTCATGGGGCTAACCGTTGTGTTTGGGCGCTTGCTGGTCGGAGCGTTGGTGGATCGCTATTGGGCGCCTGCCATCGCGGTCGGCTTCTTCGCGTTGCCAACGATGGGCTTGCTGCTACTGATCAATAGCGACGTAAGTTTCATGTTGGGCTTCGCTATTGCGATCATGATCGGTTTGGCTGCTGGTGCGGAGCTTGACCTACTGGCGTATTTGACGAGTAAGTACTTTGGTCCGGCACATTATCCAGCGATATTCGGCGCAATTATTGCGTTCTTTACCGTTGGGGCCGGTATTGCGCCTCCGGCATTTGGTGCTGTTGCACAAGCCACCGGCGGGTACACCACGATCCTTTCGGTCGCAATTGGTCTTTTGGTCTTGTCTATGCTGCTGTTCTTAGCGCTCGGTAAATACCCCGAATCAGACGGTTCTGTAAATTGAAACGCTAATTCACGGTGCCGTCGTCTAGCGCGTATGTACTGTAAGTATAGAGCCCGACCTCAGAACAATTTCCGGCGAGTAGCCGGTCACGCTACTCTTTGATCTCTCGCAACCGGCTGGAAGCCCCCGAGTGGAGATCACGGTAAATGACCAACACTAGGAACGAGGCAATCGCTTGTATCGGCGCCGGGAACGTCGGACGGGCTTGGGCCATCGTGTTCGCACGTGCCGGCTTCAACGTCCGGCTCTTTGACACGGCGGCGCCTGCGATAGCCGACGCCGTCGCCAAATTGACCACCAGCGTTGTAGACTTAGAGTTGGCCCAACAAATCGATTCAGCTGACGAGCTTATCGCGCGTATTCAAACGACGACCGATATCGGAGTCGCCGTTGATAATGCCATCTACGTTCAAGAGTCGATACCCGAGCGCCTCGCCATCAAGCAAAGCGTTTTTACCGAACTGGATACGCTCTGCCCGAGTGACGTTCCACTGGCGAGTTCTACGTCAGAACTGTTGCCGTCGTCGTTCCTTAACGTAGCGATCCATCCCGAGCGCTGCCTGGTCGCGCATCCCGTTAACCCTCCTTACCTGATCCCGCTGGTTGAACTCTGTCCAGCACCGCAAACAGCGGATGCAATCCTGACTATGGCTCAATCGCTACTGACCCGTTGCGGCATGACCTGTATCCAGCTCAACAAGGAGATCAGTGGGTTTCTACTGAACCGTCTGCAAGCGGCGGTTCTTGGTGAGGCTTTTCACCTCGTTGCGGAAGGCTACTGCAGTAGCGCCGATATCGATCGCGTCATGACCGATGGTTTGGCGAGACGGTGGTCGTTCATCGGTCCGCTGATGACTGGCCACCTCAATGCCAGCGATGGCTATCAGCAATACATCGAGCTGCTCGGACCGACTTGGGAGAAGCTGATTGATTCGATGCGCAAACGAACGGACATGTCGGATGAGCTGATCCAGCAAATCGTGGCTGACATGTGTGACGAAGTGCCGGTCACCGGTATTGCTGACGCTCAGGCTTGGCGCGACCGCCGCTTGATGGCCTTGGCAGAACACTTACGTTCGCAGCCCCCTATAGACTCGCGTGACACGTAGCGCAGTCGCGGCCACCGGTTAGGCGGCCACTAGCAAGACCGATGGCGTAATCAAGAGCGTTAGTTGCAATACGAGAACGCAGAAAGACTCGAGGCGCGCGCGGGACCCGGTCGCGAACGACGGAAACCAGTTCTTGTAGCCAACAATCAAATAGACCGCCATGACGATGCAGGCGAGATAGGGCTCGTACATTGCTACAAGGAGTATTGAGCACGTCAGCAACGCGATCAGAGCTGGGTAGCGCCGATTGGTCATCAGGCGGAAAAAGCGATGCTGCAGCCGCCTACCCAAAGCCGCCGACTTGTAATTGATAAAGATCGAATCCAGTAGATCTAGTGACAGAACAAAGCCGCAAAACGACAGTGCACCGGTAATCGTTGCCATCGCCAACAGAAAGTTCTGCCAATGATCGGCGTGAACTGGCGTATCCGCTAACGCGATCGCATGAATCTGCGCGAGACACAACAAGGCAGCACCGACGAGCACGGCGATAGCGGTTAGTGTTCTGGCAGACATATCTTCGTAGTACGAATGGCCGTGCTCGTAGAAATCCTTGTCGGACCATTGGTGTGTTTCCCATTCCTCACTTGACTCTCGTAGCAGGCGACGGAGTGTCTTCGTTTGCAGCCACGTAGCCGATGCACCAGACCCGAAATAGAGCAGCCAGATAACCGTCCAAACGCAAAGGTACGACAAGACCATCAGTCGCTCGATGGCCAGCGACTCGAGCGTCGGTTTAATGCCGAGCAACTCAGTTACGGCGGATCCTTCCATGGCAAGGAGCCACAGTAAGCCGATAGGTACCAAGCTGAGTACGACTATTCGGTAAATCGCCGCTGGACGCAGTTCATAAAGCCGAATGGTTCGGCGCAGCGTTTTTGGCATTGTTGTTTTTCGCTGTTCTTCTGTGGCCAGTTTCCGTCGAGAAAACTGCAATGTCCACCCCGGGGCCATCGTGATCCTTGAAAAAAATAGCCAAAGCGTGAGGGGAATTTCTCACTGATCGCAGCATTCCATCAAAGCAACTCAATAGTTGATTAGGCAGCTGATGGAGACAGCGATGAAGCAAACCGTCGAATTGGTCAACGATGAATTAACAGCGCGGCGCTGTCGGCGATTTTGGTACGACGTGTACGTGCTCGAGATGGGTCGGCACTTGGACGAGGATGGCTTAGCAAATCATGTTGGCAACGAGCTGTCGGATCCCTATACCCGCAGCGCCGACTTGTTCGCTGCATCAACCAACGACAACGTCATCGGGACACTGCAGTCTATTTATGTGGCCCGTGGAAATTGCGACAAGTATCTATCGCTCTATGGGCTCCAGAACCGCTCAACCGCAGACCACGCGGTCATATCGGTGACCAACAAACTGATGGTCGCACCCCAATATCGAGCATCAGGACTCGCGTTTCGGTTGGCGGCAGCTACTTACCGGAAAGGTCTTCGCGACGGTATCGAGGAAAATTACATCGACTGCAACGACTACCTGATCGAATTCTACAAGCGCATCGGCTACCGCGAGCACCTTGGCTGGATCGAGCACGTCGATTACGGGCGCGTCTACTCGATGGTCTTCGAGCTGCACGGCGTACAGCAAATGCGCCGGGTCCGCTCGCCTTTACTGAAACTGTACCAATCTCACCTTAACTCACCCACACAAACCGAAGGAGTAACCGTTCATGGATAAGTGGCAAACCTTAATGCAGGAATTCCAAATTGCGCTAGGCACGTTCCTAGAGTCCGACACTATTCGCCGACTGCAGGCGGATGAGTTAGGTTTGCCGCATTACCAAGCGATTCTTCGGCAAATATTCCATCACGCTCGTGAGAACCCGCAGATTCAAGCGTTAGCGACGGTTTACTTTCGTGGCGCTCAGCGCGACATGGTTAAGGGTTTTTACGCTCACGCCAGCTCGGAAATTGGGCACGATCAGTTGGCGCTAAACGACCTCGCGATTACCGGGCAAGACACTGACAGGATTCCGTCCGAGTACCCGCTGCCGGCAACGACCGCCTTGGTGGCGTTCGCCTTTTACCAAATCCAAAACCACAACCCCATCGGCTATCTGGGCTATCTGTTGTTCTTGGAGTTCACGCCAACGGCGATCGGTGGCGAATTGCTGAAGAAGCTCGCCAGTATCGGTGTACCGGAGTCAGCAACGACCTTCCTGCAAGATCACACCACGGTCGATGTTCATCACAACAAGTTGATGGAGCGCTACGTCGCTGAGCTTGTCGTTACCGAGGCCGACCTTTCCGCCGTAACGTACGCGATCCACACGACAGGTCGTCTGTACGCGGCGATGCTCGATGATGCGGTTCGCTCCGCCGACTCCGCCTATACCTCGCCCGTCAATCACGTCGAGCAGGCAAGGGCAGCGTAGTCTCAGTCGTCGGGGCTCACGTGATAGCCAATAGCAGGAAAATGGATATGCAGTTCGCCGGCGCGCTCAGCGTGTCGGCGGACGCTTATCTGCTTGGCGGTGAGTCCCACGAGTTCGCCGCAAATTCGGTCTTGCCCGTAGTCATCGGCAAAGACCGCGACCGACTGTCCGAGCGTCAGTCCTAGCGGGTTGTCGCCTACGCCCGGTGCGTCGATCGGCGTCGCCGCCTTGGCGACGGCGATAGCATCGGCGCTGTCTACTGCCACTGCCTTGCCATTGCCGATGTCGCCCATACGCTGCGCCCACGATTGCACGTTCGAAAACGGCGCCATCAGTGCAGAAACGCTCGGAATATTGCCAAATGCCATCCAGACAACAAACCAGGCCAGCACATCGTGATAACCAGGCGCTGCCCCTGATAAGAACTCGCCAGACTCGGTGAGATCGCCGTCTAGCAGCGAAAGGTGTGCTTGGAACTGGCGCCGCGATTCCGGTAACGACTCGTCGAGCTTATTGAAATCCATAAAGTTGAAAAAAGCCTTGCGGTCTTCAATGACAACGTCCGGTACCGCCGGGTTTTCTCCCATCGACAAAGCCGCACCGGGTTCGAAGAAGCTCTTATCGCTCCAGCGGCTAAGCGCCAATGCACGGCCGCGCTCACCCGGCGCGAACAACGACGGTTGCGGCAGCCAGTCCTCCAGTTTGTCGCTGATCAGCCACGTGTCGCAGTAAATGTCGGCGCCGCGTTGCAACGTCGGTGTTTTGCGGTAGCCGCCGGTTAACTCGGTGAGGTCCGGCTTCGGCATGATCATCGGTATTTGGACCGACTGCCAGGTGGCGTTCTTGATGCCGAGGATGATCCGAATTTTCTCGGCAAAGGGCGAGGCGTCGAAGTGATGTAAGATCAAGTCGTTCACAGGGCTGTCCTCAATCGCAGTTCGAGTGGGCGTTTCGGGTTATCGGTAGCAGGGTAAGCGCATGCAAGCACTGGATATCCGCGGTGCCGCAGCGCTGTTGCAGCCCGGGATGACCGTGTTCATACACGGTATGGCGACCGAGCCACGCGCGCTGACCGACTACCTCGCAGCGAACCCCGAACACCTTCGCGGGGTGCGACTGATTACGAGTTTCATACCGGGCATCAATACGGTCAATCTTGCCGGTTTGGCGGCCGACTCGTTCGTTGTTAACACGATGGCGCAACGCGCGTACGCACCGGCGCGCGACAATGGGCAAGCCGATTGGCTGCGGCTGGCCTACTCCGAAGTCCCCGACTATTTGCAGGCATTGCCAAAAATCGATCTCGCGTTTTTGCATTGCGGCCGTCGCAGTAACGCCACGTTGTCGACAGGCGTTAGCGGCGAGATGTTGCCGCTGGCTGCCGAGCTTGCCGAGCGCACTTGCGTATTCATTAACGAGCAGATGCCGATTCCCGTTCGCGGCTGTGACCTGGCGACGTCTCAGGTCGACTATGCCGTTACCCACTCGGCGCCGCTGATGGAGTACCGCGTCGACGAGCGCGGCGATGCGGCGAGTTCGGCGATTGCTGACTACGTGACGAGTCTCGTTGATGACGGCGATGCTATCCAGGCGGGTATCGGTGTCATCCCCAGCACGGTCTTTAAGAACCTCAGATCGCGTCGCGGGTTGCGGCTCTACAGTGGCATGATTAGCGATGCGATCGCTGATCTCGCGGATGCCGGTGCACTCGACCCTAGCTTCCCGCATACCTACGGCATGGCGCTCGGGACGCAGCGGCTGTTTGACTGGTTGCATCAACGCGAGGGTTTCTCCGTCGAGCGAGTGGAGGTCGCTCACGATCGTGCGCGGGTGCAGTTGCTCGATCATTTCGTTGCGATGAACAGTGCGCTTGAGGTCGCACTCGATGGTTCGGTCAATGCCGAGCAAATCGGTCGACACGTGGTTAGCGGTCGCGGTGGTCTGCCTGACTACTCGACGGCGGCCAGCCTTGCCGAACATGGCCGCAGCATCATCGCTTTGCCAGCTGCCAATTTGGCGAAGGGTTTTTCGCGTATTGTCGTCCGGCTCGCCAATCATGACAGTCCCACGTTAGCGGTAGGTCGAGCGACGCACGTCATTACCGAGCACGGCGTAGCGGCCATAAAAGGTGTCGGCCCAGAAGCGGTGGCCGAGCGTTTGGTTGCCGTAGCCGACCCGACTTATCGTGATGGGTTGCGGCGAGAGTGGGCGTCACTCACTCAGTAACTCCCGCAGGCACTTTTCTAAGTACTCGAGCAGGCGTTCCACACGCTTCGGCGAGTGGTGCGTCATGTAACTGACCGCAATGCCTTCCATGATGTACTCCGATAAGTCGAGCGCCAGATCGAAGGCGTCTTCTTTGCCTTGCCACTCTGGGAACAAGTCCTGGGCCATTCGATACCACGATTCGGCGAATTCTTTTTGCACCGGCCGCAAGATCTTGCGCAGCTCTTCATCGGTTCGCGCGGCTACCGACAACTCAAAAAACGCGACGAACATCGGGTGTTGCACGTGTTGCCAGTAGGCCTCAACCGCCAGCTTGACGCGGTCGGCATCGGTTGGCAGTTCGCTGACCGACCGTCGAAACGCCGTCAGCCGTTTGTCGTGCAGGTGCTGCACGGCCGCCTCGACGATATCCATCTTCGATGGAAAATGGTGCAGCATCGCCCCGCGTGACAATCCCGCGATCTGGGCGATATGCGTTGTTGTTGTATTTGCGTAGCCGAGTTCGACGAACGCTTTGATGGCCGCTTCTACGATTTGGTTACGCGTCGATGCGCTCTTTTGCGCTTGCCAACTCTGCGTGCTTTGCACGGCCTTACGCGCGACTTTGGCTTGCTTTGCCGCCATGACGAAATTCCCCGAAAGTTCGATCAGACGCTTCTTGCGTCGTCCTTAGCTTCGCGGTTCAGCCAAAAAAAGTCAAAGCAGATTGAAACCGGCTGACTTGACTGGTATATCTCGTGCTTTGTTCAGGGGGTGCGCCATGGGAAGAGTGGACGGCAAGGTTGTGATCATAACAGGGGCGGCGTCGGGCCTAGGCAGGGCCGATGCGGAGTACCTTGCCGCCGAGGGTGCGCGCCTGGTTCTTACCGACATCGACGACGCGCAAGGCGAAGCGTTACGCGAGCAGTTAACGGGGCAAGGCCATGACGCGATCTATTTGTCGCACGATGTCCGCGATGAATCGCGTTGGCAGGAGGTGATCGGCGCGACAAAGAAAACCTACGGTCGCCTCGACGGCTTGGTCAACAACGCGGGCGTCGTCGTTATCGCGATGCCTGAGGACACAACGCTCGATCAATTCCGCTTTGTTAACGCGGTGATGTCCGAGGGAGTTTTCCTCGGTTGTAAGGTCGCACTGCCCTTATTGCGCGAGTCGGGCGGTGGCTCGATCGTCAATATGTCGTCGGTGGCATCGCATCTTGGCTACCCCGTGTTCTTCGCTTACTCGGCTGCCAAAGGCGCCGTTCGTGCCATGACCAAGTCATTGGCGATCACCTGCCAGATGCAAGGCGACAAGATTCGCGTTAACTCGATCCACGCCGGTGCCATCGATACGCCGATGATCAAGACGGCGAACGAGGCGCTAGGGATTGAGCCCGACCCCAACGATCCGGTCGGTATCGGCGCACCGGCCGACGTCGCACATATGGTCGTTTACCTAATTTCCGATGAGTCGCGATTCGTTAACGGAGCCGAGATGGTTATCGATAACGCACTGCTCGTGCAGTAGGAGCTTAACTTATGGACCTCGGTCTCAGAGACAAATGCGCCATCATTACCGGTGCGACCAAGGGCATTGGTCGGGAGATTCTGGAGCTCTTAATCAGCGAGGGCTGTAACGTTGCGACGTGCTCGCGCTCGATCGAAGACGTCGAGAACACGATCGAAAAATGCTCGACACGCAAAGCGCAGGTCTATGGCGATGTCTGCGACGTTCGCGATAAAGACGAGTATGCCGCGTGGATCGACAAGATGGTCAAAGAGATGGACGGTGTCGACCTCTTCATCCCTAACGTTAGCGCTGGCGGCGGTATGGACAGCGAGAAGAACTGGTGGAAGAACTTCGAGGCCGATGTACTGGGTACCGTACGCGGCTGTGAGGCGGTGATCCCCCACATGAAAGAATCGGGTGGTGGTGCGATCACGTTTATCAGCACCACGGCTGCGCTTGAGACGTTCGCTGGGCCGCAGGCTTACAACGCGATGAAGGCGGCGCTCGTGACCTACGGCAAGCAACTCGGCCAATTCGTCGGGCCCGATGACATCCGCGTCAACATGGTCTCGCCGGGCCCGATTGAGTTTCCGGGCGGTAGCTGGGACATGATCAAAGACACAATCCCGAAGTTCTACGACAAGACCATCCGCGACCATCCGACCCGCCGGCTCGGCAAGCCTCAGGAAGTCGCCCGCTGCGTCGTATTTCTATCGAGCCCGGCGGCGAGTTGGTGCAACGGAACGAACCTTGTCGTCGATGGCGGCTTCACGAAGCGCGTCCAGTTCTAAGATGACCCATCGTAGCTACAAGCCTGTCCGGCGCGTTGCCGAGCCGTTGCCCAATGGGACCCCGGTCGAGCACACGCCGCCGGAGGATTTTGGCTACGACATGATCCCGAAAGAGCGGTACACGTCGGACGCGTTTATGCAGCGCGAGTGGGCCGAGATGTGGACGAAGGTCTGGCTGCTCGGTGGACTTGCGCACGACCTACAAGAGACGGGCGACTTCATTTGCACCAGTATCGGCAAAGAGTCGGTCATACTCGTTCGCCAAGATAACGGCGACGTTCGCGGGTTTGTGAATGTCTGCTTGCATCGCGGTAATCGCCTTGTCGAAGAAGGGCTCGATAACGTCGAGACCTTCAAGTGTTCTTATCACGGTTGGGAGTACGCGCCCGACGGCACGCTCGTCAATATCCCGAACGGCGAGTTGTTCCCACAAGGTAAGCCGTGCCGGGGCTTGGTCGAGCTACCATGTCGGGTTTGGAACAGTCTGGTCTTCTTTAGCCTCAACAAAGACGTTCAGCCGTTTGACGAATACATGGCGCCGTTGCTGGGGCATTTCGAGCCGTACCACTTCGAGCGGATGACGCTGACCCGCGACGTGACGGCCGAATGGGATTGCAACTGGAAAACGTCGGTTGATGCGTTCAACGAGACCTATCACGTTGCGGCAACCCATCCGCAGCTCCTCTGGTACCTCAATGAGATGGACGTGCAGATCGACTGCTACGACCGTCACTCGCGCTACTTGGTACCGTTCGGGATGACCAGTCCGCGGATTAAACGGGCACCCGAGATTCCGCCACCGCTTAAGTTCATGCTGCATGAAGCGGGGCTTGATCCGGCGTCGTACCAGGGGCCTGTGGACGGCATTCGGGAGACGGTGCAACAGCACCTACGCGAGAACGCAGCCGCTGAAGGTCGCGACTACAGTGAGCTCAATGACGACCAGCTTACCGACGACTTCAACTACCTCGTGTTTCCGAATCTCACGTTCAACACCCACGCCGATCACCTGATGCTATTTCGGCACCGGCCGCATCCGAGCGACCCGAACAAGATGCTGTTCGATACGTGGACGCTCGAGTACATCATCAATGAGGATGAAATGCCCGAGTACCGACCCCGCCATAAGCACGTGCGCGGTGGCGAAAAATCGTTAGGCATGGTCATCGATCAAGATGGCTCGAACCTACCGAAAGTGCAGGCCGGGATGAACAGCGACGCCTACGAAGGGCTGTGGCTCGGCGATCTCGAAGTTCGCATCCGGCATTTTCACAAGACCTTGGATGATTATTTGGGCGACTGACCCGCGTCTCTTATTGGCATATAAAAAACAGTCCTGACTGTTTCTTTCGAGGGGCGGCTTTCGTACAATCGAGGCATCGGAGGGGATTCCTATGACTATGCCGCTACCCGCTGACCGGCTGCTAAAAGCCTATCGGGTCATGAAAACCATCCGCGAGTTCGAAGAACGTTTGCATGTCGAGATCGCGACGGGCGCTATTCCCGGTTTCACGCACTTATACAGCGGCCAAGAGGCGATCGCGGCCGGCATTTGTATGCACCTCGACGATGACGACTACATCGTGTCGACACACCGTGGCCACGGCCATTGCATCGCGAAAGGTTGCGACGTTACCGGCATGATGCTCGAGATTTACGGCCGTGCGGATGGGCTATGCAAAGGTAAAGGCGGTTCCATGCACATCGCCGATTTCGATAAAGGCATGCTCGGCGCCAACGCGATTGTCGGCGGTGGCCCACCGATTGCAACGGGCGCCGCCATCGCGACGAAACTCGACGGCAAGGGCAAAGTCACCGCATCGTTCGGCGGTGACGGTAGCTCCAACCAAGGCACCGTTTTCGAGGCCATGAACCTCGCCGTCGTGCTGCAACTACCGACGTTGTTCGTGTTCGAAGACAACGGCTACGGCGAGCACACCGGCACCGACTACGCCGTTGGCAGCAAAGACATTGCCGGGCGCGCAGCGGGCTTCGGTATGCCGGCCAAGAAAGTCGACGGCAGTGATTTCTTTGCCGTTCTCGGGGCCGCCGGCGAATTGATTCAAATGGCGCGCGACGGCGGTGGCCCGTCGACACTCGAATGCACGACAACGCGGTTTTACGGCCATTTCGAAGGCGATCCGCAGCGTTACCGTGCCAAGGACGAAGTCGCTAACTTTCGCGAGACGCACGATTGCTTGAAAAGGTTTCGCGCGCAGGTCGTCGATGCCGGTTGGCTAGAGGCCAGCCAGCTCGATGCCCTTGATGCCGAAGTTGCCACAGATATCGACACGGCCGTTAGCACGGCGCAAGCGGCACCCGAGCCTGCTGTCTCGGAACTCGCCACTGACGTTTACATCACCTACTGATAGGAGAGCGGATTCATGCCTGTCAAAACGTATCGTGATGCACTGAACGAAACGCTGCATGCCGAAATGGAGCGTGATGCCAAGATCATCATACTCGGTGAGGATGTCGCCGGCGGCGCCGGAGGTACCGGTGTTGAAGAGGCGGCCGGTGGTATCTTTGGTGTCACTACCGGGCTCTACAAGAAATTCGGCAAAGACCGCGTTATCGATACACCGATTAGTGAGTCCGCCATCATCGGTGCGGCAGCCGGTGCTGCTCTCGCCGGGTATCGCCCAGTCGCTGAACTCATGTTCGCCGACTTTATCGGTGTATCGATGGATCAGCTCTACAACCAAATTGCTAAGTTCCGATACATGTTCGGCGGCAAGACCAAGACGCCCGTGGTCGTGCGTATGCCGACCGGTGCGGGTATGAACATGGGTGCGCAACACTCGCAAACCATCTACCCGATCGTTACCAGTGTCCCCGGGCTCAAAGTCGTTATCCCGTCCAACGCCGCTGATGCCAAGGGACTGTTAACCACGGCCATCCGTGATGACGACCCGGTCGTCTTCTTCGAGCATAAAGCGTTGTATCCGCGTAAGGCGGAAGTGCCTGACGGCGACTACGCCATTCCGTTTGGCGAAGCGGCGTTGGTTCGCGAGGGCGAGGACGTCACGGTTGTGGCACTCGCACGTATGGTTGTGTTCGCCGAGAAGGCGATCGACAAGCTCGCCGAAGAGGGCATTACGTGCGACCTGATCGATCCGCGCACAACATCGCCACTCGATCTCGATACGATTTTGGAAAGCCTAGAGTCTACCGGCCGCTTAGTGCTGGTCGACGAATCGACACCGCGCTGCAGTGTCGCGTCCGACATCGCTGGGATGGTGGCGAGTGAGGGCTTCGAGTTACTGAAAGCGCCGATCAAGATGGTGACCGCCCCGCACGCGCCGGTACCGTTTGCGCGTGGGCTTGAACGTGCATACGTCCCTAGCCCGGCTGGGATCGAAGCGGCTATCCGCGAGGTCATGGCGAGCTAATGGCCATTACCGCGATTACCGCCATTACGGTACCGAAGTGGGGCATCGAGATGCAGGAGGCCACGCTCGCCGAATGGAAAGTCGAGGTCGGTGCCGCGATCGCCAAAGGCGATGAAATCGTCGATCTTGAAACCGATAAAATCGTCAATGCACACGAGGCGCCGGCCGACGGCGTGCTCGCTCGCATTATTGGTGAAGTCGACGAGCGCTACGATGTTGGTACGCTGATTGGGGTGATCGCACCAGCGGATACACCCGCTGCCGACATCGACGCGTTTATCGACGCGTTTGTCCCAGTGGATGCCTCGTTCGACGGCGACGAGGGCGCCACCGACGAGCCAGCGCCGCCGCCAGCGACACCAGCGCCGGTGGCTGCTAGCGGGTCAACCAGCATTAGCCCGATTGCCAAACGGCTCGCCGAGTCATTGGGTGTCGACTGGACAACGATTAAGGGCACTGGCCGCAACGGACGCATCTCCAAGCAGGACGTTGAGGCGGCTGCTGCAGCCGCCGGCGATCAGCCGATCAAGCAAACGGCGATGGCCCGAACGGCTGCCACCCGTATGCAAGCGGCCAAGCAGGAGATTCCGCACTTTTATTTGCAGATCGACATCGTTTGCGATGCCGTACAAGCACAGCGAGCCACGTACAACCAAACGCACGGTTGTCGAGTCACGTTGAATGACGTTCTATTGAAGGCGGTAGCGACGACTCTGCAGCAGCAGCCGGCGATTAATGTCTGCTATCGCGACGACGCGCTTTACCCGGCGAGTGATGCGATCGGGGTCGCTATTGCCGCGACCGATGGACTCATCGCCCCAGTCATTGAAAACGCATCGGGCCTGTCGCTGCAGGCGATCAGTGAATCGGTGAAACGCCTGGCCGACCAAGCCAACGACCGCGCGTTAACGGCGGCGCAATTAACGGGCGGAGCAACAACGGTCTCGAATCTTGGCATGTTCGGCGTGGATCGCTTTACGGCGATTATCAATCCGCCGCAAACGTCGATTATTGCCGTCGGCAAGGCCCGTCAGCAGGCGGTTGCTAAGAACGGTGAGTTAACCGTCGCGACGCTAATGAAGGTCACGATGTCGTGCGATCACCGTGCCTTCGACGGTGCGACAGGCGCGAAGTTCTTAGGGGCGTTAAAGGCCACGCTTGAGGCCCCCGACGCGCTGTTCGATTAAGCGGTTCGGCACTCAGATGCCGTCGAACATCTTCAGGTCCATCTCCTCGGCGAGGCAGTCGAGAATCGGTGGCACCAAATCGTCGTGGAAGTCGGTCTGCATGTGGTACTCAAACGCTTTGTCGTCTTTGAAGGCGGCGTAGACGACGTAGGTACGCTCCGCTTCGCGTTGGCGAATCACGTGGTAAGTAATGAGGTCGGGTTCGCTATCGATCGAAAGCTTGGCCAGCTTGCGCTGCAAGTCCTCAAAGTCTTGCTCTTTGCCTTCTTTTAGAACCAACGTCGCAACGAATGCCATCATGCTGTCTTCTCCAGTTCGGCGATCAACTGATCGCGCAGCTTGTATTTTTGAATCTTGCTCGTGGACATCGGCCACTCGGTCACAAAGCGAACGTAGCGCGGCACTTTGAAGCTCGCTATTTCGCCTTTGCAGAACTGCATCAGCATATCGGCATCAACGTCCGCATCGTCGTTGAGCTCAACGAACGCGGCGGCCACTTCGCCCAGGCGCGCGTCTGGGACTCCAACGACTTGCGCCAAGCGCACAGCGTCGTGGCGGGCGAGGTACGTCTCGATCTCGGCGGCGGCCACGTTCTCACCACCAACTTTCAACATGTCTTTGGTGCGGCCGTAGAACATGATCTGCCCGTCGGCATCGAGCGAGCCGATGTCACCGGTGTGGTACCAGCCGTCGGCGTCCTTCGCTTCGGCGGTTTTCTCAGGGTCTTTGTAGTAGTACTCGAACAACGAGTAGCCACGCACAAGGATCTCGCCACGCTCATCGACACCGACGTCCTCGCCCGTATCGGCATCGACGATTCGTACCTCCATGCCGGGTAGCGGTGTTCCGAGTCGGGTCGTGCGTTGCGTCAACGTTGCATCTAACTCACTGGTGCAGACCGTACCGGCCGTTTCGGTCATCCCGAAGGTGCCGACTTGCACCGTATTCGGCATGGCTTTTTGCATCGCCTCGGCGATACCTGGCGGCTGCACCGCGAAGTTGCTGTTCATTAATCGAACGTGGCGCAGGTCAGTTTTCTCGAAATCTGGGTGATGAATAAGGTCCGACATGATCGTAACAAAGCACGGGTACGTGACCGATGCGCGCTCGCGCTCGAGCATCTTCAACGCCGTACCGGCATCGAAGTACGACATCGTCAAATAAGCAGCGCCGACATCGAATGAAGCGACGATCGGCAAAATAGCCGCGATATGAAACATCGGTAGTGGTGACCAGAACCGGTCTTCGGCGGTTAGTTGATAGCGCTGCCGACCGAGCGCGATGGAATTGCGGACCATCGCCTCATGCGAAATGACCGCGCCTTTCGGATTCGCGGTGGTGCCCGAGGTGTACAGCATGAGGCCTGGCTCGCGGACGCTGACGCTCATCCGGCGCTCGTGGATAGCGTCGGCAGAGACGGTGTCGGCTAGTGCATCAAAGTCGGTGTTGGTAACGAACCCCGGCTCTGTCGACTCACCGAGCAGCACGAGGTTACGCAGCTGTGGCGCCGCGTCGAGGCTAAGCTTGTGCGTATTCGTTGCTGACGCGATACCCGGCAGTGCCCGACCCAAGCGCTCAACAAAATTCACTTGATCGGCGATTTGATCGGTCGTGATTAGCGTGACCAAGTCGCCGTTATCGATAACGTAGGCAAGTTCATGGGCTTGGTAGCGTGCATTGACCGGCACCGGCACGGCGCCGCATAAACTAACGCCGAAAAAAAGCTCCGGAAACTCGTGGCAGGTCGGCAGCAGGATACCGACATGTTCACCGCGACCCACACCTAATGCAGCAAGGCTTTGCGCCCGCTGAATGGCGCGATCACGAAGCTCGCCGTAGGTGAGCCGAAAGTCCGGAAACACAATCGCCGGCGAATCACCGTGGTTATCGGCGGCGGCCAGCAACAAGTCGCCGAGCGTCGTGGCGTTGATCCGGTTGCGTCGTACGGCTTCAGTCGTCATCGCGACGGCTCCTTACTTCAACGGATCAAGGTATTCCCGAACGTATGTGCCATCCAAGCACTCGACCAAGCCCGGCACAATGGCCGTGAAATAATCGGTTTGCTGGTGCGCGTGTTCTGCTTCATCACTAATAAACGACTCGAAGACGGCGTAGCCGAGCGGCTCGTCCCGCAGTTTGTAGAACCGGAAATACAAACACTCGGGTTCGTGCGCCAGGACCTTCTCCGTGAGTTGCTCGCAGCACTCGATGAATTGTTGTTCTTTGTCGGCGTGGATTTTCATCCGCGACAGAAATGAAACGACTGGCATTACACACCCCCCAAGGCCGATAGACAGTGGCTTTAGCATAGCGCCGCCCTGTCAAAAAAAACAGTCAGAACTGTTTCTTTTTGGCCGAATCGATGGTATCCATATAAGGCGCACGGGGAGAATTCTTTGGCTGAACATTTCATTGCCGAGGCCAACGAGATTGAGCCGGGCAAAACGCTGCCAGTTAGCGTCGCTGGGCATCGCTTGTTGGTCTGTCACAGCAAAGACCAGTACTACGTGATCCAGAACCAGTGTTCACATGCGATGGCCCGTCTGACCGGGGGTAAGCTCCGTGGTCATAAGATCTTCTGCCCGCTGCATAGCGCGGCATTCGATTTGCGCGACGGTAGCGCCCTCAGTGCGCCGGCGACAAAGCCCATACGGACGTATCGGGCGCATGTCACCGACGGTAGAATTTTTGCCGAGTTACCGGATAGTGACTCGGATGCTGACGCCCTATGACGACTATCTCAGAACCATCCGTCCACCGAGTGGAGCCGTAACGATGAGTGCCAACTACAAAGCCCAATGGCCGATGAACATGAATGCGCCGGCCAATTCCCTCGAGGCGAAGCAGCCCGACATCGATAACGGTATCGATGTTCTGCATCCGTCGCGCTACTACTCGCGCGATTTCATGGAAAAGGAAATGACGTCGTTGTGGCCACGGGTCTGGTTATTGGCGGGTGTCACATCGGATATCCCGGAAGACGGCGATTACTTCGTGTTCGATATCGGCCGCGAGCAATTTGTCATTGCCCGCCAGGAAGATGAGTCGATTAAGGCCTTTTACAACGTGTGCCCGCATCGGGGTAACCGCGTTTGTTTGAACGAGCGCGGCACAGTCGGCAGTTTTAGCTGCGCCTTCCATGGCTGGCGTTTCGGGATCGACGGCAAGCTCGAAGAAATCACCGACAAAGAGACCTTCGATCCGCGCGTGGTCGCTCACCGTCCTGGCCTAAACGAGGTTCGCTGCGACACGATCGGCGGCATCATTTTCATCAATATGGACGGCAAGGCACCGCCGCTTGCGGAGTACTTAGGGCTACCCGAGGGCTATATCGAAGCCTACGAAGTCGACAAGATGAACGTGATTCATCACGTCCGCAGTGCCTGGAAGGCCAACTGGAAGATCGGCGTCGACGCGTTCTACGAAACCTACCACCTGCCGTATGTGCACCCACAAACGCAGGGCGTCATGGAGGATTTTTCACAGAACGATCTGTACCCCAACGGCGCATCGCGGATGATCGTGCCGATCTGCGTGAAATCCCATCGGGTCGACGACCAAGAATCGGTCGATCCGTACCAGGCGGCGATGATGCAAGAGGCCGGTCTGGACCCGGCGAGTTTTACCGGCAGTGCGGCCGATGTGCGTCAGGCTGTGCAGCAAGCCAAGCGCGCGCGCGCCAAGCGACTTGGGCTCGATCACTACGACAACTTCACCGATGGCCAGTTAACCGATAGCTGGGCGACAGGGCTGTTTCCGAACGTTCAGATGGGTATGCACCCGGAGGGCGTTTTCATCATGCGCTTCCTGCCCGACGCCGACGACCCGGAGCTCTTCTACTACGAAACGATGGTGTTGTTCCGTAGCGTCGACGATCCTGACTACACCGTCCCGGCGTGGATGGGCTTGCCGGAGGGCACCGATAGCTCCGGGGAGAACCGCCCGGCGGTTATCCACGTACCGCTCGGTGAGAGCCCCGATTTAGGCGAGGTCTTGGACCAAGACGCCGAGTTGTTACCGGTTCAGCAACGCGGTGTTCGTTCGCGTGGTTTCCGCGGTGCGTTGTACGGTGATCAAGAGCAACGCGTTCGCCACTTCGAGATGGAAGTGGAGCGCTACATCAACGGCGAGAAGTAACGGCGCGAGGTGAGTCGGCGCTAGGCGCGTTGGTTGAAGCGTCGGCCAACAATCGCACTGGCGATATTGACCTTTTGGATGTCGATGGCCCCACCGGCTATACCCCAACCCCAGGCATCGCGCATCCGCCGCTCGATCCGGTACTCGCACGAGTAACCGTAACCGCCCATCAGCTGCATGGCGTTGCCGGTAACGGTTCGCGAGATTTCATTCGCATAGCACTTCGCTATCGATGAGTCTTGAATGCTCGGCATGCCGCTCTGCGCATTGGCAATCGCCCGATGAATCAGCAGCCGCGAGGCATCGACCTGCATCTGCATTTCAGCGAGCCGCAATTGCACGGCTTGAAAATCGACGATCGGTTTGCCGAACTGACGGCGCTCTTGCACGTAGTCGATCACCTCGTCGAGCGCGCCCGCCGCTTGCGACATCGCCATGGTTGCATTACCGCAGCGCTCAAGATCAAACGCTTGCATCAACTTGCCGAAACCACCGGCTTCGACAATGACCTGGTTTCGGGGAACCTCGACATTGTCGAAATACAGATCGGATGACGGCACGCCACGAAAACCCATCAACGATTCTTGTTCGCCAAAGCTGAGTCCGTTGGCATCACCATCGACGTAGACCGCCCCTATCCCTTTGGCACCTGGCTTATCGGCCATACGGCAATAAACGAGGTAGCCATCGGCGTGACCGCCACCCGAGCACCAACGCTTCATGCCGTTGATACGGACGGTGTCGCCATCGATAACCGCTTGCGTTGTCAGATCGGTCAGTGCCGAACCCGCGTTTGGCTCTGACATCGCAATGGCAACGACACTGTCGCCGGCACAGACCGCCGGGATGACCCGTTGCTGAAGCTCGTCACTGCCGAAGTGCTCGATGGCTTTGACAGGGCCGGTGCATGATTCGAACACGGGAAACGCGACGGCGGACGATACCTTGGCGAATTCCTCAAGGACGATTAGCGCATCTAAGCTGCTAAGTCCCAACCCGCCGAATTCCTCGGGAATGTTAATACCGAGGAACCCCATCTCGGCAAACTCTTTAATCAGCGCTTTACTCGGCGGGGTCGCCGACCGTTCTATCGCATCGGCTTCGTCGGGCAGGCGGTTCTGAGCGAATTGGCGCGCAGCATCGCGCATGGCTTGTTGTTGTTCGGTCAGTGAAAAATCCATCGGTGCCCGTGCTCCGTAGCGTGCTCGCTCGTTTTACGCAGTGTAGCGTAGCGCTATCCCGAAAAAAACAGTCAGGATTGTTTCTTTTTGGTAAGCCACGACCTATACTTTTACGTGCGATAAAAGCGCACCGACAGGGGTAGGAGTTAGTCGTGGATCAGGCAACCATCGAGCGCATTGCCAACGGCATGCAGTACGAGGCCGCTCGGCGAGAGCCCCCGAAAGGTTTCCCTCAGTTACCCGAGATTAACGGGTCACGCTACGTCGATTCCGAGTTTCTTGCGTTAGAGCACGAACATTTGTGGAAAAAGGCGTGGCTCTATGCCGGTCATCGCGACGAGTTTCCCAAACCGGGCAGCTTCAAGATGTTCACCCGGACGGGGTCGCCGATTTTTTTGGTCCGCGGTCACGACGACGTTATTCGCGCCTTCTATAACACCTGCCGTCATCGCGGCGGACCACTCGTAAAGCAAGAGCAGGGCTCGGTCCGCAGTCTGGTCTGCGGTTATCACGGCTGGGCCTACGACCTTAAAGGCGATCTCATCAATATTCGCGACAAACGCGACTTCGCCGGATTTGATTCGTCTTGCTACAAGCTCGGCAGCGTTCGTTGCGAGCAATTCGGCCCATGGGTGTTTGTTAGCGAAGATGAGAATGCGCCGCCGCTGCTCGATACGTTGGGGCCGATTCCGGAACATTTCGAGTGCTTCGAACTCGATTCGTTGCGACTGGTTGAGTCGGAGTCTTTTGAGGTGGCGTGCAACGTCAAAGTCATTCAAGACGCGTTTCTCGAGGTCTACCATCTCAAATCCATTCATCAAAAGACGGTCGACCGTTTTCTCGATCACACGGGCACAACCATCACGTTGTGGGAGGGCGGCCACTCGCTGATGGTCACACCGAATCGGCGACCTGAATGGGAAGACCCCGGTGCGGTCGGTATGGCCGAAATAGAGTCGGTTCCGGATATCATCCGAACCAATAATTTCTCGTACAACATTTACCCGAACATCGTCACACCGACGGCGCACACCGGTATGCCGTTTATTATATTTTGGCCGGCGACCGACTCCACGATGACACTGGACGTGCACTGGTTTGCGCCCGACTGGGGCGACGGTGAGCGTGATCCGCTCTGGCAGACACGCATCGAGAACTTCGACCGTATTCTTGAAGAAGACACCCAGTTTGCACCGCAGATTCAAGCGTCGGTGGAGTCGCCGGGTTTTCGCGGTATCCCACTCAACTATCAAGAGCGGCGTATCTATCACTGGCACGAAGAGCTGGATCGTCGCATCGGCGTCGGTCTCGATTCACGTTTCGCCGTTAAGCCCGTTCTTGCGCCGTTCGTCGAGCGTTCGTGACACGCGGTATCCGCGCTATGCGGACCTATTTGCCGGTAACTCGACTTGAACGCGACAGCGTTGTCGCGGCGCATCGGTGGGCGTATCCGTCGCGTCGCCATGTTGGCAAGCTCGCTACCGCGAATTGGGATGAAGACAGCATCACGATGGCACGGACGGCTTGCAGTGATCTCGCTGTCGACGGTCATGCGCTGCACTTTTGCTCAACAACGGCGCCGTTCGCCGAACGAGCGAACGCTGGATTACTGCGCCAGTCACTCGGTTGGCCAGACTCGACGTTGGTCGTTGACCACGGTGGCTCGATGCGCGCTGGCTCAACGGCGTGCTATCAGCAGCTCACCCACAGTACCGGCCGTGCCATCGTCGTCGCCGCCGACAAACGTCTGGCGAAACCGGCCAGTGAGCAGGAGCTACAGTTCGCCGATGCCGCGGTCGCCATCGATATTGGGTCTGACGATCTGGTTTGCGAATACCTGGGTGGTGCCACGTTAAGTGTCGATTTCGTTGACCGCTACCGTAGCGCTGGTGAACCTTTTGGTTACGCGTTTGAACAACGCTGGGTGCGCGATGAAGGGGTCTCACGGCACGTGCCGCCAGCGATTCAATCCGCGCTCGATGATGCCGCTGTCGACGTGTCCGCGGTCGACCATCTGGTAGCCAACTTGCCAGCACGCGGCCGACAAGCGATCGCAAAATCGGTCGGCATGAGTAAGGCGGTGACTGACTCCGCGCTCGACGAAGACGTTGGCGATGCTGGCTGTGTGCAGCCCTTATTGGCATTGGCCGAAGTGCTCGAGCAAGCAAAACCCGGTGCGACGATCGTCATTGTTGCGTTCGGACAAGGCGTCGATGTCTTGGTGTTACGCGTCAATCGACCGGTTGATACCGGCTTCCAGCAACAACTGGCCGCCGGCCGTGACGACAGCAATTACCTGCGTTTTTTAAGTCATCGAGGCCTCCTCGACCTCGATTGGGGAAAACGTACCGAGCGCGATGTTCGGACGGCACAAAGCGCCTATTTTCGTGAGAGCGATCAGATCAGCGCTTTTGTCGGTGGGCGCTGCCCCGTTTGCGGGACTGTACAGTTTCCACGAACGCAGGCCTGCGTTAACCCCGACTGCCGCCATATCGGTGAGCAAGAGCCTTACTCGTTGGTCGGTGCCAAGGGCCGCGTCAAATCGTTCACGGAAGACTGGCAGGCTTACTCGCCCGACCCACCGTTGATTTACGGCAATGTCGAATTCGAAGATGGCGCAAACATTCTGATGCAGTTCACTGACGCGCAAAGCGGCGAGGTTTCTGTGGGTGTCGTTGTTACCCCCAGTTTTCGCGTGAAAGACATTGATGAACGTCGCCACTTTCGCCGCTACTTCTGGAAAGCGACGCTCGCCCGAGGTGTCCACTAATGGCGGCGGGTATTCGCGACAAGGTCGCCGTCATCGGCATGGGTTGTACCACGTTCGGTGAACGCTGGGACAAAAGCGCAGCCGATCTGATGGTCGAAGCCTTCCAAGAAGCGGTCGCTGATGCCGGCATCGACCGAGACGGTATTGAGGCCGCTTGGCTCGGTGTGTTCTTCGACGAGCAGAACATCGGGAAATCGGCGATCCCGCTCAGTAATGCCCTGCGGCTCAATAACATCCCTGTTACGCGGGTCGAAAATCTCTGTGCTACCGGTACAGAAGCGTTTCGCGGCGCCGTGTACGCGGTCGCCTCCGGTGCTTGCGATGTGGCTTTGGCGATGGGGGTTGAGAAACTGAAAGACACTGGCTTCTCTGGCTTGCCCGAGCGTACCAACGGCACGTTTGAGGACCAATGGCTGCCAAACAGCACAGCACCGGGGGCGTTCGCGCAGCTCGCCAGCGCCTACTCGCACCGCCACGGCGTTGCCATGGATGATCTCAAGCGAGCGATGGCGCATGTATCGGTCAAGAGTCACGCGAACGCGTTACACAACCCTAAGGCGCATCTACGGCGTTCAATTACCGAGCAAGATGTATTGAATGCGCCACCCGTGGCGTTTCCGCTCGGTGTTCTCGACTGCTGTGGTGTCAGCGACGGCGCGGCCTGCGCGATCGTCGCACGGCCAGAGATCGCCCGTGAACTTGGCAAAACCAACAACGTTGCTGTTAAGGCGCTGCAATTGGCCGTTAGCAACGGCGTCGAGGCCTCGCACAGTTCGTGGGATGGCTCTTACACGATTACGACGCGATTGGCGGCCGAACGTGCTTACCAGGAAGCAGGCATCAACGATCCACGCGCCGACCTCAGTCTCATCGAGGTGCATGACTGCTTCTCGGTAACCGAGCTCGTCATCATGGAGGATCTCGGACTGTCCGAGCCAGGCGCGGCGCCAACCGACATTCGCGACGGTCGCTACGACGCCGACGGCGCGATCCCGTGCCAGATCGATGGCGGTCTGAAGTGTTTCGGGCATCCGATCGGCGCTAGCGGACTGCGTATGTTGTACG
Source organism: Pseudomonadota bacterium (assembly GCA_038749025.1). Classification (GTDB taxonomy): domain Bacteria; phylum Pseudomonadota; class Gammaproteobacteria; order Steroidobacterales; family Woeseiaceae; genus JBCAXA01. The sequence goes on along the minus strand of JBCDIL010000003.1, from coordinate 128,742 downwards.
AGGTCTATTTGCAATTGCTTGGCCGCGCCGGTGCACGGCAATTGGCCGATCCTCAATTCGGACTAACGCACAATTTAGGCGGCATCCCCAACCGGAACGTTGCCAGCATCTCCATTCTGGGAGGACTGTAAATGAGTAGCCAACCGAAGAATCTGACGCCCGAGTCTGCGGCGGTCCCCTATGGCTACACCGACGAGGAACTAGCCACTCTACCGCTGGTTTATGCCGACGGTTTACTGGAAGGGAAGACCTGCATTCTCTCGGGTGGCGGCAGCGGTATCGGCAAAGCAACGGCCTTCGTTCTGGCTCGGCTCGGCGCTTCAGTGATGATTTGTGGGCGTCGTGAGGAGCGTTTGCAGCAGACGGTGAGCAGCATCAAAAGCCTGATCGGCCGGGATATTCATTACCAAGCGATGACGATTCGCGATCCGCAACAGGTTGAGACGTTGTTCGATAACGCATGGGATACGCTCGGTGGCGTCGATTTCATTGTTAACAACGGCGGTGGCCAGTTCCCACAAGATGCGATCGACTTTAGCGATAAGGGTTGGAATGCCGTTATCGACACGAATTTGAACGGCACCTGGTACATGATGCAGCGGGCGGCGCGGCGCTGGCGCGACGCGGAGCGTCCCGGACATATCATTAACGTTGTTGCTGTGGTCAATCGTGGTATGCCGCAGGTGGCCCACACCTGCGCCGCTCGTGCCGGTGTTATCTACTTATCGAAAACTGTCGCGACCGAGTGGGCACCGTTCAACATTCAGGTGAACTGTGTTGCCCCTGGTTCCATCGCAACGGAAGGGTTAGGTGTCTATGAGCCGGAGGTGGCGGCGATGTTCAAGTACGCGAACGCGATGCACCGACTGGGCGACGTTGCTGACATTGCACAAGCCATTGTCTACCTCGCTGCACCGTCCGGTAAGTTCATCACCGGCGAGGTGCTGACCGTCGATGGCGGTGCGCAGCAACACGGCGAGAACTGGTCCGCCGGCATTCCGGATTACTTCAAAATACGTGGCCGCTAGGGGGCGAACCGATGGCAACGACACAGCTACACCGACTATCGCGCGATGAGCTGCCCGATGAGTTTGCGCTCGCGTGGGATACGCTCAATAAGCTCACCGGCGAACCGGCCTTCGTCGAGGCTTTCGCGGCGGCACCGCATGTACTGCGATTCGTGATGGGCGACTTTTACACCGAGCTTTTTTTCGGTGGTGTCGTTGATCAACGCTACAAGCAGCTGGCCCGTCTCCGACTATCCGCGTTGCACGGTTGTATGACCTGCAATAAGCAAAATACCGTTGGTGCTGCTGAAGCCGGATTCAGCGAGGCGCAGATCGACGCCATTATGCGCGGCGACAAGACCGAGCTCTTTACCGAAGCCGAGCAGGCCGTTTTGCACTACGCCGAACAAGTCGCGCTTACGAACCCGGCCGGCCGCTTAGATGAGGCATCGGTGGCGCGTCTGCAGCGCCACTTCAGCAGCGCCGAGATTTGTGAGTTAGGCACCGTCATGGCCGTCGTTGCCGGCATGGCTAAATTGTCGTTCGTGCTCGATCTCGTTGAGAAGGAGTCGTACTGCGAGTTTGCAACCGCGTAAGCGTCAGAACTGAACGATCGCCCCACCGTCGACGTTGAGCCCGGTGCCTGAAACGAACTGGGCTTCGGGGGCTGCCAGGAACAAGGCAGCCATCGCGACTTCCTGCGCCTCACCGAGTCGACCGATTGGCGCTTTCGCCTCCCAATAGGCTTTGAACTCAGGGTCGTCCATAAACGGCTCAGACATCTTGGTAACGATCGAGCCGGGCTGTAAGTAATTGGCGGTGATCCCATACTGGCCGAAATCGACGGCCATCCCCTTTGTAAGACCTGCTACCGCGTGCTTCGATGTGCCATAAATCGACAGCGCGGGGCCGGCCAGGTCAGACATGATCGAGCCGAGATTAATCACCCGCCCCGCGCCGCTCTTCTTCAGCCAGGGCAGTGCCGCACGGGTGAGCCGGAAGATCGACCGAACGTTAACGCCCATAATCGTGTCCCACTGCTCATCCGTTAGCGTCTCGAAGTCACCAGCGATACAGATTCCAGCGTTGTTCACCAAGATATCGATGGCACCGAACGAGGCATCAGCGAACTCGGTCAGCGTCACCGGCGCTGCGTCGGTATTCACATCGCAGGCAATTGTTTTCAGCGCACCGGTCTCGTCGAAGGCGGCAGCGAGTTCGTCGGTATTCATGTCCGCTGCGACAACTTGCGCGCCGTGCGCGAGATAAAGATCGGCGATCGCCTTGCCAATGCCATTGGCTGCCCCGGTTACCAGTGCGGTCTTGCCGCTAAGATCGAAAGCCATGGTTTTCTCCCACAAAAAAACGGCGCACCGTCACCGATGCGCCGTTTACTCATTGAGCGTCTAGTTTGTGCCGAAGCGGTAGCCACCCTCAATACCAATCGTCCGCGGTGGACCGAAGTTAGAGAACGTCCATAACGCGCCGACGGCTTGAGCGGCTGTCTGGTAACGATCATCGGTCAAGTTGCGGCCAAAGATCGATACATAGAAGGAGTCGTCCTCTGACTCGTACGTCAGGCTGGCGCCGAGGATCGTCCGTTGTTCGAGAACCGTATCGAACTCACGACCAATGTCGTCGTTGTAGTAATACGTGTTCTCGTCTTCGAAATTGAAGTTCAAGTTATAAAGGAGTTGCCCACCCGCTTCGATGTTGGCCGTATAGGTCAGATCGACGCCGGCGGTAATTTCGGGCGCCCGTACCACGTCGCGGCCTGAGAAGTCTTCAAGCACACCGTCAAGGTTCCGATCCAGGAAGAACTCATTGTATTCAGAGTCGAGTGTGCCGAGGTTTGCCCGTAGCAACAGGTTCTCGGTAATCGCCGCTTCGAACTCGAGCTCAAGGCCGCTGGCGTCAACATCGGCTGCGTTGAACGTCCGCGTTTCCTGGAACGCTGTGCCTGGCACCGAGACGACCGTGCTGCGCTGGAAGTCTTCGTAGTTCACAAAGAAGTAGGTCGCATTCAGACGAATCCGGTCGTTCAAGAAACTGCTCTTGATACCGGCCTCGTAGCTGTTGGCAAACTCCGGTGCATAGGATTGCAGTGGGAAGTTTGCGAAACCACCTGAGCCCGCCTGGTCGTTATAGCCACCGCTCTTAAAGCCACGGGCCGCTGTGAAGTAACCGTAGATGTCTTCATTAAACTCATACGAGCCCGTAAGCCGCCACGTCGGTTCGCTGTCGCTCCGCGAGTCCGTTTGCACAAAGGCAGAGGCCAACGAGAAGTTAGCACCGTCGAGCGGGTCGCCACCGTTCGGTAGGATCAAGCTCTTCGGCAGGCCTTCTCGGGCAATGTAGTCCTTCTCTTCGTCGGTAAACCGTACGCCGATACCCAGCTGGAACTTATCGGTTACATCAAAAGTGACGTCGGCGAACGCTGCCATTGCCGTCGCTTCTTGACGATTACAGAGTAGCAGCGGGTTCGCGTTATCCAGCACACCCGGTACTGCCGACCCAAAGAACTCGGTTAGCCCTAGTTGCTGTTGTACGCAAAAAGTGGCGTCGTTCGTTTGCAAGAAGACGCCGGCCACGTAGTTGAAGGCGCCATCGAGCTCAGACGCCAGACGAATCTCCAGCTGGCGGGTTTCGCGGTCGTCATCACGAGTTGCCGCGAAGAAACTCTCGTAGGAAGTACCAAGATATTCGTTCGGTAAGCGTGATTCTTGATCACGGAGGCCTGCAACAGCATAAAGCGTGTGATTTTCGAATTCGTATTCGAGGTTCAAATACGCACCGAAGACGTCGACTTCCTGACTCCCGTTCAATCCGACGACATTGGACTGGTGAATACCCGCTTGATCGATAGGGTCGCCCGCGGTGACACCAGGAAAGCCGAGTAGCGTCGCTAGTTGACCAGCGGCAGCCGGTGTTGTGTTGACGACAGGAACCGGATCGCTGCGGTCGCGTAGGAACTCAAGTTGGCCGGTCAGCTTCAATCTATCGGACGCTTCCCACAGCAACTTCGCTCGGCCTGACAGAATGTCCTTGCCACCGACGTTCTCACCGTCACCAGCGACCGGGGAGCCGTCCGTCAATCCGGCGTCACCGATACCAGCACCGAACGCATCGATGGGGTTGTCGACTTTACCGTTCTCGTAATAGCCATCGCTCGATTGGTACATCGTCGCGAGGCGAAACGCCATGTTGTCGTTAATCGGCTGGTTGTACGTGAAGCGGGCTTTCAGGTCATTGAAGCTGCCGTATTGCAGCGACATGTCGCCTTCTTGGACACCGAGCTTCGGCTGAATCGTGCGAACGACAACGGCACCGGCCGTGGTGTTCTTGCCGAACAACGTACCTTGCGGTCCACGCAGAACCTCAACGGATTCGATGTCGTATGGCTCGAGCAACTGTGTTTGCACATGCGGAATGACAAAGTCATCGACGATAACGCCGACCTTCGGGTCGAAGTACACGATGATGTCGGTTTCGGCAGCGCCACGCATCGCGAACGAGGCCGCGTTGAAGCCTGTGATGGTCGCGGCGGAGAAGTTCGGCACTAAGCGCGCGATCTCACCGATGTCTTGCGCGAACATGCCATTGATTTTCTCGCCACTGATTGCAGTCACGGAAACCGGCGTGGTTTGCAGATCGGTTTCAACACGGCGAGTGGCCGTTACGGTAATTTCATCGAGAACCTGGGCGGAACCCAGTACTGGAACCAACGCGACCAGACTGGCCGCAGCAACGAGTAACCCTTGCTTACCCGTTACGGACAACGCTCTAGACATGACAGGACCCCCCCAGGATCTAAGTGTCGACCACCGTTCGACTCTGTTGGATTTACCTAAAAAAGTCAAGCAAGACTGTTTTTTTAATGCTGCTGATCCGTATACTGATTGGCCTGCACCAAGTCGGCGCATGGACACCTATATATAAGTGTCTATCCATTGGGGGAAAGCGAACTATGCGTAACGGGTTTTTGTTCGTGGCTGCCTTTTTGCTAGCGGCATGCCACAGCCACGATGAGACAGACACCGAGGCAACAGAGCAGGCAGCGGCCGATGCTAAGGTCATCGAATCGACCGATGAGTTTCGAGCCGGGGTTGCCGATTTAGGACCACGCGATGAGATGCCCGGTGCCCAGCTCTACGCAACGCATTGTGCTTCGTGCCACAACGGCACGGTCCCAAAGGCGCCGCACTTTCATTGGCTAGAGATGATGACGCCGCAAGCGATCGTCACAACGATGGAAACCGGCATCATGCGGGCGCAGGCGAGTTCGCTCGATGCTGCGCAGAAGCGTCATATCGCTGAGTACTTAACACAGCAACGGGTCGGTGATGCCAACGAAGTGGCTTATGCGGCCGCTTGCTCGGCCGACACCGCTCCGATCGACGACAGTAAGGCTATCGCGAAGAACGGTTGGGGCTACACGACCAACCGCTTTGCACCGCAAACCTCGGCCGGCCTTAGCGGCGACGATCTCGGTAAGCTTAAGATGAAGTGGGCGTATGCATTTCCCGGTGCGCTGCGGGCGCGATCGCAACCGATCGTCGGTTTCGGCGCGCTTTACGTCGGCAGCCAAGACGGTTCCGTCTACGCGTTTGATCTCGACAGTGGTTGCGCCCACTGGCGCTATACTGCCGGTGCCGAGGTGCGCACCGGAATCGTGCTCGTTGAAGCCAGCGACGACTTGCCGCCGCTAGCGATTTTCGGCGACGTGTTGGCGCGGCTCTATGCGGTCAATGCAAAGACAGGTGAACTCGTTTGGTCGATGAAAGTCGACGACCACCCGAGTGCAACGCTAACGGCAACACCATCGATGGGTGGTGATCATCTCCTGGTGAACGTCTCATCACTCGAAGTGGTTGCTGCTGCGGATGAGAACTACGCGTGTTGCACGTTCCGTGGCAAGACCTTGGCGCTGGACCCACGGACGGGCGACACCCGTTGGGTCCACTACGCCATTCCAGAGGCGCCCTCCGAGGTTGCGCAAACGCGGGTGGGCACCGCAGTTATGGCGCCGTCCGGGGCGCCGATTTGGGCGAGCCCAACGGTCGATACAGCGCGCGGTCTTGTCTACGTCGGTACCGGTGAGAATTACTCATCGCCAGCTGATGGAAACAGCGATGCGGTGATTGCCATCGATCTCGACACCGGCGAGCGACGTTGGATTCGACAAACCTTCAGCGGCGATGCCTGGAACGTCGCCTGCATGATGGCCGACAACCCGAATTGCCCAGAGGAAGACGGGCCAGACCTCGATCACGGCTCCAGTATTTTGTTGGTCGATATAGCCGACGGTAGGCAGGTCCTCGCGGCAGGCCTAAAAGATGGCACCGTTATCGGCTTGGACCCAGATAACGACGGGGTATTGCTGTGGTCGACCAAAGTCGGTCGCGGCAGTATTCAAGGCGGCGTGCATTTCGGGATGGCGGCTGAAGACGGCATCGTCTATGTACCGATTAACGACATGAACGACACACACAACGGTGATGTGTTGTCCGCCGACGATGCGCGACCGGGTGTACACGCGGTAGACGCGGCCACCGGTCGGCTCTTGTGGAGTCACGTACAGGACAATGTCTGTGGCGACGACAAACCGTACTGCGACCCGGGCGTCTCCGCACCACTAACCGCTGTTCCGGGGGCTGTCATCGCGGGGCACTTAGACGGGTTCTTGCGTGCGTACGGGCGTGGCGATGGCGATCTGCTCTGGGAGTTCGATACGAACCAACCGGTCGAAGCCGTTAACGGACTGATGGCGCGCGGCGGTGGGATGAGTGGCGCTGGACCGTTCGTCGCCAACGGTTACTTGATTAGCAACTCGGGCTACGGGTTGTATTTCCACGAGCCTGGCAACATGCTCGCCGTCTTTACGGTCGAGGACTAAGAGGCTTGAGTCAGCCTACCTATCGGCAGCCGTTTCAACATGCTTGGCGCGTCGCCGATATCGAGGCGGCGGCCGAACGCTTCTCGGCAACGCTTGGCATCGGGCCGTTTTTCGTTGCCGAGTACCGCGGCAAGGTGTTCGAGGAGGTGCTGCACTTCGGGCAATCGACCGAGCTACATCTAAAGACCGCCATTGCGTATTCCGGCGACACACAAGTCGAGTTGGTGGAGCCTCAAGGTTCGGCGCCGTCAATCTATACGCTGACCAACGATCTGCCGGCAGGTCGCTACCACCACACTTGTTATTGGTCAGACGACATCGACGCCGATATCGACCACTACGCGGCGAACGGCTGTGCAGCCGTCGATGTCGGCAAGATGCGTGGCGGACCGCGATTCGCCTACCTCGATGCGCGTGAGACCCTCGGATCGGTTATCGAGTTGCTCGAGTTCGATGAGGGTATCGCGACGTTGTTCGACAGCTGGAAGCGCAAGAACCAAGCCTGGGATGGCGAGACGCCATTCATCCGCCTTTAGCGGTCAGTCGACAGTTGGGTTGCCCAGCGAATGCCGTTCCGAAGCAATTGGTAATATTCCGGCGTCTCCCAGCTGCCACGTTCAACCGCAGGGTAGTAGTCCATCAGCGGTTGCATGTCGTAATGGCCGCGGCTGTGGCCAAGGGTGAGGTAAACCACTTCGCCGTCCCCTTGCCGGCGCCGGTAGAGGATAGGTTGGCGCTGAGTCGCACGCCAATCTGTGCCTTCAAACTCCGGTAGCTCACCGTCATATTCGCAGTACAGCAGCGTTTCGACGTCACCGCGTAGCTGGCATAAATACAGCTCGTCCGTCGTTTTGAAGTGACCGACACCGTCGGTTAACACCGCGTCGTGTTCGGCCACATGAACGTCAAATTCGCCGATCGGTGGGTGTGCCTGGAACTGGCTGCCCAGTAAGTTCATGAATCCCGCTGCCCGATCCGGTGTCGCGATCTTAAGTGGCTTCGTGCTGGCAAACTCAATAACAGAATTCGTGCCATGCAACGCAAACCAGCGCCCGCCGCCTTGTAGCCAGCGTTGCAGTGCCGCAGTTTCCGCATCACTTGCGACTACGTCGCAGGTGTAACTGACCAGGCAATCCATCGTGTCGAGTGCATCGCCAAGCGCATAGTCCGAGAAAACCTCGACCCGCACCGGTTCATGCTCATGCAAGAGCTTTAGAAGTTCGAGCCGGGCAAAGTCAATGTCGTGATATTTTCCCGCGCAAACCAATGCGACGTTTATTGCCTTTTGCTGCGCCACCGTGATGCCTGATCCTGTGGGAACCGTGTCGGACAGCCTACGTACACCCACCCAAGCTGTCGAGATGAACATTCGGCAGCCTGGTTTCGCGAACCGCAATTCGCCGAAGTGCTTGTTTAATTTCGCGAAAATGTCGCCTTATTTGGATCGCCGACCATCGGGGCTAGACTGCTGGCAACGGAGGAACGGGTTATGGCTAAAACAGCCACTGAGCGTCTCAACGACAAGAAGCACCCTAAGAAGGTCGTGCTCGAAAAAGACTTCGCTGGCATCAAGGCCGGCACACGGATGTTGGTTGGTACGCCGCAAATGATCGACAACTACGTGCGTAAGATCCCGTTCGGTGAGACCCGTGGCATTGCCCGGCTTCGTAACGAGCTCGCGCGCCGCCATCGCTGCGAGGCGATGTGCCCCGTTTCAACCGCGATCTTTCTTCGGGTCGTCGCCGATGCCGCACTCGAGTCTTTGGAAGGTGGGGCAGACATTGCCGAGATCACGCCGTTTTGGCGGGCCGTGGGGCCGGACGACAAGCTCGTCAAAAAGCTCGATGTGGATAGCGCTTGGATAGAACACCAACGTTCTCTGGAGCGCTAGGGTATGTATGCAAATCTCCTTAGCTATGCAAATAAATTGTTCTGTAACGGCAAACTGATCGAAATCGTAGGAGTTTTGTGAGACTTGGAGCCTAGTCTGGCAATCAGCCGAACCCTATACTCGCATCGCTAATTTTTCCTGAAGAGTCCCGTCCCGATGCGATCTTTTTTTGTTGTCTTTACGACCCTTTTGCTGGGTGCGTGCGCCACATCCTACAAACCCACTTTCCCTGAGTCTGATTCCGTGAGTTCCGAGCAGGTATACGTTCAGCCATTCTTGCTCCAGGATGAACTTGCTGTACAAGTCGTCATACAGGACAGCAGTGCGAGCACCGCTCAGTTCGGGCTTATTGGGGCTTTGGTTGGATCGGCGATCGATTCGGCAATCAACAACAGCCGCGCGAAGCAAGCCGAACGTAAAGCAGAGGTGCTCAGAGAAGCGACAAGCAGCTATCGCTTGGTTGTGAATTATCGCGAAACGGTCGATGTCGAATCGTCTGGAAGTGGTTGGTCAGTTATCTCGACCGGCGAAGTTTCTGCAGACACTGATACGCGCGATACGGTCGAGAAAATCCTCGAAGATTCGAATGTCACCGCTGTCGCTGTGCTTTCCGGGAACTACCAACTTGTCCCTACGCTCGACCAAGTGTCTGTATCCATTACGCAAGATATCTACCGACGGCCCGACAAAAGTTCGACTCGGTTACGCCCTGACACAACAAAAGTCTTCCAGTATCTGTCACCGCGTCATCCCGTCGACTACCGCTCCTTTGTTGCCGGCGAGAAAGAGTTATTGAAGACCTCGATAACAACCCAGTATGAACAAGCAATCGCCACTCAGCCGGACGAAGAAAAGACACTGCGCAAAGCCTTGGAAGAAGAGCTGGATGAATTGGATGAGTCGGAAACGGTACCTGATGACGTTGCCATTGCGGAGACTTGGAATGGCGATCTATTGATCAAGTACCTGGAGCAATCGAAGCAACACCTGCGGTTTATGGTTGAGTACGACTGGAACGAGCGAGTTGTTCCGGAGACCGATAAAGAGTCGCTGCAAGAGTACTTCGTTGTTAACGATTTTGGTGTCAACGCTAAAGTCAAAGGCCGCTACATCGGAATGTTGGACAGCAATACAATCTATCGAGCGCAATACGGAGCAATACACTCGGTGCCATCTGCGGCGCCTGAGCAGTAATGAGGTTCTGGAGTGGTCTAATTGCTGCGGCTGTCAGTCTTGGTGGCTGCGTTTCGACCGAGCTAAAGACCGCCGATATCAGCTACTACTCGAAGGCGGAGGAGGTGGCTGCCGGGACCGGGGCGCAGCTCGCCCGCGTTATTACCGAGCGAGCTTGCGTTCGGCTCATTGACGAGCGAATCAGAACCGAGGCCCAAGGCTGGTCATTTCCGCGTGAGCAAATTAAAACGTGGTTTACCGAAGGAATTACAGCGCGGCTCGGCGTCGAAACGGTCTGGCTAGAACGTGCGCCAGCGCAGGGTCCCTATCTGGCGTTGGAGACGCTTTACATCAAACATATTGCTACATCGATGGCAGGCGTTGTTGTTTTGCGTGCCCACGGGTTCGAGGACTCCAGGGCAGTTCGCGGCAATATGACGCGGATGAACTGGAATGGCACCGACCGCGAGTTTTCTCGAGTATTAAGCCAAGCGCTCGACGAGGCGATCTCGAAGCTTCCGTTACCCGTTGTTGTCCAAGCCTCCTGTGATTAGCGATTTCGATAGTCGCCGGATTCCAAGCACCATTCGTCGCAGTCGACTAACCGTTGGTCTTGTTTGTCCCTAGCCGCGCCCGTCGTTTGATACCTTCAACCACCAAGTAAGGGATCAGATAGCGGAGGGGGCATGGCCAAGCACAGCTTGCGCGTTAACGGCACCGATATTGTCTTCGAAGGCGATGGCGCGACGCCATTGCTGTGGGTGCTTCGGGATGCGGCGGGATTAACGGGGACGAAGTTCGGCTGTGGCATTGGCCAATGCGGTGCCTGCACCGTACACATCGATGGCCAGTCGCGGCGCTCGTGTATCACCCCTGTAGCCACCCTTAATGGCCAAGCGGTTACAACGATTGAGGGGCTCGCCACCAAAGAGGCGTTACATCCCGTTCAGCAAGCCTGGGTCGAGCTGAACGTGCCGCAATGCGGTTATTGCCAGGCCGGCCAAATTATGGCGACCGCCGATTTGCTCGCCCGCAAGCCGGCGCCGACCGACGACGATATCAACACCGAACTGACCAACATCTGCCGCTGCGGAACGTATCCACGTATCCGCAAGGCCGTGCATCGTGCCGCGGAGTTGCTGCAAGCCGAGAAGGATGCGTCCAATGGCTAAGCGCAACGATGCGGTGGCAACACTATCCCGGCGCGGTTTCATGATCGCTGGGGCGAGTGCTTCGGGTGCGCTGGTATTCGGCATTCCATTTGGGGTGGCACAAACCGCCGGGGAGGAGCGCCGGCTCGGCTTCTTTATCGAGATTCGAGCGAGTGGCGATGTAATCATCGGGAGCAACCAACCCGAGATTGGCCAAGGGGTGCGAACCGCCTTGCCCATGCTCGTGGCCGAGGAGCTTGATGTCGAGTGGGATCACGTGTCGGTGAGATCGATGCCACTGGGGCTGGTTCGTACCGCCGATGGCTACACATGGAAGTACGGCGGCCAAGGGGTCGGCGGCAGTACCGGTCTTACCAGTAACTGGGATTACATGCGTGAGGTCGGTGCCCGGGCCCGTTACCAGCTAATTAGGGCGGCTGCCGAGCAACTCGAGGTGGAGCCAGCCGAGTGTCGCACCGAGCCTGGCATTGTTGTTTGCGATTCGGTGAATGCGCGACTTCCGTACGGTGAGTTGGTTGAGCGCGCGGCGGCGCTAGAGCCGGTCGACGAGCCGGTGCCGCTGAAAGCCAGCAGCGACTACCGCATCATCGGCAGCGCGCAGAATGCCGTTGATCTTGAATCGATCGTGACCGGTGCGGTGCAGTTCGGTATCGACACCTACCAGCCCGATATGCGCTACGCAGCGATTGCGCGCAGCCCGGTATTGAACGGCACCGTTAAGAGCATTGACGATACGGTTGCCCGCGAGGTCGACGGTGTCCTCGATGTCTTTGAGATCCAAGGGCCGGCACCGGATGAGCCTTATCAAATCTTGGCCAGCGGCGTCGCCGTTGTCGCAACGTCCACATGGGCCGCCTTTCGTGGTCGCGATGCACTAACCGTCGAGTGGGAGCCAGGGCCGAATGCCAACGACAGTACCGCGGCGTTCTGGAAAGACTGCAGCGAGATGCTGACGAAGGAGACTGGCCAGGTTGTCGTCGACGACGGCGACTACGACGCGGCGATGGCCAATGCCGTGCAACGCTTTGTCCGGCGCTACGAAGTGCCGTTCGCGAATCACGCACCGCTCGAGCCTCAAAACTGCTACGCCGACGTCGGCGCCGATCGCTGTCATATCATCGCGCCAACGCAGACACCGTCCGGCGCCTCGCGCTCCGCTGCCTGGGCAACCGGCTTGGAACGCGACCAGATACAGGTTGATTTCACTCGCGTTGGCGGCGGATTCGGTCGACGGCTTACTAATGACTACGTGGCAGAAGCTGCGCTCGTTTCGAAACGTATCGGGGCGCCGGTCAAACTGACGTGGAGCCGCGAAGACGATGTTCGAAACGATTTCTACCGACCGGCCGGGTTGCATGAGATGCACGTCGGACTCGACGCGCAGCAACGCGTTACCGCCTGGTCGCACCGCTTAGCGAGCGCCAGTAAATACTTCCGCCGGCCCAACATGCCGGACGAAAAGTTGTGGGAAGCGGAGCTCTACGCCGACGACTTCCCGCGCAACATCGTCGAAAACCTGCGGCTCGAGTATTTCAATCATCGCATCGGTGTGCCGCGTGGCTCGTGGCGTGCACCGGCACACACGGCCAACGCCTTTGTGGTGCAGAGCTTCATCGATGAGATTGCGCACGAGACCGGTCAAAGCCCGCTCGACCTTCGCCTACAGCTATTCGGTGATGAGCGCGAGCTCGACTACGGCAACCACGGCGGGCCGACGTTCAACCCAGGGCGCCTAACGCGGCTAACAAAGTTCGTCGCAGAAAAGATCGATTACAACCGGGTGCGACCAAAAGGCTCCGGCGTTGGCTTAGCGGCGCATTTCACGTTCGGCGGCTATGGCGCCCATGCGATCGAAGTGTCGGTTACTGGTGCCGGTGAACTCAGTATCGACCGGATCGTTGCGGCGATCGATTGCGGCTTGGCGATTCACCCGGATGCGGTCAAAGCGCAACTCGAGGGCGGCACGGTGGATGGCATCTCGACGGCCTTGGGTTTGGAGATCACCGTCGCCGATGGCCGGATCGAGCAAAGTAACTTCCACGACTACCCGCTCGCCCGTATCGGGGTCTTCCCAGAGAACTTCGAAGCGCACATCGTGCCGTTCGACGACAAGCCGACCGGTGTCGGCGAAATGGGTATCCCGAGCGCAGCACCGGCGCTAACCAATGCGATTTTCGCGGCAACGGGTGTGCGTCTGCGACGCTTGCCGATTAAGGAGCAGCTCAAGAACGCGATGGCGTAGCGCGCTATAGTGGTTGTCCACTAAGCCACCCGAGCGGCAGTTTCAATGCTCAAGCGGCCACGCACCCGAAAAGGGCAGATCGTCTATCGCGTTAACGACTCCGCCTTCCCGGACGGGGAGTGGGGGTCGGAAGACTTCGTTATTACGGCACATGCCGATGGCACACGAGTGCTACGGGCACATTGCCAATTGTGGGATGGCGATGGGCTCATCCGCGATGTCGTTAAATGCGTCGACGCGGATTATCACCCGCGAGATGTTTACGTCCGCCTAACCAGCAACGACACATTCCAGGGTCTTGCTGCCTACCACTTCACCGATGAACAAGCCGAGATGCATGCGCGCTTCGGTGGCGATATCGTTCATGACAAGCGACCGTACAATCGCAGCATGCGCAGCTTCGGTACGCACGCGCTAACCTCCGATGCGTGGATGGCCGCACGGTTTGACCGCAGCGCCGGACCGAGACGCCACGTCTTCGAAAACAACCTAATGACGTCGACCGACCATCGCGGCGCGACCGGACCCGAATTCACGGCGACGACCCGCAGCGAATGGGAGTTTTTCGGTGAGGAGCACGTTAGCGTGGCGGCCGGCGATTTCGACTGTTACCACTTCGCGATTCTCGCGAACAACACCGACCACCCGCCGTACCATTTTTGGATGACAGCGGACGGCGATTTTCTGTTTGTTCGCGGGACGGTCGCTGCGCCGTACGAGTGGGAGTTTGAGCTGCTTCGTCTCGAAGACTCAGCGTAGCGGCGGCACTTCGCCAAGCACATGTGGCGACTGAATCGCGACAATACGTTGAGATTCGACTGTAGCGCCGCCGGCGGTTGTTTAATTCAATCTGTTTTGTGTTTGGTTTGACAGATATGTCGCATCTGACATATCTTGTGACTACGGATGGGCTCGAACGACAAGCCTCTCGTTTGGCTGCACAGCGAGGTAAAGACTCCACCGTTTACAGCCAAAGCTAGGTTAGAAGCGGGTTACTTGTTGCGACTACTGCAGCGGGGAGAGCGGCTAGCGCTGCCTCGTTCTAGACCAATGCCATCGATTGGTAGGCGTTGCCATGAGCTCCGAATAACCGACGAGTCGGCGGCTTGGCGCCTTGTCTACCGTGTGGATGATGACGCGATCGTAGTCATTGAGGTCTTTAACAAGAAGACGGGCCGCACGCCCAAGGCAACGATCGAACTCTGTAGACAACGACTTAGGCGATATGACCGTATCTGAAGCAAGAAAGGCAAAGCTTGAAAAACACGGCTGGAAAGTTGGCGATGCTGCCGATTTTCTGCAGTTAACCGACGACGAAGTTGCCTACATCGAAATGAAGATAGGCCTTAGTGCGAAGCTGCGTGCGTGTCGGACTGAAAGGAAGCTGACGCAAACACAGTTGGCGAAGTTAATTAGTTCGAGCCAATCCCGAGTTGCCAAAATGGAAGCGGGCGATCCGGCCGTATCTCTCGATTTACTGGTTAAGTCGCTTCTGGCGCTGGGTGTATCCAAAAAGGAACTGGGGCGCTCATTTCTTTAGGCGGGTGAGTCTTGAGATGAGGTGAGTCACTGAGACCTCGGTGCTTCGCTACCAATACAAATCCACGAGCAGATTATTTACGTCTTCCTGTTCGCACGAAATATCGCCACAGGCACCGCCCGCCTCGAAGTAGCCGGGAGTAGGCTTTTCCTTAGCTCGACGTGCGCGGCGCTCGGCCTGCATGGCATCGTATTGGTCTTGTAGCACCGTCTTGTTGTTGTCGTTCGCTTTGTTTTCCTGAGCGATGGCTAGCGCGGTGGCGCGATTCGAATAAAAGAATGTGCCTTCGTGGCGACCTTCCGTGCTCTCGCGCTTGCTGCAGGCAACGAGCTCGCAGCTAAAGACATTAATGGACGGCGCTGTACAGAAGGAATCGCCTTTGGGTTCTAGTCGCCAGCGACCGTCGCCTGCCGGGCTCAGAAAATCGACTTCGCCAAATCCGTAGATCGCCCCGCAATGGCGACTCTTGCCTTGGCGATTAATGGGCACCGCGGTGCGACGCTTCGCGTACATTCGACCGAGACGCCCATCGTACGTGCCTTTGATCACATTGCTGTCGGCGCCGAGGCCGGCCGCTTCCAGGAAGTAGTTCGGTTGCACCACACGGCCAACGTAAGCATTGCCGCTATCGAACATCTCCAGCATCAGGCCATCGGCGGTGACCATGAAAAGCCCTTGCAGTGACGGCGGCACACCGGCGACTTGTGGGTTTTCGCGCTCGTAGCGCTCACGGTACTGGCGATGGGCTTCGTCAAGGTCCATATCGTCGAACGGTGAGCCGAAGTCCGGCTGTCCGCGCCCGGTCGACGCACCACGCGGTGTACTGCGCGCCCGCGAGCGAGCGGCCTCGCGTCGCGCGACCGTAGCCTCAGCGCGCGGGCTGGGCATCGACAACGCGAAATTGCGCCGGCGTGTAGTAATCGTGCCGCTGGCCATGACTTTATCGCCAGCGAGCAATTCGACGGCGATACTGAGTGGGTTGACCGCACCAAACCGGGCCGCCGTGATGATACTCTTTGGACAGCTGTTATTGGGTGCTCGGTGCAATGACAGAGTTAGCCCGTCATCCGAGCGGTCGGTCTCCACGTATTCAGCCACGCAGTGATTGGCGACGGCTGTCTGGTTCAGCATAAACAGCGTGAGCTTGTCGGCCTTGGGACCTTCCGGCATGTAGTTCGTATGGGTCGTGACCACCAAAACTTCTTGGGCTCGGGTGTCGGTCCACGTGAGCGCGCCGGTCCAACCGTTCTGATTGAAGTTACCGAATTGGAAGGGTGGTGCTGTATCGGCGAAGGCGGTTGTTAACTGCAAGGCCATCGCGCTAATGGCTGCGAGAATGCTCCGGTACAGATACGTCATGTATTCATCCCAATTCTTGTAGCGAGCTTTGTTTGCCCTACCGAGTAGCGTAACGGTCTTCTAGCGTATTTGTGCGAATAATTTTGATTAGCGTTTAGCTCGCGACTTGGTTGTTTGTGCGAAAAAGTTATAACGACTCATCGAGAAGGGCCGCCCCGGCGCCATATTGAATAGGCCTCATAACAATTGTGCATTGAGCTGACCCAGGCTGTCGCTTACTCTTCTACCTATCGCTCATCGTCCGGTGCAACGACTCACCGACACTGCGTCTGGTTCAACGCAGCGAGCTTTTCGGTCGACACGCCTGCCTGCGTGCGTCCTGTCTCCGTCTCAACAAGACTGAAGGAAGCGCAATGAAAACACTTCAACAAACGACACGACGGCGAACAGCCGCCATCTCGGTCGCGATCGGTTTGCTAACGGCGAGCGGTATCGCCTGGGCCCAAAGCGCCGCCGAGCGTGCTGTCGATACACGCCAGTCGGTGCTGACTGTCATGGGCTGGAACATGGCACCGCTCGGTGCAATGGCCCGCGGCAAGATGGACTTCGATCAAGCCGTTGTTGCACAGAACGCCGAGCGCATTGCCTGGATGGCGACCATGCTGTCAGACGCTTTCGCAATGGACACACGCGGCTCCGGGGCGGAGTCGAACGCGCTCGATGGTATCTGGGAAGACCCCGAAGACTTCGCCGAGAAAGTCGCGGCCTCCGAAGCGGCGGCGAAAGCGCTCGTCGAGGCAGCGGCAGGCGATGATGTTGGCGCGATGCGCCAAGCCATTGGCGGGTTAGGGCGCACCTGCGGTGGCTGTCACGATGCCTACAAGGCCGACTGACGAAACCAACTCCGGCAAGCGGCTGGTTTGGGACTGGCCGCTTCGCCTTTTCCACTGGGTACTGGCCGGCGCCGTTATCACGGCGTGGGTCAGCGGCCGCTTCGGCGGTTTCGACTACCTCACCGTGCACGAGCGCGCCGGCTACATCGTCTTCGGCGCGATCCTGTTTCGGTTAATTTGGGGTGTGGTCGGAACGCGCTATTCGCAGTTTCGCGAGTGGTCGCTGACGCCTCGGAACATTATCAAAGCCTGTGGCGACCTTGTTAAGCGCGGCGGTGCACAAGCCGTCGGCCATAGCTCACTCGGTGCGTTATCGACGCTGGCGCTGTTGATCGCTGTCACTGCGCAAGCTGTCACCGGCCTCGTTATGACCGACGATATTTTCTTCGAGGGTCCATGGCGTTCCGCCGTACCGTCGGACGTCGCCGATACGTTGTCGTTCATTCATCACCGTTGCCAAAACGTTGTCGCGGCGCTCGTTGTGCTGCACTTGAGTGCGATCGCCTTTTACAAATTCCGTAAAGGGCACCGTTTGGTCGGCCCTATGATCCATGGGCAAAAGTCTGCGGAAGTCGTCGAAGCAAACGGTGCGATCGCCGGCTCGCGATCGCTTGTCGGCATTATCGTGATTGCGATCAGTACCGCGCTCGCCTGGTATCTGTTGTTCGAGATGCCGGCACTGTTTGGAGCGGAAGAAGAGACGTTTTACTACTGAGCGTCGTTTCGAGGTAAACCAGTAGACACCGATCGCGCCTCAGTGTGCTTTCTCCCCGCTTGGGGTGCTTAGAAAATGCTGACAGGGTTGTCCTCTAAAGACGATCTACTAAGCGTAGCAAGCCGTCAGGCAAGTAGGCCGAGCCGCATCAACTAGACTGTCGATCTTCTGAGCGGCTTCGAACCTTTTCCAGTTAAAAGAAAGGCGACGTAGTACCGACTCGATATTGTCTGCTACTCGTTTCAAATCGTTATCCGGTTCGATGATTCCGTACTTCTCAATAAGAATGTCTGTCGTTTGATCGTCAAAAAAAATTGCAAATCGAACGCCGTCTAATTCTGTTGTGATGTAGTCTTGATCGTCTCCATGAGATAGTACTGGTTCACCGTCTACGCGTCAGTAGTTGTAGTACCGATAACCAAGTTCATCGGCTAACTGAAAGACCTGATCACGGTCGATCGCAGTCACTTCAAACCGTATCGCATAAACGTCACGATCGAAAATCGTACATGCCGAGAGCACCATCGGGAGTATTAAGTAAGCCAAGAATTTCATGAAAGCGTCTAGCTCCTTGTTATCGGTGCGTGTGGCTTGCCAGTGGTGGCTCCGCAAAAGATGAACTAGCGCAGATGCTCGTCAATCAATGTAATCGAGCTTTGCATCGCCTCTTCAAGCCGACGGTAATAGAGCAACACGTTCTCGTGCTTGCTTTGAGTCATGGCCAACAAGCCCAAAAACTCAGCCGACTCCAGCAACGATGAATGCTTCGTATTACCCATCGTCGGAAACTGCTCGTCGACGGCGAGTTCACCGCCACCACCGGGCCGGCCTTGGCCAACGCCGGCGTTATAGATCTGCAGTATCGAGCCGCTACGGTTGATGTAGAGCAGCAGCTCGTTCTCAAGAAAAGTCGTCGTGCTGCGCTCGTGCAATGCCGTCGTTTCGTAGAGCTCGGGCAGCGACGATACGCTGCGTTTCAATGCGCCGTCGTCAATCGATGCGAGCGTACCCGATTCCAGGATGCTAACCAACGCGCCGGTTGAGGCATCGATTCGGCCGCCCCAGGAGATGTCTTCGAGCAGTTCGTCAATGTTCGCTTCGTCGGGTGGTGCATCGGTTCCGACGATCCTGAACAGTTCAGCGACCGAAGCGATAACGGCTTCACGGAATTCGCGCTCATGTTGCAGCTCGTCGATATTGGCAGACAGCTCATCGCGAAGCGCAGCGAGACTCTCATCGGCCAGTCGCTCTTCTTGACGATTCGACCACCATGCGTCGATGCCAAATGCCAACAATATGCTGATGACAACCGCAAAAGCTTCTGCGGTAATTTTAGGCCAAGGGATCTGGCGAGGTTTGTTCACAATTAGCTGTCGGGTGGTGCCGTAACTATCCCTAAGTTTACGCGGCTACACGGTATGGTCGACACCTTCTCGCAAATTATTGATGACGCCAAGAAACGCTTGCACCTTGGCACTTCGGTGTGCATCAACGTGAGTCACCATCCACACCGTTAATTTCCAGCGCGAATTCGGATCCGCCATGACCACCAATTCCGGGTACCGCTCGGCGATGTGCATGGGGATAAAGCCGACGGCCAGTCCGCTCAACACTGCGTGATGCAACATGTACTGGCTATTCGTTGCCAGGACGTAAGCGTCTTTCGGGACGTTTCGCCGATGCCAGGCTTGCAGCGGGGCCGGTAATAATGTGCCGTCCATCGCTATAAAGCGGTGCGCGCGGTTTTCGTCTTGCGTGCCGAGCTTGCCGTAGTCTCTTACGTAGTTCTCATGGGCGTACAAGCCCAAGGGGATATCGCCGAAATGACGCACCACATAATCCGGATGATCCGGCTTGGAACCCATCCGAAAGGCAATATGGGCCTCGCCGTACTCCAGCCGCAGTCGTGTGTCCGTTTCGATGTAGCGAATTTTTAAGCCCGGCTGACTGGCTTGGAATTGGCCGAGCGCGGGTAGGAACAAGTGCACGGCGTGGTCCATCGACGTGACGATGAACTCTCCCTCAAGTCCACCGTCATCGCCTTTCGCTTTGCCGACCAATTGCATGAACTGCCGCTCACTGGCCTCGGCCATGCGGATCAGTTCATTGCCGAGATCCGTCGGGGCGTAGCCCTTCTTGTGGCGATGGAACAGCTTACCGCCTAGCGCGGCTTCTAGCGCATCGACGTGTCGAATCACCGTAGCCCGGTGCACGCCTAAGTACTCCGCTGCTGCGGATACTGTGCCGAGCCGGCCTACCTGGTAGGCCGTGCGAATCTCCGTCCAATTGTTCATTCGTTGTTGCAGTATCGCACGCGCGCCGACTGAGGTTTCAGCCGTTCCCTGGGTGCATCACCGCGAGCGCACTCCGGCACCGCATGACGCGTAACACAAGCGCCGCCCTCGTCCGGCGCCAATTTGCCGAGAGGCTCACACAATTTGATAGGCGATGCTACTGCGCAGGTGTGCACGTTCGCCGCGCGTTTTTGCGGTGCTCGGCAGGCTACCGCGCCGCCGCTGCGCCGAATACCAATTGCGACGAATGCTAGTCAGTATTCGCATACATTGCGCGCCACTGCATTTTGCGAGCGATCGCGCATGGGTGCTCAGCGACTGTGCTCCAGTGCGACTTCATGCCCACCAACGGTTATGGAAAGGTCGGTTCTCACTCATTGCCCCTGAGAATCGCTATGCACCGTCCATCTACCGCGTTGTTAGCCGGCCTCGCTGTCGCTGTGTTGAGCACGAGCGCGCGCGCCGCCGAACCATTACCCGAGCCAGAGTCGTTGTCCGTGTTGGAGTTCGCCGACGCGAATACGCTGTTCGCCGCCGACTCGGTGGGCGGGCGTATTTTTGCCTACGAGCTGAGCGGTATTCCAAACACGGTCGATGCGGTCGATTCCAGCGCCTACAACGTCACCGGACTCGGCCGCCGGATCGCCGAGGAAATCGGCGTGAGTCCGTTCGCGCTGACTTACCACGATCTCGCCGTTCACCCGGTGACTCGCGATGCCTTTGTTTCGCTCTCGGTTGCCGGCGAGAGCGGTGCGCAGCCGGCACTCGCCAGGGTTGACGTTGGCGGTAGCGTCACGGTGATCGACATCCGCTCGTTGGAAGGTTCGTTGATTGAATTGAACGATGCCGCCGAAGAGGACGTGACGTTTTGGCGCGACATTCCGGCCAGCACCTTGACTGTGACCGACCTCGACTTCGCTAATGGCGAGCTATTTGTTGCGGGGCTGTCCAACGGCGAGTTCGCCTCGACGTTGCGGCGCGTCCCGTTTCCGTTTAGCGAGTCTTACATCAGCAGCAGTGTCGAGATGTTCCACACGGCGCACGGCCAAAACGAAACGCGCGCGCCTATTCGGGCCATGTCGATAACCAACCTCGGCGGGGAGCCGACCGTTATCGCGGCCTACACCTGCACGCCACTCGTTACCGTCGCTGTTGCCGACCTTAAAGAAGGTGCGCACGTTACCGGTAAGACCATCGCCGAGCTTGGCTACGGCAACACGCCGCTCGAGGTGGTGTCGTTTTCGGCGATGAACATGGAACAGAAGCGCGAGAACTTTGTGCTCGTCATTAACCGGGAGATGGATGCCGATCTCATCAAGCTCGACGACATTGCCTCGGCGCAAGCTGTGACTAAACCCGTCGCCTACCTAGGGGCGACCGTTGGCGTTGCAACCACGCCATTGCCGCTCAGTGGAGTGCTGCAAGCGGCCGACCAAGACATTCAGTTCCTACTGACGCTAAAGCGCAATCTCGATACCGGTGATATGGACCTTGTCTCGTACCGCAAAGGCGCTTACATGCGCTTGTCGGATTTTGTTAGCGAGTACAACTTTCCCGATTACGCGTACGCGGAAGAGGGCGAGCCGATTAAGCAGTTCCAAAACATGCTGAAGATGGACGAAGGCTACAAAGATCTCGTTCGCTAGCCACGTTAGAACGATGATTGTCTTCCCCGTCGTTGTCGCGATCGTCTTGGGTTTCATCGCAGCGCCCGTCTTCGCGGCGCCGTTCTGTTCGGGTGAGGTGCGCGCGGTCGTCACCGATATTTACCCGAGTGCCGATACGTTGCCGAGCAATACGTTGCGGTTCTACGTCTATTTCTCTGAGCCGATGCGCCGCGACGCTGACTCGTCGTTTGTATCGCTGGAAAATGCAACCGGCCAAGCTGTGCCGGGCGCTTTCTTGCCAACACGGTACGGCTTGTGGTCGAGCGACGGTCGTCGGTTGACGATCGTACTGGACCCGGGCCGGGTCAAAACGGGGCTCGCTACCAACAAGGCCCAAGGTCGTGCGTTACAGGCTGGGGAAAGCTATCGCCTGACGATCGGTGCCAATGCCGTCGATGCGCGCGGCTGTGCGTTGAAGCGGGCAACGACAAAAGCGTTCGATGCCGTCGCAGCGGATGTTAGTCCACCGCAGGTCGAGGATTGGGTACTGATGCGCCCGGGTGTCGACACCACAGAACCGCTGATCGTGAAACTTGATGGGGTCTACGACCATGCGTCGTTGGCGTATCGGTTGCGAGTTTATGATGCTGCCGACAAACCGATCGCCGGTCGGATTGCCGTCGCTAGCGCTGAGAGCGCGTGGCTGTTCACACCGGCGCAGCCGTGGGCCGACACAACCTACCGATTGGTTGTCCGGCCCGAGCTTGAAGATGTGTCCGGCAATCGGCCGGGCACGTTGTTTGACCAACCGCTCGTCGCCTCGACCAACGATCCGCCCACGCTATCGCGCGCGTTTGCTCCCCAGCCCTAGTCATTGGCTGCCCGAAGAACGACTACTTGCAACCGAGGGTTACCTTTCATGCAACTCAACGCTGTTATGCCGTTAGTTTTCCTAATTACCTGCGCTTTGACAACGATGGCCACCGCACAGACGGTGCCGGCAGATTCCGCGACGATACAAAACCCGCCGACCGCAGGTATCTCGTTCGCGACTTACGGTTCGCCGAGCGAGCTGATTGAAGGGCGAGCCGCCTTGCAGCGTGCCGAAGCCGGTACGGTCGAATGGACTGCGCGCGTGCAATACGCCGACGCCGACATTTACAACCCAGCCAGCGGGCGCATGGACACGGTGCGACTGCGCTCGTACCAAGGTCCTGGTGTTGATCCGGAGGTCGCGTTTGTGCCGCCGACGATCAACCTTCGCCCGGGCGACACCTTTCGGCTGCGGCTTATTAACGAGTTGCCGACCGATGATCCGTCGTGCCCGGGCAGCGACAACATCAACCTTCCGCACTGCTTCAACATCACCAATATGCACACGCACGGTTTGTGGGTTAGCCCCGCCGGTAATTCGGATAACGTGCTACTCAGTGTTCCGCCGGGTGGCGGCGAGTTTACTTACGAGTACAACGTCCCATCCGACCATCCAGCCGGCACGTTTTGGTACCACCCGCACATGCACGGGTCGACAGCATTGCAAGTTTCAAGCGGTATGACGGGCGCGTTGATCGTTCGCGGTGAGCGTTTACCGACACCCGGCCGCGCGGGCGACATCGATACCTTGCTGCGGGATCGCAACGGCGAGCCGATGGCGGAGCGCGTTATCGTGACAACACAGATCGCGTATGCCTGCGGGCCGCGTGGCGACGACGGTGAAGTCGCCATTAAGAAAGATGCGGATGGGGCTTGGGTTTGCGACGAGGGTGATATCGGTCAAATCGAAGGCTACAACCAATTCGGGATGGAGCCTGAACGTCTCGACCCAGCCGGCATGCCAATACTGCAAACACGCTGGGTTGCCTCCGGACGACACACAACGTTGAACGGCCGGGTTATTCCCACCTACCGCGGCATCACAGCGGGCGAGTTTGAGCGTTGGCGGTTTATCCATGCGGGCGTTAGCGGCTCGATCGGCGCCAGCTTTCATCGCTACACCCCCGGTGGTGACGGTGCCGGTTATGCGGCCGGCGACCCCAGTGCACGCAGCGAGTTTGTTGATGCAAATTGCAGCGGTGCGCCGGTTCCGCAGTTTTCTGTCGCCCTCGACGGCTTAACGCGCAGTGCGGTGCACGAGCAGTCCCGGACGAACATGCACCCCGGTTACCGAGACGATGTATTGATGGCATTTCCGGAGCCCGGCATTTACTGCATTATCGACAACGACGCACCGGCCAACGAAACGATACGGATGCAAGCGAGGCAGCGTCAGCTGCTGGGCTTTGTTGAAGTAACGGGTCGCGCCATTCGCGGTGAGCAAGACATGCGCGTTCGCCTACAAAAGCAACTGGTTGCCGCTGCGAAACGACATATGCCGAAAGAGGTGCGGTCAACCGTCGTTGCTGAACTCTCAGGAGCGACGATGAGCTTGGCGTCGTTCGAGTCGCATGCGTCGCTGCTTAGCGCCGAGCTGGATGGCCGGCAAACGCTTGGTTTCGACGTTAACCTTGACACGGAACCGCACGAGTTTGTTGTGGGCAATCTCGATCTGAACGACGGCGAACTGCCGAGCATCGTCGATGCCGACGACTACGTGGCTGGCCGTATCGATCGAGAGCTTACGCTAGGTAACGTTGAGGAATGGATCATTGCTTCGTACAAAGAGGGCCATCCGTTTCACATTCATGTGAATCCCTTTCAGATCGTCAGCATGATCGACCTCGACACCGGTATCGATGTTAGTGCGCCCGATTCGGGATCGGTCTACGCTGGCCTACAAGGACAATGGAAAGACACGGTGTTTGTGCCGACCAATTTGTTTGGCGAGCCGTTCGTCGTTACCGTCCGAACGCAGTATCGCCGTTACATCGGTACCTTTGTCTTGCACTGCCATATCCTCGACCACGAGGACTTCGGCATGATGCAAGCGCTAACGATCACTATGCCGCCGTCGGGACATGGCGGTCATCACGGTAAGCACTAGCGACTAGAAGTCGAAGCGAGCGATGGCGTGCGCCCGCACGCCGTCGCCTTCGGCGCCGTTAACGGTTTGTTGTTCGGCGTAAATGAGGTCGAGCCCGAGCGTTACCCCATCGAACGGGCTATAAAATAGATTGCCGCTGTAGTAGCGTGCATTGTCGAATGCAGTCCCGGCCGACGCCGCCGGTGAGTCGAGTTCGATAAAGCTCGCTTGTATCGATGAGCGCCAGCGCGTGTTCCACCAATGTTGAAACGCCAGAAAGCCGCTAACAATGCCGGTCGCCTCGATGTTGCCATCGATATCGGCAACGCCGTTCAATCCAACGCTGGCGAGTGTTGAGTAGTAATGCGTAAAGCCTTCGCCTGCCTGCAGTTGAAAACTCACGTTATCGAGACGCTCGCCGTACGGCAGGGCGATCCGACCACTGAAGTTTAGGCCGCCGACGTATTGCTCATCGCTCGCGGATTCAAGTCGGCGAATGACGCTCGCCAATCGGACATGCCCCCAGGTTTGGTCGTAACGGATGTAGCTTGTGATATCCGGAAAGCTATCGGAGGCGAGCTGCTCATCCGGCACATCCAGATCGCCGGTTGGGTTCTCTATGCCAAAGCCCACGCGCCAGTTGTCGGCGACGTTCGTACCCCACCGCACGCCGGGGTTTCGAAGCGCCGGTACGCCCAGTGGACCCCCGTAGTCGGCGCCTTCCGGCGTGGTTGTCACATCGGTGAACTGCGACCACCACTGGCCCACGTAGAAATTACCGATACCGGCGGCTGCGTGGCGCAAGCGCAGTTCATAGTTATTAATGAACTCGGCGCCACCACCGAAGAAGTCCCATTCGACGAACGTCCGCAGTTCGCCAAGTTGCGTGTCGCGTCGGTAGTCGAGGTTCATCCGGGTGTTGCGAACATGGAACCGCGACTGTGTGGCGTCGTCGTCTGTGGTGCCATCCAGTGGAATCCGGCGTACATTGACGGTGTCCTGAAACCCTAAGCTCTCAAAGTCGTAATTACCTTCCGCGCGAACGAAGCCGCCGATACGCACAGACGCGTCGGACCCCGGTACCGCAATCGAGCCGGCGAACTCGCCCGCCGTTACGATGGCGTCATCCGGAAAGCGGCCAACCGGTTGGCGACTCGCTGCCGCTTCGTCAACGACCGATTCTTGATCGGTGCTGCTGTCTCGCGCCTCTAGCTCGCGGATCTTTTTCGCTTGTGCTGCGACCAGCGCCGCCAGTTCATCAACACGCTGCTCCAGTGTCGCGAGCGCCGCGGCATCGTCGGCGATCGCATTGGCGGGGGCAAGCGCGAGGCTCGTACAAACTAGCAACGACCCTACGTTCGTAACCGTGCGCGACATCGAACACCTCGTTTACCGAATAACAACGGGTAGTCGATCGTGGCACGGGCGCCAAGCGCTGTGATCGCCACTGGGAGCACACTAGGC
Source organism: Pseudomonadota bacterium (assembly GCA_038749025.1). Classification (GTDB taxonomy): domain Bacteria; phylum Pseudomonadota; class Gammaproteobacteria; order Steroidobacterales; family Woeseiaceae; genus JBCAXA01. Next base: position 102,590 of record JBCDIL010000003.1, on the reverse strand, counting down.
GTGCGTCGGTGCGTCAGGCTCGCGATTCACTGCGGCCGATGGGCCGAGTTTCTCAGCGCTTTGGCGGCTTACCGCTGACGTGGCGGTAGACCACCGCCGGTACTGCCGCCTGGGCAGCTGATCGTGATGAATTCACCGTTGCCGTCAAAGTCGACGAACTCACGCCCAGCAGCGGCCGAGCTGCCCCAGGGGTCACGGAGTAAGTTGCACTCGGATACCCGACCGATCTGGCGGATTGTAAATACCCGTTCACGCGACAGGAGTCGCAAGCCCATGCAAACTGCGTCATCGGCGGTAACGTTACCGTCGTTGTTGCAGTCGACGACGGTGTCTGGCGCTACCCCTTGCACCATGAACGCGCGGAACGTGACGTCATGGTCATCGAGATTGGCATCGGCCTTCGGCACCGGCGGGCCGCCTTCGACGCGCCGGTAGGTTTCGCATTGGCCAGGAACGGTCTCGAAGCACTGGTCTTCAAGGAAGCGTCGTTCAGTGAGATGGCGCGGCACGATGAGGCTTGTCGTTAGCGTTGTGCGTTGCCGTTCGTCGTTCAGCTCGTAACCGACCGACGTCATGAAGCCGGCGAGGTTGCGGCTTGCACCAATCGGTTCCCAGCCTTCGATGACCGTTGTGCCGTTCATGAACACCGGCACGAGATCGCTCAAGATGACACCAACGCCTTCGTCGGCGAGCAGCACGAAGCCGGGCAGATCATCGTTTGGGCCATAGCCAAGACCATCGAGCGTGTCATAAACCCGCGGGCCAAAGGTATGGACGCGGTTGAAGTTATTGATCGTCGGTTGGCGCAGCGGGTCTTTCAGTGCTTCACCGACGGCTGCGTAGCCGTAGTTGTCGACCACGTCTGGGTGGTCTTCGTCCGGTGTGAACTCAACGTAGAGTTCATCGTCCGGTAGTTCGGCGCAAAATGGTGCGCCGTCGGCCCCGGTCACTCGCCCATCAGCGTACGGGCAACCGTCGAGGTCTTTCAGCATCATGAAGCTGGTCGCGCCGAGTTCAGGCCAGTCGGAGGCCGGTCCCCCGGGCACGGCCGGCACGACGAGCGAGACATCGACGCGCGGGATAATCCGAAACGTCAGTGGCCAACCGGCAACGTATTGGATCGATACGTTTTCGGCCCGACGCGGCGAGACCAAGGCGACCCGCAGCGGAAATTTGCGAATATTGTTGGGCTGGTCCATGAAACCACCCTGGACATCATCAGCGACGGCCAGCAGCGGGATCAGGCAGGCAACAACAGCAAGCGAACAGCGTTTTACATAGTCCATTGGTCATTCTCATGTAGCCCGACGACCTGTCGGGAGTGTCTCATACTGAATAGGATGGTGCGGGCTCGCGCCCGGTATCGGTAGGGTCCGCGGCCACGCGCGAACGCGTTATGATCAATCCCTGACCATTGCCGTGCCGATCGGTTGTTAGAACCGCGATTCACCGCAGGACTCCCATGACCAACACGCCCGTCTTCGATGACCGTTGGGACCGCATCGAAGAACTCTTCAACCGCGCTGCCGACTTGCCGGCCGATGAGGTCGCCGCGTTTTGCGCGCGCGAGTGCGGCGATGACGAAGAGCTGCACCGGTACGTGCTTGAGCTCCTGGCCGCCGACACTGACGACACCCGGCTGCGCCAATCGGTGAACCAACTGTCGGCCGAGATGGCCGCGGACTCGAGCCTGACCGGTACGCGGCTCGGCGCCTACGAGGTGGGCGAAGTGATCGGCCGTGGCGGCATGGGCGAGGTCTATGCCGCCGCGCGCGCCGATGGCCAATTCGAGAAAAAGGTGGCCGTTAAGATCGTTCACCAAACGCTGAACAAAGATGAGTTTCTGGGTCACTTCCAAACCGAGCTGCAGGTGCTCGCCACGCTGCAACATCCTTACATACCGACCCTGATCGACGCTGGCCGCTTGGACGACGGGCGCCTTTACTTTCTGGCCGACTATGTCGACGGTCGGCCAATCGACCAGTACTGCGTATTGAACGGCTTGACGACCAAACAGCGTATCGCGCTTTTTGAAAAACTCTGCGACGCCGTGCAACACGCCCACAGCAACCTCGTACTGCACCTCGACATCAAACCGGCCAACGTACTGATTGAAAGTAACGGTACGCCGCACCTGCTGGACTTCGGTATTACCCGATTGATGAGCGATCCGGAGATTGGTCATCGAGCCTTTACGCCAGACTACGCGAGCCCCGAGCAAGTGACTGGCGAGCCACCGACTGCCGCGAGCGATGTCTATTCGCTCGGCGTGTTGCTGTACCGCTTGCTGACCGGTCGCGACCCGTTCGCCTCCGACAGCGAAGTACCGACCGAGACGCAACTGGCCGACCGCGAGCAACTGGAAGCTGACGTCTCGGTAGCTGCGCCGGCGCCCGGGATCGATACGGACCTCTTGGCGATACTGCGCAAAGCGATGGCGTATTCGGTCGTTGATCGCTACCGCACCGTTGGGGCGTTGCTGACCGACCTTGAGCGCTACCGCGACCACTTGCCAGTCGCGGCGCGACCGAAGACGCCTGGCTACGCGTTTGCGAAGTACCTGCGTCGCCATGCCGTGGCGTTGTCCGTGGCCGGTTCGATTTTCGCGATACTGCTGGCCTTCGGTATCCGCGAAGTTCAGCTTAGAACCGAGGCGCAGCGCGCGCGCGCCGAGGCCGAGGCGGCGTATGCCCAAGCGGAGCTCGAGGCAGAAACGCTGCGACAGGTCTCGGAGTTTTTGACGAACCTCTTTCGTGTCTCGAACCCGGGTGAGGCGCGCGGTAACACGGTAACAGCGCGTGAGCTCCTCGACCGCGGTGCCGAGCGGATCGAACGGGAGCTCGGCGATCAGCCGGTGGTGCGCACGCGACTGATGCGAACCATGGCCGACGTTTACAGCAGTCTCGGTTTGTACGATGCGGCCACCGATCTCGACGAGCGCGCGTTGACGGCGAGCTTGGAACGCTTGGGGCCGGATCACCCCGACGTTGCCGAGACCTTGTCGGCGCTCGGCGCCTTGTACCGCCACCAATCGCGCTACGAAGAGTCGGCCGATGCCCACCGCCGTGCCCTTACCGTGCGTGAGGCGGTCTTCGGCCCCGAGCACCCTGTTGTTGCCGAGAGCTTGAACGGTTTGGCCCAAGCGGAGTGGTACCTCGGTGAGCCAGAACGTGCCGAACAGCATTACCGCCGCGCGCTCGCGATTCGGACGATCGAGTTCGGACCTAACTCCGTGGAGGTCGCGACAACGTTGGTGCACCTTGGCTGGTTGCTGGATCGCGAAGAGCGCTTCGACGAGGCCGAAGATGTTCTGAGCCGAAGCTTGGCAATACGCGACAAGGAACTTGGTGGCGATCATTTCTCGGTAGCAGAAAATCTCGATCTGTTGGCGCAGGTCAACATGACACGGCAACGTTACGACGAGGCCGAGGTACAACTGCTGCGGGCGTTGTTGATCCGGCGCAAAGTGCTGGAGCCGAGCCACCCCGATATCGGCATGAGCTTGTTGTCCGTCGGGCGCTTGTATCGCGCGCAAGCGCGTTACGACGATGCATTGGCTAACTTTCGCCAAGCGGAAACACATTTTGCGGGGACCTTGGGCCATGAGCATTACCAGGTGGCAGCGGTGTTGGAAGACATTGGTCTCGTGTTGGCTGAAAAAGGCGAGTGGGCCGAGGCCGAGACGGCGTACCGACGTCAGTTGGCGATTTTGGAGAGCACGTTGTCGCCAGAGCACGTCTTGGTCGGTGCGGCGCTCAATAACCTGGGCTGGGTGTTAAGCGACGGTCTTGGCCGTTACACCGATGGCGAAGCGGTGCTGCGCCGTGCCGTCGGCTTGTTCACTCAGAACGCTGAACCCGATGACTACTGGAACGCGTTAAGCCGGTGGAGCCTTGCCAACAACCTTCGCGATCAGCGTCAGTTTAACGAGGCGGTGGTTTACTACGGCGAGGCTCAAGCCATACTCGAGCGAACCGGTGGTTCAGAACGGGTCGGCAACCCCAGCCTTGACGAGCTACTAACCGACGTCGCCAAACTGGAGGCCGCACGTTAAGCCGCCGACTCGCGCCGCAGGGCCACAACGTTACCGGTTTGCTTGGCTTTCTGTGCTTCGGCGTGGGCATGCATGTTGCGGATGAAGTTGCGTACGTCATCAACCGTCATGCCGTGGTCTTCAACGACATCGATGGTTTCGTTGCCGGTGAAGGTCAGCATCTCGTATTCGGGCTCTTGTTTGACGTTGACGTCGCCGTGGCGGTTCTGGTTATAGTCGAAGTAGTTCATAACGTCTCTCCTCGTTTCAGGGCCGTTCCGGCCTGAACTGCGTTGTTTGTTACTCACTAGTTCGAAAACGGCGTCAATTTTCCCTCAACTTTTTTCGACTTTTTTACAAAAATTTTATTTATCAATGAGTTAAAACTCCCTCTCGCCGTCCGATTCGGCCAATTGTCGGGCCAACAAGGCCTTTAACAGCCGCAATTCACGGTGCAGCGTGGCTTCGGAGATCTCCATGGCCGTCGCCGTCTCGGCGTAGGTCGCCCCGCAGAAGTAGTAGATCTCGGCAATCCGGACTTTGCGGGGGTCTTTTTGCTCCAATTTCTCGAGAACGGCCTCAAGTGCCAGTACATCGGTCGATGGCCCGGTGTCGGCGCCGGCGATTTCAACCTCGTCGAAGGACTCATGACGGGCGCCGCCCCCGCGCTTTTGGCTGAGTTTGGCGCGGGCGTGATCAACGAGAATCTGCCGCATCACGTTCGCGACAATGCCGATGAAATGACCGCGGTTCTTAAGCTCGGCGTTGACATCGCCGATCCGTAGGAACGCTTCGTTAACAAGGGCCGTGGCCTGCAGCGTATGACTCTGCGGCTGGCCACGCATCACGCTCTTGGCCACCCGGTGCAACTCGTCGTAAACGGCGGGAATAATCTGCTCTAGGCGCTCGGCATCGCCGCTCCGCCACTCGTTGAGCATTCGCGTAACTTGAGGTTCCCGTGCCACGGCCGATCCGCTGGTTGCCGGATACTTATTATATAGAGATTGAGGCAAGTTCCATCGCCACGGAGACGGTTACGGTAGACACTATGCCGCTACGGCGGACAAGGAAGTTAACGATGCGCCGACGGTCGTTCGTTTACCGACAAGTACCGCAGTAAGGCGCGCGACACGGTTGCCGGCATCGCATTGTGTCTGTACTCGGCGAGGAGACTATCGGCTCGAGTGCTGCCTCGATCAACAGCCCGCCGGCGCATCCAATCGCTTAGTTCCAGAGCCTCGACTTCGACGCGGCCCAGCGAAATTGCCCGGTTAGCCCCGCGCTCTTGTTCTGGTTCGAGCCGAACGTGTCGCCGTAGCCGATTTGGACCCATAGTCCTTCGCCGATGCGAAACTCAGCACCAATAAGCGCCGTCGTGTAGTCGTCGTCAACGCCACCGTTCGTTGTGGACTCATCGACATATGAGGCTTCCAGCAGCAGGCCTTGGCGGTCACTGCCGCGTCGATACCGCAACGCCACAATGTCTTGGTCGACAACGTCAAAGGCGCTGGGCTCGTCCGGCCGCGGTACGATGCGGTCGCGGTTCGTTCTCGCATGCACGATCAACGAGCCGCCGACTCTTGGAACTTGGCGAGCGTACGATGTCCAAACCGAGACGCCGGAAGCTTCGAGATCACCGACTTCACTGTCGTGATAGCCAACACCGATCTGCCACTGCGTGCCGTTTGTCGTCGCATCGCGTTGCTTTTCTAGGCACTTCTTGTTTGCTTCGTCGAGAAACTCTTTTTTACCGTTCGCTAGCCAGTTGTCCAATTGGGCGTTCGCCGTTCTTGCCTCTTGTTCGGCAACCGCGATTTGAGCCGCATCGTCGGCTTGTTGCGCCGCGCGTAGCTTGATCGCAGCTTGAGCGACAGCACGTCGTAATGGCTGCCCCTGTTTGTTCGCTTCGTCACTGGCAACGCCCGTGCAGGCGCCAAGGTCCGCCCAGACAAATGGGTCCTTCTCGTCGATCGGTGTTAGCGTGAGGCCAATGGCTTGTCGGTCGGTCGGATCTTCGTCGGACGAACCGTTGGCGTCAGCAAACGATATCGCTGCGCGCGATAACAACCGGTATTGGCGGTACTTGGCAATCGTGATGTCGTCTTGCATTGCCAGCAAGAAGGGACGGAACTCGATCGCCAGGCCTTCCTGGCTGTTACCGTCCTGATCGTCGCCGATTAGGATGGCCGCAGCGAGCTCTGCCGGTGTGTCCGGGTTTATAACGTTCTGCGGTGTGATACCGAGAATAGCGAATGCTGGACTATCCGGGACATCTAAGTCGAGTCGGCCAATGAGATCCTTGGCGAGGGATGTTTCTTCCTCGTTGACTTGCGCCAAGCCGTGCTGAGCGAACATCGATGCAACGAGCGCTACGGCGAGCATCCACCACCTTGTCACGACATCAACTCCAGAAAGGCGAACACGGCGAAGGATTTAGTTTCCTGTGCTGGCAGCGTGGCGCTGTGATCGATCAGTACGTCAGGCGCGTAGTCGCCCTGCCAGATCTCGGTATTGAGGGTGAAGTTCTTCTCATCACTCGATACGTTAAAAATGTTGACGGTGATCTCCAACAGGTTGCCGTCTTGCCGACTGTGGTCGGGGATGACATACACGTCAGGTGTGCCCTCGTCGTTGTCGTCACGTGGCACGTTGGTCCCGCGCTGCGACCATTCGGGTGCGCCGTTAAAGGCAGGCAGGAAGATGTCGTGATGTTCGACGACAAGCCCGCCTGTGCGAATGTAAATCTGTGGCGGGGGAAACCCGGGATCAATAAGGATGGGTTCATCAAGCATAATAAACATTTCGTATCCCTCGAAATATTTGCCGGTTACTCCATCGCAACCGTGGCGGATTCGTACTCTTTGGCGTACCCAAAGCAAACCGCTGGACGTACTTATCGACGGTTTGTGAGCCCTTAGGCGGTCACGTTTAACGCGAAAGACGTCGACACGCAATGCGCTTCGTGTCTGGGCGCCCTATGCGTAGCGCACCGATCACAACTGTACCGTCTCCGTACGGTTTCTTTGTCGATCGTGTTGACTCAATGCGCGATGGCAGCGCCCCTTATACCGTCGAGTGACCAGACCCACACAGTCTTGCCGTTTGATCAGAGTACAACGCGAACGATGCGGTAATGCAAGGTAGGGGATAGTCGGTATGTGGGCGTGTTTCCCTTTGCTATGCCCTAGGCAGGGAACGCCGGCTGCTCTCCCGAAAAGGCGTAGCGGAACTGGACCGGCCCGACACGATGGTTTTTCAGCTATTTAAGTGGCTTTTCTAATCTGAAGGGGGCTATTAAAACCGCCTTAACCTTTTCTTAAGCCCTTCTTCAAACCTCGCGTCTGCCCGCCATGGTCTGCTGCCTATAGTGCGATGGCGCATGCCATGGCCTTTCATAACGCGTCGTTAACACTGCTAAATCGGAGCTGAAAGATGTCGCTTACCCGTGGTTTGAGAGTCTTTGTTTTACTGGCGAGTTTGCTGGCCGGTATCAATACAGCCCAGGCAACCGCCTGTGATGTCGACCGAGATGCCGATGTCGATCGGCGCGATCTCTTTCTCATTCTCAAAGCGTTCCGCCGCCATGTGTCGGATGGCGACCCGCGCGATGCCGACTTTGATGGTCGTGTGACGATCCGTGATGTCCTCATTTGCGCCACGCGCTGCACCAACCGATTTTGCGCGGTTCGCAGCACGCCACCGGCGAATCGGCCGCCCATCGCCAATGCCGGTGACGATGCGACAACCGGGCTCTTTAGCCCGGTGTTCCTCGACGGCAGTGGCTCATTCGATCCGGACGATGACGCACTGACGTTTAGCTGGCAGCTCGTTGGTGTTCCGGAGGGTAGCGACGCGATGCTGACTTCACCGGCAACGGCCACGCCTACATTCACGCCGGACATAGCCGGCGAGTATATCGCCGAGCTCGTGGTTAACGATGGCGCGTTGGACAGTGCGCCAGACCAAATCGTTATCGTTGCTGATGCGCCGGCGTTTGTTATCGATCGGACGGTCGAAACGACTGCCGTTGTTACGCCCGATGGCGGTGAGCTTTCACTCGACGATGGCTCCGGTACTAGGTACACGCTATCGGTACCGCCCAACGCCGTTTCTGACGCTACCGAGATTACGCTCAGCCGGTTGCAAAGTGCGGAGTTGCTGCCGCCGGGCGCCCAATTATTGGCAGGCGTCGGTCTATCGCCGTCGGGTTTGAAATTCCAAGAAGATGCGACGCTAACGATCGAGTTAGCGCCATCCCTGCGTTCCGGTCTACCGGCGATCGGTCTTTTGGCCGACGATGACGGCAGCGATTTTTCGCTGACGACGCTCGCTGGCAACGATCAACGGTCGGCTGCGCTCACCGACAGCATCATCGAGATAGCCGTCCCACACTTCACTGTGGCAGGAGTAATTGAGACTAGCGATGCGGACTCGTTGCCGCCGCCGCCAGCCGGCGCCGGTGCGGAGGCTCGCAACCGCCACCGCATTGCAGTTCGCATCGCGGAAATTCTCGCCATACCCATCGAAGACGGACCGCCATCGATTATCGACGACCCCGAGATTATCGTGGCGTTGGACGACTGGCTTAACAACCCGGTCGATGGTGTTGGGACGATTGCAAACAACTTGGCCGTCTCCCCAGATATCAACGATTTTGCGCCGCTAGAAGCAGCATTAGGTGATTTGCGTGACCTCATCCTTTATAGCGCTGGCTTCCTCGATGACAGCGATCCCTCCGGGACGTTTTTCGCGTTCGAAGACGCCATTACCGCCGCGGCCGTCGGACTGGTAGATGGCCACTTCGCCGATGCGAGGAATCTGTGTGCGACCGAGTCGTTTGAAGCGCAACTGATATTGGGCGACATACTGCTATTGATCCAATCCCCGCCATGGGTGAACGACGATTTGTCCGAGGTGTTTGCAGGCGAGAATGACGATAATGAAATCTTCAGATGCCCCATCACACTAACGCTAACACCGGCCTCACAAACGATCCTCGTTGGCGAAACGGCAGTTATCACGTACACCGTTACGTGGGCCGACGGTACGGAGAACGAATTTGGTGCAGGTGTCGATTTCTTGTTCACTGACTCGGGGCCCGTTGATGCGCTCGATTCAGAAGAGTACGGCGTCATCCGCTACACGCCAGACGCGGCGGGAACATTCACAATAACCGTGCTGGCAAACAAAGAAAGCGAAACGGCGCAAGTAATCGCAGAGCTGAGCCCCTTGGCCGTGTCGCTTGAGCCGGCCTCGCAAACCGTGACGGTCGGCGAGACAGCGACGCTCAATTACTCAGTCAGTTTGCCGGGTGGCGCATCAGGCGGGCCGGGCGACGGACTGGATGTGTCGTTCGATCTCCCCGGCGGTTTCGATTCGATCAATACCGACGACTTTGGCGTCCTTCGCTTTACCCCCACCGAGGTCGGAACGTCTTCGGTCGTTATTTCTGTGAGGATTGGTGAGCAAATCGCCGAAGCCTCGGCAGAGGTCATCGCCGAGCTCGCCGATTTACCGCCATTGGGCAGCTTACAAATCGAATACAGCGGGACCGAGACATGCCCGGTCTTCGGTTCGTCGGCCGTGGAAGGCAGTGCGTCGTTATCGCCTGGCGCACCCTCAGTGGGTGCCGACGGCAGTAACAATTACAGTATTGGCTTTAATAGCGACGGTGTCTCTGCGACGGTCGCGATTAGTGTTGCACCGGATGGTCAGGTTTCATCGAGCGTTGTCGGAACCGGCGTTGATTCGTTCCTGTTTTTCATTCCGCAGGACAACGGTCCATCGGTCGAGTGTCGGTGCACCGAGAACGGCAGCGGCCAGGCGAGTGGCTCCGGATCGTTGAACCCAAGTAGCGGTACCTTATCGATCAATTATTCCTGGAGCGCGACCGGCACCATCAGCTGCACGGGCGAAGCCCAGTGCGGCACGCTTAACGACTCTTGCACGTCGTCGGGCTCGGCAACGTTGGTTGGGTCGTGATAAACGGATTGAGGTTAGCAGGCTGATCGGCAGCGCGGCGGCGAGACAGTGCCGCCGCCTGTCGCTTAAGACATCAGCGCTACCGTTGTTCGATTTGTGTACCGTCGATAACCAGCAAGTTGTCCTCGAATAACGCCACCAGTCGATCGTTACTGATGGACACCAACTTCAGCGGTCGGCCGAAGCCGGTGCCGAACCGAGGCAACTGCAATACCCCGGTTAGTCTTCGCGAATCGATATCGTAACGCTCCAAGGTCCGGTAAGTATCTGCGTCGCGGAAGTCGGCAAAGAAAAACACACTGTTCGTGCCGGGGTCTGTCCCCAGCAACTGCGAAAATCCGACGGACAGACTGTCGTTGATCTCGAACCGCGCTTCGAGCGTCAGCGTCGCTTCATCGATCACATCGCCCGTGGATAGGACAAACTTGCCATTGGCATAGCGCATCTGCCCAAACGCCTCGCCATCGCCGATTCCGGTAGCGGTCGGGTTAATAATGCCGGATGAGCTGACTTCGAATTGCGAGAAGCTGCGAGCCGTTGTTTCGCTATCGAAACCGAACACGAATTGCGGTGACACGCCGAACTCGATCTCCAGTGCATTATCTGGAAAGAACGTATCGCTGGTGTCCGCAATGGCCTTGATGCCACTCTGGTAAAGACTTAGCCGCTCGTATTGAACCGTGGTTTGGCGTCGCCGCGTAACAACAACCGCGTCGCTTTCATTTCCTGGAACAAACCGGATGTTCCCGCCCCGCAGCGGCCCGAAAATCCCGTCAATTGGGAAACGAGCGCGCTGTTGAACTGTAAATGTTGCCAAATCGATCCACAGCAACTCCCCGGTGCCTTCGACAGCAACATACGCCGACGTGCCCGCATCGCTGACAGCAACATGAGTCGGCTCGGGCCCAACCGTCAGCGTGCGTTCGATAGCCAATGTGTCTGGATTTATCTCGACCAGCGAGTTGCCGTCGCGACCGTTGATACTGGTGAGCAGCCCGTACAACCGATTCGTCGCTGCCGAGAACACAAGATCGTTATAGATACACCGGAGGTTCGCGTATGTTTGCCCGGTCGCAAAGTCTCGCAGGTCAGCCGGGCTGCACGGTGGGTCGATAAACTCGCGAGCATCAGCTTTAGCAACGATTGTGAGTTGCTGATCGGTAGCAAGAACTAGGGTTGTGGCGCTCGCGTTGACTAGCGTGTGAACGTTGCCTTGCGAATCGGTGTTGTAGGACGCAAGCGGTGCATTGCTATCGAGCTCGAATACCTCGAGCACGGTATCGTAGTAATACACGCGGTTATTCGGCCGATCGGTCGCAACGGTGAGGCGAAACCGGCTTTGATCGAAGCGCGCCTGAAATTCGCCGAGTAATGTACCTGTTACCGGGTCGAAGTGTTGCCCATCGGTTGTGAAAACCTCATCGTTGCTAAGCTCAAAGGGCAGTACCAACTCCGAATACCCTTGGATTTGATTTCGTACCGATAACCCATCAGCCACGACATCCACGACAGATACTTGGAAACCTGTTGATATCGTATTGCCGCCTATGATTATCGCTGGGTCGGTCGCGTAGCGAACGACGTTGACACTGTCGGTAGAAGGCAGTGCCTGCGGTTGACGGATGCCATTGCGAAATAACGCGGCCTCCGAAAACCGTTCAAGCAAATTACCTGTTGCTGGATGCCACAGTGCAACAACGAACTCGTTGTTGTCGGCGGGCGATACGGCGATATCGCGGCCGAATTGCACGCCATCGATCGGGTCGTCGGGAATGGCGATCGTGTCGGTGACCGTAAACGTACTGAGGTCGATTCGCCGAACGACCGGTTCTTCTCGAAACGTTACGTAAGCCACAGCGCCATCGGGCGTGACGGCAACGGCTTCCGGTTCGGTGGCGAAGCTAACGGACTGATCCACAAGGCCCGTCGCTAGGTTAACGCTAACAACAGCATTCGGATCGGCTACCGCGCTGCTGGGTGTTAACGCCAGTACGTAATCGGCGCCAGCAACAGCGGCGACGCTCTTCGTCGGCAAATCGACGCGAACCGTTGGCAGTGTGGGCAGGTTAAGCGTGAAATCGAAAACGGCGCCGGTGAAGGTTGTTAAAAGATAGCTGCTAAATATGGAATCTCTGCTAATCCCGTCGACACGTGAAAATGACTGGCCGCTATCGGTAGATAGCTGAGTTTCAATGTTGAACGGCGACGTTTCCTCAACCAACAAGCGGGCGGCCGTGTTGCCATTGCCTGTGCAGACGAGTGCGCCCGCCTGGAGCACGTTACCGGTAGCGAATGCTCGTGGTGTGGTGCAGCTGTAGGTCCCACTAAGGGAGTTGTTCTGGACCGTAGCGACGACCGAGAGCGCGATGTTTCCAGACTGAAATGTCTCAACCAGTGCGGCGATCTGTGTATCGCGCCGAAACTGAAAGTCTGTAAACAGTAACCCGTTGAGTTCCAGGCCGGTCGTTGCTGCGCTGCTACGAGCGACGATTGTTTCGCCGCGAATCGTGGACTGGTACGTAAAGTCGAACACTTGACTGCCACGTGTGAGCGTTCCGCGAACTTGTACCTCTTCGAAGTCCGCTGTCTCCAAGTCTTGGATGTCGACTTGGATGGTCGCATTCTCCGCCGACTCGAAATACTCGTCGATGCAGTTCTGGTAGTCGATCTCTACGGAGTCACCAGCCGACAGTTGTGCATCGCCATTGTCGACGACTGTGACAGACAGCGAGCCGGAGCCAGAACACGCGGTAGACAGTACTAGCGTCTGCGAACGTGTTAGTTCAACGAGAACTGCGCCGACCGAATTGGCACGGCTTAGTAATGTGCTCGCGATCGGTACGATCGGTCGCAGCGCACCATCAACGTTGCTCCCCGAGAACGTTAACAGTGCGGTCGGGTCTGGTGGCGGAGGGGGTGCAGGCGGTGTCGGCGCAGGCCCGCCGCCACCGCCACCGCCACAGGCGGCCAGCGTGATGAGAACCAAAACTGTAAGCACACGGCGAGCGAGGGTGTAGGGCATTGCGCGGTCGCAAACCGGAACCGGCTTGCACTCCATTGAAGGTTGAATCTTATTCAAAAGACTAGCGTCTGCACTGGTGAAAGAGAAACACTATTCGGTTGTAAGCGGCTACCGCGTATGGGAGTAGTGTGATCCGGTCGCTTTGTCGTGGCTGGGTCTAATGTTCGTTACAGGACGAGGCATGCAGTATTGAGCGTTTTACACCCATTACGTATTTATGCGCAGGCGTAGATATTGACCCTCCCCCAACCAGCCCAGGTCTCTCGATTCGGGCAATGGCTACTCGGGCGGTATGCGTCCAAGCGAGCGACAAAGGAGCTAGGCGACGAGGATTGTTATCGCTATAGTCGGGCCGTATCGAGTAAGTAGGCATGAGGGCTGACTAATTCGATACCCGGTATTTGCTCGGCCAGTAACTCTAGCCAGTATTTGTGCTAACCCCGAAGACGACTACAACCCGATCGCCGGGATCAGTAACGTCCAATTGCAGTAAATCTTGATAGGCACTGTGAGTAGATCAATCAACCGCAAGGAAGCGTCTGCACCCGATCGCGGGGAATACGCAACTGGACAGGCACAGCACAGTCCATGTCGACATCGCTAAACGGCGCAAACCACTAACTGTGATCGTACCAAGAATAGACTACATACACTCTCCAGACGCAGATCCACTAGAGTCGTGGCGACCGCAATTTGCCGATCAATTTGAGATTTTGCTGGAATTGTCGATCGGCGACGAGAAAAACGATGGAGACAATATTTTCTCGTGTGTCGTAGCTACCCCGAAGGGGGTTCTTCAGCATATGCGTCACCGAGAGTTCGTGATCTACGACAAGGCGATCATTTTAGTTCAATTTTATGACTGGAACGCAATACGAACGCATTTGGAGCACCTCGTCGCGTCTTGCTCGGCCAGGACTTGGCGCGACGTACTAGGTCTTTTGAGACGTTATTTTCAGTACGAATATGATGACTGCCATCATCCTAACGACGTGAACTAAAAGGTGAAGTAACCCTGGACAAGCACAGTAAGTAGACCAAAACTACTTTCTGCCGTGGTGGGCAACAAGTGAGACTTCTGTTCCAATGAGTGCAGATTACTATCGAAAGCTAATTGCGCGGAGTAAGAGAATGATTTCCCGTTGGGATGGTGCGGATGCAAGACTACGCGAACTCACGAAGTCTCATCAGACTCTACGGATAGTCCTAACAAGAGAGGGGCACGAAGGGAACTTAATTATTGCTTGTCTGGAACCAGAAACAATTCAGTCGCCAATCGCATGGAGCAACGCGAAAATCAGGATTGATACTACACATATGAGCAACGGTGAAATCGGTGTGTTAGTTTTTGATCGCACGGCCATTGTTGAAGTGAAGACGGGAACGTTTGAAGTCGCTGAAAATGTAAAGCTCAAATGACTAAGCCTGAACCTGGACAGGTAATTTAAGAGTCCAGGAAGTAAACGTGGACAGGCACAGTAAGTAGACCGTTCTTGCCATGAACGACTTAGAGAAATTGCAAACAAAGCTGTCATGGCTGCTTGATGGTTGAGAGACGGAGCAAACCTGGACAGGCACAGCTAATTAGATCAATCAATCGCACGGACGTGTCCGCACCAGACTTCTATGCGCGGAACACTGCAACGCCCCTTAGTAGGTTTTGGAAACGCAGCGCTGACTCTCAAGCCCAGAGCCTGATAGTGCCGGATGACGTAATCGTTAGCTGGCTTTAGCTAAGCGAACGTCCCCATTCTGATAGACGCTCTCGAACCGTGTCGATACATCGAGCCACTCATTGTTTGATAACCCAATCCGCTCAAGGACAGGGCGTAGACTGTTTGGGATACGGCCACGCTTGCCGTGTACGCCGATACGCCCCGTTGAGTCGACCAGCTGCAGATAGTCCGGCCATGTCATCGGGATAGTCGATTGCGTTGGGCCACCACCCAGCTTCGCACTCTCCTTTGTCGCGAAAGCTGCTAAAGGCCGAATCGCTAGTTTTAGATGATTGAGCTCACCGGTCTTCAGTAACTCAGCAACAGCGTGTTGCAGCTGCTGCTTATCCTCGACCTTGTTGATTCGAGTGCGAACGCTGGTGAACTCAGAGTGTTCAGGAGTTTTCGCTATACCGGCTCTAACAGGATTGAGGTCCACGTACACCATGGCTGACAGCAGGGCACGGTCTGAGCACAACGCCTGTGACAAGAACCTTGATTCCCAGAAGTGACCGGTACACTTGTCCTCTAGGTTGGCTCTGCGGGCTATCGGTTCGTTAAGGCATTTCATGAACCAGCTTAGGCTGGCCAACCGTTGGCGGTAAACACTGATCGTTGCCTTAAGGGTTTCCGCCTGAGCGGCAGTCACTGGCTCATCCTGCTGAAAGCGCTGGACGAGTGCCGTGCCCTTGAAAAGGGCCGTCCAGCGATTCAGTACCTCCTCATCCGTCCAGTGCTCCGATTCTTGTGGAGTGAGCTTGACCACCAAGTGGTAGTGATTGCTCATAATGGCAAACGCACAGATTTCCACGCTGAAGAGTGTAGAAAGCACCCGAACGCGGTCTTGCAGCCACGCTCGGCGGTGCTCATAGCTATTACCGGAGACACGATCGGTGCCACACAAGAACGCACGCCGTACGCACCGAGACACGACGTGGTAGTAGGGTGTTGTTCCTATATCTACCAGTTGCTTTCGTGGCCGTGGCATAGTCAAACAATGACTTGCCGCGACCGGTCGTGCTGCTGATAATCGGCCGCAAATCGCTTGGATTTGTGCCCGCTTGGATTTGTGCCTATCCACCCCAAAATAGCGGTTGGCTCATCGGCTGGCTATTAGAGTCGATAACCAATTCTACTAACCACGTCACTCGGACTCGTAACCTCCGTTACGTCACTTGAAGCTTTTGCGAATAGGCGCTATCGCACACGGTCCCGTAGGGCAGTTTCTAGATAGGTATCCGGCTTGACTAGCTCGACCCCAGGTGTCTGCTCGGCTAACAGTTCTAGCCAATACTTGTGTCCTGCACCAAATACAACAATCACCCTGTCGCCCGGCTCTGTAACATCGAGCAGCTTAGAGAAGATCTTGGCGTTGCGCATAAACCAATAGCCATTCAGCGTGGCTGCGGGTTGGGCCTCCCCCGTATCGTACTCAAGAATTTTGAAGTAAAAATCCGGTGAGCTTAAAAAGCCATTGTTCGTTTCGAGTAACGCTTCAGCGATGTGCATCGAGCCCATCTTCGCCATGCGCTGCTCGACTTCACCTTGAACGGTACCGAGCATCGCTTGCAGCGACTCAATCTGTCCCGTGTTCTGCGCATGGGCCATCAGGTCACTGAACGGGAAGTAATCCGGTTCGTTGTCGTCCGGCTGCTCGTCAATGCCGTACACGCGATTAACGTTGGCGGTCCTCGCGAGCCGGTACGCTAATTGCACCCGCTCATGTTGCGATATTTCATACTGTTGCTCATCGAACGCAACGAACCCCTCGTCGATGTAGTCCGGTGCCTTCGTGACACGCTCCGTAGCAATCACTGTTGGTGAAAACGTACTAAGCGCGTCGGCTATCTGCTGGAGTTCCGCTTGGTGTTCCGGTGACCGAACGTCCTCGGGCTGTACGGCAATCAAGTCCGTTTCGGATGCTTGGAAGTGATACGTGCCAATGACCATGACTTTGACCGTATTACTCTTCGTAGCGGCGGGCTCAGTGGAAGCGGTGTCCACGGTTGAGCAGGCAGCCAAACCAGCTAGTAGTGCGGTAACAGCAATTACTCTCATCAATCCACTCCATCAAGCGCAAGCTTCAGATAACGATATACACCGCCCGCCAGGTCGGGCAACACTTATTACGGGTATTCGGGTCAGTGTTAGCAGTCTTACAGTCCTGAACGAACAGCCCGTCACTTTTGGTGCATTAGCCGGTGATTCCTGTGTCATCGAAAGCAAGCAATTGAAACTTCGCTAGCCGCACTGAACGCTTTGAGCACACCGTACGGACACTGCCACGCATAAAGCTCGGCCGCTGGTCCGTTGGCTGGAAGCAAAACCGACGTGGCAGTCGTGAGTAGATCGAGCGCGGTGGCTTAATGCCCTCTGTTCGCTTTAGTGCCGCTCCAGAATCGTAGGTATGAAAGTAGATCGTCGTTACACCCAGCTCGTGGCGCAGAAACCAGATTGCCGCAGCCAGCATAGCTTCGTCCCAAAGCACATACTTCGACAGCTCTTCCGTGTAGTAGCGCATAACATCCACTGGATTCGCCGAGTCGTGCCAGTAGTAGTCATCGGTGTCCCGTTTGCTGGTATCCGGCCGGTACCAATTCGCTATCCGTAACCAATCCGATTGAATCTCTTCGATCAGTGCTTCTCGCTTATCGAGATCGATATCGAGTCTGGCCCACGCCAACGTGTTGTGCCTCGATCGTAGGACTGGGTGACCATATGCCGCGAACGGATACGCGCCGTGTAGATCGATAAAGCGCCGATAGATTTGATCGTGGCTAGCTGGGAAATTGAGTTGCAGAACGACGTTATGCCCAAGCCGCGTGGTCTGTAGATAGTCATCTCGGGTATTCGATCCCCATGTATCGAGCGTTAGTGAGTAGCACTCTGGCGATGCCCAGACCTGGTTCTCGAACGCATTGCTCGGCACCTTGCCACTGCGGTGCTTTGCGAGCACATCCTTAACAACCGCCTTATCGAGTAGTTGCGCGAAGGACGAGCGTTGTATCGCGCGCTTATCCAATGCTTCGCCGGCCAAAGCCAGCAACAGCACTGCATAGCGGTCGCGGAAATACCAGAACGGCGTCTTACCGCTTGGCATGCACGCGATTATTTCCTCTGCCTCGTCAAGTCTCATGCTGACTGCTTTCGCATTACTGGTGATTCGATTAACGGTTGTATTTATCGCCTTAACAATGCGGACTGTGCGATCAAGTATTTGGTAGCCGCCCTCGGATTCGAACCGAGATGCACTTGTTTCTGAGACAAGCAGGTAAGCCATGTTCCCATCAGACGGCCAGGGTTGGTTGAGCGCGGTGGAGTTGAACCACCATCTCGAGGGTCAGAGCCTCGCGTCGTCGCCGTTGGACCAGCGCTCTGTGGTACGGCTGGTAGGAGTTGAACCTACACTCTCAACCTTCGTAGGGTTGTGCTCTTGCCTTTAAGCTACAGCCGTAAAGAAGGAGGAGGCTTACGCCCCCTCCCCATGGTGCTTAACTACTGCTTCAGCCGAACCAGGTCGTTCAGCACCGTGTCGAGACCACCGAATACCGAGATATTGCCGATCTTGTCGGTAATCTTCTCAAGCGTCTCCAGCTCCTTGAGACGCAGAGCGACGGCGTTGGTCTCCATGACCTTAGCCGTGTTCAGCAGCGAACGCGTTGCGTTCGTTTCTTCACGACGGCGGATCACGTTGGCCTGTGCAGCCTTCTCGGCCTCCACCACCTTGCCCAGCAGGTCCTTCATTTCACCGGGCAGGATGATGTCCTTAACACCGACCGACTTCACGGCAATGCCGATTTCGTCGAACGGTGCCTTGAGATGCTCGGCAACCGTGCGGTCAATGACTGCCTTGTCTTCGAGCAGAGCGTCGAGCGTGCGCGTGCCGACGGCACCGCGCAGACCAAACTGCACTTCCTTGTACAGGTGGTCGAGCGGGTCCTTCGTTGCGCGCACGGCCTTCTCGACATCCTTCAGCTGGTACGTAGCCGTTACGTTGATACGCAGCGACACCTTGTCCTTCGTCAGGATTTCCTGACCCGACACCTCAAGGGTGCGCAGACGCGTGTCGTAGAGCTCAACGGCAACGTCACGTTCCACCTTGAAGAACGCGTGGAAGCCAGGCTTGAGCGTACGCACCAGCTCGCCGTCGACGGTCAGTAGACCGACGTGGCCGGCCGGAACGGTACGCGCGTAAATCGCCTTGTCGGCGATCGCCTTCAGCGTCGCGTCATTGCCAGCAACGAGACGCTTAGCCAGGCGCGGATCCACATCCAGCGTTTCGACAATCTCGAAGCGCTCGATACGAATCTTCTTAACGCCCTTCGTGAAGAGCTTGCGCGTGGCCGGCGCCATCACCAGCGTCATGCGTTCGTCGTGGTAAACGAACGCAATTTCGTTGGCGTTGGTTGCGACCACATCGAAGTAGCGCGCTACCTCATCTGGGTACTTCTCAATCAGGAAGTCCTGCAGACGGTGGCCGAAAATCGGTACCGTGAGGTCAAAGCGCTCTACCGCGTAGTTGTGCAGTACCGTTACACGACGGTGAACGCCAGGCTCGAGGAACTTAACGAAGTCACCATCACGGAACAGGAGTGCACGTTCGTGCTGACGCACGATGAACTTGGTCATAGCCATGGTTCGTACTCCTTGTGAAAGTTGAATGGTTTTAGTCGGCCCGGTCGGGCGCGGCTTCGTGCTCGATGCGAACAAAGAAGATGTTCGCTTTTTTCGGGCGCTAAGCTCACGCTCGACAGCTGCCACGCGGGCCATGCCGTGGCTCATAGGATCACCTCCTTTGTTGTCGTTAGAGAAAGCTCTGGCGCTAGGCCAAAGCGGTAAGAAATTGATGCAGTCGCTCCCACAACCGACGAGCGGACTGGTTGGGTTCGGCAAGCGGATGCCGAGCGCAGCGACCACCGAGCCGGCACGCCATCCTTCGCGATCGGGCTGGGTGGTTGCCGAGCAGAGCATCGGACTTATCGATACCGCAACGAGCCGGCTGGACAGTTGCCGCATCGATCCGTGCTGAGCCGAAGCTCAAGCGTCGGCGATGCCGGAAGCGACTGCGGGTGGTGGGTACTCTCTACCCAAGGGCGGATTCGAACCGCGAGCCTTAGCTCTACCGTTTGAGACCGAGTAAAGGTCGGGGAAATGCAGGAATCGAACCTGCGACTATACGATTAGCAGTCGTATGCTCTTCCAACTGAGCTAATTTCCTAGCGCGAAACATCGGATTCGAACCGACGCACTGTGAGGTTTAGTCACATGCTCTAACCCACTGAGCTAATTTCGCCTGGTGGTCGGGCATACTTCGGTACACGCGTTGCGATGGTTAGCGTCGGCGCGCCAGTCGGGACTCAAGAACCCGAACCGCTGAAGTAATGCACGAACGAGGAATGGCGGCATAACCGCCAAAGAGGGGTTTCTCGGTGATGCATAACCGAGTGGTGTTGGTGAACCGAGCGAGTATCGACCTCGCAACCTCCCGGGTAAGAGCCGGGTGCTCTGCCATTGAGCTATCAGTCCTTTGTTTGGTCACGGCGGCACGAGTCGAACGTGCGACCTCCCGGGTCCAAGCCGGGTGCTCTGCCCACTGAGCTACACCGAGAAAGTGGTCGACCAGGGGTGAGTTGAACACCCGACCTCACGCGTATCAGACGTGCGCTCTACCGGCTGAGCTACTGGTCTCCATACGAGAACGGATCTTTCGTTGTTCGAACGGCCGATGGTTTATTTCGGCCACGCAACTAACCCGCTTTCAAAAAAATGGCTGGCACAGTAGGGCTCGAACCCACATCTCTCCGCCTAACAAGCGGGTATTCTTCCATTGAACTACATGCCAGTGGTGCACCGGGATGGTTTCGAGCCATCGTCGCGCCGGTCTTCAACCGACCGCTCTCCCTCTGAGCTACCAGTGCGTTGCTGGAGAGTGTTCGCGTCAACGTGTTACTGCGCTAATCGCAGCGTCGTCGCAAGTAACGGTCTCTCCGTAGTTGCGCTGATGGCAGTGGTTTGCAAACTGCAGCAGCGCTGTATGCCGGGACAGGCGGGCGCAGTTGCCCGCAGGCCTGTAACAGGCATCGTCATTGACGCTGCCCCGGCTATCACACAATCCGCATTGTTAAAGAACAATGATCGGGGCAACAAAAAAGCCCTGATCGGTACTACCAACCAGGGCTTTTCGCTCTGGAAGGCTAAAAACATCGTTTAGCCCTCCAGCGATGTGCGGGAGGGCTAAGTCATTCCACCTCGATAACTCGAGGGCGCAGCTATCCATCGGGATAGAAACGCGCAACGATGTCGTTGCGGTTCGTTACCGGCGGTAATCGCGAACAAGTTGTTGGCTTGCGTTTTCATAGGCGGCGGCACTATACGCTTCAGAAAATTTCTGTCAAGCGACTTCGCGAAAAAAACATCTCCACAACTATTAAGGTTTCATGACAGTGTTTTTGCGCGACGATTTTTCTTACAGTGTTGCTGTTCGCTGTAAGAAGTTTGTCATCGCGTAAGGGTGGAAAGGATGTCGCTACGCAACGTCGCACGAACAACGGTCACTGTTACCGTTCTCGTTTCGCTTCTGAAATTGTCGGTAGCGCAGGCGTACGAAGTTGATTCGGCTACGCGTAAATCTGTGTCGGAAGCCACGAAGAAAGAGTTAGTAGCCGCGACGCCGCGCCAGCAGCGGTTCTCCGTTCGCTTCGCTATTTCTGGCAAGACACCGTTTCGCGACTACGAGAAAATCGCCAAAGCGGCCGGTTACCCACCGTACGAAGATTGCAGCGTCGCGACATTCGTTGAGGTGACGAACTGGCAAATTATTCAACGCTCGGATATCAGTTCGGCATCGATCAAGCATTTGTATGATCGCTGTGAGGCGAGCGATACGACAGTCCTCGGGCCGAAGCCGTTGTCACAACAAGTGGGTGACCGAGAAGTTATCCGTGGGATGTGGCAGCGCAGTCTCGAGTTTGTCGGTAAGAGTCTGCGAGACGTTCGTTTGCTGACCTTTATTCAAGACGATGCAACAAAACGGTTCACGTCTTTGTACGGAGATCCCGCCGAGTACCAGCTAACCACCGCTGGCTTCGTTCCCGCCGCACCGGTGGTCGCGAAGACGGAGGCCCCTGCTAGCGAGACGACTTCGCCCGAAGCAGAGAAGCCGGCTGCAATCCCACAGCCTACGGACAGCGCCGCCAACGGTTTGTTCGAGCAGCTCATTCTTCGCACCGTCACCCGCTACGGGCTATCCGGTGTTTACGTGGAAAACGCCACATACATGCTGCTGAACGACGGATCGATCCTGAAAGAACCGACCGACAACCCTTACACACTCAATATCGCGTCTTCGAAGCGGCAGGCGCCAAAGCGCTGGGGCCGTTGGCGCCGACAAGGTTCAACATTGCAAGTCACTTGGCTGGGCGATGACCCGACAACGTGGAAGCGGTGGTTCATCGTGCGGCCGGCGAAGAAAGGCCGACGTATCAGTGGTCGTTTTCAGTCAGCCGACGGTTTCGGTGGCGACCGCGTCGCCAACTTCAACACCGTTGCTTTCTCGTCGGATGGTCGTTTTAGTTGGGCGACGCTCAAAGGGGGCGATACCCCCTGGAAGCCCGCATACTCCAACCGAAAAAGCGCCGGACGCTACGAGCTTGATGGCAACATGATTCGCTTGAGCTATAACGATGGAGCAGTGCGCGAGTACGCGTTCGGGTTCTACCCCAAAGACGACGACCATTTCGTCATCGGTGCCAATCACTTTACGCGGCTCGACTAGCGCACGAAGTTTTTCTTTTGCTCGCGCTAAGTTTCCGTTATTCTGCCCGCTCTTCCAGAGGAGGCAGGCCCATGAACAATGTAGGCACCAGCGCAGCAGTTACCTTTTCGGTATCGGCGTTCGCTTACATGGGCATGCCAGCATCACTCGCATCCCACGCGTATCGCCGCCGCCACTAGGTAGCGCGCTCTGGCGGCCTTTCGATAGCCGCATTTCTTAACTAGCTTTATTGAGTACCGCACCGGTTGCCGTGCGAGTGCTCCGTGGGATTTAACGTGGAAGCGAATAACCAACTGTCTGCCGGCGCAGGAAAGCTCGGCTTTTTCGACGTTTTTCGTCGCGCGTTGCGTGGCGAAGAAGTAGACGTCACTAGCGTTCCGTTGAAGCGCGCTATCGCGTTCTTGGCCATTCCGATGATCGCCGAGATGTGCATGGAGTCGCTGTTCGTCGTTACCGATATCTTTTGGGTCGCGTCGCTCGGCGCCAATGCGGTTGCTGTTGTCGGCATTACTGAGTCGATTATCGTGTTGTTGGAAGCGATCGGCGTCGGGGTCGGCATGGCTGTAACCGCCATGATCGCCCGGCGTATCGGGGAAAAACGTCCTGAAGATGCGGCGTACATCGCTGGCCAAGCGCTATGGGTCGGCGGCCTGGTGGCCATCACCTTCGGCGTGCTCGGTGCGTTCTACGCGACGGACATCCTCGCGCTGATGGGCGCTGCACCCGATGTCATTGCGCAGGGCGCAGGCTTCACTCGGATTCTGCTCGGCGGTTCGGTCACGTTGATGTACCTGTTTCTGCTGTCGGCAGCATTTCGCGGTGCCGGTGAGCCGGCTATCGCCATGCGCGCGCTATGGCTCGGGAACGGACTCAACATTGTGTTGGATCCGTTGCTGATCTTCGGCGTCGGTCCGTTCCCCGAGTTTGGCGTTGAGGGTGCGGCTATCGCGTCGGTTATCGGTCGCGGCACCGGTGCGCTGTACTTAATGTACCGCTTGTTCGCGCAAACACCGCGCCTACCGATGTCGATAGCCGCGCTGAAACTGCATGGACCAACCTTGAAGCGTTTGCTCGAGGTATCGGCCGGCGGCGTCGCTCAGTTCATTATCGGTATGGCGAGTTGGATCGTGTTAATGCGTCTGATGGCGAGCTACGGCAGCGAGGCGGTCGCCGGCTATACGATCGCCATACGCGTTATTGTGTTCTGCTTACTGCCGGCGTGGGGCATGGCAAATGCCGCAGCGACATTGGTTGGTCAGAACTTAGGCGCTGAGAAACCCGAGCGAGCCGAGCGAGCGGTCTGGCTCACGGTGAAGTACAACGTCTGGTTTATGGGAGTACTGGCCGTCATTTTCGGCTTCGGTGCGCCCGTTATCGTCAGTGTGTTCACGGCGGAACCGGCTGTGTCAGATTATGCCGTCATGTGCTTACGGATTTTGGCTGGCGGCTACGTTATCTACGCCATCGGCATGATTGTTGTGCAGGCGTTCAACGGCGCTGGAGATACACGTACTCCTACGTGGCTTAACGCGCTCTGCTTCTGGGTTTTTCAACTGCCGTTCGCGTATTGGTTGGCCGAGCCGCTTGGGCTTGGGCCAACCGGGGTTTTCATTGCGATGATTGTTACGCAGTTGCTGCTAACGATCGGGGCGGTCGTGCTGTTTCGGCGGGGTAGGTGGAAGGAGGTGACCGTCTGACTTTCCTTCCAGGCGCTTGCTCAAGTGTCTAGGTGAGACTGATGGACGATCTAAGGATGGGGTCCGAGAGGATTTATGGGCACTCGACAGTACTAGGGTACCTATCGTGAACCCCAGGTAAATCGGAGGGAGGAAGAATGAGAAGAATCCAATCATCTGTGCCAGGCGTCCTATTGGTCGCCTTAGGCGCAAGTTTGCTGTCCGCGTGCGACAAACGAGATCCGCCTGTAGCTGATGAGGATTTCTGCTATGAATCGGAAATTGGTTGGCTGGATGTAGAAAGCGTCAAGTCGATCCCGGTCAGAGGACATGCGGCTGAGCATGGACATATTGCCGAGTTGTTCGACGAAGACACGAAGTTCGGGCTCGATGACACGGCGCACTTCAAAGTGGAACAAAAGAAAGAAAGCAGTCATGCATGGAGCAAAGTAGGCAAAGTCCAATGTGCAAGCTCATACGTTTATATCGATGAAGACCGAATTGCTAAACTGTATGTCGGTGCAGCTCGAGCGAAGCTGCATGGAAACAGCCGTAGCGAAAAGCGCGATCATTTCGTGTGGTTTTTCCATCTCGATGTTCCACCACCCATATCCGTTGATGTTCGAGATCGAATGCGCTATTTCTGCGGCGGTATAACAAGTCGTGCGCCACACAAGGAACTCAAGCTAATGCTAGCTGAGCGTTCGAGCACCAAAAGGCTCGTTGATATCTTAGATACAGAGTCGAAAGATAACAGTGTGGATATTTGTTTGGCGTATGAGAATGCACCAAGACCGAAGCAAGAGAGCGGTGACGTGGCTCCAAATGCTCCAGACAGCCACAACGGCCGAATTCACGGTCGCGGCGGCTGACAACCGACGTTTACTCCCGAGTAAGCAACTAAAGCCCGAGCGATACCCCGCTCGGGCTTTTTTGTATCTGCTGCCTTCGTTCAATACTCACGTAGACCTAAGCAAGCGCCTGGTGCAGACTACCTGCATGGAGCGTTGCGCCATTCGCAAGTCCGACTGCTTACGATGAATCCTGGCGTCGTGCTCGCGTGACCAACAGCGTTTCGCGTCGGGCCTTCGTTCGGTTGCCGGTGGCACTGGCGACCTTACTCGGTGTCGCAAGTTGTGCGCCACGGCGTAGCGACGAAGTACTCACCCACGTTGATCTCATTCGCGCCGCGGACCAGCTCGCGCTGTCGATCTCGTTCACCAATCTCAAGCTTGTGCCGCGCCGGCATAAGCCGGATCGGCTTGTTCCCATCGACCCGGCGTCGCCAGCGACAGTAGCCATCGGGTTGCCGCCGCAACATGTGGCCGAGGCGGTTTGGCAAACAAGTGTGCTTCGTGCGTTGCCTGTCGAATCGGTTGCGGCGAGCGAGATGCAGCTGGTGTTTCAGCTTCCGGTGGAGATGGACGGTCTTGATCTTAGTGTTGAGTCCCTACTCGATTGGTCACGGTTAGAAATCGTCTGGTCTGCAAACGACGGGCTTACTGAAGCTGCCACCCGAATCGAGACGCCGACAGGTTTGTTATTAAACGTGCCGACGCTTCCGGCGTCTGCGTGGCGGCACGCGCACCAGCCAGTGACGTGGCATGGAAGAACGGAACTGTGGCACACGCAGCTGAGCGATCTGGCCACTAATCAATCGGCCATGGTCGTATTACCGCGTGAGCCCAATCCCATGCTCGATGAGCTGGCGACTTCACTCACTCCATCGGAGCGCGCCGCGCTGTCCGGTCGAACCGTGCAGCTGCGCGAGTTGATGTTGTCGCCAAGCGGCGCGTGGCTCGATGTTCGCGGGCAGTGGGAGGGAGATACCGCGATTGCCCGATGGGAGCATCGTGTTGTGGCGGGTCGCGATAGCCTCGTCGAGACCGAGGGACCACCGGGTCATCTGTTTCCGTTCGGTCATCGCGCAGCGATCGTCACCGTTAACGAGCGACAAGCCACCAACGGCGGTGTCGCAACGCTGAATCAACACCGGTTTATTGTGATCAAGGACCCTGTCGTCAACTACCCGACGGTAGGCGCGATGCCGTTCCAATCAATTCGGCTGGTGACGACGGCAACGCCACCATTGGTCGGTGTCGATACCGATGCAGCGGCATTCTGGATCGATACCGGTATCGACCAAGCCTTCGATTTCTTGTTTGAAGCGACCGATTGGGACGGCGCGAAACACCAGTTTTCAGCGGCCGCCGTCTACGCAACGATTGATGGTTACGATGCGGCTGTTGGTTTGTACGCCGACGAAAACCGTGCGGCTATTGAGCTTGATGGTCAAGCCACGGTGGTTACACCTTTTGACGGTAGCGAACGGCAACCGGCGCGGACCCAGGGCGACACGACGCTGCAGTTACTGAATACGCGCTTGTACAGCGCTGGCGAACGTGACGATGACACGAATCGCTTCGATTGCCGCGTCGAATGGATCGAAGCACGTGTACCAGCGCTCGAGCCCTACTTAGATGCGGCAGAGAATCGCGGCAGGTTTCGTCTCGATGATCCATCGGCCAGCGATAACGTGGGCGAGATATTCGCGACCGCGGTTGGCGACGCACGCATCCCGTTATCGTTTCGGACCCACGCCGATCAGGTCGGCGGCTTGATTACACCGGCGATGGTCGTGGATGGGTTGTCTCGAACGCAGGGCCCCGTCGGTGATGCGGATGCCATTCGGCGCAACCAGCCGATCGATCCCGCAACGTATTTCACCGACGATGCCAAGTTATTGGGCGTGTTCTCGTTATCGGGCGACGTCTTCGCTAGCGCTGATGGTCGACCCGCCTATGTACCGCAATTCGTCATGTCGGTTGTGCCGGATCCGCCGCAAGCAGTCGACGAAGAGGATGCACCGGACGAAGACAAGGACGACGGCGAAACGAGCCAACCGCAATCGCGGGCATACACGATTACGACGGCACTGAAGTGGTCATTCGATATGCCCGAGTTCGAGTTCCTAAAAATCGTTCGGGTCAGTTCGGTCGCGGAGAAGCAAGCGAGCATCGCGGTATCGGCGATGACCCAGCGGCGAATCGGTGATGCGCCAATAGAAGAACAAGACGCCTCGAGCGACGAGTCGTCGGCGACGCAGCAAGACGACACGGCGAAGCAGACCGATTGGAAAGTCGCAGCGTCGGCGAATAACTTCGCACTCGCTCTTAAGGTCGATCAGCTCGGTGGCCTGGCGATGGACGTTACCAAGCTTGAGGTTACTCTCGGCCCACGTCCGCCCAAAAAAGACGCAGACGCTAGCGCAGACGATAAACCGGATAACGATGAGCCAGACGACGACGAAGAGAGCAGCATAAAGCCGGAGTTCCACTTTGAACTCGGCGACGTACGCGGTACGGGTGCACTTGCGTTCATCAACCCGATCATGGCCGCGCTGAAGCCACCGCCAGCACCGCCGCTTGAGTTCGGTGAGCCGTCAGCCGTCTTTCCTGCGACCTTGCCGGATGCTGGCGACGCCGATGTCTCTGTTAACGTTGGCCCGTTTGTCGTACCGGACTTTAAGTGGCTGCAGTTTGACGTCAGCAATATCTCCATCGGTCTCGGTGTCGGGTTCTATTTCTTCCCGCGCGGCGGCATTGTCCCGGACCCGTTGTTCACGTTACGAGTCGCGAGTGCCGACCGCCCGATTACGCTCACATCCCTGCCGTGGGGTGGCACGGCCCACTTGGCGCTCAACGTTACGCCGCGCGCCGTTACCGGTGTGCAATTCAGTGTCGGTGTCGTTTACCGAGCGGAGTTTGATCTCGGCATTACGAAAGCGCTGTGTTCCGGTTCGTTGTCTGGCGTCTTTACCTACTATGAACAGCCCGGCGACGCACCCTTCGTGCAGACGGATTTCGTCATTCGACTGCAGGGCAGCGCTCGGCTTGCGGGCTTCATCGATGTTGCCTTGGGTCTTACCGCGGTCGGCACCTGGCAGCAAGACGCTTGTTACTTTCACGCTGAGATCGTCGTTGGTGTGCAAGCGGCGTTCTTTAGCGTAACAGTAACGGTTCGCTTCAATCACGAGCTGCGTAACGCGGACCCAGACCGACTGAGTCGCGATGGGCCACAGGATCGCACCGACTACACCAAAGAGGAGTGGCTGGCTTGGCGCCAGGCCTTTGCAGCGTAGCGCGTGGCGGAATCGATACTTATATATACAGCGCTGCCAGCGGCCATCCGCCGTGTTAACGGTGAATGGCAAGCGCAGGTGTCGGTCTTCATCGCGCCACAACTCGAGCCCGATGACAGCCGAGTTAGCCTCGGCGACTACCCGGCGCTCGTCGATTGGCCAAGCCAGCTTGCTAACCGCCGCTGGCGAATCGTTACGGCTACCGCGACAGATGAGCTGACGACGACAGCGCCATTACTCCCCACCACGGCCGATACCGCGGACAGCGCGGCGTGGCGGGCGATTTTGCCGGCGGACACGGCAGTCAATTCGTTCTCGGCGACCCAGGAGCAAGTCACTGCACCACTGATGGCCGGTGCCTTGTCTTATGAAGCTGTGCCCGTGGTCGATGCGGTGCGTCGTGTTTATGCCGAGTCGCTACCGAGTCAGGTGCCGCGCGATACCGGTGGCTCGGCGTTGCAGGCGTTCGCGGGTCTCGGTCAGCCCGGGTTGCTGCGCGCCGGTAACACGGCATTGGGAAGATTCGCGGCATTCTTCAAGCCGGCGGAGCAACGGTCGGTGCCGCCGCGCCAGAGCGCCTCGGCCGATACGGAGTTTCATTCGGTTATCGCTGGCCTGGGTGGCCATGGCCGGCTGCTACGCAAGCTGGGGTTGGTGGTCGATTTGGTTATCCCAGCCGCCGAGCTGCAACTCGACGAAGCGAGCCGGCTAGCCGTTATTGCCGATGGCGAGCCGCTGCCTGATTTGGCAGAGCGTTCGTTGTGGACACGTATCGAAGTGGGTGCAGAAACCGACGCCGATACACGCAGCTTTTGTGCGGCATGGCGAAGTGGCGCGCTACACGCGGGCTTGCAAGCGTTGCCCCGCGATCCGCGCAACGTCGTGCAAGAAAACTTGGAGCACGCGTTTTTCTCGCTGAGCCAACAGGCCGAGCATAACGACCCGGCAGGCGTTGAATTGCCAACGCTGATGTCGAGCGGCATGCGGATTGTTGATGACGCGTTGCCGCAGCGCTTGCAGCAAGCCGCTGCCGTGCGTCAGTCGATGTTGAGCGCAACTGGGACGCTCGGCGACAGCGCGCCTCCGTCGACGATCTCCGGAGACGTTTACGCCGACGATCTGGTCCGCGGCCTACGCATCGATGTTCGCGATGCCGATGGCGGTGATTGGCGATCGCTATGTCAGCGCCTGACCCGTTATATGGCGGCGGACTGGTC
This sequence comes from Pseudomonadota bacterium, assembly GCA_038749025.1. Taxonomy (GTDB): domain Bacteria; phylum Pseudomonadota; class Gammaproteobacteria; order Steroidobacterales; family Woeseiaceae; genus JBCAXA01. The sequence goes on along the minus strand of JBCDIL010000003.1, from coordinate 73,030 downwards.
GTGGCCAGCCGGTGGCGACGGCCTGGCTGATGAAGGTGTTGTTGAGCCCACCATGTACGTCGACCGAAACGCCGCATCGTCGAGTTTTCGTTTGCCACCGGAGCTTTTTGCTTGGGATGGCTGGAGCCTTGTGGTCGGCCACCCCGATAGCGGCGTCGATGACGTTAACGAACCGCCAGCGCAAAACTCTCGAATCCAGATCACGACCAACGTTCCGGCAGGCGGTTTACAGCCGCAGCGCTTCGGGGTGCGTTATCAGTTTCGGGCACGAACCGTGGACCTTGCTGGCAATAGCCTGTCGTTGGAAACCGCAACAGACATGAGCACACAGTTGCCGGAGAACCTGCGCGCGAGCCCGGCGATCCCTTGCTTGCGAGCGGAAAGCGCACAGCCCCCGGTCGTGTTTCCGGCCGAACCGCGAGGCCCGGGTGAGGCGGGCGATGCGATCGTCCTTCGCGATGCCGACGACCGTCGCTTCGCGACGCCGAAGCGCCGACTGCACGTGCTACCGGCTGAGGTGTCGTTGCGAACGGCTGAGCGACATGGCCTGTTCGATGGCTTGTCGCCTGACGACAGCTGGTCGCTTATTCAGGCCCACCGAGGTTCGTTAGACGTTGATGCGAATGGCGACACGCGCGACTACATCGATGCGAAAACGCTGGTTGTACCGTACTTGCCCGACCCGCTTGGCCGCACGGCCGTGCTTATTTTGCCAGACGGGACTAGCGTGCCGCTGCCGCGCTTTGATGACCAACTTGCCGATACGGGGTCGCCAACGTTGGCGACCGCGTTCTCGTTAGTCATCGAAGCTGGATTCAATGAAGTCTCTGCGAAGGTCACGGGCAGGACGGTCGTTGTTCGTGTACCGCGTGGACGGGTAACAACACTTACCTTAGCGGCGGCGCCGGATGGCGATGCGCTGGCAACGAGTGCATTGGCGAACTCGGTCTGGACCGGCGGCCACGAGTCGGCCGCTTTGAACGCTGCGGTATCGATGGGCAATGCCAAAACCATCGCACCGCATCGCGAGCTCGATATCATTCACGCGACCCAACGCCCAGTGACGCCGCCCATATTCGTGGCCCCGGTTATCGCCAAGCGCGACGCCAACGCGAGTGGTGTCGTGCTGATCGACGATGAGTTTTTGTTCGATGGTCCGAGCACCGGTCGAATCGATGTGTCTGCCGAGTGGAACGAGTGGCGCGACGACCCGGGTACCACCGGTTGGCGTCGCACCAGCAATGCCGTTGCTGCCGGCGGCACACGCATCGACCCCGACGACGAGACGCCCTTCGCGCATCACGCCGACAAGCGGGCAGCACTGGCCCACGATTTCGGTGATACGCGGCACCGACGCGTGACCTATCGCCCTGTCGCGACGAGCCGCTTTATCGATTACTACCCGGCGACGTTGACGGCTGACCCACGCAACATGCAGTACGTCGGGCAGCCAATTACCGTGACGATTCCTAGCACTGCGGCACCGGCGGCACCAGAGATCGCCTATGTTGTACCCACGTTCGAGCGTACGGAGACGCGCTCCGCGGACGGCGCTCGTGCATCCTCGCAGCGCGGTTTCGGATTGCGCGTCTACATGCAGCGTGGCTGGTTTTCATCGGGCGATGGCGAGCAGCTTGCGGTGGTATTTACCGATAGCGATACGGGTGTACCGACATCACTCTGGGGCAGTGACCCTATCCGCAAGGGGGCGCCACTGCCTGCGCCGCTCGCGCCAGCCCACATTGCCAGTGCGGTTGAGACCATTGGTCCAGCACTGGCTGACGCAAACAACAGGGTACTCGTACTGCACGATGTCGCGTTCAGCGATACGCATCAACGACCGTTCGCCGATATCGTTTTTGAAACACAACCGACAGCTTTACCGATGGTCCGCTTAGCGCTGGCACGCTATCAAGCCAATGCGATCGACGATTGTCATCTATCACCGATTGTAGCGTCAGACTTTGTCGCGCTGTCACCGGATCGGTTCGTGACTGTCACACCAGTCAGTCGCAACCGGTGGTCTGTTGCGCTCAATGGCCAAGCGTATACCGGCCGCCGTAACAGCCTGGGCCGGGTTGTGGCGACGCTTGAAGAGCAGCCGTTGCATGGCCATTACGATGAGGCGGCTTGGCGAGCAACGGGTGAACCGGTTGAGCTAAACGGACAGCTGGCCGAGGGATTCAGTGCATTATGGCGAGGTGAAGTGACCTATCGGCACGGTCGTCGCAGTGCTCGGTGGCGACGCCGACTAGTGCTGCGGGAGTACGCGCCTACTGATGTTGCGAGCGGTAAACTCGAGTCGGTCCACACCGTTACCCTTACGCGCAATTAATTGGCAGTTGCCGTCTCATCAAGACGTCAAGCGCATCGCTGAATAACGCTTATTGCGTGGCACGCTGTCGTAAAAAGACAGGAATGATCTCGTCCGCTACAGTGGACGTGAATTGACCGGGGTCCAATCAATGAAGCTCAGCCCACTTGTTCGTACCGCGATCATCACGGCTAACCTTGATAAGGCCCGTGACTTTTACCAAGAAGTACTCGGACTGACCGAGGTCTTCTGGGAGGGTGAACTGAATGATCCTAGCGTTTGGCATTTGCTCGGCGCAGCAGACGGCTCGAACTGTCGCGCGGTGATTCTGAAAGTACCCAACGAACCAGCGTACGGCATGGTGGGCTTGTTTGAGTTATCGGATCCGGAGCCGCCTTCGTTACCCCCTCGAGGAACTGCTTTGCAGCAAGGTGAGGGCGTGTTGGTGTTCTATTGCTCGGACCTCGATTACGTCGTGAGTCATGCTGAGCGCTTCGGCGGTGCGGTTATCGCAGCGCCAATCAACCTGGTCCATGAAGGCCTCACGAAGCAACGCGAGATGGGCTTACGTGATCCAGACGGCCACGCCATTAACTTGATCGAGTGGGATCCTGCGAACGATGCTCGTCCCGAATTGACGCCTGGTTCTGCCGAGCCGTAGGCATTGGGTTAAATACTCTTTAAAAACCGTTCCCGCGTCTCGACCGATTTCTTCCGCACTTCGTTCAGCGCTTGTTCTTCGGTGATTTCCAACATCACCTCAAGGATACGGGCGAAGTGATTACGCATCGCAGCGCGTGCAGCCGCCGAATCGCGATTACGCAGCGCTTCGAGAATGTCGCCATGCTCATCGCGGCGTGAGGCAAGGTTCTTTTCACAGACCGAGTCGTACACTTCTTTAATCTCGGGGACATCGTTGCGAATTTTCCACATCGCTTCCACGACATAGCGAACGACGCTGTTCTTGGAGGCTTCCGCCACCGTCAAGTGAAACTCACGGTCCGCATCGTCTGACTCCGCGCCGGTCGTCTCGGTCATGGTTCGAATTAAGCGCTCAAGATGATCGAGCGTGGCGTCGTCGATAACCGGCGCCGCTAACGCCGCCGCTTCCGATTCGAATAACAGCCGTGCTTGAGTGAGCTCGAAAGCGCTCGCATCTGGTAACGCGCTACCGCGGGTATCGGTTTGAACGTAAACCCCGCTTCCGGTCTTGATCTGGAGGCGGCCGAGCGCCTGCAAGGCGATTTCTGCTTCACGAATGGTGACCCGGCTGACGCCGAACTGTTCGGCGAGCTCGCGTTCACCGGGCAGTCGACTACCGGGTGGAAATGCACCGGTCTCGATCATGTCGGTGATCTTTGAAGCTACGGCGTGGTAAAGCCTTCCGTCTGTCATTATTTTCTCGGTACTGCGGCGGTCGGGCGCGGTGTTCGGCGGTCGCTGTCGCCGCGCATTGACTGCGTGTATACCAAAATCTCCCCAAAAATACACCAATTGGCATTACCAATTTGTGGTTTCTGGACGTTGTTTAGAGGGGGCCACGCCTAAATCGCGTGCTTGCGGGTCGTGTCGCTGAACAGCGCCATTCCGTCGGAAAAGCTTTTGACTTAATGATAAATCTCTAAAATCACGCCCATGTTTCGGTAGGTATTGTTAGGACTGGCTCATGAAAGAATCATCTGCGTCCCTGACCGTCGTTGCAGCAACAACGCTATTGCTCGCCGCCTGTGGCGGCGGGTCGAGTGGGTCATCAGCACCGCTAGAAGCGAACGGTTCGTTGACCGTTCAAATCACAGACGCGCCAGTCGACGGCGTGACAGCCGTGACCGTCGAGTTCACTGGTCTGTCGGTGAAACCAGCGAGTGGCGATCCGATCGACATCGACTTCGCTACCCCGTTGGCTATCGACCTCGCGACATTGACCGGCGAAAACACGGCCGATCTCATCACCGGCGAGTCGATACCCGCCGGAGCCTACGAATGGGTGCGTTTAAACGTCAACGCGGATTGTGACGCGGTGATCGACTCCTACGTCGACACGCTTGCCGGCGGCCAGGTCGAACTGTCATTAACCGACACGACGGGTCTGCAAATCAGCGACAGCTTTACGGTCAATGCCGATCAAACGACGAGTCTTGTCATCGATTGGGATTTACGCCGCTCGTTGGTCGCACCTAGCATCAATGCCTGTTACCAGTTACTACCAACGCTGCGCGTTGTCGATCGTTCTGGTTACGGCGTGATTCAAGGCACTGTCGCGTCGGCGCTTGTTGAGGGTGCATTGTGTACGTCCGATCCGAACTCGCTAGCGGGTAACGTCGTCTACGTTTATGAAGGAGCCAACGTGACGCCGGATGATATCGACGGCAACGACCCGGACCCCGTGACGACCGCCAACGTCGTACTCGATATCAATAACACCGTCTATAGCTACACGGCGGCGTTCCTCGAACCCGGCGACTACACGGTGGCGTTTACCTGCAACGGTCTCGATGACAGAGTCCTCGATCCATCGATGCCGAGCTTGACCGTCGAAGATGACGTGAGGTTTAGCGCGCCGAAAAACGTCACGGTGACGGCGGGTGCGATCACCGAGATGGATATGGACTAGGTACCCGCGCCGGTACTAACTCGCTAGCCGCTGCGGCTCGGCGTTACCGCCGAGTCGTTCTCGGCAGATCGCCACCAGTTGTTCGAGCGATGTCCTGCCAGCCACGTTCGCGTAGAGATTCACGCGTACGTCCTCAAGCTTTGGCAAGCTGCCATCGACAATCCGCTCGCAGCCCGGCACCGGTTCGTCATCGAGTTTGGTTGTCACCGCCTGATCGGCGCTTACCAGCGCGTGCACGACCTGTTCGGCTTCGGTATCGGACACCTGTTCCCAGGTGCGGTGCTCGGCGGTTAGCACCCGGTCGATGCCCGGCAACAGCGCGCAGTTATTGCACATCGCAATCGGCAGCGGCGTCTGCAGGCGAGCGGTTCCGCCAATCGCCCCATACCAGTATTGCTTTGCAACCCGCAAAGTCTCACCGCCGTCGCTAACACTGTTTTCGGTGCCGAGCATGATGTCAATCTCACCGTCATCGAAGCGCCGCTTAAGCTCATGCGTGAGACCTGTGCACAACGTGACCGTTAAGCACGGCATGAGCTCGCGCACGCGACGCAAGATGTCCGAGACAAACGGATAGACGATGTCCGTCGGCGCGCCAAAGCGAATCTCGTCGGCGCAATCCGCTTCGGTCATGCGGTGCCAAGCTTCGTCGTTGAGGGCGATCATTTGCCGCGCATAAGCAAGGAGTTGTTCCCCGGCGCGCGTTAAGACGACGCCGCGACCATCTTTTTGCAGCAAAGCTTGTCCGCATTGCTGCTCCAAACGTTTGATCTGCATGCTGACAGCCGACTGCGTCAGGTTCACCCGAGCGGCTGCGCGAGTTACACCGTGCGTATCGGCAATCGCGACCAAGCTTCGCAGTGCCGTGATATCCAGGTTCCGCATCGATCAATCTCCGTGATCGTTTCGCCAACAAATCGGCGTTGGAAGTTCGCCGACAAGGCCATCACTATACATCACCAGATCTGCTTGTATTGTTAATTAAGCATAAGGATTCGTGATGAAATGTAGTGAGATTTGTTATCGATTGCGTGTGCACATCTTGCTCTTGATGGCACTGATCGCGCTGGGCTCGGCGGCGCAGCTGGGCGGATTCGCAACAGCGAACGTGGCTGAGCCGACTTGCAAACAGCCCGAGGACCTTGTTTGTTTGGAGGGTGCGCGAGTTCGCCGAAACAGCTGCCGTTGCGCTACCGCCAACGCACAAGCACAGCCATCACTGCCAGTGGCCGACGCCTTCGATTAGTGACGCTGATTAGCGCTGCAGCGCGACTAATTCGTAGCGGTTCATCATGCCGCCGTCGATGCTGCCGTAGACGAGTACCGAGTCGTCATCGGCTGTGACCCACATGTCATAGGTTGGGTGGGTTTTGCCGCCCATGCCTGGTCCGACGTCATCGACGTACCGGTAATGACGGCAGTCGAACGTTCCGGCTTCCACGGTACGGGTTTCTTCGCCAACGTATTCGAGACCGATGTTGACCTCGCTCATCATCGGAGCCGTCGCGCCGCGGTGATCGGGCGATGGCACAAAGACGCGTACCTGGCGCCGATGGGGGCCGCGAGACAGATCCATGCAGCGGGTGAGGTAGCCATCGCCGACGACTGGATGCGTACCGATACCGTCGAAGGGCGCACCGGTTTCCAATTGCTGCGACAGCCGACCGATCGCCGGGCCAAAGCTCTCGCATTCCAGTTTGCCGGCGGCGACATCATGTCGTACCCAGCCGGAGCCGAGGAACCGGTCGCCAACCGTTAGGTGTACATGCAAATACTCGGGGACACCGTCGCCGTTAATCGTGTAAATGATGTCACGCAGAACCGTGGGGTCTGGTTCTTCGATTTCGCATCGCGCCCGCAGAATCATCCGCCCGTCGCTGTGGTGCGTAAACGTAAATTCCTCAAGACCACGGTCACGCCCCTGCCATTCGGGCTTCGTGGACGTGTAGCGAATCGTGCCGGAAACGGTGCGGTGTTGCATGGTAGACCCCAAGTAGTCCGAACTAACAGACTAGCAGATTGCGGCAAAAGCGGCGGGTCAGCGCCGCCGCGATATTCTAGTCAAACTCTTTTCGAAGCGCCGCGTTATGCTCGCCGGCTCGGGCAACGTAGTCGTGCGTAGCGCCGCTTGTATCGCTGCGTTGCACGGGCCAGGCGATAACGTCAACCGCCTCGCCATTGTGTAAATGCACGCTTCGCTGGCGCAGCTGCGGGTGCTGCCATAAGTCAGCTACCGAATTGACTGACCCGAACGCAATGCCAGCGCCGAGCAATTGCTCGCGCAGTTCATTCGCCGCTTGCTGTTCGAAAGACGCTTGTATCAGCGCGTCCAGTTCAGCTCGGTTCTCGACCCGCGCGTTGTTTGAGTCGAAGCGCGGATCGGACGCCAAATCCGGTTGGTTTAGGATCGCGCTACAAAGCGTCTTCCATTCACGCTCGTTCTGAATCGAAATCACGATCGTGATGTTGTCTTGCGACGTAAACGCCCCGTACGGCGCTACCGACGGATGCTGCATGCCGGCCGGTGCCGGTGCGCCGCGCCCGTAGCGCTCATGGATGGCTGGAACGTTCATCCAGTCGGCCAAGGTATCGAACAACGAGACCGCTACGCCGGAGCCACGCCCGGTGCGCTCTCGCTGCAACAGTGCATTTTGGATACCGATGACCGCGTTCATGCCGGTGCCAATGTCACAAACCGAGACGCCAACCCGGCCCATCGCACCGGGCGCGCCATTGACGCTAACGAGCCCCGTCTCACACTGCACCAAAAAATCGTAAGCCTTCATCGCCTGGTACTCACCGTGCTCGCCGTAGCCGCTAATGTCGCAAGTCACTAAGCGCGGATGGGCGGCGCGCAGGTCCGCCGATCCAAAACCCAATCGCGCGGCGGCCCCAGGCGCAAGGTTCTGCACGAACACATCGGCGCGCGCCATGATCCGATGCAGGAGTGCGCTGTCGTCAGCCTTCTTGAGGTCGAGTTCGATCGACTCCTTACCTTGATTTAGCCAGACAAAATACGAGGCTTCTCCTTTGGCCGCACTGTCGTAATTGCGCGCGAAATCGCCGCCCGGTCGTTCAATCTTGATGACGCGGGCGCCGGCTTCGGCGAGGCGCGCTGTGCACAGCGGGGCCGCGACAGCTTGTTCGATAGAGACGACGAGCGTGCCGGCTAACGGGGTATTCGTTGAGGTCATTACCTAGCACTCAATTTAATGGGTGGGGCTCGCGATTTTCGCGAGCGTTCGTGCCATTTCGTTGCGGACGATTTGCACACCTTCATCGACGCCCATACCAGGCTTCGCTAGCAATCGATCCGGGCGCGAGGCTAACGCGACTTGGGTGCAGCAGCGTGCCGACACGTCGGTCTCGTTGCATGTGCCGCCTTGATAGGCCTCGATACCGCGGTCACGGCAGTACATAACGGCATCCACACTGTCGAGCAAGTTGCCGAGGTCCGGTGTCTTGATCTGTGCCATATGGCAACAGTTGGCGTCGGCGAACGCCTTGATGTCGGCCAGCGAGTTACACCATTCGTCGGCAACGAGTCGTACGCGGCCGCCGCCAGCATCGATGTGCTGGCGCAGCTCGCCCAGTAGCTCGATCTGCGCCGATCGGCTGCCGGCATCGACCGGGCCCTCGATGTAAAGCGGATACGGCCCCGCTGCGTCGGCCAATGCGTCGAAGTACCGTGCGATAGCGGTAGTGTCGTTATCGAACGTGAGCCCAACCGTGCCATAGACATCGATGTGCAGGGTCGGTCGGTAGTCGCTACCGAGGCTGTCGATGCGTTGGCGTAGCCAAGCCACGTACTCGTGCAGCTTCTCGCCGCGGCGCCCGAGTTTGTCCTCAACGTTGTTAATCAAGCCGTGGGGTAGCGCGTCGACTCGGCGCAGCAGCATTTTATCCGCGCCGCGGTAGCGGTCATCGCCGCTTTGTGCGAAGACCGGAACCGGGGTTGTCGGTAGCGGTAGCTCGTAGAGCTGGCAAACGATTTCTGTCACCGTCGCGCGTGCACTGCTTGCGGCCGCGTGGAGCAGCGCTTGGCTGACGCCGTAGCGCACAGCCGTATGCAGCGGTTGACCAGCAACGCGCGCAGCATCGACCTCGTCCAGTATCCCGCTAAGGGTATCGGTATCGCGACCGAGCAACAGCGGCGCGACAGTGGTCTCTAGAACAGCAACCTGCTGGGCGGCGTTGAACAGTGGGTCGCGGCCGCCAGCACCCGCGTATTGAACCGCGCAGCAGTCACCGACTGCCCAGCTACCATCAGCGAGTTGCAACAGCACCGAGACCGTTTCGCCGGGTTGCCGGATATCGGTAAACCCGGTTGTTTCCGGCTCGCCGCGGTAGAGGAAGCCATCCTCGCGGGCGCCGTGCCGAATCGCAGTTTGGTCATCGAAGTAGTAAGCAGCACTGCCGGCAACGAAACGGGCGGCGACAATTTCCACAGTAGTCAGTCTCGGCGTTCGGAGGCTACCGATTATCGCCGCCCGCGATGACTCTATGTATAGATTGCGTGCGGGGTCCTATGCATACCTTTGCATCGAAGATTTCGATGACAGTTATAGCCAAGCGGGCTCACGGCTTCAGCGCGTTCCGTATATCCTTCTAGCTCGCTATATCAAGAGAGGAGACCGTCAATGGCGGAGCACGGATCGTTGGCTGCAGCTTACCGGCCGAATCACGACGAAAATGCGCGTCAGCAGTTCGTCGGCGCGCTCAAGGCTTATCTGAACGGTCCGCTCGAAGGGAAGCTTGCCGCGGATTACGACAACGTTGCGGCGCCGGCCTATGCGGCCGAGCATGGCCACGCACCGGCGGATCGGGATGAGGGCCGCGACGCGCTAAGCAACCGTTTGCTCTATCAGTTGTGGGGTGCGACTGTGTTTACCTCACAAGATTTGATGTGGGAGACCGTCAACGACACCTGTTGCCGCGTTTTGCCTGAGTTTCAGTCGCGTCGTGCGGCTATAGACGAGCCCATCGGTAGCCTAACGCTAAACCCGGATCTTGAGCTGCCGACGCCGATTCGCGACGTGGAGATCCATCGCCAACCCGGCGGGTATTTCGATTCGGTCGGTGACTCACTGTTGACCGGACTTCGGTACTTTGGAACCGTTGAGCTCTACCGTGCTGCCAAAGGGCTATCAACCGGTGCCGCAACCGGTGCACCGGGCATGGGGTTCTATCTGCTAGAGGCCGTCAAACGACGATTCGGCGACATTCAACCGAAGCGTATTCTTGATTTGGGCTGCGGCCCCGGTACCGAGACTGTCGCGTTCAAGCTAGCGTTTCCGGACGCCGAGGTTCACGGTGTCGACCTGTCCGCACCGCTGCTCAATTTCGCACACACCTGGGCCGAAGATAACGGCCATGCGATCCATTTCCGGCAAGCCGATGCGCGTGATACTGGCTTCGAGGCCGGGTCGTTCGACTTGATCGTGTCGAACATACTGTTCCACGAGACCTGGCATGACATTGTGCCGGGCATCATGCGCGAGGCGCATCGGTTGCTTGCGCCGGGCGGTGTGTTCCTGAACGGCGATACGCCCTATCAGCCGGGCCAAATTCCCGTACCCAAACAAGTCACCAACAATTGGCAAGTGGTTAATAACGGCGAGCCGTTCTGGACGGGTTTCGCTGACATGCGCATGGCCGACGAACTGATCGCGGCTGGCTTCGACGCCGATAACGTCTTCGCCGATTACGACCCGCTGGGCAGCGGCGTCTTCCATATCTTCGGCGCGCGAGCGCCGGGTGGCGGCGCATGAGCGACCGTTCCGATGGACTGCCGGAGCGGCTAGCGCGCCCGCGACAGCTCACCGAGCTAACCCAAGACCAAACCGTTGCCGCGCTGCTGCGTCTCGCCATGGAGGTTGCGGTGTTACGCGATCGATTGCGGACCCAAGAACAATTGTTGGTCAAGCACGGCGTTCTTAGCGACGACGAGATCGATTCATTCGCGCCAGACGCGGATGAGCAAGCACAGCGCTTGCAAACCAAGACCGACTTGATCGAACGCCTAATCAGCGACTTATCGGAGTAAAGCATGGCAGACCCCGCACTTCGCCAAGCGCTTAAGCGCCGCGACTTTATCGCGGCACCGGGCGTGTTCGACATGATGTCGGTCAAAATCGCCAACCGGGTTGGCTTCGATGCCGTCTACGCATCGGGCTATTGGCTAACGGCCTCGTACCTCGGTTTGCCGGATGCCGGTATTGCGACCTACACCGATATGCTGAACCGCGTCGGCCAGGTCTGTGAGCTCGCCGAAGCCCCGGTGATCGCCGACGCCGACACCGGCTACGGTGCGCTGTTGAATCTGCACCACACTGTCAAAGGCTACGAAAAAGTCGGCGTGTCGGGTTTCCAATTCGAGGACCAAGTGTTTCCGAAGCAGTGCGGCCACGTCGGCCGGCGCCAGGTCATCCCGATGGAAGAGATGGTGCAGAAGATCGGTGTCGCGCTCGATGCGCGCAGCGATGCCGACATGCTTTTGATTGCTCGAACGGATGCCCGTAGCAATCACGGCCTCAACGCGGCGATTGAAAGAGGCCAGGCCTATGCCGAGGCCGGGGCCGATGTGGTTTTTGTCGAGGCTCTGGAGAGCGTCGATGAGATGCGTAAAGCCTGCCAAATCATTGACGCGCCGTTGTTAGCCAACATGGCGAATGGTGGGTCGACGCCTTTACTGTCACGCGACGAGCTTATTGACGTTGGTTACTCGGCAGCCATCTTTCCAGCAATGAGCGCATTGTCAGCCATGGCGGCTGTCGAAAAGTCGTTTCTGCATTTCAAAGCGACGGGAACAACGCGCCACCCGGATATTGACCACTTCGACTTTCAGGACATGTGCCAGATGCTCGGCTTTGGCGATGTCCACGCGTTCGAGGATCGTTGGCTTAACGACGAGCGCTAACCTTGCGGCTTACCGAGCTTCGGCAGCACGACCGGTGTGTTCGGTAGCATCGTCGTTTTCTCCTCGGTCATCAATTCAATCGACGCGTGTAAGCCATCGCGGCCAACGCCTGACATCTTGTAGCCACCAAACGGTGCGCGCAGATCGCGCGTTAACGGTGTGTTGACCCAGACTGTGCCAGCCTTGATCTGGCGCGAGACTGCCATAACGGTAGGTAAATCGTTCGACCAGACGTAGCTGACCAAACCGAATGTCGACTCGTTGGCGAGTCGTATGGCTTCGTCAGCATCGGCAACGACTTGGATCGTGACGAACGGCCCAAAAATTTCTTCCTGGCAGACGCGCGCGGCGTTGCTCGTCACACGGACAGCGGTTGGTTCGATGTATAGGCCGCGCTCGAAGCCGGCGGCTTCGCGGCCGCCGCACAACAACTCAGCACCTTCGCTGGTCGCGATATCGACATAGCTTAAAACCTTATTGCGGTGTTCTGGGAACGCCATCGGCCCCAGTTCGGTGGCGCTGTCGAACGGATCGCCGATACGAATGTTTTTGAGTCGTTCGACAAACCGGGGAATAAACGTATCCGCGATGCCGCGTTCGACCAGGATGCGTGACCCGGCGAGGCATTGTTCGCCGTTGCCGGCGAGTATCGCTAGCAGCGAGCCATCGATCGCGCGCTCTAAGTCTGCATCGTTGAGAACGATGTTGGCCGATTTGCCGCCGAGTTCGAGGCCGACCTTCTTAATGCCGGCCGCAGCGGAGGCCATGATTGCTTTGCCGGTCTCGGTGCCGCCCACAAAACCGACGACATCGATGCCCGGGTGTTCAACCAGTGCTTTCCCGGTCACGTGGCCACGGCCATTAACAAGATTGATGAGGCCAGGTGGCAGGTCGGCTTCGTGCAAAATCTCGACAAACCGTTTTAGCGAATAGGGTGAGCGTTCCGACGCTTTGATGACCGTGGCGTTACCGAGCGCCAGTGCCGCGGCGAGTTTCATCGAAGACAAAACCAGCGGTGCATTCCACGGCGAAATCAACGCAACAACGCCTGCCGGTTCGCGCGTGACAATCGACGTATAGCGGCCGGTCTGCGTGTAGGCCTCTCCGCCCATTGTGCCGGCCACTTCGATAAAGAAATCGAAGTTCTCCATGGCACGCGGCATATGCATGGCGTGAATACCCGTTAACGGTAGGCCCACTTCGAGCGCTTGAATCGCCGCAAGCTCGTCAGCATGTGTTGCGATGGCGTCGATCATACGGCGCAGTGTCTTTTTGCGCTCGTTATGAGAAAGGTGTGGCCATGGGCTCTCGTCGGCGACACGTCTTGCCGCCACTACGGCGGCATCAACCGTATCTTGAGAGCACTCAATGACATCGTACAGAGGCTCCTCAGTCGCTGGGCTGATATGAGTAAGTCTGAACGGATCGCCAGCGACGTCGGCGGCCGCACCGTTGATGTGAGGCTTAACAACATCCGGCAGATTCAGACCGTACTGCTCGGCGACTTGCGCCACTGACAATACTTTGTTCACCATTTTGTCTCCGTTAACGCGCCGGTTGTTGTTCACTGCACTGTGCCTGCTGGCTAACGCTTGGGTCCATACAATTTAGGGAAATCGACCATCGCGAAATTGGATCAACTGGTGTCGATACCGCCGCTACACTGACTGTGAGCTTACGTTGTGGATGCAGTGGATGCGATCAACTCAGGTAGTCGTTGTCGGCGCGGGACCCGTTGGGACCGTTGCCGCTCTTGCGCTGGCTAATGCCGGTATCGAAGTGTTGTTGTGCGAAGCCGGTCCGACTTGCGCACAGGACTTGCGTGCCTCGACGTTTCATCCGCCCTCATTGGACATGCTCGACGAGCTCGGCGTTGCCGACGATATCATCGAACATGGGCTGAAGGCGCCGAAGTACCATTTCCGAGAGCGTCAGAGTGGCGAGTACATCGAGTTTGATCTCGGTGAGCTCGACCAGGAAATGCGCTTTCCGTACCGAATTCAGTGCGAACAACATGTCATGGCAGGACTGTTGGCGGATCGTATTGCTCAGCACGACAAAGCGGAGGTTCTGTTCAACCACCGCGCTAACAGTTTTAAGCAGGACGACAACGGCGTCACGATCGCCTTCGAGACGCCAGTCGCTATCGAGCAGGTTCATGCGCAATACGTGATTGCCGCTGACGGTGGCAATTCCATCATCCGTAAGTGGCTTGGCGCTGAGTTCGACGGTTTTACCTACCCAGAGAAGTTTCTCTGTTTGTCGACCGAGACCGAACTTGCCGACTACATCGACAATTTGGTTTACGTGAACTATGTCGCCGACCCGGAAGAGTGGTTGGTCTTATTGCGTGTGCCGAGCGTATGGCGGATCTTGCTGCCCGCCGACGAGCGCTACACCGACGAAGAATTGCTGTCAGACGAATTCCGCGACAAAGTCTTCAAGCGTTTGATCGGCGAGACCGGTATTGAAACTAAGCACCGGACTATTTACCGCGTACACCAGCGTGTTGCGCGAAAGTTCGATCATGGCCGCGTGTTCCTTGTGGGGGATGCTGCTCATCTCAACAATCCGCTCGGTGGGTTCGGTATGAACAGTGGTATCCACGATGCCTGGAACCTTAAAGACAAGATTATTCACTGTCTCGGCAGCGGGCACAGTCCCGATGCGTTCGCGCAATTCGATCGTCAGCGTCGCACTGTCACGCACGACTTTATCCAAGCGCAAACGATGGAGAACAAGCAGCTTCTCGAGCACGGCGCGGCTGAGGGCCACGCCCGAAAATTCGCTAAAATGAAGGCGACTCGCGACGATGCGGCGAGCCGCCGAGCCTTTTTGCTACGCCAGTCGATGGTGAAGAGTCTCGCTGACGCAGCAGCCATTCAGTAGGAGTCGAGACGTGGTTGATGCTTTGGGGTGGCGCGCCAAGTTTGGCGTTCTGGGACCGTCTACGAATACGATCGTGCAGCCGGATTTTGACGACCTTCGGGTTCCCGGCGTCACAAACCACTATAGCCGTATCGTCGTACAGAACGCGCAGGCGATATCCAATGAGAGTTTCCATGCCGGTACGCTGGAAATCTCTGATAACACCGTCGATGCCGTACGCGGTGTGCTGACTTGCAGCCCCGACTATCTCGTAATGGGTATGTCGGCGGTAACGTTCTACGGCGGCGCCGAAGGCGGTCGCCAATGGCGTGAGAACATTGAGGCTGTCGCCGAGTTGAAGCTGTCGATCGGCTCCGAATCGCTGGTCGCTGCGCTGGCAGCGTTCGGCGGCATTCGCAAAGTGGCGTTCTTGTCACCGTACTACCCCGTTGCCAACGATTCGGTGCGTAACTTTCTGTCCGACTACGGCTTCGAAACGGTGCGCGATGTCTGTTTGCAGTGCCCCAGTTGGACCGCTATTGCCGAGGTTCCAGAATCAAAACTGATCGAAGTGTTGCGTGATCTAAACGGCGACGACGTCGATGCGTTGATCCAGGTCGGCACGAATTTATCGATGATGAAGCTGGCGGCTAGCGCTGAGCGCTGGCTCGGCAAACCCGTCATTGCCATTAACGCGGCTACCTACTGGCATGCGCTGCGTGCCAACAACATCACCGACCAGGTCGCCGGCTACGGGCGGCTGCTAGAGGAGTACTAAGCGGATGCGTTACGACTACGTCCCGATTACCGATCGGGGCCCACTCAAGTTTCCTAACGGTGCGCAAGTCGCACTGATCCTGACATTTAACTTGGAAACCTGGGATCTGACCAAAGACACGACGAAGCCGTACTACGCCGGTGGTCCCGCGATCTTGCCCGACATTCTTCCGGGTAACACGCCCGATTATCCAAACTACACCTGGCGTGAGTACGGTCAGCGCGTCGGTATCTGGCGCCTGTACGAGTTGTTCGACGAAATGGGCGTGCAAGCCAGTTGTACGACGAACGCCGTTACATTCGAGCGCCGTGAGCCGATGGTCAAAGCTTGTCTAGATCGTGGTTGGGAGCTGCTTGCGCACAACTACGAGCAAGGCGAGCTGCTAACCGATTTCGCCCACGATCCGGCGAAAGAGCGCGAAGTAATCGGTCGCACGATCGATGCCTACAAACACTACGTCGGCAAAGCACCGCGTGGCTGGCTGTCTTCGTCGCTGCGCGGAACGCTATCAACGCCCGAGATTCTTGCCGAGAATGGCTTCTTGTTCTATTGCGACATTATGAACGACGATCAGCCGTACATGATTGCAACCGATGCCGGCGAGATTGTTTGTGTTCCGTATTCGAACGAGATCAACGATTTTACGATTATCACCCGGCGCGGCCATACGACCGACGAGTACCGCGACCTGCTGATCGAAGAGCTCGATGTCTTGCACGGCGAAGGCGCAAGCAGCGGCCGGATCATGAACGTCGGGCTTCACCCGCACGTATCGGGCCGCGGCTATCGGATTCGGGCGCTACGCGAGTTTCTCGAGCACGCGAAGTCACTGCCGCACGTTTGGTGGCCGACGCGTGAGGAGCTAGCCGAGTGGTACGTTAATAACAACGATGGGCATATGCCGGCTGCATGATGCCGGATCACCGAGGGCGTAAATCGTGTCAACGAAAGAAGAACTGAAAAACCAGATACTGAAATTCGTCGCGGGGCTCGACGAGCAGGTCCTGCCGACCGAGGCAGAGCGTGACGAATTGCGTGCATTGTGCGACCAACTCTGTCCGCACACACCAACGCCTCGACCGATCGACAACCAAGAAGTCGCCGAGGGCGTGTGGGTAACCCGGTTTGCAAGTTTCGGCGTTAAGCACTCCGAGGGTCAGCCGCTGCAGCACGACACCAACCTCACGTTCCAGAGCTTCGGCAAGTTGCCGTCCGCGCCGGTGCGCGTTCATAAACTCCATCAAGAGATCGAGCAAAGCTCGAAGGCCTACAACAATGTCGTGTTCGTCAGTAACGCGGCTGGCGACACGGATGCCATCATCGTTATGGAGGGCGTCTACTCCGGGGACGATGAGAACCCACAGCGCTATTCGGTAGCATTCCAAAAGGTCAGTCTGAAGAGCGCTAACGGCCTGTCAGACGATGCCATGCGCGCGGCGTTCGGTATTGAGGGCGATGCGCCGTTGAGCAAAGAGTTTCGCCCGCCCAAGTTGCATTCGGATATCGTCTACGTCGACGATGACCTGCGAATCAATTACGGAGGCCTTGGCGGCTTTTACGTGCTCCAGCGCACGACTGAGCCCGGTTTCTCGGTACCTTTGAATCACTAGTCGTGGCAGCACCGGCTAATCTCGGTACGCAAGTGCTGTGGTCCGCTGGCTCTATTGCCAGCGGTGCTGTCTTCAATGCGATGGCGTTGTTTGCGCTGTTCTTTATGACGACGGCATTGGGGATTTCGCCCGCCTTGGCCGGAACCTTGCTGCTCGTGACGAAACTCTACGACGCCGTGACCGATCCGGTGATGGGCACGATTAGCGACCGCACCGTGCATCGCTGGGGACCGCGTCGCCCGTGGGTATTGCTTGGCGCCCTATTGCTAGGTGCCAGTTTCGCGGCGTTTTTCGCCATGCCGGCGATCGACGGAAGCGCGCAGGTCGTGATCGTCGTGCTAGCTCTGTTGGTCTACTCGACGGCCTACACGATTTACTCGGTGCCGTATTTGGCGATGCCGCCCACCGTTGCGCCCAGCTACGATTTGCGGGCTCAGCTGATGACGTTCCGCGTTGCATTTCTCATTTTTGGCGTGCTGATCGGGTCGGTTGGCGGGCCCAAAATTGTTGAGTGGGCCGGCGGCGGCGTCGACGGGTACCGCGCGCTCGGTATGGCTATCGGCGCATTAGCAACGGCCTGTGGCTTATTGGCATTCTGGGGTACGAGGGGCGTTACCGAGTCGATCACGCGCAAGCAAAACGAACAGGGATTCGGCGCTTCCGTCGCCAGTGGTCTCACCAACGTTGTTCGTGTGTTTCGCAACGCACCGTTTCGCTTGCTGACGATCGTCAAGCTCTTGCAGCTCGCTGTTCTTGCCGTGGTACTTGCTTGTACGCCGTATTTTTTTAGTTTGGTCCTCAATCGTGCGACTGGCGAGATTTCCTATTACTTGGCAACGTTTAGTTTGTCCGGCTTGGTATCGCTCGTGTTTTGGCGCTTTGTCATTGCACGGTACGGTAAGCGCGATACCTACATCGTCTCCATCGCCGGCTACGGCTTAGGGATGGCGAGTTGGTTTTTGTGGCAGCCCGGTGAGCCCGATGTGTTTTTCTACCTCCGCGCAGCGCTGATCGGCATCTTGTCGAACGGCACGCTGCTGTGTGCGTTGTCGTTGCTACCAGATACGATGGAGTATGATCAGCTGGCGTCTGGTGAGAACCGCAGTGGTGTTATGAGCGGCGTCTTTACCACGGTCGAGAAAGTCTCCAGCGCGTTGGGGCCGTTTATCGTTGGTATCGCGCTGGAGGCGGCCGGACTGGTTGCCGGTGCCGAGCCCAGTGCCCAACCGGACAGCGCCGTACGAGCGGTGCATACGATTTTCTCGTTGGTCCCAGCCGTGCTGTGTTTTGCGGCGATTCCAGTGCTACTCGCTTATCGGCTCGACGAGGAGAAGCTCGTTAGCATGCGCACGGCCAACGCGAACTGATGAAGCGCTGCGCGCGAGTATGAATGTCGACTACATCGTCGTCGGCGCAGGCTCAGCCGGTAGTGTCCTGGCTAACCGATTGTCAACCGATCCAGCAACGCGGGTGGCGCTCGTTGAGGCGGGCGGTTGGGATTGGTCGCCTTTCATTCATATTCCGGCCGCGATCATCAAGGCGATCGGCAACCCGAACCTCGATTGGTGTTATCTCGCTGAGCCTGACGCCAGCCGAGGGGCGAAGCGCGATCTTTGGCCGGCGGGGCGAACGTTAGGCGGCAGTAGTTCGATCAACGGCATGTTGTTCGTACGCGGCCAGCCCGCCGACTTCGACCGCTGGCAACAGCACGGTTGTGCTGGATGGTCGTACGCCGATGTGTTGCCGTACTTCAAGCGCATCGAATCGACGACGCTCGGCTCCGACACCGACCGCGGTCGCTCGGGTCCACAACGGGTCGGCCCGTTGCGGTCGGTGCACCCGTTAGCGCATACGTTCGTCGAAGCGGCAATCGCGCGCGGCATCGCGATGAACGACGACTACAATGGAGCGAGCCAACTCGGCGTCGCTTACTCACAAGTGAGTCAGTGGCGCGGCCAACGCTTTAGTGCCTCGCGATCGTTCCTATGGCCGATACGAACGCGGCCGAATCTATCGATCTTGACCGGAGCGCCGTGCCAACGGGTTCTAATCGAACGCGGGCGGGCGACGGGCGTGGAGATTGTCCGCCGCGGCAAGCCCGAGCGACTGATGGCGCGGCGCGGCGTTATCGTGTCGGCTGGCGCGATTGGGTCGCCGAAACTGCTGCAACTGTCGGGCATCGGAGCTGCGGCTACGCTAGCACCGCTGAAAATTCCGGTTGTCGTCGATAATCCGCACGTTGGCGCGCATCTCGCCGATCACCCGACGGCGATGGTCGGTATCGACGTTAACGTTCCGACGTACAACACGGAAATTAACAGTTGGAAAATCGCGCTCCACGTTTTGCGTTGGGCCTGGCAAGGACGCGGGCCGGCGACGAGTCCGTACCCGCACGCGATCGCGTTCTTGAAGTCATCGGAAGCGCTGGCAGACCCCGATATCCAAGTACAGCTCGGGCCGTATGCCTTCAGTTTCTCCGAAGATGGCGTCATTCCGTATGACAAGCCGGCGATCTCGGCGGCGGTAAACCTGTCCTACCCCTCTAATGAAGGCACGGTTTCGCTGCGTTCCGCTAACCCGGTCGATAGGCCGCGTATCGAGCACCAATTGCTAGACAGCGATGCCGATGTCGAGCGCCTGCGCGACGCCTGCGAACAAGTGCGCGGTATTTTTGCCGATACGCGCTTCGACCGCTACCGGGTGGGCGAGCGTCTGCCAGGGCCTAACGTCAAGTCGTCGTCTGACTGGGCCGATTATCTACGGCGGACCACGTTTCTTGGTTACCACGGCGTCGCGACTTGCCGGATGGGTTCGTCCGATACCGCGGTTGTCGATAATGAGTTTCGGGTTCACGGCGTCGATGGGTTGCGCGTGATTGACGCGTCGGCGATGCCATCGCTTATCAGCGGCAACACCAATGCCACCGTCATGATGATGGCGGAACGAGGCGCCGACTTTCTGCATGCCGCCGATGCCTAGCTAGAGGGTTGTCACGATGACCATTTACCGTCAGTTCGCTGTGCTCAATGAGGGTGATGTGCATTACCGTCATGCCGGCCTAAACGCGGCCGGGCGACCGCTGTTGATGCTGCACCCATCGCCGGCGAGTTCACGTGCGTTGCTGCCGATCATCGATGCGCTGGCCGCGAGCCGCCCCGTGATCGCCCCGGACACGTTGGGCAATGGCGATTCGTGCGCGCCGTCGGTCGATTCGCCCGATCTCGGCTACTACGCCGACAGCATGTTGCGGCTGTTGGATGTGTTGGGAATCGATGAGTTCGATGTCTATGGGTCGCATACCGGGTCGCACATTGGCATCGAGATCGCTTTGCAGGCTGGCGCGCGATTAAAAACACTAACGATGCATGGCGTCGCGTTGATGGACGCCGAAGAACAAGAGGCGTTTCTCGCCAACTACGCACCGGTCATGAAGACCGATGCGATCGGCGGGCAGTTCAATTGGGCGTGGCACTTTATTCGCGACCAGATGATTTTCTACCCGTACTTTCGAAAAGAGGCGGCGAATATTCGAGCAGGTGGGAATCTAGCGGCCGATTACCTGCATGAATTGGCGGTCGATGTGTTGAAGAACATCCACCACTACCATAAGACCTATCACGCCGTATTCAGACACGATGTACTGACCCGGCTGGCGGCGGTATCGCAGCCCACCGCCTTGTTGGCGCATCCCGATGAACCGCTGGATTATGCGGTCCAACCGGTTAGCACAGCCTGTCCTACTGTTCGCGTGCTAACACTGACCGACGAGTCGCCAGCATCGGTAGCGTCGGCGGTTAGTGGTTTTATTGCTGAGGTGTGAGCATGAATTGTCAAGTTTTGATTGTCGGTGGTGGCCCGGCCGGACTCGGTGCCGCTTTGTTGCTTAATGCGATGGGTTGGCGGGACATCGTGGTCGTTGAGCGACGTGCAGCAAGCGAGGGCTTCGATCGCGGTCGTGCCTTTAACTACCAGTTAGAGGGGCGTGGACAGCGCCTCTTGGAACGCGTCGGCATTGAACAATCGACGATCAGTCGCTATGGACTGCCGAACGACCATTTTACGCTGACTAAGTTAATGCCCGACGGCACAACGAGTACGATGCAGCCGCCGATTCTTGTTCCGGGTCGGAAGACACCGTACTGGATGACGCGATCGCGACTGCTCGCACTGCTCCACGAGGCGCTTGAGCCGGTTATTGAGCGCGGCGCTGTTACGTTACTTGACGGGCATACGTTCGAGGCGTTTCAGGTTGACGGCGATACGCATCACGCCGTTATTGCAAACGCCACGGCAAGTACCGATGCGACGCCGCTGAAACTCCAGCCGACGTTAGTTCTTGCCTGCGATGGCTTGAGTTCGGCGGTACGCCAAGCGTTGCTAGCCGTTGATCCGGGCACGGCGCCCGAGCTAGAGCGCATCGTGCATCCATCGCCGGCTGCGGATCTTGCCTACAAAGTTCTAAGTATGCCGCCGTCGTTCACAGCGAATGACGGTCGTACGGCGGTGAACGATCACACAATGGCTTACGCCTTCTTGAGTACCTACCGCGATCCAAAAGAGCGCATGTCGTTGTTTGCGTTGCCGGTGGCTACACCCGAGGATCCGCGCTCGATCAACATTATTCTGCCGAAGGATCATCGGTTCTGGTCGTTGACCGATCCGAATGATGTCGAAGCATTTCTGACCTCTGGTTTCCCGCAGATCGATGTCCGCGCCGTCGCCGGGCCTGACGAGTTCGCCTCATTCGTGGCCGCTAGACCCGGCCAGTTTCCGCAGCCGCAATACACGCGGCGCATCTACCATTCGCTGCCGGGAGCGAATGGTCGTACCATGCACTGCGTACTTCTTGGCGATGCGGCCCACGCTTTCCCCCCGGATCTCGGTATGGGCGTCAACAGCGCGTTGGAGGACGTTGCGGAGCTTGAGTCTTATCTTGAACAAGTGGATCGTTCCGCCGCACTGCGCGCCTATGCGGCCGCGCGTGAGCCGGAGCATGCGTCGTTGGTCAGGCTCGTCCAAACCGTTCATCCGTATCAGTACAACCAAACGCCGTGGCGGCTAAAGCTGTGGACGGCGCGTTTTCTGGCGCAGCTGCTTGTGCACAAAGCGACCTTCGGGCTCATCGATATGCCGGGCTTTATGTTGAGCCAGCGCCATACCATGGCGTTTACTGAAATGGAGCGGCGCTACCGCGCCGGCAATCGTGCGATGAGTCTGCTCGGGCTAGGTGCGCTCGCCGGTGCCGGCTATCTCGCTTTCTTCTAAGGCAGGCATCGTTAAGACAGGCTTGACCACCCGCCCAGTACGCAAGTCATCGAGCGCTTGGTTGATGTCGGAAAACGGGTAGGTTTTGATTAATTTGTCGATCGGCAATCGGCCTTGCTCGATCATTTGATACAAGGTGGGTATAAACGAGTGCGGCACGCTGGAGCCTTCAAGTACGCCTGTTACTGTTCGACCCATTGCCAAATCGCCAGCATGAAAGTGAAAGCCTTCCATCCAGTTCGGAATAGCGGCTAGCGCCGTGTGCCCGCCGATACGCGTACAAGCGATCGCATCATGAAAGGTCTTCTTAACGCCAGCGGTTTCAACCGCGTAATCTGCGCCACCGCCCGTTAGTGTGCGGATGGTTTCAACGACACTGTCGTTGCTTTCTGATACATGTGTCGCACCGAGTTCTGATGCAAGGGCAAGACGCTCCGGATTGATATCAACCGCGATTACCGTTTCGCAGCCTACATCCACAGCCGCCATGATCGCGCAAGCGCCGACTGCGCCAATACCGAAACAGACGATCGATGATCCACGGTGGGCACCGAGTACATTCGTCACTGTACCAACACCGGTTTGCACGCTACAGCCAAGCGGCGCTAGCAAGGTTGGATCGCCGTTTGGCTTCACGGGGATTGCATTGCGCACGGTACACAACGCCGTTGTTGCAAAACTGGATTGCCCAAAAAAACTACCGTGGACTGCCGCAGACCCGTCGGTCAGCGTTGTTGTGCCGTCCCGGCGTACGCCGGAGAAGTTTAACGATGCCATTTCCTCGCAATGCGCAGGCTGATCATCACGGCAATTGCGACAGGTACCGCAGGAGTCGAAGGTAACGACGACACGGTCACCGACAGCCAGTTCAGTAACGTCGGGCCCGCAGCGAACGACATCGCCGCAACCCTCATGGCCTAGAACCGCCGGCAGCGGATGGTGTTCTTGGACACCAATATCGGTATGGCAGATACCGGTTGCTTGGATTTGAACCCACACTTCGCCGGGGCCAGGCTCGTCGAGCGCCAACGACTTGAGTGTGAGCGGTTCGCCGCGCGTATGCAGTACGGCGGCTGTAACCTTCGTTGTCACGCTAACGCAACCGTGCCCGGGTCGTAAAGGGTCATACCTAATGTATCTTCAGTGCGAACGGGTTCCGACTTCATCAGCGTCTTGTACGCGTTCAAAAGCCGTTCGCCACCGAGCGATGATTCATGATGAATCTCCGTCACGCGTTCACGGCGCGCGCGCTCGTACCAGACTAAGCCATCGTGTGTCGTCGGCGCTTCGATCAGCGAGCGTGCCAGTACGACGCCGTCCTCAATCGCAGTTGCGGCGCCTTGACCGAACCAAGGCAGCATCGGGTGAGCGGCGTCGCCAAGCAATGCCACCGGGCCTTTAACCCATCGCTCAAGCGGCTTACGCTCAAACAAGCCCCAACGATAACAACTGGCATCACCTAACCCATCGATGGTTGCCAGTACTTCAGGATGAAAATCCTCGAAATGAGAACGCAGCGCTGCGCGATTACCTTTCTGACTCCAGCCTTCGGCAGCCCACTCGGCTTCGCGAGTGAACGCAACAAAGTTCTGCACCGCGCCACGCCGTACCGGGTAACGCACAAAGATACGCTGTGGCCCAACAAATACGTTCGAGCCGTCGAGGAGCGGGTAGCCGCCGAGCACTTCGGTTGGCACAAGTCCGCGCCAGGCAACCACGCCAGCGTAGTCGCCACCGCGAGCGGCGAAGACCGACTCCCGAACGATTGAGCGCAAACCATCAGCGCCAATCAAAACGTCAGCTTCGTCTTTGTCGCCGTTTTCAAAGGTAAGTGCTGCAACACCGCTTTCGTTGGCTACACCGCTTAACCGGTGACCAAGCTTGATCGCGTCAGGCTGCAAACTGCGCAAGGCGTCGACCAAAAGCGCATGCAGGTCGGCACGGTGCATCTGCAAATAGCCGGCGCCGAGTTGGGCGCGGGTGTTATGGCGCTCGATCGTAACCAGCGGTTCGCCGGTCTGATAATGGCGGGTGTACTGCTCAAGCGGCTCGTCCGCCAGCTGCTCCACTTTGGACTCAAGACCCAGATGGCGGAGGCCTTTTACAGCGTTTGGTGCCAGTGAAATTCCGGCACCCACTTCACCGAGTTCGCCGGCTTGTTCGTAGACGCTTACCGCACGCCCGGCTCGGGCGAGGCCAACAGCCGCGCAAAGGCCGCCGATGCCAGCGCCGACAATGGCTGTTCGAGTCACAGACCGAGTGCTCCCGGGTTGATCGTGTTGTTGGGATCGATCTCGTTGCGAATCGCCCGCAGCAGGCGCAACGCACCGGGGTCCCGATCACGCGTGTACGGATAGGCACGCCCAATCTGATAGTGCGTGCAGCCGTGCTCGTAAAAGATCTCGATGCTGCGCAGACGTATCTGTTCAACCATCTCGCGGGCATCCGGGTTGGCGGTGGGCTCGCTCATCATGGCGCGTTGTTCGTCGGTTAACGTTGCTTGGTGGCTATCCAGCCACTCATCCGACCAATAGATAACGCACTCATAGAGAAAACCGTTCCGTCCCGTCGTTGCGTAGACGATGTAGACGTCGATGCCGAGCTGCTCACAGACCGGGCGTATTTCGTCGATGTAATCGCAGTAAGCCGTGTTAAGCGCTGTCGCCTGCGAGTACGGAATGACGCCGTGCAGTGGCAGTAACCGTCGACCCCCTGGGCCGAGGACTGCCGGGTCTGGAAACGGCATCGCTCGAGTGAATTCGGCGACCGTGTTAGCCACTTCTACGCCGTGCGGTAGAACGGCTTGGCGCAGGCGCTTAGTGACAAGCTGTAGCTCTTGCGGGCTGTTCGCTTCGAGCAAGTAGTTGACCAGGTATTTCGATCGATCCAAAAAGCGGCGACCGTTCACGGCAGCAGTCCATGCCGTCTTTAATGCCGCACCGATGCCATTGGCCGCACGCATCATCGTTAGCAATTGGCGAACATCATTTCGGATGTTCGGTGCGCCGGCAACACTTTTGACCAACGCTGTTTCTGCGCCGAACACCTCGGTCGCGAGACTGTCGCGGCTAACGGCCCGTGTGGCTTCGAGCAGGCTCTCGAAATCGTCGAACGAAAACGACAGGCCGGTACCGTGGCTCGGACGGGGCTCAAGCGGAACGGTGATAGCGGCTTTAATACCGAAGGCGCCGGCATCGTTGCAGAGCAGGCCAGTTAGGTCTGGACCGTACTCGCGCAGAAATGGGCTATGACCGGGTTGGCCACCACTACCGGTTGTAACGAGGGAGCCATCGGCCAATACGACCTCAAGGCCGAGCACGTTGGCAACCGACGGACCGTTGCGCGCTGACCCAAACGTCACCGCCCCTTGTGCCATCGCACCGCCGACCGTCGACACACGGCCTGACATCGGCCCCCAGAACGAGGCGCGCAAGCCGTGCTCGGTGAGCGCGGTATCGAGTGTCTCCCAGGTACAGCCAGCATCGACGGTTGCGTACAAGTCGATCGCATTAATCTCGCGAATCGCGTTCATCTGACTCAAGTCGATGATGATCGATTCAGTACTCTGCGGCAGGAATGCATCGGTATACGACATGCCGCCACCGCGTACATAAACGCTGAGCTTGTGCTCGACGGCCGACCGTACGGCGTTCGCGAGCTCGTCCGTCGATCGCGGCAGTACAACGGCGTACGGCGTTTTACCATCGCGGTAAACATCGGTGGCAGCCGTCTGAACAGCGGCGGCTTCGGTAACCACCGTCGTGTTACCGAGTCCGGCGAGCAACTGTTGCACAACCGCGGGTGTGCTTGTCGGCATCGATGTTGCGGCGGAATCCATCGCAGGCACTAAGCCGGTTTTACCGCGGTGGTTTGCGACAGGAAAGTCGGCGTCGGTTGTTGTTCGATGTCGCTGAAGCCAGCATCAGTTAGCAGGCCCTGGAAATCGCTAGCGACAAACGCGGGTGAGTACGGTTCGCAGTTGTACTTCGCATCGAATGCCATCCACATGCGATTCGGTGCCGGCATGGCTCGGCTGTTTGGTGCATCGACGACAGTAAACGTGCCGCCGGGGCGTAAGACCCGAAACACTTCCGCAACGATCTCAGAGAAACTCGTTTCCGGAACTTCATGAAACAGAATGAAGGCAAACACAGCGTCTTGACTGCTATCGCCGTACGGCAACTGCTCGGCCAGTGCATGCTGGAACTCGACGTCAACGTCCAAGTCGGTTGCCCGCATGTGCGCGTAACGAAGCAGTGGGAGCCCGATATCAACGCCGATCACATTGGCATCAGGGAAACGGGTCTTGAGTGCTGTTGTGCCTTGGCCAATCGAGCAACCCAAGTCGAGGATTTGGTCGAGCTTTCCATCCGCTGGTTCGCGAAGCAGACTCGCATAGAGCTCGTGGTGCTCGTCGCCGTCGTTTTCTCCTTGGTAGAAGACGCGGGTACCGTGATGGAACACATAGCCGGCTAACTCGTCGCGGCAGTAGCCGCCGGGTTGCAGGTGTATGTCCTGGCAGGCGTAATCCGGAACGGTCAGATCGGGGTCGCGATGCAGGCGGCCCGGGTTGTCTGTTTCGGCTTGATTAAGTTTGTCTTCCCAGTGGCTGCGGTCGCGGTTGTACGACTCGAAGCACTTGGCCCACGTCATTTGTTGCTGGCTGCGCATCAAGCGTTTCCACGTCGCAACATCTGGCCGGTTGTCGATAACCGCTCCGAGCTCGACGTAGTCGCATTCAGCTCCGGCGCCAGCGAGATCGGCCCCAACAGCAGCTTCTGCCACGCTTTGCGCGACGTCGGGAAACCACTCTTTGATGGCGAAATTGCGTACCGCCGTTAGGTAGTCGGCATAACTGTCGTCTTGCAAACGCGGTAGTCGTGCGGCTTTCCCGGTCGAATTCCGTTCCATGCTACTCTCTAAGGGTTCTGTCAGCGGGGATGTCAGACTACTAAATGGCCACGACGCGGGCCAATTGATGCCGCGTATACAACCATCAGTCGGGCTAATGACGTTACGGCACCGGCCGCGGTGGAAACCGAGACAGCTTATGGACATCCGTCAGTTAAAGCACTTCGTCGCCGTCTTTGAGCAGCGTAATTTGTCAAAAGCTGCTGAGGCGATCCCGTTAAGTCAGCCGGCACTGACGCGCAGCATGAAAACGCTTGAGGACCAACTTGGCGTTGAGCTGTTCCAGCGCCACGCTCGGGGTGCAACGCCGACCGCTGCCGGCGAACGCCTCTACCACCACGCTAAGAGTATTCTCGCCGAATGCGCGCGTGCGCGCCGCGACGCTTTGCAGCCGGTTGGCGAATTGGCCGGGACGGTATCGGTCGGTATTGGTGCCTTGTTTGCTAGCCGTATCGTCGACGCGATGGTTGGTCAATTCTGTGTGGCTAACCCAAAAGCGCGCGTCATCGTGCGCCAAGGCTATTTTGAGGAGTTGTTGCGGCAGCTGGATCTCGGTCAAATTGAGCTGGCGTTTATTAACTTCCCGTTGTTGGCGCTGCCAGACTCAATGGAATTCGAGCCGCTGGTCCAAGTGCATACCAGCGTCTATGTGGCTACCGACCACCCGCTTGCCAATGCCGAGACGATTTCTATGGAGGCGATTCGCGATGCGCGTTGGGCGTCGGTCGACCAGCCGCACGCATTGGAGGTGCTCGAGTCGCTGTTCCTATCGGCGAATGTGGCGGCGCCGCGGCCGGCTATCCAGAGTAATTCGTTAACGCTCATTCGTTCGTTGGTGTTGTCGAACGGGTTTGCTGGGCTGTTGCCCGACCATATGTTCACGGACGAGATCGCGAACGGATCTGTTGTTCGACTCGACGTTCCCTCGACACCGCTGGTTCGGAGCGCCGGTATCATTACCCGTAAAGAGGCGTTCCATCGGCCGTTGGCGCTCGCTCTTGCGGAGCAGATTCGCGAAACCATTGCCAGTGAAGCAGGCAACGAAGAAGCGTTGTTATCCGAGCGCGCTAGCTAACCGATCTCTGGGTCACTGCCGCCTACGCCACGAAGGGATTTAAATACCCGGTCGGTGAGTGCTTTCAGCTCCTCGGTGCGCAGCGCTGATTGTTCATCAGAGGGTTGCCACGCTTCGATGTCGGCCGCACTCAAAATACCTTTTTCCGCCAACAAGGCCTCTAGCGCCATACGGCGGTCGCGTTCGATCCACAGTTCACCGCCGAGCGCGACAACCGATTCAAGCAAAGCGTCGAGTAACGGGTGCGGCAAAAACTGCGGCTCCTGACCGTCGGCGGGCATACCGATATCCGCCACTTGCTCGGCGGCGGCCTGCTCCTTTGCAGCTAGTTTTGTCATGATGCTTTACGTTCGCCCTGCAGTTCTTGCTGGCGCTTGAACTCTTCGTACTCATTAACATCGGTGCGCCGTGTTGTGCTCCAGCCTGTCGCAAACCGACGTGGGAACTCGGCATCGCCATCGTACTCGCCCGACTCGGACCACAGCAACGGAACGCACGGTCCGCGTGGAACTTCGCCAACGACCATTTCATCAACGCTAACGCCAGCTAGGCTCAAGCAGTCCGGGCGTGGTTTCCAACGGATGTCTTCGCCGAAGATCCGCATCGAAATCGCGATTCGCCAATCGTCAGCGTTGTTGCCGTGTGAGTAATGCAGCGTCCACGGATGGACGACCAAAATATCGCCGGGCTCCATCGCCCATTGCTTAAACACCATGTTCGGGTCGTTGCGACGGGCCTCGCCGTCCGGGTGCAATGGCCGATCATCCGGTCGAATCATTTGCCGACCGTTTGGCGAAAACAGCCAATAGGGAACGTCTTCGTGTTGGGTGCCGAGGATGCACTCCAAGCTGTCTTCTTCTGCCACCGGTGTCAGAGGAATCCAAATCGACGGTACCATCACACCCGAGGTCGGCCACCCCATTCGGTCGTTATGCCAAATGGTGGCTTCCTTCGAGCGCGGACCTTTCGCGAAAATCTCATCGAAAAAGAACCGTGCGTAACTCGAGCCGATAACGCGCGCCGCGGCTTCCGCAACGGCAGACTCGAAAACGAAACGGCGAAACTCGGGAATGGTTCGCGACATGTAGCGGCCCGGGTAGCTAGGCAGCAAACCGAAGTCTTCTTTATCGATGGTAATACGTCGAGCGATTGGCACTAACTCGTCGACCCAACTCCCGTCGAAAACCTGACGCAGACAGACAACGCCATCGCGTTCGTAGGTCGCTTTTTCGTCGTCGCTAATCGGGCGACAAGGTTGCGGAGCTTGGCTCATACGAATTCCCCGTCATTGACAATTCACCGCAAAATTTAGTCCTAGCCTCGTGTGAAAGCCAATTCAAAATTCACCTGTCCGCATAGCGTGAATGCATGGTTGGTCGCCGAGATGACCATGCAACCTACGTATAGCGTTCCAACTTTTTTCGATTGGCTCGCCTGTGACGGCCAGGAGACCATGCAGACCGGTCCAAGAATCGGGTACTTACGTGGAAAACCGAGTTCAAGAGGCGATGACCAAGCGCCTAGGCGCCGTTCAGGCGCATTTCATCGACGGTAAGAACGTCGCGAGCGAACGGACGCAACCGGTGCTCGATCCAGCGACGGGTGAAACCATCACGCGTGTTGCGTTGGGTGATTCCGCTGTGGTCGATTCGGCGGTCGCTGCCGCGGGTCGTGCGTTGCCTGGCTGGTCGGCGATCAGCCATGACGAGCGAACTCGGTTAATTCTGAAATACGCCGATCTGATCGACGAAAACGCCGAGCTCTTTACCGAGCTCGCTATTCGCGACGGCGGATTGACGCGAATGATCGCGGAGAGCTGTGCGATGTTCTGCGCCATGTTCCTGCGCTATTACGCCGGGTGGCCCAGTAAAATCGCCGGTGAGACGTTGCCGTCTGCCGCGCTCGGTAAGGCGCCTGCTGACCTCTTGGCCTACACGTTGCGTGAGCCGATTGGGGTCGTCGGCGCTATTACGCCTTGGAATTACCCGTTCGGCATGGAAATGCTAAAAATTGCTCCCGTGCTCGCGACCGGTTGTACGCTAGTTCTGAAGCCGGCTGAAGAAGCACCGGTAGCCGCGCTGTTCTTGGCGGAGCTCGCCGCCGAGGCGGGCATACCGCCCGGTGTGTTCAACGTCGTTAACGGTCTCGGTGCCGAGGCGGGCGCTGCGATCAGTGCCCACAACGCGATCGACAAAGTGTCGTTCACCGGCTCGACCGATGTCGGTCGACTCATTGTCCAAGCGGCTGTCGGTAACCTCAAAAAAGTATCACTGGAGCTCGGTGGTAAGTCGCCAGTCATCGTTTTCCCTGACGCGGACCTTGACGTGACGGTGCCGGGTGTTGCGCTCGCCGGCTGGGCTCTGTCTGGGCAGAACTGCGTCTGCGGCTCGCGCTTGTTCGTTCACGAATCGATCGCCGATGATCTAGCGGCGGGCATTCGCGAATTTTCAAAGAATCTTGCCGTTGGTCCCGGCGATGACGCCGCGAATATGATCGGACCGCTTATCTCAGAGCGACAACGCGAACGCGTCATGGGTTTGGTTGCTAGTGCGAAAAGCGAGGGAGCCAAGCTCGTGACCGGCGGCAACGCGCCAGATCGCGCCGGTTGGTTCGTCGAGCCGACACTCTTTACAAACTGCACACCTGACATGACGCTCGTTCGTAAGGAAGTGTTCGGGCCCGTCATTGCGATGCAGACGTTTTCGGATGCCGACGACTACGAAGGCCTCGCCGCGATGGCGAACGACACCGAGTACGGTTTATCGGGTAGCGTTTGGACCCGTGACATAAAAACTGCGATGCGGATGACCCGCCTCGTTAACACCGGCCAAATCGGTGTGAACTGCCATGCCGCGATGGATCCGAGCATGCCGTTCGGCGGTACCAAGCAATCGGGCTGGGGCCAGGAGTTCGGGGCTGCCGCTATCGAGCTGTACACACGGCGCAAAGCCGTGACGATGACGTTCTAGGTATGGATACCCGACGGGAGCTGATAAACATCGGCGAGGCCGAGTTACACACGGAGATCACCGGTGATGGCGAGCCGTTGCTGCTGCTGTCCGGCTTAGGAGGAACCGCCGGTTTTTGGGCGGGGCAGGTGCAGGAGCTCGCCATGGAGTTTCAGGTGATTACTCACGATCACCGCGGCGTCGGCAATAGCTCGCCGGCGCCTGTCGTCTCGAGTGCTACCGAGATGGCCGATGATGTCGTTCGATTAATGGACGCGCTCGAGATCGATAGCGCGCATCTCGTCGGTCATTCAACCGGCGGCGCGATCGGGCAGAACATTGCACTCAAGCACCCAAAGCGCGTTCGTACGCTAACGCTCAGCGCGAGCTGGGCAGGTCCGACGCCGCTCTTCATCGATGTGTTTCGAGTTCGGCGCGACATTTTGATTAACTCCGGCGTGCGTCATTACATGATGATCGGCAGCTTGTTGGCATCGCCAGCCTGGGCCATAGAGCCCGGCTACAACGGCATGGACGACTACTTGGCCGCGCGTATCGCGAACTTTCCCGGTCTTGAGGTGGAACTCGCTCGACTCAATGCCGTTATGACCCATGACCTTCGGCATCGGCTGAGCGAAGTCGACGTGCCGACCGGCGTTATTTCTGCCCGTGACGATTCTTTAACGCCGCAGTCAATGTCGGACGAATTAGCGAGTCGAATACCGGGAGCCAAACAGACCGTGCTCGCCGAGGGTGGCCACTTTTGCCCGGTTACCGTCCGCGATACGTACAACGCCGAGTTAAAGACGTTACTCGAGTCGCTTCGACCCTAGAGACAGCACAAGGCGTCGCGCAATCGTTCAGCGAGTGGTCGCCAACCGAGCATCGTCAGCAGTGCTCCGGCCGCCAGCAACACCGGTACCGTTATTGCTAGCGATTGGCCAATTGCCTTCGGACCCTCGAAAAACTGATCACTCAGCAACGCGACCAGCCAAGGGCCGCCGGATTGACCGACCAAATTTGCAACCAGCAGATAGACCGCGGTTAACTGCGCACGAAACTGCGGTGGCGCTACGGTTGGGATGATCGCCGCACCCGCACCAAACGGCATCGTGCCAAAAAACATCGCCGGCGCGAGCAGTACAATGGCGGTTGTGCCGTCGCTGACGAGCAGCGCCGCAATAATCCACGGAATCGTTAACCAACCGCAGAAGCTAGCCGTACGCAGGTTGGCATCGTGCCAGCCACGCTTGAACAGCTTCCCGGTTAGCCAGCCGCCGGTGACGACACCGGCCGTACCGCCGACCATGAACAGCAGCCCTTGTGCATTACCGATTTCACTGGGCGTCCAGCCATGGGCGCGGATGAAGTAGGTGGGTATCCAGGCACCCAGCGCGAATTGGGCCGCTGCTAGGCAGGATAAGCCGATAAAAACCGCGAGAAAGAGGCGACCGTTATCGGCGCAAAACTTAACGGCTTGGGCGAAACCTTGTCGGTAGGCCGTGGCATCGACGCGCGCTTGTGCCGTCGCTACCCGCGGTGGCTCCTTAACGGATAAATAGAACCACAAAGCGATCGGTATTCCCGGCAACGCGGCGAGAATGAAAGCCGCTTGCCAAATCTCCATCTCGCCGAGTAGCGGCAGGGCAACCTGATCGAGGCCGGCTAAAACCCCGATAATGAAGCTGCCGAACATCAGCGCGATTCCCGAGCCGAAAAAACTTGACGACGTAAACACACTGATGGGTAGGGCAAGCCGTCGTGCGCGAAAGAGATCAGCCAGTAGCGAGAACCCGGCGGGTGTCAGCACCGCTTCGCCAACGCCGACGGCCATCCGAGCCGCGAATAACTGCCAATAGGTCTCGGCCAGTCCGCAGGCTATCGCTGCAAGCGTCCAAGCAACGATACCGATGGTGATTAGGCGGCGGCGGTTAACGCTATCGGCGAGACGCCCGAGCGGTACGGCGACCAGTGCATAAAACACCGCGAACGCAAAGCCCTGCAACAGGCTGATTTCTGTATCGCTGACCAGCAAGTCACCGCGAATGTCCTCAACCAACAAATTGATAATTTGCCGATCGACGCTTGCGACGATGCCGCAAACGCAGAGGACAAAAACGACGTACCAACCGTAGCGCTCGTTACTCGGCGATTCTTCTGCAGTCATAGGGTTTAGGGTTTCGCGTTAGCGATGGCCGTCGCGATTTCATCGAGGATAGCAGGATCGTCGATCGTTGCCGGTACCGAGAATGTATCACCGTTAACGATCTTGGCGAGCGTTGACCGCAGTATCTTGCCGGAACGCGTTTTCGGTAATCGCTGAACCACAATGGCTGAGCGAAACGCGGCCACAGGGCCGACGACGCGGCGCACTTGTTTAATACAATCGGCGATGACGGCAGTCGGCTCAGCGCTAGCGCCGCTTCGCAGACATATAAAGCCAAACGGCACTTGGCCTTTCAGTGCGTCGTTAACGCCGGTAACGGCGCACTCGGCGACATCCGGATGCGTAGCAATAACCTCTTCTAGGGCACCGGTCGATAGGCGATGACCCGCGACATTAATGACGTCGTCGGTGCGACTCATGACGTGCAGATAACCGTCCTCATCGATGTGGCCGGCATCGCCCGTCTGGTAGTAGCCGGGGTAGCGTGACAGGTAGGTCTCGATAAAGCGCTCGTTTGCATTCCACAAGCCAGCCGTTGCGCCGGGGCCCAATGGCAACCGGCAGACGATGGCGCCGCTATCGCCGGCGGGCACGGCATTGCCATCAGTGTCGAGGATGTCGACAGACCAGCCCGGCATCGGCTTGCCGGTGCTACCCGGGCGCACAGGGAACAGTCCAGCGCCCGCCATGTTGCCGGCAATTGCCCAACCGGTTTCGGTCTGCCACCAATGATCGACGACGGGAACTTTGAGCTGTCGTTCTGCCCACTGCAGTGTCTCGGGATCACAGCGCTCGCCAGCGAGGAACAGCGTTTGAAAGTGCTCAAGCGACGCCGCAGCGACGTGTTCACCGGCATCGTCCTCGCGACGAATCGCCCGGATCGCCGTCGGCGCTGTGAACATCGCTTTGATCCGATGCTTCTCAATCAGCCGCCAAAATACGCCCGCATCCGGTGTGCCTACCGGTTTGCCCTCAAACATGAACGTTGTGGCACCTGCGAGCAGCGGGCCGTAAACGATGTACGAATGGCCAACGACCCAACCGATGTCGGATGCCGCCCAAAAGACATCACCGGCTTCGATGCCATAAATGGCCGCCATCGAGAAGGTCAGTGCAACGGCATGGCCACCGTTATCGCGCACGACGCCTTTCGGCGCGCCGGTCGTACCGGACGTGTACAGCAAATACAGCGGATCGTCGGATCGCACCGGCACGCAGTCGACCGGTTCCGCATCGCGCGTGAACGCGTGCCAGTCCGTGTCTGCGCCAGTCAGCTCGCATGGGGCTGCTTCACGTTGCAGTACAACGCGAACCGCTGGCTGGTGCTTCGCGATACGCAATGCTTCGTCGAGCATTGGTTTATAGTGGACCGTGCGGCCGGGCTCGAGGCCACAACTCGCCGAAAGAATCGCTTTCGGCTCGGCATCGTCGATGCGAGTGGCGACTTCTGGGCCCGCAAAGCCGCCAAATACCACCGAGTGCACGGCGCCGATGCGAGCGCAGGCCAACATGGCAAACACCGCCTCCGGGATCATCGGCATATAAATAAGTACACGATCACCGCGGCCGATGCCGGCGCGGTTAAGCGCACCAGCGAGTGTCGAAACGTGTTCGCGAAGATCTGCGTAGCTGTACGTTTCCTCACGACCGGTCATGGCACTTTCAAAGACCAGTGCCGGCTGCGTGGCGCGCGGTCCGTCCGCGTGCCGGTCGACAGCGTTATAACAAGTATTCAGTGTGCCGCCCGCGAACCACCGGCCTGCGGGTCGCTCTAAGTCGACCACGTGGTCATAGGGTGTATGCCAGTCGATGGCTTCGGCTTGAGCGGCCCAGAATCGCTCGGGGTTGTCGCGCCAGGCCGCCATCACTTCGTCGTAGGTCATTTATGCTCCCCCAAAGACGGCCAACGGCGGTGTCGAAACTAGCATGGGCGTGACCCAGCGGTGTATGCGTCTAACGTATGGTGCCATTCCGCTAAGTCAGTAGCGGCCCAAGGGCTGGTTCGCGACACTGATTAACCAGCAAGGGTGACAATCATGACAGAAAAGCACAACGAGCCCTGGTGGGCGGTGATCGGTCCCGATAAGGGAGAGTCGTGGTGGCAACCTTTGCCGTCGAGCGGCTTTGTGACATTGAACCTAACACCGGACAACATGCCCTACGACGGGTTTACCAGTGGCATCCAATCCCTTCCGCCCGGTCGTCTCGTACGTGAGCATGGCCATACCCGCAACCATGAGTTGGTCTTCGTTTACGAGGGGACGGGTCGCGCCATTATTGAGGAGCATGAGTATCCACTCACCAAAGGGTCGACCGTGCTGTTCGGGCGTTACGCGCGCCACATCATCGAGAACACCGGCGATGTCGACATGAAGATGTTCTGGGTCTTTATGCCACCCGGTCTCGAACACTGGTTTCGCGGTATCGGTAAACCGCGCGAGGCCGGTGAATCAATGCCCGAGCCATTTCCTCGACCCGATGGCGTCGAGGGCTTGATGGAGAGTTTGCGTTTCGTGCCACCGCGGCCCGGCGCCAAATAGTGCGTATCTTGAACAGGGCGGCGGTGGCTGCCGCTTTACCACACGCTGACTGTGTTGCCGCGCTCGTGCCAGCGATGCAAGCGGTATCAAACGGCGCCGTCGATATGCCGCTTCGCCAGTACCTAACCATTCCGGAAACCGGTGGCGGCAAATTCACGGCGATGCCGGGCTATCTCGCTGATCCCCGAAGCTTTGGCATCAAGCTCGTCGCCAAGTACCCGCGCGAACCCGAGTCGCCACTTGGTTCGCATACCGGAGCCGTCATTTTATTCGATGCAGAACTGGGCGCGCCGGTGGCTATCCTCGATGGCTCAGAGCTGACGGCGATTCGCACGGCAGCGGCGAGTGCATTGGCGACCCGAGAACTCGCCCGCAGCGACGCGCAGGTGTTGACGATTCTCGGCACGGGCCTGCAAGCGGAGCATCACGTTCATGCGATCCGCGCGGTTCGCGAAATTGCCGAGGTCCGCGTTTGGGGGCGCAACCATGACCGCGCCGCGGCGCTGGCGGCTGCACTGCCGGTTCCCGCTGTCGCGATGGCCGACCTCGCCGATGCCATCGCCGGTGCCGACATCATCTGCACGACAACGTCGGCGCGCGAGCCCTTCTTGGCGGGCGCATTGCTGGAGCCCGGGCAGCACCTGAATTTGGTCGGTGCTGCGATCGTCGAGGCCAGCGAGGTCGATATCGACGTGGTTAAGCGTTCGCGTGTTTACGTCGACTACCGCGCCTCGGCTCGCGCGCAAGCCGGCGAGCTGGCCGCCGCTGATGCTGCCGGTATGCCTTTCGATGACTTAGTTGTCGCTGAGCTCGGTGAGGTGCTGGCGGGAACGGCGCCCGGCCGCGATAGCGTTGCCGAAATCACCACCTACAAATCGCTCGGCGTTAGCGCACAAGACTTAGCGGCGGCTCACGCTGCCTACCAACGCGCGACGGCTGATGACATCGGCGTCGTTGTCGATTGGTAATCCACTGACACGTTGAGGAGGGTCGCCCATGAGCGCCACAATGACTATTTCTGATCACGCAGTAAGTGCGGGCGCGGCGAGGTTTCTCAATCGCCACGAGCCGCGTGTACTAATCAATAATGAATGGGTCGTGGCATCGGATTCGTTCGCGTCGATCGATCCGGCGACCGGAAACGAATTAGGGCAGATTGCGGAGGCCGACCAGGCTCTAGTCGATGCGGCGGTCAGTGCGGCGCGAACGGCGCTGCGTGACGAGAACTGGCGGCGTATGACCGGCTCTGTGCGTTCGCGCCTGTTGTGGAAGTTGGCCGATTTAATCGAAGCCAACATCGATGAACTCGCCGAATTGGAGACGCTTGATCAAGGGAAGCCATTGTTCGTCGGGCGCTATGCGGAAATACCCGGCTCGATTGAGCAGTTTCGGTTTTTCGCGGGACAATGCACGCGTTTGGCCGGCGAGAGTCTGCCGACATCGATCAACTACCAGCCGCCCGGCAAACGTATCCACGCGTACACACGCCGCGAGCCGGTCGGCGTTGTCGCCGCGATCGTGCCATGGAACTCGCCGATCATCATGGCTGCCATGAAGCTGGCGCCGGCGTTAGCAGCGGGCTGTACTGTCGTTCTGAAACCCGCCGAGGACACTTCGCTCACCGCGCTGCGTTTGGGTGAACTGATTGTCGAAGCGGGTTTCCCACCGGGTGTCGTCAACATTGTCACTGGCCGCGGCGTAACAACCGGCGCCGCGTTAGCGAGTCACAAAGACGTTGATAAGGTAGCGTTCACCGGCTCGACAACGACGGGCAAAGCGATTCTTGAGCTCGCTCGCCACAACCTAAAGCGTGTAACGCTGGAGTTAGGCGGTAAGTCGCCTGTTGTAATCTTGGGTGATGCCGATTTGGAAGCGGCGATACCCGGAGCAGCGAACGCAATTTTCTTCAATGCCGGGCAAGTCTGCATTGCCGGCTCGCGTGTCTATGCTCACCGCAGTGTCTACGAGGCCGTTGTCGACGGTTTGGCCGGTGCCGCTAAAGGCATGGTGATGGGTCATGGGCTCGATGCGGCGTCGCAAATAGGGCCACTCGTTAGCCCAACTCAGCAGGAGCGGGTGCTCGGGTTTATCGAATCAGGGCGCCGTGATGGCGCCGAAGTGGTTGCCGGTGGCCAGCGCGGAAATGACGGTGGTTGTTTTGTTGAACCGACGGTTGTCGTGGGCGTAACGCCCGATATGTCGATTCTTCGCGACGAAATCTTCGGACCGGTTGTCTGCGTGACACCGTTTGATGACACCGATGAGGTGCTTGCTTTAGCCAACGACTCGGACTACGGACTCGCCGCCAGTGTGTGGACCGAGAACTTAAGCGCCGCACACCGTTTTGCCGAGGACTTGGAAGCCGGTACCGTCTGGATTAACTCGCACGCCATGTACGACGCATCACTACCGATTGGTGGGTTGAAGCAGTCGGGTTGGGGCCGAGAGAGCGGTGAGCAAGCGGTTGATAACTACCTTGAGCTGAAGACGGTCTGCGCCGTCATTTAAGATCGAAGCACCCAGGCAACACAATGAAACTGTGTATTTTTGGAGCGACCGGCAAGACGGGTCTGCTAGCGGTCGAGCAAGCATTACAGAGGGGCGACGAGGTTGTTGCGGTCGTCCGCACGCCGGAAAAGCTCGCTGCGTTTCAAGGCCGGGTTTCGATTGTCACCGCGCAGCTGACCGATGGCCCCACGATGGCCACAGCGATCAGCGGTTGCAATGCTGTCTTGCTGACACTTGGCACCGTGGATCGCAAACCGAATACCGTGCTATCGGAGGGTACGCGGAGAATTGTCGCTGCCATGCGCGAGGGTGACTGTCGGCGTCTCGTCGCCGTCACCAGTCTCGGGTGCGGTGATAGCCTCGGTAAGGTGAAACCGTGGCTGTTTCGCGAATTGATCGTTAAGCGTGTAGGCAAGGAAATTTGGGCTGACAAAGATCGCCAGGAAGCGATTATTCAGTCGAGTGATCTTGATTACACAATCCTAAGGCCTGGTGGTTTGTCGGATGACAAAGGGGCCGAGCGTTACGCCGTTCTCGACCAAGCCGCCGACGTTCCGAAGTCGCCGCGGCTGAATCGCTCCGACCTTGCTGCTGAGATGCTGAAGGTGGTCGATGATACGGCCTCTTATGGGAAAATTTTGTCGATCGTAGGAGTCGCAGCTGCTACCTAAGGGCCAACGCGAATAACCGTACTGCCACACCGCTATCGCCGGCGTCTTCTACAGCGCAGCGCTAGTACCCACCGCTCGCTCACCCGCCCTTGACATACCCTGCGTAGACTCACCGCTCCGGGTTGTTTTCTGTGCTGCTTACTGACACGGTAAATGCACGTGTTGATAATCGTATCGCTGTTAGCGAACGTCATCGTACTGGTTCCGGTTTGCTACGGTTTGCTGGTCGATGCCAGCTGGACGGCAAGCGCTTACGGGCCGCCGACCGATGCTCGGCAAATTCTGCTCTCCGTGTACCTGGCGATCGGACTGGTATCGGCCGTACTGCTGGTATTGCGGGATCCGCGCCTTGTGGCTGCGCTGCTGGCTGTGCAAGTGGCCTACAAGTTGTCGACCCCGCTGACTGTCGGGTCGATTTTCCACCCGGTGGTCATGACAAACCTGGCCGTGGCGATGTTGCACATGGTGACGCTTGTTGCGATCTGGCGGACACTACTTTGCGCGTAAGTTAGCGGGCTAAGTTGTTGCGAAATTGCTGCACGACGGAGAAGAAAACCGTTTGGTCGGCTTTGCTCAGTCCGCGAGTCATTGTCGAGACGATGCGCCGGTGAATGGCTGCCGTCTCCTGCAGTACCTTCGAACCGGCCGTGTCTATGTCGATCAATTGGCTGCGCCGATCGTCTGGGTTCTCCACCCGTCGAACATAGCCCGCCTGGCGTAGCGTATGCACAAGGCGCGCGATCTGAGCCTTGTCGCGCCCGGATGCGGCAGCGATCGCCTGCGCTGTGCAACCGGAACGTTGCTGCACCATTTTCAGCACTTTTAGGTGCATCGGCGCTAGATCGATTCCGAGTTCTATTAATTCGGCGCGGTACTGGCGTTTTATTGCGCGTAACAGACCAAACAGTTGATCCAGTTCTTTTTCAGTGCTCATGTCCATTATCAGTTGATATTATCAACCAAAAACTCCATATTAGAGGACAATATCATCTTTATGGCCGGTTTAGCGAGCTGGCAGGAGCGTTAACTGTGTTACCCCGTACCCGAAGTGTCACCGTCGAATCGTTTGAAGACTTATCCCCGCATATGCGGCGCTTTGTACTCACTGGTCCCGACCTGGCCGACTTTCCACCGGCCATGGAAAGCGCCCATGTCAAAGTCATGGTGCCAAGTCCGGCAGATGCGAAGCCATCGTTGTTATCGAAACTGGCCATTCGCAAGCAGA
Organism: Pseudomonadota bacterium; assembly: GCA_038749025.1. Classification (GTDB taxonomy): domain Bacteria; phylum Pseudomonadota; class Gammaproteobacteria; order Steroidobacterales; family Woeseiaceae; genus JBCAXA01. The sequence goes on along the minus strand of JBCDIL010000003.1, from coordinate 32,620 downwards.
TGCGCTCGTACACGATTCGGTTTTTCGACCGTGTTTCTAAGCGATTGACGATCGATTTTGCGATTAATGATCACCGCGGGCGTGCCGCTGATTGGGCTAAGGAGGCCAAAGTCGGGGATGAGCTAACGATCGCGGGTCCGGGCTCCGTTAAGCACCCCGATTTCAACGCACCATGGCATCTGTTCGCCGCAGACCTAACAGCGCTGCCAGCACTTGCGGCGACGCTCGAGCGTCTGCCGCGTGATGCGCAAGGGCACGTGGTCGTGCAAATCCCAGACGAAGCGGACAAGCAAGAGCTGGCGCTACCAACGGCGATGACGCTCGAGTGGCTAATCGCACCGACACACATAGCAAACGGACTACTGGATCGTGTCAAAGCACTGCCGTGGCTACGGGGAGAGCCGGCAATGTTCGTTGCGTGTGAGTCTGCGGAGGTAGTGGCAATACGTAACTACCTGCGGACTCAGCCAATGTTCAACGCGAAAAAGCTATATGCGTCAGGCTACTGGACAGCGGAGTGACACTGCCGGTGCCCCAGTATCTGGCAAGACTGGCGAGGGTGTATTACCACGCGTGACGTTGCTGATCCGTATGCCAGTCGTAGTGTGCGATCACCCGGTTCCGTCCAGCTTGTTTCGCTGCATACAGCGCCTTGTCGGCGGCTGAAATCAGCGACTCGGGCGCGGTATCGGCATCTGGAACAACGGCAGTGACGCCGCAGCTTATCGTGACAACGCCTGCTGTCGGCGATGTGTCATGCTCAATCGCGAGTTCAAAAAGCGCTAATCGCAGTTTCTCTGCTAGCTCAGTGGCCGCATCGAGCGTCGTATTGGCGAGTATGAGTCCGAACTCCTCACCGCCGTAGCGTGTTGCCCAATCGCCTTCTCGGCGTGCCGCCGTCTTCAACACAGCGGCGACCTCAACCAAGCAGGTGTCGCCGCGCTGATGGCCGTAGCGGTCATTGAACGCTTTGTAATTGTCGATATCGGCCAGAACCAATGCGATCGGATGCGCGTTGCGCAATGCGCGTTGCCACTCACCGTTCAGGCAGTCATCGAAAAAGCGCCGGTTACCGAGGCCGGTTAACGGGTCGGTCGTCGACAATTGACGCAGCTGCTTCACCAACCCGTCGGAGCGCTCCTTTTCTTTCAATAAATGCTGCTGTGCGTCGCGCAGCTCAATAATCCGTTCGTTTAATGATTGGTTCAGTTGCTCGTTCTCGCGATTGATACTGCGAAGCGACTCGGCTAAGTCATGATTTTCATGAGCGGTTTCGATCGAACGACGGTAGTGGTCACCGAACCGCTTTGCACACAACAAGATGAATAGCGACCAAACGATCAGCAGTGCAGCCGTAACGAACAGACTCGGTTGCTCACGGACCCCAAGTACCAATATGGCCGCCAGTGTTAGCAAGAACAATGGCAACGAGAACAGTGCAAACGCACGCAGCAGGTAGCTGCTCGATAACACGCTACCGGTCTGTAAGCCACCGGCGATCACCAGGATCACGGGAAGCTGATACGGGGTTGCAATCAAGGCCAGCCCGGCACAAGCCACTCCCCATAGGCACCCGTTCGCGAATTGCGAGGCCTCGACCCACCGGGTCCACGGAGCTAGTTCGATGGGTTGGCCGGCCAGTTTTAGGTACCGACGCGTTATGGTTTCCCGCATCGCCATTAACGATGCGATCAAGCCGGTCCAGACTAGCAGCCAGCCATGGTTAGCGTTGTTCCAGAAAGCCAGCCACAACAAAATCACGCAGAACGCGTTTGAGAGCCAAGCGGTGCGTGATTGACCAAATATCAGGTCCAAACAGCTGCGCTGCACACGTGTCTCAGCGATGGATGTGTGGTCTGCCGCCATACGGACAATGTCGGCTTGTAGGGCAGATGCTTGAGACGATCCACCCCGCAGCCACACGAGATCGGTTGGACTCAACAGGCCGCGGAAGCGGCGCGGCTCTAGTTCCTGGCGGCCGCTTCCCGCGTCGGCTTAAAGAACTCGCTGGCGGTTTTCTTGATGACATCCGCCGCGGCACGGGCTGCTCGGCTATGTTCGGCAGAGCGCGAATACATAAGATGCGCGGCGAAACTCATGTGGGGGCTATCGATCGTGCGCGTCTCAACGTCGCCAATCTCAACGTCGCGGCGCACCGATGAGCGCGCGAGAATAGAGACGCCGGCACCGGTTCGCACAAGATCTTTCATCGCCGGTAAGGCGTCGATCTCGTACGCGATATCCATTTCGAGGTCGGCAGCTTTGAATGCCTCTGTCATCCGGTTACGAATCCCTTTCTTAACGAAGGGCGCGATGAGCGGCATCTCGGCGATCTCGTGCAACGACACCGGCTCGGTACTCGGGTGGCCGGGCGGTACGACTAGACACATCTCTTCGTAACCGATTACTTCTGATACTAGTTTCGAGTTGCGTGTTTGCTCGAAGACAATCGCGAGGTCCAAGCGGTCGGCGTGCAACCACTCGATCAACGAGGCACTCAAGCCTTCGCTAAGCCGCACGGTAATGTTCTCGTGTTGCTCGCGCAGCTGGCGCAGGTAAGTTGCTGCGTAGGTCAGGGTCACGGTCGGCGGTACGCCAATGCGGACGAGACCGGCAGGGTTTTCGTACCACGCCGCGAGATTCCGGCGCGTATCTTCCATTTGCTCGAGAACAGAGCGGGCTCGGTCGCGCAGGTACTCGCCTTGCTCGGTGAGCTCCACACCGCGACCGGTCCGTATCAGCAGTTTAACGCCGAGCTCTTCTTCGAGAAGACGCATGTGGCGGCTGAGCGCCGACTGCGCGAGCGGAATCTGCTCGGCGGCCTTCGTAAAGCTGCCGAGATCGGCGATAACCAGCAAATAGCGGAGCTGGCGAAAATCCACACGCGGTACCTAATGCCTTGCTACCGTGAATGGTAACCCAATCTTGACACCCGGCGGTGTCAATCACGTGAGTTCGCCGAGTAGGCGACCGGTTAATCAGGCCGGCGCGGGTCCGGTTTCAGCCAGTGTTTTCTTATCAAGGCGGTAGAACATCAGCACTAACATGCTGAGTCCAATCATGATGGCCGGCAAGTACGCCATACCGAAAACGATACCGAACAGCGCTTCTTCGCTTTGCCGCGCTTCTTCGGGCAACGATTTGTCGTAGCCGGTCAAGGCGAGTATCCAGCCGACCAAGAAAGGTCCTAGCGCACCGGAGATTTTCTCCACGAAGCTATACATCGACGCATAGACACCCTCGCGGCGCAGGCCCGTGCGCCGAGCATCGTATTCGATGGTATCGGTCAGCATCGACATCGCGAGCATGACATTGCCAGCGATGACGATTCCGGATACAGCGGCACGGGCGAAATAACCAGGCAAGAACTCGGACATCGGCGGATTCGGCTCGACCAACGCCCAACTGAGGTTGTACAGCAACGTGATGGTCGCCGTCATGTAGTAGGCGTTCCGTTTGCCGATTTGCTCAGAGATTTTTCGCAGAAACGGAATCGCCAGAAACGTAACGAAGGTATTCAGCAGTCCGAACACGGTCAGGTACTTAAGGTTGAGCCCTACGTACTTTTGTAGGTAAAAGAGCATGACCGAGACGGTGCTCATTACGCCGATCAGTTGCAGTGCTTTGACGCTAATGAGGGTCAGGAAATGTCGATTCTGGAGTAGCGAGCCGACCTGATTCCAGAAATTATGCACAGACGCCGTGCGCTTGATGGTTCGTGCTGATCCAGTCCCAAAAAAGCATGTCATCATCGACGCAAAAATCAACGCAGCGAACACAGCCGCGATGATTGTGTAGCTCGTTTGCGTTGTCCCGTACTTCTGCAAGATTAGCGGTGCACCAGCACCGGCAATCGATGACCCAATCGACACGAACGCCACGCGCCAGCCGTGCAGCGATGTACGTTCCTCATAGCCATCGGTCATCTCGGCCGACATCGCCATATACGGGACGTTGAAGATCGTGTAGCCGATTGTGTAGAGCACAAGGCAAACAAACGCGTAAGCGGCCGTTGTTGTTTGGCTGTCAAACTGCGGAACCGTGAACAGCACCGCAAACGCAATAGCCGATAAGAACGATCCAACGAACAGAAACGGTCGACGTCGACCTATCTTAAATTTCGACTTGTCGCTGATAACGCCGACGATCGGATCGCTGATCGCATCGATAATTTTTGAGACAAAAACTAACGTGCCAGCGAGAGCGGGATCGATTTTCAAAACCCCGACGAAGTACGCCAAAATCAGGAACGCGACGGCATTCATGAGAATAGCGACGCCCAAAGCGCCGCTGCCCCAATAGATTTTCAGTCCGATCGGCAGCTTATCGACGGTCGCGTTCATACTCGCCATTCATTCTTCTGTAGCCAACCAGCAGTTTTACACTATTCGGTGGGCCGGCCTATTGTGAATGGCTATAGCTGCTATCGAAAGATTTATAGCTGTGCTTCGGGCGGCTCACGTACTATTTACCTAGTTATTCTCACAGGTCACCGCCATGGAATTTCAGCTTAAGCAACGCGGTCGCGCCAGCATCGATTTCGCGGCCGATCTTGCCGGAGTCGCCGGCCGACTATCGCGTTCTGTCAACTCCGAGCTGCAGAAACTCGATCTAGCGGATGATATGGCGGACCGCGATGCGCAGGTCACTGCGGCGACCGATGGCGTCAACGCTCATTGGTTTTCGACGCGCATGGGCGAGTGGTCGGGTACGAGCCACGGGGTCATCACCCATGATGCCTTCGAGGAGATCAAGGATGAGCTGCTGCCCAAGTTTGCCGAGTTGCAGCAAGGCCCTACGCAGATCGAAGCCAATCCCGATATGGAATACCCCGACTATTGGGTTGGCGTCGATTTTCATCGCACGACCGGCGGTTGGGTTCGCGAGCACCAGGGATTCATTCACGGCGAGTTGATCCATCCGCTCTACGTCGGCAAGAATTTTCCGGGCGGCATATTCAAGCAGCGCTTCGATGTGCTGAGCGAACTGCCGGAGCGCGCGTTTGCAAATATCGTTGAGCTCGGCACATCGTCGGGCCACTACACCTTACAATTGGCTCGCAAGTATCCCGACAGTCACCTTACCGGTGTCGAACTCAGTTTGCCGATGCTCGAACAAGCGCAACGCTTCGCCAACGAGCGCGGACTCAAGTGGCGTCTCGTTCAAGCACCGGCTGAAAAAACCGGGCTGCCTGATGCCAGCGCAGATTTGGTGACTTCGTATATCTTGTTGCACGAACTTCCCGAGGCAGCGACGCGAGCGGTTTTCGCCGAGGCCTTTCGATTACTCGAGCCAGACGGCTACGTCTTCATGAGCGACATCCGACCCACCCGCGATCTCGACAAGCTCGCCCAATGGCGCTCTATGGACGGCGCACGGCGAGGCGGTGAACCGTATTGGGTCGAGGCGGCCGGTCTGGACTTGGCTGCTGTTGCTGCGGATGTCGGCTTTGTTGATGCTCGCAGTTACGGCCTCGGTGAGTACAACTACCCTTGGGTCACCATCGCCCGCAAACCAAAGAGCTAACCGGATGAGTGCCGACGACAAACGGACCGCTGCGCTGTTCGATATGGTTCTCAACGTCGTCCAAGAGTTGTGGATCGTCAAAGATCGCCAAATGATCTTAGAGCGCGTCTTAAGCAACGCCGGCATTGATGTCGCTGAGACTGTTGATAACTTTCAGCCCGATGCCGAACTAACCGCGCAGATGGATTCTGCGCGGCGACAGCTACTCGCAAAGTGTCTGGGTTCGGCCAACGATCTCGATCCACCCGAATGAGCGTTTTGCCCGTCAGCGAAGCGGATTTCGCGCTTGACGTTGATGTCGTCGTCGTCGGCGGTGGCGGCTGCGGCTTAACGGCGGCGCTGGCCGTAGATGACGGCGGTGCCAGCGTCATCGTGCTTGAGCGCGATGCGTCGACTATGGGCACTACCGCGATGTCGACCGGACTGATCCCGGCCGCTGGTTCTCGGCAACAGCAAGCCGCCGGTATCGATGACAGCCCTGAACGCTTCGCCGATGACATCGTCGCTAAGACACGTGGTGAGACCGATGCGGGTATCGCGACTGCGCTGGCGGCCGCGTCAGGACAAACCATTGACTGGCTAACCGACGCCGGTGTTCCGCTAACGCTGGTCGATTCGTTTTTGTACCCCGGCCACACGGCGCTACGAATGCACGGTACGCCCAATCGGACCGGCGCCGAATTGATGGGCAGCCTCGCCCAAGCGGTGGAACGCCGCGAAATTCCGGTGCTGACTGAAGCGACCGTAACGACGCTGTTCGCCGATGGAGACGGTCGCGTCGGTGGCGTGCGGTGCCAACGCCCGGATGGCAGTCATGAAGATGTTGGCTGCAACGCACTCATTTTGGCCTGCTGCGGTTTTGCTGGCAGCGCCGAGCTCGTTCGCGAATACATTCCTGAGATTGCAGACGCGACCTTCTTTGGCCATCCCGGCAATAAGGGTGACGCGATCATCTGGGGACGGGCGCTCAACGCAGCCATTGACGACATTCATTCTTACCAAGGTCACGGCGGATTGGCAGCGGGGCATGGCATACCGATCCTATGGCCGCTAATCATGGAGGGCGGGTTCCAAGTGAACACCGCTGGCGAGCGTTTTTCGAACGAAGCGCGCGGCTACTCGGAGCAAGCGGTTGATGTGGTTGCCCAACCCGACCATGTCGCCTTCAGTATCTACGATGAGCGTTTACATCAGCTCATGCAGGAGTTTGACGATTACCGCGACGCCATCGCTGCACGCGCAATTCGCCAAGCGGATGACTTAGCCGGTCTCGCTGAGACGATCGGCGTGCCGGCGCCAGCCCTCGAACAAACACTGGCCGAGGTCAATGCCGCAGCGGCCGCCGGCGAGCCTGACGCCTTCGGTCGGCGCTTCGATCCAGCGAAGCAACTGGTTGCACCGTTCTATGCGGTTAGAGTTACCGGCGCGTTGTTCCATACTCAAGGCGGGCTGCGGGTCGATGCCGATGGGCGGGTGCTGCGCGAAGACAATACGCCGCTACCGAACTTGTTCGCTGGCGGTGGAGCGGCTCGCGGGATCTCGGGGCCGTCGAGCTGGGGTTACATGGCCGGCAACGGCTTGCTGACGGCCACGACCTTCGGTCGTTTAGCGGGCAATGCGGCCGCCAAATTGGCGGCCGCTTAACCTGCCGGTAGCTACGCTACCTAGGGCCGCGGCTGCGGCTCCAGCGCGGCACCGGTCCCGTCGGCGAACGCGCGCAACACCGTATTCGGCAAGAACGTGTTGTCCCACTGCAGCTCCCGCGGCTGGGCTTTGCCGAGGCGCATCACGATCAAGCCGTGCCGCTCGATGTGGTAACTGACTTGGTGGCCGTTACCGTCGAATAAGTACAGATCCCTATCGAGGTAAGGCTCGGAATGGAAGTTCTTGCCCTGTGGCACGTCGGGGTTCGCTGCGCCGCGATTTTCAATGTAGTTGCCGGCGACGTAGGCGCCCATGCCGGTGTGCGGGTTCTGCGGAGTCGGCGTATGCATCGTGTCGACGTAGCCTTCGGGCAACAGGCGCTCGCCGTTCGGCGCGATGCCGTCGTTCATCAGCAGTATCGACAGTCGCAGCCACGCCTCGGCGGGCAGCAGTGCGCAACATCCGGAATGCGCCGTTCCGCCGACGCGATTCACCCAGACCGAGCCACCGGGTGCACCGATCGGTTCGAGGACCTCGCGGGTGACCCAGTCTTCGTAGCGTTGACCGGTCGCCCTCTCGAGCAGCGGCGCGACCAACTCGCCGTTGGCATTCGAGTAGTCGTAGCGCTCGCCCGGTACCGTTACTAACGGGTAATCGTTAATGATCATTTCCGTGTGGTACGGGTGCAGATACGCGATGTTCATGATGTCGAGTGGATCACGCGATGGCCGTTGTGGCTCCAAACCTGATCGCATCGTTAGCAGCATGCGTACCGTAATGGCTTCTTTCGGTGTGCCGCGCCACTCGCTGAAAAAATCCGCTGCCGGTTGGTCAAGCGACTTCAAATAGCCGCGGTCCAGCGCTCTGCCAACGGCGATCACCGATAGCGGTTTCGCTAATGATCGCGAGATAACCATCGAGTCGGCGTCGGCGTCGCCGAAGTACTCGGCCATCACCAGCTTGCCGTGCTGCCAAACGAAAAACGCCTGGGTGTTGCGTGGCGCGAGGTAGTCGGTGAGCGTCTGCCGGGTATCGGCGTCCAACCAGGACGCTGCGTCCGGTTCGATCGGTAGCGCTGCAAACGTCTCGCTACCCGGTAGTGGCGTGAGCGGGTCATAGCCAGCTAGCCCACCGCCCGCGCGCGACTCGCGCATCAATTTTTCGAAGCGTTGTTGGTACAGCGACGCGACATTGTCGCTGCGGTACGCCTCGAGTGCGGCAGTTTGCTCAGCGCTCATCAAGCCACGCAGCAATTCGTTAACGATGACGGAGTCGTCATAGGTGAAGCTGACCTCGCCGGTGCGAGCGACGACCAAGCGACGTGATGGCACAACATAAACGCGCTGGCCGCCGAACCCATCGAAGTAATAGACGTTGTCAGCGAGGTACGGTTCTTTATGGGGTACCTTCGCGGGCGTCGTCGGGCCATAGGCCCTCAGCGGTTGCCAGGCCGCGCCGCGCCAGACGCTGAGGCCGTAAGCGTCGTTTAATTGGCTCGGCGCGAGTAGTGCTTCGAGCGATTCACTGCCGAGCACGCGCTGACCGTCGACGACACCCCCGTTGGCCAGCATGACGCCGATCGCCAGCCAGTCTTCCAAGCCCGCTTCGAGCCCTGACGCATACCGGGCGCTGCCGCCCGGATTCTCCAACCACAGTTCCGCGTCACGGTTGCCGAGCGGTTTCCAAAGACGCTCACTCAAGAACTCGCTGTAGCGCACGCCGCTCTTGGCGAGTGCCGCCTCGAGCGCTTGGCCGGCTAACTGCGTGTTGACGTTGTTGTAGTTGAACGTCTGTCCGGGTGGTTCGGAGGGTTCGAAGCTCAACGCCGTCGCGGCGATTTTAGAGGACAGCGCTAGGTTCATCGCTTTCGGCGACGGACCGTTCAGCGAATGGTGCTCCAGCCCGCTGCTGTGCGTTAGTAGCTGGCGTAGCGTGATAGCGCCGCGCGGTTGGCCTTGCCACTCGGTCAGATACGTCGAGACCGGATCGTCGAGCGACTCGATTACGCCAGCCTCAATCGCTTGTAAAATCGCAATCGCGACCACCGACTTGTGCATCGAATAGGTCGCCGTTGGCGTCGTCTCGTCGATGTCATCGTCGAAGTGACTGGCGACCAAGGCGCCGTCGTACCAGACCATCAAGCCGCGGCCATCCTGCTCCTCGGAGTAAGCGAGTGCCCGCTCGATCGCATTGGGTGCAGGAAAACGGTCAGTGCTTAACGAGAACCGTTGCCTAGAATCGCCGGCCACGCGCTCTTTCGGCGAGCGCCAGTCGAGTTCAGCAATGCCGGGCCGCTGCGCCATGGCGGCCATGTTGCGTTGCAGAGCCTCATCCATGGGCGGCGCGGCGTCTGCCGTAGGTACTGCGGACTCGTTAGGTGGCGGCCAATATGTTGAGCATGCGGTCGTCAGCAACGCAGCCATGCTGGCAGCGATCATGAATCTCGTCAGGGTCATAGGATTAGCACTTCTTCTCGTAGCCAGTGGCCACAGTTAAACGACAATTGTCGGCCGAAGCCAATCAATTTTCGGATAGACGCTATCGTCAACGGCGAACAAGCCGCAGCGACACTATGGCTTGCGCGTTAGCATCGCTACGTCGTTACGGTACGGCGCCAACGCAGCGCGACAAGTAGCCGGCCGATCGGGACTGGCGTAGGAATCGAGAAAGGCGCGCGTCGTCGCGAGTGCCGCGTCAAACCCAGCGGTTTGCGGCGCCGTTTCACGGTCCAGCCGGCCCATTAAGCGACCAAAATAATGATCGACGCCTTCACCGACCCAGAGCCATTGATCGCCGTTTACGGCTTGCTCATATGCCGCGGCGTGTACGCGCCAGTCATCGATAAAGCCGGGCAAGATGTCGGCCGTTCCCGTGAGCACCATGTGCGGTCCGCGCATCGTTGCCCACGCGTCTGGCTCGATAAACGTTGGGATCGGCCCCGGCGGCGATAACGCGATGATGGCTGAGGGCGTCACGTTAGGTGCCGGTAAGTCTTCCCAGGCCGACGTTGCACCGGCCGCCGCCTGAGCAACGAACGCGCCGTACGAGTGGCCGGCCGCGATCCAGTTGTTCGCGGTGGTCGTGACGCCGCTTGGCAGGGCGGCGGTCAATGCGGTCGGAACTAACGCCAGCGCTCGGACATCTTGTTGTCTGGCCAGCCAAACCTGTTGTGGTGTAGGTGGTGTCGCCTTTTCTACGAGCTCTGAATCGATATGTAGCGGCGCGGCTACGACCACGCCAGCGCTCGCCCAATGACGCAACAACGTATCGTAGCGCTCAGGGGCCGCGAATGCCCCGTGCGAAAAGACGACCAGCGGGTATTCGCCCGGTGCGACTGGCGCGTAAAGCGTCGCCGTTACTTTATGTCCCTGCGGTGTATCGATACTGAGAACGGTATCGGTAACGGCTGCGTCAATGGGCGGGCACGATGGCTCGAGCGCGCAACCGACGCCGACGAGTGCAATGATCATGGTGGCCCAGTAGTGAGCCGTCGACAGACAGGATTGTCGGATTGGCATCGTCAAAGGTTGCCATAGCGGCTATGGGGCGCCCATGCATTCTTGTTATACCGGGGCTCTCGTCGTCCCAAGCCGAGCGAGCGCGTTTATTATCCACCAGCGGTCCTAGTCCGACCGCGTCGCAGTGTGACGATGGACTCTTCCGTATGAACGAACTCACTCGCTACTGGCGCATCGTATTGGCGTGCTTTTTCGGTGTTAGCCTCAGTGCGACATCGATACCGTTTTACACGCTCGGTGCGTTCACCGTGCCGCTACAAACGGAGTTGGGCTGGGCACGTGCAGAGGTGCAAGCAGCGATGGCATTCCTAACGCTAGGCTCGCTGCTCACCGTACCGTTCGTCGGTGCGGCTATCGATCGGTGGGGAACCCGCGCCGTCGGTTTGGTCTCGATCGCCGTTTTCGGCCTTGCGTTCATGAACATCGGGTGGTCAACGTCGTCGCTGTCGTCCTTCTACCTCAACTGGACACTGATGTCGGCGCTCGGTGCTGGCACGACGCCGATCACGTGGACGCGCGCGATCAACGGTTGGTTCGATAAGCAGCGCGGCGTCGCATTGGGTTTCGCTTTGGCGGGAACCGGTGTCGCGGGCTTCGTCACACCGCAAGTCGCGACCTATCTGATCGAGGCCTACGGGTGGCGCAACGCCTACATGGGGCTTGGCGTGTTCCCGCTAGTGATTTCGTTGCCCCTCGTTTTTCTGCTGCTGCGTAACCCGACCGGTAACGATTCTGCCGGCGCCGATAACGCTGTCCCGACCGCTAACCTGCACGGCGTGACACTCCGACAGGCTGTCGGCCAATGGAAATTTTGGGCGATTATCATCGCCTTTTTCATTATCTCGTTTGGCATTGGCGGCACCATTCCGAACCTGATTCCACTGCTGATTGACGGTGGCATGGACCGAGCGACTGCCGCCGGCGTGGCCGGATCGATCGGTTTGTCGGTTATTTTCGGTCGCGTCGTCGCCGGCTTCCTCATCGACCGGTTTTGGGCGCCGGCCGTCGCTTTCTTGGTGTTTTCGCTGCCAGCCATATCCTGTTGGATCCTCAGTACGGATGTCAGCAGCATCGGCGTAGCCACGTTCGCCGCGGTACTGATCGGATTGGCGGCCGGCGCTGAATTCGACATGATCGCGTACCTGACCAGCCGCTACTTCGGGCTCAAGCACTACGGCAAGATCTACGCATGGCCGTTCGCCGCTTTCTCGGTTGGGGCCGGCATCGCGCCGTTCCTGTTCGGGAGGGTACGCGATAGCGTCGGCAACTATGGACCCATTCTACTGGCAGCAGCGTTATTCTATATAGCGGGGTCCGCGATCCTGCTAACGCTGGGTCGTTATCCTCGATTCGATAGAGAATCAGGAACGTAGCGACGTTGAAAGATCAATTGACCTGGACCGGGTCGTTAAGCGCCGTCGATATGGGGCAGTTGCGCTGCTTCGTTATGGCGGTTGATTGCCGCAGCCTCAGCGCGGCGGCGAAAGCGCTCGATATTTCCCAGCCGGCTATCTCGAAAAAGCTGCAGAAGCTTGAGCACGCCGTGGCTGTTCCATTGCTCGAACGTACGCCGCGGGGTGTTCAGCCCACCGTTTACGGTTCTGCCTACTACACGCACGCACGTGCCGTTTTGGACGAGCTCGACCGCGGCGGTGTCGACCTGTTGCGCTTAAAAGGGCAGGCACCGAGTGAGCTCCGGATCGGGGCGACGCCGAGCTTGATGGAACTGATCCTGCCGCATGCTATTGCGCAATTCAGTGCGGAGTGGCCGAGCGTGCATTTCCGTGTTCGCCATGGCGATCACGAAACGCTGGTAAGGCAGCTGGAACGGCGACAAGTCGATTGTTTGCTAACGGTTGCGCGACCGCGCGCGGCTATCGACGATGTTGAATCGAAACCGATTGCGCAATCGGCGCAGCGCGGCTATGTACGTCGTGATCACCCGCTCGCTAAAGTGGCCACCGTCACCTTCGAAGCGATGCAGTCTAGTCGCTGGATTTTGCACGATCTGCCGTTGTACCGAGAAAGTTTCCGAACAATGTTCGAGTCGGTCGCGTTACCGGCACCGCAGCCGACGGTACTGAGCCAGTCATTGCGATTCTTGCTAGCCATGACACAGCGCGCGGATCTTGTCGCGTTCATGCCTGAGCATCTTGCATACCCGGCTGTTAAGGCAGGCAGGCTCGTGCAATTGAAGCTACCCGTCGATCCGTGGATAGACGACATCGTGGTGTATTTCCGGCGTCAGTTTGCCGATAGCCTGGCGATGGCATCGTTGATCGACCACTGCCAACAGGTGTGCCACGAGTATCTTGGTTCGTCGGCCTCTTAGCGATCCACGACCCGAAAAAAAAGAAGCCCGGCAGAGCCGGGCTTCAAGGTCTCGCGCGGGGGAGTCGCGATTAGAAGTTGTAAGTGCCCGATAAGCCAAAGGTCCGGCGTTCGCCAAAGACATTGCCGTAGCCGTTGCCAAACGGAATCAATACTACGAAGGCGTTCGACGTGTAACGCTCATCGGTCAGGTTGCGTGACCAGAGCCAGACGCGCCAGTTATCGCTCTCAAAGCCGGCCGTTGCGTTAACGATCGTACGGGCCTCGATTTGCGATAGATTCATCGATTCGGCTTCTTGCTCCGACTGGTACGCCACGTCGCCACGAGCGAAGAAGCCAACGTCGTTCCAAGCGGCGATCGTGTTGTTCCACTCAAGGCCCGCCGCAATCTGCACGGGCGCCTGGCGTTCTACTTCGTTGCCGCTGATGTCGCCGTTCGACGGGCAAATGACGTCGTCGCATGCGGCCGGTGTTGGGAAGAACACGGGACCGACTCGCGCAAAGCGGTTATCGATGGTGCCATCGTCGTAGGTCGCATCGGTGAACGACAGCGCAAAGTTACCGGACAGATTGTCGGTGAAGCGCATGCTGCCGTCGAGCTCCAAGCCGTACGACGTCGCGTCGCCCAGGTTCAACGTGATGTTCACGGCATTCGGGATGGTGGCCGCCGAATCCGCTGCGTTTAGCTGAATGTCTTCCCACTGAATATAGAACGCTGTCGCGTTAACGACTAAGCGTCCATCCATGAACGTGTTCTTGCTGCCAAGCTCGAACGTCCAGTTGGTTTCCTCATCAAAGACCTGGTCAGCTTCTAGAACGGCCGTCGGGTTGAATCCGCCGGCCTTGATGCCGTTAGCGAACGAGCCGTAAATCATGCGGTTGTCGGCGTAGGCATACTCGAGCGAAACGCGCGGCGTAAAGTTATCGAAATTGCCAACGAAGCCTTGCCCGGTCGCGTTATTGACCTGGGTTTTCTCTTCCTCGCTGTAGCGACCTTCGATCGACAACCTAAACTCGTCATTAAGTTGCACGCTGTATTCACCGAACAGCGCGATAACATCTGTGTCTGTGCCAATATCGCTAATGAACGGGGACTGCGGTACCGGATCGGTACCGAGTGGTGGGACACCGAAGGCAGCGAAGGCTGTCTCATCCTGACCACCCGAGACGAACAAGCCGACGGTCCACAGTGTGTTGCCATCGCCGTCATACGACAGACGAACCTCATGCGAGTCGTAGTCAATGCCACCGATCGGGGTGCTCTGCCAGCGGCACTCGCCGGGGATTAATGTTCCGCACGTGATCTGGTTGTCTTCCGAAATACTTGCGATGTCGACGTCGCCTTCGATCAAGCCATACAGGTAGCTAACCGACATCGAATCGTTGATGTCGTAGGCGATTTTCACTTTCGTGATATCGATTTCCGCTTGACGACCGTAGGCCCGCGGATCAACAGCGATCGCGTCCGGCGGAGTCGGTAGTTCGCCGCAGAAAAGGCGAGGCGTACCAAACAAGTTAAGGTTGCCGCAGTTCGTCGCGCCAAGTCCCTCAGCGACTTGTCCCGCACCGCGGTTCTCATCGCTAAGGTCGAAATTGTAATAAGCAACGTCAATCGACAGCTGATCGGTTGGCGTGAAGCTCAAAGCGGCGGAATAAGACTCGTTGTCCCAACCGCCAGCGTTGCCTGTCGTGCCGCGGTTACCGAAGTCTATACCGGAGTTTGGGTGATTGTTTTCCCAGCTACCGTCGAAATCGGAGCGATTAAACGACAGCAGGCCCGACAGTTTGTCCTCGACGATCGGGCCCGAGATGCTGCCACCGTAGTCGATACGCTCGTCGCTACCGACCGTTGCCGAGACCTCAGCTTCGAACTCGGCCGTCGGCGCTTTCGGCACAAAGTTGATTGCGCCCATGAACGAGTTTCGTCCGTAGCGCGCGCTTTGTGGGCCTTTAACGACTTCGACGCGCTGCAGAGCAGCAACGCCTGAGTTAATCGCCCAAGCCCGAGGGACGTAAATGCCGTCGAAGAAGGTCGATACGTTCGCTTCGATAGCCGTTAGTCGTGTTTGCGAGGCACTGCGAATAACCGGTGTGCCAAAGCCGCCACCGAAGTCTTCAAAATTGAACCCCGAGGTAAACCGAGCGACATCGGTCAAGTCGAGTATCGCTCGCTTGTCAAAGTCGTCTTCGGAAAAGGCCGTTACGGCCACTGGGATGTCTTGGATCGATTCTTCGCGTTGCCGTGCCGTGACGACGATGACGTCGAGCGTTTCACGCTCGGTGCCGCTGTCTTGCGCTTGTGCCGGCGCGGCCGGCAAGGCCAGCGCCGCTGCCATCGCTGAGCCGATAAATAATACGAATCTCATGAGCTGCGTCCCTCGTTATTGCGTTGTTGGTTCCGTGATTACGCAGTGCTTTGCAGACGGCCGCCCAGCGTGCGCTCCCCGACACGGTGTTCGTAGGTTGTTGTAGCACCAAACGAATCTGCTACCTATATTGATTGCGCATAGCTGCTATCGCGATACGGACGAATTGTCGGTAGCCGTCCTCGCGCGACCGCGTTACAAGCCGAGTGCATTCGGATTCATTACGCGCTGTGGGTCTACCGCGGTCTTGATCGATTGCAGCAAGTTGTTTGATGGCGGACTCAATCGGCCTGCAAACGGGTAAGCCTTGCCAATCTGCATGTGAACCGCACCGATCTCGCTGTACAACGCAATAGCTTTCTCTTTCAATTCATCGACCAACGCCGCCGCTGCGGCGTTCGGCGCGTGCTTTGGAACGCGCTTAAGAAACGCCTCATCGAGCGTGCCGGCGTGGTAGGGCTGCAACTCATCTGGCCAATAAAACGCGATTTCGTACAGAAAGGCGCTACTACCAATCGCTTGGAACATCGCACCGGTCCAGACGCCGTGCGTCTGACAGCGATCCTCATAAGTCGCCATTAATGCACTAAAGCGATCATGAAAGCTGACAGCTTGGTCATGAGCCACGATGCCGTGTATCGGCACCCAGCGTTCCCCGTTGGGGCCCAGCACGTTTTCCAGTGGCGCGAACGGTAAGCTAGCGACGACGCGCGGCACCGTGTTGGGCACCTCATGGCCATGCGGTAGCGCCGCTGCGCGAATCGAGCTGGCGTTATGTCGCGCCGCTTTATCGCTATGGCCTTTGACGATGTAGCTCACCGCATAGCCGGGCTCTCGCAGATGGCGGTCGCCAGCGACCGCAATGGCCACGATAGACTTCAGGCCTTGCCAGACTGAGGGTGCTCGATGAAACACTTGCCATGCTAGGCCGAGCTGTTGCTTGGTCGCCGCATTGCGCGCGATTTGCCCTTGTTGCAACGCCGCATCGAGACCGAAATTTTCGTCGTCGAGACCCAGCGCAGCAATGTCTCGCATCGCTGCGTGCAGAGCGCGGAATGAGTCGAAGTGAAATGACAGCGCCTCGGTATACGGTGGCGCCTTGATAAGTGGCAGTGTTACCCGCGCTTTTAT
The DNA here is from genome assembly GCA_038749025.1 of Pseudomonadota bacterium. GTDB lineage: Bacteria > Pseudomonadota > Gammaproteobacteria > Steroidobacterales > Woeseiaceae > JBCAXA01. Next base: position 16,104 of record JBCDIL010000003.1, on the reverse strand, counting down.
GCCAAACGCGCCGCAGTCGCCGCAAAACAGACCGGTGATGTCGGGCCCATTGTGGCGAAAAAACGCGTGCTGAGTGTCGTCTGCTTGATCAAATGCCGCGCTGCCCGTTCGCAGCAGCGCACCGTTCGCTAAAACTACGTCTACAGACAGCACGGAGTCGGCCGATGGTCCATAGCGCCCGGAGCCATGACTGACCGCATGCTGCGAAACCGAGCCGCCGACACTTGCCGCAATCCCCGAGAACGGACCAAAGAACGGTGTCCGCAACTGCTGTGCGGCGAGTGCGCTGTGTAAATCGGCCCACGTGCAGCCGGCCTCAACCGTCACGGTCATATTGGTGGCGTCGATCGCCACGATTTTATTGAGTGCAGCGAGATCAAAGCTGACGGTATTGTCATCGGTCGGTACGTAACCATCTGTGTACGAAGCGCCACCCCCGCGTGCGACAACGTTGCACCCAGCGCTTGTGACCAGGCGCACGGCGGTCTGCAGATCGGCAACACTCGTTGGCCGGATGACTAAAATCGGCGTAGCCCCGCGCCGATACACATCGTGCGCTGCGAATTCGCGAATCGATTCGTTGCTGCTAACCGTACCGGGAGGTAGCGCCGCTTCCAAAGAGGCCTGAAGAGATGTTGCTTGGGCGATGGCGTTCATGTCTACTCGCTCGCTGTGGTCTCGAGAACCTCGGCGTAGCGTTCCGATGTGTCGTTGGCAGCGAGCTCGTTGGCACGCTTATTGGCGACAAAAAACAAGCGTTTTAGGAAGGCCTGTCGCTCTGCCTCACGACTGGCCAAAACGTCTTCGTCAGGCTGATAAGCTTCGATATCGGCGCGCGTAATCGTTGCTTTGTTCTCGAACACACGCTCAACGGTGTCGAGCCGATCTTTCAGGACCGATAGCTCGCTCGCGAGCACCATGATCATCGACATCGCCTCATCGATGGCCGGGTCGTCGTAGAAGCCAGGGCGTTTGCCTTTGGCGTACCGAGTGACCGATTCATTAACTGCTGGTTCATCCGCCATTAGCGACTCTCCTGCTTACGCGCGACCAGGACTTCCCAGCCCCCACCCGGTGCGAATTCGCCTGCTTCGAAGTCGCGGTCCGCGACCTCCGCCACGTTGTCATCGTCGTAGCCACTGGCATTCGCCGCCGCAAACTCAAGCACGGCCATCGGCGCCGTATCAAAGTGAATCGCGTCTTTATCAAACCCGGCAGCAACCGCCATGGCGATTTGATCTTTATCGCGCATCGCACCCCAGAATGGTTCGTTGTTGTAGTGAGTTTCATTGTCCAGAATGAACTCGGAGAAAAGGTCGCTGTGGTCAAACGGCGGCAGGTCGGCGTGGATCATGATGCCGCCCGGCCGCAGCAGGCGATAGCATTCATCGAACACCTGCGGCATTGCTTTTGCCGATGTCTCATGCAGCAATATATGGCTGACGATGAGGTCGAAGCTTGCGTCGGCATAGCCGGTCGCTGTCGCGTCGCGTTGTGCGAAATTAACGGCAACGTCTAGCGCTTGTGCTCGCGCATGGGCGTAACGCAGTACCGGTGCGCCAACGTCGATTCCGGTTACGTTCGCATCCGGCCACGCCTCTTTGTAGGGCAGCGTCGAATGGCCGACTGTACAGCCTAGGTCAAGAATGTCGCGAGGCGTAAACGCTGGGATCTTGCGGCGCACGTAATTGCAAACCGACCGGCCCATGTCGTCGTTGGTTGGTCCCATGTAGCCCATCGCGTACAAGTAAACGCCACGGTCGTACAGTGCGCCAACCGCGACATCATCCGGTGTCGCTTCGTTGGCATACCCGCCGGGCATGCAATGGATGTCGAGCGCTGTTACGTAACGCGGCGTTTCGAAGTCGGCATCGATGTGTAGATTACCGTTGGCATTAGCGGAGAGCTCGGCCGCCTTCGAGTTAAGCATCGAATGCTGCCGTTCGATGCTCGTGACGACCGACTCCCAGAGTAACTCTTGAGCGACGCGGTTGGCCGATGCATAGGTTTGAAAGCCGGGTTTCTCGATCATGAAACGCCGCACTTCGCGGCGGTCGGCCGGCGGGCGGCCGTTTTGTTCGGCAAACTGCGCTGAACCGGCGGCGTAGCTGGGATATAAGCCCGGCAATAAATCGGCTTGGATGAACTGCTTGAAGCTCTTCGCGAATTCTTGACGCGAACGCTCATCGTGCGACGTGTCCGGAATCATGGCGTGGAACTGCTGTTGGAACGTATTGAGCATGGGTCTTCTCGCGGTTAGTGCCGGCCCCTAGTGACAAACCAACGGCGATGTCGGTTCGTACGCGAACATGCGTTCGGATCGAAGGGCTTGGTCATTATCGAAACGGTCGGTATCGGCGCCAGGTTCCTGAAAACGGCGGCCCGCGGCGCGCGACTCCTCCAAGGTAGTGTTGGCGCGTTCGGTGCGGTGGTGTTGGTACTCGGCGAACGCCTCGCGGAGGTTATCGTGAGCGTTCATTGCGGTCGCAAGCACGAAAGCATCTTCGATCGCCATTGCCGCACCTTGCCCCATGTAGGGAGGCATTGGATGCGCGGCGTCGCCGAGCAACGCGATTCGGTCTGTCGCCCAGTTCACAATCGGTTCCCGGTCGTAGATCGCCCAACGGTGGCAAGCATCGGCCGGAATTGCGGCAAGAACGTGTTGGCAATCGTCGCGAAACGCAGCGAAGTAACTATGCAGCTCGGCTACATCGCCAGGTTCGTGCCAACTCTCGACCGACCAATCCATTTCGCCGACAAACGCTGCGCAATTGAGCAGTGTTCCGTGACGAACGGGATAATGCACCAGCATCCGGTGGTCCATGACGTTCACGATCGAACGGGGCCCGTGAAGTGTTTCTGGCAGTCGCTCCATCGGGATCAGGCAGCGCCACGCGACATGTCGCGTGAAACGCGCAGGTGTTTGATTGAAGTGTGATTCTCGAAGCGTTGAGCGTATGCCATCGCTGCCAATGACCGCTCGTGCCTCGAGTTGGTTGCCGCTGCTCGTTCGCACCGTCACGGACGAGTCGCCCGGCTCGGCGCTCGCGACGGCGTGGCTTGTCCGAATATCGACCAGATTGGTCGCCAAAGCCGCGTCGAGTAGGCAGCGATGTAGGTCGGCACGGTGGATTTGGGCGAACGGGGCACCGTAGCGCTCGACTAGCGGCGCACCGAACGGGATCTCTGCCAGCAGGCGACCCGTGTCGCCGCGGCGAATCTCACCGTGGTCGGGAACGCTGATCGCGCCCGCTAGGGCTTCTTGTAGACCAAGTCGCCACAGGATCTTTAGTGCATTGGGTGGCAACGAAATGCCGGCGCCTACTTCGCCCAACTGGGCAGCCGATTCGAGTACCAGTGATGGTTGACCGAACCTTGCCCGAGTCAACGCGAACGCAAGGCCACCAAGACCGGCGCCGACAATGACGCAGTCATGTGTAGTGTTGGTCTGGCTGTTCCCGTTCATCGGTTAGGATTCTAGGATTGCGTTTCGAAGAGCGACAAGCAGATCGCAAGAGCAGCGATAACCATTCGGAATAGCCCCGTGGTCAGACAATTGCTCGCCAGACTGGGTGCGACTCGTTCGAAGTATTCGATAAGAGCCGGCTAAGGGCGATAGTGGCACGCTGCCGCGCGCGGGCGCTCAATCGGGGCGTTGTAGGCATAACCAATTCATATGCTTCTTGGCGACTCAGTCATCGATAATCGCGACTAGCGGTAGCATTACCGAGCAACAACGAATCGCAATCACCATCCAGCACCACGTTCGAGGAAAACTGATGACCGACGAGATCAACAACAACCGAGCTGGGCGGCGTTTCGGCCGCCGCGACTTCATGATGGCCGGCGCCGGTGCCGGCGGCGCTATTTTGTCCGGTTGCGCCCAAGGGCCAGGTTCCATGCAATCGGTGGCGATGGCGAGTAACGAAACGCCGAGCTTCGACGCGGCACTGCCCGAGAAATTTAAAAGTGGTACGTGGAATCGCGACGCTTTCGCCCGCCTGCAAGCGGACATGAACTTCGGGAAAGTGAAGTACGGGTGGTACTCCGGCAACGTGCTGGGCGTGCGTGAAAACGAGAAAGTGAAGCCGCTGATGGGCTTCGAGGGTTTCTCTGCGTCGAGGCTGATCGATAACGGCGACGGCTCGTACCAGAAGCTTTTACGCGAGCTTGTCTTCTACAAGGACCTGCGCACCGGTCAGGTGATGGAGACCTATGACAATCCATATACCGGCGAGACAGTCCGGGTCGTACCGGTCGCTAACGATCCGTTCAACCACCTGATCGAGCAGTATTATCCGAAGGGTCCGTCGTACGGCGGGCTCAATAAACTCGACGACAAACCGCGTGTCCCGTTGCGGTTCCCGTGGTACGTGACGCGCGAGGACACCGTCGTCCTGGCGACCGACATTCACTTGTTCTACCCCTCGGCGTTGCAACCCGACAAATGGCCACGCGAATCGAGTGGCCCGATGAACCGAGTCTCGGAGATGTTCCGCTACGTTATTCGTCGCGAGGAGCTAGAGGACCCCGATCGCACGTCGGTTACCTACACCGGTACGTGGAACCGCATCACACCGTGGCTCCCGTGGATGTTGATGGGCCAAGCACCGGGCCACATTACCTACGTCGGTGCGATGGGCGGCTTTGACGACTTGAGCATGGTGTCGCCGCAGGTGTTGGCCTACGCCGAGAAGCACTACCCCGACTATTTTGATGCGCCGACCGAGTGGGTCGAGCCCAGCTTGTCGAGTCTTGAAAACTACGCACGCGAGCAGAAGCCGGCGCCGACCTTATAGGCCTTGTGATGGTGCCCCCTGGCTGCGCATCGCAGCCAGGGGGAGATCAATTACGCTTCAATCAGTTCCGAAACGAACCCACCCCAGTTCTCAATATCGAGGATCTGCGGCACCTTTTGTTCAAAGCCTTCCAGTACGCCGGGCGGTAGCGCGTCCAGCGAGGTAACCTTTGAGCCGAATCCGCGGACAACGGTGCCGCCGGGATGATCGCCCATGTTCATCCACGGCAACCACGCGGCCTTGTTTTGCAGCTGCGCGTGTACGGGCGCCGAGGCGAGGTCGGCGTTCTGCATGTCGGTCAGTGCGGCCGAGTACGTCATAAACGAATTGGTGTAGCGCATTTTTTCGGGGTCCATAAAGTCGGGTGACGACTCGATGGACTGCGTCGCTAGGAAGACGCGATCGCCAATCACCTCAAGCGGCAGCGGATTTGGGTGATAGCCCATCACGGTGTAACCGTCCGTTGAATACCCTCGGGGTACGGGCCCCAGGCGGAAATTACTGATCGGCGTGCTTTTTCCGGTTACCAAGTGCTTGATCGAGTCAAGCGGTTCGTAACTATCCATCGCCGTGAAGTAACCGGCTTCGTACTTCAGCATCTGGAACTCGGTATCGCTCTTGCGCGTCCAGTTGTCGATAAGCAAGTTATTCATTGTGAACATCGGTACGAAGTTGCCGTCGTGCATATCGGCATAAACGTTGAGTCGGTAGAACGAGATAACCTGTGCGTTCGCGAGGCTGCCAACTAACTTCACATGTGCGCGCAACGCTTCGCCGGGATCTTTAAAGTCCGGGACGAACGACGGTTGCGCATTGCTGCGGGCGACAGAAGTCATGGTCGCGTAAAGCGCAATACCGGCCGCTCCGGTCAGTGCAGCACGGCGCGAAAGTCGAATAGGCTGATCGCTCATCAGGCGAGCTCCGCTGATCATTGACCCCTCGACAATACCGCAGCGCAGCCGCGCAAGTCTCGCGCTATGACCATTCGGCATGGGTTGGACCGACGCCGCGACAAAGCCGTGGATGCGCATTGGGGATGCCTGCATCGGGCCTGGGGTGAGACCTGGGATCGCCGAAGCACTGCTTCGGCCGGGTCGAACGCGATGAGCCTACCGGCGATTCGTCTTGGGGCCTTCCCACATCTTCGTTTACCGCTGCGCTTCTATCGATGTGGGAGCGGCGCCTCGCCGCGATGAGCCCCGCGGATTAGATCGGGCGGAGACGGTCCTCCCACATCGTCGTTCGTCGCTGCGTCTCTACTGATGTGAGGGCGACGTCTCGCCGCGATAACGTCCACGGTTGGAATCGGGCCAAGTCGGTGCTCCCAAATTCCGTGAGATAAGCGCCGGGCGTCCAGCACATACGAGACTCAGGACGATCGCCTGTGAGCTTTTATGCATTGGCAGCAGGCTTAGATAACCAGTGATGCCATGGAGGACAGGTATGTCAGGCAAAACGATGCCACGGAAACTTCCTTTCGCCGAGCCGGATCCAGCGGGGTCCGAGCGCGCTCGAATCGCAAAGTCTGTTCGCGATCTATCGACCGAGATTTCGCGACTGAATCCACAAGCGCTAACGCGGACCAACGGTGAGGAAACCGATCACGGCCCGAAATATCCCGCCAATTTCACCAAAGGCCTGTTTCATGACGACAACGGCCTGCTCGCCTACGCCGAAGACTACCGCTGCTATGTTGAGGCAATTAACGCGCCGGACCCCACGTTGTTCGAAAAACACGTTGAATCGGCCGATGATCGCAACGTCAAGTTCAACTGCAAGGTCGGGCGCAACAAAACCGAATGGCGTGGCTGGGAAAGTCCACGCGCTGGCCATGTTTACGAATTACAAGGTCCCGATGCCGGAGCAGTGGGTATGGCGCCCGCGCCGCGTGTTGGTTCCAGCGAATTGGCCGCCGAGATGGCCGAGGTGTATGGCTTAGCGATACTGCGCGACGTGCCATTTACAACGATCTGCGAGGGCGGTGGCGAACAACTCTGCGACGGCAAGAAAAAGTCGACGGCTGAACTCAGTGCTGCTCACGTGGTGAAGGCGCTCAACAAGATGCCGTTTTACTCCGGTAAACACGTCCAGTCATCGACACCCCACACGGTCGACGAAAACGGCTTCAATCGGTTTGAGTACCGACGCCGCTTCGGACGCACGCAATCCATCGATGGTTTGCTATCGCCTGCAACGGCCTTTCGCGGTTCGACGAAAGGAGCGCTGGCTGGCCCGTACATATCGCAGTTCATGTTGGTCGGTGCCGGATCACTCGCTGGCCCCGGTGGGGGCGCATCAAGCTTTCCGGCCACTGCTGCCGCCTTCGATTTAGTGGATGGGTTCATTCCCTACGGTTCGGTTGTCATCGACCAACGAACGCTATCGGCCAAGAACTGCTTGGACTACATGACGAGTTGGAATTCGTGGCTCGATGTGCAGAACGGCGCCAATTTTAAAGGCGCCGACGATTTCGAAGCGAAACGGCGCTTCATCACGACACCGCGAGATCTCGCAACCTACGTGCATTTCGACGCGCTGTACGAGGCCTATCTCAATGCCTGCCTGATCATGTTGCGCCTTAACGTACCCGCGTCGAAAGGGTTTCCTGAGCCGAGCCCGTCACTTCGCCGGGATGCATTCGCAACCTTTGGTGGCCCGCATATCCTGTCGCTAGTTACAGAAGTAGCAACACGTTGTCTGAAAGCGGTACGGCGACAGAAATTTAACTACCACCGCCGTGCACGGCCTGAGACCCTCGGCGGCCGTCTAACCTTGGCTTGCTTGGGAGCTGCCGACAAGATCGGCTGCGCGGGTGGCGACTTCGTCGATATGCTGAATGAGATTCCGGCTGAATTATGCGATGCCATCGTTCGTCACAATACCGACCAGAACTCGTCGTCTATGACGAAGATGCGATCGGTAAAATGCAAGGACAGTGGTCGACCCGATGCTTGCGCATCGGCAGCCGCCTTTAGGAAGTGCAACTTATTGCTACCCATGGCCTTCCCGGAGGGCTCGCCGATGCACCCCGCTTACGGCGCCGGTCATGCAACTGTCGCCGGTGGTTGCGTCACAATGTTGAAAGCATTCTTCGAGATGTTCACCGACTGCAACAGTACGGTGGAGCGGCCGTTGGTCGATGGCGCTGGACAGCCAATCGTCTATGTGCCGAATCACGATGGGACGAAGCTCGTCAAAGACCGCAAGACCAAGGGTCCATTGACGGTACAGGGCGAGCTCGACAAGTTGGCCGCAAATATTTCGATTGGGCGGAACATGGCGGGTGTGCACTACTACTCGGATTACTACGATTCGTTGCGCATGGGCGAGCGCATCGCCGTCGGGATCTTGCTAGAGCAGGCGCCCACGTACGGCGATGCCGTTGAGACAACGTTTAAATCGTTTGACGGTGACTACGTAACGTTATCGGGCGAGGCGGGCAGTTGCCCGTCGCTGTCAGTTGTCGATGCCGACGGCCACGCTGTTTCACCGCGTGATTGGTGGCTGCGCCACGTTAGCGGTCAGGAGCTATCCGAAGATTTGTAACACGGTGGTTCGCTGTGGCTGCGGCGTTTGTCCGCCGCAGCCACAGCATTACGGTCGCCGACTGCGTCGATACAGTCCAACACCGACACACGCCAGCAAGACGGTCACCGGGCCAAAAACAAATGGACCGATGGTGAACTCCAGGCCATGCGGAAACCCGGCCGGTACTCGTGACGGAAGGTACGTTGGCCAATACTCGCTGTGCATGAAGACAACAACCAGTGCCGTTGCGGCCGACGCTGCCACGACGTAGCCGCCAGCATCGTGCCACGTGCGCCATATCATCCGCCGGACGAGTAGCCAGACCCCGAGTACGACCAGCGGCACGAAGCCGATTGCCGTCAATACCGCTAAGTTAAGGCGCTGTTGTTGATACTGCTCGACGAGCGCGGCAACAGTCGCGCGGAGCGACATGCCTTCCCCTATCGCCACAATCCCGAAAACGAGCGGTGGCAACACGATCAGCAGTAACGCACCGGTCACCGATGCTCGACTGGCTCGAATGTTGCTCATTGCGTTATCGTATCGAGACTAAGGCGCCGTAGCGATAAGCGGTCGCCAATAAAAAAAGTCCGGTCGGGAGGGATCATGGGCGAATGGATTCTGCGCGCCATCGTGCTAGCGCCGCTATTGGCCGCTTTTGGTGCAACAACTGTTCATGGCGAATCGCGGTTACCGAACCAACCGGCAATCGCTACTGAAGACGACTCGGGTAACCGTCAGTTACAGCATTGGACGGCAACGGAACCAACCGCTTCGAAAATGAAGGAGCGGGCCGTCCCGAACCGAGCGGAGTTTGCCGGCGCTGAGCTGTGGCTCATGCACGAGCCGGGCAAGGACCCGCAGCAGGTTGCGGTAGCCGCTTTCGCAAGAGCCGGCATGCAAAACGTTGTTGTTGCCGCACATGCGCCGGGCAATCCGGCAGCGATGCATGTGCTGGACTCGCATCCAGAGTCCTCGGCAGATGTCGTGATGGTGACTGGCGAAATCTCCGGAAACGACGCTCGCGGCATCGCGCTCCTTCTGTACGGCGGCAGCGGTGACGGCCCCACCGAGAGTGGCGTGCACGCGTTTATGGCGCCGGCACCGGTATTTGAAGCGTTGGGCGGTTATGCGATCGTTGCCGTGAAATGGCTGCAAGCATCGGCGTCAATCGATTCTGACATGCGCGAGGACGGCGCGATGGCACCGCTGGCGGCGTCGCGTCGGTTAAACGAGTTCTTTGCCGCTTGGGTCGAGGGCTTCGTTATGCCGATGCTCGCCATGTCGATGCAGATGCAAATGCAATCGATCCAAAGTATGCAGAGCTGGAGTAACGCGATGAATACTTGTGCGGGGGATGCATCGTGTTCGGTGGTGCCGTCCGCTGATGGGTCGGGGAACTGGGAAGCGCAGACACAATAGCCGAAGCTGTTAGCAAGAAAAACTGCTTATCCTATAGCTAGTCGGACTGATGAGTTTATCGCTAGGTGTATTCATTGAGAAACTCGAGTGGACAGTATTCAAGGCGACCAATAAACAATTGGCAGTGAACATAGATCGAAAAATTAAGAACAACAATAATTTCTGGGAGGCGGGAATGCGAATACAACACAGTGTTATAGGGCTAACGGCATGGTTACTACTTGCCGGTTGCCAGACAACACTTCACGTGACGGAAAAAGGTGAGGTTATGAGCACTGACAACTGCGCATCACCTTTTGATAGCGATTGGTATGTTTCATACGTACTGCCCGCCAATGATAATCCACCGCATATCACTGAACTTTTCCACGGACCAAGTGACGATAATGAAAACGGCATGCTGTTTACTTTCTCTGGTTCTGCAGAATTAACTGTCAAAGATGCAGATGATCTGTCTTCGCGGCGGGCAAAGTGGGCCGATGTCGCTCAGTTTCCATGCACGGAGTCGATCACCCAGAGTATTCTCGACAATCGGTTGAAAGTGAATGTCGCCTCAAACGCCAGCTTCACGCCTCTTACAGTCAATGGTAGGAGCGAGCGCCACAAACACTTTGTTTGGTTGGTTCACCTCGATATTTTCTTCTGCAAAGCGACGTGTAGCGGCGACGATCAATATGAGCATACGCAGCTCTTTGTGGGCCGCGTTAGCGAAGAAACGGACCCTCCCCATCGCATGCTTCACGATTTTTGGAATCAAGGTATAAGCTCGGAAGGCGAAGCGATTTTTCGTGAAGCTTTCGATCAAGGTGATTGGGAAGCCTTCGAAAAAATTGAAAACTGGTTTGAGGCTTACCCACGTTTGAAAACGTACTGGACAGAAAACGGTGCGCGTTCCCACAACGGCCGCATTCACGGTCGCGGTGGTTAGTTCACGGTAACACTGGTTGCCGTAAACCCAGCCCAGTAATACGGGTGGCGCCACCGACTTGATGCTTTGATCCGCTGCTGCGCCGTTTGGAGCGCAGCAGCGGGTGTTTCGCCTTCTTTGAGAAGTGCGGCGTAAAACTCGGTCATTAGGTCGGCCGTCGAGCGGTCGGCGACCTTCCACAACGTGGCGACGACATGGTCAGAGCCTTGTTGTAAGAACGCGTTGGCAATACTCATCGGACCTTCACTGCGAATGTATTCGCCGACGGCCGTTTCGCAGGCGCTTAAAACAACGACTGACGGTGTGCTGCCCAGCTGGTAAATGTCCGGAACGGATAAGAATTCGTTCGTAGGCTCGCCTTGTGCATCGACCGCGGAGAAGAGCAAGCCGGATAAGCCGGTATGCTCCATGTCGACGACACCGTGGGTGGCGATGTGCAATACATCGGGCCGCTCTGCCAGTTGCGTGGCCAGTGTCGCTTTCGTCACCGCAAAACCGGTTGCCATCGCGACCTTATCGGCGCCGGCCAGGTCGGCTATGGCATCGGCTTCAACCGCAGAGAACGGGAGCCGAGTCGTAGGCCGGCCACGGGTTGCGGGCAGTGCGGCCAAAATCGCTGGTTTTACTAAGCGTTTGTCGCCGCTCGCTACGCGAACATCGGCCGTCGAGTAAACCGCGTCGGCCAGCACGGCAACCGACTCGACCGGCGCGTTCGGTGCTGGTGTGTCGAGTAGTACACCGTTCGGACGCAGCTGTAGCTCAACCGAGTCAATCAGTAGTGTTTCTGCCGTCGGATGCGGTAACACGGCAAACGGCAGGTAATGCAACGCACCGTCCGGTACAACGAGAACTCGATCGTAGTTGTTGCTAGCTAGCGGCGCGAGCAGCGCTTGGCTAAGTCGTTCCGCAATCGTCCGGTACGGTCGACGGCTCGTGATGGCAGCGTGCAGCGCCTTTGCATCGACGGCAATTTGATGAACGTTTAACAACGTTTGTACAACAACGCGGTCTTTATCGACCAGCCAAACCAAGCCATCGGAGTCGCTTAGCGAGTACTGCAGAATAGCCGTTCCTGGCGATAGTTTCGCTTGCACAGCGGCGACACCGTTTGCGTTCAGTTCCAGGCCGCGCAGCGCCGGCACCGCTGCTTGATCTTCGGCCGCAGCGGCATCGATGTTTAGCTGCAGTAATTCGATATCACCGCGCAAACGGTTGGCAATTCGCGCCGGAGAGGTTTCGTTGTCGAGAGCTTCTTTTAACGCCACCAGCTTTGCGGTCAGTCTTTGTTGCAGACGGGCCAGTGCATCATCTTGCGCGTGTTGTCGATCACGATTGGCCAAGCGTTCTTCGGCCAGTGTTCTAGCTTGACCGCGATTGATCGTAATAAACGAGGCTAGCGCTGATTGTTCGTCGTCGGTTTCCGTATACGCTGTGGCGTCGAGCAGTGCGCGCTGAAAATAGGCATCAGCGCGAATAGCGCGGTAGCGCGCGCGTAGCTCCGGTCGCGCAATCAACCCGTGCGGTTTCTCGGCTAGCTCTATGGCCGCATCGAGATACTGTCGTCGTTTATTCGAGCTATCCGCCGGATCGATGGCGGCCAATGCCAAGTAGGTGTGGAACTGTCCAACGTTATCGTGCAGCGATCGAAAGCGCCGCATCGCTTCATTTAGCGCTGCAGTGGCGCCGGTGGTATCGCCGATATCACGGCGTAACTTGCCCGTAACGAAGGAATGGTCGGCTTCGCCGGTGACAGTATGCATCGGACCAATGGTCTGCCGTGCGACGTCGAGCCGCTCTGCCGCCTCCTCTAACCGGCCCAGTGAGATCAGAACATCGCCCAATCGTATAAGACTTCTTGCAATGCCCTCTTGGTCGTCAATGTCCAACCGGTATTGCAAGGATTTCTCGTAGTAGCTGCGTGCTGCGTCGAGATCACCTAGGGCGTGTGCATTGTCGCCTAGGTAGTAAAGCGCATTTGCCGATTCACGGTGGCTCTCGGTTTGATCGGCATAAACCAAGGCTTGCTGCAACAATGCCGTCGACGCGCGAAAGTCACCGAGCGTCGTGTAGCAAGTGGCGGCACGATTGTGGATCCGAGCGAGCTGGCGCTGGTTACTGTGTTGCCGGGCTAACGCGAGCGCTTCGTCCAGCTGTTGAATCGAACCGCCACAATCACCCATATCTCGGTAAGTCGTCGCGATGCTGACGAGCGTATCCACTTGCGCATCCGCATCCCCCAGTGACGCGTCAATCGCTAGTGTTCGTTTGAAGTATTCAAGAGCCCGTGCAGCGTCTCCAGCTTGGAGTCGAATCCAGGCCAGGTTGTAAAGTGTCGTGGCTTGTTCGTGCAGGTGGCCGGTCGGCTCGATCGTGGCCAACGATTGTTGTATCCATCGATCGGCGGCGTCGAAGTCGCCCTCGTAGAAATACGTGACGCCGAGGTAGTTCTCTGTTGCAGACTCAAGCCCGGGATCACCATGTCCCTTCGTCTCGGGCAACAGCGCCATTAGAATGTCGCGTGCCGCCGCGTATTCAGCCCGAAAGGTTTCCATGCTCGCTTGGCGGTATCGCATCCATAATGCCGCCTCCGTGGCGTCGAGGTCGGCGTACGTCGCAGCGGCACGCGCGTAAGCGGCGATAGCGTCGCTCGGTTGTTCAGCGATTTCGTGCAATCGCGCGATCGCATGATCAAAGTAACCAGTAGACCGCTGCCAGCGTATACCCTTCAGTTGCTCGCGTGCTTCTCTGAACACCGCAAACGCCCGCGAGCGAGACGCTTCGTCGTAATAATCCAACGTAGCGACATCGGTCAGCGACGCAACGATTGCCGCTTCTTCTGCTTGGATCTCGACCGGGGCAATACGTAGCCGAATGAATCCAGTGGCATTGCTCTGATCAGATGCGGTGACCGCGACTGTATATTGCCCGGTGTTTGCTGCCGTGTACCACAGCTGCTCCCAGCCACGATCGGTCAACGGGGAGTCGAATGGACCGTCTGTTTTACCGGTCGGGTCTTCGATCGTAATAGCGGCATCGATGCCGCGTTGATCAACGTCAAACTCATAGGTCACGCCTGCGGCGAGTGTGATGGTGCGAGCCGTCGGATTGTCGCGGTCGATGCGAAGTTCGACCGCGGTCTCAAATTGCGCGTGCACCGGCGAGAACGCCATTGCGAGTAGACCGAGCAGTGAACAGGACAATCTAGCCATTGTCGCCACGGCGTCTAGAGGGGATTTAGTCGGAACCGGCGCCGCTTAGGGCAAGCGAATACGTTGCTAACGGCTGCGATGGACGCTCAGCATCAAACACGACGATCGAATACGTACCGTTGCTTGTTGGAAAGCGTGGGGCAACGAGCCGCAGCAGCCGGTCAGCATCGGCGACGGCGTGTCCTAAGCGCCAGACAATTTCACCGTCGGCATCCTGAAGAGCAACGCGGTACGCCGTTGCCGGCGTAGCTGCCACGTCGATATTGATTAGCAATCCCCTCGGTCCGCCGGCGATTTCGTGCGTACCCCCGCTGCTACGGTTTGGTTCTAGCCACAGCTCTTGCAGGATCGGTCGCGGTTCGTCGGCGGTGGGTGCTTGCCATTCGCGCGAGACGTTCCAAGCCAGTGAGACCCCCAGCAGTACCGTAGCGGCCATTGCCCACGTTGGGCTTTGAAAAAAAGCGGGCTGAGCGGTCGACCGTTGAGCGACGTCGATACCTGCAAAAAGCTCGTCGGCAGAACCTTTGAGCGCCGCTTGCATGCCACGGGCGTATTCCACCTGATCGGCGATATCCGGGTTATCGAGCATAAAAATCTCGAAGTCGCGTTGCTGATCGCTGGTCAGCTTGCCTTGAACATAGCGATCGACAATGTGCTGTTCTTCGATGGTGGCTCTATTCATTTCCTGTGAGCTTCCTGTCAGGCCGGACTTCCAGAGTCGACCAGCGACAACCCACGCGCTTCGACTTGCTTGCGAAACCGTGATCGGGCGCGGGATATCACTCGGTCAAAGTGCACGGGAGTCAGTGATAACACCTCGCAAATCAGCGGCTTTTCTTGCTGCAGAATGTAGAACCGATACAACAATTCTCTGTCTCGTTCGTTACTTAGCTCTAGCACCAACTCGCGAACGGCATTTTGCGCCTCGCTATCGATGAGCCGTTGCAACTGACCGCTGCGAGGATCTTTCGATTGCTCGATCGTCTCCGAATCGGCGTAGGTTTGGCGCCGCGATTCTTTTCGATACTCACCGATCAATACATTCTCCGCGGTTCGATGAATAAAAGCGGCAACACGGCCCGGATCTTGGAGCGGCTGATCCGGCGATCGTAGCCGTTTGAGCACGATCAGAAAGGTATTTTGGTGAACGTCTTCCGATCGTTGAACATCACCGCCTGTTCGCTGCTTTAACATCGTCATCAACGATCGGCTGTAACGGCGAATCAAGGCCGCTTCCGCTTGTTGGTCGTCGTTCTGAATTCGGGCGACGAGTTCGCCAGGCGCTAGCTCATCTAGCGATTTGTTTGCTTGGCCGGTCAAGCTGACCTCTTTGTGGTTTTTGTCGGTCAGACCCCCTTGATTCTAGCCAAGATCGTCGCTCTATACATCGTTCTTGCGCGGCGCCGATCACGCTCGCGCAACGGCCTTGTGGTGGCGTGCCAAGCAGAATTGATCAGCGTCTCCGAACCATTATCTGTTGCGATACCCAATTTCCTCGCACTTTTTCGATGCCAAGCGCATACCCTATAGTCCGAATTCCGGGTTTACGGGCTGCTGTATGTCGGCCAGCAGTACCCGAGTGTCCAAAGACGCGGCTTTCGCCAACCGGCCCAATTTCATTAAACCCATAGATGGCGGAACAGCACCCAGTGCCTTCATCGCCAGTGCTGCTGGACTTCGTTGTGGCAACCGTGCGCGGGCCCTGAGCCGTGAAAACCGAGCTAGCAGCCTTTAAGTAGCCTAAACCTCTGTCCAGAGGGTATACAGTTACCGTGGTCGTTACCGCTAGCGCCGCCAGCCAACGTGGAGTCCAAAATGAAAAAACGCCTTTTGTTATCGGCTATCGCCTGCCTTTACGTCGTCGATGCTTTCGCTAGCCCCGCCGACGCCGTATTGGAGTCCCGGCTTCGCGCTGCCGCCGCTATCCTCGACGCACAGCTTAGTCGCGAGTCTGTGCCGGGAGCTGCCTTTGGGATTGTTCGCGACCAAGAGTTGGTCTGGACACACAATTTCGGCGTCGAGAGTCTCGACACCGAGTCGCCGGTGACGAGCGACTCGCTGTTTAGCATTTGCTCGATATCCAAGCTCTTTAACGGGGTCGCTGTTATGGATCTCGTCGAGGCGGGCGAGATCGATCTCGATGCGCCGTTGGCCGATTACATCGGCGGTCTTGAGCTGGCTGATACGACGGGCAGCGAAGAGCCGGTCACCGTCAGGG
>JBCDIL010000002.1:0-218208 GCA_038749025.1 Pseudomonadota bacterium | reverse complement strand
TTTGAGCTTCGGAGCAAGAAATCCAAGCAAGAATTAATTCTGACTTAGGTTACTCGCTCCTTTTTAGGTTGCCGAAGCAACACTCCAAAGGCGCGAGCACCCACACAAATTACCTGTACATTTTTAAAGAGCAGTGCTGGGCCATTCAGCCAAGCGGAACCGTCAATTATACACCGAAAAGCCGTACCGTCAACGTTAATCGCGGCACGTTTTGGGGCTTTTGAGGGTTCGCGCTGCCGGCGCGATCCGGCCAGCGAGCGGCGCATTATAGGGAGTTCCATGGGCCCGTCAACACTTTTCGTCAGCGTTCGAACAGGCCTTGCAGAAAGGGCGTTTTTTCCCGGGTTTTATAAGGCGTCGAGTTCGGTTTTGTACTCGCGAACGACCGCAATATTGCCTTCTGGCGCACGCTCGAAAGCCGCGAACATACCTTTAATCTGCGACGATAGCAGCTCATATTGGTCGGGCGGCATCATCGCTTTCATCGATTCAAGCTGGGCGAGACCCTGTTCCATTTCGGGACGATTCTCTTCCATCTCAATCGCACCCATCGACATGGCGATATTAATCGCTACATCGCGAAAGCTCTCTGGGTTAAAGCCGTGCTTATTGAGGAGCGCCATCGCCTTGCTGTTCTCGCGCATAGCTGTAGCGAAAGCATCGTAGTTCGTGATCGGCTTGTCGTCGGCGTAGCCTTCGAACTCAACGTCACTGCTAGCCGCCTCAGTCGACAGCGCGATGAAGCGGGTGACATCTGAATCGCTGAGCTCAACAATCGGCGCCTTGTTCCATTGCTCCAGCGCGTCCATCACCGTTTCCATGTTTTCCATCTGGGCTGCCGCCGGGCCGGCGACGACCAGTGCAGCAAGCGCTGTCATCCAAGGTTTCAGCATCATGTGCTCCTTCTGTTCGGTTTAGCAGCCACCGAGGCTGCGCTCATGCGGTTAACTTTACCCGGGCAAAGCGTCGTTTGCCGACCTGTACGACGAACGGTTCGCCCGGGCCGAGCTTGCGGTCGCGATCCTCGACGCGCTCACTGTCGATGCGGACCGCGCCTTGCTTGATCATCCGCATCGCCTCCGAGGTACTCGGGCAGAGCTCAGTGGACTTCAACAATTGCGGTAGGCCGATTCCCTCGGCGGGCACCGTGAGCGTTATCTCGGCGATATCGTCCGGTATCTGGCCTTTTTGAAACTGGCTCTGAAATGCCCGGCGGGCGTCATCGGCGGCCGAGCTACCGTGAAAGCGAGCCACGATTTCATCGGCAAGCTCAAATTTCACGTCACGCGGGTTGCGACCTTCGTCGATCGCTTGCCGTAGGGCCGAGATATCAGCCAAAGGCCGGAAGCTCAGTAATTCGAAGTAACGCCACATCAAGTCGTCGGAAATCGACATCAACTTGCCGAACATCTCGTTGGCGGGATCGGTGATTCCGACGTAGTTACCAAGCGACTTACTCATCTTGTTAACGCCGTCGAGGCCCTCGAGCAGCGGCATCGTCATGATCGTCTGCGGCGCCTGGCCAGCGTCTTGTTGCAGATGACGACCCATCAGCAGATTGAACTTTTGATCGGTTCCGCCCAGTTCGACGTCCGCATGTAAAGCGACCGAGTCGTAACCCTGTACCAGCGGGTACATGAACTCGTGAATGGCAATCGGTCGCTCCGCCGCGTAGCGCTTCGCGAAATCATCACGCTCGAGCATCCGCGCCACCGTGTACTTGGCCGCTAAGCGGACAATTCCGACCGCACCGAGCTCAAGACACCAGCGGGAGTTGAACTCGATCCGCGTCAGCTCGGGGTCGAGAATCTTGAAAATCTGCTCTTGGTAAGTCTTTGCGTTAGCGGCGATATCAGCGTCAGTCAACGGTGGCCGGGTCGAGTTCTTACCCGACGGATCGCCGATCATCCCGGTGAAATCCCCGATCAGGAAAACGACGTCGTGTCCAAACTGCTGAAACTGCCTTAGCTTATTAATAAGAACGGTATGGCCTAGGTGCAAATCGGGTGCCGTCGGGTCGAAGCCCGCCTTGACGATGAGCGGCCGCCCCACCTTCAGCTTGTCGGCCAGTGAATTATCCGGCAGCACCTCCTCGGTGCCGCGGCTGAGTTCGGCGATTTGGGTCGCTAGGTCGGTCATTCGGGTGATTCTTTAACACGCAGGCAGTAACGGTCGAGAGTCTAGGCAACGGACCGGGCTAGCACCAGCACCTAACGCCGTAATGGGCGACTGTGACCCATATCAAGACTCGACCAACAATCTGTGATGCAAGGAGCTGAAGTTCTTACAGTTCTTTGACAGTTTCGCTCGATATCGTTACATTTTCGGCAGTTTTCATCACGATCGCCGGAGGGCGCGCCTTGAAGCGCTACGCCAGTCAGCTGCGCCACGATTACCGCCCCTCCGCGCTCGCGTCTTCCGACCCATCTCGCCACCGCTTGCCGTGGTTTTCCCTAGGCATACTGCTCGCTATAGCCGGTGCCGGCCTGTGGCGATTCGCCGCAACACCCGAAACGGCGACGGCGGAGCCGGCGCCCCCGACCATCGCCGGCGCAACAGCGGAACTCGCCGTAGCCAACGCCGGATTGGTAGCGACACCCATCCCGGCGCAAGAACCGGCCGTAGTCGCTAACGATGGCACCGTTGCCAGTTTGCCAGCGACCGTCGCGACCCGCGTTGCGGACGCGCCGACGGCACATCAGTTCGAGCACATTGATCTGACCATCCGTTCAGGCGACACACTCGATGGACTGTTTCGCAAGAACGAATTGAGCGCCGGTGATCTCGCATCGATCAGCCGCTTGCCGGTCGCGGCCGAGCAACTCCGATTGTTACGACCGGGCGACGCCGTTGCGATCGATCACGACGCCGGCCGCATTGTTTCGTTAAGAAAGACGGTCGCGATCGACGAGGAACTTCGTGTCGGCATGCGCGCCGATGGTGGTTTCGTTGCGGAACTCTCGAACTTACCGCTGGAGACGCGCGAAGCAATTAGTCACGGCGTCATCGAGTCGTCGTTGTTCGAGTCAGCGGCGACAGCCGGTCTTGACGACAACATGATCATGAACCTCGCCGGCATTTTCGCATGGGACATCGACTTCGTACTCGACATTCGTCGTGGCGATGAATACACACTGATGTACGAGGAGTATTGGCGTAACGGTGAGAAAATCGGCAACGGCGAAATCATTGCCGCCGAATTCGTTAACAGTGGGCGAAGCGTACAAGCGTTTCGGCATATTGACGATTCAGGCCGTAGCGATTATTTCGCTGCCGATGGACGCAGTGTTCGCAAAGCATTTATTCGCGCGCCCGTCGATTTTCGCCGCATCAGCTCGCCGTTTGACCCGCGGCGTCGCCACCCGATACTGAATACGATTCGCGCCCATCGCGGTGTCGACTACTCCGCCCCGAAAGGTACGCCGATTAAAGCCGCCGGCGATGGCAAGGTTATTTTTCGCGGTCGTAAGAGCGGCTACGGCAATACCATCATTTTGCAACACGGCGGTAACATCACAACCCTTTACGCGCACCTTTCCAACTTCGCGAAAAACGCACCGTCTGGGGCCCGCGTGGAGCAAGGCGAGGTTATTGGTTTTGTCGGCGCGACAGGTCTGGCAACGGCGCCACATCTGCACTACGAATACCGAATCAATGGCGTGCACCGAAATCCGCGAACCGTTAAGTTGCCCGCCGCGCAACCGATCGAATCGCGCTACGCCGACGACTTCCGAGACACTGTTGAGAATGCGCAGCAGCAACTCGAAAAATATAAAGAAACACGCCTGGCCCGCATCGATTAGCGCTTCGGTGCAAGCCATTTGACGGCCTCGCCGTGACTCAAGAACAGAACTCTCTTTTTGTTGGCCTGATATCGGGCACCAGCATGGATGGCATCGATGCGGGCGTATTTCGTTTCGACGACTCAAACCGTGTCCATTGTTTAGCGGGCCAAACGATCGCCTACCCGCGCGACTTGCATTCGCAGCTACTGGCGCTTCGCCATCGCGAGACCTCGCTGTCATTGAACGAACTAGGCGTACTTGATACGACGCTTGGTAGGCACTTCGCAGCGGCTGCCTTACACGCTATTGAGGCGAGCGGTTACACCCCGGCCGACATCACGGCGATCGGCAGTCATGGTCAAACGGTCCGCCACGACCCGAGCGCGGACGCGCCGTATACAATCCAACTCGCTGACCCACACGTTATCAGCGCACAAACAGGCTGCACCGTCATTGCCGACTTTCGCCGTGCGGACGTTGCGCGCGGCGGCGAAGGCGCGCCGCTGCTACCGCTACTCCATGATTGGCTGTTCGCTGACCGAGACGAACCGGTGGCCGTCGTCAATTTGGGCGGGATTGCGAACCTCACTTACTTGCCGTTAAACGGACCATTGCTCGCCTACGATACGGGCCCGGCCAACACGCTTATCGATCAGTGGCTACAGCAACGCGTTGGTGAGGCATTCGACCGCGGCGGCTCGCGCGCAGCGACTGGCCAGGTTCAGACAGAATGGCTCGAAGCCATGCTGGCCGATGAGTATTTTGCTCGGGTGCCTCCGAAGAGCACCGGCTTCGAACACTTTAATCTTAGTTGGCTAGCCGCGTGGCAACCACTAACGAAGGCGCTGACCGATAACGATATCGTCGCGACACTTACCGAACTCAGTGCACGCTCGATAGCGACGGCGATTAAGAAGTGCCCGCAACGACCGGCGAAAGTTTGGTTAGCGGGCGGCGGCGTGCACAACCGGACCCTCACACGCGCGCTGGCAACGCACTTACAACCCGCGGCGGTCGCCGCTATCGGCACGCTCGGTATCGATGCAGACCAGCTTGAAGCAGCGGGGTTCGCGTGGCTGGCACGCGAACGGCTAGCGGGTAATGCTACGCGTCATTGCGAGGTGACCGGCGCACGCGAGCACGCCTTGCTTGGCACCATCGTCGCTGGCCATTCGTCGTGACGCGACAGGTCGCCGTCGCCACTCCCTCCGTCATCGCAGCCGATGCTGCCGCATTCGCGGCGAGACGAGGGGGCAACGCGGTCGACGTTGCACTAGCCGCTGCACAAGTCGCAATCAATACCGAGCCGGGCGTTTGTTCACTGGCCGGCGGTGGATTTGTAACGGTTTGGGCTCCCGGCCAAGCGCCGGTTACCTTCGATGGCAATGTGGCGGTCCCCGGCCGCGACAGCCAGATCGCGACGCAAGACGGTCGGGTGGCAAGCGTGACTATGCGCTACGGCGGTGGTGTCACGACCTTAGTCGGCGCGGGTTCTGTGGCAACACCGGGCACGCTCGCGGCGTTGTACGCCGCTTGGGATCGCTTTGGCGCTGGCGAATGGCGCCATACGATCGAACCTGCCATTACGGCAGCTCGTCACGGATTCCCGTTATCGACAGCGTGCCATTATTACCTGACGTACTCAGGCGAGCCGATCTTTTCGCGCTCAGCCGATAGCCGCGCTGCACTGTACGCCGGCGACAGACTACTGGCGGCCGGTGACGCCGTGCATGTACCGCACCTTGCGGAGACCTTAGCAATGATCGCCAAGGACGGACCGGACGTCTTGTACAACGGCGCCATCGGCGCGCGCGTACTCGAGTACGTGCAGCGCCATGGAGGCTCGCTCAGTCTAGCCGACCTCAGCCGCTACGAAGCGCTGTGTCGGCCCGCGCTAACCGTTCCACTCGGCGCTTGGCAGGTTGCCACCAATCCTCCACCAGCGGTCGGCGGCGCAATGCTGGCGGCGGTATTGAAAAGTACGGTCGACAAGCGTGCGCCCGGCGAACCGTGGCAAGTGGCACTGCGGGACGTACTACCGCGAGTCTTGAGCTTTCGACGTGATCGGCTCGATAGGAGTCACGACCTGGATGCTGACAGTGCGGCGCTGCTGCGCGGTGTTGGGATTGATGCCAGTGGCACGTCCGGCTCGACCATTCACGTGTCGGCGGTTGATAGCGATGGCCTCGGTTGCGCCATCACGGCGTCGTCAGGCTACGGCTCGGGTGATATGCCGGAAGGTACGGGTTTATGGCTCAACAATTGTCTCGGTGAAATCGATCTTAATCGACTCGGGCTCGCCGCTGGGTCGCCCGGAACGCGCTTGATGTCGAACATGGCGCCGAGTTGCGCCCGCCGCGGCGACGACATTATTAGCATCGGCTCGCCGGGAGCAAGCCGTATAACGACAGCACTCGCACAAACCCTGTTGCCCGTCCTGTGCGACGGTGTCGCCATTAGCGAGGCGATCAATGCCCCACGGCTGCATATCGAGTACGCGGCGGACGACTTCGTTGTCGCTGCCGAACCGGGTGTACTCGGGCTCGCCGACGACGGCGTTCTTTGGTACGACGGTCTCAGCATGTATTTTGGCGGTGTCGGCGCCGCTTGGCATGTCGACGGCCGTACGGGGGCTGCAGCGGATCCACGCCGCACGGGCGCCATTTACGCCCCAACCCCATCATTCTGAGACGTCGCGCGTTCGAACTGTCATCTTCGGCGGGTAACATCAGCGTATCGTTACCGTCGAGATCACCCCGTGCCTGACGCCGCCGCCGCAACACCGTCGTTGATCAATCGCGAGTTCAGCCTGCTGGAGTTCAATGCAAGGGTCCAAGCGCAAGCGCGTGACGAGACTATGCCGCTACTCGAGCGGCTCCGTTTTTTATGTATCGCCTCGACGAACATGGACGAGTTTTTCGAAATCCGTGTCTCCGGCTTACAGCAGCGTGCATCGATCGCACCAGGGTCTGCGGATCCTGACGGACTCGCCACCGGCGATGTTTTGACTGAAGCGCTCGATCGGGCGCGCGCGATTGTAGAGCGCCAATACCAAATTTGGAACGATGAGCTCATCCCAGCAATGCGCGACGCTGGCGTCCATTTCGTCCGTCGGGAGACGTGGGACGGAGCGATGCTCGCGGACATGCACACGCTCTTTCAAGAACAGATCGTGCCCGTCTTAACGCCGTTGACACTGGATCCTTCGCGACCGTTCCCACGTATTTTGAACAAAAGCCTCAATTTTATTGTTGGCTTAAAGGGCAAAGACATCTTCGGCAGACGGCGTCACCGCGGTCTGGTCCAAGCTCCGCGCTCGTTACCACGCTTGTTCCGCTTACCGGACGATGCCGATGGCAGTGAGCGTTACATTTCGTTATCGGCGGTCATACAAGCGTTCGTCGACGAGCTTTTCCCAAGCATGACGGTAACCGGTTGCTACCAGTTTCGAGTTACACGCAACAGCGACCTGTTTGTGGACGAAGAGGAGGTCGACGATCTCGCCCGTGTGCTGGAAGGCGAGCTCGCGGCTAGTCGCTACGGCGCTGTTGTGCGGCTAGAAGTCTCGAGTGACTGCCCGGATGAGCTTGCTCAATTTTTGCTTGATTACTTTGAACTCAACCGAGCGCATCTATTTCTTGTTAACGGACCGGTTAATCTGAACCGCTTGCTGGCTATTTGCGAAGAAACATCAAAGACGGATCTTCTTTTTCACGGCTACACGCCTGGCGTACCCGATGCACTGAAAGCGTACGAGAACACGTTCGATGCGCTGGCCGCGAAAGATGTACTCATTCATCAGCCCTTTCAATCGTTCTCGCCGGTGATCGACTTGCTCGCGCAAGCGGCGGCCGACCCGGCCGTGTTAGCCATCAAGCAAACACTGTACCGAACCGGGCCAGACTCACTGATCGTCAAGCACTTGGTCGACGCCGCGTATAACGGCAAAGAAGTGACGGTGATCATCGAACTGATGGCGCGGTCCGACGAGGCGGCCAATATCGAGTTAGCAAACCGCCTACAAGAAGCGGGCGCCCACGTCGTTTACGGCGTCATTGGCTATAAGACGCATGCCAAGATGTTGTTAATCGTTCGTCGGGAAGCCGATGGTCCCCGCCGTTACGTGCACCTGGGTACCGGCAACTACCACCCGAAGACCGCGCGCTTGTACACCGACTACAGTTTGATGTCGGGTAACGAGGAACTCGGTCGGGACGTGCATGAAGTCTTCATGCAAATGACCAGCTTGACACCGAGTCGCAAACTTCGGCACATCATCACATCGCCATTCCAGTTGCATACGCAGATTATCGAATGGATCGAACGCGAAGCGGCGAACGCACGGGCCGGTAAATCGGCGCGGATTATCGCGAAATTGAACGCGCTGATTGAGCCGCAAGTGATCGAGGCGTTGTATGCCGCCTCTGCCGCTGGCGTACAAATTGACCTGATCGTTCGCGGCATTTGCTCATTACGGCCTGGAATTGCTGGCGTATCGGAAAATATTCGGGTTCGCTCGATCATCGGCCGATTTCTCGAACACTCGCGCGTCTATTGTTTTCACAACGATGGCCGGGAGCGGATCTATTGCGCCAGCGCCGACTGGATGGATCGGAATTTTTTCCGCCGCATTGAGGTATGTTTCCCGATCCTTCGCCGAGCGCACCGCCAGCGTATCCGCGCCGAGCTCGACTTGTATCTCGCCGACAACTCGCAGGCTTGGCTGTTGCAGCCTGATGGCGGTTACGTGCGTGTCGACGCCGAGGCTGGGGCGGAGAGGATTGCCGCGCAACCGACGCTTATCGAGCAGAACTCGGCCTAAGAGACCTCAAGGTCAAAGCCTGCATCGGCAAACAGACGCGCTTCCCGCGCAAGATCGGCACGCGTCAGCGGCGTTGCTGCAAGAAAGCCAGACTCATCGAACGACAGCCGTATTCGCGACCCCTTAGCACGCAACGTTACGTCGGGTGGCGGCCGCGAGCTTCGCGAGCGGTGCAACGCTAAGGCTAGCCGAAACACAACCGCTAACCGCAGCATTTTACGCCGCCGCGATTTCGGGTAATGATCCAGATCGGGCATCGCTAGCGCCTTGCGCTGCGCATCGATCAAGGCAGCCAGGCCCTGTTGCTCGCTCGCTGGAAAACCGGGCATATCGGCGTGCGCAACAATGTACGCACCGTGTTTATGGAAATTGCGATGAGCGATATCGAGTCCGATCTCATGCAGATGTGCAGCCCAATTGAGCATGGCGCGCGACGCGTCATCGTCAAGCGACCATGACTCCGCCACCATCACCCGAAGGCGTTCCGCCGTCGCGGCGATCGCCTCGGTATGATCCGTGTCGACATGGTAGCGGCTGACCATTGCCGCGACGGTTGCTACACGCGCATCCTCCGCGTGGATACGACCCACCAAGTCGTACAGCAGTCCCTCGCGTAGTGCGCCATCGGAGGTCTGTAAAACACTAATCTTTAGCGCACGTAGCGCCTCAACCAAAATAGCGAGCCCTCCAGCGATGACTTCGGAACGGCGTGCTGACAACCCCGGTAAGTCAATTCTTGGGATGCTGCCAGCAGCGGTTAATTTGTCGATTAGCTGTTCAAGGCTGTCGACATCGATACCGCCGCCGGTGCGCAAACCGAGCGCAGTGATAATGCGTTCCGCAGCGAGTATCGTCCCGGACGTACCGATACTCTGAACAGCACCTTTCGCACGGAACTTACGCTTCACCGGACGCAGTTTCAGCCGCGCCATCTCGCGAGCGGCGTCGAACCGCTGCCGCGTTAGTTTGCCGTCCGGAAAGAAAGATTCGGTGACCATAACGGCACCCATCGACAGACTCTGCAGGTCCCGCGTCTTGAATCCTTCGCCAACGATTAGCTCGGTACTGCCACCGCCGATGTCGATAACGACGCGACGGCCGTCGTACGGCGGCAAACTGTGCGCAACCCCAAGGTAGACCAGACGCGCCTCTTCGATACCGGACACCACCTCAATCGGGTGGCCGAGTGCTTTTTCGGCTTTCGACAAAAATGTGTGATCGTCGCCGGCACGGCGAAGCGCGTTGGTTCCCGCCGCACGGACATTGGCCGCGCGCATGTCGCGCAGGCGTTCCCCGATGCGTGACAACGCTGCGAGAGCTCGCTCCTTTGATGGCTCAGCCAACACACCGTCGCGACCCAGCCCCTCGGCGAGCCGAACGGTTTCGCGTAGCCGGTCAATAATGGTGAGCTGCCCGTGACGCAGCGTTGCGACAACGGTGTGAAAACTGTTGGATCCGAGGTCGACAGCCGCGATGACCTGCTCGGAGGGTTCGCTAGCGGCGGCTAGCCGAGAGATGGATTCAGACTGAGAAGGAGGAACCGCAGCCACACGTTGTCGTCGCGTTCGGATTGCGAATAACAAACTGGGCGCCCTCAAGATCTTCCTTGTAGTCGATTTCGGCACCCATGAGGTATTGGACGCTCATCGGGTCGACAATTAACGTGACCCCTTCACGGACGACGCTCGTGTCGCCGTCCTCGATCTGCTCGTCGAACGTAAATCCGTACTGGAATCCCGAACAGCCGCCGCCCGAAATAAAGACGCGCAGCTTAAGGTTTGGGTTGTCTTCGTCGCGAATCAACTCGCCCACTTTGCGCGCGGCGGACTCGGTGAAGATCAGTGGGTCGGGCGCATGGGCGTCGCCGACCGTTGGCGTTACGGGATCAGTCATAGGGAGAGTATCCCACGGTTAGTCGTCTGTGATCTACTCGCTCGGACCGACGGGCGGCCCGCGAGTTCAGCGCGTTAGCTACCGGACAGGTTCGGTGCCGGCATCCGCTTGGTGTCTGCCCCATCCTTCGGCGGTGACTCAGCCTTGGCCTCCGGTTTGATTTCTGGCTTAGCTTCAGGCTTGTGGACCAATTTGCCGTTGATTTCGGCGCCGATGGCCATTTCAATCAGGTTGTAATAGACGTTGCCCGTAACGCGGGCCGTTGGGCGCAACTCGACGCGCTCACTCGCATAAACATCGCCTTTTACGGTGCCGTTCAGCACTACATAAGGCACGACCACATCCCCTTCGATGTTGCCGTTTTCGGCGATGCTGAGCGTCGACTGGTCGTCGTTTTCCTCAGCTGACACATTGCCGTGAACGGTCCCGTCGATATGGCAGCCGCCCGAGAACACGAGATCACCCTGCACTTTCGAACCTGGTCCGACCAGCGTATCGATGGCGGCCGGGCGTTGTGATTTTCGTCCAAACATCTCTATACCTTCCCCTGTAACGGATTTGTGGCTGTGCGAGGCACAACCGTCTGCCGGCTCTCAGCCAGCGCTTTGGTCCGGGCTCGTCGACCACGGAAAACTCTGCTTCAAGCCAACGTTACCGGCACCCTTCGGTACCAATTCGATGTTAACCGTAAGCGGACTAAAGCCATCGGGTAGCGCTAGCCGTCGTTCAAAATCCTGGAAATAGCGAAAGCCGTAGTTCCAACGTTTTTTCTCATCGTCGTCTAACAGCTGGCTTAGCGGGTAACTGACCGCCTCGCCATCTTGCGCCCCGTCGACACTCAAATTGACTTTGCCGTAGACCTCGCGGTGGTGTTGCTTGACCTGAACGAGCGTCATGCGCAGACGGTACGTTGCCTCGTCAGTACCGCGCAAAAGCTGCAGATTCTGAATCTGCAAGCCGGCGTTGCTCGCCGCGGGCGATATGATGCCGCGGTAGAACGCGATGGCCTCGCGCTGCTCCTGAATTTTCGACTGCAGCTGACCGAGGTTTTGCTCCACGGCGCGGTAGGCTTCTCGATCAGTGGCCTGAATGGTCTCATTTTGCACAATCGTCTCGCGCAACTCGGCGATGGTGGCTTCCAACTCACCGATGCTTGCGCGGTGCGTTCGGCGCTCGGCCGCGACCTCGAAGGTGTTGTAATCGGCGCTGACCCGGCCCATCTCAAAAATAAGGTAACCGCCCGCCAGCATGGCGACCCCGCCGATGGCCAGGTACCAGCGCAGGCGCTCATCACTGCGGCGTCGCATTGGTTTAGCCATTAAAAATCAACGTCCTAGTACGTTATCGATAGAGGTGTCGAGCCGCTCATTAGGCCCCCGCTCGACGACGCTTTTATGTTAAGGCGTTCGCGCGCCAACAAACAGTGCGCGCTATCACGAAATCGGACATACTGCGCACCGCGAGTCTGGAGTCCAGCATGTTTGCCCTGTGGATCAAAGCCCTGCACCTGATTTTCATGGTGACATGGTTTGCCGGTCTGTTTTACCTGCCGCGCTTGTTCATATACCACGCGAGTGCCTCTGGCGAGGCTAACCACACGATGTTTCAGACCATGGAGCGGCGTCTGTTTAGCATCATGACGCTCGGCGGCGTGCTGACGTTCGTTTTTGGTATTTGGACGGTATCGACGGCGACTTTTGGTTATGCGCTGTCCATGGGCTGGTTCCACGTCAAGCTCGTACTGCTGCTGCTACTCGTCGTTCACCACGGGTGGTGCTGGGTTTGGATAAAGCGGTTGCGCGACCCGGATTACCCGGTGAACGCGCGCTGGCTGCGCTTTTTCAATGAGATTCCTGCCATCTATCTGTTCGCGATCGTGTTCCTCGCTATCGTGAAGCCCTTTTGAAGTTTGGCGCGAGTCCAGCCCGCTTTAAATCTCGCTCGAAGGCGCTGCGCCACCGCTGGGGCCACCAATTCGGTTGCCGCGGCAAGCCGTCCGGGTAGAGCAGCCCACCGAGCTCCGACAACGCCTGGGCGTAAACCCGCCGTTTAAAATAAATCACTTCGTTGACCGGTCGCCAATAATCGACCCAGCGCCACCGATCGAACTCGGGCTTGTCTGTGGCGTCGAACCGAATCCGGTTCTCGGCCGCGTCGAGCCGCAAAACGAACCAGCGCTGCTTCTGGCCGATGCAAACCGGTGTCGAATGACGCCGTATATAGCGCTTCGGCAAGCGGTAGCGAATCCAATCAGTGGTCGAGCCGAGCATTGACACATCGTCCGCAACGAGGCCGAGCTCTTCGTGCAATTCCCGATACATCGCCTCTTCGGGGCTCTCGCTCGCATGGATTCCGCCTTGCGGAAATTGCCACCCACGGCGTCCGGCGCGTCCCGCGAGCAGCAGTTTGCCCTTGGCGTTGGCCAGCACAATGCCTACGTTGGCGCGAAAACCAGCTTCGTCGATGTTGTCGTCGTCGCGGGACATGGGCCCATGTTCCATTATTTGTCGCAAAACTGGCAACTGGGGCCCGGTCAGCGCGGTGATTTAACGCTCGAAATAGGCGGCGCCATTGCGCATTAGCTCGGCGAACGCGCTCGCATCGCCGCCTTTGACCGCATCGCGCAAACGATCGGTTGCATCCGCTAATGATTCCAACGGATCGAGACCGAAGTCGTTGAGATGCTGAATCTCGAAGTACAGTGACGGACTCTCCGCCGCCACTTCGCGGGCCACGCGCAATTGCGCATCGAAGGTTGTGCTGCTCATTTGTTTGAGCTTCGGTGCCGCCTCGCCGCTTTCGGCCAAAGCCGTGAAAAAAGCGATATTGGCGGCGTGCGACAGACCCAGAACGTAGGCGATTAAGCGGTCATGTTCGTCGAGCTGCATATCAACCTGCTCGACCATCGTCGCACCGAACAGTTGCTTGGCCGCCGCCGTGGCCTCTGGGCAACCGGCATCGACGAAGATCATATGGCGACCGGACAGCAAGCGGGTCGCGGGGCCGAACATCGGGTGAAGACTAGCGATTTTGAGACCGTTCTTAGCCGCCCGTTCCAAGGCCGCGCGAAGCGGCGATTTCAAGGAGCCGATGTCGAAAATCAAGCCCCGCGGCCCAGCATCGGCAAGTTCGCTTAATATCGTTGCGGAGATCGCGAGTTCGGTCGCGACGACAATAATGTCGGCGTCATGTCCGGCGCTTTGCCAATCACTGAACTGCGCATCGGCGATGTCACACGGCGATGGATCAGCGACAGTGACGTGAAACTTTAGCGATTGAAAGTAACGGACGAACCAGCGCCCCATCTTGCCGGCACCGCCGATGACCAACACGCGCCGCCCGTCGCCGCGCCCTTCAGCCGCCACCCGCGCTTCTTCTTGGGCGGTCAATGACGCACGAATCAGGCTCGTCATTAAGTCCTCGGCCAAATCGGGATCCACCGTTAGCCCCCGAGCGTGCTCGCGCGCCGCGTCTATAACCTCTTTCTCACGAGCGAAGTCTCGAGTCGCGCGCCCCGTACCCCGTTTGCTCTGGCCGATGTCGCCAATAATGCGCTGCCTCTCGGCAACGAGTTGCAACAACTCGGCGTCGACCGCGTCTAAACGGGCACGAAGATCAGTGAGTGAAGAAGGCATGCTGGCTACAAAACGATTCGCTAGTGAACGACTGGCCTCAATGATAAACACAGCTCCGACATCGCAAGCCAGCACTGTCGCTCGGCCGCGGCCTGCCGTGCCGCTTGCGGTAGACTTCGTGCCTTCGCGATAAACAGCCAGAAAGCGATGACCGAACTCGCCTACAACCCACTGCCGGATGATCCGCTGGCGCTCGCCAGCCAGTGGTTAGAAAACGCCCGTGCTGCCAAGGACGTACCGAACCCGAATGCGATGGCCCTCGCAACCGTTGGTGCCGACGGCCAGCCAGCCGCCCGCATCGTGCTCTGCAAACACTTCGTGATTGCACCTGGCTATGTGGTCTGGTTTACCAACTACACGTCGCGCAAAGGCACCGAGCTCGACGGCACGCGGCGCGCGGCTGTTGTGTTCCACTTCGACCATGCCGGGCGACAAGTGCGGATTGAAGGGCCGGTCGAACGTTCACCAGCCGCTGAGAGCGATGCCTATTTCGCATCGCGTCCCTGGCAAAGTCAGGTCGGCGCCTGGGCGAGCGACCAGTCGGCACCTATCGACAGCCGCGAGACTTTGCTCGAACAGGCGCGCGCGACGGCAGCCCGATTCAACCTCGGCGACCCCATCGACAGCGAACTTTCTGCTGCCGCAGTGCCACCGCCGCGCCCGGCCCATTGGGGTGGCTATCGGCTCTGGGCCGAGTCGGTTGAGTTATGGGCCGATGGCCACGCGCGGTTGCATGATCGCGCCCGCTGGACCCGGGAGCTCACCGCCATCGATGATGGCTTTGCGCCAGGCCCGTGGGCGAGCCAACGTTTGTCGCCGTAGCCATGTCATTGCTCGAACGTAGCGTCCATTGCCCGTATTGTGGCGAACCGGTCGATCTCACCATCGACACCTCGGTCGATGAGCAATGCTATATCGAAGACTGCTACGTCTGTTGCCGACCGACCGAAGTTATCGTCATGCGGGTCGGTGCCGACGAGTGGCACGTTGATGTTCGCCAGTCGGACTAGTCGCATACGCACCGTCGCGTTGGTGTTCGTCGGCCTAACGGCCACGTCGGCGCACAGTGCTGAGCAGATGGTACGCGCCGTGACCGGGCTCAATTTCGCACTCGATCGCAGCAACGAGACGCTGGTCTTCGATTTATTCGGTGCGCTCTGGACGATGCCAGCCGCTGGCGGCGTCGCGCGCGCGCTGCCGGCGGATGGCGCGGCCCTCGATCGGCCAGTCATCAGCGCGGACGGTCGCTGGCTCGCGGTGGAAGCCTGCCACCACGGTCGGTGTACGGTGCGCCTCTGGGACCGCAGCAGCGGGACGGTGCGGACGATTGGTGACAGCGACGGCGATGCCCGAATGCCCACGTTCAGTCATGAAAGTCGGCGTATCGCTTACGTTAGCAACCGTGACGGTAGCGATGACATCTGGGAGCAGACCGTGACCGGCAGTGGCTTGCGCAAACGCAGTTTCGCGCCGGCACAAGAACGCTGGCCGGCGTACGCGATGCATGGTGATGAGCTGTTGTGGGTGAGCCGTGACGAGTCCCGTTACCAGCTGATGCACGCTATAGGCACCGCCGCTGGCACAGCCGTGTACGAATCGGCCATCTCCATCGAGGCGCCGAGCTTTCGGCCGGACGGCAGTGTCATTGTGTTTTTCGAAAGCGGCGAATCGCGGCGCCTACGACTGCTCCTCAACGCTGAGGACGGGGTCGTCAAAACACTGCTAGACGGACCGCGCTTCGAGCCACAACCGTTGCTGTGGTTAAACCGTGATGAGGCTTTGCTGAGCGCCGAAGGCGTGCCGCAACGCTATCGGTTCACGGGCACCGACCTCGAACCGTTGTCCCTGATTGCGTTTGTCACGGTTGCGGACCACCGACCAACGGGAGCCGCTCGCCCGGTCGAACCAGAAACGGCCAATGTCGGCCGTTACGTGCTCCGCGTTGGCGGCCTGCTTGACCCGCTGACCGGCACCGTCAGCGGGCCGGTCGACATCGTCATTGACGACCACAAGGTTGCCGAGATCTCACCGCCACGGGCCCATACGGGCGCCAGCACCATCGTTGACGACCCGACACTGATCGCGACACCCGGACTCATCGCGATGGTGACCGAGCCACCGGCTGCACCAGCCCATGCCTGGCTAGCGGCGGGCGCAACGCGCGTGGTCTGCGTGCACTGGCAGTGCCAGGCTGACGTTGGTCGCATGATCGGCATCGACCCGGTGTTAAACGATGCCGAACGGGTGGCAGCCGTCAATGACGCGCGGGCATCGGGTCACGCTGTCGCCTCGTCAGCGCTGTATCCAGACGTCGCCGCAGGCGCAACACTGTGGCTTCCCGCAGCGCTTAGTGACAGCTTGTATGACGACGTCGCAAGTCTTTTGAAACGTCGCCAAGCCGCCATCCTGTTGCCAGGCGGCGCCGATCCATTCGCGCTGGTTCGTCAGCTGCAAACGGCCCGCCGACTGACGGATCGCGTACTGACGGGAACGTTGGGATCGCCGGGCGCATTTTCGGCAGCGGTACGCGAGCGGCTGCTGGCGGAGCTTAGCCTTGCCGGTGATGCCGCCGCCGCCTTGCGAGCATTAACCGTAGAGGCTGCACTGGAAGTGGGTCTCGCTGACGCCGGCGTCATCGCTGCTGGGAAAGTCGCCGATTTGTTGTTGGTGCGCGGTAATCCGCTGACCGATGCCAGTGTTTTCGACGCGCCTGTCGCCATCATCCGCCAAGGTCAGTTCTTGACGCCATCCGGACTTAAAGAAGCGGCGAAAAACCGTCAATAATACGTCGGTATATTTTACAAAATGCGTTCGCTGTGGCATCGTCCGCAGGGTCGCGTCGACGCCGTCGTTGAGTGAGTACAGCGGACAACGCCGCGCGACCCCATAAGTGAGGGGGGAAGGTGCACAACGCCTGTCGGTATTTTTTACAGACGTTATGGTGGAGTACACCCAAGTTACGATGAGCAAGGCCTAAGGGGTGGATTTTTATAAATTTAGTCCGGTTTGGCACAACGCTTGCTCTTAGTACCGTGCCCAAGCGAAACAGGTGGTGCCGTAATCTAAGCCAACGAAAACGATTACGTATTCGCGAAGCCAGAAGACCATAAAAGCAATAATAAGCAGTCAATAAAAACAATAATTTAACTTCGGGACAGGATTCGGCAAGACCGCCTAACAATAAGAAGAAGAAAAGGTTGGACCCCGTTAGCGAAAGCTGCGGGGTTTATTTTTGCCTGGCTTACGCGCCATCGAGCAGCACCCGATACCGGCGCCTGGGTCGAATGCACGTACACTCGGCGCAGTCACTGTTAGCCACTTGATTCGCCACAGCCGTGTTTCGCCTTATCCGTATTACTGTTCTTCTGTATGTGCTGGTGTGCGTAGCACTGGCGAGCTATGTCACCCGCTCGGTGGCTTCTGATTGGAGTCGAACCCTTTGGGTTGCGGTCTATCCGATCAACGGCGATAACTCAGCAACGACCGCCGAGTTCATTTCGGCACTTGACGACGACAGCTTTGCCGACATCGAGGCATTTTTTAAACGCGAAGCGTCGCGGTACGGCTGGGATACTCGCGAACCGGTGCATATCCACCTGAGTCACGACGTCGTTGAGAAGCCGGCGTCACCGCCGTTCGATGGCAACCTCCTCGAGCGTATAGTTTGGAGCCTCGGTATGCGCTGGTGGAGTTTTCGTGTGACGCACGACGATGGCGCACCGACACCCGACGTTAAGGCCTTTCTGGTGCTCTACCAACTGGATGGCACGCCGCAATTGGAAAATTCGGTAGGCCTGAGAAAAGGCATGATCAGCGTGGTGAACGCGTACGCTGAGCGCCGCGCCCAAGGCTCGAATAACGTAATTCTGGCGCACGAAATTATGCATACGCTCGGCGCGACCGATAAGTACGACCCGAGCACCAGTCTCCCCACCTTCCCGCACGGTTTTGCGGAGCCAGAACGGCAACCGTTGCTGCCACAGCGCCGCGCGGAGCTTATGGGCGGCCGCATACCGATCGACGCGACCACGGCCACCATCCCACGCTCGTTATCCAGTGTCGTTATCGGCCCAGCGAGCGCGCTCGAGATCGGTCTCACCCAGCCGTGACCAAGTTGGATAAGCTGTCACACGGTTTCGCGGCCGTCAGCGGGCCAGAACCGCGTGTATTGATACTCGGCTCACTGCCCGGTACTGCCTCGATAGCCGCGCAGCGCTACTACGCGCACCCGCGGAACGCATTCTGGCCAATCGTCGGCACGATTCTCGGGATTCCGACCGATGCGCCCTACGATGAACGCGTTCGCTGTCTGACCGCAGCGCATATCGCGCTGTGGGATGTAGTACGGGCCGCTGTGCGGCCCGGTAGCCTCGATAGTGCCATTCGAGCTGAGACGGTCGAACCGAACCCAATCTCGCCGTGGCTTGCCGCAAGACCCACGGTGCAGGCTGTGCTATTGAACGGTGGCAAGGCCGCGACGTTGTTCGAACGGCATGTTATTCGCGGCACGTCACCGCCGTTCGCCATCGAACAAGTGCCGTCGACAAGTCCTGCCTACGCGGCGATGTCTGCTGCCGACAAACAGTCGCATTGGCAAGCCGCACTCGCCCGGTACTTGCCTTTACCGTAACGTGAAACGGCTCAATAGATCGGCGTGCAAGCGCGCATTCGCAGCGACGACGCTCGTTGTCTCAAGGTCGATGGCGCGACCATCGATATCGGTGATAAGGCCCCCCGCCTCTCGTACGATGACGGTCAGCGCGGCGACATCAAGAATATTCAAATCCGACTCAACCAGCGCATCGATCTTGCCGCTAGCCAACAGATGGTAGTGATAGAAATCGCCATATCCTCGGTTTCGAGCGACGGCCTGGATCAGCTCGCCCAACGCCGCCCAACGGCGCTGCCACCCGGGCATTGAGCCAAGGTTGCCGGTCGACAGCGCGGCGTCAGCCCATGTCGCAATGTCACTGACCGCGATCCGCTGACCATTGAGGAATGCACCACCACCGACACTCGCCCAGGCGACTTCCGCGAACGCCGGCGCACTCGACACGCCAACCACAAGTTCGCCATGAACGCGCAACGCGATTTGCGTGGAAAAGAACGGGTACTCACGAACGAAGCTGCGTGTGCCGTCGATTGGATCGACGAGCCAGACAGCATCACGATCGGCATCTTGTGTTCCGGTTTCCTCGCCGAAAAAGCCGTAGTCCGGGTAAGCCGCTAGCAAAACGCGCTTAATCGCTTGCTCCGCTTCGACATCGGCAACGGTGACCGGTGTCCGGTCAGCTTTGACGGTGACGGCAACGTTAGCCTGATAATGCGCCATGATGACGCTCGCTGCAGCGTGGGCCGCTTCTTGTGCGGCCGCTAGTTGCTGACTCCAATCGTTGTTCAAGCGCATGACTCCACCGGATTGTCCGGCGAGTGTACGTGAAAAAAGCGCACCGCCCGCTCCAGCAGTTGCAGTAAACTTTCGCCATGGGAAACCGATTGACGAAGATTTACACCCGTACCGGCGACGACGGTACGACGGGCCTTGGCGATGGAACTCGCGTTGCGAAAGATCACCCACGCGTCGAGGCTTATGGAACGGTCGACGAAACCAACTCGACCATCGGCGTTATCTTGGCAAATAGTAGCCTTAGCGACGAGATCCGCCATTGCCTCACGGAAATCCAGCACGATCTGTTCGACCTTGGCGGCGAACTGTGCATTCCCGGTTACGAGAAAATCGACAACGACTATGTCGAGCGACTTGAAGCGGCTCTCGACAGCTTCAACGCCAACCTACCGGTGCTGAAGGACTTCATATTGCCGGGGGGCGGGCCCGCCGCGGCAGCCTGTCACGTGGCTCGGACGGTTTGCCGGCGCGCGGAACGCGCTGTCAACACACTCGCGAGCAGCGAACCGGTCAATCCAGCGGTTACGCAGTACCTCAACCGACTATCGGATTTACTGTTTGTCATCGCACGGGTGCTAGCACGGGCCGAAAACGGCACCGAGGTGATCTGGGCGCGGGGCCGACTCGCCGAGTAAAGCGCCCGGTCGGTGTGCTAAATGACCGGTCCCGCTAACGTCACGAGGGACAGAACAACAACCCAGGCAATTAACGCGCGAAACAATAAGCGCTTCGCGGCCTGCGCGCCTTGTACCTCTGGCGTGTCATCGGCGGAGTCATCGGGTACAAACGCCAAAGCGGCACAGCCGATGTCGATTAGCACCCGATCGTTGCCTTCGCCGACGCTGATCGGGCCGTTACTAACCGGCTTTCCCCAGGCCTCCCAGGCACGATCG
Source organism: Pseudomonadota bacterium (assembly GCA_038749025.1). GTDB lineage: Bacteria > Pseudomonadota > Gammaproteobacteria > Steroidobacterales > Woeseiaceae > JBCAXA01. The sequence continues at coordinate 197,773 of JBCDIL010000002.1, read as the reverse complement.
AAACTACCCGCGATCGCATAACTAATCGCTGCCAGTCGTGCCGGGACCCATGCAAGCATGGCATGCACGGTCTCTGTCGCCCGCACCAGTGCCTCGGTGTCGGTTGCATCGGCTGTAGGGTCAACATCGTGGAGAATCTCGCGGCGGACGATACTCCGGCGCCGCAGGACATCAGCCATTTTCATCGCCCACGCCCCGATCGGCCCCAGCAAAACGAACCAGAACACAACACTGAAAATTCGATTATTACCTTGCACGAACACCGCCTCGACCACGGTGTGGCTAGGCCGTGGATCACAGTCGAGCAGCGCGCTGGCGCGTTCTGCCGCGAGCCGGTTGTCGTTCGTGCGTACCGCATCGGACCAGGCGTCGACTTCCTCACCAATGTCTTGCGGACCCAGACACAAGAACAGAACAACGATGCTAAAGACCAGGTACGGTACGCCGAGGAGCGTATCGCCGGTGGCAAACCAGATCCAGATCAGCGGCGCGACCAGTAGCAGCAGTAAGCAACTCACGGCGGCCATCGCACCGATAGCTGGGAATCGTTGCGGCCAATCCAGCATGCGATCGACCACGGCGCGTATCCAGCGTAACTCGCGCCAGTGGAATAGATGCGTGGCTAATCGCTCAGCCAGTAGCGCCAGCAATAACGCAATGAGCTTCATACGCGGACGGTAACGGAATCGCGGTTCAAGGTGAAGCGCTGACACGGTGCAACGCCCTAGCGTCTGACCAATTGAACTCGCTGCCCGGATCGCTTTTGCGCCCGGGGGCAATGTCCGAATGGCCAACGGCGTTGCCTGCCGCTAACGATGGGATGGCATCACGTAAAACGCTGACTAGCGCGTTGAGCGAGCGATACTGAGCCGCGGCGAACGGACTCGAATCGGTACCCTCAAGTTCGATGCCGACACTAAAGTCATTGCAGGCGGTTCTGCCGCAGTACTGTGATTGACCAGCGTGCCAGGCGCGCTGCGTGACCGGTACGAACTGCGTGAGCACACCGGTTCGCGCGATAAAGAAATGCGCCGACACGGTCAAATCGGCGATCGACTCAAAATACGGGTGCGCCGTCGGGTCGAGTCCGTTGGTGAAGAGCGCCGCAACGTAGCCATTGCTGTACTCGCCAGGGGGCAAACTGATGCAATGGATAACGAACAACTCCGGCTCAACACCGAGCGGGCGTTCATCGCAATTGGGTGATGGCACTTGCCGACAAGGCGCGACCAAACCTGTTGCCGCGTCAACGGTAAGTGGCTCGGTAAATTCGGCGGCCTCAGTCATCGGCGTTGAGAGTAGCACGCCGAATTGCGTTGCCGGCGGCCCCGGCCGACAATCTGGAACAATGCGAATCAGCCGACTCTTTGTGGATGCACCGCTCGTCAGCGACTCCGATCTTAGCCTAGGCGCCGACGCGGCTACCTACTTGGGTCGCGTGCTGCGCGTACGAACCGGCGAGTCGATCGTGCTTTTCGATGGTCGCGGCGGGGAATACATAGCGAAGATCGTCGCCGTGAACCGACGCGTTGTTGATCTACGAGTCGGCGCGTACGTGGATGTCTCGCGGGAGTCGCCGCTCTCGATCACGCTGCTGCAAGGCTTGGCGCGAGGCGAGAGGATGGACTTTGTCGTCCAAAAGGCGACGGAGCTCGGGGTCTCGACAATCGTACCGGTCGATACGGCGCGTGCCGGTGTAACGCTCGATGCAGCCCGTCGCGAGAAGCGCCGCCAACACTGGCACGGTATCGCCGTTGCCGCTGCCCAACAATCGGGTCGGACGCGGGTACCGACGATTGAACCAATTACAACCCTTGACGAGGCGGTCGCACGGCTAACGGCAACAACGGTGCGGCTCGTCGCTGATACGACAGTCGGACAGACCGCGTGGCCCGCGAACCATAGCAAGCCCGTTGCTGTTGCCGTTGGTCCAGAGGGGGGCTTCGCCGATAGCGAGCGTCAATCGCTCGCACAGAAAGGTTTTCTCTCTATCCGTCTTGGTCCGCGTGTCTTACGGACCGAAACAGCTGGGCTGACCGCTGTCGCTGTTGTGCAAAGCCGCTACGGTGACCTTCACAACGACGGCGACTAAGCCGCTGTCGCTTCGCCGATACGCCGCTCGATAAGTTCCAAATCAGGAATTAACGGGTACTCGTTGATCATGCGGACTTTACAAATGACCGGTTGATCGTCGCCAAAACGGCTCGACTCTTCAAGACGCAAGACCTCTCGGTTGACTCGAACCAATTGCGGGAATCCTTGCGTCAGCATGCCGAAGTAACGCTGGCGCAAAACCCCGCCAATCGCATTGAAGACGATGACGCGGGTCCGTCCGCTCGGGGTCGGAATCGCTTCGCCCGCTAAGCCCTCGAACGATACCAACGGCAACTCACGACCGTTCCACGGAAAATCCCCGAGCAACCAGTCTGGCGTTTCGGTGGGAAGAGTCTCGGGACGAGAAAAGCGAACGACCTCAGCCACGCACGCCCGCGGCACGATTAATCGCTCATTGGATAACGGTACTAGCAATGAGTAGAGCTCTTCGATCGATGTGGCGTTCAACCGCTAGCCTCCTCGGACGGTAAGTATCGGCGAATAGTCTCAAGCAATTGGTGATCCTGATAGGGCTTGCCGAGATAGTCGTTGACGCCGATCTCAATGGCTTTGGCGCGGTGTTTTTCGCTAACGCGCGACGTAATCATGATGATCGGCGTCGCGGCAAATCGCTCATCGCTACGAACGTGCGTGGCGAACTCGTAGCCATCCATCCGCGGCATCTCGATATCCAACAAGATGACCGCGGGTTTTTCGTCTTCGAGTCGAGCGATCGCATCGATGCCATCTTTGGCAGTCACGGCGCGCAGCCCCTGCCGCAACAGAAACCGTTCGGTGACTCGCCGGACCGTGATCGAATCGTCGACCACCAGGATCAACGGGGCTCGATCCGGCGCGGGTGGTTCCTCGACCGGTTCCGGCACTCGCTGTAACAAGCCGCCATCGCCATCGCTTATGAAGGCCCCCGGATCGAGGATAAGCACAACCCGGCCATCGCCGAGAATCGTCGCGCCAGCGACACCACGTACAGCGGCGATTTGTGGGCCGACCGACTTTACGACGATCTCGCGGCTGGTCAGCATCTCATCCATCAACAGAGCAATCGCCTGATCGCCCTTGCGCACGAGGACAATCGGCACCTGCGCATCGTCCTCGCCAAACTCCGTGGCCCGGCCGCCAACAAGGTGGCCGAGATGCACCAACCGATAGGCGCGTTCGCCATACTCGAACAGTTTTTCCTCGCCCGCCAGTAGCTGATCGATCTGACTTCGCTCGACCCGCGCCACCCCTTCTACGGCCGGTAACGGCAACGCGTAAACCTCGTCGCCTGTACGGACGATCAAAGCCTGGGTAATCGCGAGGGTGAACGGGAGGCGAATCGTGAAATTCGTGCCCTGACCCTCCAACGACGAAATCTTCAGCGAGCCGCCGAGCTTCTTGATTTCGCTGGCCACAACATCCATGCCGACACCGCGGCCCGCGGCCTGTGTCAGTTGATCGGCCGTACTGAAGCCCGGGGTTAAGATGAGCTCCATCGTCGCCTGATCGCTGAGCGGTGTCTCGCTGAGTAGACCTTGCTCGCGTGCCTTGCGTCGGATTCGCTCGAGATTGAGGCCAGCGCCATCATCGGCGACGTCGATAACCATCTCGGACCCTTCGCGATGTAAGCGCATCGTGATGGCACCGGCGTTAGGCTTGCCGGCCGCCAGTCGACCGGCCTCATCTTCGATGCCATGGACCACCGAATTGCGCAGCATGTGCTCGAACGGCGGCAACATCTTCTCGAGCACCTGGCGATCCAACTCGCCGCTCGCCCCTTCGATCGATAGCTCGACGTGTTTGCCAACGTCTTGCGCCGTTTGCCGAACAAGCCGAGTCAGCCGCGCCGCGTGCCGCGAGAACGGCACCATGCGAGTACGCATTAAACCGTCTTGCAGCTCGGCGGTAACGCGTGCCTGTTGGACGAGGAGCGTATCCGCATCGCCGGTCAAGCTCTGCAACAGATCTTTGATACTGCCAACGTCGCTAGCCGACTCGGCCAAGGCACGCGATAACTGCTGAATCAACGAATAACGATCGAGTTCGAGCGGGTCAAACGACGGATTACTCTCGTCATTCTGGTGCCGGTTAATAATCTGCGTCTCGGTCTCTATCTCGAGTTTTCGCAGTTGCGCTCGCAAGCGGCTTACGGTCTGCTCAAGCTCAGACAGATTGAAGTTGATTAGGTTGACTTGTTGCGACAAACGGCTGTGAAAAATACTGATCTCGCCGGCCGCGTTTAGTAGCTCCTCCAGCAGCTCGGCGTTTACACGAGTAAAGTCTTGTCGCTCTGCGGCAACGGTGGGTGCCCCCGGTCGATCGCGCTGCGGCGGTGGTGCCGACTCGGGCGCGCCAGCGAGATCGAACGCAACCAAGTCGTCGCTTTCATCGAACAGCGGCGCGGGCGACTCATCGATCGCTTCGACGCTCTCCTCTGGCGCCCCCGATAACGCCAATGCATCGAGGACAACATCGCCATCTGCCGAGTCGGCCGTTGTAACCGCCGGCTCGTCGATCGCGTCATTGCCCAACTCGATCGACGGCATTGGTTCGTCCAACTCGTCGCTAGATCCGTCATCGGAACCGGGCGCATGCGATGCATCTAGCACCTCGGTACCGGCCTCAAGCAGGGCGTCGAGCCCGGCGATTGTGTCAGGATCGTCAAAAGCGGCAGTCAACGAAACGACGGTATCGTCTGGGTCGATTTCAATGTCTAGATCGACCTCCGGTTCGTTTTCGGCTGCACCAATTGGGGCGCCGGCGTCGGGTGTGCCATCGCCGTCGGCGTCGACAAACGCCGGTTCGAACAAACTGTCTTCGAAAACCGCGGTATCTGCTGGTGCGTCGCTCTTGTCCGCAGGCTCGCTTGCCGGCTGCGACTCCTTGTCGAACGAGATCGGTCCACTCCAGGTCTGGTTCGGGTCGCTGAAGGGCTCGGTGCCCGCCGGGTTGTCATCCGACGGCGCTTGCTCTGGCGCCGCGCCGTCGCCGGCGAAGAGCTCCGGTGGCAAAGCCTGAACCAACGCCGTGTCGTCAGTCGTCTCGGACGATCGTGGTGGTTGTGCATCAGACGGTGCGGGAGCCGTCTCGGCCTTGGTCTCGCTCGTTGGCAACTCGACAACAATCGGATCACCATCGGTCGGTGCCGTCGGCGTGGCTGCCGGCCCGGGCTGCGTGAATGCGGTAACTGCTACCATTAACTCGGTTGCCGGCTCAGGCATGTGGCCCTCAACGACGAGGTCGCGCATCCGGTGCAATTGATCCAGTGAGCGTTGCAGCAACGCGAGTAACGAATCGTCGATTTCAATCCGCTTGTCCTCGGCGGCAATCAGCAAAGACTCGAGCTCGTGCGCCAAATCGCCGACCGTACCGATGCCGGCCATACGCGCGCCGCCTTTAAGCGTGTGCAAGTGGCGCTTCAACTCTTGCAACGGCGCATCAGCGGGTGACTCGGCCGCTAAGCGCTGCAGAGCCTCATCGCTCGCTTCGAGCAATTCGGTCGCTTCCTCACCGAAGATCTCCGCGATTTCCAGATCAAGCTCGGCGTCTCCCGTCGCCGCAGAAGGCGGCACTTCGACCGATGGCGCTGGCGTCTCAACCGGGGTTGGCGGCTCTGTCGGAGGCGCCGCATCGATAATTGGAACCTCGGCTGTCTCGGGTGATTCAGCCGGCAGTGATTCGGTGTGAATAGCCTCGGTCGCAGCGATGATATCGGCGACCAGCGGTCCGATGTCGGTTCGCTCACCGTTGGTAGCATTGATCTCGGCGACAACGGCACTCACCGTTTTCTCAGCCCGATCAAACAACCCCAACATCTCGGGCGAACACTCCATGCTGCGGTCGTAGAGCTTGCGGGCGAAGGCGTTTAGTGCGCCAGTTAACGCCAATACGCGCTCGGCGTTGGCCATATTTGCGCTACCGTGGAGAGTATGGCACGCACGGTGGACCGCATCGGTCAACGTCGGTGTAGCGCCAGTACGCGCTGCCTCGTCGACAAACTCGCGAACCATCGCTAAATGGCTGGCTGCCTCTTTCGAAAAAATGTCTTTGAGTACCGGATCCATTTCCGGTGGCTCGGGATCAACGGTGTCGGTGGGCGCACGCATGGCGGCCGCGTTCGGATTCCCTTCGGCAAACGCATGCGCTTTCTTCATGATGAAGCCGAGGTCATCCGGCGGCTCGGTGCCGACTTCGATTTGCTCGACGAGATCCGGCAATACTCGGCTGGCCACATCAACGAAGTCGATCATCGGCGGCGTTGGCTGCAGCGTCTTGTTAATCAGCCGGTTCAGCAAATCCTCGATCGACCAACAGTACTCGCCCATGCGCTCGGCACCGACCATCCGTCCCGAACCCTTTAACGTGTGGTACGAACGGCGGATTGTTATCAACGCGTCGCTGTCGGTCGGGTTCGCAGCCCACGCCGGCAGGTTCTCCATGATCGACTCGATTTCTTCGCGCGACTCTTCGATAAAGAGCTCTAGCAGCTCCGGGTCGATGTGTTCGTGCCCATCGGCGACGACTGGCAATCCACCGAGCTCCGGCCGTTGCGGCGTGTCGAGAACTTCCGTGGAACCGGATTGCAGCAACTCCGCGCCGATCGAGTCGATCGGTATTTCTTGCGTCTCTCCCGCCGTTGTTTCCGTCGTCGGAATCGCTTCGAGAAAATCGAGGCAACTCTCTGCGTTGTCGAGCATGTACCATGGATCGCGACGCCCCAGTTGGATCGTCTCGAGGTAGTACTCCAAGCTAACGACCGCATCCGCCAGTCGATCCATATCCTCGACTTTAAGCGGTTGACGGCTGACACGAAGATGCTGGTCAACGAAGGCGAGAATCCGCTCGCTAACCTCCATCGCCCGCACCTTGCCGAGCATCATCAAGCCAGCGGTGACGCCGCGCATTAGCGAGCCAGCTGCATCGATTCCAATGCGGTCGTCGTTGTTGGCCGCCACTCTCGCGACCGACTCTTTTAGCCTTGCGAGATTGATCAAGCACTCACGAACGACCGCGTGGGTTACCTGCTGGTAGTTGACCTCGTCGCGTGAATCGAGTGCCGGTACTGACAGCGTATCCTCGCCGTCCGGCGTCGCTTCTGCTGGGCGAACTAAATTGGTGAGTTGGCGCTCCAGGCTGTCTTCAACCTTCAGCAACGTTGCGGCGATCTGGATCAGCGTCGCGTCGTCCACGGGTCCGTCGGTGTCAACGACCTCGCGTAACCGTGCAATCTCGGTTTGAATGTCACCGCGTAAATCGCCGAGACCGAGAACGCCTAGCGTGTCGCTGATCTTTTTGAGGAGTTCGAGTTGTGGTGCTAGTTCGCCCGCGTTGTCGCCACCGGTCCTAACGTAAATATCGAGAACATCTTTAACCCGACCCAGATCCTCGCGAATAACGGCCGCCACTGTCTGCATCAGCTCGGCGCCAGGCGCGTGCAGGCCTTCGCGGGCATCCTCGACCTGCCGATCGCCTGGTATTAACTCTGACAAGTTAAAAGCCTTGCGCACCGCAGCGGCTTTTTCGCCACTGCCGCCGGTGCGAGCGACGTAGTAAAGCAAGTTATTGAGCAGCTGATCGGGCCGTTTCGCCTCGTAGCCATCGACTCCGAGGTCGAGCAAGCGTTTGATCTCGCGATCGGCCTGGCCGAGCAAGCGCTTTACTGACACGCTCGTGTTGAGCGCGCCATCGGCGAGTCCTTCGAGGACCGCGCCGACAACCCACCAAAGCTGGTGCACGGTGTCCGTTGTCGCAGCGCGTTCGAGAGAATCCGCAACGCGTGCGAGCTTCGCAAGGTGCTCTTTCGTATTCTGCCCTTTGATCCAGCCGAGTAGAGCAAGCTGAAAAGCTGGGCGCAGCTTTTGCGCGAGCGCAATAACGTCCTCACCGGTGGGCTGGCGACTAGGCATCGCCTTGTCGTCGCTATCGGAGCGTGTATTGAGAAGCAACAACGTGCTCTCCGACATTAGCGGCTTACCGCGAACGGCCCGCAAATCGTTCAACAGTGGCAACAACACCAACGCGATATCGCGTCCGCCGGCGAGCATTCGCTCGAGATACACCGGTAGCTGCACCATGCTGCGGGTTAGCGCGTCGAGTCCGTCGTCGTGCCCGGGGCTGCCCGGTCGAAAACCGGCCAAATGGCTAGCAGCGGCTTCCATCTCCTCGGCCAATAACGCGGCGCCGTACACTTCAACCATCAATAAAACGCCGCGCGCTTCGTGCAGGTGTGCCGCGCAGCGATTCAAAGCATCCTGGGTGTTGCGCTGCTCAACAGCATCTTCCAGCGCCAGGCGCGCTTTGTGCAGTGTTTGCGTTAGCTCGTCGCTAACAACGTACAGCGATAGTGCTGCTGATTCAGCCACCCCGGATTCCCCTGTCGGTCCCGTCCCGAACCGTTACTCAACCGCGCGCGTTGGCGGCCGTAGCCGGCAAACGCTCGGGTGCGCTGTCGGCCAAGTCTTCATCGGTAACATACGCCCCCGAATCACCGGCCGCATCAGGCAATTGAAAACCTGACACGGTGCCACGCAACTGGCTCGCCAGCTCCGACAACTTGCTGATCGCAGCGGCTGTCGCCATGGTCTCCCGGCCGGTCTTGGCACTGATCTTGGTGAGCGTCGTGGTTCTCTTATCGACCCGCGCAGCGAGTGCGTTTTGCTCGCGCGCTGATGTCGAAATGTTCTGCACGAGGCTCGCGATCTGATTAGAAACCTGTTCGATCTCATCGAGCGCAGCGCCGGCGTTTTCGGCAAGCAAGGCACCACCTACCACATCGGTCGTTGAGCGCTCCATCGAAACGACCGCCTCGTTGGTGTCGGCTTGAATGGTTCGCACCAGCACCTCAATTTGTTTCGTCGCGTTGGTACAACGCTCCGCCAAACGCTGCACTTCATCGGCGACGACAGCAAACCCGCGACCCGCCTCACCGGCCATCGACGCTTGGATCGATGCGTTGAGGGCCAAAATATTGGTCTGCTCGGCAATGTCATTGATTAACTCGACGATGTTACCGATCTCCTGCGAGCTCTCGCCGAGTCGCTTGATGCGCTTCGATGTCTCTTGAATCGTCTCGCGGATCGCGTTCATGCCGTCGATCGTGCGACGCACCGCTTCGCCACCCTTGTGGGCAACGTCGACCGAATGCCTGGCAACGTCGCTGGACCGCTCCGCGTTTCCAGAGACCTCTTCAATAGCCGCGATAATGGCGGCGAGCTCGTCGGTCGTCGCTTTAACCTCATGCGCTTGCTGACGAGCCGACTGACTCATCGACTTAGCACCGGCTTCGGTCTGCTTGGCGGCGCTGTCGACCATGATCGACGTGTCATTAATGGTCGCGACCAAGCCGCGCAGAGCCTCGATGGCGTAGTTGATCGAATCGGCGATAGCACCGGTGATGTCCTCGGTGACCGTCGCTTCGACTGTTAAATCGCCGTCTGCCAGCGAACCCAGCTCATCGAGAAGGCGCAGAATCGCATTCTGATCACGTTTGTTTTGCGCTTCGTGGTGTGCGGCAACGTCCGCTTGGCGCGATGCCCGCCAGAGCGCAACAGCGACGATAAGGCTGACCAGCGCCGCCACGGCTAGCAGGCCTGGCAGCAGCCAAGCCGGCAGCGCCGCACTGCCAGCGGCGAAACGCGTTAGCAAGTCGCTGCTCGAGGCATCGAGTGACTGCAACGTCGATGTCTGCGCGCTCGCGTCGGTGGCCGCCTGCATGACGGTCGCTACTTGCGTTGCAACTTCGTCGAACGTTGCACGGACCGCTTCTAGGCGTTCCAAGGCCGCCGAGTCGGTCAGCGGCGCAATCTCAAACGCAGAAAACTCGCCGGCGAGCGCCGCTAACGCATTGCCGATCCAATCGAGGGCGGCGTCCGCATCGGCGGCAACAACACTGTCGGCGGGCTCCGGCGCCGCACCGAACGCGGCTAAGCGGGTTTGCTGCTGATCGAGCTCACCAACGATATCAACGGCACCCGCTGAAATCAGTAAAGCTCGCGTCCGGCCGATCAGATCGTTCGGGTCAGCGGCCAACTCGGCAGCCGCTGTGGCCGACGTCGTCAGCTCACGGCCCGCGGCGACCAACAGGCGTGCATCGCTCAGCAATCGGTCCCAAGTCGCTGCGCCACCGGGCAGCTCACCGTCGATCCGCATCGTATCGAGAGTTTCGACGTGCGACGCGAGTGATGCTAACGCTGACGCCTCGCCAGCCATAGCTCGACGGGCAAGCGCCGGTAGGCTCTGCGACAGCGCTGCTGCACGTGTCTCGGCGCCGCTACCCGCTTGAAACGTGTACCAAGCTCCAGCCGCTAACAACAAAGGTACGGCGCAAGCTAATAATCGAATAAGGGACGAGGTCCGTTGCGTGTCTGCCATGTCGAGTTACTCGTTGCGGGCCTGGTCGCGTTAGCTCGCTGCTTTCAGAAAGCGGTCGCTTTCCACCAATTGACGCAGCGCGAACACCGGCCAGGTTTCGCTGCCTCGCCGGAACGCACCGGTAAGGTATTCCTCGCAGCGTACGATTGTCTGCGGGACATCTGCACTGTATTCGTTGTCGACGAAGCGGCGAAATCCGAGCACCTCGTCGACCAATAGCCCGCACGACGCCTCGCGGTGATTGACGCTGATGATGCGTGTATCGCGATCAAGCGTCGACCGACCGCTGCCGAGAAGACCCCGTAAGTCGACGATCACGAGCAGCTGACCGCGAACATTGGCAATACCACTCAACCACGGTTTCGTGCCCGGTACGCGGGTCATCGCCTCCGGGGGCATCAGGATCTCGCGAACCTCGTCGCGCGAGGCTAAATAGGACTCACCACCCAGACGAAAACCGACACCGACCCATTCGGCCGGTAACGCCGCGGCGCGCCCTTGACCTGACACAGCGAGCCGTGCGCGGTTCTCGAGCTCGCGCAGCAATTCAAACGGTGACTCTCTGAGCGCGCGTATGTTGCCGTCGGCCGTCACGTTAGCCGGCTACCACGCTGCGAATCTTACTGATCAAGTCTTTCTCCTTGACAGGCTTGGTGAGGTACTCGGCTGCACCTTGCCGAATACCCCAGATCCGATCGGTCTCTTGGTCTTTCGTGCTGACGATGATGATCGGTATCTTGGCCGTCTGTGGATTGCGAGAAATCTCGCGCGTTGCCTGGAAGCCATTGAGTCCAGGCATGACAACGTCCATTAGGATGACGTCGGGAATGTGCCGCTCGGCTTGAAGGCGCGCCGAATCGCCGTCTTCGGCGACCAGCGTTTCAAACCCGTTCCGCGACAACATTTCTTGCATGACGTGAACTTCGGTCGGCGAGTCATCGACTATCAATACGGTTGGCATCGTGACACCTCTGCGGCCATGCCGCTCAGCCGAGCTGATCTGAAATCGCGCCCAGCAATTCGTCTTTGGTAAACGGTTTGGTCAAATATTGCTCCGAACCGACGATTCGTCCCCGTGCGCGATCAAACAAGCCGTCTTTGCTCGACAGCATGATGACCGGCGTCTCCCGAAAAGCTTTGTTGTGCTTAATTAATGAACAGGTCTGATACCCGTCTAACCGCGGCATCATGATGTCGACAAAAATGATGTCAGGCTGGTGATCGGCGATTTTCGACAGCGCGTCGAAACCGTCCACCGCCGTGTGGACCTCACACCCTTCCTTGGTTAGTAATGTCTCGGCTGTGCGCCGAATCGTTTTCGAGTCATCGATGACCAGAATCTTCATGCCCTGCAGGCTGCCTGACTGGCTAGCTACCACACTGTGCTCCACCGTTGTTGCGGACGCGCAAGTTCGCCGGCAATCGCCCGATCCAGCGCGCTAGATAGCACATCGGTCGATTTCGTGCCACGACGCACGCCGGTGTATTGGAAATGCGCTATCCACTGCAATAATACTAGGCACGGAGACAGTTGACTACGGCGGCTCATATGGCAGCGTCAAGAAAGCGACTTGGGATCGTTATGGACCCGATCGCAACGATTAAACCGGAAAAAGACACGAGCTTCGCGATGCTGCTCGAAGCCCAGCAGCGCGATTACGAGCTGATTTACTTCGAGCAGCAGGATCTTTGGCTCGACAATGGCGTCGCATTCGGGGCCGGACGTTCTCTGCGGGTTATCGACCAGACGATCGATTTCTTTGAGTTTGGCGACGCCGAAACCCGTCAATTGGGCTCGCTCGACGTCATACTGATGCGCAAAGACCCACCGTTCGACATGGAATACGTCTACACGACCTACATTCTGGAACGGGCCAGCGAAACCGGTGCGTTGGTGGTCAATCGACCGCAGGCACTGCGTGACATGAACGAGAAAATGTTCACGGCGTGGTTTCCAGACCTGTGTCCGCCGACGTTGGTGTCGCGCTCGAAACAGACAATAAAGCGGTTCATCGCTGCGCAAGGCAAGGCGATCGTCAAACCGCTGGACGGGATGGGCGGCCGCTCGATTTTCTCGGTTGAGCAAGGGGCGCCAAATACGAACGTTATCCTGGAAACACTGACCGACAACGAGCAACGCTTCGCGATGGCGCAGGCGTATGTACCGGAGATCGTCGATGGCGATAAGCGCGTAATCGTTATTGACGGCGAGCCGCTCGAGTATTTGTTGGCCCGTGTACCGGGCGGCGATGACCCGCGCGGTAATCTCGTGATGGGAGCCCGCGGTGAAGGTCGTGCGCTCAGCGATACCGAGCGACACATCGCGGTACGCGTTGGCGAGCGTCTGAAGCAAGCGGGCGTGCTGTTCGCCGGTTTGGACGTCATCGGTTCGGCCCTCACGGAAATCAATGTCACGAGCCCAACCGGTATTCGGGAAATAGACCGGCAATTCGGTACGAATAGCGCTGGCCGACTCTTCGACGCCATCGAACGGCAACTCGACCACGCGTGAAGCCCGCGCTTGCGATCGTCGTACTCGCGGTACTCACCGCGTGCTCGCCACAGCCGGATCGCTATCAACGCGAGCTCTATGCTTTCGGCACCGAGGTACGGATCGATCTACGTGGCGCCGGCACTGACGCGGCGCGCGCGCTCGCCGATGACATCGAGCGGCAATTGAACCGCTGGAATCGCGATTGGTATGCCTGGGGCGATGGGGAGCTAGCTGACGTTAACGCACAGTTAGCGGTATCGACACGCGCCACGACGACTGCAGCGATGGCGCAACGTATTGTTGAGGCAACCACGATGCGCGATCGGAGTGACGGCCTATTCGACCCGACGGTCGGCGCCTACGTGGCACTGTGGCATTTCGATTCAGGCGTTGGTGAAGGCCAACCCGCACCCGCGAGGGATGCGATTGCGCGCACACCGGCGCGCGCCTTGTTGACGGTCGCGATCAACGCAGCTAGCGGTACGGCCACCGTGACGACCGATACACCCGGCGTCGTAGTCGACCTGGGCGGAATCGCCAAAGGGATGGCGATGGCGGCGCTGCGCGAGATTATCAACGCCTCGTCGATCGACGTGGCCGTCATCGATCTTGGCGGCGACGTGCTAGTGGTCGACAAACACCAGCGCGCCAACTTACGCATCGGTATCGCGGCGCCTCGCGGTGGTATGCCACCCGCCTATCTCACCGCCGCGAACGGTGAAGCTATCGTCACATCTGGCGACTATGCACGCTTTCGCGTCGTGGATGGCGAGCGCCTGCACCACATCATAGACCCGCGTACCGGACGACCCGGTCACGGCTCGCAAGCGGTCACGGTCGTCGCCACTGAGCCGATCCTGGCCGATGCCGCTGCGACGGCATTGATGGTGGCAGGACCGGCCCTGTTTCACGAAATGGCCGAGCAGATGGGCGTAAACTACGCACTCATGATTGACGCCAATGGCCACCGCCACAGCACCGCAGCAATGCGCTCGCGGCTAACTTGGCTAACCGAGCCGATTGAGACCAGCGATGAATAGTACGCCGGTTGTCCTCGAGCGCGGCATGTTACCGGTAACGGCGCCGGATACGGACAGACTGCCACCAATGTTGTTTCTGGCAGCGTTGTTCCACGCCCTGGTTATTCTTGGCGTTACCTTCGATATCGGACTTCCGGAGGCGACCGATACGTCGCTGACATTGGACGTGGTTGTCTTATCGGACACGAATCAACGGATCGTTCGACCTGATGAAGCGGCGTATCTCGCTGCGGTTAGCCAAACCGGTGCAGGCTCAACGTCAGACCGGACCCCGGCCGGCGCACCACCGCCAGGCGTTAGTGCGCCCGGCGAACTCACCGAGATGCTTGGCGATATCGCACCGGATGTGGACCCGGCCGAATTCGATCTCGCTGCAGCCATATCTTCAACAGACCCGGCGGCCCGCTCGCAAGCGCTTAACGATCGACCTCCCGAACCGGAAGACTCGCCGTCGAACCCGAGTAGCCCGCCGACCGGTGTTGAGCAGTCGCTGCCGCTGCCAGAACGTGAATGGCAGCAGCCCGAGCTTTATGACCCGGATCCACGCGAGCTCGTCTTTAGTGTCGATACACGCGAGAGTGAATTAGCGACGTACCTCGCCGCCTGGAAGCGGCAGGTTGAGACGGCCGGCACCCGGTTTTACAACCGTGAACAACTCGCGAGTTTCGCCGACTCCGGCAGTCCGATTATTGAAGTTAAGATAGACCTCGAAGGATCGCTAACCGAGATCGTCGTAGTCCGGTCATCTGGTAACGGAAGCGTCGATCAAGCGGCGCTTAATGTCCTTCGCCAAGCGTCTCCGTACCCACCTATACCCGGCCATCTCAAAGACGACTACGATTCGCTGCGGTTTCGCTACCGGTTTGAGTTCGCGCGGGTCTATTGAGGCGTTGCGCTAGCGTGGAAACATCGCTCAAAAATCAGTTCCTCGTGGCCATGCCGAGCTTGAACGATCCGAGCTTTGAAGCGACAGTCACCCTAATTTGCGAACACAACGCCGATGGCGCAATGGGTGTCGTCATCAACAAGCCATTGCCGTTGACGTTCGGCGACGTATTGGGCGAGCTCCAGCTCGAAGCAAAGTCGGATGATGTCGCGGCACAAACCGTTGTTTCCGGCGGTCCTGTCGCGCGCGATCGCGGTTTTGTGTTGCACGGCTTCGACGGTGAGTTCGACTCGACGTTAGATCTCGCGCCCGATTTGCGACTCAGTTTCGCGCTCGACGTGGTCGGCTCCATGGCCGCGCAGGAGGCGCCCGGCCGGGCTTTATTCGGACTCGGTTACGCTGGTTGGGAAGGCGGGCAACTCGAGACAGAGATCCTCAGTAACGCCTGGCTGACGACACCGTGCGACAGCCGAATCGTCTTCGACTTGCCGTTCGAAGCGCGCTGGCGTGCCGCCGCTGAACTGATCGGCGTCGACCTTAGTCGCATTGCACCGAACGCCGGTCATGACTAATGATCAAACGGTCCTGGCGTTCGACTTCGGTCTGGCGCGCGTCGGTGTCGCTGTCGGTCAATCGATCACCGGCACCGCAACCGCATTAACGACGCTGCATGCGAGCGGCGCCGCACTCGACTCCGCTATCGATACACTCGTTCGACAATGGCGGCCCAGCCGACTATTGGTCGGGTTGCCGCACAATGACAGCTCATCGGCTTCGTCGATCCGCAAGCAACTACTGGCGTTCGCCGACGGACTGGCTCGCCATGCTATCCCCGTCGATCTCGTCGATGAGAGCTTTAGCTCGCGCGAAGCCGAAGCGCGCCTGAAAGCGCGCCGCCAAGCGGGTGCACGCCGCTCACGCCCAGGTGACATCGATGCTGAGGCGGCTCGAATCATCGCCGAGCAGTGGCTGCAAGACGCATCGCCCGCAACCTAAGCTCTGCTAAACTGCGCGCGATGAGCGCATCCCCCGAGACCGTCGCGAGCACGCCGACCAATGATATCCAACGCTGGCCCGATGGCACGCTTCGCCATCTGCTGACGCTGGACGGTTTGTCCGGCGACGACATCACGACGCTACTCGATATCGCCGATAGTTTTCAGGCGCCGACGCACGCGCAACCGGTCCGCAACACAAGCTTGGGCGGTTATACCGTCGCCAACCTCTTTTTCGAACCTAGCACGCGGACGCGGGCATCGTTTGAACTGGCCGCAAAACGCCTCGCCGCCGACGTCATCAATCTCGATGTGAACACATCGTCGCGGATCAAAGGCGAGAGTATCCTCGATACCATCTATACGTTGGAGGCGATGCGTTGCGACTACTTTGTCGTGCGCGACGCCAGCGCTGGCGTACCGCGGATGATCGCCGAGCACATTCAACCGCATGTTGCGATCCTCAATGCCGGCGAAGCGAGCGTTGCGCATCCGACCCAAGGCTTACTCGATGCACTAACCATCCGTCGCCACAAAGGACGTTTCGACCAATTGGTCGTCGCGATCGTCGGCGATGTGGGCCATTCGCGTGTCGCCCGCTCGGCGTACCACGCGCTGACCGCGCTCGGGGTCGGCGAGTGCCGCCTCGCGGCACCAGGCAGTCTCGCGCCTGATGCCGATGCCTACCCGGCAGCCCGCATTATCGATTCGGTCGACGATGCGCTGCGCGGCGCCGATGTCGTGATGACACTCAGAATTCAACGTGAACGGTTGGAAAGCCCCGACGGCGGCCCGGACGCGGATGACTACCATGAGAAGTTCGGTATCACGGCCGGTCGACTCACGCTCGCCAAGCCGGATGCGATCGTTATGCACCCCGGGCCAATGAACCGCGGCGTCGAAATCGGCTCGGATGTCGCCGACGGGCCGCAGTCGGTCATTACCGAGCAAGTCGCGAACGGCGTTGCCATACGGATGGCGGTGCTCAGCAAGATTCACGACAATCGAATTCGGCACCTAACGCAATGACCACGAAGCCCCATCGCGGCACGATCCTCGTTGAGGACGCGACCGTACTCGAACAATTTGTTTGGCCCAATGAGCAGTTCATCATTCGGCTGCAGGCGCCGCGCATCGCGGCCGTGGCGGAACCGGGTAGTTTCGTGCACCTGACCTGCGATGCGGATATTCCGATGCGCCGGCCGCTGTCGATCCTCTATGCCGACCGCGATGAGGGCTGGTTGGATATTCTTTATAAGGTTCACGGGGCCGGGCTCGCCGCGTTAGCTCGGCAAACGGTTGGCACCGTGCTGTCGTGCCTTGGGCCGATTGGGCAGCCGTTTCGAGCGGCGCCCGAGCGGCCGAATCGCGTGATGATCGGCGGCGGCGTCGGCATTCCGCCAGTCGTGTTCTTTGCGGCCGCGCTGGCGGCAGATAAGACTGACAGCGGTTCCACCGTTGCCTTCTTAGGGTCGGAACTGCCGTTTCCGTTCGAGATGGGTCGGGCGAAGACATCGCTAGCCGGTATCGACGAGACAGTAAACGCGACGATGGCCTTTCTCGATGAGTGCGGCGTGCCGTCACGACTCGCCAGCCTCGCGGGCTTCGACGCCGTCTATAACGGCTACGTGACCGAACTCGCGCGGCAGTACCTAAATACCTTAAGCGACACTGAACTCGCGCAAACCGAGCTGTTCGCATGTGGCCCCACGCCGATGCTGAAAGCCACCGCTGCGCTAGCCCGAGACGTTGGTGTGGCCTGCAAAGTCTCACTCGAGGAATATATGGCCTGCGCCGTCGGTGGCTGCGCCGGTTGTACCGTTCCCGTTCATTCGGACGGTAAAGTCACGATGAAACGCGTTTGCGTTGATGGGCCGGTGTTCGATGCTGAGAGTGTGTTTCCGGCGAGTCCATGAGGGCCTGGTTTGAGCCTGTTGCGCTCGGCCTCGTCGCTACATTTCTCTGGTTTCAGGTAACCAACGCACAAGAATCGCTCGTTAGCGTTCCGGCCGACGCCCATATCTACTGGGAAATATTTGAACAATGCCGGGCGGCAAAGCACCCGGCCGACGCGCTAGATCTATTTACGTTCGATTTCATTCGCGAAGAAATTGATCAGGTCTTGCGCGCGACAACACCTTCTGTGCAGCAAGAGGGTATTGAACGCCTGTCATGGGTTCTGTCGGTTTGCCAGGATGCCGGAGACGTTAAAGAAGTTCGATATCGTCGAACTGACAGTCTCGCCTTGCTAGAAGTCAAATTTATCGACCGAACCGGGGAACTCGCTGCACTGCTTTTCGAGTTCGTTGACCATGTCGATCGCGGACCATTGATCTCGTCCTGGACTCTTAACTTCAGCCCAGGCGAGATCGATCTGTTTCGGAGCTGTGAGTACGACCCTCCACCTTCGTTCGACACATGGTTACGTTGCTCTTTCCTAGGCAAAGCGCTACGCGAATTATTGGGTACTGATGTTGATTTGTAGCTCGTAAGGTTTGTACTCGCCGCGAACCTCATCGCGGCGAGACGCCGCTCCCACATCAGTAGAACGCACATCGGGAAACCGACGGCAGCGACGAACGGAGATGTGGGAGGGCCGTCTCGGCCCGATGAAAACAGCGACGCTGCCAGCCGCGGACTTCATCGCGGCGAGACGCCGCTCCTACATCAGTAGAACTCACACCGGGAAACGAACGGCAGCGGCGAATGGAGATGTGGGAGGGCCGTCTCGGCCCGATGAATGCAGCGTCAACGGCATCCACAGACTTCATCGCGGCGACGCATCGCTACACGGTGATCGTCTGTTGGTCGATAGGATTGATCGGCTCAGCGCCATCCGCCGTTATCAGCATCAAGTCCTCAAGGTGAGCCGATCCGCCAACGCCGGTTTCCAGCAGCGGGCAGTCGACGCTAATGATCATGCCGGGCTCGAGAACCATGTCGGTTCGCGGTGGCAAACCGGTCGAGCCCGTGTGGTCGGTGTGGAAAAGACCGACGCTGTGTGGACCGAATGACACGTTGTAGCGTTTGTTAGCGTTACGTAGCGCCGTTTTCCCCATGGCGGTGATCTCGGCTAACGCCAACCCAGGCCGCAACTTTTCGCGGACCCGATCCCACGCGTCACCCATGGCCGTGGTGGCCTGACGCATCGGTTTCGGCGGCTCACCGACGAATACGGTACGCCCGTAATCGCCGTGGTAACTCTGGTACTCGCTAACGCAATCGATTAAGAACGCTTGGCCATCGCGAAACGTGCCGTCGTATTGCTCGTCGCTGGTGCGATCGATCACCATGAAAACGCCATGCTGCCCGCGACGAGCCGCGGCCGCGAAAAACGCGGCCCGCAAATCGCGGTAACTGCCGCCCGCTCGAACGATCTGCAGCGCCTCGTGGGCGGCAACGACATTGCCAGCCGACGCGTGCCGCATCAGTTCGATTTCGACGTCCGACTTGACGGGCCGAATACGGCGCAGCGCGTCGTCGGCATCGACGGCTGCGATGGCCGGTGCGGCCTGAGTTAACAACCGTTGTGCACGGGGATGGTCTGTCGCGATACGTGCTTTGCTAAGCCCATGGTCGCGAAGCGCGGCGCGTAATGCGTCGCTCATCGTCGCGTAGTCGCCTTGCTCGCGCACCGCGGTCTTGGACGCATCGATTCTGTGCTGCTCAATCGCGTCGACCGGCGCTTCTTCGCGGTCGGGAAAAAAATACAGCGGCGCGGCACCGGCGTCCTCGCCGTCGGCCAATGTGCCGACCGGGGCCGTATACAAGTACGCCGGAAAACTGGCCGGATCATGCATGTCCGCCATCGTGTAGTAGTACGAAAACGCAGCCCCGACAATGGCCAGGCGGTCTTTCTCGCCGCGCTTAACAATGGCGAGCGCCGATGGCGGGTAGCCCATGCGCGAGATGACCG
Organism: Pseudomonadota bacterium; assembly: GCA_038749025.1. GTDB lineage: Bacteria > Pseudomonadota > Gammaproteobacteria > Steroidobacterales > Woeseiaceae > JBCAXA01. The sequence goes on along the minus strand of JBCDIL010000002.1, from coordinate 177,978 downwards.
GGCGAATACCGGTGGCGTATTGAAAGTTGAGTCCAGTAGCGAGGATCAGTGCGTCGAGGCCAAGCGCCTTCATCACTTTGTCCGCTTGCGCGAAATTCATGCGCGGGCCTAGTAAAGGCGCCGGAAGGTCGCTAGTCGCGGGTGCGGCTTGGGCCGCCAACGGAACCGTGCCGAACATCGCTACAGAACTCGAAGCGGCTAGTAATCCCAAAGCGTCTCGACGGTTCATCGTGATAGTGCCTCGCTGTCAGCGGTTGCGCCTTTGGCGATGATACGTGGGCTGCCGTGCCGGCGTTATCCGAACTGGGAATACCGTCTGCGTAGCCGTTTTCGTCGATCGGAGAATGAGACTATGTCGGGGCGCCGCGGTGAACGAGGGTGTGGGAGGGCCGTCTCGGCCCGATGAACACAGCGACGCTGCCATCCGCGGACCTCATCGCGGCGAGACGCCGCTCCCACATCAGTAGAACCCACATCGGGAAACCAACGGCAGCGGCAAACGCAGATGTGAGAGGGCCGACTCGGCCCGATGAATACAGCGACGATGCCATCCGCGGACCTCATCGCGGCGAGACGCCGCTCCCACATCGGGGTTTGGCGCTGCGGTGAACGAAGATGTGGGAGGGCCGTCTCGGCCCGATGAAATCAGCGACGCTGCCAGCCGCGGACCCCATCGCGGCGAGACGCCGCTCCCACGTCAGTAGAACCCACATCGAGAAACCAACGGCAGCAGCAAACGCAGATGTGGGAGGGCCGTCTCGGCCCGATAACAGCAGCGTCAATGCCAACCGCGGATTTGATCGCGGCGAGACGCCGCTCCCACATCAGTAGTAACCACATCGGCAATAAGCGGCAACGGCGAACGAAGATGTGGGAGGGCCGTCCCGGCCCGATGAATACAGCGTCAAGGCCAGCCGCGGACCCCATCGCGGCGGGAGTGAGACCCGGGATCGCTGAAGCACCGCTTCAGCCGGGTCGAACGCGACGAGCCTACCGGCGAGTCGCCTTGCCGCTCCCACATCAGTGGGGACGGCGGCGTGAATGCCTGGGCTAACCGAAGTTGATTTGCGCTTCGAGGTTGGTTCTGGAGTCGGCGTTCTGCAGCGCCTCTTCCATTGTGATCTTGCCTTGCCGATACAATTCGAGCAGCGCTTGATCGAAGTTCTGCATGCCCTGCTCGCTCGAGTCTTTCGCGGCCTCTTTGACCGCCGAAATATCGCCGCGGTTGATCAGTTCAGCGATGTGCGGCGTGTTGAGCATGACCTCGACCGCAGCAAGACGCTTGCCGTCGCGGCCGCGTACCAGGCGCTGCGAAATAATCGCACGTAGATAATGCGACAGGTCCATGAAGATCTGTCGCTGCTGCGCCTCGGGGAACAGGTTGATGATTCGGTCGAGTGTTTCCGGCGAGTTGTTCGAGTGCAGCGTAGCGATGGCCAAGTGACCGGTGCCGGCGAGATCAACCGCCGCTTGCATCGTTTCGCGATCGCGGATCTCACCGATGAACACAACGTCAGGCGCCGCGCGCATCGCACTCTTTAAGGCCCGGCTGTAGGACTTCGTATCCAAGCCTAGCTCGCGCTGGTTTACGATCGATTTCTTGTTCGGATGGAGGAACTCGATCGGGTCTTCAATCGTGATGATGTGCGACGACGTCTTCTCGTTGCGGTGATTAAGCATCGAGGCCAATGTTGTCGATTTACCGCTGCCGGTTGCACCCACCATTAGGATCAAACCGCGGCGCAGCATAACCAGCTCTTTTAGAACCTCGGGCATACCGAGCTCGTCGAGGCGTGGCATTTCGGCCGTGATGTAGCGCAATACCATGCCGACGTTACTGCGCTGGTGGAAAACATTGACGCGAAAACGGCCGAGGCCAGGCTCCGAAATCGCGAAGTCGATCTCGAGTTCGCGGGCGAAGAACTCCATCTGCTCTTCATTCATTAGGTCGAACGCCGCTTGCCGCACCATCTTCGGTGTCAGCTCGAGCTTATTGACCGGCATGATCTTGCCGTCGATCTTGATCTTGACCGGTGCGTGCGAAGTGAAGAAAAGGTCGGAGGCCTTTTTCTCCACCATCAAATTGAACAGTGGCTTTACGTTCATCGGTCGGGCGAGATTAGAAGGTCTGCGCGGTATCCTCTTCGACCATCTTCAAGCTTTCGGAATGCTTGTTGGCCAAATTGTCTTCGCGCTTGCTCTCCAGTTTGATCCGCAGGCGTAGTTCGTTGCTTGAGTCGGCATTTCGCATCGCCTCCTCGTACGAAATGGTGCCATCTTCGTACAAATAGAACAGGGCCTGATCGAAGGTTTGCATGCCGAGTCGAGTCGACTTGCTCATAATCTCTTTGATCGCTGCGACTTCACCTTTGAAGATAAGGTCGGCGATCAGGGGCGACGTCAGCATGATCTCCATGGCGGCGACGCGGCCGATTCCCGACTCGCGCGGCACAAGGCGCTGCGATACCAACGCTCGGACGTTCAAACTGAGGTCCATCAACAGCTGACCGCGGCGCTCTTCTGGGAAGAAGTTGATAATCCGATCGAGTGCTTGGTTAGCGCTATTGGCGTGCAACGTCGCCAGGCACAAATGGCCTGTTTCGGCGAACTGAATGCCGTATTCCATCGTCTCGCGGTCGCGAATCTCACCGATAAGAATGACATCCGGTGCTTGGCGCAGCGTGTTTTTCAGCGCCGCGTGCCAGTTTTCGGTATCGACCCCGACTTCACGGTGAGTAATGACGCAGCCGGAATGTGGGTGAACAAATTCAACCGGGTCTTCGACGGTAATGATATGGCCGCGTGTGTTGTTATTGCGATGACCAATCATCGTCGCGAGCGTCGTCGACTTACCAGAGCCTGTACCACCGACGATGATCACGAGACCCCGTTTCTCCATAACAACGTCTTTCAGAATCGGCGGCAAATCGAGTTCGTCGAAAGTTGGTATCTGCGTGTTAATCGTACGTAACACGGCACCGACGGCGCCTTGTTGCACGAACGCGCTGACACGGAAGCGACCGATACCCTGCGGGCTGATCGCGAAGTTGCATTCCTTGGTCGCGTCGAATTCGCGCGCCTGTTTGTCGTTCATGATCGACCGCACAATGACCGAACTCTGCTCGTTGGTCAGCGTTTGATCAGACGCTTTGTGGACTTCACCGTCGATCTTGATCGCCGGCGGGAATCCAGCGGTGATGAATAGATCGGAGCCTTCTTTCTCGACCATCATCTTCAACAGGTTTTGCATCAGCCGGGCGGCTTGTTCGCGCTGCATGGCGATTCCCTAGAAGTTTTCTTTGTTAACAGATTTAAAGCGGGCTTCTTCTTTCGTGATCATGCCCTTCGCCATTAGCTCTTGAAGGTTTTGATCGAGCGTTTGCATGCCCGCCGCTTGACCGGTCTGAATCGCCGAATACATCTGCGCAATCTTGCCTTCCCGAATCAAGTTTCGAATTGCGGGCGTGCCGATCATGATTTCGTGCGCCGCGATTCGTCCGCCGCCTATGCGCTTCAGGAGCGACTGCGAAATCACCGCTTTTAGGGATTCGGACAACATCGCCCGAACCATTTCTTTCTCGGCCGCTGGGAACACGTCGACAACCCTGTCGATCGTCTTCGCGGCCGAACTGGTATGCAGGGTGCCGAAAACCAAATGGCCAGTTTCGGCAGCGGTCAAGGCCAAGCGAATCGTTTCGAGGTCACGCAGCTCGCCAACGAGAATAACGTCGGGGTCTTCACGCAACGCAGAACGCAATGCTTCAGAAAAGCCTAGCGTGTCACGATGTACTTCCCGCTGGTTGATCAACGACTTCTTCGACTCGTGGACGAATTCGATGGGGTCTTCGATCGTTAGAATATGGTCGGGCTTGTTGTCGTTGACGTAGTCGATCATCGCCGCGAGCGTCGTCGACTTGCCGGAACCGGTTGGCCCGGTTACCAGACAAATGCCACGCGGTTGCATGGAGATGTCTTTGAAAATTGCCGGCGCTTGAAGATCGTCAAGCGTCATGATCTCCGATGGAATAATACGGAAGACCGCGCCGGAGCCTCTGTTTTGGTTAAACGCGTTGACACGAAAGCGCGCCAGCTTCGGAATCTCGAACGAGAAGTCGGTTTCGAAATACTCCTCGTAATCCTTCCGCTGCTTGTCGTTCATGATGTCGTACACCATGGAGTTCACTTCTTTGTGCGTCAGCGCCGGCATGTTGATGCGCTTGATGTCACCATCAACGCGAATCATTGGCGGAACACCGGCAGACAAGTGCAGGTCAGAAGCTTCGTTCTTAACGGTGAACGAGAGAAGCTGAGCGATATCAACGGCCATGAGCAGTCCGTAGCCAGAGTGGGTCTAAATCGTCCCGAAAGACGGTTTGGTTACTGCTTTTAGACAGTTACCATAACACTTTCGAAGTATAGCTAAGCAGTGCGGATAAAGCGTGATTGGAGTCACGGAAAAACTGGCCAAAACCAACGGTTTGCTAGGCGAATTGTGCGCGCGTTACGACCGGCCACGCTCGGCCGTCAAACTGCTCGCTGTTAGTAAAAAACACCCGGCCGACGCGATCCGTGCCGCCCACGCGGCTGGCCAATGCGACATCGGCGAGAACTTTGTCGCCGAGGCGCGCGACAAGCAGCGCGAATTGAGTGACCTTAAGCTTCGTTGGCATTTCATTGGCCGTCTGCAGTCCAATAAAACACGGACGGTCGCCGAGTACTTTGATGCAGTGCACACTGTCGATCGCCTGAAGATCGCGGAACGGCTCAGCGCGCAACGTCCACACTACGCCGCGCCGCTCGACGTGATGGTGCAAGTCAACGTGGACACCGAGACGACCAAAGCCGGCACCGACCCCACATCGACCGCCGAACTCGCGACCGCTATCGCCGAGCTGCCGCGGCTCCGCTTGGTCGGATTGATGTGCTTGCCGCGGCCAAGTCAATCCCTGCCAGAGCAACGGCAACCGTTTCAGCGCTTGGCCGAGCTTGCCGGTAAACTGCGGACCGACTCCGGGCTCGCGATCAGCGAACTGTCGATGGGTACCAGCAGCGATCTTGAAGCCGCGATTGCCGAAGGGGCGACCTGGGTCAGGTTGGGAACAACACTATTCGGTGCGCGACCAGGGCAAGCACAATGATGGACCAAACTATTGCGTTTATCGGCGGCGGCAACATGGCCAGCGCTTTGATCAACGGCCTAGTCGAGAGCACGGCCCCGCCTGCAATAGCCATCGCCGAACCGAACCGAGAGCAACGCACACGTTTAAGAGCGCGTTTTCCGAGCGCGCGCGTGGTCGCGGAAAATGTGGCGGCGGTAGCGACCGCCGAGACCGTTGTGCTGGCGACAAAACCGGATACGCTACCGCTCGTTTGCCGAGAACTGGCCACGGCGAGACTCAGCGAATCGCGCGGTTTCGTCTCCGTCGCGGCCGGTGTAAGCCTCACTCGATTGCGCGGTTGGCTGGGGCCAACAGCGGGCTTGATTCGCGCGATGCCAAACCAACCGGCGACCGTTAAGCGCGGCCTCTGTACGTTGGCTGGCGATCCCGGTAACGACGCTAACTGGAACAATGCGGTAACAGCCTTGTTCGACGCAACTGGATCAACCTTATGGCTGGCCGACGAATCGTTGATGAACGCGAGTACGGCCGTCTCAGGCAGCGGACCGGCGTATTTCTTTCGGTTTATGGAAGTCCTTGAAGACTACGCCCAGCGTGCCGGTTTCAGCGCGGCGGATGCTCGGCATTTAGCGGTAGCAACGGCTGCCGGTGCCGCCGAGCTAGCGAGTAGCACGGCGACGCCGCTGAGCGATTTGCGCGCCGCGGTCACGTCGCCGGGAGGCACGACTGCTGCAGCGCTCGGCGTACTCGACGAGGCGGGTTTCCATGCTATCTTTTCAAAAGCCATCGATGCTGCCGTACAGCGCGGCATCGAACTAGACACCGATGTGACTGACCACACCCATGACTGAAGCACTGGTTTTTCTTGTCCGCTCGGTAGCGGAACTGTTTGTGATTTTCGTGCTGCTCCGACTGGTCATGCAGACACTGCGTGCCGACTTTCGCAACCCGTTTGCACAAGTCGTACTGCAGATTACATCGCCATTGATTATTCCCGCGCGACGAATCTTGCCGCCCATTGGGAAAATCGATACCGCGACGATCGCCGTCGCTGTTGCCGTCGAGTTCGCGTTACTGCTCTTCATCAATTGGATATCGGGGGGCTATTCGGGGTTTGGGGCGCTGCTTTTGTACAGCGCGCTGCGCTGCGTCTCGCTGCTGATATGGCTGCTGATCGCCGTCTTGTTCCTTTATGTGCTACTCAGTTGGATCAATACCGGCTACAACCCCGTGACGGCACTCGTGCAGTCACTGGCAGAACCGTTGCTCAGTCCCATCCGGCGCATCATTCCGCCCTTGGGTGGCATCGATTTTTCCGCCATGGCGCTCATATTGCTGCTGATGGCGCTGAACATCATCATTCGCACCGAGTTACCAGCGCTGCTGCTCTAGCCCGCTTGTCGCCGTGGCAGTACGCTATAGTCTTGGATGAAACGCTTCGGGGGGAACACCAAATGTTGATGATATTGCCGAGCCGACCGATGGCCCTAGCCGTCATCGGAACGATCTTTGTAGCCCTTGCGGGGTGCGGAAGTGACGGCGCACCTCCCAACGCGACGATCCCGCAAGCTGCGCCATCTGCCGATAATCAAATGACCGTCGGTGATCACACGATCCACATCAATGCCGTTTCTACGGATTCCGTACCCCCTAGCGTCGCGCAGTCCTACGGCATCGTGCGCTCGCAAAACCGGGCATTGCTCAACGTTGCCGTTATCGAAACCGACTCCGGTAAACGGATCGCGACCGACGTGACGGCTAAGGCCGTTAACTTGACTGGCCAATTGAAGAGCATCACGTTGCGCAAGGTCGAGGAGCCAGGTGAGACTCCCGACGATTTGGCGATCTACTACATCGGCGAGGTTCCCGTCGCTAACCGCGAAACGTTGACATTTGATGTCGCCGTGATTTTGCCAAACACCAAGGACCCGGTGACCATGAAGTTCACCCGGCAGTTTTTCTCAGACTAGCAATCGAGCGTCCATCAAGGCTGTTCTTTAAGCGCAGCGGTTGTGCTAAGGTCGCGCGCTGGTTTACACCTGCAAACTCACTTTTCCTCTACTACGCTTAGGAGATCGCGCGTCAATGGCCGCCAAGAAAAAAACTGCAACACCCGCCAAGAAAGCACCAACGAAGTCGGAAATCTACCGGCAAGTCGCTGAAGACACGGGCTTGACTCGTAAAGACGTCGGAGCCGTTTTTGATTCGTTGTCAGCAATGATCAAAAAGAACCTTGGCGGACGCGGCGCACCGGGTACGTTTACCGTCCCTGGCTTGATGAAACTTCGCGTCGTCAAGAAGCCAGCCACGAAAGCGCGCAAGGGCATCAACCCGTTCACCGGTGAAGAAACGGTGTTCAAGGCCAAGCCAGCATCGAAAGTGGTTAAGATCGGAGCGCTCAAAGGCCTCAAAGACATGGTCTGATCGAGCGGAGTTAGATCCGTAAGACGTTCATGAAGCCGCCGTCAGGGCGGCTTCATGCGTTTTGGGCGATCGCTTTTAAGCGCATGACTTCGCTGCGCGGGACGTACAGCAAATCGGCTACCTTTAGGATAAGCGCATCTTCGTGCATATCGAGGTGACCGTCCGCATAGGCGACCGCCCACATTCCCGCAATCAATTGCGACTTCTGCTCACCGGACATCCGTTCGTGCAGCGTGCGCGTGAACTCATAGAGAGACACCGACGTCTCCACTCGCGATCGTGCCACATCCGCCAGCGCCGCCGCGTCGGCATCGGACAGCGAAAACTGCGCTTTGACGCGTGTTAGTGCCGTGGCGATCTCTGCCTCGTCCTCGGCATGATCGGCCCGCACAACCTCCATCAGCAGACAGGCCGAACACAGCCGCACCGCTTCGGCCATACGTGCCTCATCAGCCGTTGCGTCCGCTGCCGGTTTGCTGAGTAGCGTCGTTATTCGATCGATCAGTGTCATACGCTTGTCCCGCCTAACGCGGCATTAATAAACGCCGTAACGGTCGTTCGCAGCTCGACCAATTGACCGTGAAAAAAATGACTGACCTCGGGCATCACAAGCAATTCCGGTCCTGGCGATAATCCATCAACAAAACTGACGACCGCATCGACATCAACAAGTTCGTCAGCATCGCCATGCACGATCAACCACGGACAAGCTGGTTGCTGCCAATCAGCATCTCGCTCCCAGCGATCCACAGCCGGTGCCGCGGTTACCAACGCGACCGGCAACTGGCGACGAGCGATCTCGGTTGCGACGCCGCCGCCAAACGAAAAACCAGCGAAGACGATCGGACCATCGAAGCGCTGATTCAAGTAGTCGGCGACAAGCAGCGCATCGTCACGCTCGCCGAACCCGTTGTCGTGAACCCCGGCCGAAGCGCCGACACCACGAAAATTGAAGCGCATCGCGGCGAGACCGCAATCGACAGCCGCCCGCGCCAAGGTATGTGCGACTTTGTTTTGCATCGTGCCACCGTGCAGCGGGTGTGGATGGCAAATCAGCGCTTTACCGCGTGGCGCCAACTCGGCCGGTGTCTCTAACAGACACTCGATCGAGCCCGCTTGTCCGCTGATTTCAATCGCTTCTTTTTGTGGAGGTTTGGTCGCCATCGGTACTCGATTCTTGGCCTGCGGGGCTGCGCTCAGGGGCAAAGTAGATCAATGTCTCACCAAGTTTCGGCTCACGGTTATGCATCGCCGCGAGAAACTCGACATTGCCGTCAGTGGTTAATACCGCAATTTCAATCGCATCGGCGGGTCGATCGCCGAGAAAATCAGAATAGCTGTACGACTCCGACAAACGTGTTTTGTAGAATTTCCAGCCTCTGACGTACAAACGCCAGAGCTTTTCAAAAACGACATCTTTGCCAAATGCGATATTGCCTCGATTGGTCCGCGATACGCTCTTTGGGTCGTCATCAGCATTACCAAGCGGAAGCTGGTACACGCGGCGCTGACCAACTTCTGGTGCAATTTGCGTACAGACGAGCGAGTTGTACGCATCGTTGCTGGTCGCCGCTAGGACCGATCGTACATGGGATATTTCGAGCGACTCCTCAGCAAACTCCGACAGGATCTCGCCATAAAAAACCGGCAAACCTGCCAATCGGGCCGCTCGCAGGTTGTGCCATGACGCATCAGCGATGAGGACGTTGGCTTTGAGTTCGGTCAGTGTACGGCCCAGCTCAACGGACCACGGCGACGCCCCGACGACGAGGACACTATCGCGTTGCGTCGATGCGAGCCCGAGACGGGTAGCCAGCCAATTGATCGACAGCCCGTGAGCGAAAACGGTGGCGAAAATGACGGCGAAGACCAGCGGCAGCAACACGTCGGCGTCATAGCCTTGCGCGACGAGCCCAGACCCGAGCACGCCGGCTGTTGCAGCGGCGACGATGCCCCGCGGCGCGATCCACGCGACCAGCAAGCGCTCGCGAAAACTCATCTTGGCGCCGATTGTCGCGAGCAAAATTGCGGCTGGGCGTGCAAAGAACAGTAATGCCAGGATCAATGCGACACCGCGCCAACCAATCGATGTTAGCGATGCGATATTGAGATCCGCCGTTAACAACACAAACACGACCGAGACCAGCATGATCGTGATGTATTCTTTGAAACGGCGCATATCGCCGATGCCAGGCAAGTCCATGTTCGCGACGACAATACCCATGATCGTGACGGCGAGTAGCCCCGCCTCGGCTTGCAACAGATTGCAGGTGGCGTAGACGACGAGCACCAAGCCCAACATGACCGGGCTTTTCAGGTACTCCGGCACCAAACCCAACTGGAACGCACGTGCCGTCAACCAGCCGCCTAGGCCACCGCCGATAAGCCCCGAAGCCAATGCCGTCAAGATACTCTGGGTAATCTCACCCCACCCGGAGCCCGAGCCACTGAAAACCAGAAACTGAAAGACAAGAACCGCCAACAACGCGCCGATTGGGTCGTTAACAATACCTTCCCATTTCAGGAACGATGCCGTGCGACGTTGCAATGCCGATTGGCGCAACAACGGCATAATCACCGTGGGTCCAGTGACGACCATAATCGCACCGAACACCAGCGATACCGGCCAATCGATGCCGCCGATGTAACGCGCGCACAGCGACGAGAAACACCAAGCGAGCGGCGCACCGAAGTAAACCAAGCGACTGACGCCGCTAGCTGCCTCTTTGAGCTCGCGCAGGCTCAGCGACAAGCCACCTTCGAACAGAATGATCGCAACGCACAAGCTGATTAGCGGCTGCAGCCACTCGCCAAACTCTTCGCTGGGGTCGAAAAGCCCGAAAACCGGGCCCGCAAGCACTCCAGCAACGGCCAAAAGCACGATAGCGGGTAGCCGAGTACGCCACGCCACCCATTGCGCCAAAACGCCGAGACCAACGACGGTGACGATGACAATTACGAGGTGTTCGTGATGCATGTCTTACTCGGTGCCGCCAAATGCATTAAAATTAGGCAGTTAGGCGAGCTTACGGGACCCTAAGCGGGGGCGCTAACGGAAACGGGCGGCACGCTGGCCGGTAAGCCTAGCGGATTTGACGTGCACTCAGCTAGTGGCGCGTGACGAGGAATGGTTATGCCCGAGATGACAGCAGCTGTAACGCTAATTGCGTTGGGGTCATTGTTACTGGGTGCGATTGTCGGTTGGTTGATCTGCGCACGGCGCGCCGAACACAAACGTCTCGCCCTCAAGGCCGAGTGGAACGAACAGTTGATCGCTCAGCAAAAGGCTGAGAAGCGTATCAATAACGAACGCAAGAACCTTGCGGCTGAACTCGCGGCCGTGCGTACTAAGCTCAATGAATTTACGCGTGCGACCGATACGGTCACCGATCTTCCGTCCACTGGCGCTGTCGAAGAGGATGCGACCGATAGCGTAGTGCCGAGCGTGCCCGTCGCAATAGGCGATACCGCCGACGCCGGCGAAATCGAGCGGCTGCGTGCAGCACTCGAAGAGAGCTACGAGCGTCGCGACGGACTGCGCGAAAACCTCAACGCGCTCATCGAACGCGCACGCAAGCTCTCGCATTCGATGGCGGAAAAAGACGACAAAATTTTCGCGTTAAGCCGTGAGTTGGAAAGCTGGCAACAACGCTTGCCGCCATTGGTCGAGCGCTATCGCGAGTCCGAACACAACAACACGATTATCCTCGAGCAATTGGAAGCGGAACGAACGCTGAATACCGAGCTCAGCAACACAATGCGTACGCGGATCATGCCGCTGCGCGACATGCAGGCTGCCAACAGCGACGCGGCGCCGCCCACCGAGGATTCGACCAACGGTCACCAGAGCCCAGCGGATCTAGATGACTTGAAGCGTATTCGCGGTGTTGGGCCAGTCCTAGAAAAAACACTGAATCAACTCGGCATCTACAGCCTGACCCAAATCGCTAACTTCACCGACGACGACATCGAGCGCATCTCGGCTGAGCTACCGCAGTTTCCGGGCCGCATTCGACGCGATGGGTGGATCGAACAAGCTCGTGACCTGCTGCAATAGCAGCGGGCACTGAGCGTTCTAGCGAGACGTGTCGGGGCGGGCATTTGCGAGTGGCTTTGCGGCCACGGCCATATTGATGGCATTGGGCGGATTCTCGTTGGAACCACCGCAGCCGATTACGCTAGCGCCGAAAACGCCTGCAGCATTACCCGCTTGGGCGCCGCCGACGTCGGGAAAACAGAGTCGTAGCAATGAGGAATGGGACTCAGCGCTTCGTTCGGGCGAGCTACCGTCATGGTGCACCGACGACTTCAATACGATTCTTGCGCGCTATCCACTGGCGTTCCGAGCCGGTGATGACGATCTTAAAAGCTCGGTTGCCCGAATCGTTGATGCGCTCGCCGAACTCGCGATGCAATGCCCGCGCGCAAGCTTCGTCATAACCGTTCTTTCCGGATCCGCCTTAACAGCGGCACGCGCCAAACGTCTGGCCAATGCGCTCCGCTCGCGGGGGCTAGATGCTGCCATCGACTACGCCACCGAAGCGAGCAACGGGACGCTGCAGTTGTCGATCAAAGCGGCGGAACCGGTTGAGAATTAACAGGTGTGCAGATCGGTGAACCCAGATAGCACCGTCATCGCCGAGAGATCGATCGCCGCTACCGGCGGCGGCTAAGCCCTTTCGATAGCAACACTGAGCGCCCCGTCGATACGCAGCGTGACGGCGCTGCGAGGCTCGGCGCCGGAGCCGTCTATCAGCGTGCCCGCATGAATCAACGTATCGGCAGCCGCAGACGTTGCGGCAACGGCGGTCGCGAGCGCGATCGCTCGCCAATTCACGGTTCGATGGCCAATAGCTCTACGTCAAAAACAAGGGTCGCGCCCGGCGGGATAACTGGCGGTGCACCGCGCTCGCCATAACCGAGCTCCGGTGGAATCACCAGGGTTTTGGATTCGCCGATGCTCATGCCTGCAACGCCTTGATCCCAGCCGGCAATAACCCGACCGGCACCGAGCGAAAACTCGAACGGCTGACCGCGATCTCGCGAGCTATCGAACTTAGCGCCCTTGTTGTCGTCCGCACCTTCGTTGTAAAGCCAGCCGGTGTAGTGAACCGATACGGTGTCGCCGGCCTCAGCGATAGATTTTGTCATGCTGGTCTCCGCGGAGTTGTCGTTAGAACTAGGGGATGCTTCGCGATCGGAGCAACCAATGAGCCAAAGCACCGCCAACAGTGCGGTAAAAAACGCAAGCCTCATTTGGCATCCTCATCGAAATCAAGCGCGACGGAGTTAATGCAATAGCGGGAATTCTCGGGTCCAGGTCCGTCCGGAAACACGTGACCCAAGTGTGAGCCACAACGCCCGCAAAGCACTTCGTCGCGAATCATGCCGTGCGAGGTATCTCGCTGGATACGTACGTTGTCTTTTGCAAGCGGCAAGAAAAAGCTCGGCCAGCCCGAGCCTGAGTCGTACTTGTGGTCTGACTTAAACAGCTGTTGCCCGCAGCAAACACAGGTGTAAGTACCGTCAGCTTTGTGATGTAAAAAATCACCAGTAAACGGCCGTTCTGTGCCTTTGTTTTGGGTAACCTCATAGGCGAGATCGCCGATGCGCTGGCGTAGATCGGCGCTGTTGTCTGTCGGTTTACGTGTTGCCATAACCTATCCCCTGCTGCGAATGCAGAGCCCTCCCCAGCGGATGAGTGTAGCGCATTCTCCACTTGCCCAGTAAGGTAGCGCGATGGTCGATGAGCCGCCTTCCAAACTTGAATTCACGGCTGTCCGCAAGCAACTGGGACAGCGCACGGTGCTCGATAATCTGTCGCTAGTCGTGCCTGCTTGGGGCGGTATGGCTTTGGTTGGCGAAAGCGGCAGCGGTAAATCGACACTCCTTAGTCTCGCGTTGGGCTTACTCGAACCGGACGCCGGCCACGTCACCGTTTTCGGCGAACGACTGTCGGCAGCGAGCGCTCGCGCGCTTCGACAACGGATCGGCTACGCGTTGCAAGAAACGGGGCTGTTCCCGCATTTATCGGTACTCGATAATCTGACTCTACAAGGGCGCTTGCTGGGGAACGATGCTGATGAGCTTACCAGCCGAGCGCTGTTGCTCGCGGAGCAGATGCACCTTGATAGCGAGATGCTCAATCGCTATCCGGTTGAATTGTCTGGCGGCCAACAGCAGCGCGCCGGCATTTGCCGAGCAATGATGTTAGCGCCGGAGCTTTTGCTGCTCGATGAGCCGTTCTCGGGGCTTGATGTGGTCACCCGTAGCGACATCTACGACCATTTTATTGCACTTGCAAATGACCGCCAGTGCAGTTTTTTACTCGTGACTCATGACCTCAACGAAGCCCGCCGTCTGTGCGCGACGGTCGCTGTTTTGCGAGACGGCGAAATCGTCGATCACGGACCCACCGAGCGCGTCATAAACGACCCACAGCATGCTTACGTCGCTCGCCTCGTTGACGCTCAGCGATTGCATATCGCTCATGGCTAAACGGTTAACAATTGCGCTCGCCCTCGCCATGTTGCCACTCACTGTCGCTATGGCAGAGACGGTCGGAGTCGGCAGCAAGAATTTTCCGGAGAGCTACTTGCTCGCCGAGATCGCGGCGCAATGGCTGGAGGCCGACGGCCATCGTGTAGAGCGACGCTTCGGATTCGGGGGAACACAGTTGGTTTACGGCGCGCTAACGGGCGGTGATGTCGATATTTACCCGGAGTACAGCGGAACGATTACGCGCACGATCCTCAACGACCCCAGTATCGATGGCAATGAGTCAAAGCTTACGAGCGAGCTCGACAAACGCCGTCTCGCCTTTATCGGCCGACTCGGCTTCAACAATACTTACGCCGTTGCGGTACGACGTCAGCAGGCCGCAGAACGTGGTTGGCGCGATATTAGCGATCTTGATGGTGCGGGCGGAATTGAACTCGCCTTTAGCCATGAGTTTATGCAGCGCGACGATGGCTGGCCCGGACTCGCCGCGCGCTATGGACTAACGCAAATAGCACGCGGTATCGAGCACGGGCTCGCGTACCGAGCACTGGCCAATGGCGATATCGACGGCACCGATGCGTATTCGACCGACGGTGACATCGAGCGCTTCGATTTACTGCTACTCGGCGACTCCGCTAACTACTTTCCACGCTATGACGCGGGTTGGTTGATTCGCGACGACTTACCCGAGGCGATCCGACAACGTTTGGGTGAACTTGCGGGCACGTTGTCCGATGACACGATGCGAGCACTGAATGCTCGCGTTGTCGTCGACGGCTTATCGTTCCCAGCAGCGGCCAGCGAGTTTTTGGCGAGCCGTGGCGTCAGCAACACGAATACCGCCGGCGACAGCACGGCTATCGTGCTCGGACCGCTTATCGTCCGGCACATTCAATTGACGTTGGTGGCAATCGTCGCGGCGACAATCGCCGGTTTTGCGCTTGCGCTCGCCGTCCATCGGTCCGCGCGTTGGTCGGGCATTGCGTTGTACATCGCCGGCCTTATTCAAACGGTACCGTCCATTGCACTGCTTGCCCTGATGATCCCGCTGCTCGGCATCGGATTCATACCGGCCCTAACGGCACTGTTCCTCTATGCGCTGCTGCCGGTGCTGCGAGCCACGTTGACAGCACTCGGCGCGATCGCGCCGGTGTATCGGCGCGTCGCCGCCGCGATGGGGATGAGCGCGCGGCAAGAGTTCGTGCATGTGCTGTTGCCGTTGGCGCTGCCGCACGCTCTCGCAGGCATCCGGACGGCATCGATCATCTGTATTGGTACCGCGACACTCGCCGCGTTTATCGGTGCCGGTGGACTCGGGGAACCGATTGTGACGGGTCTTGCGCTCAGCGATACGCGAATGATTTTGTCCGGGGCAATCCCCGCCGCCATCTTGGCGATGGGGACCGACCTCGGCTTCGACCTGCTCGAGCGGCGCATCATTGCGCCACACATGCGGGTTGGGCGTTAGCGTAGTCGCTAAGCGGTGGCGGCAGCCGGTAGTAACAAGCGTTGGACTCGCTCGACGTACGCGGCTGGATCGGGCAGTGATTCACCAGCCGACAATCGCGCCTGATCGAGCAGCACGTACGCTAAATCCTCGAAGCGTTGTTCGTCCGCCTCGTCGGCCAATTGCTGACAGAGCCCATGATCGGGGTTGATCTCAAGCTCGGGTTTGCTGGCCGGAGCGCTTTGCCCAGCCGCTTCAAGCAGGCGGCGCATTTGCGGACTCAAAGCGTGTTCTCCGATCACCAGAACCGCTGGCGAACTCACCAAGCGGCGACTAATGCGGATTTTTTCGACGTCCTCCTTCAATAGGCGGCGCAGCTTTTTCATCACACCTTTGTGCTCGCCCTCATCATCAGCATCGACGGTTGCTGCATCGGCCGACTCGCCGGGCAGCTTAACGTCCGCACGGCTGATGTCGGTCAACGCCTTGCCGTCAAACTCAGGCAGGTGACCGATGACCCATTCGTCGAGACGGCCCGTCATCAGCAACACCTCAACACCGCGTTCACCGAACACCTCAAGGTACGGGCTACGGCGTGCTACCGCGAGCGATTCTGCGGTCAGGTAGTAGATCTGGTCTTGATCTTCACTGGCACGTTCAACGTAGTTGGCGAGCGCGACCGTCGGCTCATCGGATGCTTCGGCCGTCGATGCGAACCGCAGCAACGCTGCGATTCGATCGCGGTTTGCTGGGTCTTCAGCGAGACCTTCTTTCACCACCTCGCCGAACTCGTTCCAGAAGGCCTGGTATTTATCGGCGTCATCCTTCGCCAGCTTCGCGAGCATGTCGAGGACCCGACGCGCCAGTGCGCTCTTCATCGCATCGACATCCGGGCTCGACTGCAACAGCTCGCGCGATACGTTTAACGGCAGATCGCTCGCGTCGACAACACCGCGGACGAAGCGCAGGTACAACGGCAGGAATTGCTCAGCATCGTCCATGATAAAGACGCGTTGAACATAGAGCTTCAAGCCACGCGGTGCTTCACGGTTCCACATATCGAACGGTGCACTGGCGGGGATGTAGAGCAAGCTCGTGTACTCGCGCTTACCTTCCACCCGGTTGTGGCTGTGAATCAGCGGATCGGCAAAATCATGCGTTAGGTGCTTATAAAATTCCTTGTACTCATCTTCACTGACGTCCGAACGCGATCGGGTCCATAACGCCGTTGCCGAGTTCAGCGTTTCGACTGTCTCGGTGGCTTCCTCTTCGCTCTCGTCAGCAACGCTGCCGCGCAGCACAACCGGAAACGCGATGTGATCCGAATAGCGCTTGACCAGTGCCCGCAAACGGTGCGAATCCAGAAATTCATCGGCATCGTCCTTTAGGTGCAAGACGATGCGGGTACCACGCGGGCCCTGTGCTGCCGTCACCGTGAATTCACCGTCACCGGTCGACACCCATTCTGTCGCTGCCGAGTCCGGGTCGCCGGCCCGGCGTGTCGTCACCTCCACTTTGTCGGCGACGATGAACGCCGAGTAAAACCCGACACCGAATTGCCCGATCAGATTGGCATCCGCTTGATCGTCGCCAGAGAGCTGGTTGATGAACTCGGCGGTACCCGAGCGCGCAATCGTCCCGAGGTTGGCCACGACTTCGTCGCGATTCATACCGATGCCGTTGTCACTGATCGTCAGTGTGCGTGCCTCGGCATCGACGGCCAGCTCGACGCTCAAGTCGGGGTCAGCGTCGAGCAGCGAGCTGTCCGACAGGGCTGCGAAGCGCAGTTTATCGGCGGCATCCGAGGCGTTAGAAATCAGCTCACGGAGAAAAATCTCACGGTTGCTGTAGAGCGAGTGAATCATCAGGCGCAGTAACTGCCTGACTTCGGTTTGAAACCCAAGAGTTTCGCTGGTAGCGGTCTCAGCCATTGACGGTCCCCAGATAGGCGCAGGTTTTACTTTGCCAGGGGGTGGGGACCCGGAACGGGTTTTTCAAGGGGCGCGGGGCAGCGCCGGCGCGATTACACCAGGATGGCGGTAGTGCTGATGGCGACGAGCCCAGCGACTAAAGCAATCCACCGCAGAGGCCAACGCCGAACGGCAAACCGGGCACTGTGTAGCGCGTCGTCTAGCTCATCCCAATACTGCAATAGAACTTCCATCAGCTGCTATTCCTCGCCGCGGGCCGCTGCTGCGACCGACTCGTGTGCTTCGGCGTCGTAGAGCGCACGCGCGTTGCTCGACTTAGCAGAGGAAATGGCACGATGCACCCATGACCAACGCGCCTGTGACGACTCTTCGGTGAGTAAGGGCTCGGTGGTCTCGCTGGAATTCGTATTGGGCATGGCCGTGTTGTTCGTGTCTTGATTGGAGCGCATCGTAGGCCGGCTGTCCGGCGCGTGCCGTGCGGTGATTCACAGCCTACGTGCATCTTTAGTGCTTATGTCAACGCGAGAATCTCAAGCGACGATGGAGACCGGATGAAGCGCACTATCGCGGCGGCGCTTACGGCTTATCGGTGTCCTTACGATCCGACCAATTGCGTTTCACTTTATCGGACCAATTCCGGTAGCCTTTCCACGTGTATACCGATGCATCGGTCGCGATGCGTGCCGATGTCGCCGGTGCAGGTGCGCGCGACAGCCAGTTGCTGCACGCATCCCAGTCGCGCGGAGCGGCGTCGTCTGCGCTTTCGAACCCGGACTCGTCGTCGCGGGTAGCGTCGCCCCAGGTCAATTCTTTGGTGTCCGACATGCGAAACGCCTCGTTCAAAATTCGTAGCAAATGCTACAAACGGGGCACCCCGATAGCGAGGAACTGCATCACAGGGCAGGCTGTCGCAGGTCATTGATTTAACAAAAATAAACGGCGTTTTTGACGTAATTACTGGTTACGTAAAACGGCTCGCTAGGTCAGCAGTCGGTAACATGGGGTGTAGGCCGACGTCAGTTTCATACGCCCTTGCTCAACGAAAGCGCGCAGTAAATTGTCCAGTAGCCTCATGATCTCTGGCGAACCGCTTATCTCGAATGGACCGAGCTTCTCGATACGTTCATGCACGTCTTCGTGCACGTTGCCAGCGACAATGCCCGAAAACACGCGGCGCAAATTCGCAGCGAGTTCGTGGACCGGCAACGATGGCTGTATGTCCAACGAGCGCATCGCGGCATGCGTTGGTGTAAACGGCTCTTGAAAACGATGCTCGATTGTTAGTCGCCAGTTGTAGTGGAATGCATCGCGATGCTCGCGCCGATACGCTTCCACACGGCCCATACCGGCGGCCATCTCGCGGGCCACTTCCGCCGGATCGTCGACAATAATACGGTACCGTTGTCGGGCCTGATCGCCGAGCGTCGCCGCCACGAAATTGTCGATGCGTTCGAAGTACTCGGCGGATCCCGATGGCCCGGTAAGAACAAGGGGTAGCGGCTGATCCGCGTTGTCCGGATGCAGTAACACACCCAACAGATAGAGTATTTCCTCAGCTGTACCGACACCGCCCGGAAAAACAACGATCCCGTGTCCGACGCGAACAAACGCCTCCAAGCGCTTTTCCATATCCGGCAGAATGACCAACTCATTGACGATAGGGTTCGGCGACTCTGCCGCGATGATGCCGGGCTCCGTTAGTCCGATGTAGCGACCATCGCGAATGCGTTGTTTAGCGTGGCCGATTGTTGCGCCTTTCATCGGACCTTTCATTGCGCCGGGTCCGCAGCCGGTACAGACATTGAGTCCGCGCAACCCGAGTTCGTAACCAACGAGTTTTGTATAGTCGTACTCGGTCCGGGAGATCGCGTGACCACCCCAGCAAACGACAATATTGGTGCGAGCCGCCGAGCGGATAACGCGAGCGTTACGCAAGATGTGAAAGACCGCATTGGTCAGGCTGGCCGATGAAGCCAAATCAAACTGGTTAGACTTTCGTACGGCCAGGTCAACGTAAACAATGTCGCGTAGAACAGCGAACAACAACTCACGAATTCCACGAATCATACGGTCATCGACGAAGGCTGAACCTGGTGCATTTTTGAGCGCCAAGCGAACGCCACGGTCTTGGCGAACGATTGAGATATCGAAGTCTTGGTGCTGCTTCATCACTTCGGCGACATCGTCGATCTCGCTACCCGATGTCAGTACCGCTAACGCGCAGCGTCGCAGTATCGCGTACAAGCCGCCTTCGCCGTGATCACGTAGTCGCTCGATTTCTTCTTGCGACAACAGCTCGAGACTGCCCTCCGGCGAGACGATAGCTTCTTTCAATGCTGTGTCCTCTGGAAACTACGGACGAATTTCGATCGGCGTACCCGGTTCGGTCATTAGCCAAATATCGATCATGGCCGAGTTGGTGACCGCGATGCAGCCATCGGTCCAATCCGCCGACCGGTAAAAATCGGTTGAGTACTTCGGTTCATTCGGCAAGCCATGAATCATGATTTGGCCACCGGGTCGTAGCCCCTTAGCAACGGCGCTCGCCCGATCGGTCGCGTTCGGATAGGAGATCCGTATCGACAAGAAAAAGTCGCTATTGGGGTTGCGCGTATCCAAGCGGTAAGTCCCTTCCGGGGTCCGCTTATCACCCTCTTCGGTCTTATGGCCGAGCGGCTCTTGACCGAGCGAGACTCGGAAACTCGCCAGTACGTCGTCGTCGCGAAGCAGGTAGAGCAAGCGCTCGCTCTTATCAACCAACACGCGATCGGCAACCGGCAGCGGACTGGCGCTACTGAGGAGCGGTACGGTGGCAAAAACAGCGAGACAAAATAGGCGCAAAACGTTCAACAATTCGACCGTGCGCCGGGAGAATGTCACTGTCATCGGCCGTTTGCAACGCACCGGTCGTTAACGCTGGCGATCAAGCTGACGTCCGACGATCCGCCCCAGGGCGGCACCGATTGCACCACTAACCACGGTGAGCACCGGCAACCAAACGAACAACAGGCGTGGATTGCGGGCACTGCTGCGCACGGCATCGATATCGAGCGCCCAGCGATGGTGCAAGTACAGAGACAGCCCGACAGAGGGAACGGCAAAGCCGATGGTCATCAGCAACCAGCGAGTCTCAGGCTGCCACCAGCTACCACCGTTGCGCCACAAGGTAACGAGCGCGCCCAGCAGGACGACAAATAGCGGCGCTATGTTCCGCAATGCGGTCCCGAGACCACGCTCAACGTCTGCGATGTAAAGCGCGGCGGCGGCCAGCGGCGCCACGACGATCGCCAGTCGGATCACAATTTGTGGCCAAGGGCGGGCGAATTTCCGAGTTTGTGCGGTCAAAAATCGTCTCGAATCACAGTTTTAGTGGCCAATATTGCCGACACTTGTATTCTGTTATGTTCACTTCTCCGTCGCCACTCCACGCTGATCTGATGCGCATCCCGTTGTTCGCCACGACCGTCGCTTGCTTGGTGTTGCTCGCACCGGCGTCCAGTGTCGCTCAGCAGGTCGGCATCGGCGAGGAAGAAGCGACGACAGAAGCCGCTGAGGCGGCCGAGACGACAGAGGCGGCTGAGCAGCCGGCAACAGCCAATACGCCACCTAGCACGCCGCCGAGTGCGCCGTCCACAGCGCGCGCAGTGCCACTCGCCGACGCCGTCGAGCGCGCGCGCGGCAAGCCAAAGCCTCTGACCCTGCTTGGCCAACAAGTCCCTCCCGGCAGCTACCGGCAATTGGCCTGGGCCGGCTCTGAGCTCTTCGAAGGCATCCCCGTCTCGTCACCGGTTCTGGTCGTTAACGGGACGCAGCCAGGACCAACGCTATGTCTTACCGCGGCTGTGCACGGTGACGAGCTGAATGGTATTGAGATGGTCCGTCGCGTCCTGCATAACTTGCGGCCTGGAAAACTCGCTGGGGCCGTTATCGGCGTACCGATTGTGAATGTGCAGGGCTTTCGGCGTGGTACGCGTTACCTGCCGGACCGTCGCGATCTCAATCGTTACTTCCCGGGCAACCCAAATGGCAGTGCCGCATCACGAATCGCGCATTCGTTCTTTTCGGAAATTGTCGTTCACTGCGATGCCTTGGTCGACTTGCACACCGGCTCGTTCGAGCGAGCCAACCTGCCGCAGTTGCGAGCCGACATGCGGGTGCCCGACGTCGTCACGCTGACGCAGGGTTTCGGCGCCACCGTTATCATTCATAGCCAGCCGCAGGATGGCACGTTACGGCACGAGGCGACCGTTGCCGGCGTACCCACGGTCACGCTTGAAGCGGGTGGCCCGGGACGGCTTGAACTCGACGAAGTATCCCATGGCGTTAAAGGCATTGAGACGCTACTCAACACGCTTGGCATGGTGAACAAAGTCAGCCTGTGGGGCGCTCCCGAGCAAGTCTATTACCGCTCAACCTGGGTACGGGCGGACCGTGGCGGCATTTTGCTGAACGAAGTAGATCTCGGGGCCAACGTCGCTGGAGGTGACCTGCTCGGCACCATTACCGATCCGATTACCAATGCGCAAACCCGGATTTATGCACCCAAACCGGGCCGCGTTATCGGGCTGGCTCGAAATCAGGTGGTCATGCCGGGCTTCGCGGCTTACCACCTCGGGATCGATGGAGCACCGCCACCGCCGAAGCCCGCCGATGTTTCGGATGACTCGCGCGCTTACGGTAACGACTTCGCCGCGCCCGGTGCCAATGACACCGGACTCAGCGAAACCGATTCAAACTGACAGTTTAGATCGCGCGCGGCGCTTGGAGCGCGGCAATCCGCTGCTCTAGCGGCGGGTGGGTGCTCATCAATTGCCGTAACAGGCTCGCCTGGCCACTGCTGCGAATGCCGAATGCCGCGATTTGCTCCGGTAGCCCAGCCGCCTGCTGCTGTTGCTGTTGCAAACGTTGCAATGCGGCGATCATCTTGCCGCTGCTGGACAGTTTTGCCCCACCTTCGTCGGCGCGATACTCACGCTGGCGCGAGAACCAGGCCACGATAAAGTACGCCAGGAACCCAAAGACGATCTGCGCGACCATGCTGGCGACGAAGTAGCCGATACCGACCCCGTGCTCGTTCTTAAACACGACCCGGTCGACAAAGTAGCCGACGACTCGTGATAAGAACACGACGAACGTATTAACGACGCCTTGAATCAGCGTTAGCGTAATCATGTCGCCATTCGCAACGTGCGACACCTCATGGCCCAAAACCGCCTCGACCTCGTCTTGCCGCATGCTACGCAAGAGGCCGGTGCTAACAGCGACCAAAGCGTTGTTGCGACTGGCGCCGGTTGCGAATGCGTTGACATCGGGCGAGTCATAAATCGCCACGTCGGGCATGCCAATGCCAGCCGCTTGCGCTTGGCGCTTGACCGTGTTGAGCAACCAACTCTCATCCGCGCTCTGCGGTGTATCAATGACCCGAGCGCCGGTTTGCCACAGCGCCATACGCTTTGACAAGAACAGCGATATTAACGAGCCCGCAAAACCGATGATCGCTGACATGATCAGCAGCGACGTAAGGTTCAGGCCGCCGCTTGCATCGATCGAATTAAGACCGAAGACATTGAAAGCAATGCTGATAACGACGAGAACAGCGACGTTAGTCATTACAAACAGCGCGATTCGTTTCATGAATCCTTGTACCCTTGGCAACATTGCAGAAGTGGGGATATGGCGCCGAAACCGCCGGATTCAAGCCCTGCGATCAGACGTTTCAGCCAGTCCCCAACGAGAGTGATGGTTAGACTGTATCGACAGGGGCAAGTTCTTGCCCGCAAGCCCATGGGCCGCCCACTTGGGTGAGCTGCTCGTCGCGACCGCGTTTCGTTTGCACCGCTGGAGCAGTTATTTACCCGCCGCGGTGCTGCGTGGCGGCGGTGCCCTTGTCGGCCGAATCGCGCTCGCCGCCGCGGCGAGTCGGCGTGAGATTGCGCGGGCCAACATCGCAAAAGCCTACCCGGAGCACTCGCGCGAGGAACACGACCGATTATTGCGCGCCCATTTTCGCTCGCTGGGTATCGGTCTTGGCGAATTGGGACTCGCTTGGTACGCCAGCGATTCGCGCCTCGGCGCGCTTAGCGAATCGCCGACGCATCGCGTGTTGACCGAGGCGCAAGCGCGCGGCCGCGGCATTATTCTGCTATGCGGACACTTCACGACGTTGGATCTCGCCAATCGTCTGCTGGCCCTGTACATCCCGCACGCCACGGTTTGGCGACCGTTGGGAAATCCGGTCGCCGACCGCTGGATTCGTCGCGGTCGGGAGCAAGGCGCCGTCGAGTTAATCGAGAAATCGGCGTTCAAGCACGCGATACGGTGGTTGCGAAAAGACGGTGCGCTGCTGTTAGCGAGCGACCAAGCGGACAGTAGCGACGGCGCCGTCGAGGCACCGTTCCTCGGTCATTCGGTCGCGACCAACATCACTGCGTGGCGCCTTGCAAAGTCGACCGGCTGCGCCGTTGTACCGGTTGTTGCTGGCCGCCAGGCAAACGGTCGTTATCACCTGGACTTCGATGCACCGCTTGACGCGCTCCCAACACTCGACGCGGTCGGTGCGGCGACACTGCTCAACCAAACGATCGAAGCACAGCTAGAACGCTACCCAGACCAGTATTATTGGGTTCATCGACGCTTTAAACGCGCGCAACGCCAATGACCAAGCATCGCCAACCGCTACCCGACAATTTATGGCACCCGCGCTATTGGCTACTGCGGATCGGATTTACGTTCTTGCGGCTCGCGAGCTTGGCGCCGCTATCGGTGCAATTGTGGTTGGGTCGACGCCTCGGCGACTTGGCCCATACGCTAGCGGCGTCGCGGCGGCGCATCGTCGATATCAATCTTGAGTTGTGCTTCCCTGACTGGTCAAACGAGCGCCGGGCTGGCGTACGCCGCGCCTACTTTCGGAATATGGGCGCATCGTTGTTCGAGACGGCGAGTGCCTGGTGGCGAGAAGACGCGCTGTTCGAACGGATCGTTTCGTTCCAGGGTCAAGAGCGCGTCCAAGCACTGCGCGAGTCTGGCTACCGCATTATCCTTTTGACTGGGCACTTCTCGACACTGGAAATCAGCGGCCGTTTTCTGCGTCAGATCATTCCGGAATTCGACGCGGTATACCGCCCGCAACGCAACCCGTTTACCGACTCGATCATCCGCCGCGGTCGGCTTCGCTCCGCACGGCGCTTAATCGAGAAAGCGGACATCCGGCAAATGCTGCGCAGCCTCAAGGAAGGCGTCGCCGTTTGGTATGCGCCGGACCAAAGCTATCGTCGCAAGTACGCTGAGCTTATCGATTTCTTCGGTACACCGGCGATGACGAACACAGCAACGGGCCGACTGGCCTCATTAAGTGGCGCTAAAGTCGTCCCGGTGTATTGTCGGCGCGATGGTGACACAGCGCATTACATCGTTGAGTTCTTGCCGCCGCTGACCGTCGATGGCGCCGACATGGAGGCGACCACACGCGCTTACATCGCGACGCTGGAACAAGCCGTGCGCCAAGCGCCAGAGCAGTATTTTTGGATTCACCGAAAATTTAAAGGGCGACCCGACGGTTATCCCGACGTTTACGCCAAGACATCGGCAAGCTGAGTGTAGCCGTAGCGGACTTCACGCACGGCGAGCTCCGCATCGATCGCGCCGCTATAGGCCGCAATCTTGCGAATTGACCGGCTCAATCGGTTGAGATTGGACTCGCCATCGATGGGCTGCGTGTGCAGCCGGCAACGATCGAAGTCAATCAACCAAACCGATGCGGTATTCAACTGAATATTGTTCGCGTTGAGATCGGCGTGCCAGAGACCGGCATTGTGGAATCGACGAATGGTGACACCCACTTCGCGGCAAACATCGGTGTGGTCGATAGGCTGGCGCAAGCGTTGCGCGAATGACTCGACGTCGAGCAGCCTGGCGGTAATCAGATCGGCGGTATAGGTCAGGCCGCGGCGGCGGTAAAACGCGGCGATTGGCGAGGGCACCGGCAAACCTCGATTGGCGAGCTGATGCAAAAGATGCCATTCGGCAAAACTTCGGGTCGCCGCCTCGCCTAGAAACCAATAGCGGTCGCGAACGAGACGACCCGGTAAGCCGCCACGGCAGTAGTGCCGCAACACATACTGGTTGGTGCCGTCACCAACGAACCACGCCGACCCTCGCCCACCACGATCAGCCCCAACCGGTACTACCGATGGCCACTGGCTCGCCGTGAAACTCGCCGCGTCGATGTGCGCGATCCTCGTCGGATCGTATACGATGGCTTGGCCGGGCGCTGGGCGTTCGGTTGCGATCACCGCTCAAGGTCCTGTACTTGCCTGCCCCCGACACACAGATTCCGCGCTCCGTTTGCATGCTACGGCTGTCGGCCATCGGCGATGTTTGTAACGCCCAGGCTGCCGCATTGGCCATCCTTCGCCAGCATCCCGATACGACCGTGACCTGGGTCATCAACCGAACCGAGGCTTCGCTACTCGAGGGTACCGAAGGCTGCGAGTTTATCATTTTCGACAAGCGCGCCGGTGTTGCCGCCTATCGGCACGTGTGGCGCGAACTGAGCGGTCGTCGTTTTGACGCCTTGCTGCTGATGCACGCATCGATGCGGGCCAACGTGCTGTCGGTCGGCATCAAGGCCAAGCGGCGGATCGGCTTCGATAGGGCCAGAGCAAGGGACTTTCAAACGCTGTTTAGCCAAGAACGAATCGCCAGGCAGCCCGATCCCCATGTCGTCGATGGCTTTATGCAGTTCGTTCGGCATATCGGTATCGCGACCCAAGAGCCGCAGTGGGACATCCCGCTATCGGCCGACGACCGAGCGTTCGCTGAGCAACGTCGCCAGGCCGGGCGGCCGCTGCTCGTGGTCAGCCCGTGCAGCTCGGATCGCCGCAATAATTTTCGTAATTGGCCGCGCGACCGGTTCGCTGACGCGTGCCGTTATTCGGTCGAGCGCCATAACGCGGTGGTGGTCGTTAGCGGGGCTGGCACCACCGTCGAGCACGACTATGCCGCCCGCATCGTCGCAGCTTGCGGCGACGCTGCGCAGTCTGTCGTTGGGCAAACCTCGTTGAAACAACTGTATGCGTTAATTGACGCAGCCGATCTTGTTATCGCACCGGACTCCGCCGCTGTACACCTCGCATCGGCGAGTCGCACTGCACTCGTCGGGCTGTACGCAACATCGAACCCAGACCGGACCGGCCCTTACCGAGGCCGCGACGGTCTGGTTAACGTCTACCCAGACGCGGTGAAGCAGTTCCTAGGCCAATCCGTCGATGCCGTACGCTGGGGGCAACGCGTCCGCGACCCCGCTGCGCTTGAGCTCATTTCGGTTGAGGCAGTCTGCGAGCGGATCGATCAACTGCTGAGTCGCAACGTTGCTTGAAGGCGACCGAATACCTCGGTAGGTGTTATGCCGGTCAAGCAATCGAGATGGCCAAGCGGACACTCGCGCGCAAAACAGGGACTGCAGTCGAGATCGCGGTACAAGACGTTTGCTCGATTGGTTAGCGGCGGCGTGAATGACGGACTGCTCGATCCGTAAATGGCAACGACAAAACAACCGACAGCGGCGGCGACGTGCATAAGGCCGGAATCATTGCTGACAGCCGCCGCACAAGCGCCCAACAAGTCCGTCGCTTCAGCAAGTGAGGTGTCGCCGGCCAGGTTGCGGGCGGCACCACCGGCTGAGATTTGCTCACCCGCCGCTCGATCCTTTGCCGAACCGAGTACCCAGACCTCGGTGCCGTCTGCGTGCAGCGCCTCGGCAAGCGCGCGGTAGTGATCGAGCGGCCAACACTTTGCCGGGCCGTATTCAGCTCCCGGTAACAGCGCGACGGTCGGTCCGGCGCCCGTGAGATTCAAGCGGCGCAGAACCGCGGGCAACGCATCAGCGCGCGGTACGAGTTGCGGCTGCGCTAGATCCCTCGGCAATGGCTCGCCTTCGGCCAATCCTAAAGCCACGAAGCGTTTGACGGTTTGGTCTAGTTGGTGTGTATCGAAGGGTCGGCGATCGTTAATCAGTCCGAAGCGCATTTCACCGGTAAAGCCGGTGCGCACAGGGACACGGGCAAACCACGGTACCAACGCCGCCTTCCAGGATCGCGGCAGAACGATCGCTTGGTCGTAATGATTGGCCACCAGCTGGTGGCCCAGTGAGCGGCGCGCAGCCAAAGCAAACTCGCCATGCGCGGCTTTGAGTTCGAAGCCTTGGCGTACCGTCGGCATTCTTTCGAGTATCGGTAAGGACCAGCCGGGTGCAACGACATCGACGGTCGCATCAGCGCGGCGAAGCTCCTGAAACAACGCATCTGCCATGACCATGTCACCGACCCAGGATGGGCCGACGACAAGCACGCTACGGCTCACCTAGACTGCCGCTAAACGCGCAAAGTACGCGGCAACACCGGCCTGTACGTCGCTAAACTCATGCTCGCAACCGACCTGGCGTAACGCCGATAGGTCGGCTTCGGTAAAACTCTGGTAGTGACCGCGCAGATGATCCGGAAACGGAATGTACTCTTTGCGCCCACCGAGTTGCTCTACGACCGCGTCGGCCATCTCATTGAAAGTTTGACTGCGCCCGGTACCTGCGTTGAATACGCCGGACACGTCGGGGTGCTTCATAAACCAAAGATTCAACGCGACAACGTCATCGACATATACAAAGTCGCGGCGCTGCTCACCATCGGCGTAGCCATCAGCCCCCGCGAACAGTCGGCAATAACCGTCCGCTTGCAGTTGTTGGCGAAAATGCCACGCCACACTTGCCATCGATCCCTTATGCTGTTCGTTGGGTCCGTAGACATTAAAGTAACGTAAGCCGACCACTTGGGCCGGTAGGCCGGTAGCCAACCGTTTGCGAACTTGTTGGTCAAACAGCAGCTTGGAATAACCGTAGACATTCAACGGTTGCTCATTGGCAGGATTTTCCACAAACGTCTCGTTGCTGCCATAAACCGCTGCCGATGAGGCGTAGATAAACGGTACCTTTTGGTTCATGCAAGCGTCGAGTAGCGTCATCGAATAACGGTAGTTGTTCGCCATCATGTAACGTCCGTTCCACTCGGTCGTGGTCGAACAAGCACCTTGGTGAAACAACGCTGTCAATGAGCGACCGAAAGAGCCTGCCTCAACATGCGCAATGAATTCGTCGCGGTCGAGATAGTCGGCGATATCGAGCCCAACCAAATTGCTGAATTTGTGACCGTCACTCAAATCGTCAACGACGATAACGTCACGATGTCCGCTCGCATTAAGCGCACGCACTAAATTCGAACCAATGAAGCCGGCGCCGCCGGTGACTACGATCATCGTTACTGCAACTCCTACACGGCCGTGTCGTCGTCGGGCCGACCGTCCGCCAACACTCAGTTTGACTAACCGCGCTACATCGCTCGGTACAGAGCCTCGTAGCGATCAGCCATTATAGCGGCTGAAAAGCGCTCGACACGTTGCTGCGCAGCCGCCCCAAATTCACGCCGTCGTACCGCGTCATGCTGCAAGTCTTGAACGGCGGCGATAAAGCCGTCGTTATCGTTGGCGGCCACCAGATAACCGGTTTTTCCCGACTCGACAATATCGACGATGCCACCGGTTTTTTTGGCAACGACCGCAAGGCCGTGACGCATCGCATCAAGCAAGACCGACCCGAAGCCTTCACGCAGCGACGGAAACGCGAACAGGTCGAAAGCGCGCAAGTACGCGTCAACATCATCGCTTTGGCCCGCAAATTCGACGTTGGTCAACCCGGAGGCGGCGGCGCGAAGCGGCGCTTCGTCCCGACCAGAGCCGACCAGAACCACGTGCACATCCGGAACAGCACGCGCCAACGCCACTAGGCAAGACTGGCCCTTGGAGTCGTCCTCTAGTGCGGCCACGTTGCCCACGACAAACCGTTCGCCCCATTGCTGGCGGAGTGTGTCCGCGTAGCCAGTCGGCGGTTGCGGGGGTTGATAGGCACTCGGGATTATCACCGGCTTAACGAACGGCAACGACGTTGTTATTGCCTCGGCAACCGCCGTCGATATGGCGACGACGGCATGCGCCCGCCCATACGCCAGTCGTTGTGCCCAGCCGCGTCGCAATGGGTTCATGACTCGGCGCGTAAGAACGGTCTGCGCGCGGTAGTACCAACCGGCCAATGCCGCTGCGTAGACGGCACGTCCGTCATGAGCATGGACGATTGCGCTAGCCGTACAGGCGCGTGCGGCAGCGACGACATTAGCGCCCGTTCTGACATCAACCGTCCCTTGAAGCGACTCCGGCAATGCGCGCGCGAGTGGCGCGTTCGGTCGCGTAACCAGGCGTTGCCGCCAGCCCCGTTCGGCGAGTTGTTCGATCAGCAGCAGTGTTTGACGCTCGCCACCGCGTAGACCAGCGGCAAGATTAATGTGCGTCAGACAACCGCTGTTCGAAGCCACTCGGGCTTATTCGTCATTGATCAAGGTATAACGTGCACCGCAGTACGGGCACTTGGCTTCGCCGCCACTTGTCTCGATCGGCAAGTAGACTTTCGGATGCGCGTTCCACAAATACTGATTCGGCATCGGGCACGACAGGGGCAGATCACTGCGACGCACGTAATAGTGGTGTTCTGCATTTGCCCTGTCGAGCAATTGATCCACAGTACCGTTTCTTGGCCTCATCAGGCGAGTTCCTTGTCAGTGCGCTCATCGGTCCGAGCGGCAACAGTATACTGACGATTGCAAGGGTAGTCAGGGGCTGAAGACCTCGTGCCACAGCCCGCGCACCAGCGCTCGCTCGTCGGCGAACCGGCCGCCGTCCAACACGCTATCGGCACCGCTCAGTGACCGGTGATGCTGGGTTTGTCGGTACGCCAAGTAGACCGACTGCAAATCGCGCGCTGCACTAGGATCGAGGCAGCCGCGTTCCGCGATCATATCGAGTTGGCGCATGTTGTCGGTGAACGTCAGTACGGCGGGATCGGCAGCAGCATCACGAAGGATCAAGTACTGAACGATGAACTCGATGTCAGCGATCCCACCGGCATCCTGCTTGAGATCGAACTGATCGGGGCCGCCAGCGGCCAATTCGGTTCGCATGCGCTCGCGCATTGCAGCGACATCCGTGCAGAGCGAGTCGCGCCGCACGGCATCGACCAGTACCTGACGGCGCACGTCCTCGAATTGCGCACACAACGCTGTGTCACCGACGATCGCGCGCGCCCGCAGTAAGGCTTGATGCTCCCAGGTCCAGGCTTGCTCGCGCTGATAGCGCGCGAATGCGGCGAGACTCGTGACGAGGAGTCCCGAACGGCCGCTAGGCCTTAGTCGGACATCTACGTCATACATCGGACCGTGCGTCGTTTGGTACGTTAGGTAATGGATCAATTTTCGGACATGACGGGCGAAAAACTGATCGTTGGCGATTGGCTTCAGGCCGTCGGTCATACCGTCCGGTGAGGTCGCATCGTGAATGAATACCAAATCGAGGTCGGAGCCGTAGCCAAGCTCGAAGCCACCCAACTTGCCGTAGGCGATAACGGCGAACGCAGGCGACGACGGCGTACCGTAGCGCGCGAGGTTTTCTTGCCAAGCGATTTGGTGGGTCGTATCGATTAACGCTTCCGCTAGGCTCGTCAATGCATCTGACACGCGCATAACCGGCAGCGCACCGCCTTCATCCAGCAAGGCAACGCGAAAGCGGCCGATTCGCTGGTACTCAGCGACGTGGCGAAGCTTGGCATCGATGTCGTCGCTCGCTTGGTGCGTCAATTGGACAGCGAGTGTCGCACGCATATCGCCGCGCGTTGCCGCGCTTTCCGAGCCGCGGCCAGCCAATTCGTCGAGTAACACAGGAGCTGCCGCCAGTTCTCGGGCGAGATACGGCGACTGACTGACCCAATGCACCAGGCTCTGTCTCGTCGGCTCGCTTTCCAACAACAAGGCAAGGTAGGCACTGCGGCGAAGCGTCGCCTCAAGCACGCGACTCAGACGACGCCATACCACCAAAGGCGTTGCTTGCGCGGGCAGCTCATCGAGGAGCAACGGGATCAATGCATTGAGCCGCGTCTCGGCCAGCGCATCGAGACGTTTACTCGTGGCGGTTTGACGCAGTTCGGTAACGCCGGCGGCGATATCGGTGGCCGCCTCGACGCCCAGTGCTTGCAACGTCGCGGCTAAAGCCACCTTTTCGGTGGGCCAGGCGGTCGCCTTTGTTGGCTCCGGCTGACTCGGTGCTAGCTCGGACGCGTTAAATTGCCGTTGGACGAGGTTACGTTGCTGGGACAGATCCGCCAGCAACTGTGGAACCGAAGCCAGCCCTAGCGCGGCAGCAATCTTGGTCCGCGCGATGTCGCTATCGGGCAGGCGATGTGTTTGGGCATCGTTGCGACCTTGCACCGCGTTTTCCAAACGGCGTAGCAACGCATAGGCATCGGCAAGTTCGCGGGCGGGTACGACCTCGATATGCTGCAACGCGACCAACGCATCGAGCGCGGCGAGCAGCCGTCGCTTTTTTAGCTGGGGCTCGCGGCCACCGCGAATAAGCTGTAAGGACTGCACAATAAACTCGATTTCGCGAATACCGCCCGGCCCGAGTTTTAGGTCGTCGAGAGAATCGCGGCGCTTTACACCGGCAGCGATTTTCTCCTTGAGCTCGCGGAGCGAGCCGAACATGCCAAAGTCGAGGTAACGCCGATAAACAAACCGGTCCAGTAAACCGGCTAATTCGTTGTCGGGATCTGCATCGGCGTTGACAAGCCGTGCTTTGAGGTAGGCGTAGCGCTCCCAATCCCTACCGTGAGTCTCAAGGTATTGTTCGAAGCTATTGAAACTGACCACCAACGGACCGCTCGCGCCGAACGGTCGAAGCCGGACATCGACGCGGTAGACAAAACCGTCGGCAGTGTGTTGATCAAGGTGGCGGATCAACTCACGGGCGAGACGGGTAAAGTACTGACTGGCACTCAGCGAATGTTGCCCATCGCTGACTCCGTCAGCCCGATAAAGCAGCACCAGGTCGATATCGGACGAGAAATTTAATTCCTCGCCACCGAGCTTGCCCATGGCGAGTACAGCGAGGTCGATGCGCCGCCCGGCCGTATCGCACAATTGGCCGTGGCGCTCGATCAACACGCTTGTCGCGTGGTCCAGCGCAAACCGAATAGCCGCATCGGCCGCCGCCGATAAGCGTTGAAACGACTGCTCGAGTGGCTCTCGTTCTAACCATTCCGACCAGAGCGTAGCGATATGTAAGGCGTGGCGAGCGCTTCGCAGCGCGCGCATTGGATCGTCGGGAGAATCAGCCGCCGCCGCTCGATAAATCGTATCAGCGTTGGTCGCGCCCTCGCTCAAGGCGGCCACCAACAGGGAATTGACGTGGGGAGCGAGCAGATAACGGCTCACGTACTCGCTGAGCCAGGCGAGTTCGGCCGCCTTATCCCGATCGAGCGCGGTCGGTAAGTCTGTTAGCAGCTCTCGGTGGTGAGCGATACCTGCTGCTCGCTGCGATTCGATATCGCCATACGGTTGGTCGCTCATCGGCGTCCTGGTCGGCCCGGGTTTCGGGCCACCAGTGTAGCGCAGCGGTGCGGGCACTTAAGGACCGGCGGTGCCGGTAACGAACCAGGAAGGCGTGGTAGATGGGGATCCTGGGCGCCACCGGCGCCGCCGATGTTTCGTTCGTGGGCTTTAGCCGAACAGCAAGACGCCGACGACGCCGATCAGGAAAACACCGTAGATGAAGCCCAGCACACCGAAGACCTGCATCCACAGCGCTTCGTCTCGTTTCGAGTGATCGTTGGTCATGGCACGTCCCTGCAGCAACATGCCGATACTGTGCTGCTGGTCCGCGCGTTATCTCAGCGTCGCGATGTTTTTTGCGTGCGACGTGCGTCGGCGGCGATACTGGTGTCATGCCGGCCCCTACCCTACTCGTCGTGACCCATAGCCAATCCGGTCGTACGGCCCAGCTTGCCGAGGCCGCAGTGACCGGCGCCCGCAGCGACGACGGCGGAGCCACCGAGGTTATCGTCGCCGACCCGCTGACGGTGTCGATCGATACCGTGCAGGCGGCAGGCGGCTACATTTTTGCGACGCCAGAGAATTTCGGCTACATGAGCGGTGCGTTGAAGTATTTTTTCGACCGGGTTTACTACCCCTGCGAGGCGCAATTGGCCGGTCGAGCCTACGGGCTCATCGTTAGCGCCGGCAACGATGGCCGTGGCGCCATCAGTAGCGTAGAGCGAATCGTATCGGGGCTATCGCTGGTGGCGGCTCAGCCGCCGCTACGCGTCGTCGGCGACCCTGATGAGGACGCGCTCAATGAGGCGCACACACTCGGCGCCACGCTCGCAGCGGGGCTTGATGCCGGTATCTTTTAAATCGGTCTAGACTTGGATGATGGCGCTAGACGCCGTGTCGCTAGCCGCGCTAAATGCGCGCGTCAGAACGTCTTCGAGCAACAGCGGCTCGCCGACCAAGAAACCCTGTGCGTAGTCGACACCGATTTCGTTCAGAAGACGACGGGCCGCTTCGTTGTCCACGTATTCAGCGATTGTCGACAACTTCATGACCTTCGCAACGTGAGTAATGGCGACAACCATCGCTTCACTGACGGTATTGGTCGTTAAGTCTTTGACGAAGCCGCCGTCGATCTTGAGGCTGTCGACGTTTAGCGACTTCAAATATGCGAAAGAACTTAGACCGGCACCGAAGTCATCTAACGAAAAAACAGCACCGAGGGATTTCAATGAGTGAATAAACCGGCGGGCACTGTTCAGGTTGGCAACAGCGGCCGTTTCTGTGATTTCAAAACACAGGTGACGAGCCGGCACTTGCAGTCGATTTATGCTGCTGACGACGTAGTCGAGCAGTGAGTCATCTTGCAACGACTGACCGGATAAGTTGATCGCGAAGCGCGCGTCACCTTCCGCCAGCGCATCGCGGTGCTCGGCCAGTAACGATAACGAGCGGTCGATAACGAACCGATCGAGCTGCGGCATCAATTGGTAGCGTTCGGCGGCCGAGAAGAAATCGCCCGGTAACAGTTCGCGACCTTGGCCATCGACCATCCGTACCAAAATTTCGTAATACGGAAAATGGGCGTTGGCGGTTGGCCCCAACGGAACGATTGGCTGCGCGACGAGCTGGAAGGCGCCCTCATTCAGCGCGTTGTGGATCTGGCCGACGATCTGCATATCGTCGACGCGACGGATTATGCTGTGGTTGTCTTGATCATAGACCTCGACCCGATCGCGACCGTGGTCTTTCGCGGCGGTACAAGCGACTTTCGGCGAGATCATTGCACCGGCGCAGCCTTCGTCCGAGACGGTCAATGGCGCAACGCCGGCACTGACGGTGATCTGGTGCGACTTGTCCCGCTTGAGGTAGCTCATTTTGTGGGCTGACAAACGGATTTGTTCGGCGAACGTCACCGCCTCCGCGACACCGGTATTGGGCAATAGCACCGCGAAGTTGTCGCCTGCGAGGCGCGATGCCACACCGCGGTCCGGTAGCGAGCGCTGCAGTTCGGACGCGAAGCGTACCAACACTTCGTCGCCAGCCCGGTGATCGAAGGTATCGTTGAACAACGCCATGTTGTCGATATCGAAGAAGATCAAGGCGTGCTCGGTAACATCGTGACCGAGCTCAGCGTACGCATCTTCGATCTGCGACTCGAAGCCGGAGCGGTTCATCAGACCTGTCATCGGGTCGTAGTTCAGCTCAACGACCCGCTCGGTCCGCCGTGCGATATGGTCGGCGAAGGCCATGTCGTGGGCGCGAAACGTCTGCCGGTCGACTTGGCCGAACATGGCCAGTACGCCGACAACACGCTTGCCGCCCTCGCGAATCGGACTAGCAATAATCTGGTAACCGTCCTGGTGCTGCGGCAACTCGGCGGGCGCACGAGTAACATCGAGCAGTAGCGATGACGTTCGGGTACTGACGGCCGGCAGCAGGCGGCGGGCGGCAACGCCGTCCAGTGTCTTTCGATCGACGCCGGCCCAGCTTGGGTGGGTTACGCTAAAGCGAATACGCTTATCGGGCATCAACAGTACGCTGTAGCCGATGCGCAAGTCTTTGGCGATCGCCGCAACAAGTCCGCCGAGACCCGACTGACCATGCGGTGTGTTAATGATCGCATCGTCGAGTGCGTAGATGGTCCGCAAGCGGCGCTCGTTAGCGACGCTGTCCGCATCGTTGGTCGCGGCGCGGACACTTAGCGTCAACGCGCTCGACAACACATTGAGCGTTGGCGCTAGTAGTTTTTCGATCAGCGCGAGACTGCCGGGCACGTGCTCGGGATCGTCGAACGAGGCAATCACCCAACCGACCGTTTGCTCGGCACTGACCAATGGCAGCAAGATATTCTTGGACCCGTCGGCGCCGTCGTGCTCACAGAGACTGGTTGGCTTGAAATGGCCGGCCGTAATTCGCCGCCCGATAACGGAGACCTCCGACTCGGGTAATTCCGGGTTCCAAGCGAGCTCTCCGGTGTGTTTTAGAAACGCGAAACCACGGGACCGCGGCACTGCCTGAGCGAGAAGCTCAGCGTAGTGCGCGAGAACATCCGTGTCGGGCCAAGCTGGCCCAGCTGCGCTGCTAACGGTCACCCAAGAACCCCGCACGCCCTCCGGCGTGCTTACGTAATTAGGTAGTGAGTCTGCTGGCTAGGGCGCAGCGAGTCTGTGATCAGCGTCGCAGCCCCATCGCATATGCCGCGTAAACCGTGGGCTAGCGACGCAAAATCGACGTTATGGTAAACCCGCGAGCCAGTCGTCGTCGGAGCCCTCGTTCACGTCGGCGAATAGCGGCGTCGACAAGTACCGCTCGCCAGTATCCGGCAGCATCGCCAGAATCACCGACCCTGGTTCGGCTTTATCGGCCGTCCGTAGCGCAGCGGCCAGAGTCGCACCGCCCGAGATGCCGGTAAAAATCCCTTCGCGATGAGCAAGCGCTTGCGAGGTTGCGATCGCCGTATCGTCGTCGATCGGGATCAGGTCATCATAGATGTCGCGGTTAAGTACGTCGGGAATGAAGTCGGGCGTCCAACCCTGAATTTTGTGCGGACTCCATTCTTGACCGGCCAATAACTGGGCGGCGGCGGGTTCCGTCGCGACAATCTTGACGTCGGGTCGGGCAAGCTTGATCACCTCGCCCGCACCGGTCATCGTTCCGCCGGTACCGTATCCGCTGACCCAGTAATCGAGCCGGCGTCCAGCGAAGTCCGCCAAGATTTCCGGTCCCGTCGTGCTGCGGTGGTACGCAGGGTTTGCCGGATTCTCGAACTGACTCGCCCAAAACCAACCGTGCTCTTCGGCGAGTTCCTTGGCTTTACGCACCATGCCGGTGCCGCGCTCGGCCGCGGGCGTTAAAATGACCTTGGCGCCCAGACCACGCATGACTTTGCGACGTTCTATCGAGAAGGACTCGGCCATCGTCGCAACAAACGGGTAGCCGCGGGCCGCACAGACCATCGCCAACGCGATACCGGTGTTGCCTGACGTCGCCTCAACGACGGTCTGCCCAGGCTTTAACACGCCGCGTTTTTCCGCATCAACGATGATCGCGTACGCCAAGCGATCCTTTACCGATGCCATCGGATTAAAAGCCTCGACCTTGACGTAGAGCGTAACGTGTTCCGGCACTGTTCGGTGCAAACGGACAACCGGTGTATTGCCAATCGTGTCGAGTATGTTGTCGTAAATCATCGTAAGTCCCTCGAATGTTCTAATCGCTTAACACGCGGGTTTTGTGGCTAGGCCGTTGCCCTAAGTGTCGCATAGACCGGCTCACTCGCATCGTCGCCGGTCGGTTCAAACCAACCCAACGTCGCGGCATAGGCCGCGACCGCTCCGATGTAAACGATGGCCGGCGACTTTATGGTTTGTCGGGCAGCCACATCGGGCAACGTCGCCAGTTCTCCCGTTACAACCCGCTGACGCCGCGTCGAGCCCGATTCCACAATCGCGAACGGTGTCGTCTTGTCCCGACCGTGCCGAATGAGTTGGTCGCGTATCGCGGTCAGTCGCCCTACCCCCATGTAAAACACCAGCGTGGCGCAAGATGTCGCTAGACCTGGCCAATCGATCGTGTCAAATGCACCGCGCCCGTGTGCCGTAACCATCTGCACGGCTTGCACGTGATCACGATGCGTCAATGGAATACCGGCGTAGGCGGCGCAACCCATCGCCGCCGTGATGCCGGGAGCAATTCGGTACTGAAGACCAGCAGCGCGCAGCGCCTCTACCTCTTCACCGCCACGTCCAAAGACAAACGGATCGCCGCCTTTCAGACGACACACCCGTTTGCCGCTGGCCACGAGCTCGACCAGTAATGCGTTGATGTCATGTTGGGTTACGGACGGGCAACCACTTTGTTTACCCACGGACATCACGGTCGCGTCGCGCCGTACGCGAGCGAGAATATCTTGGCTGACGAGTCGGTCATGCAAAACGATATCGGCGTCTTGCATCGCGCGTAACGCAGCCAGCGTTAAGAGCTCCGGGTCGCCGGGGCCGGCACCGACGATCCATGCCATACCCGCGGTCTGCGCGTTCGCATCAATTGACCGGTCGAGCTCAGCGCGAAACGCGGCATCCGAACCGCTCCCGTCTGCCAATTGAGCGGCCGCCGGCGAGCCGAGCGCCCGTTCCCAGACCGCGCGGCGTGCGTCGCCATCCGCTACCCGGTCCATGACCCGCGACCGCAGACGCCGTGCTAGGCGCGCAAGCCGGCCCAGTCCGGCCGGTACTAAGGTTTCTATTTGCTCGCGCAGGCGCCTTGCCAAAACGGGCGCCGCTCCGCCGGTGGAAATCGCTATCTGCACCGGCGAGCGATCGACGATCGCCGGGACGATAGCCGACGAGCGGGCTAGATCGTCGACCGCATTGCAAAGGATATTTGCCGCTTCCGCCGCGTGGAATATTTCGCCGTTCACGGTTTGGCTGTCGGTCGCGGCCACAACGAAAAAAGCGCCGTGCAGATGCTCAGGTGCAAACCGGGCTTCGATGTAGCCGATCGCTTTACTTGCAACCTGAGTCACTAAATCCTCGCTAAGCTGCGGCGCGATGAC
Source organism: Pseudomonadota bacterium (assembly GCA_038749025.1). GTDB lineage: Bacteria > Pseudomonadota > Gammaproteobacteria > Steroidobacterales > Woeseiaceae > JBCAXA01. The sequence continues at coordinate 139,525 of JBCDIL010000002.1, read as the reverse complement.
CGTAATATCCGCACCCGCCTGGCGCAGCAGGTTGACCTTGCGAGTCGCGACGGCGCCCCCGCCAACAACAACGACCCGACGGCCATTCAGGCGCGCGAAAATAGGGAAAAACTCCACGAAACAAGCCTCTTGGCAAACCTTCGCGAACTATAAGGGCCTGCGAACCGTCAGATACTAACGTTTGGCGCTGCGGTCATAGCGCCAGGTTATATGGACCGACCGCTTGATGACGCCGACAACGTGATCGGCGAGGTGTCAGGTTGGTGAGGTTGTCGGGTCACGGTTCGGTATACTCGTCAGCACAGGGTTGAGACTGATGAAACTTCAACAACTTAAATACTTGCTGGCGATCGCCGACAACGGCCTGAATATCACAACCGCGGCCGAACGCCTCTACACATCGCAGCCCGGCGTTAGCAAACAGCTCAAGCTGTTTGAGGAAGAGCTTGGCGTGCAACTCTTTACGCGCAAGGGCAAAAGCCTTGCCGATATCACGCCCGCCGGTCGCGAGGTGATCAAGCGCGCTCGCACGATCATGCAAGAGGTCGACAATATTCGCGCTTTAGCGTCCGATTTGTCGGGTGAACAAGAAGGCGAATTGTCGATCGGTACCACGCACACGCAAGCACGGTATGTATTGCCTGCGGTTGTGCAGCAGCTTCGCGAGCGCTACCCAAACGTAGTCTTAAATCTGCATCAAGGCACGTCGGAGCAGATCGCCGATATGGTGAATGACAAGGCGGTCGATTTCGCCATCGCGACTGGCTCAAGCAACTTATTTCAAGATTTGGTCATGCTGCCCTGCTACCGCTGGGATCGGACCATTCTGGTACCGGCTAACCACGAGCTCGCGACGCTGGAGCGCAAACTGACCATCGAAGACTTGGCCGAGCAACCGTTGGTGACCTATGTCTACAGCTTCTCGGGTGAATCATCACTAAAGCGGGCGTTCGCCGAGAAATCGCTGGAACCGAACGTCGTGTTCACGGCGCGCGATGCCGATGTCATTAAGACCTACGTCAAAATGGGACTCGGCGTCGGTATCGTCGCCAGCATGGCCCACGAATGCGACGAGCGAGACAACCTTGTTGCGATCGATGCCGAGGGGCTTTTCCCACGGTCGACCACGTGGATTGGTTTTCGCCGTGATGCCGTACTGCGTGGTTACATGGTTGAGTTCATCGAGATGTTCGCACCGCATCTATCACCGCAGCTCATCCGCGACGCTTGTACCTTACCGAGCCAAGCGGACGTTGATGCGCTGTTTACCGACATCGAGCTGCCGCTCCGGACCGGTTGCAGCGGTGATATCGAGGCCGCGGCCTGAGCGATCAACCAGTGACGATCCGCGCGGTGGGTGTGCTCGCCGTGCGTCTCCTCGCTCTTTTCTACATACTTGGCGCGTGGGGACAATTGGTGAGTGGCGCTGGTGAAGCGATTCATTTAAAGCAAACGGCGGACACATACAGTCAAAACGCAGCAGCGTCGAACACGGGAACCGACTCGCAAAACGATGCAGCCGTCAATGCGTCTATAGCCACCGCCCTGCGATCCACGGCCGTGTTCTACGCCATTCAGTTTACGGCTGCTCTTGCAGCAGCCATTTTGCTGTGGTGTGCCGCGCCTGCCGTTGCGGCTGCCGCCGTGCCAACACGCTTCGATCAGCCAGTCGACTCCGACATATTCAGTGCTGGAATCGGCGTAATCGGCCTGTACTTGGTTGCGATGAGTCTTGTAGACGCGGCGTGGGTTGCTAGTCAGGTCGCCTTACACCGTGGTTACGTGTTGGACGGCGTCGCTTTTGACAACGACAAGCACGTCCGCGGTTTGCAAATCAATTACATCAAAGCGGCCATTGAGTTTGTCGCCGGTGCATTGCTCATCCTAGGCCGCACCGGTGTCGCCCGTGTGTTTCGCCGCCTTCGGTATGGCCGCCGACTCTAAGCGCTCTGCGCGTCGTTGCCGAAATCCATTTCGTGCAAGCCGCATTCGCGTTTTTGACCATTGAAGCGGGTCGCGTCGATCGAACCGGCCTCGTGTAATGAACGAGTCGAATGGGTATCGCCAATGGAGACGTAGCCTTGATGCCATAGCGGGTGGTAGGGCAGTTTGTTCGCCGTAAGATACCTGTGTACGTCGCGATCGGCCCAGTCGAGAATCGGGTGCACCTTCCAGCGCTGGCCACGCGTCACGACATACGGCAAGGCTTGCCGTGTCGCTGACTGTGTCCGACGCACACCGGCGAACCACAAACCGGCATTAAGATCGGCGAGGGCACGCTCCATCGGCTCGACTTTGTTTTCGCGATTGTAGGCCTCCAGGCCAACGAGCCCTTGTTCCCATCGTTTGCCTTCGCGTGCCTCCTGCCAAGCCGCCGATCGCTGCGGACGATAGACGTGCAAATTAAGTTCGAGTTGCTCGGTTAACGCGTCGACAAACGCGTACGTTTCTGCAAAGAGGTAGCCGGTATCAATGAAGAGCACCGGGATATCCGGCCGTTCGCGCGAAACTAAGTGCAGCATCACGGCCGCTTGCGCACCAAAGCTCGATGTCAAAATCGGTGTCGCCGGTAGCTCAGCCAATGCCCAACGCACGCGATCCCGCGCGTCGAGGGTAGCGAGTTTACGGTTGGCGGCGGCCGTCGCCTCGTCGCGACTTTGGCGCTCGTTCAGAATGCTGATTGCCATTACGTTACCTCGTAACCGCCTGTGGGCTGTGGAAATCGGTCGGCGTTCCCGACCTCGTTAAGCGACCGCTGCGATGCAGAAAATCGCCGAACGATTCTGCGGCGTGCCGTTGCGACGCGAACCCGGCGAACAGTTCGTCGAGCGTTGCCAGGATTTCGGTTTCGTCGATGTTCTCTTTGTAGAGACGGTTTAGCCGGTCGCCATTGAACGATGCGCCAAGTAACAGGTTGTATCGACCAGGCGCCTTTCCCACCAAACCGATTTCGGCGAGGTACGGTCGCGCGCAGCCGTTAGGGCAACCGGTCATCCGCGCAACGATTGGCACATCGGCGACTCCGTGCTTGTCGAGCAACGCATCGACTTTGGTGACGAGCTCCGGCATGTAACGCTCGCTCTCGGCCATCGCTAAACCACAGGTTGGAAAGCCGACGCAGGCCAACGAGTGGGCGCGTAACGCCGACACGCTATCCGAGCTGAGGTTGTACTTCGCAATCAACGCGGCGACCTCGCGGCGTTCAGCGTCGTTGAGACCAGCGACAATCACATTCTGATTGGGCGTAAGTATGAACGCACCAGCATTGAGTGAGGCGATCTCGCGCATAGCACTCAGCAATTGCTGGCTCTCAGAATCAGCGACCCGACCGTTCTCGACGAAGAACGTGTGTTGCCAGCTGCCATCGCTCGCTTGTTGCCAACCGTAGCGGTCGCCCGTATGGGTGAAACGCACCTCGCGTGCAGCCTCCAGCGGCTCGTCGAGTCGCCGGTTGACTTCGTCTCGAAACCAAGCAAGGCCGTGTGTGTCGATGGTGTACTTGAGCCGTGCGTGTTTACGGTTCGTACGATCACCGAAATCGCGCTGCGTCGTGACGACGGCTGCCGCGACAGCGTTGACCGCAGCAGGGCGACAAAATCCGATCGTACTCGCTAGCCGTGGGTAGGTTTCCGGCTCGCCATGCGACATACCCATGCCGCCACCAACCATGACGTTAAAGCCCACCAACTGTCCGGCCTCGACGACCGCGACGAAGCCTAAGTCTTGCGAGTAAACGTCGACATCGTTATCGGGCGGAATGACGAACGCTGCTTTGAATTTACGCGGTAGGTAGGTTTTGCCGTAGATCGGCTCGACCTCGTCGGCCGTATCGATGAGCTTTTCTTTGTCGAGCCAAACCTCATGGTAGGCGTTGGTACGCGGGCACAGATGATCGCTCATCGATTGTGCCGCCGCTTGCACCGCCGCGAATGCTGGCGATGTCGCCGGGTTAGCTGGCGCCATGACATTGCGGTTGACATCACCGCATGCCGCTAGCGTATCGAGCAAGCTGGTATTGATCGCTTGCATCGTCGTTTTTAGCCGCCGCTTGATAACTCCATGGAATTGCACAGCCTGGCGGGTTGTGACACGTACCGAGTCGTTGCCGTAGCGCCGACCGATGGCATCGAACGCCAACCACTGTGCCGGCGTCATACGGCCTCCCGGAATACGAGCGCGGATCATGAAACTAAACGCCGGTTCCAAGCGTTGTTTACGCCGTTCTTGGCGGATATCGCGATCGTCCTGTTGATAGATGCCATGAAACTTCGACAGTTGAGTGTCGTCGTCGGCGATTGCGCCGGTCAATGGGTCGGCGAGGCTCTCGACGAGCGTGCCGCGAAGATGCTGACTGGCGCTTTTGATCCTCTCAACGTCAGACAGCGGCTTGCTCTCGGAGTCGTTCATGGTTGGGTCTCAATAAACATCGCGTTGGTAGCGACCGTCGCGCTTCAATTGTTTGACGTAGTCCTCAGCGGCGGCCCGATCGTCACCGAGACCGGTGGCAACGATATCGATCAGAGCGGCGTGAACATCGGGCGCCATCGAGGTCGCATCGCCGCAGACGTAAAGGTGGGCGCCGCGTTGCAACCAGGCGAACACGTCGGTCCCGTGCTCTCGCAACCGATCCTGCACGTAGATCTTCGCCGTTTGGTCGCGGGAGAAGGCCACGTCCATACGTGTCAATACGCCGCGTTTGCGGTAGCGCGCCCAGTCGAGTTGGTAAAGAAAATCCTCGCGCGACTCCCGATCACCAAAAAACAACCAGTTATCGCCGCCAGCACCGCTCGCATCGCGGTGCTCCAAGAACGCCCGAAACGGCGCGACACCGGTGCCTGGCCCAACCATGATGATCGGCAGCGTTGGATCCGTCGGCAAGCGAAACCGCGGGTTCGGCTCGACGTATATCGACACCGAATCACCGGGCTGACGTTGATCGGCAAGGTGAGTTGATGCCGCACCCCAATGAGCGCGCCCGTAGGCCTCATAGCGAACCGCGGCGACGGTAATGGCAATCTCAGCGTTACTGACCAACGGACTCGATGCAATCGAGTAAAGTCGCGGTTTTAGTGGCCGTAGGCACGCCAAAAACTCAGCAGCCGTTGGCAGCGACGGATGCTCTCGCACAATATCAACAATCTGCCGCTCGGCCAGGTACGCGGCTAACGTTTGGCGCTGGTCATCCTCGAGCAAGCGCGCGAGCTCGGCGTTGCCGGTCAACGCCGCGTAGCGATCGACAAACGCGCGGCTTGCAACGGTGATTTCAAACGTGTCGCTGAGGGCTGCGGCGAGGGTCGAATCGCCGACGGCGGCGCTTGAATCGAGGCCAAGGACCTCGCAGAGCTCGCTCACCAATGCCGGTGGGTTGGCAACATGAATGCCGAGCGCATCGCCAGGTTCATACGTTAGGCCACTGCCATCGATATCGAACTCGATATGACGAACGTCTTTCGTCGAATCGCGCCCGGTTATTTTTTGGTTGACGACCAATTGTGACGCGAAGGGGCGTTCGGCACTGAACAACGGCGTTTTAACAGCATGCAGAATGGGCGCGGTAGCCACCGGAGTGGCCACATTGGCAGCTGCTTGTAGGGTTACGTCCGCCCATGCAGCGGCCGGTTCCGCGAAATCGGTATCGCAGTCGACGCGATCGGCCAAACGCGTCGCTCCCAACTCGGCCAAGCGCGCGTCAAAGTCGATGCCAGTTTGGCAAAATTGCGCATAACTCGAGTCACCCAGGCCGAGCACGCTGAACACGAGCGATTCAAGCCGCGGTGCACGCTCGCTCATAAGAAAGTCATACAGTGCCTCGGCATCGTCGGGCGGTTCGCCCTCGCCGTGCGTACTGACAATCAGCGCGATCGCTTTTTCCCGACGAATATCGGCGGGCCGGTAGTCGGACAAATTGACGACCCGTGCGTTCACCGAGCGTTGCGCGGCTTGCACAGCGAGATCCTCAGCCAGCCGTTGACCGTTGCCGGTTTGGGAACCGAACAGAATCGTTAATCGGGGTGCGTTGGTTGCCACCGGCGATGTTGGCGCGTCTTGCGCGCTGGCACGTGCCGCCGCGATACCGGCCAAGTAGCCGCTCGACCACAGCAAGGCGTCGGGCGGCAAAACCTGGCCAAGCGCTGTTAGCGAATCGAGCTGGTCTTGCTCAAGGGGCAGCGTCGCTGCAACGGCTTTCGCTACTGTGCTCACAACCGATCCTCATACGGTGACGTGAGCCGCGGACGTTACCGGCGACAGTGCGAAGGCAGAACGTATTTGTGGTTATCGGCTTATTCCGACAGCGGATATAGCCCGCTAACGTACTGCTGGCGTTAGTAAATGCGAAAACCGCCGTGCCGTTTACGGCTGCGGTGGTCAATCCACCACATACCGCCGATCACCCCGAGCACGACCGCGACGAGGATCGAGCCCAGTACCATCGGCCACGGCATACTGAATCGGTATAACGACATCCGACTGCGGAATTTCTCGTTTTCTTGCGTTAGCGATTGCAGCTTGTCCTTGCGTGCGGCTAAGTCGCCGCCTAACTCATCGACTTGCCGTTCCAGCTCGGCGATGCGACCGGCGGACCCAGCGAAGTTGGCTTTCGCGTCAGCCAATTCGGTCTCCATCGCCGCATAAGCGCTAGCCCGTTCCGAGACAACCAACACGGCCGGCTTTTCGTCAACGAGATAAGCCGCTTTGACGTAGCCCTCAGTGCCGTCCGGTAACCGGACGGAGGCATAGTTGCCATTACGCTGCACGACAGTGAGCGCTTGACCGCTGTCGAGTACGCGAAATGGGCGGTCACTCGTGTCCTCAGCCGCGTGCAGTCCAAGCCGTAATCGGTCGGTGACGTAATAGGTCGCTTCCTGCGCAGCAGCGCCCGCCGCGCTCAGCGCTGTCACGAGCGCCATGGCGGCTACAATGAGGGATCGAGTCAACATAAGGCCGGAGTTTACCTGGCTGACGGTGGCGGATTCTGTGAACTAAGCCACTCCAACAACCGATCCTGGACCGCCTGGCCACCGCCCCGGTGAGCGTTTTCGGCGTTTTGGGCGATCGCCAGCGCAAATCGACGGCCGTTTGCCGCGTGGAAAACGCCGGCGAGCGCGGTGACATGATCGAGACTGCCCGTCTTCAGATGAGCCCGCCCGCGCAGCGAGGGAAAATCCTCGCGCTCGGCGAGCGTGCCATCGGCACCGTATAGCGCCATTGACGCGACGAACTCGGGCATGACGCGACTGCGCCAGCCGTAGTCGATGAGCTCGACCAAGTGCTGGGTGGTGATTCGGGCCACTCGCGAACGACCGGCGCCGTTCTCCATGACGAATTCAGGCCACTCGAAGTCGGCTTCGTCAAGCCAGTGCGCGATCTCAGCGACACCTGCTGATTCGTTCGCGGGCGACGCGCCGGCCTCGACAGCCATTGTCAGCAGTAACTGGCGAGCGATGAGGTTGCTTGAGTGTTTGTTCATCAAGCGAACGATTTCAGCCAGCGACAGCGACTCGAACTCGCCAATCAACTCGGCGTTCTCGGAGACGCTACCGCGAACGATACGTCCGTCGATGGTGCCGCCAATAGACTCGAAGACCCACCGAAACAGGCTACCGGCGTAACGCCATGGCGGCATCACCGAACGGGTGAAGCCGTAGCGCCGACAGCGGTTCGGAAATCGGCCACTAAACACGATGTCGACATCCGGGTGTTCGCTGGCCGCAATACCGCGACGATAACCGCGGCAGCGGCCGTCGATACTGCGCAGATTATTACGAACGCGCAGCTCGTCGAGGTTCGGATCAGCCAGCACCTTGACCAACGCATTCTCGGCCGGCGAAAACAGAAACCGTACGGCATTGAAATTGGCGAGTACCGCGGACGGCAACGCGTTGTAGACGCGGAACGGCTCGTTATCAAACGCACCTCGATCCTCGGGCGGTGTCTCAAACAGCGAATCGTCGATGACGAGATCGCCGCTAACCGATTCAAGGCCACGCACCCGTAGGTCGCGAATCCAACGGTATAGCCGTTCTTCGACCAAATACGGATCACCGCCGCCGACCAACACGACGTTGCCGTCGACTCGTCCATCGTCTGTGACGCCATCGGCGAACAAGCGCGTCTTCCAACGGTAGGCGGGCCCGAGGCGCTCCAGCGATGCCAATCCGGTCACGAGCTTCATCGTTGATGCCGGGTTACGCGGTTCGTCGCCGCGAATATCGAGAACGACCTCGCCGCTCTCCAAGTCTTTAATCGTGACACTGAGCGTCGCAGGCGGCAGCTTGAAGCGTTGTAATGTGCTGGCAACCTGTGTCGGCAGGACGTCGTTCGCTGTGGCGGTCGCCGCGGCGAACAAGCCAACGGTTGCAATGAAGATTTTATATGTCGGTGGCACCATGGGCTCGCTGGAGTTAGCTCGATTGTCGTCGTCTTGGAGTTTGCATTGAACGCCTTTGCTCGAACAACCGCTATTGCAATCGTTTGTTGTATTGCGCGACCGGCAGTCGCCGTTTGCGGCACCGAGTTAGGGCCAGTGGCCGGGTTATTCGCGGTCGGGCTCGACCCTGTACCGAGCGCCGGTTTGTCGGCTTGCTTGTCGCTAGCCAATCATTCGACCGACAACATCGGCCTCGCCGAGACCTTACTGTTCGACGGCGAGACGGTCCGTGCCGACATCAGCTGGTTTCGCGACATCGATCAATGGACGTTGGGCGTTACGGCGCCTGTGCTGACCCACAACAGTGGTTTTCTCGATGGCACGATCGAGGGTTGGCATGACCTGTTCGGGCTTCCGAATGGCAACCGCGATCGGCGACCGCAAAATGAACTGCTATTCGATTGGACCCGTAACAACGTGGCCATCATTGCCCGCGACCAAGCGACCCAAGGCATCGGCGATGTTCGCCTGCACGCGAGTCGCGGCCTCATCACGACGGAACAGTGGCGATTGTCAGTGGGCGCCGTCGTTAAGGTGCCGACCGGCGACCCCGACCGGCTAACCGGCAGCGGGGGGACCGATGTGACGCTCGGTGTGCGCGCCGAATCATTACGGTTGTTCGGCTCGAACCGTTGGCGACTTAACGCCACAGCCGCGCTAACGGCGCTCGGTTCCAGCGACATCGCCGCTTTACCAACAGAATCGCGCGTGCTGAGCGCAACGACAACACTGCGTTGGCTGCCGCGCGAGACACTTGAAGTTGGCGCGCGAGTACGCGCGCGCGAGCGACTGGTGCGCTCGGAATTGCGTGAAGTGGGCGACCCCGCCATCGGCCTAGACGCCTGGTTCGGCTGGCAAGCCTGGGGAGAGCAGCAGCTGCGCATTGGCGTTAGCGAGGACCTAAATGTCGACTCGCAGCCCGACGTCGTGTTTCGTATCAGCCTCGGTCGGTCGATACGCTAATTGTCGGACTTAGCGGAGGGACGGCGAATCTGCATTGAGCGGATACGGTCACTGAGTGTCGTCGGCCGAATGCCGAGCAAAGCCGCCGCTCCGCCCTTGCCGGACACCCGCCAATCAGACGCCTCGAGTGCGGCGATGAGGTTTGTGCGCGCCAGTGCTTTCATCTCAGCTTCGGTTCTAAAGCTCGTCGACGCGCCGGGCGCCGCGGCAGCGGTATCGGCCACAGTGTCGACTACCGGCCGCTCAGAGGCCGCGATCGCGAACTGCGGCGCCGATAAGTCGAGTCGCAACACATCGCCTTTGGACAAGATGACCGCACGTTCAATGACGTTCTTCAGCTCGCGAACGTTGCCGGGCCAGTCGTATTGACGAATGGCGTGAATGTCGCGCTGACTCAATGCCAGCGGTTCGCGGCCGAAGTCGCGGCAGGTACGATCGAGGAAATGCTGCGCCAGTTGTACGACGTCGTCACCGCGCTCGCGCAACGGTGGTGCGTGGATCGGGAACACGCTTAGACGATAGTAGAGGTCTTCGCGAAACCTGCCCGCAGCGACTTCTTCCTCGAGGTTACGATTGGTTGCGGCGATCACACGGACATCGACACGGCGGGTCACGTCTTCACCGACTCGCTCGAACTCCTGCTCTTGCAGGACACGCAGCAATTTGCCCTGAAGCTCAACGGGAATTTCACCGACTTCATCAAGAAATATCGTGCCCTCGTTCGCCAATTGGAAACGGCCGACCCGATCGCGGACTGCACCCGTAAATGCGCCTTTAACGTGACCGAAGAACTCGCTCTCGAATAACTCCGAAGGCACCGATGCACAATTCACCTTGACGAACGGTCGGTCGGCGCGCGGACCACGAGTATGTAGCGCGTGCGCGATCAATTCCTTACCAACGCCCGATTCGCCAAGAATGAGAACACTGGCCGGCGTCTCAGCAACCGCCTCCAGTTGTTGCAGCATCGCTTGCAAAGCGGGACTGGTACCGACGATGCGCCCGAAATTCATCGCCACTTTGACTTCTTCACGCAAGTAATCGCGCTCGCGCTCGAGTGCTTCTCGCAGCCGGGCATTTTCGTCCAGTGCATCGCGCAGTGCGCGTTCCGTGCGGTTACGCGCGGTCATGTCTTTCGACGCGACCAGCACCCGAGTCTTATTGTCGCCCTCACCACTCTCGCGAATCGATGAGACCACGACGTCGAGTTCAGTCCCATCTTTGCGAAGCATTCGCCGCGACACATTGATTTCGTTCCCGCTCGCTAACAGTTTTCGGACTTGGCTGGGCGATACCTGCGCGCGATCTTCCGCAGCGATGAAATCACTGATCGGCCGACCGAGGACATCGTTACGGTGCGCATAACCAAGTTTTTGTAGCCAGTGGTCACTGACGGCCGTGATGTTGTTTTGCTCGTCGACCGTATGCAACATGGCTGGGGTTTCCCGATACAGCCGCCGATACTTGCGTTCGATGCGCTCGATATCGCCGATTTCCAAATACACCGCCGCGGTTCTGAGCATCGCGCCGCGCTGGTTGTACTCGGTTAACGCGCTCGCCAAAACCGGCACCGTTGCGCCGCTCGCCGTAACGAAATCGATGGCCTGATTGCGCACATGACCGAGCCGACGCAGCTTCGGCAGTAGCTCATCGTCGAGGCGGCTGCGCGATTCTGGCGTCATGAACTCACCGGGGTCGCGGCCGATTAGCTCCTCCTCGATGTAACCGAGCCGGGCCGCGAGGGCGTCGCTGACATTACGAAAACGGCCGAGCGGGTCGAACAAAGCAGCCAGTATCGGCGAGCGTTGGAACATCCACGCGAAGATGTCGTTATCTGCCATCTGCTCAGTATACGGAATTCCGTCAATAGGTTACGGTTTTCCGTTAATTACGAAAATCCGTGACATCCGGCTGACTGCAAATCATTGATTTTAATCACCTAAAAAGTTGGCACGCTTAATGCTTAGTAACTATGCGTGCAAGGAGATGGGCTCCCTGCGCACAACCTGACGAGAGTTTGATCATGAACACCACACGTAACATCCGCCGACTCGCGCGCCGTTTCGCCGCGCTAATCGCTGCCGTTGTCGTTTTGGGTTCACCAGCGGTCGCCAGTGCCGACAAATTGTTGCTATCGGAAATCACGGTTGTTGCCGTGGCTTTGGACACACAAACGGCGCCTAAGGACATCGCTGCCGAACTAAACGAAACCGCGCTAGAGAACGCTCGCAAGGCGATTAAAGCCGACAACGCAGCCGTACTGGCTGAGTTGGCCGCCAACGTCGACCTCGCGGCTGCCGCGAAGGACGAAAGCTAGTAACACCGTACCGTTCCTACGAACTGCCTGAACTCCCCCCTCGAGGGCAGCTCGGTCGAGATGGTACCGGGTGGCCGCCAGCGCCGCCCCATTGAGACAACAACGCTGGCAAGGCACCGAGACGATCCCCCCTCGACTCGGTCGCCCCGGGCGCTTGCACACTCCCCCCAAGGCAAGCACCCAGCTGCGACGCCATGTCGCAGTCTCTTGGAGCCGGCGGGACCCGCCCGCCGGCTCAACTCTTTAGCCCTTCATTTTTTTGCGTCGGTTTGGCAAGGTCCGCAGTCCGTCGCCGAGAGTTGATCCACGATGAGTCAGTTAACCGCAGTAACCGAAGCCAACTTCCAAGCCGAAGTGCTAGACGCGACCGTTCCGGTGCTCGTCGATTTCTGGGCGGACTGGTGTGGACCCTGTCATGCGTTGGCACCCGTACTCGACAAGCTCGCCGCCGACTATGCCGAGCAACTCTCGATCGTGAAAGTGAATGTCGACGAGCAACAGCAGCTGGCAGGTATGGCCGGTATTCGCAGCTTGCCAACGATGCTGTTGTTCGTGAACGGTCAGCCTGTCGAACAGATCGTTGGTGCCCAACCGGAGGCCAATATTCGAGCCGTTATCGAGCAGCATGTTGGTGCCGTCAATGAATCCGCCCCGCCCGCCAATGAGGCCGTCTCAGACGCTCTGCAAGGCGGCGGCGGCGACGCATCAATCGCTCGCCTCGAAGCGGTACTCGCGGACGACCCAGGCAATCTTGAGGCGAAGCTCGCGCTGGCCAAAATTCACATCGTTGAGGGTCGTTTGGATACGGCCGCCGAGATGCTCGCGGGACTGTCCGAAGACGATGCGAGAAGCGATGGAGCCGTCCAGGTAAGCGCAGCCCACTGGCTAGCCTCAGCGGCATCCGACTCGACCGATGACGGGTCAGCGAAAAGCCGCTCAGCCGAACTGTATCAAGCCGGAGTCGCAGCGGCGATCGCCGGCGACCACGACGCCGCCGCCGAGCATTGGCTGGAACTTCTGGCGAGCGATCGCAAGTTTGGCGACGACGCAGCCCGTGTTGCGTTGCTAAAACTTGTGGATCTTCTGACGCCCGCGGACCCGCGAGTCGGTCAGATACGTCGCCGGATGATGACGCTTATTTACTGAGTCGACGCTGGCTGGCCTTACGGCGCCGCCAGGCGCTGAACGACGACAGGTAGCGCCGCACCCGCTCTAGCGGTCCGCGTGCGAACGCAAACTCGGTACTGAGTAGTGCTAATGCGCCAGCGATAACCACCACGCCCGGTCCTGGAAGAACCAGCATCGCGGCCCCGATGACGAGCAGTACCGAGCCGGCGGCAAAGACGCCGAGTTTTCTGAGTGATGCGGTCATCGTTGTGGGCTGGTTGGTTAACAGTGGCGGTTTGGACCGGTCGCCGCGGCGATAGTTCAGCGAACCGGTGTCTCGCCGGCCAAATGTTCGCCGAGGAACTCGTAAATGACTTCCCAGGCTGACTCAGCCTGTTTGGGACTGAAATTGCGGCTCGTCCGCAACATGAAGGCGTTGCCAGCCGTTGGGTACAAGCGAATGGTGTGGGTGACTTCGGCATCGGTGAGCGCATCGCCGAACTCGCGAACCGCGTCCTGTGGAATACTGCGGTCGGCCGCACCGTAGATGCCGAGCATCGGCACGTTCGTTAAGCTTTCGAGACGGTCCGCGTCGGGCAAAGTCTGGCCTTGTACCAGAATCAGCGCCCGGAACTCATCCGGTGTCGCTAGCGCCGTATTGAGCGACCACAAGCCACCCGACCCGAAGCCGAGCATAGCGAGGCGCGGCGAACCGACCGTCTCACGAACAAACGTAATCGCTTGCTCAAGGTTGGTACGGGTCAGTTCCGGTTTTTCCAACATACGGACTAAGGCATCGCGCGTATCTCGCGGCAATGTGCCGGTCTTGCCATCGAAAAGATCGACCGCCAGCACGACATAGCCCTGCCCTGCCAGGTCCTTGGCCAGCGCTTTGACATTGTCATCGAGGCCAAACCAGTCGTGCAACAACATGATGGCCGGCAGCGGCTCGATCATGTCACTCGGGTACGCCAAGAAACCGCGCGCCAACGTGCCCTCGACTTCGGCATAGGCCAGCATATCGCCGGTGCTCGCTCTGCCATCCACCGTCGGTGTTGGCGTCGGCTGCGCAGCAACCGGCGCCGGCGCCGTGGCCGTCGTCGTCTCGGCCGGCGGTGGATCCTCTGAGCCACAGGCTCCTAGTAAGCCAACAACCAGCGCCAAGGCGGTAAAAGTGATGGGTTTGCGCATACGAAACACTGAGAATTCAAGCAACTACGGTTGCCCCGACCAGGCGCGCATGACAACATGAATTTGGGGATGGTGACAAGGTAGTGGATCATGTTGGCGGCGCTGCGCGCGCGCCCAGCATTTGTCGTGGCCGTTACGTTCGTAGTGGCCACCGACGTGGGGGCGGTAGAAACACTTACTTTGCGTGAGCCGGGTATCACGTCGGTTCCTGCTGTCGCCGGCGAACAAATCGAAGTCGGCTTTGACTTACCGGTAGGCAGCTCGCATCTACTGCGCGTCTCCGGACGAGACATCGGCCTTACGATTCAACTACCCGATGGCCCGCAATTTTCGCATCCAGTCGCGGGTAACTCGAGCGATTATATGTATCTACGGTCTGACGAATCGGCCGATATGGTACTCACCTTGCGAGTCGAGAATCGGTCAAGCTCCACGGCCTTGGTCGAGCTTGAGTTACTCTCAACGAGCTCATTGCCGGCGGTGGTCGCAACTGTCACTGCATGGAGCCGAGAGGGCGCAATCGCTTTCGCGCAACGGACCGATGCGGCGCGTGCGAGAGCTCTGAAAGCGTATCAACGGATTGAACGGGTCCTGTACTCGGCTGAAGAACCGATACTTGCACGAATGCGTGCGGATGCAATACACGCTCAAGGAGAGATCGCATTCTTCTTGGACGACGCGATCTCAACAACAACTAAGCTACAGGCCGCAGCCACGCAATACGCGGCACTGCGGTTGGCTGACGAACAGGCCACTGCACTAAATTCGCTCGGCCTCTGGTACCAGCAGCGACAGCAGGGTGACGCTGCAAATGAAGCTTACGATCTCGCGGCTGCCGCAGTACAGTCGGCGGTACTCAAAGCGCGTATACAAAACAACCGTTGCCTTCTCGCTATTGAGTACAGCCAGCTCCAAGAGGCAGAAGTTTGCTTGGAGAAAGCGCTATCACTGGCGCAAGCAGCTGACGACGATGCCTTGGTAATGAACGTACGCTATTTCCAAGCTGGCGTTCACTCGTCCCGCGGGGAGTCTCATCGAGCGCTACCGCTGTTGCTTGACGTATTAAGACGGAAAGATCTTCTCGACTGGTACCAACTCGGGACCGTGCAGAACAATATTGCCTTCCAGTACTCGCGGCTAGGCGAAAATGCGACCGCGCTGCGCTACTACGGTGACGCCGTCCGGTCCAATCGACAAACAGAACGCCGTAACCGGGAAGCGTTGAACCTCAGCAACCTAGGTCGCGAGTACCTTGTCCTCGGAGATTTTGATCGTGCCCGACAATTTTTCGGTCAATCGATTGCAATTGCCAAACAGATAGGCGAACCGAAGCTACTGGCTAACGCTCTTTTGTGGTTACTGCATCTCGAAAGGACAAATGACGATTGGGACGCTGCCGCGAAAACCCTTAGCGAACTCGAAAATGTGCAGGTCGATACGCCAGAGATTAAACTGCGAACGGAAATCGAGCGCACCCGTCTCGGCATTGCTCGAAGCGATAGAGAGTTAGCTGCACGCAGCATCGCAGCCGCGGAGCAAATAGCGGACGGACTGGACGCAAGGTTGCAAAGTCAATCGATTTTGTTAGCGACCAAGGTCCGGTATGCAGAAATGCTTGGCGATGCAGAAGCAGCAGATAAGGCCTTAGCAGCGGCTATAGCAGCCTTCGAACAACAGCGCGATCCGATAGCCCTGGCATGGGCCTACGGTGTCCAAGCCAAGCGGGCGTTGACTCTGGGTGACCTTGATACGGCCGATGATGCCGCCCGAAAGGCTGATCGATATTTTCAACCCGTACGTAGTCGTATCGCCAACCCGGATCTGCGCGCGCGCTGGGGCGGAGAGACCATCGAATATAGCGATGTTCTGGTATCAACGGCCATGCGCCGCCATGCCGAAGAACCGAACGAAGGATACGACCGCTTATCGTTGACACAAGCGATCGCCACTCGGGCACAAGTCTTGTCGGATGCTTTATCGAGCGACCAAGTAAATGAATCCTCGACGAATACGACACTACTCCAGAGGCGGAGCGAGCTACTGTTGCAGGTGGCCCGCCATGCGGACTTCGAACGAGTGGATAACGGCGAGCGGCGCCTCAACGATCTCTTACTGGAACTCGATCGAATCGACAACGAGCTTGCACAAGCAAATCCGCGGCGTGCCGACATTTTCGGCGCGACGTCGGTCGAGCTCGACCTGATCGCAGAACAACTCGGCGAGAGTGCTGCGCTGCTTACGATTCATATCGGCGAATCCGAGGGCTTCACTTGGCTGCTCGATCAAAGCGGCATTTCTAGTTTGGTCTTCACGCGGACCGACGATGTTCGTAGGTTAGCAAAACAGATCGCCAATGGGCTGAAATCACGGCGGCAAGTCGCTCCAGAAATCGATGAACTGTCGACTTTGCTATTGCCAAGAGCACCTGGATCAGACGTTAAGACAATATATATCAGCGTTGATGGAGTGCTCAGTTACCTACCGCTGGAGTTGTTGATCGTTCCAGACAGCGCCGAAAGAATTGGCGACAGGTATAACGTCGTTTATCACCCGGCACCGGCCATGTTAGGACGATCGGACAAGCCCAATCCGCAGCTTCAGGATACCGAGTTGACGCTCATCGCGGACCCAATATTTGCCAGCGATGACCCTCGGATCGGGGCCGTCGAACCACACGTCGTGATCGACGCGCCCCCCGAAACGGAGCCTGCATCGCTTAACGAAACGGTGTGGAATCGCCTGCCTTACGCATCACGTGAAGCAGATGCGATAAACTCATTGTGGCCCGCGGAATCGGTCAGGGAGTTTCGCGGGGCTAGCGCCAGTCGCGAAGTAGCACTTTCCCTCGGCGGTGAGAGAACAGATATCATTCACGTTGCTGCCCACGGGATCGTCAACTCTGACCGGCCGGAGTTGACTGGCTTAATGCTCAGCCGATACGACAACCGCGGCCAACCCGTCAATGGCTTTGTCGGCGTCCGTGACATCTATGGTCTCGAAATCGACGCTCGTCTCGTTGTGCTGTCGGCATGCGATACCGCCCTAGGACGCGAAATACGCGGCGAGGGGTTGGCTGGACTCAGTCGCGCGTTCCTCTACGCCGGGGCTGAGCAAGTTGTCGCCAGCCTTTGGCAGGTCTCGGACGGTGCAACCGCAGCGCTGATGGCCCGATTCTACGAAGAATTTCGAGCCACGGATGATGCTGCCGAGGCTCTTAGCCAAGCCAAACGATCACTGCGCCGCGAATCGCGCTGGCGCGATCCCTATTTCTGGTCGGGATTCGTCCTATACGGATTGCGATGATACGTGAGACAGAGAGCTCTTCCGTGACACTAGGTCTGTGTAGATGGGGCTCCTCGCCAACAAAAAGTAAGACCAAACCAAGGAGAAGGCACAATGACCAAGCAAACAGCGCCACCTTCGTTCGAAGGAGAATGGGAGATCAAGTCGACTTGCCCAGGTGACGACGGCACCTTTTCGCGATTACCCATGCGCACCGGCGACGTAATCACGATCCGCTTTACGAGCGACACAACGGTGTCCTTCACACGCAAGGTAGCAGAACGCAAGGGAGCAGAAGATCCTTGCTGGGCTGAAGTCACGGGTGTCTTTAGCCCGAAAACGGGAGAAATCTTGGGACAAATCATCGATGAAAACCGGTCCAAGACCGAGTTTCTCATCAAGGCGTCGCAGGATGACCAAGGCAATCAAACGATCGTCGGTTCGCATCGGTACAACCCACGAACTGGCGACTGGACTGGCGGCGGCACCGGCGGCTAACAGAACGACGGACCAATTCTATGACTCGACAGGCGATCAACCCGCGACCGGAAACAGCCAATCTGTCAAAATTCTGTCAGATGGACGAATCCGAGCCCAAAACGGACCTAGCTGAAGAGGGCCGGCGCGCCGCTGCGCTCGCCGAGCGAATCCGTGCGGGTGATCGCCGCGCCGAGAACGAATTGGTCGCCCGCTACTCGCGGCCGCTGATGATCATGCTGCGAGCCCGCACCAACGGCGATCTGGCGTTGGCGGAGGACATCCACCAGGATGTCTTCCGGATCGTTATCGAGCGGTTGCGCGGCGAAGGCATCGACGACCCGACCCGACTCGGCGGCTACATTCAAAGCACCGGCAAGTTCCAAATTATCGGCCGTAAGCGCCGGCAAAAGCGGCGTAACACGCACGCCGACTCGGAACTGATCGAAGAAACGATTGCCGAGGACGATGAGCAAATGGACTCGGTTTACAGCGACCAGATGCGTATCGCCGTTCGCGATTTGTTGAAAGAACTTCCGAACGATCGTGACCGAGCCTTATTGACGCGTTTTTACTTATACCAAGAGAGCAAAGCGAGCATCTGCACGGCTCTTGAACTATCTGACCTGCACTTTAATCGGGTGCTATATCGCGCTAAGGCGCGATTCCGGGCGCTATTGGAGAAGCGCGCGGAACTCGATCTTTAATCAAGGACGTTACGGCGATGAACCGACACGATGTTGTTCACGACAACTGGGTCGAGCGATACCTGCTCGGGCAGCTGAGCGACGACGAACAGAGCGAATTCGAGCAGTTTTTCTTTACATGCCCGGAGACGCAGGAAGACATTGAAACAACGCAGAAGCTGATCGATGGTTTCGGCGGCAATGCGCTAGCAGCGCTCGCCAAAAAACACAAAGTCGAGGTCGTTGCCGGCACGCGGGCAAGCTCCGGACCGAAGCAAGGTTTTAACTGGCCCGCCCTCGCCGCGTCTGTCGTTGCCGCGGTCAGCCTGTCCGTCGCGTTCGTCAACTTTAAATCCAACAACGCCGTGGCGCCGCAGCAGGTCGCCAGTCTGAACGTGCCGATTATCAGCCTCGGCATTACCCGTAGCGTCGCGGCGGCGCAGCTCGTCGAACTTCCGACAACACCGGTACAAATGGTGTTCTCGTTGGACCTCGGCGGTGAGATCGATGAGCACTTCGCGCTGCAACTGCTCGACAGCGCAGGAGACATCGTCTGGCAGGCGACACCGCTGATCGCGGATCAGTACGGCTCTGTCACGTTTTCGTTGCCGCCCGGATTGCTGCAAGTGGGTAACTTCGAGTTCGTTGCCGAACCGGTCGACGGCAACGGTCGTCTACGTATCCCAGTACTGATCGAACGTAGCGACGGCTAGCGGGCGACCGCCAAGCTGCTAGACTCCGGCTTAACGTCGTCGGAGTTTCCATGGTTCACTTAGAGCAGGTTGTCATCTATATCGGGGCAGCCGTTATCGCTGTGCCGATCGCCAAGCGATTGGGTCTTGGCTCGGTGCTGGGCTATTTGAGCGCCGGCATTATTATCGGGCCTGCCGCACTGGGGCTCATTGGCGACGTCGACCAAGTACTGCACTTCGCTGAACTCGGCGTGGTGTTCTTACTCTTCATTATCGGCCTTGAACTAAAGCCATCCCGGTTGTGGGTGCTGCGCCGCCCTGTGTTTGGGCTCGGCACGGCACAGGTCATGACCTGTGGCGTTGTACTCGGCCTCATCGCTTGGCTCGCCGGTGTTGAGCCGAAAGCGGCCCTCGTTGTCGGTTTTGGCCTTGCCTTGTCGTCAACAGCTTTTGTCTTGCAACTCCTCGGCGAGCAAAAACAGCTCAACACCGATCATGGCCGTAACGCCTTTGCGATCTTGTTATTCCAAGATCTGGCTGTGATTCCGCTCATCGCGCTGGTGCCATTGCTAGCCACATCGGATAGCGGTGGTATCGACTCGATACAACTGGCCATCACGGTCGCTTGTATTGTTGCCTTGGTCGCCGGTGCCCGCTACTTGTTACGACCGGTCTTACGTTTCGTCGCCAATTCCGGGATCGCCGAATTGTTCACGGCGACGGCACTGTTGATCGTCATCGGGGCGGCCGTTTTGATGGAGAAAGCCCATCTATCGATGGGCCTCGGCGCATTTATCGCCGGAATGCTACTCGCCGAATCCGAGTATCGTCACGAACTCGAATCGAACATCGAACCGTTTAAAGGCTTGCTACTCGGCTTGTTCTTTATCGCAGTCGGTATGTCGGTGGACTTGTCGTTGATCGCTTCACGACCGATCGACGTCTTCGGTTTTACTGTCTTACTCATTTTGACAAAACTAGTCTGTATTTTCGGCCTCGCGAAGGTCTTTTCGCTCGCGAATACCGTCTCCACAGCGTTGGCGGTAGTCTTGTCTCAAGGCGGTGAGTTCGCGTTCGTTTTGTTCACACTAGCGCGAGATGTCGGCGTTATCGATAACGACACGATCAACTTGCTGATCGTCGTCGTTACGCTGTCGATGGCAACAACACCGCTTCTGTTCCTCGCCAACGAGAAAATTAACCAGTGGCGAGACGCCAAAAAACCAGATGCGCCGTACGATGAAATCGAGCGCGAAGCGCATCCGGTCGTGATAGCAAGTTTTGGACGCTTTGGACAGATTGTCGGTCGTATCCTTCGCTCGCGCGGCATCCCATTTACCGCCTTGGAAGCAAGTGCCTCGCAAGTCGAGGTCGTCCGCCGTTTCGGAAACAAGGTCTACTATGGCGACGCCGCTAGAATCGAGTTGCTGCGCGCCGCGGGTATCGATGAAGCTCGGTTTTTCGTGTTGGCTATCGAGGACATCGAACAATCACTGCGAACCGCACGGACCATACGCCACTATTGCCCGCAACTACCGATTCTGGCGCGGGCACGAAATCGCTTGCACGCCCATTCGTTGATGGATCTCGGTATCGAGCACATCTATCGCGATACCTTTCATTCGAGCTTAGCCTTAACCGAGTCTTTGTTGACGTTACTCGGCACGAACGATGCAACATCGAAGAACGTGGTCGAGACGTTTGCCGACTACGACGAGCGCTTGTTACAGCGCCAGTATGCCTTCCGCCAAGATGAGCATCAGTACATGCAAAGCGTCCAAGAAGCCGCTGCTGAGCTCGAAACCTTGCTGAACGCAGACCGTAAGCATGATGAAGCCGAATCATGAACGCACCGCAAACCGGCGCCAATCGACCCGCCGTGTGGTCACCATAACAATCGTTAGCAAACCGAATACGAGCAACGATCCTGCCAACAGCGCGTGATCCTCACTGCGCAGGATCCCGAACAGCGTCGCGTTCAGCAACAGATGCACCAGGCCGTAAACCACGGCCATCGCTCGACCGACGCTCGGCGTCAGGTAGTACGTCGCGAGTAGCGCGCAGGCGATGGCCCCAATACCGTAGGCCAGCCCAAAACCGACATGCTCAGCCAACGACAACAGCAACAAGTAAAAGACGAGCAAAGTCGCGCCGACTAATGCGTAACTAATCGTGTGTAATTGTTTGTTGGCTAGCGTTTCCATCAAGAAGAACGCGACAAACGTCGCCAGAATGAGCAATAGCGCGTATTTGGACGCCCGACTCGCTTGCAAGTAGATGTCGACGGGATCTTTAAGCTGCACCCGTAGCGTTTCGTTGTCGAGTGACTGACAAGCCAGCGAAGCACACTCGGTAAGCAGCGCGGCGGCGGAACTCGCGAAGCGCGACACCTGCCAGGTTGCCACGAAACCGTCGGCACCGATCTCGCGCTCATCAGGTAAAAACCGCCCGAAAAAGCTCGGGTGGGGCCAGTCAGACGCAATCGAGTAGCGGCCGTCATCCGCCAACGGCACGATGCCGATGTCGTTGGATCCGCGCAAACGTAGGTCGACATCGATCGTTAGATCATCGGCCAACGAATCGAGCCCGAAAGCGCCGCTGACAATACGGCTGAGCCCTGTCGCCAGGCTGCCCGGCTTGGTAGTGAGATCAACACCGTTCACTTTAAGCGACGGCACCGCCACCAGGCCGCGCGAATCGGATACGGCAATGGCAAGCTCCGCGGCATCCCAGCGATTAAAATCATCGATCGTCGCGGCGAGAGCCTCAAGGCTGCCCGCGACGATTTGTGCCGTGACGATATGTCGAGACGTGTAGACCGGCACCGAATGTATGCCGTAAGCGCGTAGCTCGGTCGGCACATCGATATGCCAGTCGACCGTCGTTGCGGGCAGGTAGGTATGCCCTGGCTCCGTCTGAGTCTCCATGACGTGGCGACGCTCGTCTTCGAGCCAGACTTTGCGCTCTACGTTGCGTAAATAGCGAAGCACGACAACCGGACCGGCGATAACCTGGCTACCGCTCCATTGTGCGGCGATGTTGCTCGCCGCCTCGTTTCGATAATACGACCGCTCGTCGATGATCGACCGAATGGACGACAACGGAATAAGCAAAAGGATAAACACAAGGCCTGTCGCCAGGCCTTTAGACAGCAATGGATTGATCGACACGGACACAACTCCCCTAGTAGAGGGACCTGAGTGTCAATAATCAGTGTGCGATCAACGGGTACGAATTAAGGCGAATTGTGGCGGCGTAACAAAGGCACTCTAATCGTCGTCGTCCTTCCATTCACGCAGCTTCGAGTGATCGACACGCTTCCACTGCTCTTCGCTGCGTTTTTGCAACTGGCGAAGTCGGAAACCGGTGTAGACAACAACGGCCGCGATAAAGGCGACTAGAATCCAAATTGCGTCTGCTATCGGTACCATGCCGGCGCTCCTTAGAACCCGCCTTTCGTGCGAAACCCGCCGCCGCTCGGCATCCGCGGGAACTTAAGACCACCGCCACCGCCCATGCCGCGTGGAATTCGCACTGAACGCGGCATACGCGGTAGACGGGTCCCGCCGATGTTGCCACCGGACGACGATCGAAAACGCGGCCGAAAGCGCTGCGAATGGCGAATAACGCGCCAGAGGCGATCGCCACTGATCAAGCCGCTCATGAACTCCGTCAGCATTAGCTCCGCTTTGCCGCGATCATCGATAACGCTATCCGCCGCATCGAACCGTTTGCGCTTGTACTGGCTACGAACCGCCGAGAGCTCGTTGAGCCGACTCATACGCCGACCGTGGATCTCTTGCTGGTCGACCAGGTGCTGCTCGAGATCGGCAATTTCCTCGCGAACAAGCGCCAGATCGCGAACCAACCGATCGTCGCTGTCAGTCGGTGTTGCCGCCGCCTCGCGGCGCAGCGCCGGAATCGGATCGGCTTTGAAGCTGGTAACGAGCACTTGCATCGCATCGATGAAGAAACGGTCTTGGCCGTTTGCAAACCGCTCGCGTTCAGCAAGCAGCTGCGTATAGCGCTGCTCAGCGGCTTCGATTTGCCGATCTAGGGCAGTGGCGGCCGCCGTTGCCGCCTCAAGCGCTTGCTCAAGTTCATCGGCACCCGCTGCAACCTCCGCCTTACGTTCAAACTCGGCCAGCTCGGTCATCAATGCAGCCGTTTCTTCCTCAAGTCGATCGGTGTGTCGACGCAGGCGCAGCGGAATCTCGGTCAACAGATGGTAATTACGGCGCGCTTTTTCGAAACGAATGTGCCGCGCCATCATCCGATCGACGAGACGAGCCAGCGGCCAAGCGCGATAGGCCGAGGTTCCGTAACCACGGTCCCAGAGGTAGACGAACAGTGCATCGGCTTCGTACGGCTTGCCCTTTTCACGGCGATCCTTTTCGGCGCGAGCGGTCTTCTCCTCGGCTCGCGCCGCTTGATCGATCAGCGCTTGACTGCGCTCACGTAATGCAACGAATGGCGGGTCAGTCGTTAAAGCCTGACCCACCTCATCGAGTTTGTCGGCCAGAGCCTCGCTCGCGCTCGCCACCCGGTCGGCTGCGGCCGCCCGGTCGGTATCGAAGGCCGCTAAGGCCGTCTGTTCTTGGTCGAGCGACTCGCTCAGTTTGGCGAGCGCGTCGTCGCGGCTGTCGAGCAATTGCTGAGCTTGGCTCTCGGCTGACCCTATGTGATCCACCGTGGACGGATCGTCGAGCTCGGCTAAACGCAGTCGGGCGAGACCCTGATAGGCTTCGGACTCGCGGCGCCGCAGGGCACCCATCGAACGCGTGATACCTTGCAACTCGGTGTCGAGTTGTCGGTAATCATGCCGCAACCGATCGATATTACGATCGAGCGAATCGAGAAAACGTCGGCCGCTAGCCACCCGAAGACCCCGTTACCATTCGTGGATCATCCCGCCCTCGACAGGGACGCGGTAGTCAGCGCTTAAGTACCCTCGCCGTTTTTCACCGATCACGCGTCCCTGAATAATGCCGTCGTCGGCCTTATCATCGCGGACCCCATTGAAGACGCTCGCGCTCACGCGCACGCCCCAACTGCGTACCGTCCGTACCGCCCCATCCTCTTCGGAACGAATAGCGACCGCTTGGACACGACCATCGCGATCGAGCGCTTCAACAATCAGATAGTAGTTGTCGGCACGCGAATTCGATTTGGGGGCGCGAATAACGCCGGAGCGCTCGCCAGGCCGCGATACGACCGAGATCTCGTAGGTCGCCTGCAGTTCATCTCGCAGCTCGCGTAATTCGGCGGCAACCGATTGTGCGCCGTCAGCATCGGCATCGCGCAGCGCCGCCATACCGCCTGCGTAGAGCCCATCGATATCGGTGTCGATCGCTGGCGGTATCGCGATCGCTTGCGCATCGTCGCGCAGTGAGGCCAACGTTGCCGGCAACTGGCGCAGCGGTGCTAGCGTGCCGATCATCGCCGCCGCACTGTCGAGGTGGCGTTCGGCGCGGGCTAGCAGACTGCGGCGCTGCTCAAGGGCAGCGGCAACCAGCGCCCGCCGCGGATCACCCGGCTGACGCAGGCGATCGCCAAGCGCCACCGCCGACGCCTCCGCTAACACCTGGCCCGCATCGGCAAGGCGGCCTTCGGCCGTTGCGAGCGCGCTGTCGACGGCGGCAGCGACATCGGTGGGTGGAGACTGTCGCCTCTCATCGGTAAGGCGCTCGGTCAGTGCAACACGGCGCTGGTCGAGCGTCCTTAGATCGACCGTTGCTGATGCGATGCCCGCGTTTATAGACTCGACCGCGGCGACGTCGGCACGTTGGCGTGGCAGTTCAACGAAACCGTAATAGCCGCCGCTGATTAACGCACCAACGGCTGCGAAAACGCCGAGCCCGCGGCCGATTCGACCGCGACGAACCCAGGCACGAAACAGCCGCGTCCGGAAGCCTGCCGGTGGCGGTTCGTATTGAAACTCGCGTTCCTTAAGCGCTTTGACGCCTGCGGCTAAGGTCGCCTCGGAGACCTCGATACCTTGGGCTTCGTAGGCCGAACGCACTCGTTCCAGCAACACTCGCTCACGCTCGTCGGTATTCAGCGCCCGTGCCACGAGCGCTTCTTCGTGACGCAACGAGTCCACGACGTCCATGGCTAGCATGACATCGGTCAGGCGAACGTCGCCGTTCGCGGCTGGATTGTCGCGCGCCGCGCTCACGGACAGCTAGGCGTCAGTCGTTGACTCAGTGGCATCGAGCACCAGCCCATTGCCTTCGCGCGCTAGGGCCGCCAAGCGTTGTTTACCGTCTTCAACCGCTCGGCGCACCTCGTCGGCATTACGCGTTGCCGACTCGCGCATTTCAGCAATGAGTTGGATTGAGCGTTCTTGGAAACTGACCACCGAATCGACCAGTGCTTTGACCGCATCGGCTCGAATCGTTGCGCCGTAACCTTGACGAATCGCCTCTTCTTGCACCTTACCGCCGACTTCGGCCAACACTTCGAGACTCTTGCTGACACCCTCTTTCATGGCGGCCAACGTCTTCGAGCTTTCGTGCAACCCGGTCAAGCCAGTGAACGTGGCAGCGAGGGCCGTGAAAACCGTCTCATTGGTCCCGAAAAACGTAACCGCTTGCGAATAGACGCGCTCTTTGGCAGTGGTCGTTTGCAGCAAGCGCGCCATGACCGTTTCACTCGTGTTGTACGAGATCGTGAGGTTATCAGCGAGATCTTTGGCGATCTGATAGCGCTTGTCGGTCTGCTGTAGCTTGCGAAGCTCCGCGTCGCGGCTCAGCTCAAGACGCGCCATTACTTCACGATCGTCGCTTGTGTTGGCTTCGATCGCATCACTGGCAGTTGCCAACGACGCTTTTTGTGCGTCTAACTGTGCCTCGGCTTCTTTCAGAACTTGGATCGCCAGCACCTCCGACTCCTTCAGTGCACCACGAAAATCTCGATAGGCATTCAGAATCGTTTGCTCGCGTTCGATCTGATCACGCGAGTCCTCGGCGACCTCGAGATAGGTCTCTTTAATGCCCTGGAATCGCGCCGGAATATCGCCGCGCGCCACTTTCATCCAGACATTTTGCGCCCGCTCCCACACATCGAGCTTGCCGTCGTCCAGCTGCTCGACCATCGAGCGCGCATCATCACGAATACTGTCGAAGCTCGACGTGATTTTCTCGTATCGCTCGCCGATACGCATCGCTTCAATTTGCTCGCGAACAACCTCGTTGAACAATGACGCCTGGCTGAGGGTGCGAGCGATCGCCAGGGTTTTCTCCGGCGCAAGGTGGGTAATTTGTTCGATCAAACTGACAACCGGCGCCTCGTCGATCGTCTCGGGGACCAGCCCAAGATCGCGTAGTTTGCCCATCGCACGGTCGAGGTATTTTTGCGGTGAAATCAGGTCGGTGTCGGCCATGGTCGCGCTCCGTCATTGTTGTGCTACGAGTATACCGAATAGACTCGTCGCGGATGGTTACGGTCACAAAGCCGACATAGACTGGGTTAACAAAGGAACCGCTGTGCCCACGAAAACGCTATTAGAGATCGATGCGGCAACGGTTTGCCGCGGTGACGTGACCGTCTTCGAGAACCTCAACCTGACACTCAAAGAGCGTGAGGCTGTCGCCGTCGTCGGACCAAACGGGGCCGGCAAGAGTACGCTTGCCAAGCTCCTAGCGCGCGAACTCTACCCGGTCTACCGCGATCCACCTAGCGTCCGCATTCGGGGCCGATCACGGTTCGTCGTCGCCGACTACCGGCGCGAGGTCGGCCTCGTAGCCGACGATGCACTGCGCTTTCTCAGCCAGCAGACAACGGTTCGGGCGGCGCTCGGCGATGCACCTAGAACGGCCGCTTTGCTAGAGGCATTCGACCTCGGCCACCTCGCCGATCGTGCCTTGGGAGCACTGTCGAGCGGTGAGAAACGGCGTGTGATGCTGGCCCGGGCTCTTGTTAGCGACCCGGCCATCGTCATCCTCGATGAACCGTTTAGCCAACTCGACCTGGCGGCATGCCAGCGATTCTCGACGCTGCTGCGCAAGCATTTGCTCGGGCGTTGTGCGCTTATGCTGATTACGCACCGACTGAGCGACGTACCGCCTGAGATCGATCGCGTTGTCGGCCTTGGCAACGGCGGCATTCAGTTTGACGGACCGAAGGCCAAAGTATTGACCGCGTCCCGCTTATCGGCTTTGTATGGCGCCGCCGTGCATCTCATCGAAAACGACGGCTGGTACGTCGCGTTACCACAGCCCGCCGCTACTTGAGCGCAGCGATGCCATCGCGAATGGTCTGCTTCGCTTTATCCACGTCTTGCCAACCCACGACGCGCACCCATTTCTCGGGCTCAAGCGCCTTGTACTCCTCGAAAAAGTGCGTGATGCGTTTGACGAGAATATCGGGCAAATCGGTGTAATTCTCGACTTCATCGTAGTAGCGAGTTAGCCGCCGCGACGGTACCGCCAAGACTTTTTCGTCGAGACCGGCTTCGTCTTCCATGACCAATACGCCAACCGGACGTGAGCCGAGAACAGCGCCCGGTGACAATGGCCGATTACCGACACACATGACATCGACGGGATCACCGTCGTCGGCCAGCGTATGCGGCAAGAAACCATAGTTGCAGGGGTAATGCATCGACGTGTACAAGAAACGATCGACAAACAAAGCGCCCGAATCCTTATCGAGCTCGTATTTGATGGGGTCGGTACCGAGCGGCACTTCGATAATGACGTTGATGTCGTTGGGCGGCTCTACGCCGATCGGTATCGCGTCTACGTTCATGGTTGCGCCATCCACTGTTGCAGCCGGCAGTGTACCGGCTGCAACTTGCTAGCGCGAAGCGGGCCGCCGGGTTAGCCGCCCCACAGCCGTCGCCACCATGGCTCTTGCGGCCTCTCGCTGTCGCTGCCGGGCACGCGCTCGAGCACCTTGGCTAACGGCCAGCCCGTCAATGACGCCAAGCGTTTGGCCTCATCGGTGCGCCGCTCTTGCAGGGCAGCGAGATAGCTCTGCCCGCCCGAGCAGCTCGTGTCACCTTGCCAGGCACGCTGGATAATGTAGCGACCCTGAAAGTTGCTGCGATCGCCGGTTTCTTGAAACTTGAGGTCGGCCGGGAAGGTTTCGCCATCGTAACGAAGGTGCAATCGCGTGACGAAGACATCCGCTGCACCACCGCGTGAGCGCTGTCCGCCCAGCCAGAACACACCCAGCTCGCGGAGCTGTTGGTTGCTCAATGGATCAGCCGCGCAAGGATCGCACCAAGCCATATCCCAAGCATATTCCAAGAACACGGCACGACCGCGCTCGCGCTCTAGTGACTTCGCGAACATCGCCTGGTAGAACTCGCCGAACTCGTCGCCAACAAACTCCGGAACCGTCATGTTGCTCGGAACGCGTACGGTTCGATAGTTCGTCGTTTCAACTCGACCGGTTCTCGTAAGCGCGTAGACGTACAAGTCTTGCTTTCCGTCGGCATTTACGGTGCCGAGACGAATGGGTAAACCGAATCGTGGACTCTCAAAGGCCACCTGCAAGGGCCGCAAATACTGAAACCCGAGCTCCGCTTGTTGCGTGAGATTAACCTTGGCAACGAAGAACTTAAGCCCTTGCTTCAAGTAGCTGCCGATGACCGATTGCGCACCGTCTGGTAAGCGGTAACCGTTACCGGTAAGCCATGCCGTCAAGCCTGCACTGTCGTCGGCCGACAGGATCAAAATGTCATACTCGCCGATCGTGTACTCGGCATCGATGGTGACACCGAGCTCGGCCGCTTGCCGCCGCGCGCGCATCGCCGTCGGGCTCGGGACGGCATCGTTGGCAGCGCCGCGCTCGAGCATGTATTCCATTTCCGAACGGCACGGATCGGCGTCGTGGTACTCAACCAATCGCGGCGCCGTGTAGGCATCCAGATGCTCGATCAGCGCCGGCTTCGCAACATTGATTTGCTCTCGCTCCAAAATCGTCGGTACAGGAATTACAACGGCAAAGTCTTTTGCCTCACCGCGATAGTCGTTGGCCATGGTGAGAACCGTTCGGTTGCCATCGCGAACCAGTACAACTTGCGACGCCTGGTTAAATAAACCGGTGTCAGCGCGAGCGACGTAGAAGCCGCAAAAGGCCTGCGCCGCCGAACCGACTAAGAACGTCAATACGGCACTCGCGACTACGATTCGATTAGGCATAGTTGCCTCCTTTGGTAGCAGTAAGGCTGGTGGTTGCCGGTCGAGCCCAGCGATAGCGCGGCCCCTGCCAGAGCGCATCAATCACCGGTACACAAGGCGCAAGGAATGCCAACGCCCAAACGGGCGCTGCTGTAACAAACCAAACAACCTCGAGAGAGAAAGCGACCGCGGCGACTAACGCGCCATAGAAGCACCGCCCGAGTGCGCGGTCCGGCGCGGTTTTCGGGTCGGAGATCATAAAAAACGTAAACACCAGCAATGCACCGTTGCTGAGCTGGTGCAGAGCGAGCGCTAGCGGATCACCGAGCCACAGCGCCCGCGCGAACGCCAGCAGCGTGAATACGGCAAGAAAACTGAGCGCCGTTTCCGCGTAGCGTGCGCGGCTTAGCACCAGCAGGCCGAGCGCCGCCATCACCGTGGCGCCCAACAGGGCCGATCCCCACTGGCCACTCGATACCCAAACCTCGTCCGTACAGAGCATCAGCAGGACGATCGAAAAATTTGCAGGGTTGAAGATGTGTTTGCCGCGCGCACGAACGACGAACTTCGATCCGATCGCCAGCGCGGCCGCCGCAATAGCCCACGGCGGCGACGCGGCCCGCAGCAGCAAGGTCAGCGACAACGACGTGATCAACGCGCTGCGCGGATCAAACGGCTGCCTCAGGGCGCGGTTACCGATCCACTGGACGCCCAAAGCCGTAGCCACAATGACTAGGCTGTTCGACCAACGAAACTCCAGCCCTAGCCATAGCGTGCCGCCGGTCAGCAGCGTCGATAACGCGGCGATCTGAAACCAGCGCGGGTCTTTTGGAAGGGTGATCGTCATGCCCGCTTCAACGCGGGCACGACCAAATTGGGGTTAGCTCGGTGGGCTAGCGCTGCCGTTGGCTTTACGGCGACGCGACTTCGGTTTCGCGACCGCGTCGTCCGGCTGCAACTTTTGCGATGCCTCAAGCAACTCGTCGAACGCTTCTTTCAAGCACTCGGCATAAAAAGCCGGGTCCGGCATCATTTCTCGGCAAGCGACCGCACTGATTGTTATCTCGCCGTTGTAACTCAGCACCGGCTGAAACAAGCCAATGCCGTGCACGCACGGACCGAGCCCGTAGTGTCGAACCATTTGTGAACCCATCGAGAAGATCGGGATATTCGGCCCGGGTACGTTGGTAATGACGGTGTTGAACATGGGTGGCAATCGCTCAGCCAACTTAGCGCTCGAGTACAATCGCGCCGCCATTTGTCCGGCCGGCACCGGGATGAGTTCTGCCAGCTCGGGCGCGAGATTCCGCCCGGCCGCATCGTTGAATTGCTTGGCCGCCCGGCTCTCGTCGCTGACGGCCGCCAATCGCTCGAGCGGATCGGCGATGTCGGTACGGATCGGTAAACTCATCGCAGTGACTTGGTTACCAGCCGCACCGGACTGATCAGCGGTACGAATCGACCGTGGCGCCATCGCTACTAGCGACGTTTCCGGCAGTTCATCTTTCGCCAGCAAGTACTTGCGTAACGCACCGCCGCAGGTGGTGACAACCACATCATTGACGGTCGCCCCATCGCCGGCTCTGCGAATGGTACGCACATCATCGAGTTTGAACGTTCGTCCATCGAAGACTCGATGCGGGCCAACATTGACGTTGAAACGAGTTCGCGGCGCGCGCGCAGGTGCGCTCAGCTGCCGACCACGGACGCCGGAAAATATCTTGCGGACCGACGGCGCGACACTGGCAGCTAACCGGCCAACGCGGCCCGGCACATGTACCGTCGATAATGCCGAACGACCGATCAGCTCCAGTCCCGTCGGCTGCCGACCTGGCTCCCACGATTGCGCTTCGGGCGGATGCGAGGGCTCCGGCGACAAATCGTGGATCGCGGCCGCAATCTCGGAACCGGCCACGCCATCGATGGCCGCATGATGAAATTTAGAGACCAACGCGAACGCGCCTTTCGGAACGTTGGCGACGTTATCCAACCCCTCAATGACCGTTATTTCCCAGAGCGGTTTATTAAGATCGAGCGGCCTCGCATGCAAACGAGCAGCCTGAATACAGAGTTGGCGCCAGTCGCCGGGATGCGGCAACGCAATGTGCCGGATATGGTATTCGAGGTCGAAATTCTCATCGTCGACCCAAAACGGCTTGTCAACGCCAAGCGGTACGTTCGCAAGACGCTGCCGAAAGAGCTTGACGAGATGCATGCGCGACTCGAAAAATTCGAGGATGCCTTTGAACGTTACCCGCCCGCCCGGAGCGCTGGCTTGGTCATAAATCGCCAAAGACCCGATGTGCATCGGCGTTGACGTGCTTTCCAGATACAGGAACGACGTGTCTAATCCTGATAGTTGTTGCACGATTGTGCTCCTCGATGCGCTAGCCGCGGATTTTTACACCCTCAGAGTGGTCGGTTAATGTACCGAAGCTGGCGGCGCAGTGGCAAAAGCTTTTGGGCTGATTCAAGCGTTAAGAGACACTGACGGCCGCAACGATCGATCTCAAACGGAGAAAAACCATGGCAAGAACGCTGGCATTACTCGTATTGACGCTCGGGCTGGCGACCGGTTGTGCCAATCGACAACCGGCTACACAAAGCGAGATCGATGAGCGAAACCAGGCGCTGCGGGACGATATTGACTTGTCGTTGCGCGAATTTAAGCGGGCCGACCCCAGTATGCAGGACCTTTTCGATTCCGCGCATGGGTACGCCGTTTTCCCGCGCGTTAGCAAAGGCGGACTCGTTATTGGCGGCAGTTACGGCTACGGGCAGGTTTTCCAAGGCGGTCGACTGGTCGGTGAGGCGTCCATCACGAAGCTGTCATTGGGTCTGCAGGCGGGCGGCCAGATATTCCGGGAGATCATCTTCTTCGAAGACCCCGCGACACTGACACGGTTTAAAGCCGGCAGCTTCGCATTCAGTGCGGAAGCGACAGCCGCTGCGGCGGCCGACGGCGCCGCGGCCTCTGCCGACTACGCGGAAGGCGTCACGGTGTTTGTCATGCCGATCAAAGGCCTGATGCTCGAAGCATCGCTCGGCGGACAGAAATTCAATTACACGCCGTTGCCCGAACCGATCATGACGAACTGAGGCGAACCATGCAGCGCATCACCCGTCGTCGTCTCGCCGCATTGGCGGGACT
Source organism: Pseudomonadota bacterium (assembly GCA_038749025.1). GTDB lineage: Bacteria > Pseudomonadota > Gammaproteobacteria > Steroidobacterales > Woeseiaceae > JBCAXA01. The sequence continues at coordinate 107,101 of JBCDIL010000002.1, read as the reverse complement.
TGGTGTCAGTACGCCACTGTTTGGCGCGACCAATCGACCGACGTTTCAGCACGGTGTCGCCAGTGGCGACCCACTGGCAGATCGGGTCGTCTTATGGAGCCGCGTGAGCGGCTATAGGGCCCCCGTCGAAGTAACGGTCACCGTCGCAACAGACGTTAACCTGACTAGGGTCGTCCGCCGTATTGAGACGACGACCGATGCCAGTCGGGACTACACAATAAAAGTTGATGCCGACGGGCTAGCGCCCGGACAGCGTTATTACTACAACTTCGCCACTGCCGATGTGCAGTCGCCGACTGGCCGAACCAAAACCCTCGCCGTCGACGGCGAAGCGGCGGTACGACTCGCCGTTGTCTCTTGTGCAAATTACCCCGCTGGCTTTTTCAATGTTTACCGCGCGATCGGTAATGACAACAGCCTCGATGCTGTGGTTCACCTCGGCGACTATCTTTACGAATACCCGGCCGATGGCTATGCCAGTAGCCGCGCAGAAGAGTTCGGTCGTCTCAGCGTTCCGCTACAAGAAGTGGTGGCGTTAGCCGACTACCGGCAACGCTATGCACAATACCGCAGCGATCCGGACCTTCAGTACGTTCACGCCCAACTGCCATTTATCGCCATCTGGGACGATCACGAGATCACCAACGACGCCTGGACGGGCGGCGCGCAGAATCACCAGCCGAATGAAGGGGACTACGGCACGCGACGCGACGCGGCAATGCAGGTCTACCGTGAATGGATGCCGATCCGCGACCAAGCCTTTGCTTACCGGCGCTTTGATTTTGGACAAACGGCGACACTGGCAATGCTTGAGACACGGCTGGCGGCGCGTAGCGAGCCGCTCAGCTACGGTAGCGATCTCGATCCCATAAAGCGCGTGTTCACGAGCGCTGAGGGGCCGGTCGAGTTACCGGTTCTCATCGATCCAACGTCCGACAAAACGATCGAGGATCCAGCGCGTATCGAAGCGTTATTGGCGTCAGGGCAACGCGGCAAGGATTATCGGTTTGAGCCCGATATCGACCGCTTTATCGCCGCCAAGCTCAGCGAACCCAGTCGAGAATTGGTCGGCTCGCAGCAAATGGCATGGCTCGAGGAGATTTGCGCCGACCCCGATGCCGGCCATTGGTTCGTTCTCGGTAACCAAACGCTAATGAGCGAAGTGCGCGCACCGAACATGATGCAAGCGCTCACCGCTTCAGAACGCGCGCGCATACCGGGCTATTTGCAACCGCTGCTGCCACTGACCCGCTACGGGATCCCGATGAATCTCGACGCGTGGGATGGTTACCCGGCCGATCGGGAACGCGTCTTCGACCGTCTCGCTAGGCGTTCGAACAACGTGGTGCTGGCCGGCGATTCACACAATGCTTGGGCAGCACCGCTTACAAGCCGAACCGGGGCACCTGTCGGTCACGAAATCGCGACACCGAGCGTTTCATCGCCGGGAATCCAAGAGACGATGGCCTTGCCGGCGGCGCGCATCGAAACTCTGTTTCGCGACGCGAATCCGCACCTTGCCTACACCGGATTTTCGTACCGCGGGTACGTCGAGTTGGCCCTGACGCCTGCGCAAGCGGTCGCCACCTACTACGGGGTGAACCGTATCGATGAACGCCGCTTTGCGCTGACCCAACACCACCGCGTCATTTTGCAGCGGATGTAACAAAAACCGGCCGAACCACAGCGTGGGTCGGCCGGTGGATGATTGCGCGTGACGCAATCAGGGGGTTGCGCAGTAATTCGCCGACGTGGCTAATCGGCCGCTTTCGGTGCGCGGTTCGCGCGAGTCGCTTTCCAGCGGCCTGGATCCATGGCCAACGTGGCCACCTGACCCTCAGTGCTGGTTTCGCAGACAACGCGATACCGGCTGGTTTCCGTCTCGCCGGCCGCTCTGTGGCGGACGTTGATCCAATGGCGGCCGTTGCCGCCTTGTTGGTGAGACTTCAACACGCTGTGCCGCAATCGCCCGTCGCCAAGCTCGGCAGCGATCGCCTGCTCGCAAGACTCAAGGGACGTGCGCAAGGTTGCGGCATCTGCCGGCAGCGCGCAGAAGACGGCGCACAGAGGGATAGCTAGCCAAGTAGCGGTTTTAGTAAGGCTCATCGTCATTCTCCAAGCAAAAATTGGGGCCCAAAATCAGGGCTTGCGTTACGAACGCTTCCACTATATTTTTGCAAAATCGCAAGATCGACAGTCTTTTCAAGAAAAGTTATTGCAAAAATGCAGCCATTCGATTGGGACGACATCCGCTATTTCCTCGCCGTTGTTGAGGCGCGAACCTTGGCGGCCGCATCGGCTGCCCTAAGTGTCAACCAGAGCACGGTCAGCCGGCGGATCGCCGCGTTGGAGAAAGCCCTCGGTACGCCGCTTTTCGACCGGGCCCCAAACTCCAGTTGGGTCCTGTCGATGGCCGGTGAGCAGATCCTCGAAGCCGCTGAGCAGATGCAAGACAACGCGCGGCAACTCACGCTCGATGCGATGAAAAACGCGAGCGAACTGACCGGTACGATCAAAGTGACGTGCGGCGACGCGGGGATGCAGGCGATGCTGGTGCAAACAATCGCGGGTTTTGCACAGGTCTACCCGGGCATCGAGTTATCTATTTTGGTAAGCAATGAGACGCTCGATCTCGCCACGCGGGAGGCGGACGTCGCAATACGGGTGACGGTACAACCGCCACCGAATGTAGTCGGCAAGCGCATTTGCGATCTCGGAATGGGCGTCTACGCGAGCCCGCCGCTGGCGGAACGTTGGCGAATGGGCGATCGCTCGCTTGCCGTCATTGTCAGCACGGGCGGGTTCTTGCGCCGCGACTGGGTTAGCGACTTTATGCCCGACTGCACGGCGATACACAGCTGCAATACGCTGCCTGGAAAAGTCGAAGCGGCGCTACAAGGCCTTGGCGCGACCGCGATGCCGATCGTGATCGGCGAGATGACGGCCGGCCTGGAACGCTTGGTTGTCTACGAAGACACGCCGCGACCCGGGCTGTGGGTATTGACGCATGTTGACCTTCGCTCCACAGCACGCGTGCGCGCGTTTCGTGATTACTTGGTTGAGAAATTGAGCGCTAGAGCGGATTGGATCAGCGGCGCAAACATCGCCGCCTGACCGGGGTAAGAACGAAACTGCGACACTGCGACACAGGTCTTGGCATTTCGTTAGCAGCGCGCCATACTCAAAGGGTTCCCGCTGCAGAAAGGAGGTGATCCAAGTGTCTAGTGAGATTGATCGCATTAACGACAGACACACGTTTCAACCGTGTCGGAGAGAGGTTGTATCGGAGTGACGCCGAAGCAGCTGATCAACGAATAGATCTGCGTTGATCGTACTCACGGGAGGCCGCGGCAGCTAGCGCTGTTCGCGGCCTTTCTTTTTGCGGCGCCGTCTCGAAGAACGTGGTTCGGGAGAGCGGGTGCTGACGTCTTCGTTGCCAACGCCCCATTGCTCACGGTGCGCAGCCTGTGCGTCGTGACGGACGCGGCTATGCCGGTTCGACAACAACAGTTGTGACGGCGGGCAGACCTCCGCGCGAATTAATCCAAGGTCACGGGCCGCATCAAAAACACTGGGGTACCAGCTTTGCCAACGCGGCAAGTGGCGTTCGACGCGTTCACGCAAGCTCAGAGATTCGTCGATTGGCTCGTCCATGTAGCTAGCTTACGTCGGTAACATGACAAAATGATGCAACGCAGGTCACGGAACCGGGGCGATCGCAATGCGATCACCCCGGCCCATTCGCGTCAGCTCTTGTCTTCGACCACAGCCTTCGGCGCGTCTTTCTTGACGCAAGCAACGCCGTTCTCACAAGAAGCCTCTGTTGCGTACGACTGACTTGTACCAACGACCTGGCCATTGCTCGCTTTCAGGTTGAACTTGAATTTTCCAGCGCGCGTTTTTGAGACTTCGAAACGCTTTTTATCTGCCGAATTCTTGCGAACCGACTCGATTCCGTTCTTGCAGCTCGACTTCGCTTTGTAGCCTTCGCTCGCCAGAATGTTCTCGCCGTTGCCAGCTTTCAGCCGGAAACGGAATTCGCCCGCTTTGTCTTTATAAATTTCGAATTTAGCCGCCATGTTGTTATCTCCGGTAGGACAAGACCGCCGCTGATAGTAGCACCGCCGACCGCGATCCAAAAATGCGCGTCAATACGTCGGATCTAACATCAACGCATCGATCGTGGCAGCCAAGTCGCCAGGCTCCGACTGTGCGAGCCCGGTATCGATAGCGGCTTGCCCGACAGCGATGGCTACCGAGCGCGAAACCGCGCGAATCGTCGGCAGCGGCGGGTAAACCGTACCGTCAGCGAGGGCCTCGTCGGAAACGTGATCGGCCAAGGCATGCGCGGCGGCGAGAAACATCGCATCGTTGATGCCGCGCGCTTGAACCGCAAGAGCACCAAGACCGATACCGGGGAAGATGTAGACGTTATTGCCCTGCCCGGGAATGCGCCGGCGACCGTGATAGTCAACCGGTCCGAACGGCGATCCGCTAGCGAAAACCGCGCGGCCCTGGGTTGCATGGTAAGCCTCCTCTGCCGTGCACTCGGCCCGTGAGGTCGGGTTCGATAGTGCGAAGATGATCGGCTGCTCGTTTAATGCGGCCATCAACTCAAGCACGTCGCGCGTAAAGACGCCGGGTGCACCGGTCGCGCCAATCAAGGCATGCGGCTTGATCGAGCGCAGTGTCGCGATCAGATCGCCGGGCTCGTGATCGTGCGCGTACGGTAAATTATGGGGCGCCAAATCATCTCTCGCCGAATGGACCAAACCGTGTAAATCAACGAACCACAAGCGCTGGCGTGCCGCTTCGTTGTCGAGTCCGGCGGCTTCCAGCGCTTTTACCAACAGATCCGCAATACCGGTGGCCGCAGAGCCAGCGCCCAAGAAAACGATACGCATGTCGGCCAAGTCTGTCCCTGCTAGGCGCGTCGCTGCGAGGATACCGCCGGTCGCGACGGCCGCAGTGCCTTGGATATCGTCGTTAAAACACAGGGTCTGATCGCGGTAACGGTTCAGCAAGCGGTAGGCATTCGGCGTTGCGAAGTCCTCGAATTGAATGAGGGCACCACGCCAGCGAATACGGACGGCGTCAATAAATTCGTCGACCAATGACAGATACGCGTCGTCGCGTAAGCGAGGCTGATTGAGACCTAGGTACAGCGGATCGTTGCGCAATGACTCGTTGTTGGTACCTACGTCCAACATCACGGGCAAACACCGCGCCGGATCAATGCCTGCGCACGCTGCGTACAAAGCGAGCTTACCCACCGGAATACCCATCCCGTTGGCGCCAAGATCGCCAAGACCCAAGATCCGCTCGCCGTCTGTGACGACAACAACGTCGATCTCCTCCTCCGGCCAATTCAATAGCAGATCGGCAACCCGGCCGCGGTCGGCCGCCGTGACATACAAACCGCGTTCTTGCCGATAGATGTGGGCGAACTCGAGACAGGCCTGACCGACAGTGGGCGTATAAATCAACGGTAGCGTCTCTTCGATGTTCTCGATGATCGTTTTCAGGAACAAGCGCTCATTCCGTGATTGCAGCGCCATCAAGAACACGTAGCGCTCGATATCGTCCCGTTTGCGGCGTAGGTTCTCAAGAACGCGTGAAAGCTGCGTGTTCTGACTGCCAACCGCCGGCGGCAACAGCCCACGCAATCCGTAACGGTCGCGCTCCTCCTCCGTGAAGGCAGTCGACTTGTTGAGATGCCGGTCGGTGAGGACGTCGTAACCGCGTTTATTGGTCATAGTTATTGCCATTGCCCGTGCGCTGATCCCGCGTATTATGCCGAGGTTCGCGAAGAAGAGACCCAATGAATTGACGAAAAATTACGACCGACTGTGCGCATTTCTCAGCATGGATCACCTGGACAGTCATTGTGATGATGAGCTCGCCATAGCACCGCTCGCCGCATTGGGTATCGGCGTTGAAACGATTAGCTGGCGCGCCGACGAAGACTGGAATCGGTTTGATTGGGTTATCGTCCGTTCGACGTGGGACTATCAACGCGATGTCGCCGGCTTTTTGGCAACGCTAGAGCAAATTGATACATCGTCCGCTCGACTCGCCAACCCGCTCGCCGTGATACGCGACAATATTGACAAACGCTATCTCGAGCGTCTCGAAGCAACTGGCGTACGCATTGTTCCGACGCATTTCGGCGAGTCGCTAGACCTTGCGACGCTCGTGGCGCTACTCGGTCAACGCGCCGGCCAAAACCACGTGATCAAGCCAGTGGTCAGCGCCGGTTCGTACAACACCTACGTGATCGCTGACACGATGCCAGAGGAACAACTAGCGCCGGTCGTCGCGGCGCACGCCGCCAGCGCGTGGATGTTGCAACCGTTCGTCGATTCCGTGGTCGCACCAGGCGAGTACTCGGTCTTCGTTTTCGATGGTGAGCTGTCGCACTGCATCTTGAAGACACCGACCGCCGGCGACTTTCGTGTTCAAGAAGAATTTGGCGGCGACATCCGTGTCGTAAAGCCACCGCCCGGTCTTACCGAGACCGCGCTAGATGTATACCGGTGTCTCGACGGCCCGCTGCTCTTCGCGCGTATCGACCTGGTCGACATCGACGGACAGTTCGCCGTTATGGAGGTCGAGCTGATCGAGCCGTCGCTGTATCTTCGAACTCAGCCGGCCGCCGCAGATAATTTTGCGGCGGCTTGTCGCTCGTGGTTTAGCCGTCCGGGCTAGCGTTGCACGAACGCCTCGACTAGAGCGCACCAACGGGTAACCCGCTCCGCACCGAAATCACCGGCGAGTGCATAAGCGACCGCCGTATCGGTCAACGTCGCGCCGCTGTCGAGTGCACCGTCGGTGGCGAGCAAAGTATTTGCCGCCAGGACACTCGTGGCCACGATGTCGTCGCTGGCAGCAGCGGCGCCCGGGTTGTGGTGGCATGCAACAGCATCGATTGACCGGGCACTAATGCCCCAGTACGCCAGCAAACAAGCGCCAATGTCCGCGTGGGTTGCACCAAGCTCGCGCCGTTCGATCTCAAGTCGCTCACCGAAATCCGCCGACGAACGCTGCTGCAGCTGACGGTAAACGTCAGGCAACTGTGTCATGACAACGACCTGGCCAATGTCGTGCAGCAGGCCAGCCTGCATGATCTCAGCCCGATCTGCCTCGTCATCGAACCCTTCCGCATCGGCAAGCTCGATGGCAAGCTTTGCCACCTTATCCGAATGCGCCCATACCGACTCCAACTGCTCGGCTTCGCGAGCATCGGTCAACGTCGAGAACAAACACGTGGCCGTGACCAGCGCCGAGACCATGCACAGACCCAGTTGTCCGACGGCCCGCTCAATGGTTGTTATTGGCGCACCAACCGCGAAGGCGGCCGAATTGGCCAGCCCGACGATGCGCGCCGTCAACGCCAGATCATTTTGAATCACGGCAGCGATATCGGCGAAGTCGATGACCTCACTGTTGCTGACCCGTATGAACTCGTTGTACACGGCCGGTAGCGACGGCAATGCCTCAAGGCCCGTCAGATCATCGGTGTGCCCCGCCCGCGCGAACAGATCACGCAGTTGAAAGCAGCGTTGCAGGCGTTGATCGAGCTCATCGATAGCCCGCTCGCGCGACAGCACTTGATGCATAAAGTCGCACGCGCGCGCCGTCAGACTGATGGGATCGACGTAAATCAATATCCGCAAACACTGCGGGTTCGCCTGGCGCAAGCGCTGGGCCGCACTGGCACACGTGCCATCGACGTTATCGGGCGCGAACACGACCGCATGGACAGCGGCAATGTTTGTGACCGCATCGATACGTGTGGCGAACTCCGTGTCGAAACTCAGTAAAGCGGCGAGACGGCGGGCACGCTCGGCCGAGCCGGCCAACAGCACAACCCTCCTCGCTGGGCTTTGTTTGCGGTAATCAACCGTCGCCGCTTGCATGCGCGAATCCTGCGATTTGGTTATCGTTACGAATGCCGGTAAGCACTGTGGCGACAACCAGGAGTAAACCTTGAGGAATCCGACAGACTCTCGTCCAACAACACTAGTGACAGGGGCATCCAGCGGCATCGGTCTGGCCATTGCTGAGCGGCTGCATGCGGACGGGCACCGGGTCATCGCCTTGGCTCGGCGCGAACAACATCTCGCGGACTTAGCCGCGGCCGCCCAGTCCGATCGGTTGCACACGGTCGCCGCCGATATCACCGATCGAGGTCAAGTCACGCAAGCGCTCGCGACGCTACCGCCAGATTTTGCTGATATCGATATACTGGTGAACAATGCCGGTCTCGCCCTCGGACTCGACAGCAGCGCCGCGGCCGCCATCGACGATTGGGACACGATGATAGACGTCAATTGCCGCGCGTTGGTCTGGTTAACGCGGCAGGTCCTGCCGAGAATGCTGGAACGCGGCGCCGGTCACGTCATAAATATGGGATCGACCGCGGGGCGCTACGCTTACCGTGGTTCGAATGTCTACGGCGCCAGCAAAGCGTTTGTCGCACAGTTTACGGCGAACTTACGCGCCGACTTATTGGGTACGGCCATCCGTTCTACACTAATCGAGCCTGGACTCGTCGGTGGCAGTGAGTTCTCGAATGTTCGTTTCCACGGTGATGACGATGAAGCCGCCAGTGTTTATGCCGGTACAGAGCCGCTGTTGCCGGCCGATATCGCTGCCGCTGTGGCCTGGGTAGTCGCGCAACCGGCCCACGTTAACGTCAATCGGATTGAACTGATGCCAGTGTGCCAGGCGGTAGACAGCATTAGCGTTGCTCGCCACAGCTAGTTGCGACCAGACGTTTCGATACTGCTACGAACGCCATCGCTGGCGACGACGCGATTGCTACACTCCATCCGGTTGGACTGTGAGCGAACTTCGCATGACCGTCGCGTCTTTACTTGCCGATAGCCGACGGCTGTTTTGGTTCCTGCAATTATGCGGTTGGGGCGGCTATATCGCCGCCAACTCAATCAGCATGTTCGTTGGCGAGAAGCGCAGCTGGTTCGACCTGATCGTCCTCGCTGGATTAATCGGCTTCCTCCTGTCGCTCGTTCTACGCTATGTCTATCGCGCGCTATGGGATAAGCCGCCCGCTCTACGCTTGATCGGCAGTCTCACCGTCTGTTTCGCTATTGCGTTGGCCTGGCGCATCTGGATTAACGTTCTGTTTATTCAGTGGGAGTACACAGACTGGCAACCCGAAAGCTGGCTTGAATACACCTATGGTGTGCTGTCATCTTTTTGGCTGCTCGCCTGTTGGTCAGCGCTTTACTACGGAATCAAGTACTACCAGCACTATCAAGACCAGATGCGCCAAACCTTGGCGGCTACGGCAGCCGCCCACCAAGCGCAACTGAAAATGCTGCGTTATCAACTGAATCCACATTTTTTGTTTAACACACTGAACGCCATCTCAACGCTAATACTGGAGCGGTCAAACGAGACCGCCAACACGACTGTCACGCGACTGAGCGACTTTTTGCGCTACACGCTAGACAACGATCCGAATAGCCGCGTGTCGCTGCGAAAGGAGCTGGAGTCGATCGATTTGTACCTCGATATCGAGAAAGTGCGATTCCAAGACCGGCTGGTGTTGGAACGAGAAGTCGAGACGGGGGCACTCGACGCGCTTGTCCCGAGCTTGATTTTGCAACCTTTAGTCGAAAACGCGATCAAATACGCGATAGCACCGGCGGAGGATGGCGGCGCAATTCGGATTACGGCCCGAGTACATGCTGGCGCCTTGGCGATCTCGGTTGCCGACACGGGGCCCGGTATGGCGCTCACAGGCGACCGTCGACAAGGTTCGTCGGGCGTGGGGCTACGCAACATTCGCGAAAGACTGTTGCAATTGTACGGCGACAATCAGGCGCTAACACTGGGTGCGAATCACCCACGCGGCCTGATCGCAACGATCAACATGCCATTCGAGGTACGCTGATGACACTACGCGCAGTGATTGTAGACGACGAGTTACTAGCCCGGCGCGGCTTAGAAATTCGCTTGGCTGAGCATGACGATGTCGACATCGTCGCCAGCTGCCGCAACGGTCGTGAGGCCCTAGCCGCGATCGATAAAGAGAATCCGGACGTGCTATTCCTCGATATCCAGATGCCCGGCATGGATGGCTTCGATGTAATGGCCGAATTGGTCGGCCCGGACGTACCGCATGTCGTGTTCGTGACAGCATTCGACCATTTCGCTGTACAAGCCTTCGAAGCGAACGCCATCGATTACTTGTTGAAACCTATTGGCGATGACCGGCTTCACGATGCGTTGGACAAAGTACGATCTGCGCAGTCCGCGCAGCAAGTCACCGATCAACGAGATCGGCTACTCGAAGTCGTTGCCGGTTTGCGCGGCCACCCGTTGTCGCTCGATGAAGCCTTGGAAGACGAACCATCTGGACCGCGATATACCAGTCGCCTAGCGATTCGAGATGGCGGTCAAACGACCTGTGTCGATGTCCAAGATATTGAGTGGATCGATGCAGCTCGCGATTACATGTGTATACATGCCAACGGCAAAACGCATGTGTTGCGTGGCACAATGAAAAACCTGGAAGAGAAACTCGACCCCAACCGATTTATCCGTATCCATCGCTCGACCATCGTCAACCGCGACCGAGTCATTGCACTGAAACCGCACCGCAATGGTGAGTGTTTCGTCAGCCTCGACTGCGGTCGTGAGTTTAAATTGAGTCGTAAGTACAAAAGCAGCGTTGAGCGAATCGCAGAACGCATTTGAGTCACGGACGTTGAATTTCCGCGAGGCCTCGCGCACCCTACGCGGATCGCGGCCAACGAAAAGCCGTCTGCCGGAAAGTCATCGTGCGTATAGTCATTTTGCTGGGCGTTATTGCCCTTCTGGGTGTCGTAATCAGCCTAGGCCCCCGAGTTAGCCTCGATCTCAACTCGCCGCTGCCGACGGCCGTCCCTGATGTGGCGGATGACGACTTAACGGCACTAGCCAGTTGGTTGGCAAATTCCGAAGCGGTTTTTAACGACATAACGCCTGGTGCCGAAAAGAAACTGGCGTGGGCTAATCCCTCGGAACCGGTGCGGACCCCTTGGTCACTGGTCTACATTCACGGCTTTTCGGCGACGCGCCAAGAAACCCATCCGTTGTCAGAGCAAATCGCAGCGCAACTGGGTGCGAATGTGTACTACGCGCGCCTGGCCGGCCATGGGCGCAGTGGCCAAGCATTAACCGACGCGTTGGCAACGGATTGGTTGGACGATACGCACGCCGCCTATGAAATCGGACAACGGATCGGGGAGCGGGTCATCGTCATTGGCGTCTCGACCGGGGCCACGCTCGCGACATGGCTGGCTTTGCAGGACAACATCGACGACCTTGCCGCACTCATCCTCGTGTCGCCCAATTTTGGTCTCGCAAATCGCTCCGCCACCGTGTTAACGAAGCCCTGGGGCCTGGCACTGGCGAAAGCCCTAAGTGGCGAAACACGATCGTTTGAACCGGTCAATGAGGGCCACAAACGGTACTGGACTGTGAGCTACGGCATCGCGGCAGCCGCGCAAATGATGGCGCTGGTCGATGCGATCAACGCGGCGCCGCTCGAGCGCGTTACCACACCGACGCTGTTGGTTCGCTCCGAAACCGACACGGTAATCGATATCGCCGCTGCCGATAAGACCCTGGGCCGACTGCAAAACCCGCTTAACGCAACCCATATCGTTACCGATGCGACCGACCCGTGGGGGCATGTCATCGCCGGTGATATCTTATCGCCGGAGTCGACACCCGGCATCACCGAGGCTGTTATCGACTTCGTTAACCGACTGAACGGTGGCTGATAGCACGAACGACCGACCACGCGGCAAGTCTCTACAGCCGCTGAAGGCCTTATGGCCGTTTCTCGCTCCTTATCGAGCAAGGCTGGCCTTCGCGATTGTCGTGTTGATTGTCGCAGCCGCCGCAATGCTGGCGCTGCCGATCGCCGTCCAGTTTGTTATCGACGAAGGTTTCGGATCCGACAACGCGGCGCTCGTCAATCGCTATTTCATCGGCTTCTTTCTCGTCACCTTGGTGTTCGGCCTTTTTGCTGCGTTGCGTTTTTATCTGGTGATTTGGCTTGGCGAGCGCATCGTCGCTGATATGCGCAATGCCGTGTACGCGCGCATCATTGATATGGATGCCGAGTTTTTCGAGGAAACACGAACCGGCGAGGTGCTGTCCAGGCTGACGACCGATACCACGTTGGTACAAAGCATCTCAGGCGCCGGGCTATCCATCGCACTGCGCTCATCGCTAACCCTTGTTGGTGCGCTCGCGATGATGCTGTACACCAATCCGACACTCACCGCCTATATGTTGGTGTTGATTCCGGTAATCATCGTACCTCTGATAGCAGTTGGTCGGCGTATTCGGCACCTGTCGAGCAGCGCCCAAGAGAAAATCGCGGACTCAAGCGCGTTGGCGGACGAAACACTTAACGCGATTCAGACGGTGCAGGCGTTTACGCTCGAAGCCACGCAAAAAGCGCGTTTTAGCGACCGTATTGACGCGAGCTTTGTTGCTGCTGTTCGACGGATTCAGGTGCGGGCGCTACTGACGGCACTCGCCGTTGTACTGATTTTCGGGGCAATGACTTTCGTGTTATGGATGGGGTCGCGTGCTGTCATGCAGGGCTCATTAACGGCGGGTGAACTCAGTCGATTCGTGCTTTACGGCATGTTCGTCGGTGGCTCCGCCGCCTCGTTGTCGGAGTTGTGGGGCGAGATCATGCGCGCCGCCGGGGCGATGGACAGAATCGCACAGTTGCTGGCCGTGGAGCCCGCCATCGCAGCGCCGGATGACCCGCAGCCTTTGCCGCAACCGGTCCGCGGGCGTATCGACTATGCCGACGTTCGCTTTTTCTATCCGTCGCGACCAGAAGCACCCGCTCTCGATGCGTTCTCGTTGAGCATCCATGCTGGCGAGACAGTCGCGTTTGTTGGACCGTCCGGCGCAGGTAAAAGTACTGCGTTCCAATTGCTGCTCAGGTTCTTTGATCCGCAAGCGGGACAGATTTCAATCGACGGAATCGATATTGCATCGCTCGACCCACTCGCGCTGCGCCGTTCGATCGGTTTCGTACCGCAAGATACGGCGTTGTTCGCCGAGAATGTCCGCGAGAATATTCGTTTTGGTCGGCCCGAGGCAGACGACGCAGCAGTTGCAGCGGCGGCACGTGATGCGGCGGCCGACGAGTTTGTCGACCGTCTCCCGCAACGCTACGACACCTTTCTCGGTGAGCGCGGCCAACGCCTATCGGGTGGGCAACGGCAACGGATCGCGATCGCCCGCGCGTTCTTAAAGAACCCGCCGATACTGTTGCTCGATGAAGCGACTAGCTCGCTGGATGCCGCTAGTGAACGCTTGATTCAAGAGGCGATGCAACGACTGAAGCGTGGCCGGACAACGCTCATAATCGCCCACCGACTTGCGACGATCATGACGGCCGACAAAATAGTCTTGATTGACCAAGGACGGATCAACGCCATCGGTTCGCACGACGAGCTGCTACAACGCTCGCCGTTGTACGCACGGCTTGCAGAACTGCAGTTTAACGACAATCCGCTCAGCAATCGGCGACTCCACAAGCAGGGATAAACTGCCGACTAGCTCACAGTGATCGTCGTGCAACAACGCTAGCGTAGTTCATTCAGAGACCAGTGCAGGTGTTTGCTATGCAGAATTTCAAGCTCTTGGCTATTATCGTTATAGCGACCATCGCCAGTGGCTGCGTATCGACAGCAATCGGTGTAACAACTGGCGTTGCGAAAGGTGCCGTCGGTGTAGCCGGCGCGACCGTCAAAACAACCGGCAAAGTTGTCGGGGCCGCCATACCCGACGATGACGAAGACGACGAAGAGCACGACTAGTGCTTTGCCGTGGCTGTTGCTTGGCTGTCTTGGCGCTGGTTGCGGCCAATGCAGCTGCCATGGCCAACGACGAGCAATGCTTGGCGACGGCGCTGTACTTTGAAGCTCGTGGCGAATCGTTACAGGGCCAACAAGCGATTGCATCGGTCATTTTCAATCGTGTCGCCGATTCGCGATTTCCAGGCTCGGTCTGTGCCGTCATTAAAGACGGCGGCGAGCAGCCGCCGTGCCAATTTTCGTGGTGGTGCGATGGCAAAAGCGATCGGCCAAGCGATACCGAGAGCTATACCGAAATACTGTCGCAAGTCCGTCGCTGGCTAAGGAACAAACCCCGCGACAATACGAAGGGTGCGCTGTTCTTCCATGCCGATCAGCAAGCGGTTCCGTGGCGGCGACCGCGCCAACGCACCGTTACGGTCGGAGCTCACGTCTTTTATCGTTAACCGGCGCTAGTTCACTAGCTGGCGTGGATGGCCGGCGTGCCATGCCTCCAGTAAGTCGGTTAATTGATCCGCGAGCCGCTGCATGGACTCATCAGCAGCCCAAGCGATATGCGGCGTCACAATGACGTTAGGCCTGTTCGCCAGCGCGAGCAGCGGGTCAGTCCTATCGGGCGGTTCGCTGGACAATACATCGACGCCAAGACCACCGAGCCTGCCATCGCGAATCGCCTCGGCTACAGCAACGTCATCGAACAATCCGCCGCGGGCTGTGTTCAACAGGATTGCGCCGCGTTTCATGTATGCCAATGCGGATCGGTCGATCAGCTGCTCGGTAGCTGGCGTCAGTGGGCAGTGCAAGCTGATGACATCCGCGCGCGCGAGCAATGCGGACAGTGGGACAAAATCGACACGACTCTCCGTCCGCTCCGGCCTCGGCGTCGTGACGAGAACACGCATACCAAAGGCCTGCGCAAGTGCAGCGACGCGGCGCGCCAATGAGCCGAAACCGATCAGTCCAAGCGTCTTTCCTGACAGTGTACGAATCGGGGCATCGAAGTAGCAAAACTGCCCACTAGCCTGCCAAGCACCCTGTTGAATGGACTGCCTGTAGGTCGGCAATTGACGAACCAATGCCAAGAGCAAAGCCATCGTGTGTTCCGGCACGGAGTCGTTGGCATAAGCTCTTACATTGACAACATCAATACCGCGCTCGCGCGCCGCCTCAACGTCGACGACGTCGTACCCGGTGGCGGCAACCGCAACCAAGCGCAATGACTCGCTATCGAACAGTGTTGTTCGATCGAGTGGAACCTTGTTGGTGACGACTACGTTGGCGCGTGCCAGTCGCGCAGCGACATGATGCGGCTCTGTGGCCGGCCATTCCATCCACACATGCGGGAAACTGGGCCGACGAAAACGCACGGCAGGACCGATCGTTAGTCGATCCAAGACGACGATACGCGTAGGCGTTCTCACGGGGTCATCGGCGCGTCGTTTATGCCGATACTTTACTAGCAAGACGGCCGAGTGCGCTCGTTGTTGCCGGCCTCTCCGAGGCTTCGGCAAACCACCGTGCCAACGCTCCAAACGGAGATAAGTCGATGCTGAGATTGTCCTCGTGCAGCAAGTAAGCCAAGACCACCACGTCGGCCAGCGAATACTTTTCGCCGCCGAAATACGGCTGGTGCTTCAAGGCATCGTCCATAACGGGTAGTTCTCGCGACAGCTGTGCCATCGCACTGGCGATTGCCTCATCATCGCCGCTCTGGCGGCGAAACGCAGGCTTCAGGTACTGCTCCATGTACAGCGTACCCACAGCACGGCCGACGTGGTTGACAGCAAAATCCGCCCATTGATTAATTCGCGCATCGCCCAGAGCCGTACCGGCCATCAGCGGATGGCCAGCTAAAGCATCGAAGTAACGAGCAATCGCCAAACTTTCGAAGACCGCGACACCGTCATGTTCCAAAGCCGGAATTTTGCCAAGCGGATGCCGTTGTCGGTGAGCATCGGACTTGTGTTCGGCACTGGCGGGGTCTAGCAAAACGAGCTGATAGTCGACGCCGGACTCCTCAGCCGCGAGTAGCACCTTTGAAGCATTGAAAGTGACGATCGGAAAGCAATAAAGGACCGGTGCGCTCATGATTTTTCCCATACGAATTGCGGGCGAAATTCCCGTGTTTGAATCTTCCAACCGCGCTCTGTGAGCCGATACTCATCGATGTAAAAGCCAATTGCGAGAGGACCATCGGTTGCCAGCGCTTGGTCTGCGCTTACATCGCCTACCGGCTCCTCGAACACCATCGCGTAGACGATCCCGGTTGCCGTGTTCCGGTCGAGTACGGTCACGTGCCGTGTCGTAATCAGGTGTTGTGAGCGACGTTTGCCACGCGCCTCACGAATTCTCGCGGCGATCTCGTCATGCCCTTTAAATCTCGCACTAGGTAGGATCATCTCGCCGTCGTCCGCAAAAACCGCGGCGTAGCCGTCCGGGTCGTAGCGGTCGCGAGCGATCACGTAATCGTCGATCAGTTGCAGGCACGCCTCTTCGATGGCTTTTTCGGTCACCGGGTCCAGAGTCGCTTGCGCGTAGCACGCGCCGAGCGCCAAGACGGATAGCATTAACAAAGAGAGAATTCGCGCCATGATCTACGCTCCGTCAGCGAAAGCCGTTAAGGCATCAACATGGTGGCGTAGGTGTTCGTCGATAAAGCTCGCCACGAAGTAATAGCTATGCGTGTAACCGTCTCGCATGCGCAGCGTTAACGGTTGGTTGACACGTCGACACGCATCAATGAAGCGCTGCGGCTGCAGTTGGTCATCGAGGAACGGGTCGGCCGACCCTTGGTCGATCAGAATGTGGGCCGCCGTCGGGGATGTCGCGACCAAGGCAGTCGCATCGAAGCCAGCCCAGGTGTTTTCATTCTCGCCCAATAAGTAGGCAAGCGCCTTCTGGCCCCAAGGTACCGTCGTCGGAGCTACGATCGGCGCAAACGCAGAGACGCTGACAAACCGTGTTGCACAGCGAAAATGGGTAATCAACGCACCGTGACCGCCCATTGAATGACCGCAGATGCCAACGCGGCGGGTATCGAGGCCGAACTCGGCGGCAATAAGCGTCGGCAGCTCATCACTGATATAGCTGCCCATTCGGTAATGAGTCGACCAAGGCGCTTCGGTCGCATCGACGTAGAAGCCGGCACCATGGCCAAAGTCCCACCCGCCGTCCGGATCGGTGGGTACGTCGTCGCCGCGCGGGCTGGTGTCCGGCGCGACGATCGCAACACCAAGCTCAGCAGCCAGGCGCTGGGCACCCGCTTTGGTAATAAAGTTCTGCTCGGTGCAGGTGAGTCCGGATAGCCAAAACACGACTGGCGTAGCGGGTGTGACGGTGGGTGGGCGATACAGTCCGAACCGCATTGAACACCGACAAGCGTCTGACGCGTGTTCATAGACACCTTGGGTGCCGCCAAAACTCTGCTCTTCCGATATGATTTGCATAATTGCCGAGATAGCCCGAATGTTAGTCACTGAATGTAGCGGTGCGCTTTAATTGAGACAACCGAGACTATGACCACGCATAGCCATGACACAACCGTCACGATCGTCGACTTCGACGCCAAACATCGACGAGCTTTCAGTGCATTAAACTACGAGTGGATCGAGAAGTACTTCACGGTCGAGGCTGCCGATAGAACCGTGCTCGATGACCCCGAGACCAACATTCTTGCACCGGGCGGCCGAATCCTAATCGCAGAAATCGACCACAAAACCGTGGGCACGTGCGCATTATTGAGAAAAGACTCAGCGACGCTCGAGCTTGCCAAAATGGCGGTCGCTGAGCTCCACCAAGGCGCGGGCGTCGGTCGTGCACTCGGCGAGGCGGCGGTGAAAAGTGCTCGCGAGATGCGAGCTTCCAGAATCGTTTTGGAAAGTAACCGTCGTTTGGACGCTGCGTTGGGCTTGTACCGATCGTTAGGCTTCGCGGAAATCGCAGCCGAAGCTTCCGACTACACGCGCTGCGACATCCATATGGAACTTCGGCTCTAGCCGACGGCAACGCCCTTCCAAAACGCCACGTAGTTGCGAATATTGTCAGCGGCGGACTTCGGGTTCGCGTAGTACCAGGCCGCGTTTGCATTGCGTTGGCCGTCGACGACAATATCGTAGTAGTTCGCTGTACCTTTCCAGCCGCAAACGGACGTGTGTGAGCTCGGCTCTAAGAACGCGGAATCGACGGCGTCCGCAGGAAAATAATGATTCCCTTCAACGACGACGGTCGCATCGCTTGACGCGATCACGGCACCTTGCCAGCTTGCTTTAACAATGCTCATCGGACTACGGCAACGTCGCCGCGGCGCGAACAACGAACGCCAGTAGCACGCATGCGTAGACGACGCCGACCAGTAACATCGTCCGATCGATCTCAGGTCGTGGTTGTCGAGTTGGCTCCATCGTCTCCCCTTGCTCATCGAGTCGGTTTGCGTAATCGCTGTCTTTGTGCGACCGGCGTGGTAGAAATCTCACCACTGATGTCGGTTTATTAGGCATCAGAAAAGGCCGCGCGAGTCATTCGTGTGCCATCGGGCGTCTGTGTCACGGCGAGCGTAATCGCTTCATTGAACTGGCGCGGCTGTACGCGAACCAGGAAGCTGACGGTTCCAGGCTCGAGTCTGCTGGCAACATTCGTATGGGCATCGCAGCGAACGCGGTAGGGCTCAACAATCAAGCCCGCGCGCTCCAGGCGCGCGAGAAACGCGCTGACCTGCGTCGCGAGTTCAAGCCAGGCGGCCGGTTCGGCATGGCGTAGCACGATCCAACGGGTTGATTCGCTAATCGCTCGTTCAATGAGTAGCAGAAGCCGCAATGAATGCATCGAACAGCGGCGTTCTATCTCCGGCACGTACAAATTCGCCGGATGCACGCCGAGGGTCTGGTCGCGGCGTGGCGCCAGGACAAACACGCCCGCATCGGCCAGCACCGGCAGCGAGCGCATCGACGCCCGTGGGTCGGGCACGTAACGACGTCCGATACGGGTCTCGTCGGCGTGAAAACCGAAGTCACCATAGCCTTCACGCTGAAACCGAACGAGCGCGCCAAGAATCGCGCCGCCTATCGGAACACGTTGGGCTCGGTCGCGACGCTCAACCACCGGTGGCCAATATTGAATGAGGGGCAGTCGCCCGTTCGGGCGGTCGATCTGTGGTTGTCGCGTACGTGGCGCCGGATCTATAACCAGCAACGCGCGACGCTGTTCGGTGTACTTCGCCGCCGCCGCACGAAACACGGCCCGATTGTCGTCCACATAACGACTCGGCGGCGCGTAAACAAAATCGAGCTGCGGCAATGGGTCTAGTGAAAACAAGCCGGTGGCTTCGGTTGGCGTGCCAATCAAATCGTAATCGGTTAACGCCGCCCCGTCGGTGCCTGGTTGGCTAACGACAACAATGCGCCCGGTGGCAGGTTTTATGGTCGCGTTGCCGTCGGCGGCTGCGCGGGTGCCGACCTCGGCCAACGAAGAAGTCGCGAGCTCTGCGGTAACGAAGTTCTCATCGGTCTCATCGAGCGACAGATCGCGGTAGAACTCCTGATCAACAATACGACCGCCGACCGCACGTTGCAGGGTCAAATGGAAAACGTGGCCGCCGTGCGGCGCGTCGATATCGGCCCGTAGCGTTTCGTCACTGCCAGGGTAACGCGAACGCAACGTCAAGCCGCCGTAGGCAGCGGGAAGCGTTACCTCGGCAGCGCGTGCGCGATTCGTAATGCGAACGATAACGAGCTGGCTGCCGCCGGCTGCAAAAAACTGCCGGACGGCATCGGGTAGCCATGAGTCCGGCCAGTCACCACCGAAAACTCGGGCGAACTGCTGTAGCGAGGTAACCGTTACGGGGTCGTTGACCGGGCCAGTTTGGGTCCGCCCCAGCATCGCGACGACCGGTTGGCGGCAAAACGCAATCGGCGACTCGCTGCCGCCGAGTTCCGTTACGGTGATGCCAGCGTGGGATATCGCTGCCAATCGAATACCTAGACAAAACAATTGGATGTGGCATTAGTCTAGCGTGTCTTATTAAAAAAAGACAACAAATACCGTGCTACCGTTATGACTCGAATCGGCCCTGGGCTTAGCAATGCACGGATACGGCTATCTATTTCGAGTCAGTCGACGACTGGCCCGTGCGGTACCTCGAGTAGGCCTCGGCAACTACCCAACACCGGTGTCGACCGTGGACACCGAGCATGGCCAACTATTCGTCAAGCACGACGAACGCGCCCACGATCGTTATGCCGGCAACAAACTTCGCAAACTGGAGTATTTGCTCGCTGACGCCAGCGCACGGGACTGCCGATATGTCGCAACATTCGGCGCTGCTGGCTCCAATCACGCTCTCGCCACTGCCGTACACGCCCGTGGACTTGGCTTTCGGCCGGTCGCGTTCCTATCACGCCAAACCGCAACAGAGCGCGTCGCGAAAACGCTAGCCTGCCACGTCCAGCTTAGAACAAAACTCGTCTACGCCGGACAGGGGACGCAGCGCGACGCCGCCGTTCGCGAAACGCTGCGCGCGCTCGACGGTCGTGCCGCTGTTATTCCGATGGGCGGTTCGTCATGGCTCGGGGCACTGGGTTTTGTGGCCGCCGGCGCCGAATTGAGCGAACAGATTGCTACCAATCAACTGCCGACACCAAGTCGCATTGTTATGCCATTGGGAACGATGGGATCGGTCATCGGTCTCGCGATGGGACTGCATCTTTGTGCTCTACCAACCCGAGTCCACGCGGTGCGTGTCGTAAGCGACGATATCGCGAACAAGTCGCGACTGTTGGCTGCCGGCAACCGCTGGGCAGCCGAGATGCAGCAACTTGATCCGACCATCGATCTCAGCGGCTGGCAGGAGCGTGTGACGATCGACGATGAGCAATTTGGGGCTGGCTACGCGCGAGCAACCGAGGCGAGCGAAGACGCGCGGCAACAGGCAGCGAACCTTGCGGGCCTAGAATTGGAAAATACATACAGCGCAAAAGCATTCGCAGCCGTGCTCGCCACGTCAAGCACAGCGGAGGGGCCAACGCTGTTTTGGAATACGTTCGATCCACGCTTTCCCGCACCGCCGGTTTATGGTCAACGTACGACGGCCGTGCCGAGTGAACTCACCTACTTGGTCTCTTGAGTGTCTGTGTCCTTCGGTGGGTCCGGCGTCGGCGCCTCGCTGCCGTTAGCGGACGGCTGCTCGTCTGCCTCGCGTTGCTTACGCTCAACTTCGTCGAGCATCACCTTTAACCAATCGCGCACGTGAGCCTCTACCGCCCTTGCGGGTAAACGATACGCTCGTTCACCGTCACGGTGAGCGGGTGATAACCCGGCCGAGCACGCTCGAAAACGTCGCGCGCAAATTCACTGCCACGCTCGGATTGCATCAATGCGGCATACAGCGGTTTGACGAGCTTATTGCGACCAATAGATAACAAATAGTCTTCCAGACGCGGCCACGCCAGCTGATAGTCGTTACGAATCGCAATAAGTAACCAACTGTGTGCGATCTCGTTATTGCCAGCGACCGTTAGACCAAACGCACTGTCCAGAGCGCTAAGCTGCTCGCTGGAGAGCACGTCCGGTAAGTTATTCAGAAAGTACAGCCAGTCTTGCGTCGACCATTGAGCCGTGTCGATCGCGTTAGCCGCGACGGATCCCTCGAGAAATGCGCGACGGGCCGCATCGACTTGCTCGAAGATGTCGGCTGACGGTAAAACGGCGCCGTCGGGCAAGCCAGGCTCGAATATCCAACGCTCAAGATCGCTGCGACTAACGCCAGCCGAGCTGTCGGCCAACAAGTTGGTATCGGCATAAACCAGAAAGTCCTCCGTCGCGATGCTCTTGAACGCAAAGTGATCGAAGTACGTTTGCAAGAATGTATTGAGCTTTTCGCGACCAAAGGCGCGCTCGAGCCAAACCAACATGAGGCGACCTTTTTCGTACGGCACGCTTGAGAAGACCAAATCCGGGTCCTTACCGGCCAGATCGACCGCCAGGTGCTGCATGGGCGGTGTCAGTGTCGCGAAATCGCCGAGCAATGCCTCGTAGCCAAGGCGCTCTTCCATTTGACGCCGGTCTGCACCGTACAAAGCCTCCATAATCCGCGCTTCGAGGAACACGGTGAAGCCCTCGTTCAACCACAGGTCGCGCCAACTCGAGTTCGTGACGAGGTTACCTGACCAGCTGTGGGCCAACTCATGCGCGATCAGCGAAACCAAACTTCGGTCGCCTGCCAACACGGTCGGCGTAATGAACGATAGACGCGGATTCTCCATCCCGCCGAAAGGGAACGACGGCGGCAGGATCAGCAAGTCATAGCGTCCCCATCGGTACGGGCCGAACAAAGACTCACTGATCTCGAGCATCCGCTCGGTATCGGCAAACTCAAAGGCTGCCGCCTTTAGCACGCTAGGCTCGGCGTAGACGCCAGTTCGATCGCCAATCGCTTGAAACTCGAGCTCGCCCGCCGCGATCGCCATCAAGTATGACGGGATCGGTTGTGGCATATCGAATTCGTAGCGGCCCGCGTCAGGATCCGCCGCTGTGGTACTCGCCCCCATAACGGCCCGCAATGCCGGCGGCGTTCGTACCGCTGCGGTAAACGTAAAACGTACCGCCGGCGTATCTTGCAACGGTACCCAACTGCGGGCGTGGATCGCCTGCGATTGCGAAAACAGAAACGGCTGCTCGCCGCCGGCAGTTTGCGGCGGCGTTAACCACTGCAAGCCGCTCGCCTCAGGCCGCGTCTCATAGCCGACACGTAAGATAAAACGGCGCGGAGTTCGCGACGGCAAATCGATCGACAAGGCGCGGCCGAGATTCGCATCGTCCGGACCCAGGACGAACGGCACGCGCCGCCACTGTTGTTTACTCTTGACCTCAACGGAGCGAATGACTAGATCGCGTGTATCAAGGATGAGCGCCGGCCGCGCGCGCCCCTGACGTTCGAATTCGATGTCGACGAACCCCACCAGGATAGAGGCATCGAAATCGATGTTGACGTCGAGATGCAGGTGCTGCTGGCGATAGACGTCCGTGTTCGCGAATGAATGCACATCAGCGCTAGCGCTGCTGATACCGATAAACAGCCCAACGACCAATAATGGCCAACACCGTTGAACACTCATCGAGCTCATTCTCCTCGATTTGTCGTCGTGCTCGCAGCCTCGTCTGCGAGGGCCATCAATTCGGCGAGTTCGTCGTCGCTCAATGGGTTGTCAACAATGACATCGTTACGGACAACTACCGGCCACTCGACCCCCGACTCTGGGGTTGCAATCACACTGGTCGCAAGGCCGCTGGCTTCTTTGACAACGGCGTTGGCGCGGGTGCTGAGGTCACTGCGAACACCCGGTGAAGCAACACTCGCCAAGGCTGTACGCAATGACCCAGCGATCGCGGAATGATCGCGGTCGTCGTCCTCGAGGCGCGGATAGGCTTGCACGACCAACGTCTCGCCCTGCCAACCGGCCAGTACCGGCTGATTGACGATTTGCACCGCGGTTCCGAGACCTGCCATTTGATAAAGCGCTTCGATATCTTCTGGGTACAAACGAACACAGCCGTGGCTGACCCGCATACCGACGCCGTACGGTTGGTTCGTGCCGTGAATCAGGTAGCCATCCATGTCGAGCTTAAGCACTCGGTGACCGAGCGGGTTGTCGGGCCCTGGGGGCACAATGGCTGGCAGTGGATCGCCCATCTCACGGTGCTCCGCCCGCACCGATTGAGGAACGTACCACGTAGGATTCTCCGCTTTGGCGATAACGGCTGCATTGCCCAGCGGTGTCGCCCAGCCCACTCGGCCGATACCGATGGGGTATGTAATAACGCGCTGTTCTCCAGACGCTGCCGGGGGCAAAAAATAAAACAGGCGTTTCGCCGCGATGTTGAGAACGATACCTTCCCGTTTAACGTCGGGTAGGACCAACCGGGTCGGCAACAGAATCGGCGTGTTGGCGCCAGGCAACCAGGGATCAACGCCTGGATTGGCTGTTGCCAGCTCGTCGTAGCCGAGCCCGAAACGACGTGCGATGTCCGAAAACGTGTTCTCGGCGTTCGCGCGCAGGACGGTTAACTCGCCGACAACCGTTTGCTGGGGCGATGCCAGCGTAAACTCGCGGACGCGTCCGCGCTCGACCGCCTCGGTCTTAGCGAGGTAGCGTTGCCACGCCGAGACGACAGGCTCACTCGGCGCCGACGTCACCAACGCAATCGGGGCGGGCGCAAGGGCGTCGGAGGACGCCGCCGGTGGCGTGTCAGGCTCGGCGTCGGTAAGCGACAAGGGACGGTGCGCTACACAGGCACTGGCGAGCACCACACTGAATCCGGCAAGAAGGTAAGAGCGAATCAACATCACGATGGAACGTTACCAGATACGCACGCGCTCTTCCGGCGGCAAGTACATTTCATCGTCGGCGTCGACGCCGTAAGCGTCGTAAAAAGCATCGATATTGCGGACGACACCGTTTACTCGATACTCAGCTGGCGAATGCGGGTCGACGAGCAAACGGCGCTCCAACTCATCGTCGCGGTACTTGCGGCGCCACACCTGGGCATAGCCCATGAAAAACCGCTGCGCAGCCGTGTAACCATCGATGACCGGACCCGGTTCACCCTTCAAGGACTGTTGGTAGGCTTTGTAAGCAACGCTAACACCGGACAAGTCACCAATGTTCTCACCGAGCGTGAAGCGACCGTTGACGAACTTGCCTGGCAGCGGTTCGAATTGACTGTATTGCTCAACGAGGCCGTCGGCGCGTTTCGAAAACTCGGCGTTGTCGCTTTCTGTCCACCAGTTACGCAAGAGTCCGGTACCGTCTGTCTTGCGACCTTGATCATCGAAGCCGTGGCTAATTTCGTGGCCAATAACCGCACCGATCGCTCCGTAGTTCACGGCGTCATCAGCGCGTAGATCAAAAAACGGTGGCTGCAAGATAGCCGCTGGAAAAACGATCTCGTTCATCGATGGGCTGTAATACGCGTTTACCGTTTGCGGCGACATAAACCACTCATCCCGATCGACCGGACCACCGAGTTTGGCGAATTGTCGGTCGGCCTCGAACCGGACTGCCGCCGCCACATTACCGAATAAAGTGTCGGTGCTAATGTGCAAGTCACTGTAGTCCGGCCAAACGTCGGGGTAGCCAATCTTGACAGTAAATCGTGCCAGCTTCTCGCGAGCCTCCTGTTTGGTGGCAGGACTCATCCAAGCGAGATCATCGATGCCTTGCTCGAATGTGGTTAACAGGTTCGTTACCAACTCATCCATCCGCACTTTCGCTTCCGGTTGGAAGTAGCGCTCAACGTACAGCCGACCAACCATTAGGCCGATGAACGTATCGACGGCTTGTACAGCGCGCTTCCAGCGTGGCTGCGCTACCTGCACGCCTTTTAGCCGCCGTCGGTTGAAGTCGAAATGGGCATCGGCGAACGGCGACGACAGGTACGGTGCCGCCTCATTGAGTAAGCGCAGGCTCAAGTACGTTTTCCACACGTCCAACGACGTTGCTGTCGCGATCTTGGAGAACCGCTCGAAATAACTGGGTTGGCGAATATTGAATGCGGTCTGCTCATCGAAGCCCGCCGCTTGCGTCAACGTCGTTATGTCCAAGCCAACCAGTAGAGCGGCCATTTCGGCCGTTGTCGCTTTGTTGTACGTCTTGTCGCGATCACGCGAATCTGTACGCGACCACTGAGCACGAGCGAGCTCCGTTTCGAAATACAACACTTCGCGCAAACGCCGTGCGTCCGCGCCGCGACCAGCCAGTGTGAGCAACCGGTCCAAGTAAGCGAGGTAGTCGTCTCGAGTCGCTTGCGCGGCGGCGTTGTTCGTTAAGTAGTAATCGCGATCGGGCAACCCAAGTCCGGACTGCGTCAGGTTGACGATGTACTCCGCCGGGTTCCGATAGTCTTGCCCGACCCAAAACCGAATGGGCGTTACGGTGGGCAGCCGCGCCGCGCGCCCGAGGTAATCGGCTAAATCACGGCGACTTCGGATGTTGTCGATGCGTGCAAGTTCCTCGGAAAGCGGCTCGACACCTAGCCTGTCGATTCGTTCAACATCCATAAAGGCGCGATAAAAGTCGCCGATCTTGCGCCGCTCGGAGCCTGCCAGCTCCGTACTCTCGGCAGCGTCGACGATAATCGCGCGCAGCCGCTCGTCAGACTGATCAGCGAGCATTGAAAACGAGCCGTAGTTCGACTTGTCGTCGGGAATGTCAGTCGTCGTTAACCAACGCCCATTGACGAACTGGAACAGGTTGTCTTGTGGTCTGATGGAGGGGTCGTAACCGGTCGGATCGAGCCCGGTGACTAAATCGCTGGACGGTGCGGCAGTATCGCCTGGAGAAACGACGGTACAAGCCATGGTAACGCCCAATGTCAGGAAGGCGATCGCTATCGTTAGGCGTCTCATCGCCGCTGCTATTCCTCAGAGTTGTTAGGCGCGCCATGCTGGCGCCAGTCGCAAGGAGCGTATACCCCCACGCTGTCGATCACCCACCGGACCCAGCGATCAAAGTGCGGCGTTTAGCGTCTCTTTGGCCGAGGATTGCGCATCAGCTGTCACTTCCGGTTCAGGCGGTTGGTCGCCGTTGGCGTCTTCCGAATCGCTATAGAAACCCGGTGGCTCACACTGCGGATCGGCCCCGCGCGCCCGGGCATCGTTGTACAAAGGCAAGGCAAATTCCAATTCTTCGACGAGTTGTCGTATTCGCGTTTCGGGTGCCGGGTGAGTCATGAGGAGCTCGGGTGGCAGCTCCTGATTTCCCGATGCCATGTTTTTCCATAATGGCACCGACTCGCGTGGATCGAAACCGGCCATCGCCATGTAGCGAAGCCCAACGATGTCTGCTTCAGACTCGTGTTTGCGACTAAACGGCAGCTGGAAACCGTACTGCGCCAGCAAACCGAAGGCCTCAAAAGAGGCACGCTTGGCGTTGTAACTCGTGCCGCCGCCGACGGCCGATCCCAAAACTTGGATACCGTAGCTGGCCACTGTCTGGTTCGACTTACGCTCGAGCCCGTGCAACGCGATCTCGTGCGCTACCTCGTGACCCAACACCGCCGCCAGCTGATGCTGATTGCGTGCCGCCGATAAAATGCCGGTGAAGACGACGATTCGCCCGCCGGGCACAACGAAAGCGTTGGTTTGGGGGACATCGGCGATCACCAGTTCCCAATCCCGAGAGTCAAATTCTTCGTCCGGCAATTGGTCAAGAACGTGGTTAGTCACGCAGGTAACGTACTCGATCGTCGGTCCGTGTCCGCTCAACGGCGCATTTTTCTTGAACTCAATAAAGTCGCGGCGTCCCGCCTCCTCCAGCTCGCGTTTCGACCCGATCAGCAGCTGCGGTCGGCCTGTCGGTGAGGTTGCACAAGCTGTCGTAACCAGTACGGCGAACATGACGGCGAAGGCAAGAAGCGTTTGTTTGCGCATAGCGGCGGTAATCCGGTCTGTAGCGACTGTGATAAAAATGAGACGGTAACTAAAAGTCTGACCGCTCTGCAATGCGCGAAGTTCCGTCGGCTCCAGCCGTACGCTAGACTCAGCGCGGTATAAGGGCCTGAGACCCCGTATGAAATTTGTTGCGATCGTCGCCATTGTCAACCTGGCGAATTACGTGCTGGTCATGATCGGCGTCGGGCGAGCGCGCCACACCTGGCAGGTGCCAGCGCCGGCCGTCAGCGGGCCACCGGAGTTTGAGCGGGCCCTTAGAATTCAACAGAATTCCGTTGAGCAACTGGTGCTTTTCATACCCGGGTTGTATCTGTTTGCCCATTACGTTCAAACCGAGATCGCGGCGGGACTAGGCGTTGTCTATCTCGTTGGGCGGATCCTGTACCAGCGCCAATATTCACGGGGCCGAAACCGAGCGCCCGGATTCATGCTGGGTTTCGGTGTGAACATCGTGTTGCTGGGCGGCGCTTTAGTGGGCCTGCTGTTCAAGTTCAGCGCTCTGAACTAAACCCAACGCCCCAGGAAACCATCAGCCGCTTGCAGCAGTTTGCGTCCTAGCGGCTGCTTAACTTTCCATGTGACGCGATACAGATCCTTGTCGGCGGACTTGGCTCGCAGCAATTCGTCGCTGGTCGATAATGAGTCGACCAGATTTCGATCAATAGCGCAGCTCCCATACCAGTATTCGCCCGTTGCCACAGCATCGATGTCAAGGTCGGGCCGGTACTCAGCCACCATCGCTTTAAACAAGACATGAATGTCTTCGAGTTCTTCGCGCAACTGGGCGCGATCCTCCTCTGTATTGCGACCGAACATCGTGACGGTACGCTTGTGCTTACCCGCCGTGATCTCCTCGAAATCGATGCCGTGCTTATCGAGTAAGCGATGAAAATTCGGGAGCTGCGCCAGGACGCCGATCGATCCTATGATGGCAAACGGAGCAGCAACAATCTGATTCGCGACGCAAGCCATCAAATAACCGCCACTGGCCGCTACCTTGTCAACAACCACCGTTAACTCAATCTCAGCGCGACGCAAACGCTGCAGCTGCGAGGCGGCAAGACCGTGCTCATGAACGGCGCCGCCAGGGTTCTCTAAGCGAACAACAACGTCATCGCCGTCGTTTGCTGTCGCGATAACGGCCGAGACCTCCTGACGTAGCGCATCGGTCGCGCTGGCACGAAGATCGCCTTTGAAGTCGATGACAAACGTTCGCGGCCGATGGCTGACCGATTTGTCCGCGTCTTTGGCCTCCTGCTTGCGACGCTTTTCGAGTTCTTTTGCCGTTTTCTTGTCGCTGACAGCACCGGTTAGCGCGTCGCCCAACTGTCGGAAGCGCCGGTTGAGGTCCTCGACCTCCAGCGTCTCGTCGCGCTCACCACGCCGCGATGCAGCAACGATGATCGCGGCGATTGCGCCGAAGGCAACGACAAAGGTAACCGTCTTGGCTAAGAACAAGCCGTAGTCATAAACGAATGCCATGCGAGACCTTACTCGACGCCGACGTTGTTGCGTTCGAGAACACGTTCGGCGCGGTAGCTTGAGCGCACCAACGGGCCCGAAACAACTTCGACAAACCCGCGCTCCAGACCGCGTTCCCGCCACAGGGCGAATTCATCCGGCGTCACGTAGCGATCGACCGGCAAATGGGCGGGTGTCGGCCGCAGGTATTGCCCGAAGGTGACAATGTCAACATTTGCGGCGGCCAGATCATCGAGCGCTTCGTCAATTTCGGCCTCCGTCTCGCCAAGTCCTAACATCAGTGACGTCTTCGTTAGCACCTTGGGTCGATAGGCTTTGGCATTGGCAAGCACGGCCAGCGTCTGTTCGTATGAAGCCCGCGGGTCGCGCACGGGATGCGTGAGCCGACGAACGGTTTCAACGTTTTGCGCGAAGACTTCCAAGCCAGCATCGAGCAGTAACTTTACGGCTTCGTGATCGCCGGAAAAATCCGGCGTCAATGCTTCGACAGCGGTTTGTGGTCGACTGGACTTGATCGCGCGAATGCACGCCGCGTAATGGCTAGCCCCGCCATCAGGCAAATCATCGCGATCGACCGATGTCAGCACGACGTATTTGAGGTCCATCAATTCGACAGCACGCGCCGTGTTGGCGGGCTCTTCTGGATCGGTCCACCCATTGGGATTGCCCGTATCAACGGCGCAGAACCGGCACGCACGCGTACACACGGAACCGAGCACCATGATCGTCGCCGTGCCGGCGTTCCAGCACTCGCCGATATTTGGGCACATCGACTCGGAACAGACGGTGGCCAAACGATGCTCGTCGACCGTTTTCTTTACGGCCGAGAATTTCTTGCCGCCAGGGAATTTAGCCCGCAACCACTTCGGTTTCGGACCGGCAGCGGACTCGACGATCTCGCGCGGCGATTTGATGCCGTTCTTGATGGCCGAGAAGCCATTATCGGTCTGGTACTTGCTACCACTTTTGACGATAGGGATACCGCGAAATTGACCAGCAGAAGGTTTCATTGGGGTTGCGCCCGCAACGGTAAATAGCCTGCTATTCTCTCACGCCGGGCCGATCTACGCACGAGTGTAGGTCGCGACAATCCTTTATCGAGCAGCAGAGCAGTAGACAATGAGCGATGCCGGACAACTTCGCAAAATGGCGGTGACGCTAGCGGCGCCTGTCGACTATCGATTGCGGGTCGGCGCCGACGAGTTACCACTGAATTCGCTGATTGGCGAGCGAGTCAAGATCACGTACCACGGCAGGATCGAATGCATCAATTGCGGCCGGCTGACCAAAAAGTCGTACAGCCAAGGGCACTGTTACCCGTGTTCGCAGCGCCTCGCCAGCTGCGATATGTGCATCGTTAGGCCGCATACGTGCCACTACCATGAAGGAACATGTCGCGAGCCAGACTGGGGCGATGCCAACTGTATGCAGCCACATGTGGTCTATTTGGCGAACTCGTCGGGCCTAAAAGTGGGCGTCACTCGGCGCAGCCAAATTCCGACCCGCTGGATCGACCAAGGGGCGGCGGCCGCGCTGCCGATTGTCGCTGCATCAACACGCCGAATTGCCGGTCTACTCGAAGTCGCGATCGCCAAACACGTCAGCGACAAAACTGATTGGCGCCGTATGCTCCGGGGCGAGCCGGAAGCGACCGACTTGGTCGCGCACCGCGATGAGCTCCTCGAGGCGGTACGCGAGCCACTCGAGCGAATCACGGAGGAATTTGGTCCCGACGCTTACGCGGTGGAATCCGACCCTGTCGCTGTTCAAATTAGCTATCCGGTAACCGAGTACCCCATTAAAGTTCGTTCGCTGACACTCGATAAGTTGCCCGAGATCGACAGCGTACTACTCGGTATTAAGGGGCAGTACTTGATCCTCGAAGCGGGTGTCATGAACGTTCGTCGCCATAGCGGTTACGTCGTTAGCCTTGAGGCTGCCTAGGACCGACGGCGCCGCAAAAAAAAGCCCGGCAATGCCGGGCGAGGTCGGGGGAGAACGGTGTGTCTTGCCTAGTGCAGGCGAGACCAACTAATGAGCTGAACGGCGTCTGCGTCGAGCTCGAACTGTCGTGCCAGAAGACCTTCAATATACTGAGGCTCGAGTTCGCGGGACGGCGCCCGGCTTAACTCGACAATCCCGCTGAATTCGTTGCCGTCCGCGTAAGCGGCGTCGTTCAACAGGAACTGTGTGTAGTACTTTGCAGCCATGGGACGAAGATACGCACACGATCATGAATGGTCTGTGAAGAGCCGCACAGATCGCCGGCGATTGGCCGGTCGGGGGCCAATCGACAGTCCGGACTGTGACCCAGATCAACTTCTAGCGGTCCAAACCCCGACAATACCGGCTTAATTAGCGCGCATTAGGGCCGATCAGGCATAATTTCGGGCTGTTGCACGGGCCAGCCAACGCGCCTGTCTCCCGTGGAGCTAGCCAATTTGGCATAACGTGGCAAGCCTCAAGCGCGGCTGTCGTTTGCAAGCACACTGAAGGAAACGGTTAACGATGCGTCTTTGTGTACAACGAGCCATTTGGCTTCTGCTGCTGATTGCCAGTGCCAACCTTGGCGCTCAAGAACTGCGCGATACCTTATTCCGCGCCGCGGACGCGGCCCGCGAAGCGGCGATTGGCGCCGAAGCTGAGGCACTTGCGCCACGCACCTATGAGCGGGCCAGTAAAGCCTTCGCCGATGCCGAAGAGGCCCTCGAACGTGGCCGCAACATCAGCACGGTGCGCGATCGTATCGCCCGTGCCGAAGGCCTTTATCGTGACGCGACCGAATCGGCGGAGTTGGCTCGCGCGTCGCTGGCCGGCGTTATAAAGACGCGCCAAGACGCTCGCAAAGCCGATGCCCCGACGCTATCGAAACCCATTTGGGACGACGCGGAGGTTCGCTTCGCGACCGCTGTCCGTGAGATGGAAAAAGGCGACATCAAAGGGGCCGAACGTGCGAAACGGGAGGCCGAGAGCTTGTACCGAGACGCCGAACTCGGCGCTATCAAAACGCGTTACTTGAGCGATACACGACGACTACTCGCCGATGCGGATCGCGCGAAGGTAAGTCGCTACGCGCCTGCAACCCTCGCGAAGGCTCGCGGTTTGTTGCAGGATGCCGAGCGCGAACTGAACGAAAACCGCTACGATACAGACCTGCCGCGTAGCCTTGCCCAGCAGGCCAACTACGAAGCACGCCACGCGATTTACTTGGCCGAGTTGGTGCGCAATGTCGGTGACAAGCGGATGACCACGGAAGATCTGATTCTTGCCTGGGAAAAACCGCTGATCGACATTGCCGGTGCAGCTGACATCGTGCCGGATCTCGCGGCCGGTCCGGCCGACTTATCCGCTGAGTTAACGACCTTGGTTGAGGATCTTATCGCCAGTAATCGCAGCCTCGAACAAGACCTCGGCAACGCCACGACGCGCGTCACCGAAATGCAAGAAGAGATACGTTTGCTCGATGAGCAGCTCGGCGGCGCCAGTCAAGAACGCCAAGCGTTGATGCAGCGGCTCCAGCAAGAAGAACGGGTGCGCGAGCAGTTCACTCAAGTGGAGCAGCTCTTCACCCGCGATGAGGCGCAGGTATTTCGTAACGGCAACGACGTAACACTGCGCCTGGTCGGTCTAAACTTCGCGAGTGGTAGCGCGGAGATCGCAAGCACCAACTATCCGCTATTGGAGAAGGTTCAGCGCGCGATAGGCGTCTTTCCGCGCAGTGATCTTATCGTCGAGGGTCATACCGACTCGTACGGCAGTGACGAAACCAATTTGGCGCTGTCGCAAAGCCGCGCCGAGGCACTGATGGCCTACATGGTCGCATCGATGCGAGTACCGACGTCGCGTTTAACGGCGATCGGCTACGGCGAGACTCAACCGGTCGCCAACAACGAAACAGCCGACGGACGCGCCAAGAACCGTCGTATCGACATCGTCATTCGGCCGAAGTTCTAGCCGCTTAGGCGTGCACTTGCCAATGGCTGGCAAGGAAATCGCGGATCGTGCGCGCTGTTTGCGCGGCGAGCAGGTAGCCGTACTCACTGTGCACTAGCAGCTCACCGTCCTGCCGGTAGTGTGAGTACACCCGCTCATCGGTCAGCGACTTCACCAGACCCAAGCTCAGCATGTCCTTGTAGTCGTTAGCGAACCGGTGGTCGAGCGCCGTCAATTCACCGACGGCGCACAGATTGACCCAGTGCTCGATATTGCTGGGGTAGCGGCGTCGACCATGTTCGCGTGACCCTTTCAAACTGCGTTGAATGATGTTCTGTCCAAGCGGACTACCGATGGTCATAAAGAGCTCAACATGACCGCCGACCCCGTCGACGCGAGATAACTCCCACAATGTGTCCCAGGCAATCACGGAACCGAGGCTATGCCCAATCAACAGAACAGGGCGGTTCGCCTGCCAAGCCTTACGGAGACGCAAACGTAAATTACGGCGAATGCTACGGCCGATGTTGTCTTCATTGCGTGCATATCGGCGTACGTCCGCCAGCGTTATCTGCATGGCGGGACCCGCCAAGCGCGGCACGAGAAACGGTACCGCGTCCCCGGCGAGGTACGCGGTACGCAAAAACTTCAATCGCAATGATTGCGCTTCGCGCCGGTCGCGTTCGGTTGGCTCGGGCTGCGCGATCGCCGCGTCAATCGATGCTTGATCGATGCCAATGTCACGAAACTCGTCGTAGAAAAGATGAGTCCACGCGGCGACGTCCAGCAGGTCATCATGACCGCCGAGGCGCACGGCCATCGCCGGATCAATACGCTCAACGCCGCTAACAAGGCAGCGCCAAATTTCACGGCCATGATCGTCCGGAGGTGGCTTAGGCTTCATTCCCGGCACAAAAATGATCGACGGCTTAATGCCGTTTGGGGCCGCGCTAGTCAGCACCGAGAGCGTCTACCAATTGCGCAAGCGTCGTAACAGCCAGCGTCGGGCGCGGCAAGTCATCAGGCCAGGTCTGGTCGTTGCGATTAACCCAAACCGTTGCCATACCGGCACGTCGGGCACCGTCGACGTCGAGAACGGGATCGTCGCCGACGTGCAGAATCGTGTCGAGTTTGATTCCGAGGCGCGTCGCCGCCAGCTCGAAAATGGCTCGTTCCGGCTTCGCTACACCGGCGTCAGCCGCGGTAACGGAGTCCGCGAAAAACCGGCCAATCGGCATTACCGTCAAATCGGCCGTGCCGTTGGTTAACGCGATCAACCGCCGATCAGTCGCGAGCGCGGCCAGTGCAGGCTCAACATCGGCAAACAAGTCGACCGTGTTGCGCCATCGCTGAAATTCAGCCAGCGCTCGGTCAGCGACGCTATCACTGTCTCGCTCACCGACGGCAATGGCTGCACGACGATATATTTCGCGACGAACAAAGCCAAAGTCATGAGCGTTCTCCGGGTGCTCGGTCACGACCGTCGCGCGTAGCGAGCCGATCGAGGTCGCGCCCAGGTACTCGGCCATTGCGCCGTGATTGTCGGTGAGCCATTGGCCTGTGCGCTGCTCTGCTCGGTTTATGACCGCGCCGATATCCCACAATGTATCATCGAGGTCGAGCGAAATAGCGACAGTGCGGTCGAACATGGCGAGAGTATAGCGAGGCTCAGTGGGAACGAGAGTTGGGGATTACCGGAGGAATCGATGCCGGAGGCGTCGGCCCACGACGAGGCTGGCGTACGGCAACAATTAGTATGCCTAACAATGCAACACTACCGCCAATGATCATGTCACGACTCAGTGTTTCGTCGAACATCACGACGCCGAGAGCAATCGCCACCAATACCGAGATGATTGTTGTCGGTGAGATGACGCTAACGTCGTGCCGGCGGAGCAACCAGTACATGCCGCCATGGCCAAGCAAACTGGCACCCAAGACCGTGTACAGCAGAATGACCCAAGCTTGTTGCGACGCCGCCTGCATCGCCGCTGTCTGACCCGACTCGAACACTAACGAGGCCACGACCAACAGCGGAAACGACACAACAGCGATCCATGCCTGGAGCTGAAAGACCCCCGCCTCGCGGATCCGTTTCATGAATATCATGCCGGCAGCGGCCACTAGTGCACCGGCACTCACGAGCAGCAATGCATCGAGATCGCGCAATACGGCCGGGTCGAAACTCATGTACATGACGCCGCCGAAAGCGAGCGTTATCCCAAGCGTCCGGCGCCAGCCGATTCGCTCACCTAAAAATATGACTGACAGCAGCGTCGCGAATGGCACGAACAATTGCGTGGCCACAGCAATCCCAGCGATATCCTCAGCCCGCATCAAGCCGACATAGATGAACGTGAAATGCAAAGCGCCCATCGACAAGCCTGCCAAGACGATCGTTCGCATTTCGCCCTTCACCGGCTTGAGTACCGGAATCAGCAATAAGGCCAAGAGCAGGAAACGCAGCGCGGCGAAGAGCAGCGGTGGAAACTCATCGAGGGCAATCTTCGAGAAGACGATATTGGTCCCCCAGACCAAATTGACGAGCGCGATGACAGCAATGTGGGGCAGCGGCACAGCAGGTGTCCGGGGTTAGTAGCGCCGAGCGGAATCACGATTCGGCGCTCGCGCATTAGCGCGGGGCTTCGCGGACTATCGCGACGTCGCCAGTGGATTGCAAGCGCCGCGATCACTGTTCGCGAGCGCTTGACACTGCTCCCATGCCAGTACGGTCGCCTTGCGACGTGGCCCCCACCGGTAGCCGCCGAGTGCGCCGTTAGCACGCAACACCCGGTGACAAGGAATCAACCAGGCGATCGGGTTTGCACCAATCGCGTTACCGACCGCACGAGCGGCGCTCGGTTGCCCGATAGCGGCAGCGATATCGGCATACCGAGCGGTTGCTCCGTCGGGTATCGCCAACAAGGCATGCCAGACTTTCAGCTGGAAGTTGGTACCGCGCGGGGCCAGCTGCAACGAACCGCTGCCGGTCACCAACGCCTCTGCAACACGGTCGGCGATTCCACGTGTATGGCTGAATCGAGCAGCACTCCAGCGCCGACGGACGTCGTCGAGCACGGCGTCATCGACCGCTTGATCGATAAACTGCAGTTCAACGATGCCGCGTTCGCTACAGACAATTAGAACACGACCGAATGGGCTCGCGGCGAAATCGTAGGCGAGCAACAGTCCTTTTGCGTTGGTTTTGTACTCACCGGGCGTCATCGCTTCCATCGACACGAAAAGATCGTGCAAGCGACTCGGTCCCGACAAACCGCTTGTTAGCGCCGCATCGAGAACACTCGCGCCACGATCGAGCGCATCCGACGCCTGCTGCAGCGTTCGATGCTTCAAGTAGCGCCCTGGTGAGATACCGGCCCAGCGACGAAAAAGACGCGAAAAATGAGCGGCACTCAGACCGGCTGCTGCAGCGATCTCAGGTGTCTCCGGCTGCGCCTCGATATGGGCGTCGATCCAGTCGATCGCTGCCGCGATTCGCTCAAAGTCACCGCTTGAAACCGCTGTCCGAGCCATGTTCTTGTTCATGGTCGCTACGCTAACGTGCCGGGCGGCAAGTGGACCACCCGATTACTGCGCTGGGTCACGACCAAGCGGCGTTAGTGGCGCTAAGGCCGAATCCACCGGCGGAGCGACGGGTCGTGTGGGTCCGAGTCGTGACAATTTGCCGATAGCCGCTGCGAGCTCATCCGCATCGAGCTCACCACCCGGGCCGTACAAAACGCGGTTCAGTGCCTCGATCGCCTGACGAGGCCGCCCATCAAGCCTCGCGGCCACGGCCGACATCGACCAAGGTCCGACACCGAATTCCAACGCAGCCCAAGCACGCAGCTGCTCGGCGGCGGCCGCGAAGTTCTGTTGCTGTACCGCATTTTGGGCGCTGTGAATAAGACGGCGTCGCTGGCCCGCATTGTCTTTATTCGACGCTCGTTGTCGCGGCGTTTTTCTCGCCCGACGCGTCGACAACCACCACAGCAACAGCGTCGCTAGCCAAGCAAGACCCAGCGCTCCGACAGCCGCTTGCCAGAGCCGCAAGTCGGTTACCGGCGCAACGGCGGTGGTCCGGTCTGCGGTCGGCGGCGCAACCGCCGTTACCGTCGGCGATGCGTTTGGAGCCGCCTCAACCTGCAGCGTTTGGGTACCCAGTTCGGCGACTTGCCAACGACCGGTATCGACATCGAACCAGGGCATACGTATGGCCGGCAGTGTATAGTCGCCGGCTTCGCGGGCGATAACTGCGTAGCGCTCAACACGTGTTGCGACCAGACCGTCGTCGGCATCGTTTGTCGCCAGCTCCGGTTGATCGGGATAGACCCGAATCCCGTCGCTTGTGCCGGCATCCAATGGCGGTAGCTGCGCACCCATCAACCCAGCTGCCGTTAGTCGTAACTCCCGCGTTACCGGCTCTCCGGCGACGACACGAAGCGAATCTGGATTCCAACGCTCGCTGAGCTCAACGTCCGATGCTGGCAGCCAAGCCGCGTCCGGGAACTGCGCCGGTGGCGGCGGTATCGGATCGACCGAAATGCTGAGCGGCTCGGACCGAAACAGGCGATGGCTCGACAAGCGACTGCCTTGCCACAATCGGCCTTGATAAACGAACTCGCCGATATTGAGCGTACCGCTCTCCTGCGGATAGATCGCATAGCGACGCTCGGAAACCTCATAGGCACGGCCATCGATTTGTTTAGAGTACAACCGGTCTTGTCCGAGCGGCTGAATCAACACTTCAACCCCGTCGAAGGTTGGTTCGCGAAGCGTTGCTTGCCGGACAACGACCGCTCGATAAACACGGAGCGTCAGAACGACCTCCGCTTGCACCCACGTCGATGATCGATCAGCCGTCACCTCTATAAAGATGTCGCGACCGCTCGCGTCGGTTGTGTCCGGCTTGCGGACCGTAATTACCATCGGCTTGGACGACTCATTGCCAACCCGAATGGGTGGAATTTTCAGCGTACCCTCGCGTTTGGCCATCAATTGATACGTAAAGAGCCGTTGTTGACTTATCTGCCCGTTGAAAATGCGCGTGTTATTGCTCTCGCGTGCGCCGAGCACATCAAAGTCCTCGGACAACACGGCGATGTCAGGCTCGACGCTGTTCATGTTGTCGACAGCAATGCTGAGGTTGAACGATTCGTTCGCGTCTATGGTCGCGCGGTCGATGCTGGCGACAACGCTTGCAAGGGAAGGCATCGCCCACAGGGCCAAGATCAACACCGAGATCCGACTTACCACGGCTCTTCCTCGTTGTCTGGCCACAAGCTCCGCCCGTCTTGGTCAAACCCTTGTAGCCGATACTGCTGCAAGAACTTTCGTCGCAACAATCCGCCCGGATCGTCCTCAATCCGACGTAGCCACTGCTCTTCGGATTGCAGAGCCTCCTGCTCGGCACGCTCGGCCTCGCTCAGTTGGTATTGCTCATCGGCGACCGTTTCAAGACCCTCGTCAGTCGCGGCTGCGTCGCGTGCCGCCTGCATTGCCTCACGCAACTGCTCGACGACCTCGCTGTCGTCGCCCGATTGGGTATCGCCGGCCAATTCGCCGGGTTCCGATGCCTCGCTTTGCCCACCTTGCTCCGCGTTGTCGGCATCGGCAGAGGCACCGCCCGATTGGCCAGACTCGCCGTTGTCCGAGCTATCGCCGTTATCGCCGCTTTCACCCGCTTGGTCTTCGGTGCCTTCCCCATCGTTCGATTCGCCTGGGTCGCCCGCGTCGTTTTCGGCCTGCATTGCCGCAGCAACGATCTCACGGTTAAACAGTGCATCCTCGTGTGTTGGCTCGAGTTCGAGCGCTGCGTCGTAGGCGGCGAGAGCCGCCGTGTAGTCACCCATCCTTGCTAACGCGTTACCGCGATTGTAATGCCCACGCACCGTCGCCGCCGAATTCAGCAAAGCGGCGCTATCACCGAATTGGCCACTACGGTACAACGCAGCCGCGCGCCGCTCCGGATCGTCACTAAGCCGAGCGGCGCGCTCAAAATCGCCGTTGTTCAATGCGCGTTCGGCCCGCTGCTCCGCATTCGCGAACCAATCCGAAAGTGTGTCGGCTGCCGCCGGTGTCGGTATCGGCGCCAGCACTACGACGAGCACCAAAATCCAGCCACGTCGAAACACTAGGGCCGTTAGCGGCAGCAGCGCCAGGACTAGCCAAATACCGCCGTCCGCGCGAATTTCGACCGACTGCTCCGTGGACTGTGCGCTCGTCGCGCCGACGTTCTCGGCAATTAGCGTGGCGAGATCACCGTCGTCGACACTGAGGCGCGCGTAGCGTCCGTTGCCAGCACTCGCCAGGCGACCGAGTTCGCGCTCATCCAAACCCACGATCGCGACACGCCCGTCAGCGCTGGTCTCAAAGCCGCCGTTTGCAGCCGGCACAGGGCCACCGTCCGGCGTACCGACTCCGAGAACCGATACGGTGAACCCTTCTTCGGCAGCGACTGCCGCTGCGTCCGCAGCGACGGCGGATTGCCCACCATCGGCAACGAGCAATATCGAACCACGATCATGCCCGGCTTGGCGCAGCAGCTCGGCGGCTTTTTCGATGGCGGCCGCGGGATAGCTGCCACGACTCGGCATAATGTCGGTGCTAAGAGAGTTCACGAGAGCCGCAATCGTTGCGCTATCGTCACTCAATGGCGAGACCATAAAGGCGTTGCCCGAATAGACCACCAAAGCCGTCTCGCGACCGCTACGCTGCTCCAACAGTTCGAGTAACTTGATTTTGGCGCGCGCTAAACGTGACGGCTTCAGGTCGGCAACGTTCATCGAACGCGACAGATCGAGCGCCAACACCAACGGGTCACCGCCTCGGCGCAGCGACTGCGTCTGAAAATCCCAACTCGGACCAGCAAGCGCGACAGTCGCCGCCGCTAAAACGCCACTCAGCAATAGCAATAAACCGACGCGACGCGAACGACGGCCGTCGCTGCGCTCCAACACAAACGGCTGCAAGTCGGCACTAATAATTCGGCGCCAACCGCCGCTCTTTACCGGGTAGCGCATCAGCGCCCAGACGAGAACGGGAACGGCCAACAAGCCGTACAAGCCTTCCGGTCTCATAAAGTGCACACCGCCGATATCCACTAAGCCATACTCGGTCGATGGCTGACCAGGCCGGCTAACAAAGCGACGCCAGCCGCCGCCACGGTGATCAGTAACGCCGCTAGCAACGGCCAAAAATACAGATCAATGACCGGTCTGAAACCCTGTTCGTCGGTTGCGGCGGGCTCTAACTCATCAAGACGAGCATAGATACGCTCAAGCGTTCGTGTATCGGTCGCGCGAAAGTAGGAACCGCCAGTCATTCGGGCGATGTCGGTTAACGTCTGCTCATCGAGATCTGACCGAATACGCCCGCGCTGAACGCGACCCATCGCCGATGAGACGTCCGCGCGATCCGCCCCTATGCCGATCGTGTAGATTTTTAAGTCATTGGCGGCAGCCAACTGTGCGGCTTTCAACGGCTCGATGTTGCCGGCAGTATTGGCGCCGTCGGTCAGCAGGATCAACACTTGTTTGCTGTCGGGATCGTCCGCCGCGCGCAACCGTTTTACGGCCAACCCAATAGCATCGCCGATCGCCGTCTTCTCACCCGCTAAGCCGCGTGATGCCTCATTGAGCAGCACGCGTACGGAACGACGATCAAAGGTCAGCGGCACCTGCAAATACGCTCTAGCGCCAAACAGGATCAAGCCGAGCCGATCCCCCGCCCGGCGCTCGATAAAGTCGCCGGCGACCGCTTTGGTCGCTACCAATCGGTTCACGCGCTGTTGGCCGAGCATGAAATCGTTGGCGCTCATGCTGCCCGACAGGTCGACGGCTAACATGAGATTGCGTCCTGTGGCCGGCGCCGATATTTCGTCACCGAGCAATTGCGGCCGCGCGGCGGCAGCGATTAGTAATAACCAGACGGCCGCGATAGTAACGAGCACCCACGGCGACACAGCGAAATCGCCACGCTCAGTATCCGTCGGCAAATACGCCCCGTCAGGCAACCGTAACGCACCACTATCGCGGCGGGCCGGTGGCAGCAATCGGTGCACCAGCAGCGGTATCGGTATCAGCAGAACCGCCCATGGCCAGGTCCATTGGATTTGCATAAGTGTCGCGATCATTGTCGTGGCTCACCGAGCAGGCGACGTTCGCAAAGACGCAGCAACGCGACGCCCGATCCCGCACTCGTCACGGAAGCCTGGTAGGGACCGTATTCAAAAACACGACCGATACCGGTGCTAAACGGTCGAGAGGGATCGTCTCCGTCTAACAGTTGCAGCCAATCGTCACCGATCGGCGCCGCTGCGCGCTGTCGTCCAACCTCGGTAATGAGTGCGCGTCGCAACAACATGGAGAGACCACTCAGCAAGGCTTGGTCATTGCCGTTTTGGGCATAGGCGGATCGCAAGGTCTGCAGGCGTTGGCGAACCGCTCGGCGCCAATCCGACCGGCGCCGGCGCGCGTACCACGCTGCCATCCAGCGATAACGAGTTTGGCGTCCGTGGCGCGTGAGTTGCCAGACAATCGAACACGCCACAACCAGCACGACGCCGATAAGCACCCAGGTCAATGGCGCCAACGGCCACCAACTGGCAGCCGGAGGCATATGGATATCTTTGAGTGGAAGCGCCTGCGGATCCATACCTAACGGCTCCGACCGTACAACTCGATGAGGGTCGCTGCCGGATCCGCATCGGTCTCGAGCGCGTGGTAATGCGAGCGCAAGCCCAGCAAAGCTTGTTGCAAGGTTTCCACTCGCGCCGTGAAACGGTCGCGGTGTCGCTCAGCGGCGGTTGGGCTACTCGAGAAACTACCGGATCCACGCCGGCCTGCGGTCCAACGGTAGTGCCCCGTCGGTGGCAGTGTGCGATCGATGGGGTCGACGATATGAAAGAAAACGATATCGTTGCGACGACCGAGGTCAGTCAGTTCCGCCAACGCTCGTGCGCTTAAGTCGCGGGCATCGCTAAAAACAAGCACCAACGAGCCGCTACGGCCAACCTTTCGCAGCCCGCGCAGAGCGTTCAATGCTGCCGATTCGGCCGAGCCGAGCGGTTCACTGGCCTCGTTCCAGACCGGCGCATGGCAAATGTCGTGGATAAGTGCGAGTACGCCGCGCCGACCTAAGCGCGGCTCGCACTCGCGATGCGAGTCCTCGGAAAAAACGAACCCACCCACACGATCGCCTCCCCGTTCTGCCGCCCACGCCAAAATTGACGCCAGCCGCGCGGCGAGTACCGCCTTGAAAACGCCACGCGTCGCGAAGTGCATGGAACGGCGCAAATCGATGACGAACAAAACCGGCCGCTCGCGTTCTTCCCTAAATACTTTCGTGAACGGCCGACCGGTCCGCGCCATAACGCGCCAGTCCATGCTGCGCGGGTCATCGCCGGGCTGATACGGCCGACTTTCGTCAAACTCCATACCACGGCCTTGCAAGCGCGACGTGTGGTCACCGGCGTTTGTACCCTGTCGCAGACGCCGCAGGTCGAGACCGTGCGCCGCTCGCGCCAGGTCGATCAACTCGCGCACGCTCACCGAGACCGGCGACGTTGCCGGCGCAATGATCTGCTTGTCTGCGCGGCGCGATAGCATGACGGCTACGGAACACCCACTTCGGCGAGTAATGCAGCCACAACGTCATCGCGAGTCAATCCGTCGGCTTCGGCTTCGTAGCTCAAAATGACACGGTGGCGCAGCACATCGGGCGCGACGTCTTGGATGTCCTCCGGTGCGACAAAATCGCGACCGGCTAACCAGGCGCGCGCGCGGGCGGCTCGGTCGATAGCCAGCGCGGCGCGCGGACTCGCGCCGAAGTCGATCTTGCCGTCCAAGTCGCTAGACACCCGGCCAGGAGCGCGCGTCGCTTGCACCAGCTCGATGATGTACTGCTCCAACGCTTCGACGACGTGCAGCGACAGCACCTCTTTGCGCGCCGTTTGTACAGTGGCCTCGCTGACGGGCTCAGCCAACGCGAGGCGCGGCCCCCGGCTCCCGAGTGCTTCAGCACGGTTCAGGCGCAAGATATCGAGCTCGGCCTCGGCGCTCGGGTAGTCGACCAGCACATGCAGCAGGAAGCGATCGAGTTGTGCCTCGGGCAACGGGTAGGTGCCTTCTTGCTCAATCGGGTTCTGCGTCGCCATGACAAGATACAACGACGGCAACGGATACGTCTTGCCCGACACGGTCACTTGCCGTTCCTCCATCGCTTCCAGGAGCGCCGACTGCACTTTGGCCGGTGCGCGGTTAATTTCGTCCGCCAAAATCAAGTTATGAAACAGCGGACCGCGGCGAAATTCGAACGTGCCTTGTTGCGGCCGAAAAATCTCGGTTCCGGTCAGATCGGCCGGCAATAGGTCAGGCGTAAACTGCAAACGCTGAAAATCACCCTCAATGCTGCCGGCCAAGACCTTGATCGCACGAGTTTTTGCCAGACCCGGCGCGCCTTCAACGAGCATATGGCCATCGCACAGAAGGGCGAGCAACATTCGATTGACGAGGTGTTGCTGACCGATGATCAGACTGGTCACGTGGCTGTGCAGCCGTTGGAATGCGGTAAGTGCGGACACACGAAACTCCATGAAACGCGACCGCACATTCTAAGAGCAGCAAGCAGCCGCTCCAACCATAACGAGCAATTAGCTGGCCGCAGCGGGTTCGCATCGGGCCCAGCCATCGATTACTCTGCGGCGCCCGGCCCTATAAACCGGTAAGACTGTGCGCTATCGCAAAAATTCCGCTGTTTGCATCGCCGCTCTGCTGTGCACCTCGGCCTGCACGGCCCCTGAGCCGCCCGATGCGCCTCAGCCTAGCGCCCGCTGCGTCGACGACGGCAGCGGCTTCGTTGAAGCGGAACTGTACGGCAGCGTCGAAACCCATGTGACCTGGGCTGACGCTGACGCCGACTGCACCGGTATGCCGAAACCCGACGATAGCGGTGCACGATTGCGCTTTGCTGGCAAAACGGCAGATCGTGACTTGGTCGTGATCGTTGGGGTCGATAAATTAGCGCGAGGGACGACAGGCAATGGCTTCGCCGCGAACGTGACGATAATTGACGAATCGACCAGTCGTTTCTTTTCGAACGGCGGCGTCCCGAACTGCTGGAGCGATATCTACCGGCAAGTGGAACTTGACGCCGATCGTACGCGAGTCGATGGCATCGTTTACTGCAGTGGTGCACTCGCAGCCCAGCAAGCCGAGGGCTCAATTCGGCTTCGTGATCTGCGTTTTCGTGGCCAGATAGTGTGGACCGACGGGGACCCAAGCGTTGCGCTGTAGCCTGCTCACGGGCCTATTGTTGGCCAATTTAGTTGTCACTAGTTATGCCTTCGGGCAGACACGCGTTGGTGACACCGAGTTTCGCGCCGCGTTCGATGCAACCACCATGTTGCTTGAGACCGGGACCGGCACTTGTGAAACCTTTGAGATCTTTCTAGCCGTCAAACCAGTCCAGAGAAAACGCGGCTTGATGTTTGTTCAGTCCATGCTCCCTACACAGGGCATGCTGTTCCAGTTTGCACCGCAAACTAGTATTTCGATGTACATGAAGAATACGGTTATTCCGCTCGATATCGTGTTTCTCGATAACGCTGGCGCCATTATCAATATTGCCGAAGATACGGAACCGTATTCACTCACCTCGATTCGAGCCGCGGGCCCAGCGACATTC
Source organism: Pseudomonadota bacterium (assembly GCA_038749025.1). GTDB lineage: Bacteria > Pseudomonadota > Gammaproteobacteria > Steroidobacterales > Woeseiaceae > JBCAXA01. Next base: position 62,695 of record JBCDIL010000002.1, on the reverse strand, counting down.
GCGCTAGAGCTGAACGCAGGCCGGACCGCCGAACTTGGGCTCAAGCCCGGTCAAACGCTATTTCGCCCGGATCTCACGGCGCTGCAGTAGCGCCGCCGCAGGCGCGACGAACGACACCGATTGGTCGTCGATCGCCCCCGACAACCGGCGAATTTCGTCGTGAGGCCACCCAATTACCGTTCTGTGGTTGTTTTGCCGCACTAATTGATGTTGCAAAATCGCAACACCGATGCAATTAGGCCGTCATCCACACCTACGCACAGCCGCGAGAATGGCCCTAAAACAGGGTTTTTTTCGCTCAAACGTTGCTGTAGTATCGCCGCTACAGTTCGCAGGCGAGGGGAAAATGTCACAAATACAAATAACCCGTGCCCGCGATCTAACGTTGGGTTGGCGCGACAGCTCGTTCGTCGTCGTCGGCCAGATGGTAAGCAAGCAATCTAGATTAAGCGCTTAGCGTATTCCCTTAGGAGGAGAATCTGATGACAAGCAGTAACGCGATCCGACTCGCGGTTCGCAAGGCGATCTACGCCGGTGCTGCGGTTACGGCGGCAGCCAGTCTAACGCCCGTAGCCTACGCACAGTCCGAAGGCGCCGATGCGGTCGAAGAGATCGTTGTTACCGGTTCACGTATCGCGAAGAAAGACTTTACGTCGAACGCACCGGTAGCCACGGTTGATTCCGAACAAATCCAACTGACTAACACGATTAACACCGAATCGCTGCTGAACACGCTTCCGCAGGCGGTCCCAGGTCTCGACCGTACGTCGAACAACCCGGGTAACGGTACGGCGACTGTCGACCTTCGTGGTCTCGGTTCAAACCGTACGCTCGTCCTGATCAACGGTCGTCGTGTAGTACCGACCACGTCGGGCGGTTCTGTCGACATCAACTCCATCCCGAACGCTCTGATCGAGAACATCGAAGTTCTGACAGGCGGTGCATCAGCTGTATACGGTTCTGATGCTGTCGCGGGTGTTGTTAACTTCATCCTGAAAGACGACTTCGAAGGCGTTGCAGTAACGGGCGGCTACGAAATCACTCAGGAAGGCGACGCGGGCATTTACTCAGCGGACATCACGCTCGGTGCAAACCTGGCTGACGATCGCGGTAACGTCACGTTCAACCTGTCGTACACCGATCGTGAAGACCTGTTCCAAGGCGATCGCGACTTCTCGTTCTTCGCGCAGTTTGATGACACCGATGCCAACGGCAACCCGATTCTGATCGATGGTGGTTCGTCGGGTATTCCGGGCACGTCGATCTTCGCGGGTGGCCTCGGCACGTTCTCGCCGGACAGTTTCGGTATCGTCTTTAACCAAGACGGTTCGGTTCGTCCGTTCGAAACCGGCGCGGCTCCGAACGACTTCTACAACTACGCACCGGTCAACTACATCCAGTTGCCGCAAACGCGTTACCAAGCTTCGGCTCTCGGCCACTTCGACATTAGCGAAAAAGCCACTGTCTTCGGTTCGGCGATGTTTACGTCGTCGAAAGTCCCGCAGCAGCTCGCTCCGACGCCGATCTTCCAGACGACAACCTTTACGCTTGACGGCAGCCCGTTCATCGACGCTGCTGGCCAGCAGGTTCTGTCTGACGCACTCGGCGACGGCGTAGACACCGACGGTGACGGCATCGACGATACGGCAACGGCTTTCGTTCGTCGTCGTATGGAAGAGATCGGTCCTCGCGTATCGGACGACACGTTTACGTCGTTCCAGGTACAAGGTGGTTTGCGCGGTGACATTACCGAGAGCTGGAGCTACGAAGGTTACCTGCAGTTCGGTAACGTCAACATCGCCGCTACCCAGCTCGGTAACATCAACCGTGACCGTTTCGACCAGGCGCTGCGTCTGTTCGGCGAAGACGGTTCAACCAGCGATCCGACGGGCACGATCGCAGCCTCTTCGACCGCTTGTAACGACCCGAACGCCAACGGCGGTACGGTCGGTTGTTCGCCGCTTAACATTTTCGGCGAAGGCAACATCTCTGGCGCCGCGGGCTCGTTCGTACAAACCGCTGTTGCCTCGACGGCTGACTTTGACCAGTTAATCGTTGCAGCCAACATCGCTGGTGATCTCGGTGACGCGCTGGCACTGCCGGGCGGTAACATCGGTCTTGCGTTCGGTGTCGAGCAAATCGAAAACGATTTCTCATTCCGTCCTTCGCAGGATTTGGCCGCAAGCACGATCGCGGGCTTCAACGGCTCACCAGCTGTTGCGGGTGGTTTCGATTCGACCGGTTACTACGTTGAAGCGTACTTGCCGATCTTGTCCGGCGCCGACTTCGCTGACCTGCTCGACTTGGAACTCGCTTATCGTTCGACGGATTTCTCAACCGCCGGTACGGTAGACGCTTACAAGATCGCAGGTTCTTGGGCACCGACCGACAAAGTTCGCTTCCGTGCGGGCTTCAACACGGCTAACCGCGCACCGTCTATCGGTGAGCTGTTCTTGCCGCAGTCGGAAGGCTTCCCGAGTGCTCAGGATCCTTGCTCGGGCAACGGTGCTAACCAGACGCCAGAAGTTGCGGCGATCTGTCAGGCAACCGGTGTACCGGCTGGCGTCGTCTTCTCACCGGCTATTAACCTGCCGGCGAGTCAGGTCCGTCAGGTTTCTGGTGGTAACCCAGATCTGATCGAAGAAAGTGCCGAAACGTTCACCGCTGGTGTTGTCTTCACCGAGGTGATCGAAGGTCTGTCGTTCTCGATCGACTACTTCGACATTGAGATCGAAGACTTCGTCTCAAGCTTTGGCGGTGGTGCAGCGAACGTTCTTAACACGTGCTACGACCCGGCTAATGACAATGGCGGTGTCGGTTCACCGTTCTGTAACGTTATCGATCGTCGCGCTGATGGCACGATCCGCGCTGTGAACATCACGACGCAGAACGTTGCTGTGCAGACACTGAACGGCTTCGACCTGTTGGGTAGCTACGACACCGAGCTCTTCGGTGGCGATCTGCGCATCAACTACGTCGGTACGTTCACCGAAGAAAACGACTTCGTCGCTTTCGCCGGTGATGACCCGATCGAGTGTGCCGGCAAGTTCGGAAACCTCTGCGGTGAGCCGATTCCGGAGTACAAGCACCGGATGGCGTTCAACTGGACGAAAGATGATGTTACGGCTCAGTTCGTCTGGCGCTATGTCGGCGAAACGGATGACGATGATGATGCCAACCTGTACGCAGTAGAAACTCTCGACGCTGAGAGCTACCTCGACGCAGCGGTTTCGTACTCGCTGACCGAGAACTACTCGTTCACGTTCGGTATCGACAACGTCTTCGATACTGATCCGCCGATCATCGGTGACAACCAGGAGCAGGCGAACACGTTCCCTGCAACGTATGACGTCTTCGGTCGTACGTTCTTCCTGCGGGCTACCGCTCAGTTCTAAGTTAACCGAGCTGTACGTCAATCGAACGGCGGGCTTCGGCCCGCCGTTCTTTTTTTGCCTCAGGTAAACTCAGCCGATGGCAGACAACTGGTCAAAATACTGGTCTGAAGAATCGCCTCAAGGCGAAGTCTTCGTCGATTCGAGCGGCGAAAAACATCCTGCGCTCGATTCCTTCTGGAAGAAAGAACTCGAGCACTGCTCAGACGCTGTTCGGCTTCTTGATATCGCCGCTGGTGCTGGATCGATCCTCGCTGCGATAGACGCCCATCGGTTCTCCCATGTCTCTGCGTGCGACTTGTCTGAGGAGGCCATGGTGCGCCTTAGCGAGCGCTTTCCGACAGTCGAAACGACGGTTTGTAATGCGGCTGCTCTGCCCTTCGCCGACGGCGCGTTTGACGTGGTCGTTAGCCAGTACGGCGTCGAGTATGCGGGCCTAGAGGCTTTTGTAGAGGCTGCCCGCGTGCTGGCACCGGGAGGCCGATTGGCCTTCCTCAGCCACTATCGTGACGGTGCAATCGACCGATCGCATGCACGTCAGCTAACGGCCGCCAATGCGCTGCTCAAGCAGGGCTTTATCGACAAAGCGACCGAACTTGTCAGCGCGGCATTTACCGACGATCGGCAACGATTCGACAAAGCCGCTGAAGCGTTCATTCCAACCGAGCGGGCGATTGCGGCGACCGTCAAAGAACAACCCCATGGCGTCCACGTCCATTTGTATGGCGGGTTCCGGCAACTCTATGCCAAACGACGCCAATACGATCTTGCCGACATCACTGCGTGGTTAACCGCGATGCACGGCGATCTCACCAAGAGTATCGATCGACTAACAGCGATCAGATCCGTTGCGCTTGATAAGACCGAGCTTGCGTCTCTTGCGAGTCGCTTCGAGAGCGCTGGTCTTAAGTGGCAAGAACCGACACCTTTTTTTGGAAGCGACCCCGAACACCCCGCCGCTTGGGCAATTCGCGCTCAGCGAGACCGGGCTTAGCTGTTCGGTATTTTTATTTTGGAGAGACCATGACCGACGAAACCACAGCGGCCACGCCGATTACCGGCTCGATGTTCCTTTACCAGCAGCCGGAGTTACTGACCGTCCAAGACCACGGGTCGTTGGGATTAACGCCGTCGAAGCGACCGTTCGACTTTGTCGCCGGCGAGCGCGTCGTGCCATTGACGCTAACGGAGTTTGGTAGCGCTCAACGACACTTCCCAATTATTTTTTCCGGGACCGACGCGAACGCCGTGCCGCTCGCGGTATTAGGTATCGCTGAAGGTGAGAGCTTGTTTATCGACAATGACGGCGAATGGGATCCAATGACCTACATTCCATCGTACTTGCGATGTTATCCATTCGCGTTCGCGCGCGTCGAAGAAGAGCGCATGGCTGCCGTTATCGATCGTGCCGCTGATGCGGTTACAGAAGATCCACAGTTTCCGTTTTTTGCCGATGGAAAGCCGACCAAAGAAACCGAGCAAGTCATGCAGTTTTGTATGACCTACGAAGGCGAGAGAAATCGGACTCGCGAGTTTGTGCAGGTACTCGCGCAGAACGATCTGCTGGTAACGCAACAGGCCACGCATAAGAATCCAGGATCATCGGAATCGGTACCGTTGGCCGAATACAATTCCATCGACTCGGAAAAACTGACAAACATTGACCCCGAGCTGATTAAAGACTGGCATCGCAATGGTTTCTTGTCGGCAATGTATCTGCAGCTGTACTCGATCGAAAACTGGCGCCACTTGATGGCGCGGCGTGTGCGCCGCGAGATGGGCGCTGGCAATACGCCGAACTAGCTAAGCTGGGTCGGCACGATATCGAACGGTGCTGTTACGCGGCGAGACTCGCTACGGAACGGCACCGTTCCGTGCCAAACGAACGAGGGAAACAGCACCAAACGCCCCGGCTTCGGTTCAATGTATTGATCCGGACCCAGTGGCGGCTCGGTCTTTATCGGTGGCTCACCAACACGGAGCCAGCCCTCGTGTCGCTCCGCCGCTTCCGGATCCACCGGTGGGACAGCGACATAGTATGCGGAACTTAGCCAACCCCGTGGATGGACGTGACTGACGTGAAAGCCATGCGCTTGTAGCTCAACTGACCAACACTCGGCGATACGAAAGTCGCTACCACGTTGCAGTGCGAGTGGATGGGTCGGCGCGACATCGAGTTCAGCGAGATATTGAGCAACCGGCGCACGCAGCGCCTGCAAGTACGCCTGTACGGCAGGCGTCTGCATATGCAGCAAGTCAACGCTCGTTTGATTGCCACCCCGCAACGATTGACCGAGCGGACGGCGAACAAATGGCCGCTGCTTATCAAGCTCGTCGAGTAGCGCTGCATTAAATGCATCGATATCTCTAAACCCATCGGGAATAGGCAGCTCCATAGCCCGCACAAGCGCGCCGTGATTGAGCAGTTCTGCGTAGCGCCCTGGATCGGTAAGGCGAATAGCGGTGGCCTCAAAAGCCAGCCAGTGCTGATTCAGCGGCTCTGCCTCTCGTAATGGCTTAAGCACCGTTAACACCTCGTTCGGTCGGCCGAGCATCAACAGCGCGGACGCTGCAGCTGCCGTTGCAACGCGGTGTCCTGGCTTTGCATCAAGCACTTGTGTTGCTAATGCGAGTGCCGCGTACGGGTCATCGGTATCGATTGCTACCCACGACTGCACAGCCAGTCCATCGATTGTCGGTGGGTTGGCCGCAGCGAGTACGTGGTTGGCGAGTGCATAGTCTTCAGCCTGACGGGCAAGATCGGCCGCCAAGGGGATCAGCGCGGGCAGCGCCGTCGCGCTGCGAATTAATGCTGTAAATGCATCGGTTCCACCGCTCATCCACAGCGCCTCAGCCAGGGCTCGCAAACTGTACTCACCGGGACCGGCACGGTGAGCCGCAGCGAAGTGCTCGATTGCCGCCGCCGTATTGCCTTGGGCGAGCGCGCATCGACCAAGCATGAATACGACACTGGCGTCGTTGCGACCCGCACGCTGCAGCGTATGCAATAAATCCACTGCGGCTGCCGTTTCGCCGATATCGGTCAACACGCAGGCAAGCCCATACTGAGCAACGGGGCTTGCCGGGTCGATCTCGAGGGCGCGTCGATACGCCTCCGCCGCCTCATCGAAGCGTTCCAGGTCCAAGGCAGCGCGACCACGCGATTGCCACGCTGCCGCGAAATCTGGCGCTAATTTTGTTGCCCGCTTGAACGCCTCAAGCGCCTCTAGCGGGGCACCAGCGCTGCGCGCCGCAAGACCAAAATTACGGATCACGGCCGGATCGCGCGGCGAGCTCGCCACGGCTTGGCGCAATGTTTGTAGTGCTTTATCGGTTTGACCGAGGCGACGCTCGGCTAAGCCACGAAGATGCAGAGCCGGCGCTGAACGGTCTTCAGCGAGAGCGTCAAGGACCTTCTCGTACCGGCCAGCTTGAAAATCGGCTTGAGCACGCCGCATTCGTTGCAGCGTCACGCGGACGACTCCGCTCTGGTCGAAGCTGTAACGTGACGCTGCAGATTAACGCTAGTCGGTTTGAGCGACCGACCGCGCAACGCGAATATTCGATATGCCGCGTTGCTGAAAATCGAGGTATTCCTGCTCCCAGTAAGCATATTCGAATCGATACTCGAGATCCTTGGCAACGACAGGATGACCGTTGTTGATAGCCGGACGATACACGAAGCGACGCAGTTGTTTCAGGACCATAAAGTCCTTGAAATTGTCTGGCTTCGACTCGGCTATCCGTACATTGGTCATTCGCCCATCGGTACCAACGTCATAGCGGATTACAACGACACCGCGCTTCATACCGCGGCGTTGAGCTCGATCGCGCCAGTACTTAAAGCCGGTGCCGTGGACGGTCGGTACATCGTTAAGGGCAACCGGTTGACCGAAGAATTGATCGATGCTGGCCGACGTCTCGGGATCGCTGGCCATATGCTCCCACGCTTGGCGATAAAAGATGGCCGCTTTTTCGGCGTTGTTGGTCTTCAGCGTGTAGTAGTCACCTAAACCGGAATAGGCGGCGACTTTTTGAGTGGTTGTCGCCGCAGCCGGATTTTCTTCTGTCAAGCTCACCATTACCTGGTAGTAGCGCCGCGCTTGCTTTACACCGTCGTAACCGTCGTACATTTCGTTGTATAGGAACAGATTAGCGAGCTTGCCGACAACAGGGATCATCAACGGGGAGCGGCGCCCCTCTGTATTCTTAATGCGTCGCATAATGTCGCGGTATTCGGCCTGCGCACCAAGTAGATCGCCGGTTTTTTCGAGTGTTTCCGCGTAGTCGTACAGCGCCGGCAAGATTTCGAGCGAATCCATGCCGTAGTGGCGCCGCAATAAATCGACACGGTAGGCGTTTAGCGCCCGCGCCTGTTTAGCCTCACCGTTGCGGTAGTAAAAATCACTGACCTCTAGCAGGTAGTCGGCGAGGTTCAGATCCTGGAGGCCATGATTGACGGTATGCAAATGCAGCGCACGTTCGTACTGTTGGGCGGCTTCCTGAACATTGCCAATACGGTCAAGCAACCTCGCGTACTGCCAGGTTGGCTGCTCGAGTTGATCGTCCAAGATCGAAGTCCCGGACTGAACCAGCTCAAGTGCGGCGGCATAGTTTTGTGTTGCAGGTTCGAGTCGCCCAGCGCGTTGTTGTGCCTCGGCCAGTCGGGCGAGGATCAAACCCCGGTCGGCGGGGGTCGCATCGGGAAGGTCGGCTAAGGCGGTAAGCATCCACTTACCGGTATTGATGCATGCCTCGAAGTCACCCTCTTGGAACTGCTCGTCGAATTGCGCCTTAGCGTTGTCGAGGCGATGCCAAGACGGTTGATTCGCATGCGCCAATGGCGTGCAGATAAGTAGAGTGCTCGCGATAAGCGAACGCGGCGTACAGACACCCCAGTGTTTGGCAATCACAACGCGGTTAGCCCCCTCAGACTAAGCAAACGACGTGACCCACGGTACAGCTCGACATGCAACCGGTTAGTAACGACCGTTGCCCCCCCCCGGCGCCTCGATCGCTCGTAGCGACAGAGTCGCTACGAACCGTTGCAAGCCACGGCTACACACTTGAGTCGTGGCAATAACAACACTACGCTTCAACTTGAGAGTATCACCTGAGCACACCGGTGCAAGCGCTGATGAGTAAAGTGTTAACTTGGTCGAGAACCTGTTTTTTAGTTGCGGTTGCAACACCTGCGCTCGGGCAAACCGACGACGACTGGCAACGCTGTCGCGCCATCACAGCTGACAGCGAACGCTTGGCATGCTATGACGAATTGACGCCAGCCCCAGCTGCTGCCGCCCCGCAGCCCGAGACTCCGCCTGCCACAGCAATTGTTTCAGAAGAAACTAACTCAACAGCCGAAGAGCCACCGACGCCTGTGCAAGTGGCAACGGCACCCGTGGTGGCCGCAACCGCACCGCCAACAACAGCCGATGTTGAACTGGACGATCCAGAAGACCTGTTTGGCCGTACAGACAAGCAGATTCGCGATGCCGCGGTCCAGAAAAGCAAACAACCGGGCTCACCGGATCGACTCAGCGCCGCCATAGTTGGCGTGCAAGCGACCGCGTCCGGTCGCTTTAGGGTTACGCTCGATAACGGCCAAATCTGGACACAATCAGAGTCTATGCGGTTTCGACTGCGAACCGGCGACGCCATCGAGATCCGGCGTGGCAGCATGGGTACTTACTTTTTGAAGAAGCAGGGTAAGAACCGTAGTGTGCGAGTGCGACGTACCGACTAAACGATAGGCAAGATCACGGCACGATCTGAAGCCGCAACGAGGCTGGTACCGCGTCGCGATCGACGCGAGCGGGCCGAGCGAAATAAAATCCCTGCAGCTCATCACAGCCAAGATCATGCAGCGCAGCCGCCTGTTGTTCAGATTCAACACCTTCAGCAACGACCTGCATATCCAAGCCATGCGCCATGTCGATCAACGCTTGCGTTATCGTTGCTGTACGCTGATCGGCGATATCGCGAACGAAGTCTTTGTCTATTTTGATTCGAGTTGCGGGCAAGCGACGTAAGTAGTCGAGGCTTGCGTAAGCACAACCAAAGTCGTCCAACGCAATGCCGAGCCCGAGACTCCGAAGTGCACTCATCGCCCGCCGGGCCGTGCGCATATCCGCTATGGCCGAACTTTCGGTCACCTCAAGCTCAACAAGGCGCGGCGGCACTTCGTATTGCTCGAGCATGCCCTCAAACACACGCACCAATCGGTCGTCACTGAGACTGCGTGCTGACACATTAATGGCGACAGGCAGAGCGTCGGTGCCGCGCAGCTGCCACTGACGCAATTGTCGCCCAACCTGGTCGACAACGTACTCATCGACTCGTTGCACCATGCCGTTTTCCTCGACGAACGGCATAAACGTCGATGCAGACGTGACAAAACCGTCCGATCGCGACCAGCGCAATAACGCTTCGAGCCGAACGGCAACTCGATGCTTGGCGTCGACAATCGGTTGGTACTGGACGTGCAACTGGTCCGAGTCGATAGCGCGACTAACATCGGTTAGCAAGCGTTGCCGGTGCGCACTGCGTCGATTGAGTTCTTGGCTGTAATACTTCCAGCGACCGGTGTTTTCCTCGCGTTGCTCACTAAGCGCATTGAGCGCCTTAGCTAATAGCTCAGCTGGCTCGCGTGCATCGTCAGGTGCAACAGCGATGCCCAGGTGCGTCTTGGTCACGACACGGTCGCTGCCGGCCAAGATTGGCACCGATAACGCCCGCGATAGCTCCTCGGTCACCGCATCAATATCTTCCGCAGCCCCGACGCCATTGACAATAAAAACGCAATGGTCGAGGTCAACAACTCGGTCAGCACGGTCCAGCGTGCGCTCGATGAGTGCTGCCACCACCAGCGTACGAACGTCGTGTTGCGCATCGCTCGCTAAGATCGGTCGAAGCCGCTCAGCGAAATGACGCAGTTCGGTCGGATTCTCGGGAATACGTAGATTCAGTAATTTGCCGTCCCAGCTCGAACGTGTATGGCGCTCGACCGCGGCAGCGATAGACTCGGCAAGCGCCTGAACCGTGCAATAGCCTTTTAGCACGTAGTCTTCGACACCCAAACTGAGCGCCGCCAAGACGTTGTCCTCACTGTCTTCGGCGGAGAGTGCGACGATCGGCGTGTTGGGACAAACGCTTTGAATGTTGCGTACCGCCCGGATACCCGCTGACCCGGGCAGATCCATATCGAGAAGGACCACATCGAAGTCTTCATCGTTGGTAAGTCGTTCCGCTTCGCAGATATCGGTGCAGCGGCGCAGGTTGACCTCAAACGCCCCGGTCTCGGTCAATTGTTTCTCCAACAACGCAGCGTCTGCCGCGTCGTCCTCGACGAGCAATATTTTCATCAGTTAGCTCGTTACTCGGCCCAAACGTCGTATCGGCGTTCATATCGGGAGCTTTAGCTGTGTTTAGTTTCCCCGGACGCGATCGGTAGCGATACCGACGAAGCCCTAGTCACTTAACCGCCGTTACGACAAAAGCGTCTAAGGTTTTGACGACGATGGCCGACACACGGAAAAGCAAAAGGGTCAGGAGAACGTTCGTGCGAATTCTGCTCGTCGAGGACGATAAGTCAGACGCACAGCTGGTCGAGTTACTGCTTGAACGCGATAAGTCGCAATCGCATGACATCGAGTGGGTGGAGACCGTGGCGGAAGGGGTCGCCATGCTGGAGACACAGGTTTTCGACGTTGCGCTCGTCGATCTAAGCCTGCCGGATGCGTGTAACGATGAGGCTGTCACACGATTGGTTGCAGCCGACGAGAATATTCCAATCGTCGTATTAAGTGGTAACGACGATGAAAAGTTGGCGCTATCTATTATTGAGGGTGGCGCACAAGACTACCTGACAAAAGGCAGCGTAGGCACAACGGGTCTAAACCGCGCCATGCGGTATGCCGTCGATCGTAAGGCGACGGAAGTTACGCTTCGCGAGCGAGCGACGGTCGACATTCTTACTGGTCTATGTAATCGAGTTGAGTTTGAAACTCAGTTAGATCGCGCAATGTCAAACGCAACCCGCAATGGCACGATGGTCGGTGTCTTGCTCATCGATCTCGATCACTTCAAATCGATTAACGATACGCATGGCCACGCAGCTGGCGATGCTGTTTTGCATGCGTTTGGGGAGCGATTGCGAATGGGTCTGCGGGTTGGCGATACCGGCGCTCGTCTCGGGGGCGATGAATTCGCTGTATTGCTCGAAAACCTCGAATCATTGCATGACGTCAAGCAATGGGTATTACGCGCCCAAGAACAATTGCGTCAACCCGTTGGTTTCGACAACGTATCGCTGCCGCTGTCAATGTCGATCGGTGCCGCTGTATTTCCGACTCATGGCCCGAGTATAGAACGAATTTTGCGGTGCGCCGATGTGTCGATGTACAGCGTTAAAAGACAAGGTCGCAATGGCTTCTTGATGTACGACGAACGGATGGAGGACTCGCTCCGCCAGCGGGACTTGATCGAGGAAGAAATTCGGGCTGCACTCGATGCTGGGCACTTTGTCCCTCATTTTCAACCACAGATCAGCCTTAATGACGGCGGTTTGGTAGGACTGGAAGCAGTATGTCGCTGGCTACGTACCGACAAGATCTTTGCAATGCCAACCGAGTACATTCCGCTTGTTCAAGACTTGAAGTTAATCGAGGAGCTGGGCGCGAAGATCTTCAGCCAGATTTGCGTGCAGATCGCGGCCTGGCGACGCGCCAATGTCGGTCTACGTTGTCCGGTGTCAGTAAAAGTTGATGAGCAAGAGTTATTGACAACCGATTACGCGCAACGGGTTATCCGCGAGACAACACGGAACGGTGTTGAGCCAACCGATTTACGGCTTGAGCTGCGCAACCAACTAATAAAGAACGACAAAACCGTCGTAACAGCCAATCTTGCGCGGCTGGCGAAAGCGGGTTTTCGATTTAGTGTAGAGAAATTAGATATTGACCTCATTTCGCACTTACCGGTACCACGCCGCAATATCGATGCCTTGAAATTAAACAAGCAACAAACGACGGCGGTTTTTAGTGAGCGGATGGCCGTTCCCGTTACGCGCGCACTGGTTCAAATGGCTAACGAGATCGGTATCCCGGTGGTTGGCGAAGGCATTGAGACAGCACGCCAATTCCGCGCCCTGCAACAACTTGGCTGTGATCAAGCTCAAGGCTATTTCATCGCGAGACCGATGAATCCGGACAACCTCGTTAAGTGGCTCAAACGCCACGGCGAACGACAGCGGGAGCGGGATCTAACCATGACAGGTCGCTTCCGCTTACCGCCGCCGTTGAAACGGTTTCAAGCGCGAGGCGCCGTTAATTGAGCACGGAAGGCGAACGATCGCCGGCGCCGGGCCAAACCACCGGCACCGGTCGTACCGGTGTGGGTCACGATGCGCCAACCGGTACACCGTTGTCGAACGACCCGACCGAGATTCTGGCGTTCTTAGAACTCGCTACTCCGGCAGCGAAGCTGGGTTACTGGCAACTCGATCTGGCAACGAATGCGTTGTGGTGGTCGAGCGAGGTGTACCGTATTCATGGACTAAGTCCCGACGACTATACGCCTGATGTCGACTCAGCGGTTGACTTCTACCACCCAGACGATATTGCTTCAGTTCGCGCGATGCTGGCGCGCGTCATCGAAACGAGTGGGCGGGAAACATTTAACTTGCGCTTACGGCTCAGCAACGGTGAAACTCGCCACGTTCGCTCGGCCGCGATGCTCCGAACCGACCCGGATGGCGGTCCAGGTAAGGTCATTGGGACGTTTCTAGAGACGACCTACGAGACGCTTACCAGCGCTGTGCGAACCCAACTCAACGCACTCAACGATCGGGTCAACCTACAACCGAAAGAACGTATCGAGGGGCTATTAGAAATTACCCGGCTGATCGGCGATTGCGAGACGACCGCCGTCTGGACCAATGACGATATCGACACACCGTCGTTTATTGTCGGTGCAGCACTCGGCCAGGATGAATCGGTACTACTCGCTGAGCAAGTCATCGGTGAGGGGTGTAAGCATCAAGTTCGCTGCCAACTGTATACCCGCTTACAGCCACATGCGCTGAACGAGTCGCAAGCGACACTGGTCGATCTCATTCTTCGCAAGGTTGGCCATGACATTGTGGAGCTCCGTCAAAGTACAGAACTGGCAGCGGCACGCGAGGTACTTGTCCTTCGCGAGCAGGAACTCGCACAAATCTTTGCGACCGTACCGGTACCGATCTGGCGCAAAGACAAAGACAACCGGATAACCAAAGTTAATCCTGCGGCGGCCCAGTTCATGGGCGACTCGGTCGAAGCGATCGAGAGTCGCAATGACACGCGGCGAATACCGTCGACCGATTACGACTACGACCAAGACGATCTCGATGCGTTGACCTCAAGACGGCCCCGACTGGGCGTCGTCGAACGCTACATCAGACCCGACGGCGAACCCGGCTGGCTTCGGACCGACAAAACCCCGTGTATCGACCCGGAATCGGGCGAAACGGGACTTCTCGTTGTCGCGCAAGATGCGACCGCTGTGATGCGGACTCAAAGAGAGATGGAACACCAAACGCGCGAGTTGATCGCAGCCAATCGTAATCTCGACGAATTCGCCTACATCGCATCGCACGACTTGCGTTCGCCGATTCGCGCGATCTCACAACTCGCTCACTGGATCGAGGAAGACAACGCCGAGACACTGACCGCCGATTCACACAAGGCGCTATCGATGCTGATACGGCGCGCAAACCGGATGGATCAACTACTGACCGACATACTGACGTATGCGCGTTCTGGACGTGATATTGACGCCGTCGAGACGGTCGAGTGCCAAGCGCTGGTCCGCCAAATCGTTGCCGACTTGGGTATCTCCGAAGGATTTACGGTCAGCGCGGATGCGACTTTGCCGACTCTGACGACATCGCGAACGGCGCTGCGGCATATCCTGCAGCACTTAATCGCCAACAGTATCAAGCACCACGACCGCGACACCGGGTCTGTTCGTGTATTCGCTACGCACACTGAAGAGTCAGTCATTGTGCATGTAGCCGACGACGGACCAGGTATTGAGCAGCAGTTCCAAGAGCGTATCTTTCGGCTGCTAGAGACTCTCGCTCCACGCGATCGAGTTGAGGGTAGCGGTGTTGGCCTCGCCATTGCGCGGCGACTTGCGCTGGCGTTACAGGGGGACATATCGGTCACCTCGAACCCAGGTCAACGCAATACAACCTTTTCATTAACGCTGGCAAATTCTCTGCTCTGCGATCGATCCGATGTGGCCGAAGCAGTCTGATGCCCCAAAACGACGACCCACTCCGACTCCTGCTGATCGAAGACGACGAAGTCGATGTACTCGCCATTCGCCGTGCCCTGGTAAAACTCGACGCGCGTTGCGAGCTGCTCGTCGCCGACGATGGCTTAACGGCGTTGGAGATGATGCGCGGCACAAAATCACAAGCCCGTATCCAAGGGCCTTACGTCGTGCTGCTAGACTGGAAGCTACCGCGAATGCATGGTGGCGAATTCCTGCGCGAATTACGCGCCGATCCGCGGCTGCGCTCGACGATTGTCTTCGTGATGTCGACGTCGGATGCTGCAGAGGATCGACGTCTAGCCTACGAATACAACGCCGCCGGATACATGGTTAAAGAAGGCAGTAAAGACGCTTACACGACAGCGATCGATACGCTACTTAAGTACTGCGCGTTGATCGAGTTGCCGGTGCATGACCACAAGCGCACCTCGCGCCGAGCGGGCTAGGTATTAACCGTACTGGGCGTACAAACGCTCGCGCGCAGCCGGGTCGATATTAACCCGATCAAGGTGTCCATCGACATGCGGCAAAGCCAGCAAACGTTTATCCATGACCTTGAACCATAACGGTGGCCAGTAGGCCGCCAAGTACATTCCGAAGTACCCGCTCGGCAGTCTTGGCGCGTCAGGATCGCTGGCTAAGGCCTGGTAACGGCGGCGTGGATTAGCATGGTGCTCTGAATGACGCTGCAGGTGAAACAACACTAAATTTGATGCCAGGAAATTGCTGTTCCACGAATGACACGGCCGACATAACTCGTAGCGCCCATCGGCGCGCCGGGCTCGTTTCAAACCGTAGTGCTCAATGTAGTTTGCGCTGGTTAGCTGCCACCATGCGAATACACTGTGAATTACAAGGAACGGCAACATCTTCACGCCAAATGCGATCAGCAGTCCCCCATGCAATACAACAGTTAACGCGTACGACTGCAGAATAACGTTGTGCCAGCTCCAAAAAGGCAGCCCAAGACGCTGAAGTCGGTCTCGCTCGGACTCGATACCGCGGCGGAACGCACCCGGCACTTCGCGAAGCGCGAAGCGATAGATGGTTTCGCCCATCCGCGCACTCGCCGGATCCTCCGGCGTGGCGACATCGCGATGGTGACCACGATTGTGTTCCACACAAAAGTGTCCGTATGCCGGCACAGCAAGCGCGATGCGCGCGAACCATTGCTCGACATTCGACGATTTGTGGCCCAACTCGTGTGCCGTATTGATGGCAAGCCCGCTGGCTAAGCCGGTGGTTAAGGCCAACGCCAAGTAACCGCTAACGCTGAGATCCGCGAGAGCGCCATAAGCAACGGCGACGATCAGTGAAACAACGTGAGTCGGAACGGCAATAAGGGTTAGCCGCCGATAGAATGCATCCGCCTCAAGCGCTTTTACCACCTCGGGCGGCGGATTGTTTGGGTCCTCGCCCAACCAGGCATCCAAAAGCGGTCCGAGACCGTAACTGGCGATGATCGGTAGCGCTAACGTCCAGGTCCAGCCCGTCGCGAGATGCAGACCAATACCGGTCAATGGACTCAGCGGATACAAAACGGACAGCAACCATAAATGCCGTTTATTATCCCGGTATTCGAAATTCTGGCCGTCGCGTTCGTAGGTAATGGCGTTCATGACGGTTCCCGAAAACACCTGTCAGAATATAAAATACGGCTCGATGTATTGATAGCGTCGTCGCATCACGAGACCTACAGAACAAGGAAAAATAATGAGCATTGCAACAAATACTGTCAGCTATCACGTCGACGGCATGGAGTTTGAGGGCAGCATCGCCCGCGATCCGGCCTGGCAGGAGCCAAGGCCCGTTGTTTTGGTTGCGCACGCGTGGGCGGGCCGCTCGGCTTTTGAGGACCAACGTGCTGTCGCTATCGCCGAACTAGGTTATGTCGGGTTCGCAATCGACGTTTACGGCAGGGGCAAGCTTGGTACGAGCGTTGAGGAGAACTCAGCGCTGATGCAACCGTTGTTGGACGACCGCGCACAGTTACAGACCCGGTTGCATGCAGCGCTAGACACGGCCTGTGGTCTCGATTTTGTGGATACCGCGCACGCGGCGATGATCGGCTATTGCTTCGGCGGGTTATGCGCGCTCGACTTGGCACGAACCGGCGCCGAGGTCAGTGGCGTCGTTAGCCTACATGGCTTGTTCGGCGCGCCCGATAACCATACCGACACCGCGATCAAGTCGCGCGTGTTGGCACTGCACGGCTGGGCCGATCCGATGGCTCAGCCTGATACGGTTTTGGCACTCGCCGACGAAATGACTCGCAAAGGTGCCGACTGGCAGTTGCATGCTTACGGTAACGCTCTGCATGCGTTTACCAATCCTGAAGCAAACGACCGCGATTTCGGCACGGTATACGACGCCGACGCGGATCGTCGCTCGTGGCAAGCCGTAGCTAACTTTCTGGCTGAAGGCTTTGGCCGCTAATCCGGCCCTGGGCAAGCGGGTGGCGAAGCGTCGCCAGCTCGGCCTCATCGTTAAGAACGATGGCGTTGTCGCGCTGCTCGACACCGAGACGTGATAGCAACGTGTCGGTGTCCGGGAAACCCGGCGTTGCCCCGATGCTCTCGAACAACGGCATGAACACCGGCGTATCAAGAGCCGCGTCGAGTGCGCGTAAGTACTCCTCAGCCGACACCGCACTGTCGGTCGGCTCGGTCTTGGCGTAGGCAGCGACGGCGCTCGGCAACGACATAGCATTGTTGGACCGAACTCGGAGTTCGACATCGGCCGCTAACGCGAGCGCTGCACCGGCCCAGTAGACTTTCATCCGGCCTCCCGTTTGACCCGACGCTTGGGCCGGTGACAGCTCCGGTCGCGCCGCGCGGCCACGTGCAAAGCCAGCCAGCATCTCCTGCCAGACTCGACGTTCTGACCACGCGCCGCCGGACGCCATCAAGACGTGTTGTAGATAGGTTGCAAAGCCCTCGCCGATCCAGCGCTCCTTAATCCGCGGCATGAGCAGGTGCGCAAGCTCATGAGTGGCCGTCCAATCGCCCGTAAGATCCGCCAATGAACGGCTTGGATCGACGTAGAAACGAATGGCTGGCGCTTCGGTTCGGGTCACCATACCAAACGGCACCGGCGAGTCGTTGTGGTGACTCTTAGCATCGAATAATAAGACCTGCAGATCAGAGACGATAAGCGCATCGAAGCTGGACGCGACGTTGGCGACGCTAGCCGCTAGCCAGGCGAACAGTTTGTCGTGGTCACGCGCCTCGTGCTGGCCAAGGTAGGCCACTCGCAAAACACCTAGGGGCGTCTTGATGTCGCGCAGCGGAAACTGCCCAAACACGACGACGGGCGTGCCGCTCCGATCACCATCGCGCGGGCGTCGAAAACCGCCGTCACGGCGACTCTGCCAAGGCGCTGAAACAACCGTTGCCGCGGGCATGCGAAAATCGATATTCATCTCCGCTTGCGATCCAGAACCGATGACGAGCCAATGCCGTGGGTCGGTCAAACGCGCTGTCGCGATCGCTGAGTCGCTGAGTCCGCGCCGGCCACGTAGCTCAGGCAGCGACGTGTCGTAACGAATGCAACGGGTACCGACGGTTAACTTCGCCCGTCGTCCGACAACACGGGAAACGACCGATGTGTTGCCCTCGCAAGTGGTCAGTTGAGCCAGCAACGGTACAGCGGCTGACGAGCGCGCGTACAGAGTGGCGATCGGCTCATCCGCCACCAGTACGACGCTTGCGCGCGCCAGCGAGTCAGCGACCGTGACGGTCGCATTCAAAGACGCATTGGCTGCCGAGGCTATGGCCAGCAAAACAGCGCTGCAGCGAGACATGAACATCACCAATACTCTGACCCCAAAACGACGGTTGGATTCCATCGTACAATGCCCGGGTGAATGTTGACTTGCACACGCACTCGACAGCGTCTGATGGCACACTTACGCCAGCCGAACTGGTGGCAGCGGCCGCCGCCGCTGGCGTCGAACTGCTGGCGCTGACCGACCACGATACGATCGATGGCTATCTCAGCGTACGTGATGAATCGCTGCCGCTGAAGCTGGTGGCAGGTGTGGAACTGACCGTCGCTTGGTCGCGTCGCGATGTCCACGTTGTCGGACTCGCCTTTAATGCTGACGATTCGGCGCTAAACGAGCTTCTTCGTCGCCAGCGCTCGGCGCGAGTTGAGCGCGCCCGCACGATGGCGGAGCGACTGCAGCGACGGGGTATCCCGGACATGCTAAGTGCCGCGACGAACGCGGCCAACGGCCAAGTTCCCGGGCGTGTCCACTTCGCGCAAAGTCTGGTCGCTGCGGGCGTGGTACCGACGACTCGACGCGCTTTCAAGCAATACCTCGGCGATGGTAAAGCGTGTCACGTGCGCGGCGACTGGGTGACGCTTCCCGAGGCGATCGCCTGTCTGACCAACGCGGGCGGTGTTGCAATACTTGCCCATCCGCTGGGATACCGGCTAACAGCGACAAGCCTCACCGCGTTGGTTGACGACTTCGCGGTTGCTGGCGGTCATGCCGTCGAGTGGTCCGATACCGCCGAACACGCGTCTTTAGCGAAGCGCCTGCATCGTTGCGTGACAGCGCACGGACTCGCCGTATCCTCCGGGTCCGACTACCACGGTGCGGCGCAGCCGTGGCGTCAGCTTGGTCGCACCGATGCCGTTCCGGCGGATTTACGAACCGTATACGGCGATTGGTAACGGCACGTACAAAGGCCAGCGTTTGCCGACGGACACCCATCATGCCAATTGATTTTCTGACCACAGCAGACTACGCCGGCATCGTCGTATTCGCTGCCAGTGGCGCCCTCGCCGCCGCACGTAATTCGATGGATATCTTCGGCTTCTGTGTTATCGCCCTCATTACGGCCGTCGGCGGCGGCACGCTGCGCGATCTTGTTCTCGATGAACCGGTCTTTTGGATCGAGCGAAACAGCTATGTGTTATTGGCTTTGTCAGCCGCCGTTGTCGTGTTCTTCAGCGAGTCGGCGATCAGCTCACGCTTAAGGTTGCTGACTTGGCTCGACGCCGTTGGGCTCGCGCTATTTGCCTCGCTGGGCGCCACCAAAGCAATCGGCTTGGGTGCGACACCATTAATCAGTGTGATGATGGGAATCGTAAGCGCCGTGTTCGGTGGCATCATTCGCGACGTTGTCTGCAACGAGATACCGTTGATCCTCAAACAGGAGGTCTACGCAATCGCGGCCTTCGGTGCCGCGGTCGTGGTCGTCGGGCTCAATCGGTTCGGCGTCGACACAACGATTGCTATCGTCGCGGGTACGGCCCTCGGTTTTGCGATTCGAGCCTTCGCGATTGTCTACGGCTGGTCGCTACCATCGCCTGATCGGCGACCACCACACTAGACAAGCAAGCCGCTAACGGAGCTCGATACCAAGTGCCGGTAAGTCGAGCGTCGCCGCTTCGTAGTTGACTGCCGCGATAACCGCATCGAGGCGGGCATTCAGCAATTGGATTTCTGAGTTAGCCGTGTTTTCCTCACGTATATTAACGAGGAAAAAGTCGCTGGCGCCGGCCGCAAAACGTCTTACTTCCGCTTCGCCTAACGTCGTTAACTGAGTCACTTCCTGGGAAGCAAGCTCATAGAGCTGCAAAGCGTAAAACCGTTGCAACTCGATCGCGACTAACGATTGCTCGACCGTATCGCGTAATTGCTGCGACTCGAATTCAAGTGCGGCCAGACGATCCCGTTCCTGTGCGAGCCGTGCACGTGCCTCACGACGCGCGAATGGTACGGAAAACGTCAGCCCAACGATCGTGTCCGTAGAATCTCGCGAGCTACCACCTTCCGCGACGGCACCGAGACCCTGCGCCATCTCGACGTTGACATCCAAACGCGGTCGGATCGAGTTTTCGCGCAGCGCAATGCGCGCACGGCTGCGGGCCATCGCGTTTTGCAGAGCGGCGAGTTCCGGATGCCGCGCCAGGACCGACTCTAGCTGCGCCGCATAGTCGGTGGGCAATTCGGTCAATGTCGGTTCAGTCCCAAGGTCCGACGGCATCTCCGGCGACTCCGGCATTCGCATGTCGCCGGACTCTTCGCGAACGAAGAACGCGAGCGTGTTTGCAGCCAGTGCTAAATCGCGCTCGGCGCGTACGACTAACGCTCGGCGACGCGTGATGTTCTGCAAGTTCTCAGTCAAAAAAATTGCAGCTCGAGCGCCTTCACGAATCTCGCGCTCAAGACCATCGTTGCGAGCTTCCGCATTGGCAAGAAGCCTTCGGTAGATATCGAGCCGTTGTCCGGCGGCTACCCATCGCCAATAAGCGATACTCGCCTCGCGTGCGAGTCCGATCCGCACGAGTAGTAACTCCAATTCGGATGCACGCAACGTGAACTCAGCGTTGGCAAGTGCGAACCGACGCGGATCGATGTCGCGATCTCGGAGCAGCGAGAACAGGACGCCCAACTTAGCTTGGCCGCCTGTGTTGGTGAAGTACTCATCCTCGTAAATGGGGAAAAAGCCATCGGATAAGCGGTACTGCCCGTACACGCTCGCACCGAAATCGCTGAGCGGTTTCGTGGCTTTGAACGTTTGCGCCCGACCGTCCCAAAAACCGCCGAGGCGGTTGTAGCTATCGCCGCTGAAGACGAGATCGAAGGCACCGTTCGCGGCCTGGCGTTCACCAGCGGCAACACGGTAATTGGCCAATGCACGAAGTATGGCTGGCACGTGACGCTGCGTGGATTGGCGTACTTCGGTCAGGGTCAATTCGTCGCCGTTTACCACGGAAGCAAACAGACTGGAGAATAGTGCTACCCAAACAACGGGCGACTGACTAACCACCATTGCGTATCGCAAAATCAGGAGGGAAGTTATTAAGTTTTCGCCACAACTCGTAACCGGCGGTCACTTGCGACAACAGCACCCAACCGCGAACGTTCGCCCCGAAGCGGACATAGCCCGCATCCGGCCATGGGTGCTCGTCGTCTCTATCCTCGATGACCAGCACGCGAAATTGACCGTTCGTTCCGGCCGATGCATCGACCGCAGTGACAATGCCACCGAAAGTCCCAACGGCGATGGACGGCCAACCACTAAACTGAACGACTGGCCAACCTTCGAACTGCAAACGGACTTTCGCACCCGGCTGAACCAATGCGATGTCTCGGCCATCGATGTACAACTCGACTGCACGCTCGACATTGTCCGGCACAAACGTAGCGACCACCTGGCCGGAATCGATAAATGTCGCAGCGTCGCCGGCGTTGACCCGCAAAATAACGCCATCACGCGGCGCTCTCACCGTCTGGACTGACTGGCGCGAGATATTGACATCGAGCCGACTAATCGCAGCGGCCGCCTCGGCGACCCCCGCACGCAGCTGTTCGACACGAATGTTTGCTTGCTCAAACTCTCGTCGGGCAGCCAAGCCCTGCTCGAATAATTGCTTTGTACGGCGTAAATCGATTTCTGCCGTATCGCGAGCAGCCTCCGCGGCATTCAAGCGAGCGGTTAATTGCGCCCGTTCCACCTCAAGCCGTTCGAGCAAGAGCGGATCGTTGTCGACGATTTTGACGATTGGGTCACCGACGGCAACATGGGCACCGTCTCGGACGTACCACTCTTCGATACGTCCAGAGACCAACGCATTGATTTCCTGCAAGCGATCATTTGGGTTTAGCGCCGTCACAGCTCCGGGACCGGATGTCGTTTGGACCCAGGGCACGAAAAACAGGAACAGCCCGAACAAGACGATAACAACAATCAACACGCTGGCAACGGCCCGCGCAACCCGCGGGATACCAATCCGATTTAGGGTCTTAAAGTAGTCGGCATGGCGAGTTGCAGCTTCCATCAGCTGATGACCTCAAGCGCAGCCGCCTCACTTTTACCAAGGCGTAGCATCTCGGCACGTCGATCAGCTTCGAACTTATCGAATTCGTGACGCGAATCAAACACCGCCTGTTGGGCGTGCCCGAGATACAAGTACCTGTTCTCACCGAGCTCGCGGTTTTGCTGAGAGAACACGACCACCAGCACATCGGTATCCCGTTGCAGCATATCCAAAGCAGCCCGCAATAAGCGATCTGGCATAACATCGTACAGCTCACCGAGGACCAAAACCCGCGGTCGGGCGATAATGGCTGCCGCCAACTTCAATTGCATGGTTTCGGCGATCGACAGCGGCCAACCGGTTGGTGCCACCGCCGTATCTAGCCCATCCTCCAAACGCGCGATGGTGGTATCTAAACCAACAACCGCGAGCACTTCGAGAATTTGCCGAGCACTGGCATCGCGTGAGCACAAGCGTAAGTACTCACGAACGGTCATTGCAATCGTATTCGGTCGGTCAAGCACGATCACTTCGCGGCGAAACACGTGCGCTTTGATGGCCGAAACATCGTTACCGCCCAAGGTTACGATTCCGGCATCCGGTGATTCATGTTTCTTTAGGAAGTTAGTAAACAACCGTTGCGACGTATGCGTCGCCGCATGCGCTACGACTCGGGCACCGGCTGGCAATACGAAATCGAAACTCATCGCGCTGCCGCGCGTTTCGCCGCGCGCACTCAGGAACTCGAGCGATGTATCACCGTCGATGACGTCATCAACGCCGCTCAAGGTTTCTTGTTCAATATCGTCGAATAATGACAATTCTTCGACCGCAGCGCATAAGTCGTAGAAGTAAGTCAGGTAAGTTCCAAGTTGTGAGAGCCCGAAAAATACCGCTGCAAGAACGAGTTCCGCGGCGACCAATTGGCCGATCGTTAGCTGCCCTTGGATGACTAGCCAGCCACCGAGTCCTAACAAACTCGCACTGGCCAGCGCATAGACAAACAGGAACGACACCGTCTGCGAAAAATAATGGCCGAAATGCCGCTCATGCTCCTTCATGTACGCCGCTGTGACTTCATCGGTGCGTTGCAACGCGCCTTCGATATGCCGCTCCGTCTTAAAGAAGCCATTAGACCCTGCGAGACCTTCCAACCACGCCGCTGCCGCGTGCTTTTTGTGCGACACGTCCAACGCACTTTTGATTGCACGCTTGCCCCAAATCGCCCAGATTAGCCACAGCGTAATCAACAAAACAAGGTTGAACGCCAGAAAGACTGGGTGATACAGCGACACCAAGGCGCAGCCAACAAGGGTCTGCAAAATGATCGAAAAGCCACCCACCAACAGGTACGGGATACGCTTCATCACAATGATGATGTCGAAATAGCGATTGAACAACGGACCTTTTTTGTCGTCGTCGAAAAACGGGTTGCGCGCGTAAATAGCGCGCAGGGCAATTTCGGAGACCATGCGCGCGTAGAAACGCCGGCCGAATATGTCGACTAAGTGAATGCGCAGTGCCGCCAACACCCCGCTAAGGATCAATAAGCCAAACAGCGTCAACGCCAGGATCACGAGTGGTGTGGTCAAGCCGGTATTGACGATGGAATTGACCAGCATCTGCACAGATACAGGAACGGCGAGCGACAGCAAGCTGATAGCGATGCCATAGAACACGGCCAGCAAGTAAAAATTGCGTTCCGGACCGAGAATTCGGCCGAAGTACATGGCGAGCTCGGGCAGCGTGCGCTGCTCCGTTAGGGCGTGGTAACTCATCTCGGGTACCGAAAATCCTTCAGCAATCAACCGCGTGACTGCGCGCTGGGGCGCGATCTGCCGAACGGCCCCCGACGGTCGGCCCTAACAGTGTACCGAGGTTAACCGCTTGATTCAGCTAGCGTTGCAGCCGGAATCGCTGAAATACTCATATGCGCAGGCGAACTAGACCGGCTAATCGCCGCAGAGTTCAGCGTCACCGCTTCGATAGCGCGCCTCGAAGGATTCTAGCGGCGTTTGGCGGCGAGTGAGTAAACGGTCAGCCAAATCAACTCGGTAGCTATCTCTCCAGATAGTTAATCGATCGCAGCGGTCGGCGCCGACGAACTTTTGGACGGTGACCCGAACAATCTCATGTTCAAAACCGTCGCTGAATTGAGTTGTGTCACTGGACAAGACGGCCTGCAGCGCGGTGTTATCTGCACTAAAGGTCCACAAGTATTCGACGGCAAATTTTACGTCGCTGCGATCGAGGGGCGTGCGGTTGAGACGCGCCAATGCCGTCTCGATCGGTGCATCGCGATCCAAAGCCGCACAACGGTAGACTCGCGAGCGAAGCATGGTCGGATCGACTGACTTTAGGTCGAAGCTCGCCTCGTAGTACCAAGGCGTTGTATCGGTGCTAACGAGCGTCGGTGACGCCGCAAAGGTCGCTGCATGACGTTCGGCCAGTGTTTGCGCTTCGGCACCGTCGTCGCTGCAGAGGTCGATATCGCGGGTACTCGCGGGGTCGATCACGGCCAGGCGCACGTGCGCGGTTAGCGTCAGTCGATCCGGGTACGGATCGGTGTCATCGAAGAAATCGGCCGGTCGGGTCGCCGTAACACCGTAGGCCGCCCGTGCGGCGGCAAGCGGATCAAAAGACGCACTCAGTGCATCGACCGTTACCGGCTCTGTCGAGCCGCCTCCACACGCCGTTACGTAGCCGGCAACAGCGAGTAGCCAGGCAGTTTTTGCTCGGTACGACATGCCGAGGTTATCGGCAGCCGCCTCTACAAGTTGAATGCTCCGCCGTTTAGACGCTTAGCGACTTACCGCGTCAAGAAGGTGGTTTGTGAATGCCACCGGATCTTCCAGCATGACGAAGTGACCTATGGCGGGCATTTCGACATAGCGAAAATCGGTTACCGTCTGACTGAGTAAATCGACATCCGTCGGCAGGTAGTCGGAATTGATCACGATCATCGGCACTGTCAAAGCCGCCAGCTGCGGCATCGGATTATGTGCCGCGAGTGCCAACAAAGCGGCACGGCCGACCGCCGGCGGCGACGAAGCCATGTCACGGATGACAAAATCGCGAACCGCTGGCGGCGACGACTCAACAAACATCGAGCGCACGAACGAGGTCACTGTTCCGGTGTAATCGGCGTCAAGGTTATCAAGGGTCGCGCTAACGACCGCCGGGGGAAACGTCTTATCGGGTTGGCGCAACGTATCAACGGCAACGACACGCTCTAGCCGATCGTTAAGTTTCGCCGCCGCAGCCACAACGACATTGCCACCCATGGAATGGCCAACCAACGTGACGTTATCGAGGTCGAGCCCGACTATGACACTGGCCACATCGTCGGCAAATGCATCGATTGACCAAACGGTACGGTTGTCACCTGACTCACCGTGTCCTGCTAGATCGATCGTCACAACCCGGTATCGTTCGGCGAGAAAATCCCGTTGCAACTGCCAGTAAGTGCGGTCGCAATTCCAACCGTGGACCAACACAAGCGTCTGCTCGCCATCGCCCTGCTCGTCGTAATAGATCCAAACACCATCGGCAGAGCGAAACGCGTTGTCCACAGCATGAGCCTCAGCGTAGTTGGCGTCGATCGCATTTGGGATGCTATCGCTCGCCGCAGGTGGATCATCGGAATCCGATGATGGCAGTGTGAAATCACGGTACGACCAAATAACAAACCCGGCTGTAGCGACCAATATCACTATGGCAGGCACCGTTCCTAAGCGACTAAGCATCAGTGCGTCGTTCCTTTAAATAGAGTCGATCAATAAACTCGCTGACAGCCGGGAACCCGGCAGCCAACGTCTCCGTCTCCTCACGCATCGCGGGCGGAAGTTGTTCTAGGGCAATAATGACATGGTCAGCGCGACCGCCCCCGTAGCCGTCCGGCATGCGCCAGAGTGCATTGATTGCCGCGAACGCGATGTCGCAATAGTCTGCCGTATTGGTGCCGAGAAGATACGGGTTATTCCGTCGAAGCCGTTCCTCGAACGGCTGCAGCGCCTCGTGCAGACGTGTGACAACCTTGTCGTGGTTAGTCGGCGATAACCGAAACGCGCGGGCGATCATTCCCTCCAACAGCGGATACATGAGCTGGATCAATTGTCGCTGCCAGGCGGGTGTGCTTGGATCATGCAACCCCCAAGCACGCAACACGAGCTCTCGATGGTGGCCGATGTGGAAGTATATCCAGCGCTGCAACAGGACGCCGATGGCATCGATATCGGCCTCCATCGCGACCCGTTCTGGGGTCGGCTCTAAGAACGCGGCGGCTTCGCCGAACTGCGCTGAATAGCGCCCGTACAAATAACGCAATATCTCAGCCGAGTTACCGATGCTCGAACGCACCGACCCGGTACGAAAGCGCAAAACCGGCACCGTTCGGGCCAGCAAAAATGCGCCGAGCGCACCGGCGGCAGGCTTCTCGACATAGTCAATTCCAAGACGGTCGAGACTCCAGCGCACTTTCTCAACAAAATGACTGGCGGCGATCGAGTCGAGCTGGACGTCTGGCAACGGTTCGGGCGCGAACCATTGACTCTGAGCAACCAACCAGCGCGTGACGAGCGCCAGCAACACCAAGGCGGTGGCTGCAAACCAGCCGCCACCGATCAAAACGACGGCGAATGGCAGCAAATACAGGCCGGTTGTGTGCCAAATAGCCCGATTTGTGCTCACTCGCTGTCTCCCCGCACCGCGCCGCGGGACTGTAGCACGGCCACGCTGAACACGGGTTAAGGTTCCGTTCAGGGACCGCCACATAGAGTTACCGTCAGCGAAAACCCGCCTTGGCAGAAGGAGTTGTAACTATGGGCTTTGATCGCAACGCAACCGTGCGGCCGCTAGCCGCGCTCGTCAGCCTGTCGTTCGCTGCACCAGCGCTAGCGCTAATACCGGGCGCCGCTGGCAACGGGCTGCCCTGCGGCGGTACCGTGCTCATCGAGGCGGGCGATACGCTGACCGACGTAGCGAACTACTGCGGCGTCAGTATCGAGGCGATCGTTGCTGTCAATGCCGGGGTTACAGCCGATAACGTACGAGCGGGCCAATCGTTGACCATTCCAGGCGCGGTGCCCGTCGCTGCTGAGTCGGCAGGTCAACTAAACGAGCTACTTGCGCCAATTGCGTTGTATCCAGATGCCTTATTGGCCGAAATGCTGACAGCTGCTACTTACCCCTTGGAGCTGGTCCAAGCGCATCGCTGGGTACAAGCCAACGGTTCAGGCGGTGACCCGAGTGACCAAGAATGGGCGCCGAGTGTCGCAGCCATGACGCGATACCCCGATGTGCTGGCGACCATGAGCAATGACCTGGACTGGTCGATCCGCCTCGGCGACGCCTTCCTGGCTGACCCGGACGGCGTGTTCGACACTATTCAGGATCTTCGCAGCCGCGCCCGCGATGTCGGCAACCTAAGCGACAATGAGCAACAACGCGTCATTGTGGAAGCGGCGCCAGAAGCGCCATTACCGGCCGACACGACGGTCGTCGAATACGTTGAACCGGTCGTCGAACAACGTACGATCATTCGGATCGTACCGCGCTACGACACGTTGTTCGTGCCGCAGTATCACCCGCGCTGGGTCTATGCACCGTACTCGGCGTACTCATCGTTCTACTACGACCCGGTCATTACCTTTGGTGCCGGCTTTGCGGTCGGTAGCTGGTTGACCCACTTTGTGGATTGGCGCTACCGCCACGTTAGCCTGTTGCCATTCGGTTACCGCGACCCGTTTTTCTTTTACGGTCCACGCCTGCACTACTCCTTTAATACGCGGCTGTGGTCGCCGTGGGTCCATGCGCCATTCCATCGACGTGGCTTTCGCTATGTCAATGTCCCGCGGGTCCGCATCAACCAAGGCCAACGACATCTAGTAAACGTTGTGCCAAGCGCACGTGGTCGCGCGATTTCGCGGGCCGCACGAGCCGATTATCGAGTTGGCCAGCGACGCGCAGCGCTAGCACGCGGCAATTACCCGCGCCAAGCACGCGGTACAAACGCACGGCGCGCCGCGAACAATGCCGGTCGTGATGCCATCGCTAACAGGTTAGCCAATTCGCGACGGGCCAGCCCCAACGCCAACCGCGCCACCAGTCCCCGTAATCGCTCAGTCCCGTCGCGGGCCGCCTCAGAGCGGCGAGACGGTGTCGCTCGCCAAAACTGGCAAGCGCGCACGTCGAATCGCGCCAGCAGTACCCGCCGGCAGGCGGCGAACCGAGCGAGCAATAACCGAGCAACCGGTGATGTCCGCGGTCGAACGTCGGCACGGGCGAGCAACGCTCGCACAGCCGGTGATGCCCGGGCTCGACTCCTCAATCGGATGGATCAAAATCGCGGTCGCGAAGCCGCGGCCGCCCGCAATCAACAGCGCCGCGGTGGGTCATCGCCGGCACCGCAGCGCGAGCGTAGCGCCGCGTTTAGCGGTCGCAACAGCGGTAACCGCGCCGCTACACGTTCGCCGCAGCGCAGAGCAACAACAGGCGCGCGTACAACCGTGCCGCGCGCAGCGTCGCCGCAACGTGGCAACGCACCGCGCACTCAAAACCGCTCGCGTGTGAGTACCCCACGGGTCCGCCAACCGAGTGCCGTACGCAGACCGGTGCAACAACGAGCCGCAGCACCGTCAGCTAGCCGGCGTCCGCAGCAGCAACGGTCGCGCGCTCCCGCGCCATCGCGAAGCTCGGCACCATCACGGCGTTCCGCACCGAGTCGCGAGGCGAGTCCACGTCGCTCGGCAGGCCCTAGCCGCTCATCGAGTCAGAGTCGCCGATCTTCATCGTCACGATCGAGTAACCGTCGTCGGCGGTAATGCATACAGCAGCGACAGGTGGATTATGTCCACCGCCTGTCGCTGTTTTCTCGATTGGTGTGTCACAAAGTGACCAAAAATGCCCGCTCACTGCAGGCTGAATGTCGAACCGATCGCTTGAAACCCTTGAAATAGCGACTTCTCGGCAGTGCCGGCGTGTTGGCACGGCGCTTGCTTTATAGATCCTGCAGGCAACGTAGGATCATAACAATGCAAGAACAAGTCATTCAGGACTGGACTGCCCCGGCGAACAACGGCGATACGTTGGCAGGCATCGAGTACCGGGTTGTCCGTATTGATAACTGCTGTCAGCAGCAAGTTCGCAAAGCCGACGGCGCTATTCTCGGCAGCATTCAGCTCCCCGATGGGGTCCGTATGGACCGCTTAAGTTTCGAGGTCATGTTGCGGTATGCGATGACGCAAATCGCCGCGTGATCTAAAGAGCGCGTTACCGGTTCGCGACGCTATCCCCTTGTCGTGACCGGTGTTTCGGGGCCTCGGGTTCAACGGCCAGAGCCCGGGGCCTCGATTCATTCGCTTGCTACGAAAGACAGTACCCTCTCGACCTCATCACGCGCCCCGAGAATAACGCCTGTACGCTGGTGAATCTCGCGCGGCCGCATCGCCAATAACGGCTCGCTACCGGTATGGGCTAGCCCGCCGGCTTGCTCGATCAAGAAACCCATCGGGTTCGCTTCATACAACAACCTAAGCTTGCCGCTCGGTGCTGATTCGGTGGGCGGGTACATAAATACGCCGCCTTTCAACAAGACACGATGTACGTCCGCAACCATGGCGCCGACGTAACGCGCTGAGTAGCCGTCTTGCTGGACGGCGTCCAAGTAGCGGCGATAGCTTTCGGGTAAACGCATTCTATTACCTTCATTAAGTGAATACTGGCGCGTACCTGCCGGAATCTTGAGGTTCTCGGCGACCCTGATGAACGCGCCGATCGCCGGATCGAGAACGAACATATGGACGCCGCTACCCACGCTCATCACAAACACGGTCGACGAGCCGTACAACACGTAACCGGCCGCCACCTGCTGGGAACCGGGTTGCAATAGTGACTCGCTGGCGTCGTCGGTACGGCGATCGTGACGAACGATGCTGAAAATCGTTCCGACGCTGCCGGCGACATCGAGATTCGACGATCCATCGAGTGGATCGAACAACACGCAGTAGCGACGCGGTCCGTGGCGATCGTCACGAATAATGACCGGCTCCTCGTTTTCTTCGGACGCAACGATGGCAACACCCTCACGATCACCAAGACAACGCAGCAATACGTTGTTGGAGATGACATCGAGCTTTTGCTGCGCCTCGCCCTGAACGTTGTCCGTTCCCATCGCACCCAATACATCGTCTAGGCGGGCTCGGCGTAATTGCGAAGCGATTGTCTTCGCCGCCAACGATAACGCCGACAGAATCCACGACAGCGTTCCCGTTGCGCCTGGGTGGCGCTTCTCTTCGGCAAGAATGTGGCTTTGCAGCGTCAGGACGGCCGCGGCTTGGTCGTGCTCGGTCATAGCGAGTATCCGGTCAACAAAGCGCTGCAGTGTACCGGGCTAAGACGATGCCTGTATGGCAGTGACGCAAACTCTCGCCATGGAGAACGGCCCGTTATACTGCACAGTGTCCGAATATGGAGGTACACCCGTGCTGCTCGTTCATCACCTTGAGAACTCCCGTTCACAGCGCCTTTTGTGGCTGCTCGAAGAATTGGGTGTCGACTACGACGTTCGCCGCTGGGACAGGGATGGCGAAACGCGGTTAGCACCGCCAGGTTTGCGCGAGATCCACCCACTAGGAAAAGCCCCGCTCCTGGACGATGACGGCACGATCGTCGCGGAGTCCGGCGCCATTTTCGAATACCTACTCGAGCACCACGATACGGGTCGCTTAGTACCCGACCAAGGGTCACAAGAGCGTCATGCGTACCGTTACTGGATGCACTATGCGGAGGGGACATTCATGCCCTTTATGGTGATTTCTTTGATCATGGGGCGAATTGAAGCGACCAAAATGCCGTTCTTTGCCAAGCCAATCGCGAATCGTATTGTGGGCGCCGTTAAGTCGAACTTTCTCGACGACAACATCCGCCGCAACCTTGAACATATGGAAGCCACATTGGCCGAGCACCAATGGTTTTGCGGCGACGCAATGACCGCCGCCGACATTATGATGAGCTTACCCGTCGAAGCGGCAGCGATTCGCGTCGGCTTGGGTGATCGCTACCCTGCCCTAGCCAAATTCGCCGAGCGTATCCACGGACTTGCGACCTACCAACGGGCGATCGAAAAAGGGGGTCCTTACGAACTGATGGGGGGTTAGTCGCGACGCGGCCCACCCACCAGCAAACCTCTGAGTGGCGTGCCGAGAACCAGAACCGTGAACGTGAGCGCGATAACAGGGATGGCGATCACGAGCGTTAGCAGGTATTTCACGACAGCCGGGGCCGTTACGATGGCGACGATGCCACCGGCGGCGATCACAACGGGGTAATGAATCAAGTAGACCCAGTAAGACGCTTGGTTTAGCAGCCGGCTGGTCGCTGTTGTTCGCTCCCAGTGGACATGGAACCAGCCGATCAACGCGACGGTCATTGCCAAACCTATCGCCGCGTTGCTGACGCCAGCGACAATGCCAAATGGCACGTCGATATCGTTTTCGTTAAACAAGCGAACGCGGCTGGCCCACACGCAAATCGGTAAGCTGACCAACGCGGTGGCTGCCGGCAAACGCCAACGGGTCTGCCAAAAGCGGATTAAGTCTTGCTCCAAATACATCAACCAACCGAGCGAAAAATAGCCCAACAATGTGATTTGCATGGCCCAGTGCGTGCCATCACCGGTCGCATCGATATAAGCCGGTATCGTCGTTATTGCCGCCAACGCCAGAAGCATCAAGAACCCGGACCAGCCCGCCAGCCACCTTGCCGCCGCTTGGCGCACGACAATGGCGATACCGGCATGACGCAGCAGCATTACCCAGGCAACTGCCAGAGCGGTGAACAGCAAAAGCGATAGCAAGAACCACAAGTGGTAGAGCTTGCTCCAACGCAACCATTCGAGCGTCGCAAAAGCTGCTAGACCAGCGCTCAACGAATCGCCAGCAATCACGCCTTTTGAAAACGTATAGGCGCCTCGAGTCAGCGGCGAGAGGATGAGGTAAGCACCCAACAATGGCACAAAAATCCGCGTCAGTCGGTTCTGCCACAAACCACGCATGCCCTTACGGTCAAGAATCAGCGCGGCG
This sequence comes from Pseudomonadota bacterium, assembly GCA_038749025.1. Classification (GTDB taxonomy): domain Bacteria; phylum Pseudomonadota; class Gammaproteobacteria; order Steroidobacterales; family Woeseiaceae; genus JBCAXA01. The sequence continues at coordinate 30,129 of JBCDIL010000002.1, read as the reverse complement.
GCGAAGCCAGCCGTAACGAAAAACGCCTGCATGGCGAATGCGTACAAGAACACCGCGACGACATCCATAGCCGGATGCGCGCTCGGGTCTTTGAACGAGCGCGGCACGGTGACATACGGCAGCAACGGGTGCCCAAACATGACGACGAACATCATGCCGGTGCGAAGGTTATCGACGGCGTGGTAACGCGGTGCGGACATCGTTGTGTTGTAACAAAACCGCCGAACAACCGCTGCCGGCGATGACTTTTATTTTACATAAACCAGCGATTTAAGTTCCAGCAAGCGCGGCCGATAACGAAAGGACGAGCGGAATAGGATGTCGATCATGCAAATTAAATCACCGATCGCGGGGGGCGCCGGTCCGATTGCTACGGAGGGCATTCGTCGGGGGCGTGCCGCGCTGACACAAGCCGCCAGCGATGTTGCGAACGGCGATGCCGGTAAAGACAGCAAGCAATTTACGCAGGGGCTGGTGGACGGGCGCCGCGCCGCGCAACAGATCGAGGCCTCCGCGAAAGCTCTGGAACGTGTCTCACAGTCGTTAGGTTCGCTGATCGACACACTCGCGTAAGCGTCGTCAGCTTTCTTCGCGCTTCAGCATCTCAAATTCGACATCGATCGTTACCTCATCGCCAACGGCCGGTACCGCCAATGTTAGGCCCCAGTCGGACCGCTTTACGGTCGCCGTCGCAGAGACGCCAAGCGTAGGCACTTTGCGCATAGGGTGGTCGGCCGCTTTATTTATGGTCCCCACAAATGTCACGTCAGTGGCGATGCCTTTGATCGTCAACGGACCGGTCATTGTGAACGCCTTGCCATTAATGGCGATCGAGTCGGCACTGAATGTGATGGCGGGATAATTGGCCGTATCGAACAGCTCTTCGCCGCGTAAGTGCTCATCAAATTTTGCAACCCGGCTGTAAATCGAGTTCGCCGCAATCGTTGCACTGATTGTTGATTCAGCCGGGTTCGCCGCCACCAGATCGGTGGTGACATCAAACTCCATAAAGCCGAGCAACGGGTTCGAAAAACCCAAGTGTGAGTAGCTAAACGAAATATACCCATGAGATTTATCAAGATCGTATGCGCCTGACGGTAGGGCAGCTACGACCGAGTCGACTACATTCGTCGACGTATCTGGCTCGGCGGACGTAGTGGCGTCTTCGCCCCCGCCACACGCGGTGAGAATTAAGAGGCTAGCGCCGACGGTAGCGATCTGCGAGAAACGGATTGCGAACATGACTGATTCCATAAAAGCGCGTCGTAGGCATCATACGTGATTCGGCTGGGTTTCGTCGGCGCGGCCGTACATCGCCCCAGGTATTCAGCTACAGTGGTCGTATGCGCAAATTTCTGATCGGTGCAGCCGGTGTTCTTACGATCGCGATCATCGGTTTTTTCGCCGTTGTGCCGGGCGTTGTTGAAAAGCGCTTCAACGCGGTTTACGACCACAATCCGTATTCGGTGTCAGAACGTGCACAGCGTTTGCATAACACACTCTTTGTTGCCGACTTGCACGCCGACACCTTGCTGTGGCGACGTAACTTAGCAACGCGTGCAAGCCGCGGCCACGTCGACATACCACGGCTGCAATCCGGCAACCTCGGTTTACAGGTCTTCTCGGCGACCACCAAAAGCCCGAGCGGCTTAAATTACGATCGCAATGCGGCTGATTCGCGCGACAACATTACAACGCTCGCCGTCGCGCAACGCTGGCCGGTCGCCACCTGGAACAGCTTGTACGCGCGTGCCGAGTATCAATTACAACGGCTCATCGCATTAACGGAAGCCGAACCCGACCGTTTGTTGCTGATACGGTCGCGGCGGGATTTGGACGAGCTAGTGCGCCGACGAACAGACGGCGACAAGATTATCGGCGCGATGTATCTGATTGAAGGGGCTCATCCACTCGAAGGCGACCTTGACAACCTCGATCGCTTGTTCGAGCAAGGACTGCGGATTATAGGGCTCGTGCACTTTTTCGATAACGATGTCGCCGGCTCCTTACACGGCTTAACACGACCTGGGCTCACCGAGTTTGGTCGCGCCGTCGTCCGTCGTGCCGAAGCGTTAGGGATGATGATCGACATTGCCCATGCCTCGCCTCGTGCGGTAAGTGAAGTACTCGACCTGGCAACACGTCCGGTTTTGCTTTCCCACGGTGGGCTGCGCGGAAACTGCCCAAGCCCGCGAAATCTCGATGACGATCTGATGCGGCGTATGGCTGAGGCTGGCGGACTTGTTGGTATCGGCTTCTGGAGCGGAGCGGTTTGCGACGCCACACCCGATGGAATCGTCGCTGCGATCCGTTACGCCATCGATACGCTCGGCGTCGACCATGTCGCTCTTGGATCGGACTTCGACGGTGCGGTAACCGTCGCGTTCGATGCCGGCGAACTGGCGGTATTGACGGATAGGATGCTAGCCGCCGGCTTTAGCGACGAGGAGATCGCCGCGGTGATGGGCGGTAACGTCGAACGGTTTCTGCGTGACCAATTGCCTGCTCGTTAGCCCCTTGTGACCTGTTATTTGTAGCAGTGCGAACACAGGTTGCTGCGCGATGCGTCATTCCGTCGCCATCGCAGCACCGTTCGTCAAATCCTCTGCAACCCTTGCGCGACTGCGGACATCGAAGCCCTTGTAGATCGCGAAAACAACACCCGATCTGCACTGCGACACCGCAACCTGACATTTGTCGATGAGACGAGGAGACAAACGATGAGCACCACCATTCGCAAGGGCAGTGTAATTTTGGCAGCGACTTTGGCGACGGTAGGTTTACTCGGTGCTGGCTCAGCAACCGCTGGCGAAGACCTAACGATTCGTTACAAGAGCTACATGCTCGAGAGTCACGCAGCTGCAACCGACCTTTACAATACGATTCAATCTCGCGTTGAAAACTACTGTGAAACAGCCGGCGTTCGCTCGTTGACCGATCAACGCTTAGAAGCAGCTTGCGTCTCGACGATGCTCGAACGCACCGTGGCGAAAATCGACAACGATCGCTTGAGCGCTATCCACTACGGCACGGTGCAAAGCGCCAGCGTCGCCCCGTAACGTCGCAGCCGGGCTGGGGGCGATGGTTTCGCTAACGCGAACCATCGTCTCCGGTACCGCGGTAGACGCGCTGCGTGCGACCGCCGATGCCCGTCAGGAGCTCATAGGTAATCGTTTGACAGTGGCTTGCCAGCTCACCGATCGATACCGCACCACCGAACACATCAAACCGAGTACCCACCTCGACGAGACCGGTCGGCGCATCGGTGACATCGACGGCGACAAGGTCCATTGATACCCGGCCGAAATACGCGAAGCGGTGCTCGCCACAGCCGATTGCAGCACGCTCGCCGCTACCATTCGGCTGACCTGCTAAACGCGGGATCCCATCGGCATAGCCAGCCGCCAATACCGCGAGGCGCGTCGGTCGCGACGTTAACGCACTCGCGCCATAGCCCACACTGACCCCTGGCGGCAATTCACGTATTTGTAAAACCGGTGCGCTGAAGCGAGCGACGGTCTTGAGCGACGTACCGGCCGGTCCCGGAGCCGCTCCGAATAGCGCGATACCGGGCCTGACCATGTCAAAGTGCAGCGCCGTATCGAGCGCTGCGCCAGCAGAATTAGCGAGACTTGCCGGCACGCCCGGCCAGCCGGCAACCTGCTCGGCAAATCGTCTCCGTTGCTCCTCGGTTAGCGGCGATCCGTGCTCGTCGGCAGTCGCGAGATGGCTCATCATTAACACCACGTCGACACCGGTCGGCAGCACATCAGGACGGATGCTCGCCCATTCGTCTGCGTCAAATGCCAACCGGTGAATTCCGGTCTCAACATGCAAAGCAACGGGTTGTTGGCCGTCGTCCGCCGCAAGCTGGGTAAGCATCTCACGGCTATAGACCACCGGCGTCAGTCGATTTCGTCGAACCTCTTCCAGGGAAACCGCCGGATGAGGCACCATCAAAAAGATATCGGCCTCAGCGCCAAGCAGCCGACGCAGTTCCACCCCCTCCGATACATGCGCTGTAAAAAACTGCCGACAACCGTCGTCATACAGGGCCTCAGCGACCGCGCCGACACCGAGGCCATAGGCGTTTGCTTTAACCACAGCCGCGACCGACCCGCGCGACTGGGCGCAGAACTGTCGGTAATTATGGACCAGGGCATCAAGGTCAATCGTCAATCGTGGAAGCCATGGCGCTGCGTTGGTCATAGCGAGCGGTATTCGTTACTCGAATCGATCCGCAGGGTCGCATAGACTGACGGCTGGCCACAACGGGGAGTGCCGATGACAGGTACAGTCTATGTCAATGGCGACTGGCTAGAAGAGAGCGCCGCAACGGTTAGCGTATTCGACCGCGGTTTCTTGTTTGCTGATGCCGTCTACGAGGTGGTTGCTGTACTCGGTGGCAAGCTGGTCGACTTTGACCCGCACATCGCGAGACTCAACCGATCGCTGGCAGCCATCTCGCTGACATTCCCGTTTGAACGCAACGACTATCTTAAACTCTTCCGCGAGCTCGTGATCCGCAACGGCATAGACGAGGGCATTGCCTACATTCAGATCAGTCGCGGTGCGGCACCGCGTGACTTTGCCTTTCCGCCGTCAGCGAGACCGACGATCGTCGCGTTTGCCGCAGCCAAGGCCATTTCCAATTCGCCAACGGCCGAGACCGGAATCACAGTCGTTACCCGACCTGACGTACGCTGGCGGCGCTGCGACATAAAAACGGTCGGCTTACTGGGTGCCTCGATGACCAAACAGGCGGCCATTGATGCCGGTGCTGACGACGCCTGGTTTGTCGATGCCGGCGGCATCACGGAGGGGACCTCGAGCAACGCGTACATCGTCACGGCGAGCCGCGAATTGGTTACGCGGCAACTTGGCAACGACATTCTTGCCGGTATTACTCGCGAGGTGGTACTCGCAGTCGCCGCCGATCAACAATTGACAGTGGTCGAACGAGCGTTCAGTACCGACGAGGCGCTGGCGGCTACTGAGGCGTTCATAACCAGCGCGACGACCTTCGTTCAGCCGGTCGTCAGTATCGATGGCGTAACACTCGGCGACGGGCGTCCCGGGTCGATTTCGCTCGAATTGCGGCGCCGCTACCTCGACCGCGCTCACACGAGCGCGTTGTAGAAAAACTGCTAGGACATCACCATGAAAAAAATCGCAGTTGCTTGGGTCCCTCTCTGCTTAGTTGCCACCACCGCCGCAGCTACTGAACTTGAGTCACGGGTCGCACAGGCGGTTATCTACAGCGACGGTGCACTCGTCACGCGGCAAGCGCGCCTGCAGCTACCGGCTGGCGAGCACACGGTCGAATTGATCAACCTGCCGCCGGTCGTATCGAACGATGTAAGAATCGCGGCAGCCGACAACCGCGTGCGGCTAGGGCAGATTCTTACCCGCAGCGTACCGACTTCAAGTTCCTACGATGCGGACTATGCCGCTGCAGAGGCTGCGCTTCGCGAACAGCAGCTGGTAATCCAGGCCATTAACGATGCCGATGAAGCGGCCAAACTGCAGCTCAGTTTCCTGCAAAGCTTCGCCGAGGGTTATGCCAAAGATGCCCGGCTGGCGGCCGAGCGCAGTCCCGGCAACAGCACAAATTGGCGAGCAGCGCTCGCGCTGCTCGATGACGGTACGAGCGTTGCACGCGCGACACTTCGAGAGAACGTGACGCGTCGCTTCGAAGCCGAGGCCGAATTTAGCCGACGACAACAAATTCTGAATCAGTTGCGCGGCAGTGCGCGGCGCCGCTCGGTACTCTCCGTCACGCTGGCCTCGCCCGCCACGATCGATACAACCTTGAGCATCAGTTACTTCGATGAAAATGCCCATTGGTCACCGCTTTACGAGGCGCGGCTCGATAGTCAGACCAAGCAGCTCGAACTGCTCCAAATCGCCGAGGTGGGGCAGGACTCTGACGAGGACTGGGTCGGTGTCGAACTCACCTTATCGACGAGCCAACCGACCGAAGAACTGGAAGCCCCCGAACTCGAGTCTGAACGCTTGCAATTGATGGCTGAGCAAAGCGCCCCACGGAAACGGGCGTTGGCGAGCGCTGCCGTGGCAGACGCGGTCGAAGAAATCATCGTTACGGGTTCGCGCGTCGCCGCTCCCAACGTTGGTAGTTACGCCGTGGACTATACGATTCCGGGCCGAGTGAACTTGGCGAACAACACGGACGAGACCACGTTCGACCTCGTCGTCTACCGTTTTGACGCCGAGCTTGTCACAACCGTTGTACCGCTCGAGTCGACGGATGCCTTCTTGCAAGCCCGCTTCACGTATAACGAGTCGCTGCCGCTAATCGGTAGCCGGATGCTAATCTACGTTGACGGCACGTTCGCGGGGTGGTCGTCGCTCAGAACAGCGCTACCCGGTGCAGAGGTGACTATCCCAATGGGCCGTGATCGGCGAGTTGAATTGCAAGTGCGTCCACAAGCCGCCGAGAACGACCGCCGCGGTGTTATTAACCGACGACGCTATGAGACGACCCATACGCTGTACGAAATCGTTAACCGTCGTGCAACACCAACGTTGATCGAGGTTTGGGACCGTTACCCGGTGGCTGAAGACCGCGATATCCGCGTTGATGTCGACGACTCGGCAACGACGCCAACAGCCACCGACGTCGATGACGAGCCAGGGATTATCAAATTCGAACGGCAGCTGAGTGGCGGTGAGAGCTGGACTATTCGTCAACGATATACGGTCAGTTATCCGCAGAAGCAGCGCCTGGTTCGCCGCTAGGCCGAGCGAGATGGCGGCACGACCCGACGCTAGCAGCGATCGCTGTTGGTTGCGTATTTCATTGGAAACAGAACGACGTTAGACGACCTCGACGTTGTGTCGGCAATCTGATCGCCTCACCAAGGCATTCAGGTGGCACAACGGAGGCAGACGATGAAGACGGCGGAACGACCGACAGGAGCGATGATCATTGGCGCGCTCTCGCTAGGCGGCTGTGGCGGTGGCAGCTCGTTTTCGGGCGGGTTTGAAACTGAACACTGAGTACGTTTTACAGCGCGGCCTTCGCACCTCGCATGCGCTGCACGATCGACGCGAAGCGTGGATCGGCCCGTAGCGGTTCGTAAATCGGTTCCGCCGCGACGTAGCACATGCCGAATTCGCGCTGTGCTAATGCGAGCTCAAGTTGCTCGAAGGCTTTGTCAATCTGGCCGATCCAAGCGAGGGCCATTGCCAGGTGCGTTGGTCGCGTTCGATCGCTAGGCACTAGCGTCGTTTGAAACAGGGCCTCGGCGTCATCATCTTGACCGGCGCGCGCTAACGTAACGACCAGCAATGCGGCATAGCGGGTCGACGATGGCGCCTCGGCCAATAAGGACTCGAATTCAGCAATAGCCCCGGCATGGCGGCCCAACATCGACAGCGCCCGGGCACGTACGAAACGCGCTTCTTGCATGCCCGGCGCGGCCGCTAGAACCGCATCGACATAGTCCAACGCCAGTTCTGGTTCCTGCGCGGCGAGCAGGTTCTGCGCACCGACCAGCCGCCAGAACAAGCTGTCGGGAAAACGGCTGACGTTGCGTTCAATCTGTGCAACGGCGGCTTGACGAGAGTCATGCAGCAGCAAAAGCCGGGTGTAGCCCGGTGTTGCGAAATCGGGATCTAGCGCGAACACACTGTCGAAGGCTCGTTGCGCCAGCAGCGGCTCGCGTTCGATGCAGTTGTAGTAGTCCGCCAGCGCGTTGTGCGCTTCGGCAAGATCGGGTTGCAGCGTAACGGCACGAAGCATCGCCTCTCGGGCCTTGGCGTGTGCGCGCTGCGGGGGCAAGGCGCCTTGGTGAGAACCGGCGGCCAAGTACGCGTTACCGAGATCAGCCCAGGCAATAGCGAACGCCGGATCGAGAGCGACCGCCTGTTCAAAGTCGGTGATTGCGTCAAGCATCAAGTCGGCCCGATATTGTGAGGTTTTCCAGAGCCCGCTTGCATACGCCTCAAAAGCGGTAGCGACAGCGGTTGGTGGCTCTAGCCATTGCGCATTACTGGCGTCGGCAACCTCTGTGTCGGCGCTACCGACGGACAGCTCGAAACCGGCCTCACTGAGCGCCAGGGCTGTTTCGACAACAACCGCTTCAAGCCAATCGCGCCGCAGCGCCAACACGGCACCGGGTGGTGCCAAGATGCGGCGAACAGCGACGGTCTCGCCTGTCGCGGTTACCATCCACTCGGCGGTCAGTACCGGACCGTCCGCAGAATCTGAGAGTGAGGCGGACAACACCAAATCGGCGACCAGCGTGCCGGCCGCGACTTGGTAAGCCTCGGACGTATCAGCGACTCGGTAGGTAGCGGCTCGCTCGAGCAATTTAGCGGCATCCCGAACTAGCACGTTCGCGAGCGGCGCTGCCGATGCGGGAGCGTCGATCGGTGTCACCGCAACAAACGGTTGCGCCGTTGTAGATCGAACTGGATCCAGTGGTGGCGGCTCGCTGTGTCGCGACCAGGCCAATGCGACCAGCCCGAGCACGATACCGACCCCGACAAACGGCAGGCGGCGCCTTAACACGCCAGGCGTTGATGAAGGCTCGGCTTGCAGATCCGGCTCAGTGGCCGCACAAGGCTGCGGGGCGACGGTTAGGCAATAGCCAAACTTGGGAACCGTATTGATTAATCGCGCATCGCCAACTGCCGAGTCGTCGAGTGCCTGGCGCAACAAAGAAATCGCATTCGAAAGTGACGACTCGGCGCCGGGAGAGCCAGGCCACACCGCATCGATTAACGCTTCGCGGCGCTGTGGCTCGCCCGGGGTTTCGGCGAGCTTTAACAACAGAGCAAGAACGCGAGGTTCTACCGTCATCTGCTGGCCGTCGTACTCAATCGTCCGTGTCGTTGGATCGATGAGCCGCCCCGCCAGACGGAAAGGACGGTCTTTGTCGTGGGCCCACAACTGTGTATTCGCCATCGTCGTTAACCGTTAGCCGCTGTGCAGACGGCGCCGATAAACCAGGTGTAACGAGCCGACGTTACCGCGTCTGCGTTACGAATACCCTACTGTCGCATGTGTGCCGATCCACTCGCTAGCTCCCCGCCCAAACCGCCCTAGAATTCGGGCGTCGCCTCTGAGCTCGGCACGCGATAACAAAAGGCGAGCAGCCATTTAAGATTGAGACCGAGTCGCTCAGCCGTCGGTTCGGTGAACGAATAGGCGATTTCGCGCCGGCCCTCGGCCGTCTCTTCGGACAGGTAAACGACGAGCGCATCGCGCGCATAGGTGTCGGTGTAATTGTTGATAGGCCAATCGACCCGCAACATCGATAGACCCAAGCGCCGTGACGGCTCTTCGTCTGTTGTGATCCACGCTTGTCCGCCGAGATCGTGCAGCTCAAGTTTGTCATAGCGGGTATACGGGATATCGCGACCGCCGCCGACACCCGGCATGTCGATATGGCAGGTAAACGCGCGGGCACGGTTCAGCTGGAACGCCGCGTCCGCCGAGACTGCTGACTCAGGCGACGGATAAAGCCACAGTTGTTCCGGCGCGAGCCGTAATTGATTGGGCAATGGGCGTGGACACGGCGCTAACGACTCAGCGGCGAATTGGGCTGCATCGCGGCGCCACGCGTAATCGCACCGGGCCCCGGAATCGAGCGCGATTGTCATCAGCAGTCGGTCCGTCTCAAGGTCGGCATTGAGCGCGATTGAACCACCCAGCTCATCCCCTATCGCCAGCGTTAACTGACCGGGACTGTCAGTGTGCTCGATACGCCATTCGACGAATGCGTGCCGATCCTCGGCAGCAAGGCCGCGACGTCCGTCGAAGTACGCTTGATTGGCGTTAACGAAATGGCCTGCGAGGTTCTCAGTAATGACCATAAGGTGGCGTTGCGAGGGCAGGCTATCCTGCCCCTGGGCGCTCGCCATGACCGGGGCCAACACGGCCAGGAGGCCGAACGCCGCGCTACGCATCGTTACACTCGATGAGTGTGACCTGTACATCGGCAGCGTTTTCGCGAAAGGGCTTAACGGCGGCGTATTCGGGTGAATCCCAGAATGCCCGCGCTGCCTCAAGCGACGGCCAAGCGGAGACTACGATGTGACGCGGATCATCGTCACCCTCAAGAACTGCGGTTTCCGATCGCATCGCGATATACCGGCCGCCGAATTTCTCGACGACTTGTGGCGTACGGCTCGCGTACCCGGCGAACTTCTTCGGATCGGTGATGGTGGCCTGAATCAGCATCAATGCACCGGTGGGATTTGACGACATAGGCTAAAAACTCCAAACGGCAATGGGTCCGTCAGCCGGACTCGGCCATAACGGTGATCGGGGTCACGGGACCGCGATTCAGATACAACGATTGACGCCGCAAAAAGCGGGTGAGCCCGGCAGGACCGACGCGCGACGGCCCGAGTCCTGAACTGCCGAACGCGGATTTTTCTGTCTCGAACAGAAAGGCTGTTAGTCCCGCGTCGTTGACACTGACCCCGCCGGCGGCGATTCGGCGCCCCAGGGCCAACGCCGCTTCCTCGTCCGGACCGAATACGGCACCCGACAAACCGAACGACGTGTCATTCGCCAGTCGAACCGCTTCGTCGGCGCTATCGAACGCCATGATCGGCATGATCGGACCGAAAGTTTCCTCGCGCATCAGCGCCATGGAGTGGTCAACCCCCGTGACAACCGTCGGTCGAATCCAAAAAGCGCCGTTGTCGTCGATGACCTCGCCACCGCATTCGATGGTCGCACCCTTGGCTACGGCATCGGCCAAGTGGTCGCGGATCGTCTCTGCCTGCTGCGCGAAGATCAGCGGACCGGTGATTCCCTGCGGATTATCACGCGTTAACTCGACGGCATTCGCTTTTGCAACGAGCTCGGCGACAAACGCGTCAATGATGTTCGAGTCGACGTAAATCCGCTCAATGGACTGACAGGCCTGACCCGTAGCGGCGATCGAGGCTCGCAACAATGCAGTAGTCGCACGGTCGATATCGGTGCCGCCCAGCACGATGGCCGGATCTTTACCCCCTAACTCCAGGAACGCCGGAATCAATCGGCGCGCCGCTGCAGCCGCGACCTTCTTGCCCGTTGCAACGCTGCCAGTAAAGGCCACCGCATCGACAACATCGACCAATGCCGCGCCGGTCGCCCCGTCGCCGGCACCGATATCCAGCACCGGCGCTAGCAACGGTACGGCTTCAATGGCATGTCGTAATGGCTCGATAAAACGGGGCGTAACCTCACTCGGTTTAATGAAAACGCTGCAACCGGCCAACAGGGCCGGCACCGTATCGATGAACGATAACAGCAATGGGAAGTTCCACGGGCTAATCGCACCCACCACGGGGTACGGCTGTGCGGTCTCTACGATATCAGCCGTTGGCATCGCTGCCGCTTGGCGGCGCCGATCATCCAGCAGCGCCGGCGCCAATGCCGACCAGCGAGCGATCCCTGACTTGACGCCGCCGAGCTCTTGAACGGCCAGTTGTTGGCGACCGGTATCAATGGCGAGTGCCGTCGATATCGCTTGCGCCTGCGAATCCAGTGCAGCGACAAATTCATCGAGCACCGCGACGCGTTCGGTGACATTGCGAGCCGCCCAGGCAGGCTGTGCAGCACGCAGCGACTGGACCCGCCTAGCAACATCAGCGGCGTCGAGTGGCACGATACGGTAGTCGTGCTCACCGGTCAGTGGATTGCGGATGGCTAGGTCGCCGCGGCCTTCGTCTGCGCTCACGGAGCACTCCAATGATGGTGACCGGCAGGGATGCCGGCGCAGTATGCCAACATGATATATTGTTATAACATTAAAAGTAATTATTCGGCAGCGACTGCGGGCCCGCACATCGTCATATGGCGAGTCGCCGCCGGTCTATTGCGAGGCTTCAGACATGAGTCAGATCAATCACTGCGTCGAATTGGCGGCGTTCCCAGAAGGCATTCCGGACAAATCGCACTTTCGAATGGGTACGCGGCCCTACCCGGAGCCAAAAGACGGTGAATTCGTCGTGCGCAACGATTACCTGTCGCTCGACCCGTTTCTACGCGGCGTTATCAGCGGCCGGCAAATGTATGCGGTGACACTGAACGTTGGCGATGTCATGTTCGGCACCACGGTGGGTACGGTCATTGCTTCGAAACACGGCGACTACGCCGAGGGCGATACCGTCACGCTCGGTGGCGGCTGGCAACAATTCGCCTTGTCGGACGGCGACGGAGTACGCAAAGTTCACGCGGGCGATAACCCGTTGTCGCTGCAGGTGGGCATCCTCGGGATGCCGGGTTTAACGGCGTACGCCGGCCTCTTGCACACCGCGCACCCGCAAGCCGGTGAAACGGTTGTCGTTTCCGCCGCTGCTGGCCCTGTCGGCAGCATGGTCGGGCAACTGGCACGTCTAAATGGCGCGCGCGCCGTCGGTATCGCCGGCTCCGACGAGAAATGCCGCGCCGTCGTCGACACCTTCGGCTTCGACGCCTGCATCAATTACAAGACTCAAGACTTAAGCACGGCACTCGGCGAGGCTTGTCCGGACGGTGTTAACGTCTACTTCGACAACGTCGGCGGATCAACGCTGGAGGCGGTCCTTGGCAAATTGGCGCTAGGAGCTCGAGTAACGCTGTGCGGCCTGATCACTCAGTACAACGCTAAGACTACGCCGCCGGGCCCGAACCTAGGCCCGGTCATCGGTGCACGCGCCATCATGACGGGCTTTGTTGTCTACGATCACTACGATAAATGGGATGAGTTCCAGACAACCTGCAGCCGCTACGTTGCCGATGGCGATATTCGGTTTCTCGAGGACCGAGCACAGGGACTCGACAACGCCGCGGCACACTTTTCGCGTTTGATGCGCGGCGAGAACTTCGGCAAGTCGCTCGTCGTCGTCACACCCGATTAGAGAGTCGCCGAATGCCGCTCGACTACCAACTCCTATTGCTCGCGCATTTGTTGCTCTTTGTCTACTGGCTAGGCGGCGACCTCGGTGTCTTTTACTCAAGTTTCGTCGTCGTCGATCCCAAACGGAGCGTCGAAGCCCGCGCAACGGCCGCAAAGATTTTGATTGCCCTCGATCAAGTGCCGCGAATGTGCCTGGTTCTTATACTGCCCGTCGGCATTACGCTGGCGATGCGCCTCGGACTGATCGATGCACAATACAAGCTCTTGGTCTGGGGGGTATGTGGCGTATGGCTCGCCATGGTGATCGCGTTGCACTTTAACCATGCGCCTTGGCTCGCCCGGCTCGATACGACACTGCGCTCAGCTGTTGCGATCGCGGCACTGGTCGGCGCTTGGCTCGCAGTAACTGGCGATGCCGTGACGCCGGCTCGCTGGGTAGCCGCCAAACTTGCCGTCTTCGGGCTCATCGTTGGTTGCGGTCTCGCTATTCGACGGGTGTTTGCACCGTTCGGACCAGCGTTCGGGGCCTTGGTTCGCGACGGTTCATCGCCAGAGGTCGAGGCCGTGATTAGCGGCTCACTGGCCCGTTCACGGCCGTTCGTTGTAGCGATTTGGGTGTTGTTAATAACGGCCGCCTGGCTTGGCCTGACGAAACCGGCGTTAGCGTGAACACCACCACGCGTATTGGTCGAGTCCCGTTTGATGCGCTACCTGAGCGCATGCAAACCAGCTGGCAGCGCTCACAACAGCGGCGTAGCGACGCCGTATTTGTCGAGGCGTTGGGCAATGCGCCCGAGCTTTTCGATTGGTACACCGAGTTCTACGCACGGATCTTCTACGGTGGTCGCGTAGGCGTTCGCTACAAAGAGATGCTGCGGTATCGCTTGTCCAGTGCACACGGTTGTCGACACTGCAACCTCGGCAACCGTCTTGATGCGATCGACGCCGGGTTGACGGACTCCGATCTCGATCGGATCGCTGCCGGCGATTACACGACGTTTACTGACGCCGAGCGCTGTTTATTGACGTTAGCGGAACGCATCGCCTTAACGAGTCCGGACGGTTACGTCGACGCGACGCTGCACAGGGAGCTGGCGGTGCATTTCAGCGATGGCGAGATTCTCGAGTTAGGCATCACCGCCGCTGTGCTTACTGGAATGGCAAAGTTCTTGTTCGCATTCGACCTCGTTGAGCGCGAGGCGACCTGCCCCATTGGCCGAGGTAGTGAGGCGTGAGTGCATGGTTGCCACCGCTCAGCGATACTGAGCTTGAGCCGGCCGACCGAGAACGGGTTGCCGCAGCGACAGCGTTTATGGGCTTCGATGCCAACGATGTCCGTACGATGGCTCGCGTACCGGGGCTTTTGGCCGCCATGGCGGCACTGGTCGATTGCTGTTATCGGCCCGGGCAGATCGATGTCGAACTAAAGCGTTTAGTCGCACATGTATCGAGCCGCGCGGCGGGCTGCCGCTACTGCGAGGCGCACACAGCGCACGGTGTACTGGAGAGCGGAATTGCACCGGAACGCTTGGAGGAGGTCTGGACCTTCGAGGCCTCCGAACGGTTTACGGCCGCAGAAAAAGCGGCTTTACGATTCGCGGTTGCGGTCGGCGCTGGCGGCAGCGGCGACGCCGACGAACTGCGGCAGTATTTCGACGTGGATGAGGCAGCAGAGCTACTCGCGATACTGTCGCTATTCGCTTTTCTTAATCGCTGGAACCGGACTGCGCAGACCGACCTTGAAGCGCAACCCCGGGCCAGCCTCGGGGCCACACGCACCGCGGGTGAGTTGGCCTAGGAGACCTGACGATGTCTGAGGCATTGGTAACAGAAGCACGCACAGTCCTTGACGAACTACGCACGATTCTCGATGCAGATGGCGTGGTCACCGATAGCGCAACACTCGCGCTGTATGGGCACGATGTCTATCGCGCTGGCGAGCCCTTACTTGCAGTATTGCGCCCGACCAGTGCCGATGAGGTGCAAGCGATCATGCCGGTACTCGGTGCTTTTGATACCGACGTCATCGCGCGTGGTGGCGGCATGTCGTACACCGATACCTATCTCGCCAAGAACGCGGGCGCGGTCATTATCGATCTCAGCCGTATGAACCGTGTTGTGGAAATCAATACTGACGACATGTACGTCACTGTCGAATGCGGGTGCACCTGGAAAGAACTGGCTGACGCGCTGCAGCCTCATGGGGTGCGCACGGGCTATTGGGGCCCACTCTCCGGACTGCGCGCGACGATCGGTGGGGCACTGTCACAGGGTTCGGTTTTTCTTGGCTCGGGACAACATGGTTCAGCCGCCGATAACGTTCAGTCCCTCGATGTCATCGATGCCAGTGGCGAGCTCATCCGCACCGGGGCCGCCGTCAATACCCACGCCAAGCCGTTCTACCGAAACTATGGCCCTGACCTCACCGGATTGTTCACGGGCGACTGCGGCGCACTTGGCGTGAAAGTGCAAGCAACCTTGCCATTAAAGACGGTCTCGCCGGAGGCGCGATTCGCATCGTTTAGCTACCCAAGCGCAGACGCGCTGCTGACCACGATGGCAGCGCTGGCACGCGAGGACTTGGTCAGCGAGTGTTTCGCGTTCGATCCTGGTTTACAGGCGCAGCGCCTCAAGCGCGCCAGCTTGATGGAAGACGTGAAGTCACTGGCGCGCGTCGTGAAAGGATCGGGCTCGGTGCTGCGCGGAATCGGCGAAAGCGTGAAAATCGCTGCAGCGGGTCGGCGCTTCCTCGATGAGGCTGATTTTTCAATGCACGTTAGCTTAGACGGCCGCAGTGCCATCGACGCCGACGACAAATTGCGTCGCGTCCGCGAGATCGCCAGCGAAAAAGGCAACGAAGTCGAAAATACCATCCCGAAAGTCATGCGTGCGGACCCGTTTGCCAACGTCAACTCGATGCTCGGCCCGAACGGCGAACGCTGGGCGCCCGTGCACGGCCTTGTACCTTTGAGTGACGCACCCGCCGTTTACAACGCGTGCGAAGCGGTGTTTACCCGCCACGCCGACGCTATCGCGGCAACGGGTATCGATACCGGCGTCCTAATGTGCACGGTCTCAAGCAGCGCGACGCTCGTCGAGCCCTGTCTCTATTGGCCCGATACACGGCCATTGATGCAAAGCGAAACAATGGATTCTGACTATCTGGCGAAGCTCGACACCTACGAGGAGAACCTGCCCGGTCGGCGCTTGGTCGCCACACTACGCCAGGAATTGACTACGGTACTCAACGAAGCGGGGGCGACCCACTTCCAAATTGGTAAATACTATCCGTATCGCGACAGCGCGAATACCGGGGCAAAAGCTTTGCTCGACGCGATCAAGCAACATCTTGATGCGCGCGGCGGCCTGAATCCTGGCGCATTGGGTCTCGACAAGAGCGGCAAGTAATTGCGGCTCGAATGACGGCTGCGGGGGCGTTTGCTACCCTCTAACGATGAGTCTCCTCCGCGTCTTCTCACTACTGGCACTGACCGGCTTCGTCGGTACGGCCATTGGCAGCGCGCCGATTGCCCACGCTGACGGCGTTCGCGAATTCATGCGGATCGATGTTGATGCGCAGCGCACACCACGCGCGCTGCAAGTCGCCGTGCGTCGCTATCGACGTGACGACGATACGCAATCCGCCTTTGTCGATCTCATCGGAGTGGTTCATGTCGGTAATCGCGACTACTACCGCGAGCTCAACGCATCGTTTCGCCAGTACGACGCCCTACTCTACGAGCTAGTGGCACCAAAGAACCACGGCTCGGTCAGCAACCGCGAGAAAAGTGGTGGACTGCTCTCAGGCGCACAGATCGCCATGAAAGACATGCTCGGGCTCGAGTTTCAGCTCGATCATATCGACTACGAGGCGGACAACTTCGTCCACGCGGATTTATCGCCCAGCGCACTTCGCGCAAGCATGAACGAACGCGGCGAGTCGCTGTATGTCTATTTCTGGCGAGCAATCTATGCGGGCATGTCCGATTACGCAAAAGACCCACTCGGGCTGCGGTCGTGGCAATTGCTAGGAGCGATGGCCGCGCCTGACGACGAAGCAGGATTGCGCCGCGCATTCGCCGAAGAACTCCTGCGTAGCGATGCCATGCTCGATTCGTTTGGCGGCGAGAACGGCTCCGCATTGATCGAAGCGCGCAACGAAGAGGCCATGCGGGTTTTCGACGACGTCTGGCAAGGTGGCGAGCACCGGGTTGGCATTTTCTACGGCGCTGCCCATATGCCTGATTTCGCCGAGCGCCTGGAAGCGCGTGGCTTCGTGGAAACCGATAGCCGATGGTTGGATGCTTGGCTCCTTACCGACGACGAATAACGAACCGGTTGGCCTAGATTATCTCCCATCGTGACCGTACGTGCTGAATTCGACGACATCATCGATGCCGCCAAAGGCGCGATGATGACGGCGCTTGAGCGCGAAGGAATCAAGCCCGAGACCATTTATCACGTCGGCGTTACCCACATCGACCCGCAGCACCTATCAACTTACTTGGTGTTTGCGACCACCCGGGAATCTGAATTGGCCCTGACTAGGCAAGACGTGTTGGATCAGTGTTTCGCGCTGCTGAAGGGCGCGGGTTACCCCAGCGGCAAGCGCGATGGTGTCAACATTGGTTACGTGTCAATACAGCATATTGAAGAGACGACCGGCGGAAACTGGTATCTGTACTTCAAGTAGCTGAACAACGTCAGACCCAGCGCTGTCTTAACGAATCGCCCATTACGATGATGCGCATAATCGACAATAGCGAGCTTAGGCAGCACGAGCAACGCTCATTCCCAACCGACGATTTGCGGCTGATGCGTAATCGGGAAACGCACCGAATTTGCGATAAAGCACTCATCGTTAGCGCGTCCATGTAAAGCGAGTGCGAGCTCCCGGTCGTGACCGGCCGCGACCGTTACGACGGGGCGCAACTCAACCGACGTAATACGGGTGACGCCATCGTTACCACGTTCCATCGTCGCTGACGCGGTATCGACGTAATCGGTAACAACGATACCGGCATCGGCGCACAGGTGCAGGTACCACAGCTTGTGGCAGGCGGTAATCGACGCGAGAAGCAGTTCCTCTGGGTTCCAACGCTTCGGATCGCCCCGAAACGACGGATCGGACGAACCGAACAAGACCGGCTTGTCGTCGCAGCTTACCGAGTAATCGCGCGAGTAGCTCCGGTAGTCTGCTGTGCCTTGACCAAGGTTACCGGTCCACGTTAATTGCAGCGAATAGCGGTGCAAGATACCCCCATCGGTTCTTCGTGGATCACTGTTGTTTGTCGCCGCTACGCGTGACCGGCAATGCGCCTTCGGACAGATCAGCCCACGGTTCATCGTGGTAGCGTGTCTCACGGAACGCAGCGATCTCGTCAGCGTATTGCAGTGTTAGGTCAATATCGTCGGCACCGCTAAGCAAGCGATCCCGCACCTCATCACCGACCGCGAAGTCGATGTCACCGGCCGACGTCACGATCTTGCCGGCAGCAAGATTAACGGTAACGGTATGGGTTTGTGGATCAGCCGCCGTTGCCGTTTCAATGGCGTCGATCGACGCTTCCGGTAGCTCGATCGCGAGCAGACCGTTGCGGTAACAATTGCGCTGAAAAATGGCACCGAACGATGGCGCGATCACCACACGAATGCCGTAGTCATTAAGCGCCCAAACCGCATGCTCGCGAGACGATCCACAACCGAAATTGGTACCACCGAGCACGATGCTGGCCCCCTGGTAGGCTGGCTGATTGAGAACGAATTCGGCGACCAACTCATCTTTTTTGCGACCGTTGTCGGCGTAACGCCACGCCGCGAACAAACCGACGCCGAGACCGCTCTTCGATACGCGCTTCATCTCGCGTGACGGAATGATGGCGTCGGTATCAATGTTGTCCCGACGCAGTGGTGCAACGACACCGCTGTGTTTGTTAAACGCTCGCATGACCGACTCCTTCGGCTGCTTGAATGGAGCCAACGATAGCACTGGCCGCCACCGTTGCGGGGCTGGCGAGGTGGGTACGAACACCGGGGCCTTGGCGACCCTCGAAATTCCGGTTGGTTGTCGAAACAACACGTTGACCGGGCTCGAAGCCTTCGCCCCCGGCGTAAAAACACAGCGAACACCCCGACTCACGCCACTCAAATCCTGCCTCAACAAAGACGCGATCGAGCCCTTCCGCTTCGGCGGCTCGCTTTGTCGTGGTCGAGCCTGGGACACAGATCGCTCTCACGCCGGGCGCAACACGGTGACCTTCGAGCACTTTGGCAGCCGTTCGTAAGTCCGCCAAACGCGAATTCGTGCAAGACCCGATGAACGCGGCGTTGATCGGCACGCCCGCCAATCGTTCGCCCGGCTTAACCGCCATGTAGGCTTGAGCCCGCTCAGCTGCCGCTTGCTCGGCTCTCGTCGCGAAGCTGTCCGGCCGAGGGATCGGCTCGGCGATACCGATTGATTGAGCTGGACTGGTCCCCCAACTCACCATTGGCTGGCAGGCGCTAGCGTCGACTCGTAGGTCGTAATCGAAATGCGCGTCGGTATCGGTACCGAGCGACTGCCAGTGGCGGCGCGCCCGCAACGCATCAGACCCTCGCGGCGCATAAGGCCGTCCGTCGAGATAATCGAACGTACGCGCATCGGGCGCGATGATGCCAGTAAACGCCGAAAACTCGACGGCCATGTTGCAGAGAGTAAACCGACCGTTCATCGGGAGTGCGCTGATGGCTGGCCCAGCAAACTCGATGGCACTGCCGCGACCGCCAGCGGCACCGTAGCGCGAAATTAAATGCAGGATAAGGTCTTTTGCTGACACATCGTCGCGCAACAGGCCGTCGAACCAAACTCGCATCTGTGCTGGCTTACGGGTCCGCAACGTTTCAGTCGCAAGTGCATGCTCACAGTCGCTGGTACCAATACCCCACGCGAGGGCACCCAGCGCGCCGAGCGTACAGGTATGTGAATCCGGGCACACTAGCGTCAACCCGGGTAACGCGATGCCTTGTTCGGCCGCGACCATGTGGGCGATGCCTTGTGAGGGATCATCAAGGTCAAACAGGCGTATACCAGCGTCCTTCGCGCCGCTCCGGAGCGAGCGTATGAAGTCGGTACCACTCGGCATCAACGTAGCGTCGCTGCGCCCTGGAAAGGTATCGACGATGTGATCCATCGTTGCAAAGGCGGTCGCAGCGTTCGCGACAGAGCGATCCGCTTCGGCGAGACTTGCTAGCGCGATGCTGCCAGTACGTTCGTGTAAGAAGACCCGATCCAGAAACAACAGTGACGTTCGTTCTCCAAGTGGCCGAATTTCATGCGCAGCCCAAATTTTGTCGAACAGCGTGTGCGGCATAGTCGGTTTGGTCACAAGTTGTTATAAGTTTATAATATTAGCACATTCGGCACCTACCACTTGGACACCCCCACCGTGAACGCGACCCTGAAACAGAAGATCCCATTGATTGCCCGCAATGAGGGTGTTTGGGACGGCTTTTACCGCTATTACAACGCCGCGGGAGAAAAGGTCGATGAACACAAATCGCGGCTAATTTGCCGTTTTCCGACGCCGGAGAGTTATCACCAGACCAATCACTACCACTGGTCCGACGGCCGACAGGAGGTCCGCGACTTTCCGTCGAAAGTTGAGAACGGCAAGCTGATTTTTTACACCGATATTGAGGGCTGGGCAGCAGAGGTCGATCTCGACGAAGCTCGCCGGACCACGATGCTGCATTGGGTACGCAAGAACGAACCCGATCTGTACCTGTACGAAATGATCCAGAACAGCGATTGCGGTCAATACCGCGCGCGAGTGTGGCAATGGTTTAGGGGCGGCCGCTTGTCGATGCGCACGTTGATCGATGAACAACGCCGTTCTGACGATTGGCGCCCCTACGACGGCCGCGAATTTAGTTACGTCGAGATCGGCGACACCTAAGGTAGCGACTTGAGGTAGGCCGTTGCAGCCGCTGAGTCGATAACCTCGGCGTACTTCGCTTGCATGTCAAAGAGGTTCGCCTCGTGGGGTGCCGGATGTCGATCGCCACACGCGTCGCTAACGACCAGTGGAATGAAGCCGCTAGAAACCGTATCGACGCACGTCGCCCGAATACAGCCACTCGTGGTCAGACCGGTGATGACGAGTGTATCGATGCCGCGCGCTGTTAGGGTCGAGGCCAATGACGTACCAAAAAACGCGCTCGGGTATTGCTTTGACAATACAAGCTCGCCGTCGCGTGGCGTCAGCCCTTCCGGCCAAGCACCCATCGAATTGCCCTGTTCAAAAAATTTCAACGGCGCCACTTTTTCGAAGAAGCGACCACCGTTACCGGTGCCGGCTTGGTAAACGACATTGGTGTACACAATATAGACGCCCTTCGATCGAGCGACGTCGCACAGCTCAAGCGCGCACTTTAGCTCCGCCTCGACACCGGCGTAGAGGGGCGAGCCTTCCTCGAAATAAGCTTGCACAAAATCGATTAAAATCAACGCAGGCCGTTTACCTGGCTGCAACGACCCGGCGAATGCCGTGCTGTAGTTGTCGCTGAGTGAATCGTTCATCGCTAATCCAAAACGGTTTCCATTCGGTACAGGAAGAGGTCGGGGTTATAGAGTGCCGTGAGCTTGTCGAGCAACTGGCTCTGTTTGTCGTAGGCGTAGCGAGTGAGCTTCAACAAGGGTTTGCCGGTGCTGACGCCAAGACGTTGCGCAACATCGGTATCCGCCCCCTCGGCACTCAGAAACTGCTCCACGCGCGAAAACTCGATGCCGTAGCGTTTTAACAACTCCAACCGCGACGTTTTCTCAAGCTGGGCTTTGGTCAGACGCCGGTTAAAACCTCTTGTCCACGTGACGTAGTGAGCGAACGGCACACCTTGCTTGCTACGTACGCGAATTTGATGACAGAGCGTCTCACCGTCACCCGTGCGAAACTCATCCGAGATACCGGTTGGTGGCTCGCTAAAGTCGAGCTCGATCACCTCGACTTTCGTATCGCGCCACATGTGATCGATCGACTGCATTAACTCCGTCAGTGGCGCGTGCATCGTATCGGGTTGGTATCGATAGTCGACAAACGTCCCGCGGCCGCGATGCCGGGCTACCATTTTGCGTAACGCCAACTCGTCCAGTGCTCGCCGGGCCGTAATCCGCGAGACGTCGAAATTGGCGGCTAACTCTTTTTCTGACGGCATCCGCGACCCGCGCGGCAACTCACCAGACGAAATCGCGTCGTGCAGCATGGTGTAGAGCTGGTAGTACAGCGGCGTCGGCGATGACGGATCGATCGAACGCTTGTTCAAGCGATCGATCGCCGACCGCTTATCGGTGTGCGTCCCGGACTCGGTCGGCATAAGCGCTATCTCTTAAGCAAGCGGGCGGCGTGAGCGCCGCTTAGTCGTCGTGATCGTGATGATGGTGATTACCGCTACGATCCGCATCAAGAAAACGGAAGACTTGCTTGGACAACATTGCGGTTTGCGGATGATCAAGATAATTCGGCGACTCAAAATCGCTCGGTAACGCCACGGCATCGGCCTGACCCACGGGACCGTGCGGGTGGTTGTGTCCTCCGGCGGCAGCAACCCACTTGAACAACTGCGGCCGCTGTCGGTACAAAAACGCAGCGGCGCGTTGCAGGTTCTCATCCGGGTTCGACCACGGATTAAAGTGGAAATAGTTGTGCAGCTTCGAATCGGTACGCCCGATAGCGATACAACCCAATTTGCAGCGGAATGATCCGTGATTGATGTACGGCGGGCGCCAGAAGTAGCCACCCGTCGGGAGTTCGCCGAACTGCATCATCCAACTGTCGCCCCAGATGTGATAACTCTCTTCGGCACAATCGTGATAGCTGATGTTGTCCTGCATGAACTCGGGCGACATCATATACAAAAACGTCATCGCCTCGGTCAACGGGTCGAACCGCAGTAGTTTGATCATGCAGCCGGACGCCACCGACGGGGAGACAATGGAACCCGAGCTCCACGGCGCGTCTTCGTAGGAATTCAAAGACACAATACCGGCCGTCAACGCCAGATCGTGATGAGCATCAGATTCTTCGAAATGTGGCTCGGCATCGTTGAAAAACACCAATGCTTCGAAGCCATTGTCAGCCCGTAACGCCGGCGTACTGACACCGGCAGGCACAAACAAATAGTGACCCTCGTTTAGCGTTTGCTCACCGTAAGTCGCACTTCCGGATAAAACAAACATCTCCCAGTCGGAATAGCTGAGCCCCGGTGGTCGGGTGAATCCGTTGTTGAAGCGGACTTTGAGCGAGCACGCGCCGGTATCCACGTCGAGTGACAACACTTTGTAGTCGCTACCAACAAAGCCGGGCAATTGGAACGGTTTGTAAGCGTCGTTGAGTTCGACGAACGGTTCGATATGCGGTCTGGTCATGGCGCCCCCTTACCAAACGACTTTCATGGCGTCGTCACGGTCGGGTTTCTCGGGCAATTCTTCTTGTGTAATGACGCGACGCATGTCGCCCGTCACGTTGAAACCTCTCGTCGAGACAATGTGCAAAAATTCGGCGTACCATTTTTCGCGCTCAGGTGTGAGCGCGGTTTGCTCATCGACGATCGCTTGATAGCGCTTTTCTTGTGCCGCCGCCTCTTCCTTCAACCAGGCTTGCGCCTCCAGTGTGACAGGCGGTTTGTCGTCCTGCACGTGCTTGCCCATAAGGCTACCCCTCCCCGTTGGCAACGGTGCTGTACGTCGCACCTTTGAATGTCTTAACCTTAGGACAATAGGACAACCTTCGCAAGGCAGGTTGCAATGCCTTACACGGCGTCTTCTAGTGAGTCCGATCCCGACTCTGCGCTACCGCCGACATCGGGCCGCGCGAGCTGCACGCACGTGTGCAGGTCACGCGCGTTAATCGTGACGGCGTATGAGTACAGGACGGTCGCTAGTATCGTCGCAAACACAGTAACGCCCACGGCTATGACGCTAGCTTTCGTTTCGAAGACTTCGAAAGCGAAGTGTACGAGGCCTTCGTCGAGCACTTCATTTAGCACGGCCAACAACGCGACCGGTACCGTCACGTTGGCGACGACGATTTGGCGAAAGCTTGAATCGACCATTTCCCGATGGACGCGAGCTAATGTTGCGATCTTCATCGCGTCTGCGTGCGATGCCCTGGCTAATTCGGTGTGCAGCCATCGGGCTAAGGCGGTCTTACGCACCGTTTCCAGCCGCACGCGACGCAGCAAAAAGGGCGTAACACCGAACACGAGCAACAACATCTCTTTGAGTGTCGGCCAGAGTGTTGCCCGCGCCAATGCGGCTTGCCAAATTGCTTCTGCCTTATCGGGTTGTGTTACTGCGTCGTCGTTCACTGTCGATCACCGCTATCGCCTGCTGAGGCGCATCGTACCGAGAATCGCATCGCGACGTGGACCTCACGCGCATTTCATTCTTTTTCGTTTTCGAGTCAATCAATCATGGCTAACCCAATGCGCCCTACCCTAACTCGACGCACGGCCGTTGCGAGCGCAATAGCCGCCGCGGTAAGCGCCTGCGCAACAAAACCCACATCAACAACCGTCGACGCCGTCGTCGTGGGCGCCGGCCTGGCTGGTTTGGCGGCCGCCGACACGCTGGTGCGAGCCGGGCTTAACGTCGTCGTGCTCGAGGCCAGCGACCGCATTGGCGGTAGGCTATACACAGCGCGGGACATGCCGGATCGAGGTGAATATGGCGGTATCCAAGTCGGCGACACGTACACGACGTTGCTGGCGCTTGCCGCTAAACACAACGTGGCTATCGGCCCGTTTCCGCACCGGTTTCCGCCGCCAGTGTACGCCATTGGCGATACCTTGATTGCACCGGCCGACTGGCCAACGTCGACAGCGAATACGTTGCCGGAACCGCTCCGACAGCAATCACCGGCGCGGATACTCGGCAGCTTACTCGCCAAAACCAACCCACTCGACGGGGTCAACAATTGGGACGATGCCGCGTTGGCCGATCGCGATGTTTCGATCGCCGCGGCCTTGGCGGAACACAACGTACCGGCCGATGTTCTTAAGCTCATTGAGGTCAATGCCAACTACAACGACTTTAACGCGGTGTCGGCACTAAACGTTTGGCGTGGCCAACGCCTACGCGAGCAAGGGCGGAGCTCTAGCGTCATCCTGAACGGCAGTGACGCTCTGCCGCAAACCGTGGCTGACTGGCTCGGCGACCGCGTTCGTCTGCAGTCGCCAGTGACCGAAATCGCGGCATCATCGGACTCCCGTTTGCAGGTCACTACCGCATCCGGCGAGCGCTATCGCGCTAGCCACGTCATCGTTGCCGCCGCACCGGGACCGGCAAGCCAGATCCGCTTCGCCGTACCAGGTGGCGAGCAACGGCAAGCGGACCTTGCGAGACTGCCGTACACATCCATTACCCAAGTCTTTATCGAGACCGAGCCGTTTTGGGAACAGGACGGCTTAGCGCCGCACCTGTGGACCGACGGCCCCTTAGAACGCTGGTTCCCGCGCATCGATGCCAGCAGCGGCGATGTCGTCGGCTTCAAGATTTGGCTGAACGGGCCCGGTGCCGAACGCGGCAGCGCGCTAACCGAGGAAGCGCTGATGGCTAGCGTTCGCGAGACGCTATTGACGTTGCGCCCTGCCTCAGCGGGCAAGGCGCAGCTCACTCGACGAGTCAGTTGGCAAACGGATGTTCCGTTTCAAGCGGGTGCCTACCCCGAATGGCCAGCCGGTCAAACCAGCGCACTCGCGAACACACTTCGGCAACCGTTAGGGCGTCTGCGATTCGCCGGTGATTACACATCGCCCGTGATGACCGGCATGGAAGGCGCTGTGGCTAGCGGCACCAGCGCTGCGGAGGCGGTCATCGCGAGTTAACGGCCGCTAAATCAGGCCTTTGTCCGCCAATGCCGCGATCGTCGCGCGCTGCGTCGCCGCGAAATGGCTGCGATCAGGAATAACGGTCGTTTCGCCATCCAGCAACGAATTGGCGGGGTACACGCTGCGTTCATCGACGGCGAGTGCCAGCAGCTCGGTCCGTTGGCGACTCAGCATGTTGCCCATACCGGGACGGCGCCGCCAACGACGCAGCGCCGCGATATCAATCTCCGCGGCTGCCACCATGCTTTCGCCGAAACCGGCGTTTGCCAATACTCGACCCTGGTAGTCGAGAACTTTTGACATGCCATCGGTGGATTGCGACGGGATACCGATCCCGGTAATACCCGCCGAATTCGCCGACACAACGTAAACGTTGTTCTCATAGGCACGCGCTCGTTTGGCGACGTCTTTCGGTGTGAGATCCGGACTGCCGACTTCGCTGGTCGAATGCACTAGCAACTCGGCGCCGCGCAAAGCGAGGGCGCGACTGATTTCTGGGTACAGAATTTCTTCGGAAGCCACCGCCGCTAAACGACCGATATCGGTGTCGGCGACCGGGAATAAGGCCTCGGGTCCGTAGATATCAATGTAACGGTCGAGTACATCGTGTGGCGTGGGTGCGAACAGGGACACCAGGCGCCGGTACTTCAGCACGCGTTCGCCGGTTGGTGCGAAAATAAAACTCGCCTGAAAATACAGCCCCGGGAAGTGCGTGTCGGTTTCGTACGCGTTTCCCGCAAGATAAACATCGTGGCGCTCCGCCAATGCCGCCAACGCCGCGTACTCGGGGCCATCGTCGTTGAGGGCAGCCTTGGCGCACCATGCCTCGATCGACTCACCGAGCGGGAAACTGGTGAGAAAATACTCAGGCAAGACGACCAAGCGCGTATCCGCCCCGATAAATCCTTTCGCCGCGCCGACTTGGCCGTCGATCCGGGCGATGGTGCGCAGCATGCTCGAGCGCGCGTCGTCGACACTCAGTTGATTGACAGCGTCACAGCGCGTCTGTAGCGCGACCGCGTGATAGGCCGGAATGTCAGCCATAATTCTGGTCCTCTCGCCCGACCCCATATCGGTGCATCGAAGTGAATTGTATTAAAGATAGGTCTTTTCTACACTGAGGCGTGACTTGGATGAACCCAGAACTTGGCCTGCTGCTCGCGACGGCCGCTAGCATTGGTGTCATACACACGCTGGTTGGGCCGGATCACTACTTGCCGTTTGTCGCACTGGCGCGGGAACGCAGCTGGTCGATCGCACGGACATTGCGGACGACGGCGCTCTGTGGTCTCGGCCATTGCGTCGGCTCGATCGTTATCGGTGTTGTGGGTATCGCTCTCGGACTCGGCTTGGCCGGACTCGAGGCCACCGAGGGCGCCCGCGGCGACGTTGCGGCTTGGGTGTTGCTCGGTTTTGCGCTCGCCTACTTCGTGTACAGCGCCCGTGTGTGGCTACGTAGCCGGGAACACAGCCACGAACATATCCACGCGGATGGGACGATTCACACGCACCCGCATAGCCACGCTAGCGAGCACAGTCACGGTCATGCACCCCGTAGCACAACGCCGGTGGTCGCGGCCCTGTTTGTCGTCTTCGTCCTCGGCCCCTGCGAAGCGTTGATTCCGATGCTGATGTACCCAGCCGCCACGCTTAACACGGCCGCTGTCGTTGCTGTCGCCGTCGTGTTCTCGCTCGCGACAGTAGCCACGATGTTAGCCGCGGTGGGATTGGGCCTCGCCGGCGCCAAACGGATCGCCTGGCAAATGCCACCGGGTGCGTCTGGAGCGATCGCCGCGACGCTGATTGGCGCCTGCGCCGGCGCAATGCTGGTCGGTCTTTAAGGCCAATGCGCTTACTGCGGGCCGCGACACTGACCGCCGCCGATATCGACCGCAGCAGCGCCGTTTACCAGCGCTGGCTCGACTACGAGGTTGTCGAAGCATCGCTAGTCAGTGAGTTGCAGGCGCTGGCCTGGGATGCGCCAGCGGTTGCCGGTGCGCGGCAGGTCACACTGCAGCCGGCCTCAGGGACCGGCATTTACTTGCGCTTTATTGAGCAACCCATCCACCCAGACTACGTACCGCTCCGAACTTACGGCTGGGCGGCTATAGAGCTTTGCACGACCGATGTCTTAGCCGTTAATGAACGCATGCTTGAGTCGCCGGACTTCGAGATCATTGGCCCACCCCGAGAGATTGAAGGCTTATCGGCTATTTTTCCGATGCAGGTTCGGGGGCCGGATGGCGAGATCGTTTACCTGACCGAGATTCGCGATAACTTGCCGGACTTTCATTTACCGCGCGCAAAATCGCTCATCGACCACCTGTTTATTTTGGTGATGGCAGCCAGCGACTTCTCGCTGTCGACTCAATGGCTGGCCAAGTACGCCGGCCTTCAGGTCGGCCGCGAACGCATGGATATCGTTTATACGATGATTGCGAACGCCTTTGATCTACCGGTCGACGATCTGCATTCGATATCGACACTGATTCACGAAAAAGATGTCTTTATCGAAGTCGACCAATACCCGCCAGCGGCAACGCCGCGGCCGCGTCTCGACGGCTGGCTGCCACCCGGCATCGCGATTGGGACGCTGTGGCATCCAGGGTTTGCGTCGTTGGCAGACGCCGGTGCGGCACAGGCGATCGGTGAGCCCGCCTTACAACCCGGTTGCATTTATAACGATAGACCAGCGGTAACGCTCCGAGACCCGGACGGAACTTTAGTCGAAATAGTCGCGAACTGATTGTCGGTTTCGTAGTCGTAGAAGACTATGCGTACGTTATCTCTGCTAGCGGTCGTAACGCTCCTGGCGAGCTGCACGACCTATTACCGCCCAGTGTCCGAATGGGAACAACGCTACTTCGACGTGGCAACATTCGACGTTTTTCCCGACGATGTGCGAAGCAGCCCCAGCCAATACAGCGATTCGATCCTGGCATGGGCCGGTGTCGTCGATTCTTGGTCGATCGACGAATCAACGGATCCCGAGTTACTCCATTTAGAGATGGACCACCGATTCTTCAGTTGGGCGATGGACGTAGGTACTCAGCAGTTTTGGCCGTCGCCGCGAGGCGAAGGACGCTTTATCGCACGTTGGCCAAATCCCGGTTGGAGCCTAGAAGAGCTGCGAGAGAACATCCGTGTCGGCGATTTGTTCATTGTCTACGGCACAGCGCAACAGGTACAGGCTGACGGTACGGTCGACTTCGGTCAGGCCGAATACGTGAGGCTTATTCCACAAGAACAGTTTCGCGACGACCGAATCGACTATGGGCGGCCTGGCGAACCAACGAAAGTCCTAGACGTCTTCTAAGAACCCTGGGTCTGCCAGACTCAGTCGAAGCAATGACAACCGGGCACCGGCGCGTTTCGTGGTCGTACCACACTAGAACGGCGCTAAATCGAGTGCCGCACGTTCTTGATTGATCCGCTCCCGGTTGCGTGTTAACAGCGGGCGCAGGCGCTCGCTGTTGGCGAGTAGCGTAATGAGAAAGTCACGATCCAAGTCGAGGCCAAGTAGCCCGTCGGTAAGTTCGCCCGCCTTCTCAAGAAAGTCGATGGCCTTGCTGGTTTCACCCGCGAGTGCGTACCAACGCGCATCACTGAGATCATAGTTGAAGTTGTTGGCGCCGTTCGCCCGACCGACATCGATCGTCCGTCGCCAGCGCTCAAGAATCTCTGCCTTGAAATCACTCAGTCCTTCACGGTGTGCGGCGTAGGCAATCGCATAGAAAGGGGGCACCTCCGCCTCGAAAGGCCAGAACAGCTCGCGCTCGTAGGCTTCAAGCGTACCGAACGATTCATCGAAGTAGGCGAGCAAGGTTTCATCACGCTGCGCCACCGCTAGCGTTCTAATCCACTCCATTCGCGCGAAATACAATTCGCCAGTGTTGATACGCCAACGGTCAACCTGCGTAACCGCCGAGTCATCCTCGCCTCGCAATAACGCCGCCCGTATAGGCGCGAACGGCATACCGGTACTCTCCGCGGTCTCTGTATCGCCGATACGAAGCGCAGCCATCGCCAGGCCGGCAGCTAGACTGGAGCGATTTACGGCGGTGTCAGCGGACGCACGACGCAGTAGCATGACAGCGCGGGCCACGTCGCCAGTGCGCGCGGCAATGATCGCCGTTAGCGCCTCGACCTCAAACCCATCGACGTCAAGCCGCTCAACGTTGGCGAGCGTACTAATCGCTGTATCAACATTGCCGGTATCGAGCGAAGCACTAACGAAATTGTGCGTCGCTGGGCTGAACAACGGATCGATACTGAACAACTGCACCAGCTCATTGTAGCCATCCCGATAACGACGGTTCGCGAAATGATTGAGCGCCAGCCAGAGCCGTGCATCGGTATGGCCTGGATTGAGCTCTAACGCGCGGCGTAGCGAACGCTCCGC
>JBCDIL010000001.1:0-312235 GCA_038749025.1 Pseudomonadota bacterium | reverse complement strand
TTCCATTAACTCCCTAGATTATGGAATAGTGCACAGCCTTCAATGCTAGCGCTTCCGGATGTTGTCGCGGCACCCGTACGCGGGCTCTGGGCGGCGAGGAATTTGCTAGCAACTTTTAAGTGGCCGAATTCCTTGTCCAGGAGGTATACAGTTACAGTGGTCGTTGCTGCTAGCGCCGCCAGCCATCATGGAGTCCGTAATGAAAAAATGTGTGTTGATATCGGCTATTGCCTGCCTTTGTGCCGTCGACGCTTTCGCTAGTCCCGCAGACGCGGTACTTGAGTCTCGGCTACGCGCTGCCGCCGCTATCCTCGACGCACAGCTTAGTCGCGAGTCCGTGCCAGGCGCTGCCTTTGGGATCGTTCGCGACCAAGAGTTGGTCTGGACACATAACTTCGGCGTCGAGAGTCTCGACACCGAGTCGCCGGTAACGAGCGACTCGCTGTTTAGCATTTGCTCGATATCCAAGCTCTTTAACGGTGTCGCCGTTATGGATCTCGTTGAGGCGGGCAAGATCGATCTCGATGCGCCGTTGGCCGGCTACATCGGCGGTCTTGAGCTGGCTGATACGACAGGCAGCGAAGAGCCGGTCACCGTCAGGGGGGTGCTAACGCATGCTTCCGGTTTACCCCGCGAGGGAAAACGCGACTATTGGGCCGATAATTCGTTTCCGGACGACGTGGGTATCGCCACGGCTATCGATACACAATCGAGGCTGTATCGCAGTTACGACTATTGGCAGTACTCGAATCTCGGTATGGCGATGCTCGGCCGGGCTGTAGCGACAGTCTCCGGCAAGCCCTGGGGCGAATACGTTACGAATAACGTACTGATACCGCTAGGCATGAGTCGGACGACGACCGATATG
Organism: Pseudomonadota bacterium; assembly: GCA_038749025.1. Lineage (GTDB taxonomy): Bacteria > Pseudomonadota > Gammaproteobacteria > Steroidobacterales > Woeseiaceae > JBCAXA01. The sequence goes on along the minus strand of JBCDIL010000001.1, from coordinate 311,367 downwards.
CCATTCGATCAAGTCGGTAGTGGTTTCGCCCGTGGCTATTACATCCGCAACGCCAAAGGTGACAGAAAGCCCGTCGATGAGCATGCGTTTCGAGCGTTCGCGCCAGCGGCTGGTGTTGCGTCAAGCGTGAACGACATGGCGAAATTTGCCGCGTGGCACTTTCGACTGCAGGCCAATGGCGGTGAGGAAGTGCTGCGCGCGGCTACGCAAAAAACCATGTTACGCGTCCATTGGATGGGTGCAGACTTCGAGCCACCAGCGTGGGGTCTTGCCTACGCCGCCCGTCGCTACGGTAAGCAGACCTTATGGGGTCACGGTGGCTACTGCCCGGGCTCAAGTGCGGAGTTTGTGGTGCGCTTGCCTGCGAAAATCGGCATCGTCGGCATGGTGACGGCCAATGACGTGTCACCGGGCGCCACCGTGCAGTGGTTGTATGACTTAACCGCGCCCCTTTTCGAAGCGCTTGCCGAGGAGTCCGGCGACAGTTCTAACGACGAGCCTAGTGATAGTCCCGACTTCAGCGATTACGAGGGGTACTACGTCGTAGAGAACTACGACTGGGATGTTTATGTCGCGCTAGGACGTCATGGTCTCAATGTATTCAACGTGTTCACCGACGATCCCAATGCCTCCATGGCGACGTTCGTGCATGAAGAGGGCGATGTTTTTCGCCGGCGCCGCGACAACGGCGATCTTGCCGAAGCTGTGACTTTCGAGCGTGATAGCGACGGTAACGTTGTCAGCTTTGTCCAGCACAGCTACCGATCGACGAAGCGGCGCTAGCATGGCTGTCGTTCGTTTCGACGTCAGACGGCGGCGGCAAAAAAATGATCTTTAAGCGGTAACGACGCGGCACCGATCGCGCTAACATCACCACCCGCTTTGGAAACAATTAATCGCGGCAGGGCACGCGGTTTACCGCGGCGCGAATCATTGTATATATCAATATGCGGGATGACGCGGCGTGCGAGTTCGGTTGGCATACGACCGCCCAACACAATTGCTTCGGGATCAAGGATGGCGGCGAGGGCCGAGGCGATCAGCGAAAACGAACTTTTTGTTTTCGTTATCCACTCGTCGATACCAGGCCAATCGGGATCGAAGTTCTTGATCATCGCCGAGACCCCACTGTTGTCGATGCCGTACTCGGCCAGCGTTTGTCGCAGTGATTCAAGCGACGGATGTTGATAGATATTTCGCGGTAGTAATAACCCGATTTCCCCACCGTTGCCGTTGCAGCCACGCATAAGCTCGTGGTTAACGATAATGCCACCGCCCAGCAACGTGTCGATGAACAGGTAGGCGAAGTTGTCGTACATGCGCCCAACACCAACTAAGCTCTCGCCGATGGCGGCGGCGTTGCCGTCATTTTCGACCCAGACCGGCATCTCAAATCGCTCTTCGAAAAGGCGATCAATTGCGATAAGAGCCCAGTCGTCAAGAAGTCGTGGCGTGTTGTAAATGGCGCCCGGACCGATATGCCGACCCGAAACACTTACTCCCATGCCAAAGACCCGCCGCCGATCGATGCCGTGGCTCGACACCATGGCGGCCACCATGGTTTCAGCGGTATCTAGGACCGCGTCCCGCGTCATGGCAGCGAGATCGCGATGCTGTTCGTCGGCAACGCCACCCGAAAAGTCCATCAAGGCCACCGAGATGGCGTCCGTCATAATGGAAACCCCGAACGTGTACGCGAACGACGGTGCTACTCTAATGGCGACACCGGGTTGGCCGCGTCGACCGCTTAAGACCCGATCGGTTTCGGCGAGTGCGCCGATAGCGATCAGGCCCTTCACGACACGAGAAATACTCTGCTGAGCCAGTCCCGTCGCTTTGGCGAGTGTTGGTTGACTAATCACACCGGCACGTAAGGTTGTACCGAGCACGCGCCGTTCTGTCTGCGACGGTCGGGGTAGATCGTTCGCTACGAAAAACGGTGTTTGGTTCGGTGCGGGGGAGTCAGTGGACACAGGTAACGCTCTGGTTGCCTCGATTCTCGCCTTTTTTCAATCAGTTGTGTACCAAGCTCGGAGTCGTATCGGTATCTCGCATCCCCGTCAGACCAATACTACTCATAGCGGGTTGTATTACGAGTGATAATGTGTAACGGTTGGTTACACGGGATATTGGCCCGCTTACAAGTGATTCCGGGGGGAATACAAATGTTTACGAAACGATTCGTGCGCCGTGTCGCTGTGCTTGGTGCAACGTTGGCTGTTCCGTGTGTAGCAGTCGCGCAGTCGCAAACCGACGAGCCGGAAGAAGCGATTGAAGAGATCGTTGTAACCGGTACCGGTGCGAGTACCGAGCGTACGGTCTTCGAGACGCCACAAACGGTTACGCAGTTCTCCGAAGAGGACATTCGTTCTTTCACGTCATCTAGCCAGGCAGATCTGTTAACCCAGCTGCCAGGTGTCAGCGCCGAGGGCGGCGGTGGTGAAGTCGCCACTAACGTATTCCATAGAGCGCTGCCATCGGGCGGTCAGTTCTCGTTCACGCCTCTGCTCTACGACGGTATGCCCGCGTTCACCACGTTTGGCCTAAACTCGTCTGCTTTCGACGTTTTTTATCGCAACGATCTTGGTATCGAACGCTCAGAGTTTGTTAGCGGCGGTGTTTCAAACTTATTTGGACCGGGGTCGGTTGCCGGTATCGTCAACTACATCAGCAAGACCGGTAGTGACGAGCAAGAGGGGACGCTACAGGTCGAAGTCGCAGAAGAAGGTCGTTTTCGTGGCGATTACTACTTCAGCGGCCCTCTCGGTGGTGAATCATCCGAGACTTACTACGCTGTCTCTGGGTTTTACCGTTTTGATGAAGGCCCGCTGAAGTCAGGCTTAGACACGCAAGGTTTCCAGCTTCGCGGCAACATTAAGCACATGTTTAGCGACGGTAGCGGTTCAATAACCGTGTATGGCCAAGCGATCGACGACAGTGTGCAATTCTTCTTGCCGCTCCCGGTCGATGGCGTTTCTCGCGAGCGCGTATCTGGCAACGACGGTAACGAAGTTTTTACGATGAATACCGCCGAAGCGATCGGGTTATCGTACGACACGCCCGACGGTCGTTTCACTACGCCGATCGGTGACGGTGTTGTTACGCGCGGCTCATCGTTCGCCGCGGTACTGGACAAAGATCTTAATGACGATTGGACCTTGAACGCTAAGGTTCGCTACGCGCGGTACGATCATCAGTTCAACCTGTTCCTTGATGGCGATGCTATCGGTCCAAATACGCCAGAAACACAGGCGGAGTATCTTGCGAATCGCGGTATCGACGCATTTGCGGCCAACGCTCAGTTCACGTTTTCTGAAACCGGCGAGCAGCTTCCCGGAAACTTCTTGCTGTTCGGCAACCGCACGCTCGATCGTTGGCGCGATGCAACGGACTTCTCTGCCGAATTCAGCGTCGGCAGAAATTTGAGTGTCGGCGACGCGGAGCACGCGATTACGCTTGGCGGCTTCTTCTCAAATTCGCAAGCCGATGACATCAACTACATTACGACTTACCTCGGCGATTTCCGCAATGCGCCTCGATTAGTCAACGTTACGCTGAACGATGTGGCTGAAGATGCTACTGGTGCACTTGTTGCTACGCCCGGGTCCAACTATCAGTGGACAGTTAACGGCCTAGCGAACGCTAACGGCTTGGTCGGTAATCGGGATCGCAGCGCACGCCGTACCGCCTTTTATGTGGCTGATCAAATCGAGCGTGGTCAGTGGTCATTCGATGTTGGGGCTCGCGTTGAGCGCCTCGACGGTAATGTCAAGCAATTCAATACGGCATCGTTCCAATTGGCGGACGACCCAACCGTTAACGATCTGGTCGAGACCGTGAGCTTCACTGATGGTTCGTTACTTGAGGATGAGCTGAGTGCCACCGAGTGGGCGGTCTCGGCAGGTGCATTGTTCCGCATGAATGACAACCTCAATCTGTTCGCGAATGCATCGCGCGGGTTTTTCTTTCCCCAGATTCGCAGTGTTCCGTTCAGCCAAGGTCGGCTTGCCTCGTACGAGGGCGAAATAATCGACACGATCGAAGCGGGTATCAAATTCAACTACGACCGCTTCGATGGCTACGCAGCGCTTTTCTACACAACGTTGGACGATCGTCGTAACGTTGATTTCCAAAACGACCCCAATAACCCCGGAAACATCATTGAGGTCGTGTCGCTGCAGTCAACCGAGGCGATGGGTATCGAAGCGAGTATCACCTACTACCTTAACGACTACGTGTCGTTGCACGGCAACATCACGCTGCGCGATCACGAGTTCACAAAGGCTGAAGGTTCGCCGGGTATCGTCGGCAACGAGTTACGTCGTCAACCGACGGAGATGGCCAACACGGCTATTCGTTTCAATTACAACAACTTCGATGCGGCGTTGTTCCACAACTTCCATGGCGATAACTTTGCGAACGATAGCAATAGCGTGAAACTGGACTCGTACAACCTGCTTCGCCTTGAGGCGGGTTACACGTTTGCCTTTGATGACGCGCAGACGCTACGGATCAGTGCACACGTGTTTAATCTGACCGACGAGCAAGGCATCACCGAAGGTTCGCCACGTCAAGGTAATGCTCAAACCGGTGCGCCGGCCCAGTTCTTTGTAGGACGTCCGATCCTCCCCCGACGGACGATGCTCAGAATCACGTACGACTTCTGAGGATTGGTGATTCGCGGCTGGCCAAACTTCCAACCCTGCAGTGTTGTTTGGCCAGCTGCGGATTTCCATGCTAAGTAGTGTTGAATTTTTCTGGCCCTCTTTACGGTAACGCCCAATGAACGTTATCGACTACGTGGTTGTCGCAACTTATCTCGCTGCGTTGCTGTTGTTTGGTTTCCTGTTGCGGGAGCAATCCAGTGAAGGCGACTATTTTCTCGGCGGTCGCAGCATGGGTTGGTTCCCGCTCACGCTGTCAACGATGGCCACGCAGTTGTCGGCAATCAGTTTTGTGTCTGCGCCGGCGTTTGTTGGCTTGCGTGAAGGTGGCGGACTTAAGTGGCTAACCTACGAGTTTGCGCTGCCACTTGCCATGATTCTCGTCATGTTTGTCATTGCCCCTGCTCTGTATCGGGCGGGGGTTGTCAGTATTTATGAGTACCTCGGCAAGCGCTTCGGACGATCGACGCGAATTCTGATCAGCGTTTCGTTTCAAATCGTTAGATCCTTCGCCACCGGCATTATGGTCTACGCGATGGCGTTAATTCTCGAGGCCGTTCTCGGTATACCACTGTGGCAGTCGGTGGCTGTTGTTGGTGTCATTACACTCGCGTATTCAACCTCTGGCGGAATGAAAGCCGTCGTCTACGGCGACGCAATTCAGATGGTCTTGATCTTCGGCGGTTTGCTGGTGGTCGCCTGGTACGCACTGGCGGACATTGGCGGTTTCGGTGAGTTTTGGCGACAAGTGGATACCGATCGGCTTGTAGCCGTCGATTTTTCGTCATTAGGTCTTGACGGCGATGAGTTTGGGTTTTTGCCAATGCTGTTCGGCGGATTCGTTCTCTACGCTTCCTACTACGGCTGCGATCAAACCCAGGCGCAACGCATTATTTCGGCGAAAGACACCCGCGATGCTCGTTTACTGCTATTCGCAAATGGCGTGCTGCGTTTCCCGCTGGTCGTCTTGTATTGTTTTGTTGGACTGATCGTTGGTGTTGCGTTTGGCAACGATCCAGCGCTGGCTGCACAAATACCGGCCGATAAGCCTGACTTCATGATGCCTATTTTTATCTTGGAGCGATTGCCGCACGGAATTATCGGCTTGCTGCTCGTAGCGATAATGGCCGCTGCGATGTCATCGTTGAGTTCCGCCGTGAACTCACTGGCCGCGGTTACCCTTGAGGACCTCGCCGTACTTGGATGGGGTGGGAAAGACCGTGACGCACAAGTTCGTTGGGCGCGGGGTGTATCCGTGTTTTGGGGGCTCGCCATCCTTGGCTTATCGTTTTTTGCGGGATCGATTGCCCCGACCGTTATCGAGGCGATTAACAAGGTCGGCTCGGCACTGTATGGACCTATTCTGGCAGTCTTCCTGCTCGGCATGCTCGCGCCGCGTGTCAACGGCATCGGTGCAAGCGTCGGCTTGCTAGTCGGGGTCGCTCTCAACTTGTATTTGTGGAAAGCTCAGCCGCAGATTTTTTGGATGTGGTGGAATTTCATCGGTCTCGTTGTCACGAGCGTCATCGCGGTGGTGGTTAGTGCTGTTAGTGCGAGCAAACGTCCTTTTGTGGGCGATAACGAGATTTCCGGGTCGATGGGAACGGCTGTCAGGTCGGGTTATTCGATCGCACTGGTCGCTATCTTTATCCTAATTGTCGTTATCAGCGTCATTTTGCAGAGTGCCGGAACATGGTTCGCGCCGTAGCCACGCCTGCCGTCCAACGCCGGGCGTGGTTGGAGCGAGCATTCTTGCACGGCGTTGCCGAATGTCACCCGGATAACGGGCTCGCCCCGCTGTTGCCCAAAGCTCCAACGCAAGGGCGCACGTGGGTCTTTGGTGCTGGCAAAGCTGCTGCGGCGATGGCTGCCGTCGTGCATGCGCGGCTGCCCGGTGCGGTCGGCCTAGTCGTTACCCGATACCACCATGTAACGGAGCAACCCACTGGCGATATCCGAGTGGTAGAGGCGGCGCACCCGGTACCGGATAGCGAATCGGTTGTTGCTGGCGAGCAAATGCTGACCATGGCCAAGCGTGTCGCGCCAGACGATCGCGTCTTGTTTTTGTTTTCGGGTGGCGGATCGGCACTGCTGTGCGTGCCATTAGCCGGCATCTCTGTCGAGCAAAAGCGTGCGGCAACACGATTCCTACTGGCTAGCGGAGCGCCCATCGAACAAATCAACTGTGTCCGTAAGCATCTGTCATCGATCAAAGGCGGTCGGTTGGGGCAAGCGGTCACTGCCACTGATGTACAGACCTACGTTATTTCCGACGTTGTCGGCGATGATCCAAGAGACGTTGCATCAGGGCCGTCCATCGCTCCACGAACAACGCCGGAAGATGCGATTCGTACGCTGCGTGACTACGCTTATCCTGCGTTGAGCGAATTACTCGAGCCTATGCGTGCGGCGGCTGCCGTCCAAATAGCACCACACCCGGTTCACGTTGTCGGTCGAGCATCGGCCGCGTTATCCGCAATCGAGCGTTTTGTCGCCGCTGAGGGTTGGCATGTCATTAACCTAGGCGACGCAATCACTGGCGATGCAACGAAAGTCGGTGAGCAGCACGCCAAGCTTGTCCGTCACTACTCGGCAGAGAAACGACCGATCGCCTTGGTCTCCGGAGGCGAGCTCACCGTGAAAATTCGTAATCCGGCCGGCCGTGGTGGCCCGAATCTCGAATACCTAGCGAGCCTTGTTACTCATTTAGACCGAGTGCCGGACTTCGAAGCGCTGGCCTGCGACAGCGACGGTATTGACGGTTCAGAGGACAACGCCGGTGCGTACGTCTCGTCGACGACGCTACGCAGGGCAGAACTCGCTGGGCTCGACGTCAGAGTATCGCTTCGAAACAACGACACGTATTCGTTGTTCCATCGCCTCGGTGATTTGGTTGTTACGGGTCCAACCTGCACCAATGTTAACGACCTACGAATAATCCTCATAAACATTAACGCTGAGATGTAAGGCTGTGCACGAGCAATTAAACGCCAGCGCCCGCGAAATACTGGAAACAAACGATATGGGCGGCTTTACCGTACCAACCAACGGTATGTACCCGTATCAATGGAATTGGGATTCCGCGTTTGTCGCCTTAGGTTTCGCGACATTCAACGAGTCTCGAGCGTGCGAAGAGTTAGAGACACTGTTTGAGGCGCAATGGAACGACGGTTTCGTGCCGCACATCGTTTTTCGTCAGGATGATCCGGACTATTTCCCGGGTCCTTCGGTTTGGCAGGCTGGGCAGCAGTTACCCACGTCGGGTATCAGCCAACCGCCCGTCGCTGCAAGCATCATTCTTGCGCTTTGGCAGCGGACTACCGATTCCGCTATCAAAGAGCGGCTCACCCAGTTGGTACCGAAGGTGCTGGACTGGCACCGCTGGTATCAACGATGCCGAGTGCCCGCCGGCGTCAATGCCGTCGTCATCACGCATCCGTGGGAGAGTGGCCGCGACAATTCGCCAGAATGGGATGCACCAGCCGCCGCCATCGACATCTCGGGTGTAAAGCCGTACCAGCGTCGTGATCTGCAACATGCGGATGCCAATATGCGGCCGACCAAAGACGACTACGATCGCTATCTTGCACTCATCGATTACGGGCGTGCAGTGAATTGGAACCACGAACGCATTGCCGCCTCAGGACCGTTCCGAGTCGCCGATGTCGGCATCACGATGATGCTCGTCCGTGCACATCGCGATCTCGCTGTTTTGGCTGATGAGGTGGGTTTGCACGACGCCTCGGCCGAGCTTGCCGGTTACATCGCACAGCTCGAGGCCGGAGTCGGCTACTTGTGGGATCCTTCGGAGCGCACGTTCTGTTCACGCGATGTCATCACCGGTCGTTATTCGGGGTACGTCACCAGCGCTTCGTTCCTCTACGCCTACGCTGACGTTGGCGAGCCCAGTCAGCGTGACGCGATGGCAGAACACTGGCACCGAATCGCGGAACGTTCACCGTTGATGATGCCGAGTTTAGACCCGGACGCTGAGGCCTTCGATGCCATGCGTTACTGGCGCGGTCCGATCTGGCTCGTCGTCAATTACATGCTGGCAGCAGGTTTTCGAGAGCAAGGCCAACCTACCTGGGCGGAACGGATCGTAGCGGATAGTCGCAAGTTGATCAGCGAGTTTGGCTTTAACGAAGCCTATTCACCTCTGACCGGCACCGGCACTGGTGGCAAGCTATTTTCTTGGAGCGCCGCAATGTGGCTGGCATGGTGCGGACGCGAAGTCAGCTAGTCGTAATTGTCGTGACTTACTGAGACAACAGGCAGTGTAGCGTGCGTCGGGTCGGAGCGATTGAGGTTGGTGGAACCAAAACGGTCGCTGCTATCGTCTCCGAATTCGGAGAAGTTGTCGCGCGGACCCAAGTAAAGACAACGACGCCGCCGGAAGTTTTTCAGCAAGTCAGCCAGTTCTTGCAGCGGCACGACCCTAAAACACGGCCAATTCAGGCAATCGGCGTCGGTCAATTCGGACCGGTCGATATTCAGCCTGCCAGCTCGAACTACGGATCTGTTCTCGCAACACCCAAGCCAGGCTGGGCTGGGGCCAACGTCATTGCGGAATTAAGGCAAACATTTACGGTACCGATTGCTGTCGATACGGATGTGAACGCGGCGCTATTGGCCGAGGTTGAATGGGGTGCCGGTCGTGGGTTTAGCGATGTCGTCTACATTACGGTCGGTACCGGTATAGGCGGGGGAATCCTCTCATCCGGTCGCCTCGTGAACGGACCGCTGCACCCCGAGCTTGGACATATGCGTGCGCCGTCACTCGCCGAGGAGCGAGCGGAATTTGCCGGCGTCTGCCCTTTTCACGGTAGTCGGTGTTTCGAAGGCGTCGCCGCTGGACCGGCGATTAAAGCCCGTTGGGGAGTGGCGGGAGAAGCGCTAGCACCCGATCATCCCGCTTGGGAGCTCGAGGCCGAGTATTTGGCAGCGCTTTGCCACAACATCGCAATGATCTTTTCGCCGCAACGGTTCGTCTTAGGCGGCGGCGTCATGCAGCAACAACATTTGCATCGCAAGATCGAATCACGACTCGTTCGTTCACTGGCGCAGTACCTGTTTCTCGATGCCGTTCAAGATGATCAAGGTCCATGGGTTGTGCCACCACAACTCGGCGCTGATGCGGGTGTTCTTGGCGCCAGTCTGTTGGCAAATCGAGTTGCGCGATGAGTCGTTTTTGGAACTACACGCCAGCGGATGCTTGGTTGTCGCGTTACTCTACCGTCACTACTTCGTAACAGTTTCTTAACGATCGTGCGTTTCTCGTAACGTTTTCGTAAAACTTGCACGCTTTTTGTTAGCTATTTCGACAGCCAAACAACGTGCAATAAATCTGTCATAAGAACGTCACCCAGACGTCGTTTACGGTCATTACGTTCCTTCTCTGCAGCGCATCAGCGATGGGCTGCCGTCGCCCATGCCTGCAAGCTTTTGACGGGCGATGCAACAACACCTGTCGACTGGTAGTTAATTAAATAAGGGGAAGACACCACATGGCCGCAGTTATGAAGCCAACCGAGCCGACCATCGATCGCAGCGGCGACGATTCGTCGGAGAACATTCCAACCAATCCAACAGACAACAGCACGTTTCGCGAAATCGTTACCTCGAATCTAACGCGTCGCGGCTTGATGCAGGGTTCGATGGCGGTAGCAGCCGCCGGATTCCTTGCGCCGAAGCCGGCTCACGCGGGCAGCAACAGTGCACTCGGTGACTGGTTTAGCCGCCGGCCACGCCGCGGTTCGCTGCTCGATTTTCGTGGTCTGACGATCGAGGCGGCCACATCACAGGGCGGCAAGACAGTAACGGTCTCGCCGGACTACGAATACGACGTTCTGATTCCATGGGGTACGCCGATCAAGCCAGGCGTTCCCGAGTATGCCGGCGATCCGCAAACGCGGCCGACCGCCGCAGAACAAGAAAACCAAATCGGCATCGGTCACGACGGCATGTGGTTTTATCCGATCAACTTGCCGAGCCTGCTGCGCCTAGAGTCGCGATTCCGTCGTGAGCTTCCATCGTGGCTGCGTCGCTTCCTGCTGACGAGTCGCAGTGGCGTTTTGGCGATTAACCATGAGTTTGGTCGCAACTCACACGTACTTGGGAAGTCGGGCCCTGAGACCCTTGAGGACGTTCGCCTGTCACAGGCTGCGCACGGCGTGTCCTGTGTTGAGGTAAAGAGTAACCGTCGCGGCAAGTGGAAGCTTAGAAAACGCAGCGGCCTCAATCGACGGATCACAGTCAACACGCCAGTCGAATTCTCAGGTCCTGTTGCACACAGTCATCTGCTACAGAACACGGCCGCTAACGAGATGCGTGGCACCGTCAACAACTGCGGCTCCGGTCCAACGCCTTGGGGCACGTATATCACCTGTGAAGAGAACTTCAATGGTTACTTCGGTACGCCGAACGGTGAAGGTGAATTCTCAGGCGCTAACGATCTACAAACAGCCGCCTATGCGCGTTACGGCTTCAGCACGTTCGGGTTCGGCTACTTTTGGCAGAACCACGATCCGCGCTTCGATCTGTCGAATCCGGACTACGCAAACGAGTCAAACCGTTTCGGTTGGTGTGTTGAGATCGATCCTTTTAATCCACACGCCAAACCGGTGAAGCGCACGGCGATGGGACGCTTCAAGCATGAGGCTGTTGCCATGTCCGAGTTGCGCGATGGCCGCGTAGCGGCCTACATGGGCGACGATCAACGCGGCGATTACATCTACAAATTCGAGTCGAAGTACCCATGGCGTAAAGCCAAGGCCTACGGCAAGAGCCCGCTGGATGAAGGCAAGCTGTACGTCGGTAAGTTCGATGACGACGGCAATGCTGATGGCACAGGCATGGGCACGTGGATAGAGCTTACTCCGACTAACCCAGAAATCGCTGCAGCCGGGCTGACAAGCATCGAACTCGTGCTGACGTACGCTCGTCTCGCTGCCGATGCCGTCGGCGCGACCAAGATGGACCGTCCGGAGTGGAGTACGATCGGCACTAGCGGCCAAGTCTTTTGGACGTTGACCAACAACGACCGCAAAGACGACGGCGCCGGTGAAGTGAGCGAGTCGAACCCGATTTTCGAGAACTCTGATGGCTACATCATCGAAACGAAGGACACGAGTTCAACGCGCTTCAAGTGGAACATGTTCTCGATCTCTCGAAATACGCGCGGTACCGAGCCAGAAGAAGATCCTCAATTGCTGGCCGAAGACCTGCCGTACGCGGCGTACACGCCGCCTGCTGACGGCGGTGAGAACGTCTTCACTGATCCCGATGCCGCGTATGCGGACCCGTTCGGTCGCCTGTACATCGGTACCGATGGAGGTCAGCCCGATGGCTTACAAGATCAACTGACGGTCTTCGATACCCGCACCGGTGAGTACAAGCGTTTACTCATGGGCGTTAACAACGACGAGATCACTGGTATCACCTTTACGCCGGACTTCGGGACACTGTTCACCAATACGCAGCACCCCGGTGACGGCAATCCGGAGTTGACCAATTTCCCGGCAGCCGATGATGGCGTCACGATTCCCCGTGATTGCACGCTGGTGGTGCGTCGCAAGTACCGATCGCCTATGGGTTTAAGCTTGCCGGCTAGCCGCTAGCCAATTAAACGCCCCATCGCTTGCGATGGGGCGTTTTTTTGTTCACATTTTTTTCGTACGATTCGCGGCCATCTATAGCTTGCAGTAAGCTCGGGCAAAACCGATAAGAAGTCAGTTCCTTGCCCGATACCACCGCAAGTGCCCCAACAGCAATCGACCCAGAGTCGAACGAGTTTGCAACCGTGCCCGTGCCCGCTGATTCGCAAGTGGGCTGGGTGCGCGTCGCCGTTGTCAGTGCCATGGTGGCGTTTTCGTTGCCGACATTCGTAACCGGTGCCGAGGTCTTTTTAGCGCTCGACAACCGGTCCGCATTCTCGGCGACGTTGCTGGGCTGCGCAATATTGACCATTGTCGCGGCACTGTGCGGCACCATCGGTGCGAGAGCGCATTTGTCGTCCTACATGTTGGCTCGCATTGCTTTCGGCACCTGGGGCGCGACACTCGTCAATATTGCCTTTGCGGTTTCGTTGCTTGGCTGGTTCGGCGTCAATATTGATCTGTTCAGCGGTGCGGTCATTCGGTTGCTCACGGATGCCTTTGCCATAGGCACCCCGTCGTGGCTTGTAGAACTCGGTGCCGGAGTGATCATGACGGTCACGACGATTTATGGATTCCGTGCCATCAATACCCTATCGATGGTGCTAGTCCCGGTAATGATGGTCGTTACCGTGATCTTACTCAGTGAAGCGTTAGGGGTGCGAACACTGGATGCCACGCTGGAAACCTCGCAGCTATCGTCGATGTCGTTCGGCGATGCCGTTTCGTCGGTCGTCGGTGGCGTCATTATCGGTGCCATTATCATGCCCGACATCACCCGCTTTATTCGCGACTGGCGCGGCGCCTTGTATACCGCACTGGCGTCTTATGCCGTTGTTCAGTCGCTTGTTATGCTCAGTGGTGGTCTTGCCGCCGATGTCCTTCGCAACGACGACTTCCTCGATGTGCTCATCGTTATGGGTCTCAGTTGGGGGGCGTTCGTCATTGTCATTGCTGGCAGTTGGGTGTTGAACTCTTTGAATCTTTACAGTGCCGGCCTAGGTACCGAGGCGACGTTCCCGGCGCTGCGACAGCGTCTTGTAATCATCGCGCTCGGCGCGTTAGGCACGGCCGCCGCTTTTCTTAATATTCTCGATCGGTTTCTAACGTTTCTGTTTTATCTGTCAGTGGTCTTTATTCCGGTGGCCGGCATAATTGCGGTCGACCACTTTCTCATCCGGCCCAGCGCCTATCGTGGGCAGGCGATCGATAGGCTTGACCGGTACTCGGTCAGTGCGCTGACGGCCTGGCTGTCGGGTAGCGCTTTCGCCTTGGCGAGTGACAGTCTGTCATTCGCTATGACAGGGATCGCGGCGCTCGATGCTATTTTGATTGCAGCCATTCTCTACGCCGCGCTTGGTCGCTGGCGACAACAACCCCGGAACTTGGCCGGTAGCGAGCGGTAGGCGATGTTGCGAATCGGAATCGATGTCGGCGGCACGCATACCGATGCGGTTTTGCTTGACGGCAGTGAGGTCATTGCAACGACGAAGGCCATGACCTCAGCCGATGTGTTAACCGGAATTGTCGACGCTCTCGATAACGTGCTCGCCGAACGTCCGGGCAGCGAAGCCGATGTCGACGCGGTTATGCTCGGTACGACACAATTTACGAATGCCGTCGTCGAACGTCGGGAGTTGACCGAAGTTGCGGCGGTGCGCGTTGGCGCGCCGTCCGGTGACGGTTTACCACCGAAGATCGGTTGGCCCGACGACATCAGCCGCTGCTTGGGTGATCGCGTATACACGCTGCGGGGCGGTACACTTTATGACGGCTTCTCGCTAGCCGACTTCGATGAATCCGAGATTTCTCGCGTTATCGCCGATCTGGTGGCAAAAAACGTTGAGGCCGTAGCGGTGTCTGCGGTTTTTTCACCGGTCGACCCAGAGCCTGAAAAAGCCCTGGGTGCAAGAATTCAAGCGGCGCTCCCCAACGCGCATGTCACGTTGTCGCATACGATCGGCCGACTCGGATTGCTAGAACGCGAAAACGCTGCGCTTCTGAACACGAGCCTACTCCCGTTCGCTGATCGCGTTGTCACGGCCTTCGTTGATGCAATTCGCGGACGCGGGCTCACCGGAAAGTTCTTTATCAGCCAGAACGATGGGACATTGATGGACGTCGATTTTGCACGGCGTTTCCCGGCGCTAACCTTCGCCTCGGGGCCGACGAACTCGTTGCGAGGCGCCGCTAGCCTGACCGGTCTCGACAACGCGATCGTTATCGATATCGGTGGAACGACGTCGGATATCGGTGTGCTGCAAGACGGTTTCCCCCGCGAGTCGAATCTCGTCATCGAAGTGGGTGGCGTACGGACCAACTTCCGCATGCCAGATATCTTGGCGCTAGGTCTTGGTGGCGGGAGCGTCGTGTCAGCCGATGGCTCGGCGCTCGGGCCGACATCCGTCGGTCACCGTCTTATCGAAGATGCGCTGGTGTTTGGCGGCGAGACACTAACAGCAACGGATATCGTTGTCGCGGCCGGTGTTGCAGAGGTTGGCGATACCGCTCGGGTTGCAGGCCTAAACCCGGAAACCGTGGCGACAGCAACACGTCAAATCCATGCAATGCTAGAGCGTGGTGTAGAAACAATGAAGCCGAGCAGCGACCCGCTGCCCGTGATTCTGGTCGGCGGCGGCTCTATTTTAGCGAACGAGCCGCTGGCCTCGGCGGCCGCGGTTCACCGACCGGAGTACGCTGATGTCGCGAACGCGATGGGGGCAGCGATCGCGCAGATCGGCGGTGAGGCGGAGCACATTGTTTCCTACGACAAGCTCGATCGCGATGCGGCGATTCGACGCGTACGGCGGGAAGCGACGGGCTTCGCCGTCGATGCCGGTGCCGACGCCGCAACACTTCGGGTCGCTGACGTTGAGGAGACACCAGTCGCTTATATGGCCGGCAATGCGGTACGGCTGCGAGTGAAAGTGGTCGGTGACGTTGCGGTGACTGGGAGACATTCGTGAAGCTCGGTGCCGATAGCCTCGACGACTTATCACGGGGCGCTGTGTTTCTCGCGACCGGTGGGGGTGGCGATCCGTACGTCTCGTTGCTCGCGACAAAGCACGTTCTGACCACTGCCGGACCTGCCGATGTCATCGCGGCGGCTGACCTTCCAGACGATGCGTATGTTGTGACGATCGGCGCGGTCGGCGCACCATCGATCAGTCTCGAATTGCTGCCATCGGTCAACGACCCGGTCATCGCATTAGACGCCTTCGAAAAGCACGTCGGGCGACGAGTCGACGCGGTGGTGTCGTTTGAAATAGGTGGTGGCAACTCACTGATACCGCTAGCCGCCGCAGCCGGTCGCGGTATTCCAGTGATCGATGGCGATGGTATGGGTAGAGCATTACCCGAAGCGCAGATGATGTCTTACCCGATTGCAGGCGTCGCACCAACGCCGGCGGTCGGCGTCGACTATGCGGGCAATCTCGCCACCTTCCAAACGGATACCACGACGACCTACGAGCGCCATATCCGCGCCATGGCCGTCGCGATGGGCGGTATGATTACGACGGTCGAGCATCCTATGAGTGGGGCGACGCTCAAGGAGGCCGTAATTCCCGGGACGCTGACGTTCGCGATCGAACTGGGTCGTCTGCTTGAGCGGTATCGGGGTAACGCCCATCAGATTGTTGCACCGCTACGGGATTTGTTCGCGCCGTCGCTATACGGCGAGTTGTTTCACCTGTACACCGGCAAAGTGGTCGACTATGCGAGCCGGATGGTCGGTGGCTATGACGTCGGCGAGGCCAGGATCGAGGCCTTTGACCGGGACGCACCGCCGCTGACCCTTAGCATTCGCAACGAGTACTTGCTGGCAACCATCGGCGGTACCGTTGTCGCCTCGGTTCCCGATCTGATCACCGTGCTCGACTTCGAAACATCCGTGCCGATCAATGCGGAGAGGCTTCGCTACGGCCAACGGGTGACGGTGCTG
Organism: Pseudomonadota bacterium; assembly: GCA_038749025.1. Classification (GTDB taxonomy): domain Bacteria; phylum Pseudomonadota; class Gammaproteobacteria; order Steroidobacterales; family Woeseiaceae; genus JBCAXA01. The sequence continues at coordinate 295,105 of JBCDIL010000001.1, read as the reverse complement.
GCCACCGGGTGCCCAGCGTTTTACCGTGAGCCGCGAGCACTGGCGGTCGTTGCGCCGCGTTGCTTCGGTTTCGACATCGATTACGTGCCCGTTGAAGCGTTAACGGACTCACACGTATTTGCGAAGGGCTGATTGAGAGCAGCCACCGTTACGTTCGGTTAGATGCCCAGCCGATAAATGCGCTAGAGAGTCCGGCGATGACACCGATTACGCCCAAACTGACGCCCGCCTCGTAGGACGATCCACCGCCGCCGACGTAGTGACTCAGCACGGCCATGATTGCGCAGCTGACCCCAACGACGATGCCACCGACGCCCCAGCGTATACCGATCAGCTGGGTTCGCGATTCTGTCTCCAGGTTGTGCAGGTTGACCTCAAGTGCGGACGCGATGGCTTTGATTGAGTTCGTTGAGCCAGCACCGTCAGACTCGATCCGTTGGACGGTGCGTGTGCTGACTCCTGCTGCAATCGCGAGTTCCTCTTGAGACCAAGCGCGCTCGGTTCTAAGCGTCTTGATTAGGCGCGTATCTACCGTTCGTTTCATCGTGCTTCTTGCTGACTGAGAACGCCTCTATCCTGGCAGCTATGACTACCAACGGCCACGACAATCGCACGACACGCGATGCAAAGTCAGCGTCACGGTGTTGTGACCCCGAAGTGTCCCGTGGGGCACCTCTCTGACGGTGGCCGTGTGGCTCTTCCCACCTCATCGAGCGCCGCTGTCAGAATGGTGGCAAAGTGTGAACTGCGTCACACTTTATGGGGTGGTCGCGGTCCGGCGCTAAGTCGCTGAATTGCCTATACTGAACGTAGGGACGAGAACAACAACAACGAGATCCGTCCGGTGTCAGAAGTTACTGAGCTGCTTAAACAATGGAACAGCGGCGATAGCGAGGCTCGCGAGCAAATCGTCGAGCACGTCTACGCTGAGCTAGGGCGTATCGCACGCAAGTACCTGGCGCGCGAGAGCAATGCCGCTGATATTCAGCCGACGATGCTGGTTCACGAGGCGTACATGCGGCTTGTGGACATCGATCGTATCGACTGGACCGGTCGCGCCCATTTCTTGGCGATGGCCGCACGCGTCATGCGCGACTACCTCGTCGACGAAGCTCGCAAACGTCGGTCACTGAAACGCGACGGGGGCGTGCGCGTCACGCTCGCCGATGTCGGCAGTTCGTTGGAGCAACCGCCTACCGATATTTTGGCGTTGAACGACGCCCTTGAGCGGCTCAGCAAAGCCGACCCGGACCGGGCATTGTTGGTTGAACTGCGCTTTTTCGGTGGGTTGACGATCGAGGAGACCGCCGCCGTGCTGGATTTGTCAGCAGCGACCGTCAAGCGCAGTTGGCAAGTGGCGCGTGGCTGGCTGTACCGTGAGATCAATCGCGACGACAGTGACTAGCGCTACCCGTAACTTGCTCGATCTCTGTGACCAGGCGCTGGCCAAGCCAGTCGCTGAGCGCGCTGCTTTCCTCGATGAACTCGGCGCGGCCGACGCGCCATTGCGCCTGGCAGTTGAGCGGGTGATTGATGCGGCTACCGATGTCGATAGCTTTCTCGAGGACGGTGCATTCGCGTGGGTCGACAACGACTACCGTGGCCGTGTCGTTGGCGGCTACCGCATCGAGGAGTCACTCGGTGAAGGCGGTATGGGTGCTGTCTTTCGAGCCGTGCGCGATGGCGACGGTTTTACCCAGCAGGTTGCGCTAAAGCTCATTCGTGGGCGTTTCGCTTCGCATGAGTTACTGACCCGCTTCCACGCCGAACGTGACATTCTGGCACGGCTGAATCACCCCTACATCGCGCAGCTCATCGATGGCGGGACCGACCAAGGTGTGCCTTACCTCGTCATGGAGTACATCGACGGCGATCCGGTCGACCAATACCTCGACTCACAACGCGTCGACGTAGAAAGCCGGCTTCGACTGGTGCAAAAACTGGCACAAGCCGTCCACAGTGCACACCAAAACCTCGTTGTGCACCGCGACCTGAAACCGTCGAACATCTTAGTGACGGCAGACGGCATTCCGAAACTGCTGGATTTCGGTATCGCCAAGTTGCTGAGCCCTGGCCAATCCGACGATGTCGGTGCGGTCACCCAATACGGCAGTCCCGCGCTAACACCGGATTTTGCCAGCCCAGAGCAAATCCTCGATAACCGTTCAACGACGGCGAGCGATGTCTACTCGCTCGGCGTATTGGCGTATCAGGTCGTTACCGGTCTTCGCCCCTACCGACTTGATACGTCGTCGCCCAAGGCCATGGTCGACGCGGCTGAGAATGTAACCATCGCGGCGCCAAGCCAGCGCTACGCGGCGGCGACCGAACTCGAACAAAGCGATATTGCGGCAGCCCGGTCGACAACGGCAGCGCGTTTGCAGCGCTTCTTGAGCCACGACCTCAACACGGTGTTGCTGAAGGCGCTCGCACGCGATCCGAACGACCGTTACGTCTCCGTCGCGGCCTTCAGCGCCGATATCGAGCGGTTGCTGCGCGGCGAGCCGGTCGAGGCGCGGCCGGCGACGCGGGCGTACCGGCTCGCTAAGTTCGTCGGCAGAAATCGGTTGGCCGTCGGTTTTTCGGCGGCACTCGCTGCAACGCTGGTGGGTGCGCTGGCCGCGACCAGTTGGTTGTACCTAGAAGCGAACACGGCTCGAGAACGAGCGGCGCTGCGCTTCGATCAAGTCCGCTCGCTGGCCTCATCGATGATGTTCGATGTCTACGACGACGTCGACCGGGTTCCGGGAACAGCCTCGGCACGCCGTCGCATGGTGATCTTGGCGCAGCGCTATCTCGATGAGCTGGCCGCCGATGATGAAGCGCCAGCGGGTGTTCGCCTCGATGCCGGTCGTGGCTTTGCCCGTCTCGCCCAGTTGCTTAATCAACAAGCTGTCGCCGACGTTGCCGATCGCGGCGTTGCGGAAGAGGCATTCGCCAAGGCCGAGAGTCTCCTACAGACCTTGATTAGCGAAGCACCCGATAACGGTGCCGCGCAGCTCGCTCTGGGCAGGCTGTATGTCGAGCGCGCGAATCGCTTGTTGTACATCGATAACGAACCGAATCGTGCGACGCCGTTCTTGGACCGGGCTCTCGCGATCCTCAACAGTGAGACGAGCGCAAATGCTGATGCGGTCGAACGCGAACTGTTGCGCCTAGAGGCTGGCGAAGTCAAAGCCGATAGCTTCAAATGGGGTAGCGACTACGAGGCGGCTGCGGAGGCCGCCGAGGCCGTCGTTGTCGCTGCCAGCCAAGCGGCGGCGCGTTACCCGGACGAGGCGCGATTCTCGGAGTTGGAAGGCAACGCCGGACAATTACTCGGTGAGAGCTATTACTTCATTGATCAGTATGACGACTGCATCGCCGCTTACACGGCGTCGATAAGCGCTTATCGACAAGCGCTGTTAACGGGCGGACCGGATCGCAGCGTTACCGATGCGCTGAGCGTGGTGTACTGGTCGCGCGGCAATGCGCGCTTCGATATGCAGCAGCCTGCGGTAGCTGCGGATGACTATGGGGCGGCCATCGAGTTGATCGAGACCGCTGTCGTTCGTGACCCGAACGACAGCGGGACCGCGCGTCGTCTCGCCATCGTTAAAGGGTCGCAGGCGATGGCGTGGGTGCAAACAGGCCGCATCAACGATGGCATTGCGCGAATGCGCGAGACCAACGACTGGTTTGCCGCACAGGCCGCCAGTGACCCAAATACGCCAGGGACACAGCGTTCGTTGGCGGTTAGCTACTACGTAATGGCAGACGTTTACCAAAACGCTGGCGACAATACGTCGGCGTGCGAGTGGTTCGGGCGTTCGTTAGATCAGTGGCTACTCATCGACGACCGGTTCGGAATTACCGAGTTCGACGCCGGCCAACCCGACAATATCCGCGAGATACTTGCCGACTGCGATTAGTCGCCCTCGTCGAAAAAATCGATCAGTCGACGACGACGCTTCGACTCCAAGAAATTGCTCGTGTCAGCCGAGGCCGTCAATAAGGCGTCTACATCCCGACGTAAGTTCTCGTCACCGGCGCAGACACCGTCCAAGAATCGGCGCTGTTCCTTTTCGCTGAGCTCACAGGCAATCTCCGAGATCGCCAGTGCGCGACGCTCACGCAGCCACTTCTCTTCGTCACGCCGCTCGTTCTGCACATTGTCAGACGTCATGCCTGTTATACCCTCGGTGCCGCAACGTCGATCGTCGGCTTCCCTGCCAGACGATCGCCGCTGCGGGCTTACGCGGTTAGTTGGTTTCGTTAACAATATCGACCAGTCGCAATACGACGGAGGTGAAAGGGCCGCTATCAATCCGAGCTGCGCCACCGGAGTCGTTGTTTCCCATCGCCACGACGACGAATGCGCCGCGACTGTCGGTCTCTAGCAAGAAGCCGTGCGTGAGGACCCGGAGACCTTGACCGTCGGCGAGGCTGCCGCCCTTGTACCAAACCCGCTCCCATTGCGGCCGGACATTTATGCCGACCGACTCAGCGCCGTAGGCTTGATCGACGAGTTCAAAGCCCTCGCTGACATCATTGAACTGCCGCAGTCCGGCAATTGCTTGACAGACATCGGTTGGACTGGCTTGCCAGAGGGCATCGACCAGGACCGAAACATTGGCGCGTGGGAAGCTCGTTACCGGCCCCAGCGGGGTCAGCGTGTTATCGAGGAAGTCGCGTTGGAACGTCTCTGTGCCGTTAACGTAGGCGAGTGCGTCGGCTTCCGGCACGGTCCAGTACAAGTGAAAGCCTTCGTTCATCGACAAAAACGGCAGCATTGCGTCTTGGTTGGCGTGATTGAACGCCGGCAGCGTTGCCTCCACGCGGTCGCGTCCGACGAGTCGGAACAGTGCCTCGGTGGCGGTGTTATCACTGATACCCAGCATCAATGCAGCAAAGTCAGTCACCGAGAATTGGGTGCCTAAGGCCTCGCCGTTAATCGATCCGCCGGGGGTTAAGTCGGCAGCGGACAACGCAACCGCTGTATCGGGCGCGATCAGGCCGTCCTCGATTGCTTGTGCGACAGCACCGACCACCCAGACTTTGAAAATCGATGCGGTTGCGTACGGTTGCCCGGCGTTGCTCTCGAAGATCGGCACACACTGATTATTCTCGTCGATCCGCGCTACCAGTACGCCAACGTCCTCGGCCAGTGTTTCTAGCTTCGCCAACGCACCGCTGTAATCGAGCGTTCGATCATCCAGACCGGTCGACGAACCATTCAGCGGAAAGGGACTAGCGCCAAACGAGCGAATCAGTCCCGTTCCATAGGTCGTCGTCAGTGTCATGAAGCTACCGTCGGCAGGCGCCGCAGGATCACCGACCAAAATTCGTACGCTGGTCGGTGTCATCGTGATGACATCCTGAATGGTCGCGTTGGCGAGTGTCGTACGCAGCGTATCGAAAAAGTTCTGCCAATCTGTCGCCGGGACACTGGCGAGTGTCGCTGGATCGAAACGATCGTTAATGTCTTGTAGCGATGTGGTTGTTGCCGCGAGCTGATCGATCACCCACGTCGTTTGGTTGCCGGCCGGTGTATTTGGCAATTGCAGACGACCGTTGACGCGCGGGTACAGTGCTTCGATCGGCTTGGTGCGCGCGGCGTTTGTCGGGAAGGCGTCGCTGGAATCTGGTGTGCCGTCGTTGTCATCATCGGTGTCTGCGTTATCGCCGATGCCATCGCCATCGTTATCGGCTGATTCGGTCGCATCTAGCGGGAAGGCGTCGTCGACGTCAGCAACGCCATCGCCGTCGTCGTCCGTGTCCGCGTTGTTGCCGGTCCCGTCGCCGTCTGTGTCGGTTGTTTCTGAGGGATCTAGCGGGAAGGCGTCCATCGTATCGTCGACGCCATCGTTATCGTCATCGGGGTCGCCGTTGTCGCCGATTCCGTCGCCATCGTTATCGCTCGTCTCCGCAGGGTCGTTCGGGAACGCGTCGGCGTTGTCGCCGGTACCGTCGTTGTCGGAGTCTTGGCTCTCGCTGGCGTCGAACGGAAACGCGTCCATCGAATCCTCGACGCCGTCGTTGTCATCGTCCGTATCGGCGTTGTCGCCGACGCCGTCGTTATCGAAATCGGCCGTCTCGTTTGGGTCGAGCGGGAATGCGTCCGCCGTATCGGCTACACCGTCGTTATCGTCGTCGGTGTCGGTGATATCGGCGATTCCATCACCGTCGGTGTCTAGCGGCGGTGGGCCACCGCTGCTGCCGCCGCCGCACCCGCCTGCCATCAGCACAGCGGTTACCAGCAGTGCTCGCCACCAGCGTGTCATCTCTGAGTTGTTCATTATTAAGGTCCTCGCTTACAACGGGCCGGCGCACGGCAAAAAAGCCGTGCCGTACTGACTTAAGCGAAAACCGGTCTGAGAACGGCTCAGATGAGTTGGCTAGCCGGCCGTATTGTTCCGCACCCAGTCTGCGTAGGGCGGGTACGCGTTCGCGACGGGGACGGCGACGATGGCCGGAATATCGTAGGGGTGCAGATCCGCTAAGGTCTTTTCGAGTTCGTCATAGCGTTTTTCTGTCGTTTTCAGCGTTAACCGGACTTCGGTATCACGCTGCAGTTCGCCATCCCAGCGGTAATAGCTCGTGATGTCGTCGATATGTACGCAGGCAACGAGCCGCGCTTCGACCAGATGGCGAGCCAGGCGCTCGGCTTCGTCGTGGCTGCCGACTGTGGTTGTAACGATATAGAGCGTCATCGGTCGACCTTTAGCTGAGCAACGCTCAAGTGTAGCGCCGCGTGCGACCGCCGTCGGCGTCTAACCCCGATGTAGGAGTGGCGTCTCGCCGCGATGTAGTCCACGGTTGGCATCGTCGCCGCTGTCATCGGGCCGAGACGGCCCTCCCACAGCTTCGTTTACCGACGGCGCCAAACCCCGATGAGGGAGCGGCGTCCCGCCGCGATGCAGTCCGCGGGTGGCGTGGTCGCCGTTTTCATCGAGCCAAGCCGGCTTCGCCACAAGGTCATGCTCCATCGAAGACGCCCAGTCGGTTACCATCTGCCCATAAGAAAGACCAAGGCCGAGCCCTCCGATGAACAAACTCGAACAACTCAAAACAATGACCGATGTTGTCGCTGACTCGGGCGATATCGACTCAATCGTTACTTACCAACCGCTAGACGCCACGACCAATCCGTCGTTGCTGCTCAAAGCCGCGCATTTGGAGCGCTATGACTCGTTGATCGATGGCGTTTGCGATTGGGCGCTTGGGCAAAGCGCTGATCACAACTCACGGATTGCGTTAGCCGCCGACCGATTTGCGGTCGCTGTCGGTAACGAGATTCTCGATATTATTCCTGGCCGAATCTCGACCGAGGTTGATGCCCGCCTGTCGTTCAACACGGCCGCAAGCATTGAACGGGCACGAGGGCTCGTTACGTTCTATGAAGAATTGGGTCGAGGACGTGACCGTTTGTTAATAAAGCTTGCGTCGACATGGGAAGGAATCGAGGCTGCCCGGGTGTTAGAGGCTGAGGGTATTCAGTGCAATCTGACGCTGTTATTTAGCGATGTTCAAGCGGTTGCAGCAGCGGAGGCCGGTGCGTTTCTAATTTCACCATTCGTCGGCCGGATTCTTGATTGGTACAAGGCACAAGAGCCGGAGCGGGTCTTTACCGCAGCGGACGACCCCGGTGTCCTGTCGGTACAGACTATCTATCGACTGTTTAAGCACCGCGGTTATCCGACCGTGGTCATGGGAGCCAGTTTCCGCAACGCGGGTGAGATCGAAGCGTTAGCAGGTTGCGATCGGCTAACCATTAGCCCTGCGCTACTGGATGAGCTTGCCAACAGCGACGGCGACTTACCGCGGCAGCTGTCGCCTGACGATGCGCCGCCGACAAACCCCTGCCATTTCGACGGCGAAGCAGATTTTCGTTTGCAGATGAATGCCAACGCCATGGCGACCGAAAAACTGGCGCAGGGCATTCGCGGTTTCGTTGCCGACCAACTGCGTCTCGAGGCGTTGCTAGACGACCGTCTGCAAGCGCGCCAGGCGGCCTGACGCGCGCAGCGACGCCCCGCTGGGGCGCTTTCTTACATTGATTTTTTAAGCCACAACATAGGGTTATGGTCTGTGATTGCATAAATATATCAATATGATATCATTTTGAGATCATAGTAAGGGAGTGCCGCTCAATGAGCCAAGTGTTCGAAAAGCCCTTTCGCCCGATGTCGGGTTGGCCGGTGTTGTTCGTTGTCTTGATTTTGGTCGGACTATCCATCGCTGGTTTTCTAACGTTGCAACCGTTGGTGGCCGCTCTTTTTATCGCCGTGACCATTTTTGTGTTTTTCGGTTTCATGGCCATCGCCCCGAACGATGCCCGCGTCTTGCTGTTGTTTGGTAACTACAAAGGATCGGTGACCGAATCCGGATTTTTTTGGGTGAATCCACTCTTTAGTAAAAAGAAGATTTCCCGCCGGGTACGCAACTTTGAAACCGGCTCGCAAGCGATACCGCAAAAGAAATCGAACGAGGGCAAGATCGTCCAAGAACGCGGTCGTACAGGCGGTCGGCCATCCAAGGTGAATGATCGTGACGGCAACCCGATCGAAATTTCCGCCGTCGTCGTCTGGAAAGTTGTTGATACGGCCGAGGCCCTGTTCGAGGTGGACGACTACGAGGATTACGTCGCTGTCCAGAGTGAGGCGGCGCTCAGAAACCTAACGAGTCGCTACCCGTACGATGGTGAGGAGAACGAAGACTCGTTACGCGGCGATACCAGTGCTATTGGCGAAGTGCTGAAAGAAGATATCCAAGAGCGTCTTGGCAAAGCCGGCGTTGAGGCCATCGAAGCGCGTATTAGTCACCTTGCTTACGCGCCTGAGATTGCGGCGGCCATGTTGCAGCGCCAACAAGCGCAGGCGGTTGTAGCCGCCCGTACCAAGATCGTTGAGGGCGCTGTTGGGATGGTCGAGATGGCACTGGATCAGCTAAAACGCGACGGGATTATCGAGCTCGATGAGGAGCGTCGTGCAGCGATGGTGTCGAACCTGTTGGTTGTGCTCTGTAGCGACCGACATACGCAGCCGGTTGTTAATACAGGCTCGCTATACAGCTAGTTTAAGGAGCAAGTTATGGTTTTCCGCTCGCGCCAAGACGGTTGGGTTGTCGCATTACTTATCGCCTCCGTCGCACTGGGTAGTGTAGCCGTCATACCTGCTGTAGCGACCGGCAACCTAACGGTTAGCGTTGTCATCTCGATTGCCTCGGTAGCGTTAGTGATCTGGTTACTAATGGCAACCTATTATCGAGTTGACGACGGCGAGCTTACCATCGTTAGTGGGCCACTCAGCTGGCGTATCGACTTGACGAGTATCGAGTCAATTGAGCCGAGTCGCAGCGTTTTGGCCGCACCGGCGCTTTCGCTCGATCGCCTTGAAATACGCTACGGTGGAGGTCGATCTGTGCTGGTTTCTCCGGATGACCAAGCAGCCTTTATCGCTGCCATTCGTGTCCGTGGCTGAAGCCCGCTAAGCCGTGGCTCGTTCCTCCTTTTTGTTTCGTGCCGACCCGGCCGTGCTCGATGCGCTCAAGAAATGGGCGGATGACGAATTACGCAGCGTCAATGGGCAACTCGAGTTCGTGGTGCGTAAAGCGCTCCGCGAAGCGGGGCGAGACCCGAAAAAAAACAAAGACTAGTCGGGTTTTTGCGCAACCGGTGAACGAAGATGTGGGAGGGCCGTCCCGGCCAGATCATTGCAGTGCTAATGCCAATCGCGGTCGTCATCGCGGCGAGACGCCGCTCCCACACCAGGGTTTGGCGCCATCAGTAAACGAAGATATGGGAGGGCCGTCTCGGCCCGATGGCAACGATGACAATGCAAAGCGCGGACATAACCACAGCGAGACGCCACTCCTAAAGTAGCAGCTGCGGTCCGCATCGCAGTCGGTCTAGTTTGGCGGAGAGGGTGGGATTCGAACCCACGGTACGCTTGCGCGCACACTTGATTTCGAGTCAAGCCCGTTCGACCACTCCGGCACCTCTCCGCGGTTGAACGCTAGGCCCCAAACCGGGGACCGCGTAGGGTATACGCTCGTACGAGCATTGTCACCGGCCGGTCTGGTCTTGAGTCTTTACGCAACGCCGGCATTGGCTAGACCAAGCTTGCTAAAGGTTGCGTGTCAGCGGGTTGAGCGGGCCGCCGGTTGTCAACGGTCAACCGATATTGAAGCCCGCGGAAACAGTCACGTAGGACGTTTTAGCCCGATCACAGTCCGCCATAATTGGTCACAAACAACGCATTTCGCCCTGTCGCCATTGCGGTAGCATTACCGAAAGAGCGGTGAAGGAGAAACAGCATGGCGGGGCTAAAGGGTGTCATTGGAGAGCTACGCTGGACACCGCCGCCGTGGTTTATCGCGGCCGGTCCCGGACGCGTCTTTGGTGCTGCCATCGGCGTTGTAATGCTCGCCATCGTTGGCTACCTGGTAACCAGCTACCTAGATTCGCGCCCACAGCCACCCGGTATTGTCGGTACGGCGAACCCACCGGCGCTGGCGTCCCTTATCGACGGCGAGTTGGTGCCGGAGCCCATTACCGTCGATTTTAGCGTGGTGACCGATGGCCTGACGCCGGACGCGACGCCGACCACCATTGCACGTCTCGATTTGGTGGGGCAGGTCGTGGCGCGTGGAATTGAACTGCAGCCGGCTGTGGCCGGTGAATGGCGTTGGCGAGATGAGGACACGTTGGTGTTCACACCGGTAACGCCTTGGCCGGCTGGGCAACGTTACACGGTCAGCTGGGAAGCCGGCCCGTTCGATCCCGGGTTAGAGCTTCGCGAGCACCAGACCGAGTTTGTGACACCGGAGTTCGTCGCCGCGCTGTCTTATTACTCGTTCTACCAAGACCCGGTTGATTCGGGCATACGCAAAGTGGTCGCCAGCTTTGATTTTTCACATCCCGTGGATACGGCCGACCTCACCGAGCGATTGGTGCTGGCGATGCGTCCATCGGGTGCCACGGTAGAAACCCGCGCGGACACTATCGGTTTTGAGCTGCGGATGGACGAAGCCGGTCGTGTCGCACACGTTCACTCGGATGTGCTCAGCATTCCACGGGAAGAGAATTTTCTGACGCTTACGGTGTCGTCCGGCTTGGCACCGGCGGCCGGTCCATCTCGCTACAACGCCGAGATCGTCGATACCGTGCGCATACCCGATATCGGCAGCTACTTTCGTATCGATCAGGCCAATGCGCTGATTGCTCGCGACGAGAACGACAACCCGCGTCAGGCAGTCACGTTGACCTTTACCGATCGCGTCGCCAGTGAGGCGTTGAATGAGCGGATCAATCTGTACTTGTTGCCGAACTCGGTCACCGTCAATGGCACAACGGTCAACAACAAGCGCTGGAACTCGCCAGCTGAAGTGACCGGCGCGGTGCAAGCGCAGGCAGAGTCAATCCCGATTGCCGTCAACCCGGTCGAAGGCGATATTGCGGCCATTCATAGCGTCAGCCTCGATGTGCCGGCGGAGCGGTACCTGTACCTAGTTGTCGATGCGGGACTGCGTTCGAGCGGCGAGTTTGTTCTAGCCGATAATTACGCAACGGTGTTGCGAGTCCCGGACTATCCGCGCGAGGCACGCGTCGCGTTGTCGGGTTCGCTACTCCCGCTGAGTGGCGATCGTCGTTTGAGTCTCGTGTCGCGCGGTGTTGAAACGCTGCGTGTGGAAATCGCGCGGGTAATCGATGACGAGATTAACCACCTCGCCACGCAGAGCCAAGGCGACATTCGCAGTCCGTACTTCCGTGGCTATCCGAGTACGTTCAGCGAAGATGAAATCGTGGAGCGCCAGGTTGAATTTATTGACGTAGCGTCCACCGACCCTCGCGAGGCGTCGTACTCGCATCTCGACCTCAGCGCGTACGCACCGGAAGGCGGTACATACTTAGTTAGTGTCCAGGGATGGGATCGTCAGCGCGGCTACGGTATCGGTAGCAGCGACAAACGCCTGGTCATGACGACCGACCTTGGACTACTCGTTAAGACCAGTGCCGATGGTTCGCATGATGTGTTCGTGCAGTCGATGACTACCGGTCAACCGGTTGCCAATGCCGTCGTCGAGTTGCTTGGCAAGAACGGTATCCCGGTGCTGGTGGAGCGTACGGACGCTTCAGGTCACAGCCGTTTTGCATCGACACGGAACTTACGTGACGAGCGACAACCAACGGTCTTTGTTGTGCGTCGTGGTCGCGACTCGGCGTTTTTGCCGGTGGCAAGACCCGGCCGGCAGCTGCAGCTGTCGCGATTCGACATCGGCGGCGATGTGGTTCGTGCCGATACAGCGGCCGATCGACTTCGAGCGCTCATCTTTTCCGATCGCGGCTTGTATCGCCCCGGTGAATCGGTGCGTCTAGCCGCGCTCATCAAGCGTGACGACTGGCGTGCCGTCGAGGGTATACCCGTCATCCTGCATGTCCGCGATTCGCGGGGTCAGACCGTTCTCGACAAACGGCTAACACTGCCGAGCGGTGGTCTGTTTGACGAAACGCTGCTCACCGAGGCGGCATCACCCACCGGTCAATACCGCGCCATCGTTTACCTTATCGATGACAATGAGCGGCGCCGCGCAATCGGCAGTGCAAATTTTCGGGTCGCTGAATTTCAACCGGATCGGCTCCGTATTCGTTCGCGGTTTACCGGTGCCAAACCAACCGGATGGTTAGCACCCGGTACGCTGTCGGCAACGGTGTCGCTAGAGAATTTATTTGGCACGCCGGCGGCTGAGCGACGGGTTACTGGTGAGTACACCGTAACGCCGATTCAACCGACGTTTCCAGCCTTTAGCGACTACCGCTTCGCGGCAACGATAGGCGTTACCGAGTCCGCGCTGCAGGCGCAAACCACGACGCTAGATGACGTGGTGACCGACGATACCGGCAACGCGCTATTCACCGTGGACCTGTCGCGATATGTGCGGGGATTTTTCCGTGTCGATCTAACGACCGACGGTTACGACGTAGGCGACGGACGCAGTGTTCGCGCCGAGGCCAGCATCGTGGTGTCACCCGCGTCGGTGGTCATCGGTTACCGGAGCGATAGCGACTTAACCTGGCTCGATCGGGATTCGCAACACTTCATTGAGTTAATCGCTCTAAATAGTGACGCTAGTCCTGTTGCGCTCGACGACCTAACACTGTCGATCGCCGAGGAACGTTTCGTGTCGATGCTGGTGCAACGGCCTAACGGGACGTTCGCGTATCAGTCGGTTTTGCGCGAGCAAGCGCCCACCGACAGCGAATTTTCTATCGCTGCAGACGGCGCGAACATCGCGTTGCCTACCGATGCACCCGGGCGCTATATCGTTCGCATCAAAACGGCAGACGGCACAACGTTGTCTGCCGTGCGTTACACCGTCGCCGGCGCGGGTAACGTTGCCGGCGAGCTCGAGCGTGATGCTGAGCTGGAGTTGACGCTCGATCAGTCGAGTTACTCGCCGGGTGATACGATCCGGCTACAGGTTCAGGCGCCGTATACCGGTAGCGGGCTGATTACGATCGAGCGCGATCGCGTTTACTCACACCAGTGGTTTCAGGCCGATACGTCCACAACGGTGCAGTCCATCCGTGTGCCGGACTCGCTGGAAGGCAACGCGTACGTCAATGTTGCCTTCGTCCGCAGCCCAGACTCTCCGGAAATTTTCGTCTCGCCATTGAGTTACGCCGCCGCCCCGTTCGGTATCGATCGCGATGCACGAACGATAGAGCTCGCACTCGATGCGCCGACGTTGGCTGAGCCTGGCGATACCGTAGCGGTCGACATCCGCGCCGATCGCCCAAGCAAAGCGATCGTCTACGCCGTGGATGAGGGCATTCTGTCGGTGGCCCGCTACCGTTTGCCGGATCCCCTTGGGTTCTTTTTGCGCAAGATGGCGCTGCAAGTCAGAACGCATCAAATGGTTGATTTGTTGCTGCCGTCTTTCGACACGTTCTTGCGCGTAGCAGCCCCTGGCGGTGGTGAAGCACGTGCATTGGCTGGTAAAAATCTCAATCCCTTTCGACGCAAATCCGAGCCGCCTGTCGTCTACTGGTCGGGTGTTCTTGATGTTGGCGACGAACCTAGCCGGGTTGAGTTCAATGTGCCTGACTATTACAACGGCGAACTGCGCATTATGGCTGTCGCGACGGCAGACTCGGCAGTCGGCCGCCAGTCGACTCGCGCGACAGTCCGTGGACCCTTCGTCATTACACCGAACTTGTTAACGCACGCGGCGCCTGGCGATGAATTCGACGTTACTGTCGGCATCGCAAATAACCTTGACGGCTCTGGTGCAGACGCGACGATCGATCTAGCCGTTACGCCGTCAGCGGCAATAGAGTTGCTCGGGCCCGCGCAGTCCTCGCTGCAGGTGGGTGAGGGCCAGGAAGGCCGCGCGACTATCCGTGTGCGAGCAACCGACGCGATCGGTGCTGCCCGGCTTAACTTTGTGGTTTCCAGTGGCGCTGTCGCGGTGCGCCGTACGGCGACGCTCAGCGTTCGTCCGGCCGTACCCTTTGAGACGACGGTGACGGCGGCAGCGGGGCCTTTGCGTGGCCAAGCACTGGCGTTGCCGCGCCAGCTGGCCGCGCCATTAGCCGAGCAGTCGGCCGCGGCGTCGACAAGCCCGCTCGTCTTAACCGATGGCCTGCTCGCGTACGTGCAGCGCTACCCACATTTGTGCGCTGAGCAAATGGTCAGTCGCGTGTTTCCGCAGCTCGGTCTCATCGGCAATGGCGACGCCGATCTCGATGAAAGCGAGATTCGGGCCGCCTTCGACGATGTCGTCGGTCGCCTGCGCGCTCGGCAAACAGCGGACGGCTGGTTCCGGTTCTGGCGTTCATCGACTGCACCGGTCGGCTGGCCGACGATCTACATCGGTCATTTTCTTACCGATGCCCGTGAACGAGGGATGGCCGTGCCACGCGATATGCTCGACGGCGCATTGCGGTATGGGCGGCGATTAGCGGGCGAGAATGTCGATGAGTTGGCTGCAGCACGCCTGCGTGCTTATACGATTTACGTGCTAACGCGCAACGGCGAAGTAACGACGAACGCGCTGACCGATCTGCACGAGACGCTGGAGCGGTGGGCGGACACCCGTTGGGAGTCCGACCTGACAGCGGCCTACATGGCGGCCAGTTACGCGATGCTAAAGCAGGCGAATCTTGCCGAGCGTTTGATTCGCAACTACCGCACCGCGGCTGAGGAGCGATCCGATACCGACTTCGACACCGAACTCGGTCGCAACGCACAGTACGTGTACCTCGTGTCGCGACACTTTCCGGCGTTGCTTGCTGAATTGTCACCGGATGCATTGACCGCGTTAGTCGATGGTGTCGCGGCCAATCACTTCAACACGATCTCGTCGGCGTACGCGGTGCTCGCGCTCGGTGCTTACACCGAAGCGTTGGCGAGCAGCGGCGAGTTGCCATCGCTCAGCTTGCTCGATCCGACCGGTGCCTTGGTCGCCGGACCGGCTGCGTTCGCGCGTGCCTCTATCGACGTGGGAGTCGAGTCTTTGACCGTCGGTGGTGCCGATGACCGGCCGGTCTATCGCGTCTTGACGCAGTCCGGTTTCGACCGGTCGTTGCCGGACGGTCGAGTGACCGAAGGTATCGAGGTGTATCGAGAGTTTCTCGACAGCAATGGTCGCGCCGTCGGCGCAGCGACGATCGGCGATGAGCTGACCGTGCGGGTCCGCGTTCGCTCGAGTGGTGACCGTCGTACCAACGTCGCTATCGTGGACTTGTTGCCCGGTGGGTTCGAGATCATTGCCGACTCACTGTCACACACGGCCGGTGATGGTTATATCGATTTTCAAGACGTACGCGAGGACCGGCTCGTTAGCTATGGCCATTTCGGTGACCGAATGACCGAGCTGCGCTATCGCGTCAAGGTAACCAGTGCCGGTACATTCGTCGTACCCGCTGTCGCAGCCAGCTCGATGTACGACCGACGCATCCGCGGTCGAACGCGGCCGGGCGAGTTCGAGGTTCGGGCAGCACGGTGAAGCGGACGCTAAAACGGCTGCTTGGCGGCGCGGCTGTTCTGTTCGGCCTATGGTGGTTTTGTCCGCAGCCCAGTTTGTACGGCACAACCCCGTTCTCGGTAGCGGTTGTGGATCGCAATGGCGAGCTGTTGCGCCTCGCACTGGCGAGCGATGAACGTTACCGATTACGTGTCCCGCTTGACGAGATATCTACGACGGCGATCGATGCCACGTTGCTCTACGAGGATCGGCACTTCTTCACTCATCCGGGCGTCAATCCGGCGGCACTGATCCGCGCCGCTTGGACAACGTATGTTCGTCGCCAGCGACCCGTCGGTGGTTCGACGATATCAATGCAATTGGCGCGGCTGCGATTCGGGCTTACCACACGATCGCCCAGCGGTAAGTTCAAACAAGTGCTGCGAGCTTTGCAGCTGGAGCGCCATTATTCGAAAGCCGAGATACTCGAAGCGTACCTAAACCTTGCTCCTTACGGCGGTAACGTCGAAGGCATCGGAACCGCCGCACGCATCTATTTCGGCAAAGCGGCTCGTGAGCTCACGCTAACCGAAGCGCTCGCGTTGGCGGTAGTCCCCCAAAACCCGGTGGCCAGGAATCCACAACGCGCTACGGGCGTTGCCGCTATGCGTGCGGCAAGCCAGCGGCTGTTCGAGACATGGCGGACGCGCTACACCGTAACCGATACGCAGGTCGCAAGGTTCGCGATGACACCGGTTATCGGTGGTCTCGACAAATTGCCGTTCCTGGCACCGCACGGTGTGCAGCGTGCGTTGGCGGAGGCACCGGCCACCGAACGGCTTGTATTGTCGCTCGACGGTCAGTGGCAACGTCGGCTGGAGCAACGAATAGACTGGTTCGTTGATCATCACCGCGACCAAGGAATCGACAATGCCGCCGCGATGCTGGTCGATAGCCGCACGATGGAGGTGCTCGCCGAAGTCGGCTCTGCCGGGTTTTTTAACGCTGCCATCGAGGGCCAAGTGAACGGGACTCGCGCTAAACGCTCGCCCGGCTCGACCCTAAAACCGTTTGTCTACGCATTGGCGCTCGACGATGGCCTGATTCACCCGATGACGCTCCTCAAAGACGCGCCCTATCGATTCGCTGACTACACACCGGAAAATTTCGACCGTGGTTTCGTTGGCCCGATACTGGCGCGCGATGCGTTGATCTACAGCCGCAACGTTCCCGCGATTCATCTTCTGCAGCAAGTCGGCTTGGATCGGCTGCACCAGTTGCTTCTCGATGGCGGCGTTAACCGATTGCGTAGTGCCGCGCATTACGGTTTGGCCGCCGTCTTAGGCGGCAATGAGCTGACGATGGCAGAGCTCGTTCGACTCTATGCAATGCTGGCCAACGGCGGCGTCGATCGCTCGCTGCGGTATCGCACCGATCAGCCGATGACGGTGGGTCCGCGCTTGTTGAGCGGCGAGGCTAGTTTTCTGACGTTAGCCATGTTGGCCGAAAACCCGCGTCCGCTGGGAGCTGCAGTTCCGCTGACCGACGATCATAAGATGATCGCCTGGAAAACCGGCACGTCGTATGCGTTTCGAGATGCATGGTCGATCGGCGTTGTCGGTCCTTACGTGGTCGCGGTTTGGGTCGGCCATTTCGACGGACACAGTAACCATGCGTTGGTCGGTCGCCGCGCTGCGGCGCCGCTGTTCTTCGATATCGTTAACGATTTGTTGGTGCACCGGCGCGATGCCCGACGACAGCTCGCGCACGATCCCGCACTCAATGTGACCAAGATCGACGTCTGTGAGCCGACCGGCGACCTCCCAGGCAAGCATTGCCCACGTGCAACGCCGGGTTGGTTTATTCCCGGCGTATCACCTATCAAAGTGTCGAACGTCCATCGCGCCGTGAAGATCGATTCGCGCAGCGGGCGCCGTAGCTGCGGGCACAGCAGCGGGCCAACAGACGAAGTCGTGTTCGAGTTTTGGCCGTCCGATATTGCACAGCTGTTCCGCCAGGCCGGTTTCGCCGTCGCGACACCACCGCCTTGGGACGAGGCCTGTCCTTTGACCGTTCGCGCTGCCACTGGTCGAGCGCCGGAGATTACATCGCCGCAAAATCGTTTAACGGTCTATCGCCGCCCAGGGTCCGCCGATGACGGAATAACCCTTGAGGCGTCGACCGATGCCGATGCCGAGGCATTGTTTTGGTTTGCTAATGATCGTTTTATCGCCAAAACGGCGCGTAATACAGCGCATTTATGGTCTCCTCCCTCCGGTCGTTACCGTCTTGTCGTGGTTGATGATCTGGGCCGCAGCGACGGCATCGATATCGATGTCGCCGATGCGCCGTTGGCTGCACGGTGAATTTGATAGTCCCGCTTTATCCTGAGTCACGTACAAACACTGCTGTAGAGAAGAGCACGCCTTGTTCGCGGTTTTCCAGGCACACCATGGTCTTCACGATTTAACACGATAATGTAAGGGTCCTTTGCTACCCGAATCAGACTCGTTTGGCGATCTGAGTTCGCCACAAGCCACTCAACCGATGCTCCTCTCTGGTGTTGCGCCAATACAACCCGCATCATTCGGCTAATCGAATGAAGGGCGAACGATGACGGATACCAAGCAGGATTCAATATACGGTGAATTACGCCAACGACGGGTGTTCCGCACGCTCGCTGTTTATGTTGCGCTCGCTTGGGCGAGTATCGAGATTCTGTTAACGGTACTCGATCGGCTTGGCGCGCCGGCATGGATCGGCACAGCGCTGATTATCGTTTTCATTGCGGGGTTTCCGCTTGCCGTCTTGCTGTCATGGTTGTTCGATATCCAAGACGGTCGAATACGCCGAGTAGCGACAGGCCGCGTCAGTGTACTCGTTGGTGTATTGAGTATCGCAACGATCGCGTTCGCCGGTGCGGTTATCACGTTGTACCTGAAGCCTTCCTCTGACGGATCGTCGACGACCGTTGCTTTTAACAATGTGCGGACGCGTCCTTTAACCGCGTTGGAAGGATACGAGTTTTACCCTGCGTTATCGCCCGACGGCAACGTCGTCGCATACGCGCACAGTAGCCCCGAGCAGCCGGTGCCGGATATTTACTTGCTCGAAATTGAGAGCGGCCAGTCAACACGGATCGTTCGACCAGACACAGACGATCAATGGCCTGTTTGGTCCGGGGATGGAACGCGTATCGCGTATCTGTCGGCACCCGCTGATACGCGGGAAGGCGGCGGTCTTTCCGTGATGACTCGTTCTGTCGTTACGGGGACCGATTCCTTACTGATGAGTTTGGAAGGTCTCGGCGTCGAACGGATTGGCAATCTCGACTGGTCGCCGGACGGCAAGTGGCTTGCCATCAATGCGTCGCAACCGGACGCACGCGGCGCTCAAATCTACTTAATATCAACATTGGACGGAGCGGTTACCCAGGCGACGCCAGCAGACGGTGGTGCGTTTGACTTTAACGGGCGGTTTTCTCCCGACAGTGCCGAAATCGCCTTTATTCGTCAGTCGGTGCAGGGCGGGCGCCGAATCTGCGTTTATGAACTCAGCACGACGACTGTTCGTTGTGTAACGCCCGATGACGAGGAATGGCAGGTCGCCCATATCGCCTGGTTGAACGAGCACACGTTAATCGCACCGCTCGGGTTTGTCGCAGGTGCGCGGCAATTGGTTCAGGTCGATACCAAGACGGCACAGCTTAGTCTGGTGCCGTTTGGAGCCGATGCGGAGTTCGTGACGATCTCACAACGGCGCGACCGCTTGGTGTACGAGCGCTTGTTTGTGGATCATAGTCTTTGGCGGTATCCAGGGCCAAGCGCCTCAGATCGCAGTGTCGCGCCGTCTCGACTCATCAATTCGACCGGCGATGAAACCGGGCCGACTTACTCGCCGGATGGCAAATCGTTGGCGTACATGTCTAACCAATCGGGCACATGGGAAATCTGGGTCGCCAAGGCCGACGGCGCCGAATCTCGTCGCATCACAAACTTCGGCTTTGCGAACTTCCCCAATTGGTCGCCGGATAGCTCGAAATTGGTTGTGTCGTCATTTATCGAACCCGGCGCACCGCAAGCCGTCCGACTTGACCGCACAACCAATAAGCTATACGCGATCAATCCAGCGGGTGGAATTCCGCAGCTGTTGGTGAGCGACGATGCATTCGACTCGGCCGCAGGTTCGTATGATGGGACCGGTGAGGCAGTTCTTTACAACCGTTCGCCGGGGCAAGACTGTCCGTTTGACGTGTGGCGCTATAACGCCGCGAGCGGCGAAAACGCCTTAGTCGCGCCATGTCTAATGCGCCCCGAAGTGGGTAGCGATGGGCGTATCTACTTGCTCACCCCAGACGGCGATATTGCGAGTCTCGCTCCAGACGGTAGCGATCACCGAATCGAGTTACGCTACAAAAGCGACGGTATTTGTTCAGCGCATAACAGCGGATGGACAATCTGGCGTGACAACGTTGTTTATTTGGACTGCCGTGATCTCAGCATCCGCTTTAAAAACAAAGCGACCGGAAAAACGGAGCTGTTAGCAACCATTGAGCAACCGCTATCCCTAGATCAGATCCCAAACAGCATTCCGCAGCTCGCTGTATCTCCGGATGGACAATGGGTTATCTACAATCGACTTGATCGAGCTGGTAGTGATCTCGTAATGATCAACTGGGGTCAGGCACTCTAGAGTACGAGCCATTCAGCGCCTACGAAGAAATAGCGACCACGAATACTCGCTGGGTACGCTATTTCGGTTATGAAGGGCCGTTCGTCGTTTAGGTTGCGCACTCCGCCGGTAAACCGCCACCGGTCATTCAGTTGGAAAGCGCCGGTCAGATCGTGAACCCACGTCGCATCGATTTCGACGCTGGGTCCGAATGTTTGCAAGAACGACTCATTGTTGGCGAAGGGCAGTAGTTGTTTGCCGGTGTACCGTGATTGCCATTGGGCGGCGAATCTGTCGAAACGCCAATCGATGAAAACGTTGCCAGACCATTTCGGCCGTTGGAATTCACCGAGAGATGAATCGATTTCCGAGGGTTCGAGCGGGTTGTCGGCGGCTTCCGATGTTAGCAATCGGGTTGCACCGATGCCGACACGAATTTCATGATCGGCAACCATTATCCGTGTACGAACGTCCAGATCGATGCCGGCTGCCTCAACACGCGCAAAGTTAACGTTCGTCGATTGAATCGAGCTCAAGCCGCCAAAGAAGATCGAATTGGCATCGCTGTTGCGAGACGAAAATTGGCAAAAGCTGGGATTTAGACTGGCGCCTACGTAACAGCCGTCGACGATATCCTCTGGCGCGACCAGGCCGATAGCATCGTCAATCTCAATGTTCCAATAGTCGGCGGAGATGCTGAAGCCATCCCACGACAATGGTTCTAGGACGAAACCCAGTGTTATCGTGTCGGCCGTCTCCTCGCTAAGCGAGGCATTACCACCCCGTATTCCAGTGACCGCTCCCTGCACGGGATTCCTAAACTGATACGCGTTGGTAACCGGATCCAACGGGTCGAGACCGATTTCAGCGAAAGTGGCAACGCAGTTTGCTTCAGTTTGAGCGGCCAGCGTAGCGTCGGCTGCTGCCAATGCGGCGAGGCTTTGTACGTCGCAGGGATCGAAGACGAAAAATCCATCGTTTTGCACCGGCGCAAACAGCTCGGTGATGTTGGGTGCCCGTACAGCCCGAGCAAAGCCACCGCGCAAAGATAAGAAGTTTGATGGTGCATAGATAACGTTGGCTTTCCAGGTTGTGGCGCTACCAACCGTCGAATAGTCCGAGAATCGTAGCGCGGTCTCGAGGGTAAGCTCGCGGGCACCAGGGCGGTCAATTATGAATGGTAGAGATGCTTCAAAATAAACATCTGCGGCGGTGTAATCACCACTCTCCGAACGCCTAGACAGCTCCGCTGGGAACAGCGGTGAACCATTTGCGCTAACACTCGCGATGTTTGTACCCGCCGGAATCGTCGCAGTGCCAGGCAACAAGCCTTCCTCCAAAGCGCTTAGTCGATTCTCAGAAGACTCATCGCGGTACTCAACACCGGCGAGTAATTTCGCTGGTCCGCCTGGCAACTCAAACCAGTCAGCAGAAGAGCCACGCATAAACGCCGTGACAACGAACTGCTCAAGCGTAAGTTTGCTGCGGCTGTCCGTTGTTACCCAGTCGAGCGCCGCAGCGTCAATGCCTGCGGCGCCGCGCCAAATATTCAGCGGTAAACATTTACCGGACCCGGGTGTGAACGTGAAATAGCCGGGATCGAAGGCGGGAAAATTGAACGGCGTCGTAATGAGCGGGGTCGCAGGATCGATCTCACTCCGACAAACCGGTTGGCCCGTTGTCGGATCGCTTACTGCATCAATTGCTGCAAACCAGCGGTCAACAATGATGTTGTTTCGAGAGACCGCTTTGTCGACAAAGCGTCCGTAGTTGACGGAGGCCTCATACTCCCAGTTGTTGCTCAATTCGCCATCGATACCAACAACTAGCCGCTCCGTTACGTACTCAAACTCGCCGCTCGGATTGTTTACTGCCGGATCAATTGTGATCGCGACGCCACCTGTCGTTTGTGCCAACGGCTGGATAAACTCGGGCAGGAACGGGTTGTCAGCTGCACCAAATAAACTGTCCCAAAACGTATCGGCTCGCTGGCTATTATTGAAGGTCTGCCGCGCATACTTGCCTTCCCAAAACAGGCGCACGGTATCATTGAGACGATAGTCGCCTAGAATATTCAACGTTAGGCGCTCGTTAGCGTTGATGAGTTCTTCCGGTATGTCTCGCAACGCTGCAAAGCTATCGCCAAAATAACTCTCGGCGTTGGTGGCGATCAGGCCGTCGTTGATCGGTGCATACGTTCCGTCCGCACTGACGTTCCAACACCCACCAATAACACCGAGCGCACCCGGTGCAAACGTCGAGTTGTAACCGGTAAAGGAGTCCAAACAGTCTGGCGTCCCATTGGCGTTAAGGTCAATCGGCGTTAGCGGGCTGAATCCCTGGAAATTGTACGGATTGCCGGGAATTATCCGCCCATAAGGTCCAGTAATCTGGAACGTAGCACCGGGTTGCAATGCTAGTGGTGGTGCATTCGCCGCTCGGTTGAACAGTGCTTGCTCTGCTGCCGTCAAAACGGGAGCAGCCCCAAACACCGTTTCATAATTTTGGCTGAACTCGGCAGCGCTCGGAATTGGCAAACCGTACGAGTAGAGGCCGGTTACTGTAGGATCAAGAAAAGCGGCGAGATTCGGCGTCTCTTCGGTAGTCACGTCGCCGCGTTGAAAACGAAGCGCCGGGTTCGGAAAAGGACGAGCTGTCGCGAAAAGCTCGTCTGGCCTATCACTAACCAACAGACCCGCATCGTTTTGATAGGTCGCTGAGACTGTCAGGTTACCGCGTTCATCAGCGATGTTGCGGCCCCAAACGGCGGTCAGGGTAGTCTGCTCTCCATCACCTTCTCGCGAAAGCCCCGTGACAATGTCGAACTCTAGCCCCTCGTAGTCTTCTTTCAGAACGAAGTTGACTACGCCGGTAACCGCATCGGCGCCGTACACAGCAGAGGCGCCTCCGGTGAATACCTCTACGCGTTCGATCAGGCTCGGTGAGATCGAGCCAACGTCCACAGCGCTTGAGCCTTGCTGGCCGGGCACGTGCCGCCGACCATTCACAAGTACTAACGTCCGGTTCGGACCTAGTGCGCGCAGCGTCAGCACGTTGGTGTTAATGCCAGTTCGTCCTTGGGAGCCGAACGACTGCTCGGCAGTCGACGAGGTAGAAAGCGCCGGTAAATCGTTGACGACATCAGCGATTTCAAATTCTCCGCTCAACTCAATTTGCTCAGCGGTGACCGTTTGCACGGGTTGCGCTGCGGCCAAATTGATATCACGAGACAAACGAGTGCCAGTTACAACGATTTCTTCAATAACCGCGTTACTGTCTGCGACTGCATGCGGCGACGTCGTGATGAGTGTCGCAATGATTGCGCTGATTGTAGATCGTCTTGCGACGTAACCACCGGCAGGCAGCCGGGATTTGGCAAAAACGGTTTGGCGTCGTTGCATCGCGACGTCGACCTGCTCCCTTCGTCGCTTGAGTGTCGCACACGAGTGTCTAGAAAATCATCTTTCAAGCTTGCACTACTTGGGTGCAGTAGGGGGAGATGCAGGACTAACTGAGCAGTAGCGAAGACTGTTCACCAGAGCCAATGGCCCAAAATCGCAGTCGGTCTGAGCAGCTGTTCGGCCGCACGCAATGCAGTGTCGACCGATTGATCGTTACCGATACAGTCGTGTTGCTGCGGCCTCCAGTTCCGCCATTGCTTGTCGGTACGGACCGGGGCCAAAACTCACGCGTGCGACGCCGACCTCCGCCAACTCCTTAATTGGCGGTAAGCCGTCGCGCCACATTACATTGATGGGTAGGTTAACCGCGGCACAGAGCTGTTCGATTACGCGTAAATCGGCAAGCCACGGAACGAAGAAGCTATCGGCGCCAGCGTCTGCGTAGGCGCTGGCGCGATCAATGGCTGCTTCAATCAAACCGGTGTGTTTGCTGTCGTCCGGCTGTTTCAAAAACAAATCGGTTCGTGCATTGATATGCATCGGCAGGTCATCATCGGCTAAGGCTTTGCGAATACCGATAAGGCGCTGACATTGCTCAGCGATCGTGTACAAACTATCGTCGCCGATTCGTTGATCCTCGAAATTGCAGCCGACCGCACCGGCACCGGCAAGGGCGACGGCCGTCTCTCCAACCTGCTCAGCCGATTCGCCGTAGCCCGATTCCATGTCAACCGACACCGGTACCGCGACCGTCGCGGTGATCCGTTCGATAGTTGCTCGCAACGAGCTGAGCGGTAGTTGCTCGCCATCGTCGTAGCCGTGCGCGGCTGCTACCGATGCGCTTCCTGTCGCAATCGCGTTCGCACCGGCATGGATGACGGCTAGTGCACTGCCAGCATCCCAAATGTTGTAGAGAACCACAGGGTTTCCAGGTTCGTGCAACGCGGTAAGTGCTGCGGCAAGTGTGTGTCTAGACACCGGTTGTTGAATTCCCAAAGTGTTGACGTTCGTGCTCGATGAGCCATTGCTTTCGCCACGTGCCGCCGCCGTAGCCGGTCAGCGAACCGTCGGCGCCGATTACTCGGTGGCACGGAATAACGATCGCAAGCGTGTTGGCGCCGTTCGCGCGTGCCACAGCCCGGGTCGCTGAGGCTTGACCAATTTGCGTGGCGAGCTGGCCATAACTCGTTGTCGTTGCCGCCGGGATATCGATAAGTGCGCGCCATACCGTCCGAGAAAACGGTGTGCCACCGAGGCACAGCGGCGTCTCGAAGCGACAACCGCGCCCGGCAAAATAGTTGCCGAGTTCCGCACGAATCTGTTCGGTCGCGGCGTGTTCGCCTATTCCGATACGCAGATGCCGATTGACTGTGAGCCGAGCGAGTTCGCGCGGTAGCGCCGGTCGGTCGAAGAACTCCAGCAACATCAGGCCTTGCGCGTTGGTGATGGCAAGCATCGGCCCCAGTGGCGTTTCAATAAACGCGCCGCGCAGTTCCGCATCGGTGACCAGTTGGCTAGGCGCTTTGCCGAGCTTTTGCGCGAACGCTGCTCGAAATCCACTCGGGGACTCAAATCCGGCGCTTAATTGGGCATCGATCACTCGACGCTGCGAGGCAAGCGCAGAGCCGCCACGGGCGAGTCGCAAGCTACGAGCAAAGCCAAGAAACGTTACCCCGAATTGGCGTTGAAACGCCCGACGTACCGTCGACGGGTCGAGACCGCGGGCAACCAGGTCGGTCTCGCGCCAGCGTCGTCCAGGGTCGGCCAATACCGCTTCGACGAGTTCGGTCACGGCCGGCTCTATCGTCCCTGCCGCGCTCAACGGCTGACAGCGCTTGCAAGGCCGAAACCCGGCTTCGATGCATGCTGCCGTGGAATCAAAGAACACCGTGTTCTGCCGTTTCGGCTTACGCGCAGGGCAAGTCAGGCGACAAAACACGCCCGTTGAGGTGACGCCCACCCAGACGTGCCCTTCGAACCGATCATCACGGGCGATCAGCGCGGCGTACAGTTGGTCATCGTTGGGAAGCTCGAACAGCATGCCGTTGTTATAGCAGAGCCGCTCGGCACTGCCGCCGATTTTCGGGCGTCTATTGTCAACACAGAAAAAAGCCAGCGAGCCGAAATTCGCGTCGATTGCGCCTATTGGAAGGAGACCGTAAGCCCGACGCGACACCAACCCATGCCATGAGTGCTCGACTGATAACCAATATTCGCCAAGGACAGGCGATTCTCAGCGACGAGCTGCTCGCCGAACAGGTCACCATTTCTGGCATGGTCAGTGCGCCGGATGTCGCAGCCGCACTCGAAGTGGCTGAGCCAGGTCAATTCGGCGCCAAACTCGTCGACGACGGTGTCTTATCGCACGCGCAACTAGCGACGCTCGCATCTGCCGTTGAGATGCAGGAGTCGTTAGAAACGGTGGCCGGCAGCGACGCGCCGGCCGAGGTTGAAGCGGCGTCGCTGGAATTGGATCGGCGTATCGGTCGTTACGTCTTGGTCGAGGAGATCGGCGCCGGCGGCATGGGTGTCGTCTGGAAGGCATGGGATACACCGCTGTCGCGTTGGGTTGCGATCAAGCTGGTCAAGGTGCGCGATGCCCAGTTGGTGCGTCGATTCATGCAAGAGGCGCGGCTACTCGCGCGACTTGGTCACCCGAACGTCACTCAAGTTTTCGAAGTTGGGGTCCACGAGGGTCGGCCGTTCTTGGCGATGGAGCTCGTCAATGGGGTGCCACCGGAGAGCGCCAACGGCATGGATCGCCAGCGAGCCGCGGCGATCGTACGCGATGCCGCCCGCGGTGTTCATTTCGCCCATGAGCAGGGCATAATCCACCGCGATCTGAAGCCCTCCAATCTGTTGGTTGCCGATAACGGGCGGGTTTTCGTTACCGACTTCGGTCTGGCGCGCATGCGTGAGGAAGGCGCTGGGCTTACGCAAAGCGGCGCGCTGCTCGGTACGCCATCGTTTATGGCACCAGAACAAGCGCAGGGCCGTGATGCCTGTGAGCGGACCGATATCTACGGGCTGGGCGCGACGCTCTATGCCATGGTTGCCGGTGAGCCGCCGCACACTGGCGAGATCGTCCATGAAATCGTCAAGCGTGTCGCTGTCGCCAACCCGCCAACGTTGGTTGGCGATGATGATCTCGTTGTCATTGTTCAAAAGGCGATGGAGCGCGATCGCGAAGACCGCTATACAACGGCAGCCGAGTTTGCCGATGACTTGCAGCGCTACATTGACGACGAGCCGATTATGGCGCGACCCATGTCGTCGTTGGCGCGCGGCTGGCGACGTGCTCGGCGTCGCCCGGTCTACAGTGCGTCGATTGCCGCCACCTTACTCGTGCTGGTGGCTGTTCTTGCGACGGGCGGGTCAGCGTTGTGGCAACAAGCGGAACGGCGTGCCGAGATACGCGACGCTGCCGATCCACTTGCCAACGGCGACGGAATAATCACGGAAGTCGAGCGTATGCACGCTTTCGACGATTACGAGGCCAGTTGGGAAAACGCGGCACTCAAGAGTCTTGAACAGTACGTCGACGACGCGTTGCAGGCTGCACCGGGTTATGCGCCTGCGTTGTATCAACAAGGGCGGCTACGAATCTGGCGTGACGATACCGCCGGTGCTATCGAATCGTTTGATGCAGCGCTCCAAGATCAACCGGACTTTCATGAGGCGCGCGCCTTACGCGCCGGTCTGTGGCTGATTGCAACGCCCGATGCATCACCGACCGCGCTGATGGACGTCGATGGTTTCCGCATTGTACCGCCAGAGCGAACGCCCGAGCTCGATGCGCTTATCGCAAAAGTAGAAGCTGAACTGGACGTGTTGCCAGCGCAGTTCTCACGCCGGCAAATGGTCGAGGCGATTTTGAATGCGACTAAAGGCGATTTCGAGACGGGGGCGGCGGGTCTTGAGGCGTACCTCGACGAGCGCCCCTTTGACTTGCAAGCACGCAGTCAATTGCCGTGGAGTCAGCTTGGGCTCGGTCGGTTCGCTGCCGCTCAACAGACGACCGAGGACGTTCTCAAGCGTGGTCGTATGCCGGCGACGATGCATTTCGTCCGTGCTTTCGCGCTGGCAGGTCAAGGCGACGTTGCAGCGGCATTCGATGCGATGATCGCTTCCGATGCCGTACAAAAATCCGCCGATACGCAGCAGTGGGCAGCGTTTTTTCTTGGCCGGCTTGGCCTATTTGCCGAGTCGCTGCAGGTCTACAACAAGGCACTCGATACCGATCCCACGCACTTTAATGCGCTGGTCGGTCGGGCCAATACCCTAAATATCCTAGGACGCTTCGATACCGCGCTGCCTGATGCCGAGGCGGCCATCGCGATGCAGCCGGATAATGCTTACGCGCACTTTCTGCTCGCTGGAGCGCTCGTACAGTCCGATCCCGGGCGGGCGCTGCTGGAATACGATCGCGCCGTTGAACTCGATCCAACCTATACCGACGATGTTTTGCGGATGCGCGGCGGGTTGCTGGTTAATGCCGGTCGCCTGGATGAGGCGGTCGCGGCTTTCGAACGCGCGTTGGACTTTAATCCAGAAGCTACCGGGGTTCGCGACTTGCTCGCGCGAACGCATTTGATGCGCAGCGACGCCGCTGCCGTCCGGTTGCTATATCAGAACGTGACCAAGTCAGCGGACGACTACATGATGCTGGCGCAAGCTGAGCGCATCGCCGGCAATGAAGCGGCGGCGCTTGATCAGTTGGCCTTGGCACTGGAGCTTCGCCCGGACGATCTCGCGTTACGGGCCGAGCAGGCACGACAGCACCGTCGGCTCGGCAACGAGGCAGCCGCTACCGCGGCATTTGACGCTGCGTATGCAACCACCCCAGACAACGAGGTTGTTTATGAGGCCGAGGCGTGGTCGTGGTTCGATATCGACGCCTACCCCTCGCTCGACGCGACCTTGACTCGCTGGCGTCAGGCCCATCCCGACAGCGACGGGCCGGCGACATTCGCCGGCTGGCTAAACGCAGCCGATGGAGAGCCGCAATGATTACCAAGAATCGCGTTTTAGTAGCCGGCTTGTTGATCCTAGCCGGCAGTATTCAGCCGTCTTATGCGGAAGAGCCGGTACTCGTTATGGCCGATGTGCCGGAGGGTCGCCGACTTTGTGTTGTCGGCAACGAAGTCGTTGCGCTAGACCCAGAGAGTTGCACTCGTGCTCAACAAAGCGAACGCCAGCCGACGTCGACGGTAGAAGCAGCGCTGGACAACACCGATCTGCTGCTGACCACGCCAGCAATCGGTATCGATCTGTTCGAGGCGATCAACGTCGGTGTGCAGTACGCCTACGAAGTGGGTCCGTCGTATCGAGGTGACTTTTTCACCCGAGTTGACCGCTACAGCGTCGCAACCACCGTCAATCCCGGAGATTTGCTGGGGGGCTTGCCGGTTCGTGTAGCACTCAGCGCAGGCTCCGAAATCGTTTTCGCGCAACAATTTGCCAGCGGTTCGGCCGCACGCTCGATAAAGGCGACTTACACGCCTGAGCGGATGCCGTTAACAGCCGAGCGGGCTGTGGCGTTAAAACCGGGCGACTATGTTCGCTTTGACGCGACACTTAATTTGCTGGCGACACTGGATCAATTGTTCTCACTGCCGAGCGAGCTTGTGGCGAGCAAGCTTGGGCTTAAGGTTCTGGCAAGCGGTGGCTTCCAGATTCACGTGTTTCGGCTCGATGGGGAGCGTGTACGTATCAAGTTGATTGCCGAACGTTCCGCCGAGACTGGCGCTGCCGTATCCGCATCGCCCAATCTACCTATCGCCTTGCTCGGTATCGATCCCGCTGCAGCAACCCTCGTCGAATTCGCTCGCTTCGACCGTTCGATACGGCTGGCAATTAGTCGGTCGCGCAGTCACGTCGTGCTGGTCGATTACACCTTAGACCTCGAAGAGCCGACTGTTCGGGCGGCATACGACAATCTTTTCCACGCGGCGCGCCGCTTACGCCTCTCAACCGAAGACACCGATGACGACCGAACCTTAATCGGCGATTTGGCCGCGCTCGATACCCTGGCGAGCGCCACCGATGCAGTGCATAGAAACTTCAAAGGAGCGACACGGGCAAATTCGCGTCGCGCTGGTATCGGCGTATCGCTGCGCACCTACGACGTCCAACGCGAGCGTATATTCCGGGAAAAACTATTGAGCCGTGTTCGGCGCAACAATGCGGATACCGAGGAGGTCGACTACTTTCTAGTCCCTACCTGGTCGCGCATTCGCGAGCGCGCCGCCTTTTTCGGTACGCTCGACGAGCGTATGGAGCAGTCGGCGGAAGCGATGTTCTCAGCCAATAATGACGGCACGCCGCAAGAGTTCATTCACCTCGGTTTCACGTTCAACTATGTCGACACCATTCTTCGCAATGAGGAGTACCGGCGGATCCGCAACAAGGTCGAGTTGCTACTCACGGAACAAGGCGAAACGGCGCTAGCTAATCGGCTGTCAGGTACGGGCTGGCTGCAAAGCGGTCAGCATCGAGACGTAAGGATGCGTTTGCACTACTATTTCCACGACACGGCATTTCGCGCCTTAACGGCAGCGGGTCTGGACGACTCAGACGTCATGTACGAGCGTCTAGTGGATTTCGCGGTCGCGGCTATCGAGAGCGAGGATTTCCCGTATCACGACGGCGGCCTTGATGAGCTGGTCGCCACGTACACGCGTACCTTGCGACCGAAAGGCATCGAGCGCACCGATCGGTATGCTTATGCCCGCCGCATCGTGCAAACCTTATGGGGGGCGGAGCTCAAGCGCACCACAAAGCGCTTAGTCGGTGTGCTCGACGAGTCGCTGGAACCCGACGACCGACTGGACGCGTTCGTAAAGCTGCGCTGGAGTAGTTATTACCGAAAACTCGGACCGGCTATTTGGGTCTATTTGCTCGAGACTGCCGATGTAAACCCCGCTGACACGATGTACCTGACGCTTGAGCTCGACGCCCGCAACCGAGCGCCCGTCGTCTTCGAATTCGGCAACGATTCGGAGCGCGACCTGTACGAGGCTATTCGACAAGTCGAGTCGATTCTGAACGACCGTAGCATCGACATGCGAGAGAACGGGGCGTTGGAAAGCGTGATCGCCCGCATGCGCGTGGTGGAGGGGGTATGAGCGAGCATGATCCCGGCCAGTTTCCGGACACGCCATGGTCGCTGATTGCGGCTGGCGTAGGCGACGATAACGACGTTGCGCGCGATGCGCTACGCGAGTTATTGACTCTTTATTGGGAGCCCGTTTTTTTTCATATCCAGAGTGCTCTCGATTGTGATGAAGGGCGTGCAACGGCGCTTTGTGAGGATTACTTCGTTGAGTTGCTGTACGGCGCGACGTTATCCGAGAGCCTGACGGGCACGAGCCGCTTTCGCAATGTGTTACGCGACAGTTTGGATCAGTTCCTTGCTCTCGAATCACCTGGCGGCAGCGGATCGCGGCGAAGTGGTGTCGCGATCAATCCGGACAAGTTGCACTCGAGTCGCAGCGAGGCGGATTCGTTCGACGAGCATTGGACTTTGATTACTTTCAAGCGTGCGCTTGACGTCCTGCGCGAACGCTACACCGATGCGCCGGAGAAGTTCTCGTTGTTCGAGGCGGTTGATGTCGACGGCGAAGCCCTAGACTCCGCCTCGCTGGCACAGCGCTTCGAGATCGAACCGGCGCAGCTTGTCCCAACGTTGCGCGAACTACGCCGTGCGTTTCGACGTCAAGTTACGGCGGCTGTCTATCAATACGTTAACGATCAGTCCGCCGTTCTCGGCGAACTTCGCTGGTTGCTCGGTCAGTCGGAGGCCGCTGCAGACGAATCGGACGCGGCTTCCTGAGATTGGCGAACGCGCGCAGCCAGCAATCGTGAGAACGAGCGCACTAGGGCCGGGTGTGCGTCAATCAAATCGAGAAAATCGACCCGATCGATAGTGAGTAGTTCTGATGGCTCTTCAGCGGTGACCGTTTGGCTGCGGCGTGCTCCACGCATCAATGCAAGGGCCCCAAACGCATCAGATGGGCCGAGCGTTGCTTGGGTTCCGTCATGTCGGGTCACGCCTAGCCGCCCACGGCAGACCATGTAGAAATGCTGTCCGAGGCGACCTTCACGAACAATCACGTCGCCTGGCTCAGCAACGATCGTGCGGGAGATTTCCGCCACGAGACGCAACCGATGCGAAGGTAGTGCTTGCGTTAACGCCATCGTGCGCAAGAAAAATACTCGTTGCCAGATCGCCAAATCATCGGCCGACGCTTGATCGTCTGCCAGCGTACGAGTGGCCAGAGAGAGCATTTCACTGCGCGTAACCTCGTTCCGTGTTTCCGCCGTATCGGGAATACGCTCGGCCAACGAGCGCAGCCAAAGACCCCCGCAGCGAGTCGCCGTACCGATCGTTGCGTAAATGTTGCGAAGCGGTACTGATACGCCATCGCCGCTTGAATGACCACGACCCGTGAGTATGACCGACTCGACATCCACAGCAGTGCCATCGACGATCGATACAGTAGCCGTATCGTCGGCGGTGGAACTCGCGTTGAGCAACGACGTCAGGTCGCCGAGTCGCCAACCACCGAATAAGCCACTCGCTAACAGTGCCTCCAGTGCCGTGCGATCGATGTCGGTCTGGCCGCCCGGCAGCACTTCTAGATCATCACTATCGGCGTTGCCGGACGTGCGCTTCGTCTGGCGCGATTCGATTAGGGCCAGGATCCGGTCGTGGTCTTTGCCACGCAGGTACTCGTCTAGCGTCTCTGCCGCTAGCGCCCGTTGGCGTTTGTCCGGTGAGTTGGCGGCGAGAAAAACTTGCCGAAAGGGGATCGTCGTATCGCTAAGTGCTAGGGCGGCGAAAAGCCGTTCAAGCTCGAAGTCAACTTCGCTTTTAGCGAGCGTCGCGACGGTTCGATTGCCGGTGGCGGCGAGCGCCAAGAACCGCTCAGCGGCATCAAGCGATTGGTGAACCTCTGTGTCAATGAGCGTACGGTGGCTCTGCCACCGGGCGGGTCGCTGAGCAGCGACCGTTAGCGCACGGTAGGCCACCGAGCGATCCGCATGACCGATGGCATCCCGAAGTGCTCTTTCTGCGCGCGCTGAATCCAACTCGCCGAGGACGCTCAACGCGCCTGCCGAGAGACGAGGTTCGGTGCTGGCTTGAACCAGTGCCGGTACGGAGGCTTCGCCGAT
This sequence comes from Pseudomonadota bacterium, assembly GCA_038749025.1. Classification (GTDB taxonomy): domain Bacteria; phylum Pseudomonadota; class Gammaproteobacteria; order Steroidobacterales; family Woeseiaceae; genus JBCAXA01. The sequence goes on along the minus strand of JBCDIL010000001.1, from coordinate 261,908 downwards.
GGCGAGTAAGGCTTCCTTGGCGAATCGCTCAGCGCTGTCACTGCCGAGGTAGCGCGTGCACGCGTCGGCGAACTCCTCATTCGGTCTGGCGGCCACCGTTTGCAGCAAGGTTGTCGGTTCGACATCGAGCAATTGCGGGATCAGGTAGTCGAGCCATGGCACTTTTAATCTGGCGATGGTCAGGGCCGCCGTACGTTGATCATCCATCGATTCGCTCAGTGCGAGCGATTCCACCAATCCTTTCGTCGCGGCCACGCCCTGGCGGTCGATGAGCAAAGCGATCGCTTGCGCGCGGGTCTGCAGCGGGGCCGATTCCGCGACGGACGATAACGCCGCCAGATCGTTGATAGACGGGTCATGCACCAACGCCTCGGCGCGCACTTCATCCGGCTCGGATGGGCTGAGCGCCGCAAGAAAACGTCCGGCGCTCTCTAGTCCGTCACTGCTCCCGAGTGTGCGGACGGCCTGGGCTCGCAGCGCTGCGTCCCAGCTCGCCCAGTTCTCTTCGATCGCGGTAACGACATCTTCGTCGATCGAGCCGCGCAACAACTCCAATGCGAGCGCACTGCGCTCTGGCAGGTCGCTGGCGAGATAACCGAGCAACAGCTTCTTCAGTGCCGGATCGATGTCGACTGTCGAACGGTACTGTTGGTCGAGCTGCAAACGGCGCGTGTGCAAAGCGGCGATCAGTTCGAATACATACTGCGAGCGGACAAACCAAAATCCGCCGGTTAGCAGCAAGGCCAAGGCCGCGGTTATCCACGTGAGTTGTTGCCAGTGTACGGTCAACGGGACGACGCCTAGTTCGCCTGATAAGGCTAAAACAAGGAGCGATGCGGCAATGGTGCCGAGCGGCTTCGCCGTACCACTGATTAACAAGGCGACTCTCGAGCGGATTTGCGAGTGCAGCGGCATAACAGCCAACGATGCGACGGTCCGGTGAATGTTCTGTCGAATTAGCCGTTCGCCGGCGACGGCGGTGGTGATCGCGGCGATCCCCGGTGCGAACAAGGCGGCTGCCGCGGCCGCCACGAGAACGCCGGGGTAGAGCAATAGCGAGTTTGCTGCGCCCAGTTTGCCGACCGCTGCGCGGGTGACAAAAGCCGTGAAAACGATCGACAAGACGTTTATTGCGATTGCGAGTTGGCTGTAAAAGACCCCCATTTCGGCTTCGTTGTAGCGCTCCGCGGCGGCTGCGCCGATTTGGTAGCGAAGAATGGTGGCGATCGCAGCGACGATGCCGGCTGCGATGACCAATACGAGCGCGTAACGATTTTTGTAGATCGGCCCCGTTTCACGCCGGCGTGGCTCGATCGGGCGTCGAATCTGCCGTCCAGCAGCCCATGCCGGTAGCAAGGTCGTCGCCAGCAGGGCAGCGCCAATGGGCAAAAGTGCCGCTACACCGAGGCTCGCAGACACCTGGGCCGAAATAAATGCGCCAAAAGTTGCACCAAATCCGCCTATAGAACCAACGACAGGTGAAAGACGGCGGGCGGTACGTGAGTCCAGCAGGCTGGCCGATAAGCGACCGTTTTCGCTCCCGAGTACGCCTGCGATGGCAGGGAGCAACACCAACAGGCCGCCGGCGGCGATCAAAGCTGTCGAACTGCGGGCCGCGTAGAGCCCGATGAGGACGCTGACGATGATGACAATACAGACTGGAGCTAGCCAACGCGCTTTCAACCCAGCTTTGGCACGCCCATACAGCGCAACGATGGGGATTACCAACGCTTGGCCGAGCAAAATGCCGAACGGCAGTTTGGCGGCCCCAATCTGCGCGACGAACAACGTATCGGCGGCAATGCCGATCGCCGTTAAACCAGCGAGCATTAAAAAGAAAAAGCCACCGAGAACAACGACCAGCTGGCCTTCCCCGGCGCGTATGTTCAACCAGCCTGCGCTCACCGCTGCAGTGTATTACGGCGCGCCGAACGGTGTGAACACCGATACCAGCACTTACGGTTGGCAGGGAGCGTAACGATGGAGCGTCGTGGAACCCTCATCGTTAACTCGCCGCGCGGCAATCGCCGTGAGTATGAGCTCAGCGACGGGACCGTCCTCATCGGCCGGAGTGCCGAGTGCGACATTGTCCTACGCGATACGAAGGCGTCCCGAAAGCATGCCCGCCTGGAAATCAGCGCCGATACAATCGCTGTGTTCGATCTCAATTCGCGCGCTGGTATCACTGTCGATGGCGTGGTTGTTGAAACCGCCACGCTCGCTGACAACTCAACCATCAGTATCGCGGGCTACGAATTGGTGCTCGCATTGCCACGTAAGGCGGGCACGAGCGCTGACGACGAGGAGTTTATCGAGATCGCGGCGGGACTCGATGAGCCATCGATAGTCGTCAACGAGCAGACGGGTGACGTTACGCTAACGCACGCCGGCATCGAGCAGTCACTGGTCGATACCACGCAAGCACGGCTCGTTGTATACGCTGACGGTAACCCCCGCGAGGTCGTGCTTCGCGGCGATGAAATCGGTATCGGCCGGGACGATCGCTGCGAGATTCCGATTGACGATCGCTCTGCGTCACGCCGTCACGCTGTGCTGCGCCGTGATGGGGATCGTTACGTGCTTGTTGACCTCGACTCCAAAAACGGGACCTTTATCCGCAGCCGTCGCGTTACCGAGACCAAGCTCTATGGCGGTACCAACTTTCGCATCGGCGATACGCTGTTTGTCTTCAAGGCGCCTTTCCAGCACGAGGCGCTGACACTCGATGGCAGCGCGAGCCCAGATTTCGATTCCGGTGCACGTCTGCCGGTGGTGGTGTTGCCGGGCATCATGGGCTCTGAGCTGTATAGCTCCGATGGTCTTTTCTGGCCGAATCTGACGCGCTCGCTGCGCAATCCCGAGCGCATGGCGGTTGGCCCTGATTCCGATCTAAGCGTCGGCCGAATCGCTCGTGAAGTGGTCGTCATACCGGGCTTGATCAAACTCGATGCTTACTCGCAGTTGGTTTACTACCTAGAAAACAGTCTTGGTTACAAAAGCGGCCACGATCTCCTTGAGTTCGCGTATGACTGGCGACAAGACAATCGCGATTCGGCGCAAAAGTTAAAGACAGCCATCGATCGTTGGCGCGACGAAGTGATCGGTCGCGATACCAAATTTGTCATTCTGTGTCACAGCATGGGCGCCTTGGTTTCGCGCTACTACCTGCAATGTCTCGGCGGTGCTTCTCACGTTAGCAAGTTTGTCTCGATGGGCGGCGCGCACTTTGGTGCACCGTTCATGATTCAAACACTGTTGCATGGGCCGGAGCTGTTACCGCTCGGACTGGGCCAAAAACGGCTGCACGAAGCCCTGTTGACGATGCCGTCGGCCTACCAACTCGTACCGCCGTACCCGGTTGTTTTCGACCGCGATGGGAATCACATCAATATCTACGAAGACACCAGCTGGATGAAGGCCGAATACCGTCACCTGCTGGAGAGCGGTCGTGAGTTTCATGCCGAGATCGGTTCGACGGTCAACGTCCCGACGACGTGCATTTTCGGGTACGGCGTCAAGACCGTCACCCGTCTTATCGTTCAGGAGCGCGATGCAGACGGCTGGAAAAAAGTACGGCTCCTTTTGAAGCCCGCCGGTGACAACCGCGTGGTCGATAAGTACGGCTTTCTTGAAGGGGCCGATATCCATCCGGTTCGACAGCAGCATGGCTCTCTGTGGACCGACAACGACGTGAAGATGCGCCTAAAGCTTGAGTTGCTGCAAGGCGCCCAACACTAGCGGTAAGGAAAGAGAACTATGAACAAACCACTGTTAGGCCTAGGCGGATTGGCGCTAGTCGCCGGTGCTGCCATGGCGATGATGGGTATGTCGGGCGGCGGTTCATCGCAGCCAGGTACGCTGCGGCTACAAATTGAGTCGAAACCAGTTGTCATGTCGGCGTCGTATAAAGTGCACGCCAACAAAGAACTGAAAGACGGTCGCTATTGGGTCACGAAGTTGCTGCTGACCAACGAGGGGCCCGGCAACGTTAACGATGTTCGTGTGTCGTATCGGATTCCGAACATTAGCGATTGGACGACACCGCAACCGTATCCCACGGTTCTTCCCGAGCAAACCGTCGTCGACCTGTACTACCCCCGTCTGCCGTCGTCGCTATCGGAGAAACTGACCGGCAGTACCGAGCAAGTTGAGATAAAGATCAACTACAAAGCCGGCGGCGAGTCTCGCGAAGAGCTGCGCAAGATCGACTTCGAGCTACTCGGCCGGAACGATCTCGTTTACACGACAATGGACAGCGACGAGATCTCAAGCATTACCGACGTTTACGAGAACACCGATCTGCTCGCTTCCTTCGTAACGCCGGAAGACCCGGTTATCAAGTACTTCACTCAGCAGCTGCAGCAAAAAGTCCTCGGCGGTATGGGTTTCGACGCGGGCAGCAACCCGCAAGAAGCGATGCGTTTCATGGAGGGTTTGTACAACTACCAATTGGCTGCGGGTTTGGTGTACGCCAACACGCTCGGTCTGCCCGTCAAGTACGGTGACTCGTACTCGGTCGTGCAGAAAGTACGGATGCCGCGCGAAGTGTTAACCGGCGAAGCTGGGCTTTGTGTCGAGTTGTCGACGTTGTTCGCGAGCGTCGCGTTATCCGCCGGCTTGAAACCGGTTATCTTTCTGACGGCGGGACATGCGTGGCCCGGCATTCGGCTCGACGACGGCAATATCATCCCGATCGAGGCGACGATGATCGGCGGTGAAGGCCTTGGTGGACGTGCCGATTTTCAAACGGCCGTCGAGACCGGGCTTAAGAACATGCAAGTGTTCGCTGCCGGTGGCGGTGACAGCGTCGGCGGTCCATCCATCGGCCTTCTGGACGTCAGTGCGCTGCACACGAGCGGTATTCGACCGCCGGAACTTCCCGACGACGAGGGGCTTCGCAAAGACATCGACGATACGCTCAAGGAATTGATGGCCGGAGCGGCAAAGGCAGCAGAGAAGCCTAAGCCAACACGTCGCGCCAACAATGACGGCGGCGATTCGCGGCGTAACCAGCCGACCCCGCAGCCACGCCCCAGCCCGTCAATACCAGCTGGTTTCGCTCGCCACGCCGGTCCGGGTAACGCCTACTCGATGGGCTATCCCAGCGGCTGGAGCGCGCAAATCACGCCGTACCCGCAGTTCCCGGAACTCACGAGCGTTATTGCACAAAACCCGGGCGGCCTCGGTCCAGCCGTTGAGGTCTATATGTTCCCAGGCGTTGGCAGTGCTGGTGAAGCGCTGAACGTTATTTCGTTCGCCGTCAACAATTTCGGTGGCTACATGCAGGCGCAGCCCGCAGGGCAGGCGCAGCTTCGCGGCGTCGGTTATCAAGCTTTCAATGGCCAGACCAGCTTCAACGGCGGAGCGGTTGAATGGCGTGGTTACTTTCGCACGCTCAGCAGCGGCACCGTCGGTGTCGTGGTGTCGGCGCCGATGGGCTCTTTCGGCGGTATGAGTCCGATGCTTAACCAGATCGCCGACACGTTCACTATTCAATGAGGGTCGCAGCAATGATTAAACAACATTTACTGGGTATCGCGTTGCTGGCGACGACATCCGTCGCGACCGCACAAGTCGATGCGATCATGCAGGAAGGGGAGTTCACGATCGACAACGTGGGCCGTGCCGATATAACGATTACAACGTCACTCAATGCTCAGGAGTGGCAGGGGTGGATGCAGATCTACGGCAACGCTCAACACGTTATGAAACGCGATATGGAAAACAGCTTCTCGACCTACTATGTCGACGACTTCGCCATGGATCGTAAAGACAGCGATCGCGAATTCACGATCTCTATGTCGGCACACGGAGCCGCCGTTTACCGCGGTAACGATCGTTGGGATATGGATCTCGACAAAGGTATCCGCGCGCGGCAGCTAAACGACAAGCAATGGCTCGTGCAAATGACCCAAGACGAGGGCGGCGCACTGATCCAACAGGACTTTACGATCAACCTACCGGAAGCGACGGTGAGTTCTGAGCTTGCGACGGGTGAGCTCGGCCAGGAGGTTATTCGCTACGTCATGCCGGTCGAGGAGGGTGGCGGTGGCTCGACGATGCTCTACGCGGGTGGTGGGCTCGGTGCACTGGGCCTGTTGTTACTAGCCGTGGGGCTCACCCGGCGCAATGGCCCCGCTGTTATTACAGTGCAGCAGCCAGCACAGATTCCCGCCGGGTCGGGTTCGACTGGCGCCAGCAGTCATGCCGAGCAACACGACACCGAACGCTCGTAGGCGATGACAGTGCGGGGCTTGGCCGGCGCCGAGCGGTCAGGTCCCGCAGAACGTTCGTACAACGCGTTCGGCCGGTTTAGGTGCAATTGCAAACTCTTCAAGTCCGAGTTGCAGTTCGAACGGACTGGCTAGCGCCTTGATGAGCGCATGCATGACCGAATCGTCACCCCCGATGCTCGCTTGAATCGCTCGCTCGACCTGATGGTTGCGCGGTATGACGATCGGATTGACAGCATCCATGGCAGCACGGATGTCGTTGTCCGTCCGATCGCCCGCACGAACTGCGACACGCCAGCGCTCCTCGACCGAGCCAAGCCGCGGTTCTGCGTCGGCGACAAGCCGTTCGGCCAGCTCGCGAAAGCTCAACGTGTAGTCGTCGCCGCGTTCGTTTAGCGTTGTCAGGAAGTCGCGTATGAGCGGCGAATCGTCGTCGCCAAGGCTTGGCCCGAAGCCGAGTTTGGCCGCCATTTTCTGTCGGTAAGCCGGCTCGAATAGGTCATCGAAGGTGCCGAGTATCGACTCATAGGCGGCTTTGTCGTCGTCGATGCCAAGCAGGCATTCTGCGAAGCGCGCGAGGTTCCACTGGGCAATTAGCGGTTGCTGGTTATAGGCGTAGCGCCCGCCGCGATCGATGGAGCTAAACACCTTGTTAAAGGCGAATTCGTCCAGGAAGGCGCAAGGTCCGTAATCGATCGTCTCGCCAGCAATCGACATGTTGTCGGTGTTCATAACCCCATGGATAAACCCCAACGCCATCCAATGCGCAACCAGCTGCGCATGCGCGTTGGCAACGGCAGCGAACAGCGCTCGATACGGCTTGTCGGCAGCACCGGCTTCAGGGTAATGGCGCGTGATGGCGTAATCCGCGAGCTGTCGTACAGCATCTTTGTCGCCGCGGATCGCGAAGTACTCGAACGTACCGATGCGAATATGGCTTGCGGCAACCCGTGTCAGTACACCGCCTGGAAGGATCGTGTCTCGCAGTACGTCTTCGCCGGTACGAACGGCGGCGAGCGCCCGGGTTGTCGGTACGCCGAGCCGATGCATTGCCTCACTAATAACGTATTCGCGAACAACCGGTCCGAGGGACGACTTGCCATCGCCACCGCGCGAAAACGGCGTCGGGCCCGAGCCTTTGAGTTGGACATCGAACCGGTGGCCAGCTGCGGTAACCGCCTCGCCGAGCAGTGCGGCGCGACCATCGCCCAGCTGTGGCGACAATTGCCCAAACTGATGGCCGGCGTAGGCCAACGCGATAGGCTTGGCGCCAGCAGGAAGCTGGGCGCCGCTAAAGAGCGCCGCCAACTCGTCCGGCGCATCCGGTAGCGCTAGGCCGAGCTCCGTTGCTAGGGGCGTATTAAAAGCCAACAGTCGCGGTTCTGGAGCGGCATGCGGGGTTACCGGTGCGTAAAAATGCTCTGGGAGCTCGGTGTAGGTATGGGTCAGCATCGTTCCGTTATGGGGCCGTTTGGCGTTCGTTTCTAGCCGTGGTCGCGCGGCTTTTGCCTCGCAACCAGCCGCCATGATCTAACGCTCATCTGCTTAGGTGAGCGTATAACCTTGCGTTATAAGCGGCGATTCGCTATACCAGCCCCGCTTGTCTAATAAAAACAAACTCTTGGGGTAATTCTATGGCGCTCAGTCAGTATGACGTGCAGGCGCTGTTCGCGGAACCGTATTTTCGAGCAAACCTCGGCGACGCGATCAGTCCCGCGCAGGTGGAGTACATCAAAAACCTGCCGATGGCGAGAAATCAGGCAAACCTGATTTCTGAGAACTTGTACATATTCAACGAGCCGGAACTCGCCAGTATTAATGAGGCGGTGCAAGACGCACTGGACGTCTACGCGAGCAAGGTTATGGGGATTAAACAGGAGCTGTACGTGACGCAATCTTGGTCACTGATAAACGAGCCCTCGGTCGGTATGCATGGTCACTCCCATTCGAACTCGATCGTCTCTGGGTCGCTTTATTACACCGACATGCCAGAACCCGTTTCCGGCATGGTGTTTGACAAGCATCGAGATTACCAACAACTCGACTTGCGTCCTGACAACGACAAGCAGAACATCTTCAACACAACCGTTAACATCTTGCGGCCTAAGAAGGGCGATATTTTTTTGTTCTCATCGGGTCTGCAGCACTACGTTGAACCCAATGTGTCGTCAGAACCGCGTTACTCGATTGCGTTTAACTCATTTGTCCGTGGCACGCTTGGCGACCATCGCGACGTCTCGGAGCTGACGCTGCGCTAGCGCGGGCAGTCGTTGAGGTTGTGCGCGGCAACGGTTGGATAATGGTGATCGCGGCGTTAACGGCGTTCGTTGGCTACATCAACCGCAATACCCTTCCGTCGAGCGACGAGATCCAGTCCGTTGTCAAAGACGAGCCGTCACAGCGCGCCGTCCGTCTGCGCACGAGTACGGTGAGCTACGAAGGGGTCGACTACGAAATCGACCCGCTGTACGAGTACGACATTGCTGGCGTCATTGTTTCATACCGCTATCACGATGAGGACAACAGCCGCTTACACCGACTGTCGCAAGACCATCTCAACCTTCTCGATCTGTGCGTGGTTTGGGGGAGTAATGCCGGTAACGCTGCGCTTAAGGCCATTAGTTTCTGGAATGGGATTTTCACGTGCAACGTGAAAACCGACAGTCGTGAGGCCTGGGAGGCGTTCGATATGAACAAGCTATCGAACAATCATCTGATTTCCGCCAATCTTAGCATTCGTCAGCAGTTGGCTGGACTGAAGGTCGGTGACCAGGTTCGGTTGCGCGGTTACCTCGCGGAGTACGGCCCGGTTGGGCAATCCAAACGGGGAACAAGCACCACGCGCACCGATACGGGTAATGGTGCCTGCGAGACGATATTGGTCGAGCAGGTCGAACGGCTGAAATCGTCGTTCGGTGCCTGGCGGCTGGCGATGTACATCGCCTTAGGCGTGCTGGCTTTGTCGTTGCTGGTCCATTTTGTTAGCCCGCACCGTCCTTATCGGCAGTGAGTTTGTCCGCGATTTGCGGACCTTTGCAAGCGCTTAGCAACGCCGGCTGCGAATACGATTCAATCGGTTGAATCGACCGAGACAATCCGATGCGAGTGCCATGGCGAGCGATTACTGCGGGCGCGCTATTGGGCGGTGCTGCGCTGTTTGTATATTCGTTGTTTGGACCGCCGCCAGGTATCGCCGCGTTACCCGTCAGTAACAAAATCAGTCCCAGCGTCAAAGATCCAGTGATGCAGTTGCTAGCGGATCTTGACGCACCGTCTAACGCACGTACCAGCCGCTACTCACGCATGGCCACGGACACGCTGCAAGGGCTTGCGTGGGCGGACCCACTGGCAGCGATCGTCTTGGCGGAGCGTTGGCTGGCGCGCAGTCCTTCGGCAGCCAATCAACTGGTCGTTCGCGCAGCAGCAACACTGGATGACCCGCGGCCAGTGCGGTGGTGGCTTGACCACCATGTCCATCCGCCCGACCGGCGCCAGCAGCTGGAAAAATTGCACAGCCGTCTAAACTGTGCACATGGCGAGTGATCGACATCGATTTGTCATTCGTTGCTGTCGTCGGTATCGCAGCGTCTCAGTCGCTATGGCACCATCGAGATCTGTGCGAAGCGGGGTATCGGTATGAATCGCGGAAAAACGGTAGGGGCATTGCTCGCGCTCGTTCTAACGAGCTCGTCGGTCTACGCGCAAGACGTCACGGATGATCGGCGAAAAGAATTCAATCGCAAAACCAAGACGACCAAGGTCGAGCAATCGATGGAGCAGACGTTCGATGTCGAGCTACCCATGAAACGAATGACCGAGCCTTGCGCCGGTCAAGTTGAACTCGAATACGACCAGTACGATACGATCGCCCGCGTAAACGCCAAGTTGACCGACACACAATGCGAGATCGAGTCGGCGTCGTATACCTTGGTGATCAATATCAGCGACAACGATTACAACGTCTCGAGTGTTAGTCACGCGTTGGAGTGGAGCGCCGACGGCGATGCCGATTTTCCCGGCTCCGGCGATTTTTCAATCGGCGCCGATGTCGATCTTGTTAACGTTCGCGCACGGCAGTTTAAATGCCGCTGCCGGAAAAACGCTGCGGCCGATTCAGGCGACTAGGTTAACTGGCGTCGTCGTCTGGAAACGTCGCTGCGATGTGCCGGTCCACGTCACCGCGGAACGGCTCGGAGAACGATTCGCGTTGTCGCGACCACCATAGTCGGACGGCCGGGTAGCCGAGTAATCGATCCCGATACAGTCGGTAGCGCGAGTTCAAGCTCGAGTCGAGGTCACCAAATCGATGCGCATCGCCGAACGTTGAAAACGCTCGGTAGAGCATCATGCCGAATCGCTCACGGTCGTTGTCGCTTGCCGACTCAGGATGGTCGATTAACTGGCGCCACACGCGATACATCTCAGGGTCGCGGGCGATATCGGCCATAATGCCGGCCATCGCCTCGCTGAGCGAACGGTGCGCCTGAAAGCGATCGATCCGACTCGACTGACGTATTTGCGTTGCGAGATATAGGAGCGAGACAACGACAGCGATGCCGCCAACGATTTCGCCGATGTTTCCTAAGTCGTCGAGCGTCACGACAATTTCCCCACTTTTGCGCCAGTATACGGCGCAACCGGCGATCTGTCGGTAGCATGCCACGGGCCGGTTTGTGAGTTTATTGGTTGCGTGGCACCGACTGAGCTGTCATAAACCGTGCACTCCGGCCATCAAACCTTCCGACAACGGCGATCCTATGTCTCGGAATGCGCGCCCCAGCATCGACTACGTCGTTGACGATCCTCGTATCACCTACGCGCAGCCCAGTGACTCGTGGCTGCGCCGGCGGTTGATCACCAGCACTGAGGTGTTGTTCGGACGCCGCCGCGTCGAACAGATCTACCGCGACTTAAAGTCGCGCGAGTTCGACGCGGGCCAGTTCTTTGGCGACGCACTTGCGGCCGGCGGGGTCCGCGTTAATTGGCATGGCGCCGGGCTCGATGACGTTCCGTCTACCGGACCACTCGTCGTGCTGGCGAACCACCCGTTCGGTGTCATCGATGGTTTAGTACTGTGCGATCTGGCCATGCGTCTGCGCGGTAATTTCCGCGTCATGATCAATGCGGCGCTGTGCCAGGACCGTGATCTGGCGCCGTACTTCTTGCCCATCGACTTTGCTGATACAAGACAAGCGGTCCGCACCAACCTCGCGTCTAAAAAACTCGCACGTGATGCGCTTGCAGCGGGCATCCCGGTACTGATTTTTCCGGCTGGCGGCGTTTCGACTGCAACTCGCCGTTTCGGTTTCGGTCCGGTTGAGGAGTTGCCGTGGAGTACGTTCGTTGCCCGACTTATCCGCGACTCGCGAGCCGCTGTGTTGCCGCTGCACTTTCATGGCCGCAATAGCCGCAAATTTCATGTCGCATCGAGTATCGCTGAGTTTTTGCGTATGGCGTTACTGCTCGCAGAGGTGCGTAACAAGCTTGATACCGATATTCATGTGACGGTGGGTGAGTTGCTGCCATTCGAGGCGTTGCAGCGGCTGGGTGGTCGGCGCGAACTCACGGATTTTTTGTACCGCGCGGTTATGGGCCTCCACGATCCGTCGTTACCACCGCGCCAGAATCGGTCATGGCGACGGTTTAAGCCACGTGGGCGGATTGATTCGTTTCGATACTGACCGTGCTGTTGTAGAGCCGGCGGACGAAGGAGAAAACCATGAAGCTACTGCGTTTGGGCTTGCTAGTCGGCGCCTCGCTTTGGGCAAGCACGGTCTTGGCGGGCGACTACCCAGGACGATTTTCGCTACAAGGCGGCAGCGCCGTGTTGACGATTAGCGAACCGAACGATGGCGTCTATCAAGCGACGATTTACGCCGACGGCAGCGCGGTGCAAATGACCGGCACTATTATCGACGGCGAGTTGCGCGGCGACGTTGACGATGGCAGCGACACGATCGATTGTTCGGCGCGGCTCGCCGACCCAACCTTGACGCTCACATTGATCGTCAATGACCCGGCAGGTCAACCGGTACCGGGTGCGAGTGAAGACCTAACGTTCGTACGCTCGAATGGCCGTACGGTATCAACGGTGGCGCCAGATGCAGCACTCGGCGGCGTTCGTATCAATGGCAGAGTCATTTCGACGACAGAACGCAATGCCTTAGCACGTCAATACGGTATCGAACCAAAACCGGGCAATTACTGGTATGACCCGACGAGTGGCCTGTACGGCGTTGTCGGCCACCAAGCGTTCGGGTTCATGATGCCGGGCCACAACTTCGGAACGCCGGCCGCCACCGCGTCATCCGGCAATACCAACGTCTTCATCAATGGCCGCGAATTACCGCAAAGTGAATGGCTAATCTGGAGCTATATGCTGGGGACGCCGATCATGGTGGGCTCCTATTGGCTCGATGCCCAGGGCAATGCGGGTTATGCCGGCAATCCCATGCCGGTCGTCAATCTGTACGCGGCGGCCCGCCAAAACGCCTACAGGGGGCGCGGCGGCAGCGGGGATAACTTCTGGTCAACACGCTTCAGTGCCGGCAACTCGGACGGCAACCGGGGTTACGTGAGCGTGCCCGGTCATGGCCCTGTTGGCTACGGGTTCTAGACGCCATCTAAAGTCGACAATTCTTCACCAAACATCGCGGTGCCACTCGGGTGCCGCCTTTTTTCATGCCCTTCATGCCCTTACGGTCGCGCTAAGCACACGTCCGGTCGATTTACGGGCGGCTATCGTCGAACACACGCCGTCTTCACAGGCGAAAGCGTATAAAATCATCGATCAGCTAGCCTTCATTCCCCGGGTGTCTGTTCGGCATGAAAAACGCACTTATCATCATTGGAATACTGGTCGGCGCTATCGTCCTGACCGTATTGCTTATGGGCACGTCCAAACGGCCGGACAAGGCCGAACCGGAAAAGCTCATACCGCTGGTTGAGGTCATGGAGCTCAGTGCGGAAACGGTCACGTTTCAAATACCGAGCCGCGGCACGGTAACCCCACTGATCGACACCCAATTGAGCGCCGAAGTATCCGGGGCGGTCACCAGTGTGTCGCCAAACTTCATCGCTGGCGGCGTGTTCAAGCAGGGCGATGCCTTGGCCGTCATCGATCCCGTTGTGTATCGAGCGACGGTTAAGCGGGCCGAAGCGGCTCTTAAGCAGCGGGAGATAGAGTACGAGGGAATCAAGAAGCTCGGCGCCAAGGGGTATCGTAGCGAGGTTGAGTTGGCCTCGGCCGAAGCGGGTCTTGAGACAGCTAAAGCCGAATTGGTATCAGCCCGTCGCAATCTTGAACGCACCGTGATCCGTGCGCCTTTCGACGGCATGGTCCGTGTTCGCAGCATAGATATCGGGCAGTTCGTCAACATTGGCACCCCGATTGGCCAGATCTTTGGTACCGACGTCGCTGAGATACGACTGCCGCTCAGCGAGTCCGAGCTCGGCTTCGTTCGGTTGCCAGGCGCGGCGAGCCTCGTCGATGGCGAGTCTGTCGAACCCGTTGCCGTAACACTTCGTGGAACGTATCGCGGCAAACCCGCTGAATGGCGTGCGGAGATCGTCCGAACAGAGGGCGTCGTCGATGACTCGAATCGCGTAACTTGGGCGGTTGCACGCATTCGTGACCCGTATGCGCTCGCGGATGACGCATCCGACCGCGTCCCTTTGCCGATCGGCACCTTCACCAATGCCGGTATTTCCGGCGTAACCGTGAGCGACATTTATAAGGTCCCGCAGTACCTTGTTCGCGGCAATGATCGGTTGCTATTGGTGGACGGCAACAACGAACTTCGTATCCGCACAGCCGATATTGTTCGCGTCGATACCGAGTACGCGTATGTCTTGGCTGAGTCGATACCGGAGAACGTACTGGTTTTAACGTCGCTGGAGGCTCCACTGAATGGATCGCCGGTACGCTTGCTAGGCGATGCGATTGAAGACGAAAGATCTACGGAACCGATGACGCTGTCGGGAGAAGCCAAATGAGTGAGCCATCGCGAAACGGCATTATCGCTTGGTTTGCAAACAACCCAGTTGCTGCCAATCTGTTGATGTTGATCATTATCGGCGCCGGCTTGGTATCGTCGATTTCGATTCGTAAACAGACGACACCTGACTTCGAACTTAACCGCGTCTCTATCCGCGTGCCGTATTTGGGCGCCGCGCCGGCAGAAGTCGAAGAAGGTGTAACGATTAAGGTTGAGGAGGCCATCCAAGATGTGGCTGGTCTCGACGAGATTCGGTCAACCTCCAGTGAAGGCCTTGGGTCGGTAACAGCGATCGTCTCGCTCGACAAAGACATCGACCAGGTACTCGCCGACATAAAAACTCGCGTCGACGCCATCTCGACTTTCCCTGGTCTTGCCGAAAAGCCCTTGATCTACAAGAGCGAGTTGCCGTTCCCGGTGATCATGGTGTCGATATACGGCGATCTCGACGAATTCGACCGGAAGCTCCAAGGTCAAAAACTTCGGGACGCGCTGATGTCGATGCCGGAGGTCAATAGCGTCGAGAATTTTGGCGACCGTGACTACGAGATCAGCGTCGAAATTCCTGAGCGTACGCTGCGCGAATACGGCCTTACGATGAGTGATGTCGCGACGGCCATTCGCGCCTCATCGATCGACTTGCCCGGCGGAACGATCAAAGCTGAGAGCGGCAACATCTTGCTGCGCACCGAGGGTCAACGGTACCGAGGTTTGGATTTCGGGCAAATCGTCTTGCGGACTTTTGCCGACGGTACGCGCTTGACGGTCGCTGATATCGCCGACATCGATGATGGCTTTGTCGAAGTCGACGGCTATGGCCAATTTAACGGCGTCGATTCGGTCACGATGCAGGTCCTTGCTGCTGGTCAGCAAAATGAGCTGAAGACCGCGGCCGTCATCAAGGACTTTATCGCGGAATACCGAAAGGACATGCCTGACGGCGTCTACCTCGATGTCTGGGTAGATCGCGCGCACTACCTGCAAGATCGACTCGACATGATGTTGTCGAACATGCTGCAGGGTGCCATTTTAGTGTTCTTGGTACTCAGTCTATTCCTGCGCCTCAAAGTGGCGCTTTGGGTAATAGTCGGTATCCCGGTGACCTTTCTTGGCACGCTCGCGTTTATGCCGCTGGGACCATGGCCAGTGACCGTAAACGTCATCTCGCTGTTCGCTTTCATTTTAGTGCTCGGCATCGTCGTTGATGACGCGATCATTATCGGCGAATCCGTCTACACGAAGATTCGCGCGGACGGGCACACAGTCGACAACGTAGTCGCGGGCGCGCAGCGTGTGGCAACGGCCGCTACCTTCGGTGTACTTACGACGATTGCCGCTTTCGCCCCGATGCTGTTTGTGGGCGGGTTGTTCGCTCCGTTCCTAGAAGCGGTAGCGGTTGTTGTTAGTCTGTCGTTGCTGTTTTCGCTGGTTGAGTCGAAGCTCATACTGCCGTCCCATTTGGCACACGCGCATATCGCACCGGTTAACGAAGACGAGATCTTTGCGCCGTACCGCGGTGGCCCCATCGCACGGGTTACGAAGTTCTTCCAGCGCATCCAGAGACGTTTCCAGCATTGGCTGCAACACGTTATTCAAAATCGTTACAAGCCAACGCTGGCCGCAGCGGTGCGCAATCGTGGTATCACCGTAACGCTGTTTGTTGCCGCCCTAATCCTGACGTTTGGCTTAATTCTTAGCGGGGCGATGCGGGTTGTACTCTTTCCGAAAGTTCCCGGTGATTATGTGATGGCGGAGCTTGAGATGGAGAACGGCACATCACCTCAGCGCCGTAACGATGCGCTGCGAGCGCTAGAGCAAGCCTTATTCGATGCTACCGATGAGTACACCGCGGCGAATCCCGGTGTCATGCGACCGATTCGACATGCTGCCGTTTGGACCGAGGGCGATGTCAACGGCAACATCATTACCGAGTTACCGCTAGACGAATCGCGACCGATGGATATTTTCGAAGTAACCAGCATGTGGCGCGATGCCGTTCCTCCTCTTCCGGGGGTTAAGTCGCTTGAGTTCACCGATGGTCAGAACGTCGGTGGTGATAAAGCGATCAGTTTTGCGGTAACGGGGCCTGACTATGAATCGTTGCGGCCGGCCGCCGAGATGCTGCACAACCGTATACGCGAGTACAGCGGCATTATTGATCTCGAGATGGACTACCGTGGCGGTGGCGATGAAATCGAGTTAATGCTCAAACCTGAGGCCGAGTCGCTCGGTATTACGATGACGTTGCTTGGCCAGCAGGTTCGGCAAGCGTTCTATGGTGAAGAGGCGCAACGAATTCAGCGCGGCAAAGACGAGATTAAGGTGATGGTGCGCTACCCCGAAGAAGAGCGGCGCAGTATCGCGAATCTTCGGCAAATGCGAATTCTGACACCATCCGGCGCCGAGGTACCGTTTGAGAGTGTCGCAACCATTCGTTTGAATGAGGCATTGACGTCGATCAAGCGTCTCGACCGAGAGCGATCGATTAAGGTGTCGGCGAATGTCGACTATAAGGTTGCGCAACCGACCCCGATCATCAACGAGCTTACCAACGAGTTTATTCCGGAAATAACGGCCCGGTATCCGTCGATTTCCGTCCGCAAAACTGGGTCGGCCGAGGAAGAGGCGGAATTTGCTTGGAATGCGACGCTGGCAGCTGTCGCTGCATTGACATTGATCTACATGTTGATTGCCGTGCCGCTGAAGTCGTATTCGCAGCCGCTTATCATCATGTCCGTCATACCGTACGGTTTAATCGGTGCCGTAATCGGCCACTTGATTTTCAATGAGCCAATATCGATGTTCTCGATCATCGGATTGATTGCGCTGTCGGGCGTCGTTGTTAACGATAGCCTGATCATGACGGATTTCATCAATAAAGCCCGCGCGGCCGGTCATTCGATTTACGACGCTGTATTGGAATCAGGTGCCGCCCGGTTCCGCGCTATCATCCTTACATCGTTAACAACATCACTCGGTCTGTTACCGATCATCTTTGAAAAGAGCGTGCAGGCTCAGTGGGTCATACCAATGGCTATCTCGTTGTGCTTCGGTATCTTGTTCGCAACCGTGATAACACTTTTCTTGATCCCGTCTCTGTATATGTTACTCGACGATCTGAAGCGTTTTTTCCGCCGGCTATTTACAGATTCAGACAAGACTACGCCTGACCGACCCGTCGAGTTACCCAGTCGGTAAGCCGTTGTTCCATGCCTACCTAGCACCAGCGCTAGGCACGCTACTGCGCTAACGCTTTCAGCGGCTAGCTATCGATAGTTGGGCGTCGGTTCTCGGCGACGCTCAACCTCCACGGGTTCTCCACGATTCATCGTCAGCGCGCTGCGCAATGCGGCGTTGCAGTTACGTGTATTCGACACACGTCATTGGAGACAAAATCGATGAAACCTAATTTCTGGACAGCACCCGCGACCGTGCTGCTCTGCACGGCACTAGTGGCTTGTGGGTCAAACGGCGGCGACGCAGACATGCCGGCGGACGAAATAACAACGCCGACTACCGCCACAGATAACGCAATGGATACCTCTGAGGCGGATACGTCCCCGGTACTCAACATCCGCCGCGAACGCAATCGCCGCGGCGACCGGCCGAACGATGCCGAGCGACAGCGCAGCTTCGACGGTAGCGACAATAACCGTCGCGATTTCGCTATGAACCAAGCGCACACACCCCTCGCCCGCTGGGCCGAAGTCGCTTATGGCGATCTCGTGACGACGCTAGCCGGCGCTAGCCGGCCAAATCCTCGAGCGATTAGTAACGCTGTTAACGCGCAAACGATCGATATGCCGAATCCGCTCAACGCTAGTGATTTTCTTTGGCAGTGGGGGCAGTTCATCGACCACGACGTCGACCTTACCGATGGTGTCGAGCCGGCTGAGCCGGCCAACATCGCGGTGCCGACCGGTGATCCTTGGTTCGATCCTAACGCTCGCGGTGGTGTCGTCATGGAGCTGAACCGCTCGCTGTACGACGAGGCGACCGGCACCGATACCGTTAATCCACGCCAACAGATCAACGAAATCACGGGTTGGATCGATGCGTCGCATGTCTACGGATCGGACATCGATCGGGCGCTAGCACTGCGCACACTTGATGGAAGTGGGAGTCTCAAAGTGTCTGCCGGTAACTTATTGCCGTTCAATACCGATGGCTTAGCCAACGCCGGTGGCGATGGGGCCGAGTTGTTCTTGGCCGGTGATGTCCGTGCCAACGAGCAATTGGGGCTCACCGTTATGCATACGTTGTTCGTCCGCGAGCACAATCGGCTGGTCGCTGAGCTCGCGGCCGAGCGGCCAGAGCTCTCCGGCGATGAGCTCTACAACGCGGCGCGGCGTCTCATTGCCGCGCAAATGCAGATCATCACATTCGAGGAGTTCTTGCCGCTCTTGCTCGGTCCTGCTGCGATTGGGCCGTACCGCGGTTACGATGAGTCTCTTGACGCGCGCATAGCGAACGAGTTTTCGACGGCGGCTTTTCGATTGGGACACAGCATGTTGAGCGGCACGTTGCGGCGTCTGGATGCGAATGGCAATACGATTGACCTAGGCGATTTACCGCTACGCGAGGCATTTTTCGCGCCGGACACGATCGACGCGCAAGGCGGCCTTGAACCATTACTGCGCGGTCTTGCGGCACAGGTGTGTCAAACCATCGATGTCTTCGTCGTCGATGATGTTCGAAACTTTCTGTTCGGTCCGCCGGGGAGTGGTGGCTTCGATCTGGTTGCGCTAAATATTCAGCGGGGGCGTGACCACGGTATTGCAGACTACAACTCGCTGCGTGAATCGGTCGGTTTGGCACCGCAAGCGAGTTTCGCTGACGTGACCACGTCACTCGAGCTACAGGATCGGCTGTCGAGCGTTTACGGCAGTGTGGCCGACATCGATCCGTGGGTGGGCGGCCTCGCCGAGGACGCGTTGCCTGGGTCGTTGCTCGGCGAGTTGTTCTACACGATCGTCCGTCGCCAATTCCTGCGCCTCCGTAACGGCGACCGGTTTTGGTACGAGCGTTCGCTCAGCGACGCCGAGCGTCGTCGCGTCGAAGGCGTGCGGCTCGCCGACATCATTCGGCGTAACACCGACATCGGCGATGAAATAAGCGACAACGTGTTCATCGTCTCGCCGTAACTGATTCGGGCGCTCCGGCACCGGTGTTCGTGGTGTCGTCTCCTATCCGAGGCCGGAGTAGCCCGATGCTTACCGATCCGCGCTGCCGCTGGCGCTCGGTAACAACGTCGGGCTGAGCGCCGGTCGGCGGCCCCATTCGGTTTCGTTGTAGTGCTTTGCGAGGTACGCGACGATGGCCTGCTCTTGATCGGCCGGCAAGTCCCACAGGTTCTGTGTGCGCTGCATCCAGCGGATCGTATCTAGCCAAAACTCGGCATCGCCGCGCTGCGCCGTTACCAAGCGATGGCTGTGGCAGGCACCGCAATGGCCGTTGACCAATACCCAACCGTCGTCGATGACGAGTCCGGTGCGACTGTCGGTCGGTCGGTCATCGGCCGCCAGCGTCGTGACGGCGACGCTAAGCAGCAACACCGCAAGCGTTCTCATACCGCTTGCACCGCAATGCGATGACAGGCGTTGTTGAGATAGCCCTTCGGATTCCAACCCGGGACGAGCATCGGCTGACTAGCACCCGCCGCATCGGTCGCCCGGGCCCAGACCTCGTAATAGCCCGCCACCGGCAATACAACCTGGCCGCGAAAGTGTTGCCAGGCGAGTCGGTTGGCCGGCTTGTCCAGCCGTACGCGTTGCCACGTGCTGCCGAAGTCGGTGCTGAGTTCGACGCGCTTAACACGCCGATCGCCTGCCCAGGCATGGCCCGCGATCGTTAACGCGCGGCCGACCGGGGCCGTCGCGCCCGACGCCGGCGAGGTAATGAGCGATTTCACCGGCATGCTCTCGATAATGCACATGTCCTCATCCGCGACTGCACCGCCCGGTGCGACGGGGCGACACGGTACGCGATAAGACGTACCGGTCATCTTGGCGCCGTCATGGACGCGATTGCGGATGAGTAGGCGCTTTAGCCACTTGCCGCTCACTGAGCCGGGCCAGCCACCGCAAACCAAGCGCAGCGGTGCCCCATGCACAGCAGGAATCGGTTCGCCATTTAGTTCGTAGGCCAACAGCGACTCAGCCTCAAGCGCTTTCGCGATCGGGACGCCACGGGAGATGACGGACTTGTTCGGATCGCCGGACAAATGCGTATCGGCGCCTTCGTAAGCGACGTAAACAGCATCGTCCCGGACCCCGACTTTCTTCAGCACGTCGCGCAGCCGGATCCCGGTCCATTCCGGGCAGCCGATGGCACCCGTTGTCCACTGATTACCCGAGGCGCGCGGTCTAAATTCAGCGCGACCGTTACCGCCGCATTCGAGCTGCAGATGTAGCGTTACCGAGCGAAATTCGCGTTTCAACGCGTCAAGGCTGATCGTTTGTGGGCTAAGGCAGCTTTCGCCGGCAATCTCGAGCTGCCAATCCGCAGCATCGATGTTCTGCGGTGGAATGCCGTTATTGCGGACGAACAGTCTCTCGGTTGGCGTAACGGGGTCGGCGAGCAAATGTGCTGGTGTTTCGGCATTCAGCGGGCGGTCATTGAGAAGTCGCAACCCCGGTTTCGTGGCCAACACCGTGTCCGCAGGTGTTTCGGCCAACGCAACGGGGATTAGCCCCGTCGGCGCCAGTGCCGCGAAGGGTGCATATCCGACGGTTCGCGCGGCGGCGGCAAGCCACCGTCGGCGCCCTGGAGAAGCCGGTTCTTCCTTGCGAAGCAGTTCGCTAAGTCCCTGATCTCGAGAAATTGTTTTGGCTCCTATTGCGTGTCTATGGTGGTAAAAAATCCGACTTACCAACGTAATTGTGCCGCTTCGACGGGTGATTTTTCGGTGTTTGTACGAAACGAGCATCGCGGTTGTCGGATTACGTTACAGTCGAGCGCCTCAACGACAATCCAAATTCATCTAAAGTATTGTTTATTATAAAAAAATGACGGTTGGCACAGCGATTGCTTATACATTCCCGTTCAGCAACCAAATCCTCAGGCAACTGACATGAAGAAAATTTTAGCTGCTCTTTTCTTAACCGCTGCGCTGGCCACATCGGCGCAAGCATCGCTCATTACTTACGACTACGTTGGTAAGTGTCAGGTCAAATGCCACAAAATCGGCTTGGCTTACGGCGATATCGTCGGCGGTTACATGGAAACCACAGCAGCGGCGGCTGCCGACGGCTCGATCCTCGGATCTGAGTTGACCCGGTTCGCGTTCAGCTTCGGCAACATCTACATCGACAGCAGCACGGCTCGTGCTACTGGACGCATGATTGTTGCTGGCCCGACGCTAATTGGTACTGGCTTCTTGTCGCTCGACGGTGGATTCAACTTTTTCGCACCGGGACCGAATCTGTACATAGATGTACTGTTCGGACCGCTTACCAAATGGACCGTCACCCGTCCTGGCAAGGACACTAAGGGTATTGGCGGCTTCATTCGGGGCGCCAAAGACCCGGTTGCGGTTCCTGAGCCAACAACGCTGAGTCTGCTCGGCCTTGGCTTGCTCGGTGCTGCTGCGGCTCGGCGCCGGAAGGCGCGTGCCTAAGATGGCTTTGGATTGCTGAACAGCGGTTAGCCTGACCAGACTAACCGGAAAATACCCGCCCTTGTGGCGGGTATTTTTTTGCCTGTTGCTAACGCGACGGGCCGCGCTACGACTCCGTTTTCGCTGTTGCCAAAATGACGGCAAGTTCTGGACGGTGCTGGCGGATCTCGTTGTGACTCAGGCCCTCGAGCGAGTGCGGAAACTTGATCCACGCCGTCGTTTCATGGAGTGCGTAATCCGGTACTCGCTCGGTCTTGTTCCGAGTTGGTTTGTAATAGGGCACCGCGATACGAACATCGGCCGGCGTGTTTCGTCGTGCCTTGGCCTGAAGGTGCTTAATAACGGCGTCCACGGTGCGCCCGGTATCGAACACGTCATCGACGATCAACAAGCGATCCTCGTGGGTCATGTTCTTTAAGAGATAGCTAATTCCATAGATCTCAACCCGGTCGGCGCTTTCATCGATCGCCGCTGCATAGTGGGCCGTGCGGATTGCGATATGGTCGGTCTCAATGCCGTGATAAGCCAAATACTCCTGGACCGCGATACCAATTGGGGCACCGCCGCGCCATAGCGCAAGAATAAAGCTGGGCCGAAAGCCGGACTCGACGACTGCCGCGCCTAGGCGAAACGCGTCGTCAAGCAAATCCTGGGCGTCGAGGTACACTTTGTCGCTCATGGCCGCACTGTGCTACGACAACGTAATCGCTGCAAGCTTGGCGCGTAGAAAGGATGACCGGTGACTAAACGATTCATTCGTGAGCAAGATTTGTTGAACGATGCCTTTCGTCTCGGCGTCACAATTTACAACGACGGGTTTCGGCCCACGTTCGTCGTTGGACTCTGGCGCGGCGGCAGTGCTGTTGGCATCTACGTCCAAGAGTGTTTGCAGCATCTCGGCGTAAAGACGAACCATATCGCGCTGCGCACCTCATACAGCGGTCTGCCCGAGTATGCGCGGATGGTCGAGGATCCGGCTGCCAATATTCGGGTGCACGGTACGCAGTACCTGTTAGAAAACCTAAGCCACGACGACCGTCTTTTGCTGGTTGACGACGTCTGCAGTTCGGGCTTGACGTTATCGGTTGTCAGGAAGCGGCTGGAGTACCGCTTGAAGCGCAACATGCCGGCGGACGTTCGTGTCGCAACGATCTGGAACAAACCGGCGGCCAACTGCAGCGGTCGGTTTCCCGACTACTTCCTACACGACACCGACGATTGGCTTGTTCTGCCGTATGAATTGCAAGGTCTTGATGACGCTGAGATCGACAAGCACAAACCGGCTGTAGCGGCGATGTTGGCGACAACACGGCCAAGCCGTTAGCGCCCCGTTTTCGCGCCTTACAAATGTCTTTGCGGCCTTTCGGTCGCGCGACACGTCATTGCTCCAAATGCGCATCACCTACGCGTCTAGAGGAGGCGAGTGCGCGTAGCGTCAAGACAATGGGGTGACATCATGGTACGTCTACCGACTTCGCCGGCCCGATTATGGCGCACATTCGGGCTGTGCTAACCATCCTCGTGCTGATGGCCGTATTGCAACCCTTCGGTCTCACCGACGTGCTATCGCCGTTAAGCGACATGGGCGGAACGAATCCGCACGCGTTGACCGCAATCGGCGGTGCTCTAGCGTCTGGGCATCCGTCAACACCGCAAGGGTCGCCCCGCGCGACCCTTTTTTTGGTCTAGCGTTGGTCCGTTAGCGACTCGCGCTTGCGCAATAAAAGCAGCCCGCCAATGGCACCGGCTGTGGCCGTGACCAGCAGCGGTGCAATGTGGTGCGTCAATATGTGCCACGGGTCATGCATACAAGCGAGTTGCATCAAGAAGGCGGGAACAATACCCCCAGCAAGACCTGCGGTGACCCCCGCGCGTAGCGGGTTTAACACGTACATGGAGCGTAGCTGCACCAGCGCGATCATTGTCAGCGGGATGCCAAACGCCATAACCTCGGCGTAACAGTGTGGCCGCTTACCGGCCATCGACGGCGGCAATACCGGTGACCAGTAAGCGGTTACCAGCAGCAGTAACCAAACCGCCGTGATGATCACCGCGATACGCACGTGCCAGCGTTGCTGGTTGTCATCGGGAACAGCGAGTTCGAACGTCGCTCTGGCGAGTAGAGCGGCCGTCAAAAAGCCAACGAAAATCTCTAGTGCATAGCGTGGCGCTGTAACCAGTTGCTCGACAAAGCCGCTGCGAAACGGGGCAATGAAAGTCATTGCTATCGTCGTGACCACCATGGCGCTCGTCCACCAGAGCATCGCTCGTCGGGCAGCGCGCACCGGCTTATCTACCGGGGTCAGATCGGCGACAAGGCTGTCAATCAAGTCGTCTTTGCTCATGACATTTCCAGTTGGTCGGCTTGCAACAAGCGCCTTGTTTCACTCAGTGCACGGTGCAAGCGTACTCGGGCGCCCGTGACGGTGATACCGAGTCGTTTGCTGGACTCCTCTGCACTGAGGCCAAAATACTTCATCAACACGATAATTTCGCGTTGTTTGGGCTTCAGTTGGCGAAGCAGTGTGCTTGCCTCACATACCGTATCGAGAGATTCCGGCGCCAGCAGACTGCCCGGATCCTCGTGGCAAACCACCGCGGCGCTCCATGGGCCTCGCTGCCGGCGCAGAAAGTCGATCGTACGGTGTTTGACTATCGCGAACAGCCAGGCCCGAAATGGCCGGTTGTTGTCGTAGCTTTGCCGCCCGGTATGGATGCTGAGCAAACACTCTTGGGTTATGTCCTCAATGAACTCCGCTTGCCCCAAGCGCGAGCGCAAGTAATCGGCAATGGCCGCTCTCAGCTCTTGCAGCAATTGCTCGTAACTCTCCTTATCGCCTTGCTGCGCCGCACGCATCCAAGCCGACCAGCGCTTCTCGTCAGCACTGTACCGCGTCGTTGTCGCTGCCGTCACATGTTCACCACGCCGAGGACGGAGCGCTGTCGCCAGCGCTCCATCCCGATTTGTGGGTAACAGTGTTGAGCCTGCCAACTTACTTTAGTAACGGCGATAGGTACGTTTAATCGTGACTTTGACCACCGGGTTACGCCAGTCATAAACAGCCGGTCCAAGCACTTCGAAACCATTGGCGTCTGTGTCGCCCAGATCATGAAAGCCGTTGCTGACGTAGACATAGCCTTCGTCGCCTTCGTTATCGCCAGCACTGAGGCCTTCACCGCCGCAGCGTGGGCCCGGCATATTCGCACAGGATTGGTCATTAAATTCGGTACCGGCGTCATACGCTTGTGCAAACACCGTTTTTTGACCGTACCGTGGCAAGCGTACGCTGTCGATGGCGAAGAAAGTGTCGTTTGTGGGAATCAGCATGGCTGCTGTACTAAGCACATGGCGCCATGGGTTGCCTTCAATTTCAATGGTGATCGATTCACCTGGCGCCAACAGGCCAGCCGTCGATGTGACGTCGCCGACGACATTGCCAGCGTCCTCAAGTAACGAGACAAACGGTCCAGTCCCGCCGTCCTCCGCCAACACCTCCAATTCGTCGCTCGCTGGCGTGCCCAGTTCGAACAGCGCGATACGAGGACTGTGGGTGGTGACTAGAATCGGGGTCAACGTCTGGCCGCGGGTAATGTTGGTTACGGTGACTTCATAGGTCGGTAGACGGTCAGCCATAGCAGCCGACGCACCCAGTGCCAGTCCAAGGCCGGCACCGAGTCGAAGCAAGGTCTTCATGCGGTATTTCTCCCAGTGATTTCAGTATTGGTGTTGCGGTTCACAACTCCGTATACGCACCAAAGAGAAAAACGTTACAGCCGAACAGAATAAATTCCCCCGCGACCGCGATGACAGTCAGGGAAGGCCGACGATATGGCGAAACGTGAGGTTGATACGCGGTGCACAGGCGCGGCGTTGCTTGGCGATCCCATGCTTCCAATACTGCTGGGTCGGCCCGCGCATGACGAGCAAACTGCCGTGTGGCAGCGGAATTCGCCGCGATGGTTGATCTTTCTGATACCGATGACGCAGGGTCAGCACACGTTCGGCGCCTAGGCTTACCGAGCCGATCACCGGGTTGGGGCCGAGTTCCGGTTCGTCGTCGGCGTGCATGCCCATGCTGTCACGCCCGTCACGATACAGATTAAGCAAAACACTGTTGAGCGGGCTTTTGCAGGACGTACTCACGGCATCGCGAACACGCTGCAACGGCTTGGTCCAAGGACGTGGTTCGAAGCGCGTACCGGAATAGGTGTAGCTGGCGCCCGCATCACCGTGCCAAGCGATGAGCCGTGGTTGCTTAAATGTTTTGCCAAACAGTTGGATGTCGCGTTGCTCCCACGCGATATCACTGATCAGCTCAGCCAACAGCTTATCCGCGTCGTCAGCCGCAAGAAAACTGGGTGTGAGGCTAATTTCTGAGTCTGGAAGGCTGAGCTCTATCGTCGTGGGCGGCAGCCAGCTCGCTGTTTTCGGATTCTCGTTCGCGGGCGTCGACTCGTCCATTCGTCGAGCTTAGACCGATGGGTAGAGCAACGCCCGTCCGGTAACATCGACGTCTCCTAATACCGACAGTGACTCGCGATGGTCGCCGATCCGGTTCACAAGCAGGTACAGCTCTCCGCAGGGGATACGACTTACCGCGTTGACGGCGACCCCGATGCGCCGCTTCTGTTGTTGGTGCATGGCGCTACCGTACCGGCGTGGGAGTTCGACCGCGTTGTGCCGTTTTTGGTTGACGCCGGGTTTCGCTGCTTACGATTCGATCTTTTCGGCCATGGCTCGTCGGCGCGCCCACAGCGACCCCACGACTACCGCTTGTTTACCGAGCAAACCGCCGAGTTGCTCGCCGCGCTGGGGGTCGACCGAGTACACGGTGTAATTGGGCATTCCCTCGGCGCCGCGATTACGACACACCTCGCTATTGCTGACCAGCTCCCTGGGGCTCGGCTCGCGTTGGTGGCCCCATTACTGGATTTCGTTGGTCCTAACCCCGCACTGCGGCTGGTGACGGCACCGGGGTTAGGGGAACTTCTGATGCCGACTGTCGTTCTTCCGGCGCTCGTACGACGTCGAACTAAGCGCTACCAGTCGCTCGATGACGGGCGTTTCGTCGGCCTTTTTCACCAGCAGTTGGCACGGCCCGGATTCGGACGGTCCTTGTTGTCGCTGCTGCGCCATGGTGCGCTGGCCGATCAATCCGCCAGTTACGCGGCCTTGGCCACCACCGAGCACCCGGCGCTACTGATTCGCGGCAGCGACGATACGATCGTGCCTGAGCACCAACTGCATACGGTCCAAACACTGATCGGACGCGCCGAATGCGACGAGGTAGACGGCACGGGCCATGCATTGTTGCTGACGCACCCGGAAAGCATAGCGCCGCGGTTGATCGAATTTTTCAGCGTCCCGTCATGACCCTGCGCATAGTCAAACAGCGCCAACGCGGAGCGAGCGGTCCGTGCCCACTCTGCGGGCGAACGATGCCGCTGACGTATCACCACCTGATTCCGAAGAAGCTCCACCGGCGTACTTACTTCAAAAAGCACTATACGCGCGAGTCGCTCGCATCCGGCATCATGATCTGTCGCCAATGCCATGACGGTATTCATCGACTGTACAGCGAGATGCATCTCGGGCGGTATCTCAATACGCCGGAGCTGTTGCAAGAGGACCCCGCCTTGCAGCGCCATTTCGCATGGGTCTCGCGGCAACGCCGCCGCTAGGCAATCCTGCTAACCTGTCCCTATGCAACGGTTCTTATTGCTCGCACTCACTGTTCTTTTTCAGCCCATGGCCGTCTCGGCAGGCCAACGGGTAACTATTGCCTTCACAAACGATTTTGAGAGCGCTTACGATCCTATCGATGCCTATTGGCGCGACGATATTGACAAGATCGGTGGCATTGCCGAGTTAGCCACGCTGATCGAGCAAACGCGTGCTGAGTCGGATGTGTTTTTCTTGTTCGACGCCGGCGATATTTTTACCGGTACGCTAGCGCGACTGACACACGGTGCCGTGTCGTTCGATCTATTCGGATTGATGGGCTACGACGCGATGGTAGTTGGCAACCACGAATTCGAATACGGCTGGCAAGTGTTCGCCGAGCAGCAACACCGCGTACCGTTCCCGGTGCTAGGGTCGAACCTGTTCTATGCCGGCACGTCGCATCCCTACGCCAAGCCGTACACGATTATCGAGCGTGGCGGTGTCCGGGTCGGTGTGATTGGCGTATTGGGAGAGGATGCGGCGACCGCGTTGATTCCGTCCAACATTGCTGGCGTTGACGTCAAAGACCCTGTCACTGTCGTGCAGCATTGGACCGAGCGTCTACGCGACGACTGTGACATCGTTATCGTTCTGGCACACCAAGGCCAGACGGCACCGATGCAAACCGACGATGAAGCCGATGCTGCGATTCAACGCGGCAATGCCGAGAACGTCGCGCTGGCCGGAGCGGTGGTGGGTGTTGACGCTATTCTCGCTGGCCATACGGACGCCGGTACCCGCGATCCGCTGGTACACCCGAAGACAGGTACCGTCGTTATGCAAACCTATGGGCAGGCGCAGCACCTCGGCGTTCTCGAGTTCGTTGTCGATGAGACAGGAGCGGTCTTTGAGTCGGGTCGACTCGTCGTCGTTAACGCCGATGAATTGCAACCCGACGCAGTCGTGGCTGCCCGTTTAGCCGACTACCGGGCCCAACATGCCAACGTCTACGAAGTCGTTGGTGAGCTTGATGGCGCGCTGACACGGCGTTACAACGCCGAATCGTCGATGGGCAACGCGTTTGCCGACGTGGTTCGACAGGCGGCCGATGCTGACATTGGCTTGATGCCATCGGGGGCTTTACGCCGCGATATAGCAACGGGCGATGTTCGCCAGGTCGACCTGCTCGACGCGTTCCCGTTTGAGGATAAAGTCGCGCGTCTGACCCTGCGAGGGACCGTACTCCGAGAGATTCTGGAGCAAGGTTTGTCGCTGGAACGCGGCTTCCTGCAGGTCTCTGGTTTGACGCTCAGCTACGATTTGAGTCAGCCCGTTGGTCAGCGTTTGGTCTCTGCAATGGTTGCCGGCCAGCCGCTCGCTGACGATCGTCTTTACACCGTCGGTACGTTAGAGATCCTCGCCAAGCTTGGCGATCGCTACACGCAGTTCGCTGCCGCGGACGACAGCGAACTGCTTGAGCTCGGTTTCGGTGATGCGTTGTTGGCGGCGTTCGACGGCGCTAGCCTTACAGCGCCAGGTCTCAACCGGACCGCCGACGTCAATCGCTAGCTACCGCCGATACAACCCGCCAAGAACCGTTCCATTTCGACCAGCACCGTTTCTCGGGACGCCGCGTCAAACATCGAGTGACCACCACGTGGAACCACGACCAGCTTGTGAGGCGAGTCGCGGCGCTCGAGAGCCTTCGCCAAGTCTGTGGCGTTATACGGCTGCACATTGACATCATCTTCCGACTGGATAATCAAAAACGGCGCTGTGATCTCTTCGGCCCGGTGTACCGGTGAGACAGCTTTCGAGCGCTCGCCGTCCAGCCCGATGCTAGCTACCAACGTAGATCCCCCGATGTACTTTTTATCATCGATGATGACCTGCGGCAGGTTGTAAACACCGTTGACGCCAGCCCCACATTGGTAAAGCTGTGGAGATTTAATGAGCCCCATGGCCGCTGAGTAACCGCCATACGACCAACCAGCGATCGCGATTCGATCTGGATCAGCGTAGCCCTCGTCAATCAGCCACTGCGCACCGTCATCGACATCGTCCTGCATGATCCCGCCCCATTGATTACGACCGGCTGCTTCAAAGGCCGCACCGTAACCGGTAGAACCGCGAAAGTTTGGTTGCAGAACGAGGTAACCCCGTGAAGCCAGAAATTGAGCAAGATAATCGAAGCTACCATCGTCACGGGCATGGGGTCCGCCGTGTGGCAACACGACGGCCGGCAAATTGTTCGCATCGGTACCGAGCGGGACTGTCATGAAACCCGGGATCGAGGTTCCATCGCGCGCCTCGTACCTGACCGCGCGTACTGGACTCATTTGTTCTGGGTCTAGTTTTTGGTAGTACCAGCCGAATGGATCCATCGTGCCGGCGTCTCGGTCCCAGATCAGAACCATACCGGCTTCGCGCTCGCTACTGGACACGACAACGACTTTACGTTCATCGGCGCTGACGCTCGCGATACGGTTAGAAGTGCCGGGTAACGCTTTACCGATCGCCTTGTACAGGCCGCCAAACTTCTCGTCTAGAAAATGAATTCTGCTACCCGAATCCGTCGAATAGCCGATCCCAAATGGTTTTCCAGTCCACGGATGTTCAATGATCGCGCCCATGTCGGCATTCGCTTCCGGTGTAATCGGATCGCCAATGTCGCCCGTATCGGTATTGAATAAGGCGTAAATGCTTCGGCCTTCGTCATTGCGACCGGCCATGTAGAGCAGCTGCGGGTCTTCGGAGAAACCTTGTGGAAACCAACCCTGTTGGCGCCACTCGGAGGAGTTGTGGTTTACCCATTCACCATCGGTTGTCTGGATAGCGAGCGTGTAGTCTTCAATGCTGTTAATGCCCCAGGCTACGCGGACATCGTGGTTTTGGTCGGTCATGTAGTACTGCACGCCACCGGCCCAGCGCTGCACAATCTTGTACTTGCCGGTGCGAACATCGACTTTACGGACCTCGTCGGTACCGTCTTGATCTTCGTCGAGCGCGACCAGAATGTGGTACGGCTCGTCCGGCAGCCAATCGATCACATCGTCTTGGAGTTGCGCGTTGGCGTATTTCTCGCGAGCCGTACGGCTACCGACGCCACCGGTTTTTTCCGCCGGAATAATAATCGCCTTGTTTTCTTTGGTATTGATGTCGAAGGCGATCAACCGAGTTTCTGTTGTCTCGGTGAGGTTGCGCTCGGCCGAAAAACCCAGGGAATAAACAATCGTATGGTTATTGACCCAACGTAACCAGCGGTAATCGAGTTTCCCCGGTGGTGGAATTCGAAAATTCTTTTGTGTCTCGAGCTCATTAACGACCAAGAACCAGCGACCCTCAATGGGATAAAGGTAAGCGAGATGCTTACCGTCCGGGGCCAACTTGGCACCGGTAAAGCCGGGCAACTCGGCGAAGTGGGCCGCTGGAATATCGGCCGGTGATTGAGCGTTCGCAAACGGCGCCGCGAACAGCAGCGCGATGGCGATGCTGAAAGATCGGAACATCGTGTTCTTTCCCCGTCGGTGGATCTTATTTATGCCTAGTTTTACCGCATCTCGACGCAGCTTTCACGGCTGCGATCGGCCTTGCCGAACGTAACCGACCCCCTTAAGCTTGCGCGGTGTTGTTTTGGCGGCGACCCGCGGTCTGCCGTTTGGACGACACCTCGACAACGCTCGGCGTAGCGACCCCCCGCTTTGCCCCGACCACCGAAGGAGAACACCGATGATCGGCCGCCTAATTGATTCGCTGGATCTTGATACCGCCAGCGCGCACTGCGACATCCCCTGCAAAATTTACGACCCATCGACCGCCCAAATCGCTGCTCTTAGCGTTATTCGGCTGCTCGACCTCATCGCTGAGATTGGCGCCAAGGACTCGCCGAGCCTCGCTGACCACGCCCAGTTGTCACGCCTGGTCCGTGAGAAAGAGATTCATGCTGAGAAAGTGAAAGCGGAAGTTCGCGTTATCTGGGGTGATTACTTCAAAGCACCGCAGTTCGAGAAGTATCCAGAGACGCACGCACTGGTCCACAACATTATGTTGGCCGGTTCCGCCTGCAAACAGCACATCGATCGCGCCAACGGCGTCAAATTACTCGAGCTTGTGAACGAGTTTGCGGCCTCGTTCTGGGCGACCAAAGCTGTCGATACGTTCTCCGCAGAGTGCCCGTACCCGCCGAGCGAACAGGTCGTTTACCCGAAACTCGGCTAACGATTCGTGCGCCCGCGGCTCGTTCGCGTGCGCGGCAACAGCATGCAGCCATCGTTTAACGATGGCGATGTCTGTCTAGCGCTGCCGTTGCCGAGGCGATTCCTCGGTAGCGGCAGTGTCGTTTTACTCAATCATCCCGCGCTTGGACTGTTGATCAAGCGCGTCAACTCCGCCGACCGGGATGGCATTACGGTCCGCGGCGACAACCCGCAGCACGACGTCGGCCTGCAGCTCGGCGCGCTGCCTTGGTCGCAGGTGATTGGCCGGGTTGTCTGGTCATCGCCTCGTGGGCGTCCGTAGTGTGACGCGTGTCTCACTGTCCGATTATTGGTAAGTCACTAGGCGATCGACTGTGACTGAAGTCCCGCCGGACCGCAGACGGGCTACCTAAAATTCTCGCTTGGGACGCACTAAGCGATTGATAGATGTCGGGATTCATACCAACGCGGCACCGCTTGGCGGTGCTCGTCGGTTGTTGGCTATTGGCGTTAGCCGGGCCGCTTGACGCGGCGCCGGGCGACACGCTTTTCAGCGACAACTTCGAGCGCGGCAGTATCGCGCCGTGGATCGTCTCGAACGCGACCCGTGCCGGCATCCTGACCGGTCCCGAGGTATCCAATTCACCGACTCGAGGCGGCTTTACTCGCTACGGCGCCGTTACCGCGACCAGCCCATCCATTAACGCGACGGTGCCAGCGGCACGGCTCACTTTCTGGTTCCGGCGCGGCAGCGACGCGTTCAGCGAAGACACCGACGCCGGCGAGGACCTCGTACTCGAATACCGTCGCGCGGATGGTACGTTCGGTGCGCTGCGCAGCTATCTCGGCAGTGGCGTTAACGGCCAGATACTGAACGAAACCATCATTTTGCCGCCCGATGCGTTACACGGGACGTTGGCGTTGCGTTTTCGCCAGACCAATGGCTCAGGTGTCGGTTTCGACTTCTATCACTTCGACGACATCTTGCTGACCGAAATCGTCCCGCCGCCGTCGTGGGGTGTTGGCCAGTGCGAGGAGTTTACCTCCGGTATTCCGAACGACTGGACGATCGCGGCGAGTGGTGCTGGGTCCGCTGGCGTTAGCGGCGTGACGTTCCAATCGCCGAGCGCGAGTCTGTTTACTAACGGCGGTCCGGTAAGCGTAACAACAGCAACCGTTGATACGAGCAGTCCGACCTTTGATGCGGTTTCCGTTTGGGTTCGGCGCGGCGCCGACAGTTTCAGTGAGAACCCCGACGGCATCGAGGATTTTGTCATCGAGTACCTTGATGACACGTCAACGTGGATCGAGCTTGAGCGCTTTGCCGGGTCAGGCTCACCAGGTCAGACGTTCGTGCGTCGCTACGCATTGCCGGTGGCCAGTCGGCACAGCAATTTCCAACTGCGCTTTACGCAAACCGCGGGGTCCGGCGCGCCGTTCGATTTCTGGCACGTCGACGATGTCTGCCTGGAGACGCGACCGTTACCAGCGCTTCGTATCGCGAAAGTGTCGCAGACGATTTTCGATCCGATCAATGGCACCAGCAACCCGTTCGCCATACCCGGATCGATCGCCGAGTACACCATCTCGGTTACCAATGAAGGGGCGGGCGATGTTGACGCGGGGACGCTGCTGATTGAGGACATCCTCTCCGAGCGAGTGGAGTTGTTTGTCGATACGGCGAGTACCGATCCCATTCGGTTCGTCGACGGTGCGGTTCCTAGCGGCTTGAGTTACGCATTTGGGGCGGACGTAACGTTCAGTTCTAACCCGGGTGGCGCGCCGCCGTACGATCACGTGCCGGCCCCGGATGCCGCCGGCTTCGACCCCGCGATAACCGCCATTCGCATCCAACCCAGCGGTACGATGACCGGTGCCAGCGCAGGCGCCAACCCGAGTTTCCAACTGATCTTGCAAGTGCGCGTGCGTTGACGACCTGATCCCCGCATAGCGTGTACCCTGGTGTGGGGTTGTGATTGAGTCGTACCAGCATGGAAAAGTCTGATTCCGTTTACGTGAAGCGCTCGCTGGGCGTCGTCCTGTTCGAGGTCATTGCTATTGTCTTTGGTGTCGTTCTCGGACTCTGGGTCGGCGAATGGTACGAAGATCGGGAGCGCGGCGAGTTTGTCGCTGAGAGTCGGCGCAGTATGCTTGACGAGCTCGGCAACAATTACGCCGAATTGGTCAAGGCGCGGCAGTACCATCTGGCGTTGCTGCCCAAGATGATTGCCGACCGTGATGCGCAGAAACAAGGGCTGGAGCCCGTGCCGTATGCGTACCGCGGCTTTGGCACGGCGAAAACGACGACGGCGGCCTACGACACAGCGGTGAATGCGTCGGTATTCGCGTACCTGGATCCGGCTGACTCTCGTGCCATTGTCAATGCGTATCGAGCGATTGAAGCGATGAATACGGTGGACAGTCGCTACCGTTTGGCGAATGCGATGGCGGCGGGAACCGGGCGATTCATCGACATCGTACCGATCGCCTTCGGCGACTTTCTCTGGGCTGAGGATGAAGCGATGCAAACGATCGCGCCGCTTATCGACGAAGAAGCGCCCGAGTTTTGGATTAATGAGATCGAGGCGAGCCCTTACTAACCGCCAGCAACCGGCAAAGCGCACCAGTCGCCGGTGTCGTTCGTAGCGAGTGCTAATGCCTCGATAGTGGTGTCGGCCATCGTCAGGTAACGCAATGCGCCAACCTCACTGACAGTCCCGGTGATTGTTACCGGAATGCCAACACTGCCGGCGACCAGCGCTTTGGCGCTACTGCCATCGGGAGCAATCAGTAAATAGCCTGCACGTTCGCCGTCCGGTGACGCCGCCACCAGCATCGGCGGTAAGCCGCCACGAATGCAGAGTTCGGCACAGGCGCGATGGACGAGGCCATCGCCAGGCTTCATAACACCAAGAAAGCACTTCGAATCGACGATCTCGCCGCTAAGCGTATGTTCGCCGAATAGCTGTATGGTCGGTACGACCACGTCGATGGCGGCATCGCTTTGGACGTCGATCGCGGACTCGGTAGCGATCTCCAGCATGTGCCAAGCGCCGCGTTCAATGGCATAACCGGTGACGGCAACGATGCGGCCATCGTTGGGCTGCGCCCAGTCATCGACACCGAGTTTACCTTCACGCACCAGTAACACCGATTCACCGGTGGGCGTGACGACATGCGGGTACGGTGTCGCCACCAATCGACCACTCACGGTACGGGACTGACCGTAAGCCCACGTGCCGGTACCCGCCGCTTGCTGCGAGCCCGCTAGCCAGTAGCCGAAACTGGCCGCCGCGAGGATCAACACCGGTACGAAGACCCGATACCAACGCGCAAGAGTGGCCGGCGTCGGTAGATAACCGACATAGAAGTCTTGTTGCTCAGACGACATGGGCGGCCTCCTCGATGATCGCTACCGGTCGCGCTGTACCCGGTGGCAATGGTGCCGGGTTAACAAGGACTTGATCGCCATCGATGCGCACGTCATACGTTGCAATCTTATCGGTGAACGGTGGCGGTGAGCGTCCGTCTTCCGGCCGGTACTGAAAGCCGTGCCATGGGCAGGTAATGCAACCATCGATAACGCGACCTTCGCCGAGTGGCCCGTTTTGATGCCGGCAGACATTACTGACAGCAGCGATCTTGTAGCCCTCGTAACGAAAAACGGCGATACGCTCGGCACCGCCGATCGCAACGGTCATGCCACGGTTGTCAGCAAGGTCCCGCCAAGATCCGATGCTAACCCAAGACTCTTCGGCTTTTTTTGAAGTCGCCCCACTGGCTAGTAGCGCGCTCGCGATGTGTAAGCCACCAACAATAAACAGACTGCCAGCGACCATATCGGCGCTAAAGCCGGTGTTCGACTCCTGGAGGGCGCCTAGTGCGACATGGACCAGCACGGCGGCATACGCGACGTAGACGAGCATGTGCAGCGCTTTCCATAGCGGTGCGCCGAGATTGGCATTCCAGTAGTCGTGACTGGTCGCCGCCAGCGATAGCAGAATCACGAGAGCGATGGCGCCGATCGGCTGGAACGGGATATCCACGAAGGTGTTGATCTCAGCCGGCCATGCGAATAACGACTCGAGTGGTGAAACGATACCAAAGCCGTGGTACCAGAGCGTCGCCAAGACGGCATGGGCGAGGGCGACGATGAACATTGAAACACCGAGATGACGCCGGTTGTACAGCAGCGGCAAGAAGCGCCGATTCAACCGGGCGAGTGGGCCGATACACAGGATGACGGTCAATAGCACGAACGCGCACGAGGCCAAAGCGCGAATCAGGATGATCTCGGCGGACAATGCGTCGGCGCCGCTGTTGGTTGCACCACTTACGACGACGTAAATAGCCAGATACGCAACGATCCCTAGCCACAACAAGGCGTCGTACCAGACCTTACGACGATTCCATTGAACCGTAACGTAACCGTGACTCATGGCAGCTCTCCGGCTGCAACGTCGCCCGGCAGTGATTCATTGGAACCGCGATCAGCAACCTCTGCCGTCGGAATGACAGCGATGAGCAATAGCGCTAGCGCTGGCAGTAGCAATAACCACGCAACATGATGAACAGCCCGATGCCGGCGTTTCATGAGGCTTGCCCTGTGCTCTGCAACCAGCGGGCGGCCAAGAGCGGCCACAAAAGTGTCGCAGCCGGTATCAATAGCAAGCGGAATGCGACACTGCTGCCGCGAGCGCCTGGATCGATCGCGCTAACGCCACGAACGATGAACGCTAGTGCGAACAATAAACCGATGCCGAAGTACGCGCCAAGGACGAGGCTCATTAGCCGCGCCCCCAAACACCGCCGTAGGCGATACCGGTTAACTCCGCCATCGACCGATCGAATGTCGTCAGATCGTCGAGCGTGAATTTACCGAGATGATCGTGACCGCAGGCCCGCGCCAAAACCTGCATCAGTTCGACCGAGGCGCCAAAGAATCGAGCAAGCCGTGCAGCTGCCTGATCCACGACGAGGCGGGCTCGCAGATGATTTTTTTGCGTCGCGATACCCACCGGGCAATTGTTGGTATGGCAAGCACGCATACCGAGGCAGCCGATCGCTTGCAAAGCCGCGTTCGATACGGCAATTCCGTCGGCGCCGAGCGCCATCGCTTTTGCAAAGTCTTCGGCGACGCGAAGCCCGCCAGTAATAATCAGCGACACATCGCGACGCTCAGCCCGGTCAAGATGTAACCGTGCTCGGGCGAGGGCAGGGATCGTGGGAACCGAGATATTGTCGCGGAAAATCAGTGGCGCCGAACCGGTCCCGCCACCGCGACCGTCTAGGATGATGTAGTCGACACCGACCTCAAGAGCGGCGTCGATGTCCTTTTCAATGCTCTGCGCCGATAGCTTGTAGCCCACTGGAATCCCGCCGGTTTGCGCGCGTACCTCGTCCGCAAAGTCGCGCAGTTGCTCCAATGAGTCCCAGTCAGGGAAACGCGCTGGCGATATAGCGGTCTCCCCGACATTGAGGCCACGGACTTCGGCAATCTTGGCGTCGACTTTCTCACCCGGCAGATGACCACCGGTACCGGTTTTCGCGCCTTGGCCGCCTTTGAAGTGAAACGCTTGCGTCTTCTGGACTTTGTTCCACGAGAAGCCGAACCGGGCCGACGCTAATTCGTAAAAGTAGCGACTGTTGGCGGCTTGTTCCTCAGGCAACATGCCGCCTTCGCCGGAGCAAATGCCGGTACCCGCTTGCTCGGCGCCTGTGGCCAACGCCGTTTTGGCTTCTTCCGACAGCGCGCCGAAACTCATGTCGGATACAAACAGCGGTATCTCAAGCCGCAGCGGTTTTTTCGCATTAGGGCCGATGACGATGTCGGTGCCCACCGGGTCCTCATCGAGCAGCGGCATCCTGTGCAGTTGGGCGACATTGAACTGGATATCATCCCATGTCGGTAACTCGGTACGGGCGACGCCCATGGCGCTCGATGGGCCATGGTGTCCGGTCTTGCTGAGGCCGTCGTTGGCGAGCTGGCGAATCAAATTCACGTGCGGCTCGGCATCGGTGCCGTGCGGGTCTTGGTAGAGCCCTTGGTAGGCGTCGCGGTCGTATGGCTGGGGATGGTCGTTAGCCCACGCTTCTATCTCGTCGCCATCGACGACGACATCCCCCTCGTCCACCCAGGCTGAGAATTTGTGCAATGCTTCCGCGTTATTGTATTCGCTGACGCCAGTATCGAGCCGATAGTCCCACCCGTGCAGGCCGCACATTAGGTTCTCGCCGTCGACGTAGCCGTCGGCCATCAGTGCGCCGCGGTGCAGGCAACGGCCGTACAGCACCGACACCTCGTCTTCGAAGCGCACAACCACGAGGTCAACCTCGCCAACAAGCGCGTACGCCGGTTCCCTGTCGGCGAGCCCCTCCCATTTCGCGATCGCTATGCGCTGCATTTTTCGTTCCCCCCTACTTGTCGCTTCTTATGTGTCAGACGGACTATTGCCGCGCCGACTCGATCCAGAAGACCGTCTCTACCGACCGGATATTTCATGCTGGCTCCGCGACTGTCACACAGTCGTCGTCAAGGCGTCATCGACCGGTAGCAATTCGCCGATAGCCTTGCCGCTTCATCATAGCTAGGCCGTGAAACTAATGAAATTGACTCGATTGATCGCTGGTGCGTTTGCACTAGTCTCCGTTGGCGCATTTGCCCAGGATCTCAGGATTGCGGGCGTTGTCGATGGCCCGCTACCCGGTGGGCTGCCGAAAGCCATTGAAATTGAGGCGGTTAACGTGATTGCCGATTTATCGCGCTGCGGCGTCGGTGCCGCTAACAACGGCGGCGGTACCGATGGTCAAGAGTTTACCTTTCCTAACGTCGCGCTCGCGGCTGGGGATGTTGTGTTCGTCGCCACTGAGGCGACGAATTTCAATGCCTTTTTCGGGTTTGATCCGACGTACACGTCGACTAACGCGGCCTCAATCAATGGCGATGATGCGGTCGAGCTATTCTGCGACGGCGTTGTTATTGACACGTTCGGCGAGATCGACATCGATGGGACCAGCCAGCCTTGGGAATACACAGATGGTTGGGCGAAGCGCATTGGTACCACTGGCCCGGACGGTCCTGTGTTTGTCTTTGCCAACTGGACATTTAGCGGACCTAACGCGTTGGATGGGGCGACGAGCAACGCGACGGCTAGCGTGCCGTATCCGCTGTCAGCGACCCCGCCACCGCCGCCCACGCCTAGCGGCGCGTTGGTCATCAATGAGTTCCTCGCGGACCCGGCAGCGGACCTTTCCGGCGATGCGAACAACGATGGTGTTCGCGACAGTTCTGAGGACGAGTTCATCGAACTCGTTAACGTTTCCGGCGCTGATCTCGACCTAAGTGGGTGGGTTATCAACGACGCGGTTGGGCTGCGCCACGCGTTTCCTGCCGGAACGACAGTGGCGGACGGCTGCGCGATTGTCGTGTTTGGCGGGTCGACGCCGGTCGGCGATTTCGGTGGCAGTGTCGTACAAACCGCCAGCACCGGTTTTCTCGGCTTGAACAACGGTGGCGATTCGATCGAGCTTCTTGATGGCTCGGCGGCACTCATTGCTACCGCTAGTTATGGCAGCGAGGGCGGTGACAACCAGTCATTGACACGCGACCCCGATCTCAGCGGCGGCTTGGCGCCGCATGCCGGGGCGAGCGGTGCGGCCGGTGCCCTTTTCTCGCCCGGTACACTGATCGACGGCACGCGCTTTAGCGGCTGCTCGGCAGCGGCTCCGACGCTCAGTATCCCCGCGGTACAGGGCAGCGGCCGTACCAGTCCCGAAGTCGGGAATACCGTTACGGTAAACGGCATTGTTACCGGTGATTTCCAAGACGCCGATGCCGATATGACCCGCAACTTGCGCGGTTTTTACATCCAAGACGCGGCTGGCGACGGCAACGCAGCGACATCGGACGGCCTATTCGTCTTCGAATTCTCGCCAATTGTGGACGTCAATGTCGGCGACGCCGTGAGCGTTACCGGCACGGTGGCCGAGTTCTTCGGCGAAACCCAGATCAGCGCGAGCAGCGTTGTCATCACCGGTTCAGGGTCGATCACACCAACCGTTGTCACACTACCGGCTGCCGCCGCCGTTCTGAACGCCGATGACGAGTTCATCGCCGATCTCGAGTTTGTTGAAGGCATGTTGGTCGAACTCGCTGGCCCACTCAGTGTGACCGAAATGTTCAACCTTGACCGTTTCGGTGAGATGCGTTTAGCGCAAGGTGGGCACTTGTTCCAGT
This sequence comes from Pseudomonadota bacterium, assembly GCA_038749025.1. Lineage (GTDB taxonomy): Bacteria > Pseudomonadota > Gammaproteobacteria > Steroidobacterales > Woeseiaceae > JBCAXA01. The sequence continues at coordinate 221,963 of JBCDIL010000001.1, read as the reverse complement.
TTACGAATGAGAACGCGCCGAGCGTTGCCGGTTTCGCGGCCCATCTTGAGAACATCGCGACACTTAATGTGTTCCTCGACGACGGCTTAACGGCGCAAAACCCCGATCCAATCCGTTACCCGACACCGGATGGCTTACCAAACGCGACCGGTGCCGCTGTGCGGATGGACGATCTCGTATCGAACCTGATTGGTAACGTCCGCTTTAGTCGCGGTAGCGGGGGCTCCGGTGACGAGGCGTATCGCCTAATGCCGACGGTAGACCCGGTCTTCACACCAAATAACCTGCGCCCGGCCGTACCGAATCCGGTCGGTGGGTCGTTGACAGTGGCAAGCTTCAACGTACTTAACTACTTCACAACAATCGACACCGGTGAAGATATCTGCGGTCCTGCTGGGACGCTCGGTTGCCGAGGTGCCGACAGTGAGCTAGAGCTGACACGGCAAACCGATAAGATAGTGACGGCGTTGCTCGGGCTCGATGCTGATATCGTTGGGTTGATCGAGTTAGAAAACAACGTCAGTCAATCGCTACAAGACTTGGTTGCCGCGATCAACGCCGCTGCCGGTGGCGCCGTCTACGATTTCGTGGATACCGGAACGATCGGCGGTGACGCCATAAAGAACGGCTTCATTTACAAGCCGTCAACGGTTCAGCTTGCCGGTCCATTTGCCATCCTAGATTCGACTGTCGATCCGACATTCATCGACACAAAGAATCGGCCCGTGCTCGCGCAGACGTTCGTCGAATTGGCGAGTGGCGAAGCGGTTACGGTCGCCGTCAATCACCTGAAGTCAAAAGATTCCGCCTGTGACGATGTGGGTGACCCGAACGCCAACGACGGTCAGGGTAACTGCAACGGTACGCGGACGAGCGCAGCCGTTGCTATGGCGAACTGGCTGGCGGCAGGTCCGACCGGTTCCGGCGATCCAGATGTACTAATCATCGGTGACCTAAACGCTTACCTACTCGAAGATCCGATTAGCGCGCTCGAGGATGCCGGCTACGAGAACCTGCTGAAAACGTTCATTGGTCCTCGGGCCTACGGATTCGTGTTCGACGGCCAAGCGGGCGTGCTCGATCATGCACTCGCTAACGCGGCATTGGCGCCGCAGGTCACCGGCGTGACCGAATGGCACATTAACGCCGATGAGGCCGACGCGATCGACTACAACCTTAACTTTGGGCGTAACCCAGCGATCTTCGACGGGACGATTGCGTTCCGTGCGTCGGACCACGATCCGGTCTTGGTGGGGCTCGATCTCAATACGCGCTTGCTTGGCGATATCGATGGTGACGGAGACATTGACCGACGGGATTTCCGGCTGCTGGTAAGGGCTATTTGGGTGTACTTGTTGCGTGGGACTTACACACCCGCCGCCGACCTTAACGATGACGGCGCCGTAAATTTGGTTGATCTCGCGATTTTCTTTACTGAGCAGTTGCGCTTCGTAAGCGCTAAGTACTAGTTACCGGGCGTGATTGGTGGCGGCGCGGACCACGCCGCCACCACCGCCATACGCATTACTGCGCGTTGCCGAGAATCGAGAAGCTCACTTCGACTTCGCGCCGAATCGTTATCTCGCCGGTGCTGTACGATTCGTCGCCACTCGTTAGCATCGCGGCACGCGCCATTTCTGGGCGCACGGTGTGCCGTCCGACGGTACGGATGTCGTAGGCGCGACCGAGCTCGACATCAAAGCCTTTCGCCAAGCGCTCGCCAAGACGGCGTGCATCGGCTACGGCCAGATCAAGCGCTCGGTCCTCGAGAGCGGCGCGTTCGGTCGTGTCGAGTTGAATCTGACCAATCGTGTTGATGCCAGCTTCTAGCGCCCCGTTGGTGATCGTCGCGAGCACCGTCAGATCACGCACGGTAATCGTCAAGGCGCGCGTCGCGATAACGCCGTCGATGCTCTGGCTGCTGCCTTTGTTGTAACGGGTATTGGGCATCATGAACACAGCTGTCGCCGAGATGTCTTTCTCAGCGACGCCGGCATCGCGAGCCAGCTTGATCACCGCCGCTGTCGTCTCATCCAAGTCCGCTTTGATAGCTGTGACCCTGTTACCGATCTTCTTGATCTCAAACGAGATCGTCGCGATGTCCGGTGCCGCTTGGATCTCGCCTGCACCGCTGACGTGGATGCCGGTATTGTCGACCGATTGCGCCACAACCCATGATGGCACGCTTGTGCTAATCAGGGCCACTACGATGGCGACCCAGCGCTTCGGTTCAAGGCGGCGTTGGCGCATGCGTTTTCTCCCGGTGAACGATGGCTGTATTTCAGGATGGCCCTTCGTTGAAGTCAAACCGGCCGGTCGCTTTTGGCTCGAAACTGTCTATGCAATCGGCGTAGCGGCGTTGAGCGCAATCGTGCATCCTCCCGCCAGCTTGGCCACATGGCCCGCGGAGCACTAGTTATGTCTGTGAAAGCATTGTTATTTGGTTCAATCGGCGTTATCGCGGAAACGTCGGATATTCAGCGTCGCGCTTACAATCAGGCGCTGGCCGAAGCCGGTCTCGATTGGCAATGGGACGAAGCGCACTATCGCGACCTTTTGAACGCCCCGGGTGGTCGCGCTCGTCTGCGCTCGTTAGCCAAGCAAACCGATACCTCGCTCACGGATGACGACATCAACACCATTCACGCCCGTAAAACCGAGTTTGCGTGCAGCGAGATTGTCTCGCGCGGCGTCGGCCTGCGGCCCGGCGTTGCCGCACTCATCCAATCGGCCTTGATGCGCGATATTGCCGTGGCCTTGGTCACAACGACTTACCGCGAGAACATCGATGCCATCGCAACCGCTGCTGGCAGCGAACTTCCACTGGACCGATTCGCCGGAGTATTCACCGTGACTGATGCCGACAAGCCAAAGCCAGCACCGGATATTTACGCGGTGGCCTTGTCCGGTCTGCAGGTCGGCCCCGATGCAGCGATTGCGTTGGAGGACAGCGCAGCGTCTGTGGCAGCGGCCAAAGCGGCAGGCGTCTATACGATTGCCGTACCCGGCGAGTTCACACGGGGCCAAGATTTCTCAGCCGCTGATCGTGTACTGGAATCAGTCCGCGGATTCGATTTGCCACAGTAAGCGTTAATCGTACCCAGCGCCGATTTGGCATCCACTAAAAGCCGGCAGGGAACGGCACAGAGACCCGCTGTTACGCATGAAAGATGTGGTCGCGGAAATTACCAATACCCTTATCGTTGCTGCTTGGTCGGTTGGCCACAAACGGACCACGAATCGACGGTTCCATTACGCTCGACACGGCGCAGTTCTCGCCAATGAAAACGATCGGTTGCACCGCACTAAGCGTGCTGCTTACTCACGAAGGAATACTCACCTAGCGGTTTGTCTCGAGCCGCGTGTTTTCGACGACCGCTTTCTTGCTTTGCCAGTGGTCGCTGCGCTAGGCCGGGTCCGGTCCCGACGTTTTTTCGGTCGGTTTGCAGCAGGATGGGTCCGCGGCTTTGCGGCTTGACCTGATTTGCTAGGCGAGCCGGGCTCGTAGCCAGCTAGCGACTCTTTGCTGATTTTTTTCTGCAGTAATTTCTCAATGGCGGCTAACAGATTCTTTTCGTCTCCGCTGACTAACGAAATCGCCTGACCTTTTTGCCCGGCACGTGCGGTACGACCGATTCGATGCACGTAGTCCTCAGGCACCTGCGGCAATTCGTAGTTTACGACGTGAGGTAGTCGTTCAATGTCGAGGCCTCGCGCTGCAATGTCGGTCGCTACTAACACGCGAACCTCACCCGCTTTGAAACTCTGCAAAGCACGCGTTCGAGCGGCTTGCGACTTATTGCCATGTATCGCTGCGGAACTGAGACCGTCGGACTCGAGCTGGGTCGCCAATTTGTTAGCACCGTGCTTTGTCCGGGTAAACACCAGTACTTGGCGCCAGTCTCGACTGCCGATGGTCTGCGAGAGCAATTCGCGTTTGCGATGCTTATCGACAAGGTAAGCCGTCTGATCGATGCCATCGGCTGGCCTGCCGTTTACCGCGACGGTGATTTCCGTTGGCGAGTTCAGAAGGTCGACCGCCAATCGGCGAATCTCTTTCGAAAACGTCGCTGAAAACATGAGGCTTTGGCGCTCTTTGGGCAATGCCTTCATGACCTTGCGAATGTCGCGTATGAAGCCCATATCCAGCATGCGATCTGCTTCGTCGAGAACAAAGCTCTCGACCGCGTCTAGATCGATTGTGCCTTGTTGTAAATGGTCGAGCAGTCGCCCAGGGGTAGCAACAACGATATCCGCACCTTTACGCAGTTTCGCTATTTGCGTGTTGATGCTTACGCCGCCGTAAATGACCGCGACGCGAAACGGCAAATACTCGCCATAGCTGCGCACGTTATCCGCCACTTGCGCCGCTAATTCGCGTGTCGGCGTGAGTACCAGTGCCCGAATGCGACGCCGATTCGCACGGCCTTGTTGTAGACGCTGCAGCATAGGCAACGTGAAGCTCGCCGTTTTACCGGTACCGGTCTGCGCACCGGCCAAGACATCATCGCCTTTTAGCGCAGCGGGAATCGCCTGTTGTTGAATAGGCGTTGCTACGCTGTAGCCTTGTTTTTTGACCGCGCGCAGCAATTCGGCCGACAGGCCAAGTTCTTGGAATAACACGGGTGAGTTGGCTCCGAAACCGCCCGATACGATGGCAGCGAATCGCTGCAAAAGTCTCGATCCGGGCTGTGCTTCTAGGGAGTCTACGACCACCGCAGGATAGCGGTGCGCAGTTCATGGCGCCGATCGATGTACGCCAAATTACCCCTAATGGTAACAGGAATTTGAGAAAATGCTGCTATTTTAATGATTTGGCGTGCGGTTTGTCTCGGGCGCATGTTGAGTCTGCTGAGTCCTCGACGCTACCAACACCGTCGATAAGTCGCTTGTATATGCGCCAGGCTTGTCTATACTTCGCCTCGCCTGTAAGTGCGCTGTTCGTTATGCACTCTGTTTCGATGAGCCAGCAGTCTCTGTGCTGACGTTCCTCGTCCTGGTTTCATAAGTTTTTGTCTCACTTCCAGCAACACCCGCCCTGGGATCAGGGCATTCAATACTTTGATTAACTAGGAAATAGCAATGTCTACAGTTACCGGAACCGTCAAGTGGTTCAACGAAGCCAAAGGCTTCGGTTTCATCGCCCAAGAAGGTGGCCCCGATGTATTTGCGCACTTCAGTGCGATTCAAGGCGGTGGGTTCAAGACCCTCGCTGAGGGCCAGAAAGTTGAATTTACCGTCACGCAAGGCCAGAAAGGCCCGCAAGCTGAGAACATCGTACCTGTCTAAGCGGTCGGATTTTCTTTTTAAGGGCCCCACGTTGGGGCCCTTTTTTTTGGGCGAAAGTTGGCCCGTCTAAAGCTAGCAGCGGGTGTGGCCAACCCAATCCCAGCGTGAACCACGAATCGATCTATTTCTCGGCCTTCAGGGAGTCGGTTGGCGGCTGATCCATCGCCCGCCGTGCCGATGCTAACCGGGCCGATACATGCCGCAGATTTTGTGGCCGTCCGGATCGCGAAAATAGCAAAGGTGCATCTCACCCACCGCGTCTTGGCGAAGCCCTGGCGGCTGCTCGATACTCGTGGCGCCGTTGGCGACGGCGACATCATGAAATTCTTTGACTTGTTCGGCGGAGTTGCACGCGAAGCCGATGGTTGAACCGTTTGCTACGCTCGAAGCCTCTCCGTTAATCGGCTCGCTAATACCGAAAATCGAACCGGCGTGTCGGTAGAACAAGCGCAGTTGACCCGTGGCGTTCATGTTTTCGCGCGCGGGTTTCGCGCCCAGCACACCCAACACCGTGTTGTAGAACGTCTCCGACCTACGGATGTCGCTCGATCCGATCAATACGTGGCTAAACATCTGCTGCACTCCTTCCCATCATTCGGTTGTTGGCTGCGATCTCCTTGATTGCTAGAGAGCGCTGACCGTTGTTCGCGCTGTCGGCCTGCGAACCATTAGTAGTGTAAGCCGCGTGGGTTAGGGCTGCCGTGCAATTACGCCGTCAGAGCGTTGCAGAATTGCGTTTTAGCCTCGTGGACGAGACCTGAGCTGGTTGATCTACGTCATTCAGGCCCCGCTGCGACTACCTGTTGGTTGTTCGTTGGGTAACGAACTTGCCAAAACAACGATAACGCGCTCGAAGCGATTGAACCGCCATCCGAGTGTGCAGATTTACCCGCGGGACGAGTGGAGAATCGGTATTAGCGCTCCGTGACGGTCACTTGCTTGGTCGACAAGGGCGGCGGATACTCACCTCGGTAATCTTTCGCTACCAGGATTGATGCGTGTCTGACTTGCGGTCACGGTTTGATGCCGACGGTTTCGTCGTTTTGGAGCGTCTGTTCTCGCCGGACGAGGTCGGTGCGCTGCGCGTCGCCGCTAACGCCATCGTCGATGAATTCGACATAGACCAGCATCGATCCGTATTCCGGACCGATGATCGCGATGCTGGCCGGGATGACTATTTTCTTCAGTCGTCAGAAGGGGCGTACTGTTTTTTGGAGGCTGACGCCCTCGATAGCGCGGGTAACTTGGTGTGTGACAAAGCGGTGGCGATCAATAAGATTGGCCACGCGTTGCATGACACGGTGCCGGCATTCGGCGCGTTTTGTCGCGAGGGCAGGATTGGACGTTTGCTCCGCGAAATCGGCCTCCATACGCCGTTGGTGCAGCAGACGATGTACATCTTCAAGCAACCCGGCATCGGCGGCGAAGTACGTTGGCACCAAGATGCGAGCTACTTGATCAGTCAGCCCGGAGGTGTTGTGGGCGTCTGGGTGGCGCTTGAGGATGCAACACTTGATAACGGCTGCCTATGGATGCAGCCGGGCAGGCATCGTGACGGTCTGCGCGAGCTGTACACCGTTGATTGGGGTTCCCGTAGCGGCCAACTGGAAACGCTTGATGAGCGTTCTTGGGACGAGGACAGCAATGCGGTCGCCATCGACGTACCGGTTGGTTCGGTAGTGGCTTTCCACGACCATATGCCGCATTTCAGCTCGCACAACCATTCGGATCGTTCGCGGCACGCCTTCACCGTTCATGCGATAGATGCGCAGACGTCGTGGGACTCGCGCAACTGGCTGCAGCGCCGAACCTTGCCGCCATTCGCGGTCTAAATGACATAATCGACCGAACTGGGTGGCTGCGGCGGCGCGGGTGATGGTACCGTTATTGGCTGCATTATCGAACGCTTTGCTAGGAGAGCTGTGTCCAGCGTTACGCCCATCGACCCCCCAACGACTGCTGACCATGATCTCGACGATCCGTCGCTGTATCTGAATCGGGAACTGACTTGGTTAGCGTTTAATCGGCGCGTACTCGCTGAGGCGGAAAACCGCGACAACCCGCTGCTTGAGCAAATCAAATTCCTAGCGATCTTTAGCTCGAACCTCGACGAGTTCTTTATGAAGCGAATCGGCGGCCTCAAGCAGCAGGTGGGTGCCGGGATGTTGCGACTGAGTGTCGATGGCCGTTCACCGCAGCAGCAGATTGAGGAATGCAGTATTCAGGTCGCTGAGGCGCTCGCCGATAGTGCGTTCATTCAGCGGGAGCTACGCCGCAAGTTGGACGAGAACGGCATATCACTTGAATCGTATGAGTTACTCGACACGTCGGCACGAGCGCTGCTGCGACAGCAATTCGAACGCTTCGTGTTGCCACTGGTAACACCGCTAGCGATCGACCACGCCCACCCATTCCCATTCGTATCCAATTTATCGATCAACTTACTGGTCGAGGCGCGCCTGCCGGCTGAATCAGTCAGCCACTTGGTGCGTATCAAAGCCCCGGTCTCTAAACGCACGCCGCGATTTATGCGTATCGGTCAAAGTCAGCGCTATGTCCCACTCGAAGACGTTATCGCGGGGAACCTCGATCTATTACTACCTGGGTCCGAGATCCTGTCGGTTGCATTCTTCCGCGTCACACGCAATGCCATTGTCGAGCGCAGCGAGGAGCTCGCGACTGACTTGTTGGAGATGATCGAGGCCGAGTTGCGTGAGCGGCGTTTTGCGCCGGTTGTGCGGCTCGAAGTTAGCCCTAGCATGCGGCCGGAGCTGCGCGAGTACCTAGCCGCCGAGTTGAGCCTCAGTGTCGAGGACGACATCTACCAAACAGCGGGCTTCCTCGGTGCTCGTGATCTTTTCGAAGTCGCCGACTTACCGCGGCCTGACCTAAAGTACCCGACGTTCGAGCCGGCGCCGCACCCGCGTCTCTTGAACGCAGCGTCATTGTTCGACGAGCTCGACAACCATGGGCCCATGCTGTTGCTGCACCCCTATCACTCGTTTGACCAGACGGTGACACGGCTATTGCGCGAAGCGGTCGATGACCCATCGGTCCTGGCCATTAAAACGACCGTGTATCGCACGTCAGAAGACTCCGATATCGTGCCGCTGTTGGTCGAGGCCGTCACGGCCGGCAAACAAGTCGCGGTGGTGGTTGAGTTGCAAGCACGCTTCGATGAGGCAGCCAATATTCGTTGGGCAAACCGACTGGAAGAGGCGGGGATTCATGTAGCCTACGGCGTTGTTGGTTACAAAACCCATTCAAAAGCGACGCTAGTTGTTCGTCAACGTACTAATGGAGAGCTGCGTCGCTACGTCCATATCGGGACTGGCAATTACCATTCTGTGACCGCTCGTCAGTATTGCGATATCGGCTTAATGACGTCGGACGCATTCATCGGTGCTGATGCGACCGAGCTCTTTAACCTACTCACTTCAGGATCTATTCGCGCACGCCAGTACCATCGCTTGCTGGTCTCACCCATCGATATGAAATCAGCGCTGCTCGATAAGATTCATCGTGAGATCCACTGGCACCGGCAGTTCGGTGGCGGGTGTATCCAGCTAAAGACCAACGCGTTAGAGGATGCGGATATCACTCGTGCTCTGTACGAGGCCGGCCGGATTGGCGTTAAAGTGGATTTAATGGTCCGCGACAGTTGTCGATTACGTCCTGGTCTTCCGGGGCTGTCGGAGACGATTCGTGTCGTCAGCATCCTCGGTCGTTTCCTTGAGCACGCTCGCCTTTACTATTTACGTAACAACGGTGACGAAGAGTATTTCATCGGCTCAGCCGATTTAATGACGCGCAACCTAGAGCACCGCGTCGAGACGCTGGCGCCCATCGACGATCCGGCGCTACAGCTTGAGCTGCGGGCGCTCATCGACTTGCAGCTATCGGAAGCGCTGGGGGCTTGGGAGCTCGATGCGCATGGCGATTATCACCGTGTCGGTGAAGTGTCCGGTGCCACACATTCGCAAATCGCAATGATCGAGCGCGCCATGCAACAATTGCCGCCATCCGTCGTGCCGACCCTCGATTGGTCAGTTACGTCGTAGCGCTAATCGCTAGCCGCATCTCGGCCGGTAGCTGATCGAGATCGCTGGGTTCGTCAATATCATGTACCGGCGCCGTGACGAGCGTATCGAAGCCGGTCGCGCTGAGGCGCTGCAGAGTTTCGGTGGCGACCGTGGCGGTCGACCAGCGGATACCCTCGAAAACCCGTCTCTCGAAGCGTGTCAATCCGAGTAGGGCATAGCCGCCGTCGAACGCCGGTGTCAGTACGGCATCATGATGCTCGAGCGCGGCGATTGCCGCGTTGAGTTTCTCGACGGTAAGACCTGGTGCATCCGTCCCAATCAGCAGCACGCGGTCATAGTGAGCCAGCGCTTGCGCGGCCGAACGCAGCAAGCGCTCACCGAGATCGCCGTCGCCTTGGTCCCAGCGCTCGATCGTCGCTGGTAACGAGACGTCTCGCCACAGAGCGTTGCTAGGGGCTGGGCTCTGAGCCAGCACGATCCGTGATGCATCGCTCGCTAGAACGGAACGCATTGTTATTGCGAGCAACTCTTCGGCCAAACGCGCCGCACCGTCGGCACCCAGCGCCGGAATCAACCGGGTTTTTACATGCCCTGGTTGCGGTGCTTTTGCAAAGACAACGATCGCGCTGGTTTTAAGCATAGTACGTGGCCAATTGCTCGGCGGGCACGCCACGCCAATAGGCGAAGCGCAGGCGCCACATTAGCCAGACGGTTCGCCATACGCCGTAATCGTCCCAGCGCCGGCCCGATGTACTGACGGCCTCCCGCAGGCAGGCGGGGCGACTCCGACGACGCAATCGACGGCTAATTTCTATGTCTTCCATCAGCGGTTGCTCGGGAAACCCGCCGAGTGCCTCGAAAACATCTCGGGCTATGAATATGGCCTGGTCACCGGTTGCGATACCCGTGAGACGGCTTCGCCAATTGATCATGCCACTGATCAGCGGGAACCAGCGGCTCCTCCCATCGATACGGACGTCGAAGCGGCCCCAGTCAGCGCCTGCTGACACAACCTCTTGTACAGCCCGTACGCCACCGACCGGCAACGCCGTATCGGCGTGCAGAAAAAGCAGTGTTCCGGCGCGAGTTGCTGCGGCGCCAGCATTCATTTGCGCCGCTCGACCAGGCAGTGCCGCAACGAGCTTAATACCCGCGGCCTCAATCGCAGCCCGAGTGCCGTCATCGCTGCCGCCGTCGACGACCACAACCTCGGCGCTGCTCGCGTCAGCCAAAGTCGCGAGCTGCACGGCAAGCGTCTTCGCAACGCGAACTTCATTCAGCACCGGCACGATAATGGCGACGGCGGCGGGATCATTCATGGCTTATCGTTGAGTGCCCAGTCGTAGCTTAAGAACCGAATTGCCAGGTCACCGGCCCGAGCTTGGTTGGCCTCTTCGGCGGTTAGCGATAGCGGTTCACCGTACAAAGCCAAAAAGGCTCCTAACGATGTTGTACCGCGCCAACCGGCGCGAAAGTCCTCGCGGTACCACTTGAAGATCGACGATACCTCAAGGCGGGCTGAGCTGCCCGATCGCGCGACCCGGTTGCGGGATGAATCGCCTAAAAAGCGTCGAGTCGCGTCATCCAGCTGGGTATCCAACGCGTCGCCGGTGTATGCCGCATTTGCTAACGCCGGGCAGCCGATGCTGGCGCAGTTTACGGCGAAATGAATGCGCGGATCATTGTAGCGGCCCGAGCCCCGTATCAAGGTGTGCTCCACATGATCCAGCGACACCTTACTGCCGAACAACGAGGCAATGTCTTTTTTCCATGGGGACGAGAATATCGAGCCCAGGTCGCGAATCGACTCGAGATCGGGATAACGCTGTAAAATGAGATTAACGGTCCACGCGTTATAAGCATTAATCAGAAAAGCGAGCTGATCGTCGAGCGGCCAGCCGTCAAATTGAACTTGGGTGACGGTCGATAACCGGCGCAGGTAGCTCGCCAATGCTTCTTGATCGTTCGCGAATCCGGCATAGTCGACCGCCGTCGATGCGCCGTCGTTGATCGAGACAACATACGCACCGAGTAGCTGCGTCCACTCGCTATGGTCGAATTCGTCGGCGAGCGCTGATGTGGCCATCAAAACGATCCCGAGCAGTCCAATTCCTGGCAGGCTTATCCGTCGTTTGTTCATAAATTGCTGGTCTGGTTAGTCATTACTGTTAGAAAAGACCGCCGCGACCGGTCGAATGTTACAACGCGCATTAAAATAGTAGAGGCAGACATGGGTTTTACGTGTGAATAACGGATTAATCGGGGTCATTGGTGGCAGTGGCCTGTATCAACTCGATGGCCTTCAGGATCACCGCGAAGAGGTTGTGGAGACGCCATACGGACGACCGTCCGATCCGTTGCGGTTCGGGGAGCTCGACGGCGTGCCGCTGGTATTTCTCGCTCGCCATGGCCAGGGCCATCGGCTTCTGCCGACCGAGGTGCCATACCTAGCCAATATCTACGCGCTGAAGTCGGTTGGGGTGCGCTACATCATTTCGGTATCGGCGGTTGGCTCGCTAGTCGACGGTATTGCACCGCGCCACGTGGTGGTGCCGGACCAATTTATCGATTTGACCAAGCGTCGGAAAAGTACCTTCTTTGGCGATGGTGTTGTTGCTCATGTTTCGATGGCCCAACCGGTCTCTGCCGTGGTTCGCACCGCTCTCGTCAACGCCCATACTCACCATGCCGGTGCGACTACTTGTCACCCAACGGGTACCTATCTTTGTATCGAGGGGCCACAGTTTTCGTCGCTCGCCGAGTCGCTGTACTACCAGGCGCTCGGTGCGAGCGTGATTGGTATGACCAACATGCCAGAAGCGAAGCTTGCTCGCGAAGCGCAGATCGCCTACGGAACGCTGGCGTTGGTAACGGACTACGACTGCTGGCATCCGCGCGAGGCAAACGTCGAAGCCGCCTCAGCGCTAGAGAATATGGCTCACAACGTGGCACTCGCCCAACGAATCGTCGCAACCGCCGCCGTTGAGCTGGGTCGACAACGCCCGACTTGTGACGCGCATACTGCGTTGAGCGCCGCGCTTGTGACACCACGCGAGTCGGTGGCCGGCGAGCGCCGCTCAATCCTTGACACGCTGAGTCGTTAGGCCGCGCATCGCCTCGGGCGTTATCCTCGTCGGCGCTGGACGAGCTGAGGAGGCGGTCATGCCCGAGCTAGTGGATACGTTTGCCGTACTAACCCCCACCGGGTCGGCCTACGAGGAACCGGTTACCGATGACCTTTATCGGCGACTGGACAAGACTTATAACGGTTTTGCCGGTTGCGCATTACTGAGCTGCCATCGCTTCGATCGCGACTGGGGTGTCTGGGAACTGCACCCCGCCGGCGACGAGATCGTCCTGTTGCTCGATGGTGCAGTGACCTTGGTGTTGCGCGAAGACGGTGCAGAGCGTGAGGTACATCTCGCAAAACCGCTGGCTTACACGATCGTTCCGCGTGATACCTGGCACACGGCGCGCACCAATGTGGCCACTGAGATGGTGTTCCTAACGCCGGGCGAAGGAACGCGTAACGAGGTTTTTGATTAACGGAGCAGGCACGGCTACGCTCCGAAGGTCATTGCCCGAAGGTCTCTCATGCGCACTCCTATTCATTTGCTGTCCCTATGGTCGCTGACCGCCAGCGCTTTGCTCGTACTAGCTGCCTGTGCTCGGCCACCGGCCGATGACACCACGGCCGACACGGCGGACGTCATGGTTGTCAAAGTCGTTGTCGTGGCGATGTTTGAGTACGGTGAGCCCACCGGCGACAAAGCGGGAGAGCTGCAACTCTGGGTCGAGGAGATGCCGCTCACGAAGACACTGCCGTTCGAGCTCGGCGAGCAACCGCTTTACTACAACGATGATGGCGTACTGGCAATACTGGTAGGCGGTGGTATCGCTAACGCAACGGCATCGATTATGGCGCTAGGGCTCGACCCCCGTGTTGATGTCTCGCAGGCCTATTGGCTGATCGCCGGTATCGCCGGCGGTGACCCGGAGGATTTATCGCTCGGTTCAGCGGCGTGGGCCACGCATATTGTCGACGGTGATCTTCTCTACGAGATCGACGGGCGAGAAATTCCTGAAGACTGGCCGTATGGACTGATACCGCTCGGCGCAAAGCAACCGGCTGTCGACCCAGATGACATTTACACGGGGTGGACGGTCGACACGATCGCGTTCTCCTTAAACGAAGCGTTGGTCGATTGGGCCTACGAGCTGACACGCGAGATCGACCTCGGTGACTCACCGGGTATCAAGGAGTTTCGAGCGCTGTACGAAGGCTACCCGAACGCACAAAAACCGCCGTTCGTGACAAAGGGTGAAACCCTGGCCGCCAGTACCTATTGGCATGGTGAGCTGTTTAACCGCTGGGCTAACGACTGGGTCGCGCTGTACCGTGGCGAGTCAGCAAATTTCATGACATCGAATATGGAAGACACGGGGACACTCACCGCGTTAGGTCGGTTGGCCCGACAAGGCCTGATCGATGCTGATCGTGTCCTTGTCCTACGGACGGCCAGTAATTTCACGATGCCGCCACCGGGCAAAACGGCGGCGTGGAGTACGACGGCACCGTACGCGGACGAGGGTGCCCCCGCCATCAGAGCCGCCTTCATCGTCGGCCGCGCGGTCGTCGATGCGTTAGTCGACGGTTGGGAACAATGGGCTGACACGGTACCCGGCTCCGCAGCACCGTAGTATCGACACAGCAAGAACAACAATAACGGAGAGTCGCCATGGGGTCGCTTAACCGCTTCTTTGGCCTTGATGCGGCCGGTACCAGCGTGCGCCGAGAGGCGATCGCTGGCCTGACCACGTTTCTCGCGATGGTGTATATCGTCGTCGTTAACCCAGCGATCTTATCGGACGCAGGTATGGACTTTGGCGCCGTGTTCGTCGCGACCTGTTCGGCTGCGGCGTTCGGTACGCTGGTGATGGGCGTTGTCGCCAATTACCCCATCGCGCTGGCACCCGGCATGGGGCAAAACGCTTTTTTCGCGTACACCGTGGTGCTGACTCAAGGGGCGAGTTGGCAGACCGCGCTCGGCGCCGTGTTCGTCTCAGGCGTGTTGTTCATCGCATTAAGCGTCCTGCCTGTTCGGGAGTGGCTGATCAATGCGATTCCTCGCAACCTCAAGCTCGGTATGGCGGCCGGCATAGGCCTGTTTCTGGGGTTTATCGCGCTGCAAAACGCAGGGATTGTCGTCAATAACGACGCGACCTTGGTAACGCTCGGCGACGTTCTAACACCAGGGCCGCTGTTAGCTGTTCTCGGATTCGTCATTATCGCCGCGCTGTCAGCCCGGCGGGTTACCGGCGCCGTTGTGATCGGTATCTTCGTCGTTGCGATTATCGGTTGGGTTATCGGCGCCGCGGAGTTCAAAGGCATTGTCGCCGCGCCGCCATCGCCGGCGCCGGTACTGCTCGCGCTCGATATTCGTGCGGCACTCGAGATCGGCATGCTGACCACCGTCCTAACGATGTTGATCGTCGATGTATTCGATACCGCCGGTACGCTCGTCGGTGTCGCGACTCGCGCAAACCTATTGGATCAGCACGGTCGTCTGCCAAGGCTGCGCCACGCGCTGCTCGCAGATTCCGGCGCAACGTTGGTCGGCTCGTTGGCTGGAACATCGTCGACGACGAGTTTCATTGAAAGTGCGGCTGGCGTTGAAGCCGGTGGCCGCACCGGGTTGACGGCCGTGTTCTGTGCGCTGTTTTTTGTCGCGTGCCTGCTATTCGCGCCGTTGGCTGAGAGTATTCCGAGCTACGCAACGGCCGCGGCCCTGTTGTTCGTCGCGTGTTTGATGGCGCGTTCATTGGCCGATCTCGATTGGCCAGATGTCACCGAATCCACGCCCGCCGTCGTGGCGGCGATCGCCATGCCGCTCACGTATTCGATCGCTGAGGGTATCGGTCTCGGTTTTATTTGCTATGCCGTTATTAAAGTGCTGAGCGGCAAGGCGACCGAGTGTCCGTTGGCCGTCTATTTGATTGCAACTATTTTTGCGCTTAAATACGCGTACCTGTAAGTTTTAAACCCATCTCAACTTTCGTGACCGAGGAGACAGCATGAAGCAATGGATGGCTTTGTTCTTGGCGGGATGTCTCGTAAGTGGCGTAGCGTTTGCCACCGTCGATGAATTCAATACAGCGTGGCGAGCCTATCGCGCGGCGGTTGCAGACGCTGATCTGGTAGCAGAATTGTCGACATCGGCCGACGTAGTGGAACTCGGTCGCAACCTGTTCGACGCTGACGACGAGCGTATTCCTGCACTGATAAATAATCATGCCGCTGCGTTACTAAAGAACGGTCATGTCCAGCAGGCAAACGCATTGTTCAACGAGGCGTTTCAGCAAGCTAAAAGAATCCATGGCAAAAACGCGGAGCCGCTGCTCGTTCTCACACTGGCTCGCGCGGACCTGCTCGATGCGGCGCATGAGTGGGATACCGCCCATCGTTGGTACAAAGAATCGCTTAGGCTTGCACGCAAGGTATACCCAACCGATTCGCTTGAATTCGCTAATGCAGCACTTCAGTTAGGTCCGGAATTGGCCAAACGTTCGCCCAGTATGGGTGTGTCTCTATTGAAGGAAGCTGCTGAGATTTTCGAAGCGAACGCAGCGACATCCGACGTCGGCGTTACTAGTTTTTACATCGGCCGCATTGAACTGGCGCGTGGCAACCGGCAGCGTGCGCTCAAAGCCTTTGAGGAATCGTTAACACAGCTTGATACCAGTGTTCCACTGGCAAAGGCGCGGTCACTCGCCGCCAGGGCTGCTTTGGTACCGCTTTACGAGCGTCGCGGCGACAGCGAAAAGGCCACGGAGCACTGTGTCGCGATTGGTCGCGATAGTAAGTTCACTGATGATCAGGATTATTTGCCGCTTTACAGAATGGCACCTACCTATCCCCCCGCCATGTTGCGCGCACGTATTGAAGGGTACGTCGATCTTGAGTTTACTGTAGACGAGTCAGGCATAGTTCGAGATGTCGAAGCGACGCAGGTCGTTCATACGGGGCAAAAAAAGGGTGCGGAATCAATCGGTACCGCGACACAATTGTCCCGCAAGCAACGCCAGTTTGCAGATGCGGCACGCGCGGCTGTTGAGCGATTTCGCTATGCACCACGTTTCGTCGATGGGAGAGCGGTCGCGACGCCCGGTGTCGATAGCCGGATAAGCTTCGAAATCGAGGAGTAGCACGCACTTCAGCAGTGAAAACGTGTTGTTAGGGGTGGGTATCTCAAGGTGTGTCTACACCGATCGTCGACCTAACGTTGGTGTGACTGTCGTACGGCACATACCCTTCCCACTCCCACGGGAGTCCCGTTTCACCCAGCAAGGCATCGGCGAGATAGAGAAAGATGCTCTCGCCATTCGACGAATTTGACAACAGTAGCAAGCAGCGTCCGGCGTCGCTGAGGCAAAGCGCGTAGTTGTTCCAACCCTCGTCGTGGCCTTCTTTGAAGTAGGCCGGACCGAAGTGGCTGGTGAATAAGCCCCAGCCGAGGCCATAGGCGAGGTTAATGGATGCGTTGGCGTCGGTGTCTTCCCAGACTTGGGTTGGAAACTGTCGTTTGCTCGTGATTTGTATTTGCGCGCTCAACATTTCTGACTTGGCGGCGGCACTGATGCCTTCACCGCGCAACAGTGCCGCGAGGAATCGCGCGTAGTCGTCAAGTGTTGTGTCCATAGAGCCCGCTGCGCCGACCGACTGACGCATGTAGTGACCGAGATTGCTGCCATCTTTGTCGTGACCGCGTGCAATGTGCTCCAGAAAGTCGTCGCGCCAGGTCATCGAGGTATTGCGCATGTCAAAGCGGTCGAATACCCGTTCCTGCATGAGCGCGTTAACGTCGACGCCGTAACCTTCCTCCAGCATCAGCTGGGCGATTTGAATGCCTTCACCCGAGTAGGCATAGCGCGAGCCCGGCTCAAACATGATCGTCAGCGTTTCGCCCGGCATAAACCAGCGCCAGTTTGGTAGTCCGCTCGTGTGCGATAACAACATACGCAATGTAAATGTGTGCCAGCGCGGGTCACCAGCCAGATCGGCATAGTCTTCGTAGTCGGTGAGAGGCTTCGGCAATACGTCAGTGATGGGTGCGTCGAGATCGACGAGGCCGTCATCGACGAGTGTCATGACGGCGTAGGCGAAGGTCGCTTTTGTTAGTGAAGCACCGTACATGACCGACGTCGTCTGTAGCTCGGTACCTTTTTCCTTGGTCGCGAATCCGTAGGCGCGCAGATAGCGAACGCCCGATCTATCGATTAACGCGACACCGAGACCGGCGACGTTACCGGCATCCATTAGCGTCGTTACCTTCGCGTCGATTTCTGAGGCACTGAGAGCAACGCCATCGGCTCGATTGAACGCGGCTGGTTCCGCCGGCGGAAGCGCGCAACTTTGAAGTAGCCCAATCGCGCAGACGACAACTATGAAGCGATTCATCGAACTGACATCTCCTTTCTTGCGCTAACACATGACGCCGGTTGATCAGCGATATGACCCACTGTCAATGACGCTGGTCAATGACAGCCCCGACCTAGCGTTCGACGATAACACCTGATCCCGACTTTTCATCATCAATGGAGAACGCAATGAGAACGATTCGTGTAGCGACAGCGGTTTTGTTGTCGCTATCGGTGGTAAACGCATCCGCATGGGAAAAGGGGACCTGGTTTTTCCGCGGCGGCGTCGCCACCGTAGCGCCAGATGCGAGTAGCACCCCGCTAAACCTTGACGGCACCAATATCGCGGGCTCATCAGCAGACGTTGATGATGGCACTGCCGCCAGCCTGATGGTGGGTTACATGTACACCGATCACTGGGCTGTCGAAGTGCTTGGCTCGAGCCCATTTTCGCACGACATTAGCGCTGCGACGGGAGCCCTCGGCTTAGGCCGAGTGGCTGCCGGCGAAACGAAGCACCTGCCACCGACGATCTCGTTGCAGTACTGGTTTGCAGCACCCGAAAGCGTGTTCCAACCGTACGTTGGCGCCGGTATCAACTACACATTGTTTTTCGACGAGGCAGTGGATGCGCAACTTGAAGGTGTGCTTGGGGCTGGCGAGTTGTCACTGGATGCCTCACTCGGATTGGCACTACAAGCCGGCTTTGATTACGTGCTAACGGACAAGTTGGCATTGAGCGCCGGTATCTGGTGGGCCGATATTGATACGGATGCCGAATTTACATTCTCGGCCAACACACTGACGACAGAGGTCGAGATCGACCCCCTCGTCTACTCGCTATCGTTAAGTTGGCGCTTCTGAGGTAAAGAGTAGCGCGAAAGCCCGCGATAGGCGCTAGCGCGGGCTTTCTTGCACCTATTGTTTGGCGACCGAATCGATGGCGAGAAACGTCCCATCGGGACCACGGGAAACGGGTAACACGTCAATAACCGCGTCTGGTGGAATGCCGCCCATGATATGCGGGAACAACTCTCCATCAGAGCCGTCGAAATCAGCCGCTTTGTCGCCGACCGGCGCGGTGCCTTCGAACACGACGTTAACACCGGTATCAGCTAGGCTGTCGACGGTCATTTTGAGACAAAACCAATCGCCGCCGACATCGGTGTAGAAGTGATTGGCAACGGGCAGCAACATCGCTGGGTTCGCGGTTGCGTGCGTGAATCCATCTTGTTCGTACGTCGGTGGGAAATAGGTATCACCGGTGCTCTTCGATCGTTGCCAAAGATCGGCCTGGATCAAGTGGTATACATACTCGTGCTGCAGGTGGGCACTTGGCGACATGATCGGCTCCGGCATTTGGTGTCGATAACGCGGCCAATCGGCTAGCAGCGTATCGATCACAACAGAACCTACACGATACGCGCTTTCAAGGGCGATACCGAGTCCGGAATACCCATCGTTTTCGGACAGTAAGTTCTCGGCCGCCCCAATGCCCGGCGGCGGCACGGTGTAGTTGCTGGCGGTTCGAAGTACCATGACACGGCTCTTGTCCGCCCGACCGAGACGGTCGAGGTAGGTCAGCGACTGAAACGTACCGGTGTCCTCCATCGCCGAAGAGACGAATTCACCGTTGCCATCGGACCAGTAGTCGACCCAGGCGTTTGCCCAAGCATTGAGAATCTCGCCGTGCCAAAAGGTCAACGCGGCAAGGTGGTCACCTTTGAGAACCGACGGCGGTTCCATGGCGGCTGGGTAGTTGCTGTACCGCGCACGGCTGGCGGCGAGCTCTGCCGTATCCGGTAGTTCGACGTCCCGTGTCAGTTCATACGCCCACTGGGTCAATGCCGGGTTTAAGCGAAAGACCTCACCGCGCGGCTCTGGCTTGTTAGGGTCGAACGGGACTTTCGTGTGCCTCGCGATGTATCCCCATTGCCAATCATCGGGTTTTTCACGGGCATCAATTTCATGGGCGAGGTCCCCGTCGACTAGGTATTCCGCCCAAGCCGCTGAGCCAAGCGAGGCATCGTTCGGGTCAAACCCGGCAATGCCGGCAATCAACCAATAGCTTTCGGATAAGTCGAAACGCGTGTCCATACCGAGTGCCATGATCGAGGCCGCGGCTTTTGCCGTACCAACACCGGTGACAATCGCCAGAAGCTCGCCGTTCTCGTTCATGTGCAGATCATGGTGACCGTGAAAGGGCAGAACCCGGTCAAGTGCGCGCCGTTCGTTCCATAGCTGAAACTCGCCTGGTGCATCACCTGAGTCAGCGCCGCGCTCGAACATTGTCACGATAACGACTTTTGGGCTTAGAACACTGTCGCTCGGTTCAGTGCTGGCGCAAGCGTTAAGAAAAACGCAAACGCCGAGGAATAAGGAGAAGTGGAAGATCTTCATTTTTAAGTCCTTGGGGTAAAGCAAGCGACCTCGGGGTATTGCACGCGAGTCGGTCACAAAAAAGCCCCGGCAACGCAGGCGCTGCCGGGGCTCTTAATTACGCGATAGGCGTTACAGCGGTTTAGAAGCTGTACGAAATACTGGCTTGCCAGTTGCGTGGCAATTCCGGCAGAACGATCTGCGAACCAAAGAGGTTCGGGAAGTTCGCCCGGAAGTACTCTTCGTCGGTCAGGTTTTTCCCGGTCAATGCGAGCGTCCAGTTTTCCGTCTCGTACACGACGCCCAGGTTAACGAGCGTGTAAGAAGGCAGTTCAACCGCTTGCGAGAAGCCAGAGAAAACGGAGTCGACACTCACGATACTGCCGTTTACAGCAATACCGTTGTCGAATGCATAGGTTCCGGTGAAGGAGTAAATGTTCTCCGGCATACCGGCGCGACGTGCGCCCGACTCGCCTTCAGAGAAAACGATCCCAATCACTTGACCGCCGTAAATCGATGTTGGATCGATTTGCGGGATATCGTCCGCGCCGAAGAAACTGAATCGACCAGAATCCTGCAGCGTATTTAGGTTGACGACCTCGATGTTTGTATATCCAGCCGTCAGGACGAGGTTTTC
The DNA here is from genome assembly GCA_038749025.1 of Pseudomonadota bacterium. Lineage (GTDB taxonomy): Bacteria > Pseudomonadota > Gammaproteobacteria > Steroidobacterales > Woeseiaceae > JBCAXA01. The sequence goes on along the minus strand of JBCDIL010000001.1, from coordinate 201,197 downwards.
ATTGACGACCCATCGCGCTTCGAACTCGACGCCCTCTGTCTTCGTGGCTTGGTTCGTGACGATGGATTGCGCACTGAAATCGGTGCGTTCTTGTTCGTACACCGACAATGCCATGTACAAAGTATCGTCGAGGAAACTGCCCTTCACGCCGAATTCCAGTAACTCGGATTGGTCGAACCATGTTTCGTCTTCAATCCGACCGGTCTGAATTTCGGCGCCTTGACCAGCGATAACCGTCGACTGTTCCGATGCAGTAATGTACGGGATAAGGCCGATCGGTGATTCCCACGACAAGCTGGCTGTCCACGAGACACCTGTTTCGGTGTCTGTCGCGACTTCCGCTACGCCATCTCCGAACACACCGAGTTCTGCGTCGATACTTTGGCTCTCTGCGTCGACATCGTCGTAACGAACACCGAGTAGAGCGCTAAAGCCATTCGTAAATACAAAATCACCGAGCAGCGCCAAGCCAAGGTTTAGGTAATCACCTTCAAAACGATCGGCGAAGTCGGTACCGCTACGAGTCGCGAGCAAACGACGATCGCGAGCGGTCGACGGGCCCGTCAAATCACGGCGGTCGAAGTACTCATTATTGAAGTCGCTACCGTGATTGAAATCGGTGAAGCGAATTGACGGCGAAATTTGGATCGTCGATGTGACGGCGTCGTTTTCCAACACCGTCTCGAAGACCAGTTTGTCTTCAATGACCCATGAGTCATGGAACTGCGAGAAACCGTAGGCATTTTCGTTGACGTTGTCATACTTCTCGTAGAAAAGCTGGTTCTTGATTTCCCAGTTACCGGCTGTCTCGTAAATCGCATCGAAGTAGAGCGTCATCACCTCGTTGTTGAGTACATCATCTGGAGCGATTAGCACTTGGCTGCGGTCGAGCTGAGTCGTACCTGGATTTTCAAGGGCCGATAGCGGGTTGATATCCGCCTGTGTTACCGAACCGGTGCCAACGAAAAACTGGCTGATCCCAGCGACGTTGTATTCAGAGTGTGAGATCGATCCGTCGCCGTCTGTGTCGAGCGGCTGGGCAAGCCCGGTAACGTACGTACCGTTGTCAATTAAGTCTTGAGTTATGCGGTTCCAACCGGCGTTTTGGTTTCCTTCGTATCGGTGGTACATGCCGCCGAACTGAATGTGCAAGCTGTCGTTAACATCGTGGTCAATCGCAAGTTGCAGCAGGGTCTGGTCGGTTTTCGAATTCTGGTAGAAGCTACCCGAGTCTTCGATTTCGCCGTACATGTAATAACCAAAGTCGCGCCCTGCAAATTCCGCCGGGCCGCCGACTTCGCCTGTAATCACGTTCTTATCCCAGGAACCGGTCGTGAACGACACTTTGCCCTCAATCTCATCGAGGTATTGGCCGCCATCAGCGCGCGCAGACTTAGGCACAAAGTTCAGATAGCCACCGATCTTGGCCGGTCCGAAAACCATCGACGCCGGGCCACGAACGATATCGATTCGGTCTGAGGCGCCAATTGGCGTTGGGTAATTGCCCGGGTTATCAAGTCGGCGCATGCCCCGGAAGTAGGTCTCGCCGGCAGTACCACGCACATCAAGTGATCCAGCAACACCGAAAAACGATTGCGTGAACGTTCCCGGTGCGAGTGCGACCAGTTCATCGATATCGACAATGTCGAAACGATCGAGCTGATCCGAACTTATGGTCGACGCTGAACGCGGCGTTTCCAGCAGCGTCTTGTCGAGACCGAATACAGAGCCGACGTCCTGTGTCGGCAGCGAGTTCAAACTGCCTTCGACGACAATCTCATCAATTTCGTCTTGAGCAATGGCTGGCGTCGCCACCAAACATGCGGACAACGCCGCGGTCCAGCCGACCGTCCAACGGCCGGACATTTTCCGTAGTGTCATGGGTACCCTCTCCTCAGTTGCCCTAACCCAGCTACGACCGGGTGGGCGGTTTTTTATAAATCGTCACTCAACGTCACATCTGGGGCGACGCGTTGTTGCTGTCGTTTTTCCCCAACACACGGGCCTCTAACTGGATGCACGTGTGTTTTTCGCACGGTCGGACAACCGCCCCCGTCAGGCGATCGCCGCTTCCGTAGCAAACCTGTATTCCCCCCCACAGGTTTGCGCCGACGCTCAGTTGCAGAGCTGATAGCGGGCACAAATGAAGCCACGAGTGTCCGGCATCTCGCCAAGCTTTGCAACACCACCGCGCGCCATACGGCGTTCAAATTTCGCTATTTTCCCGTCAAATTCCTCGATCAACTTCTGCTTAATAGCAGGTTCGACAAACGCGTAGCTTAGCGAGTTGCGGCTTAACGTCTTGATCTCGTCCCAAGTTAAATCGTACTCCGCAACGGCCACATAAAATTCGTCGGTCAGCGTTGAGTCCCACATGCCGCGATCGTCGGTGGACAACGCGACGGGAATGTCGGTGCGCAGAAATTCAGGAAATGGGTGTTGCGAATAGTCCACAACGTATTCCAAAAGCAAGTTGCTGATGAGGTTGATTTCAATGAGATACGGGCCATATCTCATGTCGCGTAGTGTTTCTGGGTCGGTAATCAGGTTGATGCCATGGCCGATACGATCGGCCCCCAATAACAACGTGTCGCGCACATGGAAATTCGGTTCATCGACTTCGCCCGCGTGGATGGCCAACTTGAGGTCATATTTCTGGCGCATTTCCCGCAACACGTCCAAAAACCTCAGTGGATAGCCATAATCGTTATCCTCCCGGCCAACAAAGTTCAACGCGACGATGAGGTCGGAATGACGATCGCCAAATGCGTAGAGTTCGCGAACATCGTCCTCCGCACCGGGTAAGAAGCGCAGAACCGACAGTTGCAGTCGTACTGTTACACCGGTGGCCAACGCGTCTGGCTCAGCAAGCCGGCGACGCAGAATTTCCATCACCTCGTCTTTAGGCATGGCACTGCCATCGGGGTTCTTTGCGAAGCGAATGCCAACCATCGACTCAAGGTACACAACACCCTCATCAGCGAGCGTCTTCATGTTGTTGTACAGAAGCTCGGCCCGGATGTAGGGGTTGTCCCATAAGGCATTTAGGCGTTGCCAGTGCGTCTCGAAAAACTCAACGCGACCCTCACTAGGGCGATCGAGCACTGTCGACCCTAGCCAACCCGCACGTTGCTCTTCGGTCATACGGTCGAGACGAGTAAATTCGCTTTTTTCGCAGTCGCTGAGGGTCTCAAATTCGTTGGCGTCGATATTTCGAAACAACAGTAGGTATGGAAAGTCGGTATCGTCATAACTTCTACAGTTCGCGACCTTGGTTTTCGTGTAGTAGTTATAGCCACGCTCTTGCTGCGCCAGCGCTATGTCCAGCCACACCTCAGGGTAGGACGAGCCCGAATTATGATTGTGTAGATCACCGCCCTTCGGCATGTAGTGCAGGACACGGTATAGCGCTTCGCGATCGCCGCTCGCTTTTAGCTCTTCAAACCAGTTGTCTTCGGCAGCTACCGCAAACTGCGACGACAGCAGCAGCGCAAACGTTATAGAGATAGTTATTTTCACGAAGATTTCTCCCTGGCATGAGGAACCAGCATCTCGAGCAACATCGCTAAAAACGCGCCACTCGATACTGGAAAGCTGAGTACATTAATCACGGTTTGCGGCAGTCCGTCCAGCATGGGCCCGAATCGACCGAGCGCTAGACCGCCAATGATCGCGGCGCCGACAATGAACCAATCCCGTCCGCGCGGCCCCGCATCGGTAATCAGGCGGTATCCGGCGTAGCCCACCATGATGAACATCAGCAGCGTTCCCCCGTACAGAACCGGCTCCGGCATGATTTGAAAAATCCCGGCAACAACGGGCACGAGGCCGAGCAGCATCAGCAATGCAGCGACGTAGTAGCCCACGTGCCGGCTGGTGATGCCGGTCAGCCGAATGACGCCGTTGTTCTGACTAAACGTAGTGTTCGGAAAGGTGCTGAACACGGCGGCGAGAAAGCTATTGATCGAATCGGCCGTGACCCCGCCGCGAAGGCGCGACCAGTAGTCTCTACTGCCGACACGGACGCCGGAAAGCGAAGCTGTCGCACCGAGGTCACCCAACGACTCGGTCGCCGACACCAAGAAAATTGGCGCCAATATCAACACGACATCAAGCTCGAAGCTAAGCGGGTAGCGGGCTACTTCGGGCAGGAAGAAGACCGGCAGCGAGGCCAAACCCGTCGTATCGATCAACCCGAGGATGCCCGCGATGGTCAAGCCGACAGCGAAGCCAGCAACGACAGAGCACAAGCGCACAAGCGGCGATGGTGAGCGCGCTAGCAACGCCACCGTGACGAATACAACGACAGTCAGGCCGATTACCGTCATCGCGTTGCCGTCTGTCGCTGCCCGCTGCAGATTCTGAAGCGTTGTCAGAACCAACGTTCCCCCGAGTAGTAACACCGTTACACCGGTGACGTTTGCCGTAATAAGCCGTTGCAAGCGATCGACGAAGCGGCTGATGACGATCATCGCAACGGCGAGCAACATACAGGCACCGAACAGACTACCGAGCGCCTCGTTTGGTGTGGTTGGTCCATTTGCAACGTCGAAGGCGTAGACGATCGGCCCGATAAACGTGAAGCTGGTGCCCTGCACACTCAGTAAGCCGGATCCGATACCACCGAGCCGACTAACTTGGATTAATGTAGCGGCCCCCGAAACGGTGAGCGCGGACGCGATCAGATAGGCCGTGTCCGTGGGACCGAGTCCGAGTCCGAGGGCGATCAGTAGCGGGGCCGTGGCGATACCACCGATCATCGCCAAGACATGTTGCAGCCCGATAAAGATGGCCAATGGCGGCGCCGGGCGGTCATCGAGCCGAGCCCCGAGCATGGTGGATTGTTGTTCTTGTTGCATGCTGCTCTGCAATATACCGACTGCTGCGGCGTGTTGCGATGACCACGATTTGCGACGTAGCATCAGCCTGCGGTACGAACCAGGGGGAGTTAGCAGAGGACGGTCATGCAAGCATTTATAGAAGCGCTACCTAAAGCGGAATTGCACGTGCATTTGGAAGGAACCCTTGAGCCAGAGCACATTTTCGCGCTCGCCCAACGCAATGGAATCGAACTCAAGTACAAAAGCCCGGAAGAAGTAGTCGCTGCCTACGACTTTCATGACTTGCCATCGTTTCTCGCGATTTACTACCCGGCGATGGACGTGCTTCGTACCGAACAAGACTTTTACGAGCTGGCCTATCGGTATTTTGAGCGCGTCAAAGCCGACAACGTTCGTTACGTCGAACCGTTTTTTGACCCGCAGGCCCACACGAGCCGCGGCGTGTCGTTCGATACCGTGATTAGCGGTATTCATCGTGCTCAGCTAGACGCCGCTGCTAATCTCGATATCAAGTCGCAGCTCATTATGTGCTTCTTGCGCGATCATTCCGCGGACTCCGCTATGGAGCATCTCGACATGGCGCTGCCTTACAAAGACTGGCTGGTGGGTGTTGGTCTCGACTCGGACGAAAAAGACAATCCGCCGTCAAAATTCGCGGCCGTATTCGCGAGAGCCCGAGAAAACGGCCTGAAGCTAACGATGCATTGCGATGTCAATCAAAAAGATATCGTTCCGCATATTCGAGAATGCCTGTTCGACATCGAAGTCGACCGGATCGATCACGGTATCAACTCGCTCGAGGACGAAGCGCTCTGCGACGAGATTGCTCAACGTGGTCTCGGCCTGACCGTTTGTCCAGTTTCCAATCGCTTCGTGGTGCAGTCGCTAACGGCTGATGAAATTCGCCAAATGTTGCAGCGTGGCATGAAAGCGACGATTAACTCAGACGATCCCGCCTATTTTCGCGCCTACATGACCGACAACTTCGTCGAGCTACAGCGCGATGGCGAGTTTACCAAGGACGAGCTCGTGCAACTGTCTCGCAACGCCTTCGATGTCGCTTGGATTTCCGATGCTGAACGCAGTGCTTATCACGCAGAAATCGATACATTTTTGCAAAGCCACTGAGTCACTCGCGCCGACACAGCGAGCATTATGCGCTAGTCACTCACGGCGTCGTCGCGCACAAACGTCGATTCGGCTGCGGTACGGCGACGACTCGCGACCGCCAGTAAACACAAACAAACCAGCATGCCGATGGCCGTTGCTTTTGGCAGCGCGTCGAGGCCGAACCGCCCGACGATAAGCCCCGCTAATATGGCTGCCCAGGCAAAACCGCTAGTCTGCAATGGCGCCGCAATCGCGCCCCACCGGCCGGTGCGATCGAGCGAGCCGGCGAGGTCAAGCAAGACCGGGAAATTAAACTGCAACGCAAAAACGGCCGGTACTAGCGATGCGTAAAAAACGACTGGTGACGGAGCATGCACGACCCCGTACCATCCGCCGGCGCAGGCAATAAAGGCGATGGCCAAAGGCCGGTACGGCCCGTACCGAGCACTTGCCCAGCCACCGAGCAAACAGACGAACGCCGATACGAACAGCAGCAAACCAATCGATCGGCCCGCATCGGCATAACCGATGCCGAGCTCCTGGGCGACGGTGAACATGTAGGTAAAGCCGAGTCCAGAGCAGGTAACGAAAATCACACCCATCGCGACGACGGCTAACGCCCGTACCGATACCACCAGGGTAGCGGTCGACGCCGTCGTGATGAGCGCTGGGTTTTTGTAAGGCAGCATCGCCACGGCCAACAAAGCGCCGATTACGGCAGCGACCAGGTAGCCACCGGTGAGGCCGCCGTATCCCACTGCCGTCCCGACGATGGCCACCATCGCAGACATCAACAATACCGCGATCATGTCGACGGCGCCGAACAATGGACCGGCTAGATCGGTTGTCGCAATGATCCGGGAGCTGGCGCCCATTAGGATACCGACCGCAAAGCCGCCGCTGAACTGCAGCGCCAGCACGACCGCGGCGCTAGCGTGTCCCAGGGCACTGCCGAGCTCAGCAGTAACAAGAACAGCGCCAAATACAACCGCCAAGCGGCGCAGCGAGAGCCGTGTCAGCGGCGCAATACAGAGTGCCGCGATCGCGATCCCGGCGAATGGCATAGCGACGGCAAGCCCTGCTAAGGCGTTACTCCAGCCGTGTTGCTCCACAAACCGAGTGAGTAAGATCGGTTTCATCGCGCTGAATAAGGTTGACATGCTGTAGGCGGCAGCGGCTGACAACACCAGCCAACGATGTCGACGGACGGCGGCGATGCTCATTGCGCCATTGCTTTATGGGTTGCTTCGATGCGTGCTTGTAGATGCTCCGCCGCGCTTGTCGGTGGATACCGTGGCGATTCGTCGGGCCCAAGGCAGCTGGCTAGTACGGCTACTTCGGTTGCGCTGTCTGGGTCAACGAACATCGCGATCGATTGCCTTTCAGCACATTCGACTTGTGGGGCGACGCGATGCAACGTGGACCGGTAACGGCCGTTCGTCCACCGCTCCAGTAAGTCTCCCGAATTAATCAAGATCGTATTGGGGTCAGCGTCGAGTGCCTGCCATGTTTCGTCTGCGGCTTTTATTTCGAGCCCGCGCGTACCATCCTGAAACAGCAGCGTCAGCAAGCCATAGTCCGTGTGCGCGCCAGCCCCTAGTTGTCGATCCGCCACGTCTTTTTTGCGGACGGATGGGTAGTGAAGCAGTCGTAACGTGACATTTTCACCGCTATGACAGTCGACGAAAAAATCGGCTGGCAGCTTAAGTGCAGTTGCCAACACACGCTGCAATCGAAATGCGGCATCGAGGCAATTCGCATAGAACCGCCGCATCCGCGCTTGAAAATCAGTCGATGGCCAACGGCTATCGTCCGGCGCGCGCGCAAGCACGTTGCGCATTGTGAACGTTTCTTTCAGATCGGCTGGAGCGCTGGGGTCGAGGCTCTCTTCGGCCATCCCCTGATAGCCGAAATTCTCGGCAGCGGATTGGTAAGCGCTGCGCCGTTTCGTCGAGTCATCCGCGTTGAAAAATGCCCGACTATCGGCGAACACCTGCTGCAGTTCACTGCGGCTAATGCCAATGTTCTGCACGGCCATGAACCCGCTCGTGGACAATGCGTGGTCGACCGCCGCCGCCAGCCCCGCCATGATTTGGCTGTTATCGGGGTCATACGCGGAAAAGTCGATCAGCGGTACGGAGGAGAGCATCGTTAACTCATCGGAAAAACGAACCGGCCGACAGTAGCTTAGATGCAGCCGCTGGTACACTGGCCGCTCGTTGATTCGCTATCGAGTAGACCGTGCGTCGTTGGATCAAAAATGCTGCCGCTGTTTGGACCGGAACCGGCGCGGACGTTGCCAGCATCGTTACCGACGGTCCACTCATCGCTGAGTTACTGCCGGCTGGGGCTGAGCCGAGCATCGTGGTTGCGCAAACCGTTGATGCGAGTGATTGCGTCGTACTACCCGGCTTGGTGAACTGTCATCACCACTTCTACCAAACGCTCACACGCGCTGTACCCACGGCGCTGAACAAGCCGCTGTTTCCTTGGTTACAGGCCTTGTATCCGGTTTGGTCACGATTGACGGAGGCGTCGATCGAAGTATCGTCGCAACTGGCGCTTGCCGAGTTAATGCTCTCCGGTTGCTCATTAGCATCCGATCACCATTACGTTTTCACCGATGCATTAAGCGATGCCATCGACATCCAAGCGACTGTTGCCCGGAAGCTCGGCGTTCGCGTTGCGCTGACCCGTGGATCGATGAGTCTCAGCGAAGACGACGGCGGCTTACCACCAGCGACGGTCGTACAGAGCGAAGCGACGATACTCGGTGAATCTGAACGCTTGCTGCGCACTTGGCATGATGGCGCGGATGGCTCGCTGTGTCGTATCGCATTAGCACCTTGTTCGCCGTTTTCTGTGACAGCAGACTTAATGCGCGACAGTGCTGAGCTGGCGCGACGGTGCGGTGCGCGACTGCATACGCATCTGGCAGAAACAGAGGATGAAAATGCGTTTTGTTTGGAGCACTACGGACAGCGTCCGCTCGACCTGCTAGCCGATCTCAGCTGGTTAGCGAACGACGTCTGGTTAGCTCACGGTATTCATTTTGATGCGGCTGAAATTAAGGCACTCGGTAGCGCCGGCGTCGCAATCTCGCACTGCCCAAGTTCAAACATGGTATTGGCGTCGGGTACCTGTCCGGTAATCGACCTGGAACGTGCGGGTTGCCCGGTTGGACTCGGCGTCGATGGATCTGCATCAAACGACGCCTCGAATTTAATGCAAGAAGTACGGCAAGCCTTCTTATTGCAGCGTGCGCGCTACGGTGCGAATGTGGTCGGCCACGACGAGGCGTTGCGGTGGGCGACGCGCGGCGGTGGCGCCACACTCGGTTGGACCAATCTCGGTATCCTTGAGGTGGGTGCGCTGGCAGATTTGTCGATTTGGGACCTTAACGAATTACGCTTTTCGGGGTTTGGTGATCCCATTGCCGCGCTGGTATTGAGTGGCGCCCATCGTGTTCGTGCTTTACTCGTTCACGGCGAGTGGTCTGTCTGGGACGGAGAAATTCCAGGTTTAGATCAGGAGCAGCTCATTGCTAGACACAGCGCTGAAGCGCGCCGTCTGCAGGCCGGGACTTAACCCACTGCTGCTTTGGTGGGCTCTCGCTTAACGCGTGCGGCTCGAATCTGCTCAGACCGTGCTTGTGCTGACTGCAGTGTCTTTTTAACGGCCGCGTGAACTTCAGCCCGCTCTAGCGAAAAGTCCCAGGTGCCGACTGTCGCTGTGACAGTCGCGTGTTTGTTGGCGCCGTTTTTCATAGATTTACTATAGTACCAGACCAGTCGAATTTCAATACTAAAATCAGACAGTTACGGCAAGTTTGACCGTGATTCTACCTAAAATGACGGTAAAAGGTGCCAGCAGGCGTGCAAAACTCGCTGCCCGCTCTGCCGATCCCATAATGCCCGGTGAGTCCCGATAAATGTTAAGTACGCCCACGAACGCCAGTTTGCCCGGCTCCCGTTCACCGGGAATCGGCAACGAGATAACGCTCCGCGCACGAGCATCGCGTTCGTAGAATGCTCGAATCGCACTTTCGGAGGCGGCTGGCAGGCCGCTAGGCATATTGTTGGCAATATCTTCGATGCTGTTGAGGTAGATCATGTTACCTGCGACAAAGGCTTCGGGTGCACCGCCGATGTTGATGTCGACATCACTACGCCGGCTGTAGACCAATAGCAACGGATCGATATCGTCGTCCGCTGACCCATCGGCCGCATCGGCGGTCGCAAAGTCCGGTTCGACCCACAAGCCACCTTCTGCCTGCTCAGCGATTGCCGGCCAGTTGGCCTCGCCGTAGCAATGAAAAGCGGCCGCCTCTACGGCTGGGCCCCACTGCTTGGGAGTATCGTCGCGGTCGATCATTACGTTCGCGCGGTAGTAGTCGCGGCTTATCTGCGTGCTGTAATCCCAGCGGCGCGCCAACTGGATTACGCAATCGAGTACCCAGCGTAGTTCCTCATCGGGGTTGTCGATGTCGTCGCTGTCCGCCAGGAACTCCAGTTGCACCGCGCGTTTGTAAACCTCCTCGTACAGTTCCAAGAAATCGGGCGGCGCCACCGTCTCGATCAGCGTCTTAATCGATGCTGTTTCGTTGGCGCGATCACGCGCAGCGATCGCTTCACGGCGGGCCCACACCAATGCGAATACCGTAAAAAAGACCCAGAAGAAAAACGCGGTCCAGCTCCAGTATTCATAGGGAATGTACGGCGTTCGGTCGCGCAGCAGAACGAGCGGTACCGATTGGCTCAGCTCGTCGTGAAATAGCGCACCGAGTAAGCCAGCGAACACACCGATCAAGACGTTAACCCCCGCCCAAAACGGTGAGCGCAGCGCCTTATCTAGGCGCTCATGCCACGGTATTGTCTCGCTCAATCGTCACTGCCCATGCGGTTGAAGAGGACGCGATCATTATTTTAGCGCCTTTAATCGTTACCGGCGTGCTGTGAATCGTTCGTATCATGACAGGCAACGACCGTGGCGTTGGATTAGACTGGACCGGAAAGCTTGCCGAACCCAGGAGTGTCTTCGATGAAAAAAATCCATGCCGCTATCGCAGCCTGCATCGCTTTGCTGGTGTTACCGTTTAGCGCCTATGGTGACCATCATCGCTCCGCCGGCCGAAACCTATTGATTATCCAGGCAGACTTTCCGGGCATGGTTATGGCAGGTGTAGCCAAGAGTGTCAGCCGTGATATCGAGGTCTATAACGTTCGTCCGTTAATTCCGTTGTATGACATCGCCGCAGCCAGCGCGAGCCTTGAGTACAACGCGCAAACATGGCCATCCGGTACGGTATTTGTTTCGGTTGTCGATCCGGGCGTTGGTACGCCGCGAAAGTCGGTTGTCTTACAGACTGAGAACAATTTGTACTTCGTTAGCCCTGACAATGGTTCTTTGTCCGGCCCGGCGCGAGCCTACGGCATCGCCGCCGTCCGCGAAATCGACGAAGCGGTCAACCGGATTCGTGGTTCGGAATGGTCACATACATTTCATGGTCGCGACGTCTACTCCTACACGGGTGCCCGGCTAGCGGCCGGCGTCATTTCGTTCGCCGAAGTGGGACCCTTACTCGCGCCTGAGGTCGTCGAACTTGAAGCGAGTGTTGGTCAATACCTCGATGGTGCCTTCACCGGGACCGTCGCCGGTGGCACCGGCTATTTGGGCAACGCCTATTTCGATATCAAGCGCGAATTATTTGAGGAGGACGAACCCGCGTTTGGCGATATCTACAGCGTATCTATTTCGAACGGCGGCGAACCCGTTTGGCAAGGCACGATGCCTTACGCGCGCTCGTTCGGCTCGGTTGCGGTCGGTGAGAACCTGTTGTTTATAAACTCCAGTGGTGACCTTGCCGTCGCCATCAACCAAGGAAATTTCGCAAAGACGCATAGTATTGGCTATGGCCCGTCTTGGCGGGTCATCATCAAAAAGCAGTAGATCGATGACGTTGTTCTCGTACACGCGTCGCCACGCGCTAGCTATCGCCGTTTGCGCGTTTGTTACGGCTTGCCAAAGTCCGCCGGATCTGACAGCGGCGATCAACGCGACCGTTATTGATACGACGGTACGTTCGCGCGGTGTTTCGGTGCCGGTAACATTCGTATTTCCCGACAATCACGGCGGTCAACCGGTACCGCTGGTCTTGCTGATTCATGGTCACGGTGGAACTCGCCACGAGGCGGGTGGCTTTACACAAGTTGCCCAACGACTCGCCGACAATGGCATTGCGTCAATTCGAATGGACTTTCCAGGGTGTGGTGAGTCGACCGAATCGTGGATCAATAACAACCTGACGAACATGCTGACTGACGTTCGCGCCGCCGAGGCTTTCGCTATTGCGCGCGGCAACATCGATACCGATCGTATCGGCTTGCTTGGTTTTAGTATGGGCGGGCGAATTGCCTTGTTACTGGCCGATCGCCAATCGCGTTATCCCGCGCTCGCGCTCTGGGCGCCATCCGCGACTAATGGTGGTGCACATTTGGTCGATTACCTCGGTGGCCCCGCTAGCTACCGAAAGATGAAAGAGCAAGCGCGAAACCAAGGGTTCGCTCCGTACACAACGTTTTGGGGCCAAGACCAGCGTCTCGGGTACCAGTGGTTCACCGATCTCGAAAAGTCTCGACCGATGGACGCGGTATCACGCTATCGCGGCGACCTGTTTGTCCTATGGGGCGACTTGGATACCGTTGTCAAGCCGGAAATTGCTGAAGCGGTACTCAGCCACGCGAACGCCGCGCGAAGTCGTAAGCGCTACGTGGTGTTCGGTGCCGACCACGGCCTCGGACTCTTCGATGGGAACGATGTGGCAGTTCGCCAAACGGTCGACGAGACCGCAACCTTCCTAACCCGTTCGCTAAAGCGCTAGTACTATGCCGCCGGTTCGGCCGGTACCTGCAGCATCGCGGCAAACTCGCTCTGCGGCTGGGGGCGACCGAAGTAGTAGCCCTGCAACAGGTCGCAGCCCATTTCGGCCAACTGGCTGGCTGTCCGCGCATCTTCGATACCCTCGGCGGTCACACGCAGGCCAAACTCTTTCGCGAGCGTGATAATCGTGCGAACGATTCGCTGGTCGCCGGCATCGTTGAAGATGTTCATCACGAAGCTGCGGTCGATCTTCAACTCATCGGCCGGCAGTTTTTTGAAGTAGGCGAGTGATGAATAGCCAGTGCCAAAATCATCAATGGAAATCCGTACGCCGATTTTTCGTAAAGCTGCCAGCGCATCAAGGGCCATGTCGGGGTCGGTCATGATGGCGCTTTCAGTCACTTCCAGGGTGAGCCGTTGCGGGGTGACTCCCCAAACGCCCAACGCGCTTCGTACGACATCGACAAGATCAGTCCCGCCGAGAAGCCGCGGCGAAAGGTTTATCGATATGCTGATGGCGTCGGGCCAGCTACTGGCATGATGAAGCGCGGTTTGTAGGACATATTCGGTAAGCGGCGCTATGCGATTGGCCCGCTCCGCCAGCGGGATGAACAGATCCGGAGCGATCCATCCGCGTTCTGCATGGTGCCAGCGTACCAAGGCCTCTGCACCGATCACCTGTTGGGACTCGGCGTTAACTTTCGGTTGGTAAAACACTTGGAAACCACGTTTAGCAATAGCTTCATCGAGTTCATGCTCTAGCCACAGTTCACTGCGCGCCCGGTTCGCCAAATCGGGTTCGAAACATATAACGTCGCGCTTATTCGACGTTGCAGCTAACGCGGCGATGCCGGCATGTTGCAATAGGGTATCGGCGTCCTCGCCATGCTGGGGTGCGCAAGCAATCCCTATGTGTAACTTGGACAGTATTCGTTCTGTGGCAATAGAGATTGGCTCATTTGTAATGGTACGTAGCTTGTTCGCTGCGAGCAGCAGCAGGCCGTCGCCTGGCAGAGGACTGATAGCCAAAGCGAAGCTCGTGTCGGTTAGCCGCCACAGTTGGTCGTGACCGCGAATTGCCCCACGGCAGCGCGCCTCAACGATATCAATAATTTGCTCGGTTACACGGTAGCCATAATTACTGCGCAGTTGATCGACGTTTCGCAGCTGAACAACGAGCAAACCCGCGCTGCCGTTGTCCGCGATGCGTCTATCGAGAACCGGCAAGGCCTCTAACCGGGACTTCGCGACGGCGCTCACAAATAGTAGTCCGCCGGGTCGATACCGTATTCGCCGGCCGTTAAGCCCCGTTCAATCCACAGTGACGTGCTGGCATTGCCGATCGTTAGCTGCTGGCGTAAATCAAGCATGTCGTGTGTTTCGAGCCGCTGCTTATTGCGGTCAAGTATCAGCATGATCTTAGGGCGCAAACGGCGAATGCGATTTTGAGCGACGACAATACCGACTTCGCCGGTGTTGAGTTCGACCAGACTACCCACCGGGAAGATACCGATCGACTGCACAAACTGTTCAACCATCTCTTCGGAGAATTCGACGCCGGCGATCTTGTTGAGTTTCCGTACGGCATCGAACGTAGAGATCGCTTTCGCATAAGGACGTGCGCTCGTCATCGCATCGTAACTATCCACGATGCCCGCGATACGAGCGAACACCGGAATGTCGTTACCGCGAAGTCCGCGTGGATAGCCTGTTCCATTGTGGCGTTCGTGATGGTGCGCCACCATCTCGATGACGCGGGAGTCTAGACCTCTAATGCGTCGAACGATTTTTGTGCCGGCTGCGACGTGTTGCCGCATCAGTTTTAGTTCGTTGTCCACCAGTTTACCCGGTCGTGACAGCAGCTCACCAGGCAATTGCGTCTTGCCAACATCAAGGAACATCGCGCCGGTCGCCAGCGTTTGCAGGTCGCGCTTTTCCAGATTGAGGTGCTTTCCGAACACCAAAGCCCAAACGGAACAGGACAACGAATGCGAATGGATGTAATCATCCTTTTTACGCATACGGACCAGCCACGACATTGCATCCTCATTGCGAATGATGCTGTCGATCATCGGATCGATCGTATTTTCGATGGCGCTTAAGTCGAGGGGTTCATTTTTTGCGACTCGGGCAAACAACGTACCGACGGTCTGTTGGGCTTCGGAGTGAACATCTCGTGCGATCGTGAGCTCCGTGCGCAGTGCCGCAGTTGAGTCAACGGGATATGAGCCGCTGTCGCGATCAACCGATGCTTGATTTGCCGCGACCATTGGGGTCTGCACCGTGATGGTACCGTCTTCCCGCTCGGCGTCGACGAAGACATACCGACAGTGCTGGCGTAGCTCATCGATAACTGACTCGTCTTCGATAACAAACCCTTGAAACAGAAATGGTGTTTCGACCCAGGGGCGGTCCAGCTCGGCAACGTACATACCGATACGGATGTCATCCACAGATCGTTTCTGTTTCGTAGCGGGCATACGAAAGGCTTTGGGACTATCCAACGGTCCCTAATTTATCGGCGAGGCGGAGCTACGCTTTAGGTCGAACGCGGCTATCTAGGCGCGGTGGCAGCAGTGGCCAGCGACATAGGTCGCCGCCACTGAACGGTCGTCGCCCAACGTCCAATGGACGAACAGCTCATCTTCAAGAGTCGCCACTCGTGCTAAACGCCGCGATATCAGTGGCGTCGCAGCGCCGTTTAGAACCACGAAGTCGGCTTCCTTGCCGCGAGCAAAATTGCCGATCTTGTCGCTCATCGATAGCGCTTCGGCGCCAGCGAGCGTCGCTAAATACAACGCGTCGAGACTATCCAGATTCTGTGAACCCATCTGCAAGACTTTGTAGGCTTCAGCAAGGGTTTGGATCATGCTGAAACTCGTGCCCCCGCCAACATCGGTGGCCAGGCCCACGCCCACCGATGCGGCCAAGCTCGCGTTCCGGTCGAAAAGACCGCTACCGAGAAACAGGTTCGACGTCGGGCAAAAAGCAATCGCGCTGCCGTTCGCGGCCAGACGAGCCCGATCTGTGTCGTCGAGATGAATACCGTGGGCAAATACGCTCGTTGATCGGACGAGACCATGCTGTTCATACACATCGAGGTAGCTACGCGCTTCTGGGAACAGCTCAGCAATCCACTCGATTTCCGCGTAATTCTCTGCCAAGTGCGTTTGCATTAGCGTACCAGGGAACTCATCGAGCAAGCGCGCAGCAGCATGCAATTGTTCTGGTGAGCTGGTTACGGCGAATCGCGGCGTGACAGCGTACATGGCGCGACCGTTACCATGCCAACGCTCTATGAGCGCGCGACTGTCGCTGTACGCCGTCGCGGCCGTATCGCGCAAATTCTCGGGGCAATGCCGATCCATCAATACTTTGCCGGCCGCCAAACGCATGTTGTAACGCGCAGCAGCCTGAAAGACGGCGTCGACGGAGCCTGGGTGAACGGTCGCAAACACGAGAGCCGTTGTCGTACCGTTGCGAAGCAATTCGTCAACAAAAAACGCGGCCGTCGTCTCCGCATGTTTTCGATCATGAAAACGCGCTTCCTCCGGAAACGTGTAGGTTTCGAGCCAGGTCAATAACTGTTCGCCGAACGAGGCTATGACATCGGTTTGCGGGTAATGGATATGGCAGTCTATAAAGCCTGGCACAATCAGCTGACCGCTGTGGTCTATGGTTTCGAGTTCTGACTCGGCGGGTACGATCTCAGAGTAAGGGCCGCATGCGGCAATAACCCCATCATCGATAATCAGTGCGCCATCGTCGAAGTACTCGACATCGCCACTCATGCTGGGGCGGCGCAGGCAATGGGCAATTCGGCCGCGGACCGCGCGCTTCATGCGGTTTCCTCGGCGGCTAGCAGTGTCACCGGCGCTGGCAGCATGGCCAAGTCGCAGTTCTCATCGTTACCGCAATCCACGACAAAAAAACGCTGGCCGATCGATGTTGCGATCAACGGGAGGTGCCAAACACCACATGCGTAATTAATGCCTTGCTGGCCGTTGCTGACGAAGGCCCGCAATGTGCTTGGGTCAAGCGTATCGCTGGCTTCGGCCACGACGACGTAGAACGGTTCCGCTTGAAGTGGCATGAACGCTTGTGAGCCGAGTGGGTGGCGTTCGAGCGTGTCGATCGGCAACGGCAAGCGGCTGGCGACGCGACAACGCATGATACTCGTATTGACGAAACTGTTCTGGCCGCGGATATCGATAGTCGCGAGTCGCGCAAACCGGTCAAAGCGTGCCTCGTTAATCTCAAGCCGTTCGCCTTGGTTCTCCTCGAGTACACTACCGAACGGCGCAAACGCCGCGGCCGTTAGTGGTTCTGGCGTCAATGTGGAGCCGGTCACGACAGCGTGTCATCCCGCGCGAGAACCCCAAACAGTCGAATACGTGCAAGACCGCCGTCCGGATACATATTGATCCGAATATGGCTGACCGGCCCGACATCGTAGAGCTCCGAAACGAACTCATGCAATCGATCGGGACCCAACTTCACCGATGGCAACAGGTGTGGCCAATCGATCGATTGATTGGCAAGGTCTGGTGGATAACTCGTCGTTGTCTGCACCGCTTGAATGACAACATGGTCAGGGTAGTTGCCTTTGAAATGCGAGGTGTCGACATGAATTGTCCGTATTACACCGGGATGGCCGAGCGCTAAGATGACCCAGTCGTTACCGGGCTCGCGGCGCCTGGCGGTTTCCCAGCCGTCACCCATGTTCAGCGCGTTACCCGGCGCGTTTAGGTTACGCATGCTGCCGAAGTGTTCGTCGTTACAGATTAAAGCCTTGCCGCCATTGGTAAGTGCAACAAGGTCGATCAACTCGTTGTCGCCGACCTCGGCCCAGTCCGGCCGAATTTCGCCATAGATGCGCAGTCGGGCTACACCGCCGTCAGGGTAGATATGTAAACGCACGTGGGTGTACTCAACATCTTTGTTGACGTTGTCGGCAGCAACGTAGTGGTGCGAGTCGCCGACTAGGCCAATTCGACCGACGACCTTGTCCCAGACCGTATCGGGTGGCGGAATGGCATTTGTCGATACGCAGGCATCGATCGCCGCCTCTGGTGGGTAGTTACCCGTGAAGAATCGCGTGTCGATATCGAAGCCGCGCAGCACGCCGGGCACGCCCAAGCGGACGATGGCGAAGTCGTGACCCTCTGAGCGCTTGCGTCGGCTTTCCCAGCCGTCCATCCACTTGCCATTGTCGTCGTATTCGCCTTCGCGCCAGATCGGTTCGTGCGGCGAGATGAGGCGGGCTTTGTCAGCAAAAAAGTCGTCGGTGGCGAACACGACGGTTGAGCCCAGCCGCGGCTGGGCTAAATCAATCCATTGGAGAAAAGGGTCGCGATCTCGCCGAACCACGCCTCCTGGCTCACTACTGTCTGTCCCTGTTTCACTCGCACCGGCGATATCTAGCAATCGGAACAAGGCGATCTTATGAATCTCGCGTATGGCCTTGTCGAATTCCTCGCCAGTGTCGTTTTCCAGCCGTTCTTCGAACGCATCGAGAATCGTGAAGCGGTCCGAGCCTTTTACGGCCATGATAAATGTGAAGCCGAAGCGTGCCTTGTAAGCGGTATTGAGTGCCTGAAAGCGCTCGAACTCGTCGGGCGTGCATTGGTCAATGCCGGCGCTCGCTTGTTCTACTGTCGAGGCGCGTGTCAGTTCACCGCGCACGGCGGCACGACCCGCTAAATCGGGATGAGAGTTGATTAACGCCCTTTTTTGCGCGTCGGTTGCCTGATCGAGGGTACGAGCCATTGCTTCGTGCAGGCCTTCGACGGTGTCGTGACGCGCATCGAGACCCAAGCGCCATGTTTGTACTGCGATCCACGGAGAATGCTCATAGACCCCACCGAAGCGTTCGACAAACTCGTCCTCCGACAACAGTCGCGGTGCGTCGAGAAAGCGCGTAATCGGTGCGTCGCTCACGGATGGGCAACCGCCGATGGATGGTGGGACCGCCAGTGCGTTGCGATGTCTATACGGCGCGTAATCCAGACGCCAGACTTGCGTATTGCGTAGTCCAGGAAGCGGGCGAGCGCTGCGGCGCGACCGGGCCGGCCAGCGAGTCGGCAGTGCAGGCCGACCGACATCATGCGTGGATTGTGCTCGCCTTCAATGTGTAACACATCCAGTGAGTCCTTTAGATAATTGAAAAACTGATCACCACAATTGAATCCTTGCGGGGTCGCAAATCGCATGTCGTTTGCGTCCAGTGTATAAGGCACCATCAACTGGGGTTCCGCGAATCGGCGGTCCCAATACGGAAGCTCATCGGCGTAGCTGTCAGCGTTGTATTCAAACCGCCCGTAGTCCGCGGCCATTCGGTGCGAATTCGGACTGCAGCGACCGAGGTACCAGCCACTTGGCCGCGACCCGGTCAGTCGTTGATGAATCTCGATCGCCATCTCTAAGTGTTCGCGCTCAATCGCTTCGTCAATGTGCTGATAGTCGATCCACCGATAGCCATGACTCGCAATCTCCCAGTCCGCTGCCAGCATGGCATCGACAACCGCTGGGTTGCGTTCCATAGCCATCGCAACACCGAAAACCGTTACCGGCAGCTGCCGCTCTGTAAACAACCGATGCAGCCGCCAAAAGCCGACCCGCGAGCCATAGTCGTACAGTGACTCCATGTTCATATGCCGCGCCGATGTGATCGGCTGAGCGCCAACGATCTCGGATAGAAATGCTTCGGACTCGCGGTCGCCGTGAAGCACGCAGTTTTCACCGCCTTCCTCGTAGTTGATGACAAATTGCAATGCCACGCGAGCGTTGCCGGGCCATTGCACCATCGGCGCGTGCTGGCCATAGCCGACCAAATCTCGTGGGTATGCGTCGTCCGCCATCGATTTACCGTGTCATCGTCCGAGGTCAGTCACTGCGTGCCCCGCCACGATACCACGCGTCAATCAGCGCCCGTTCGGAATCCAACATGCCGGTGAGGTTGCCGACTGGCATGGCGCGCGTAACGACACTTTGTTCATGAATTTGCGCCGCTAAGGTCATCACGTCTTGCGCAGACTCAAGAACGATACCAGCTGGCGGCGCGACGAAGCCCGGGTAGCTCGGTGCGCGTGCATGACAACTGGTGCAGCGACTCTGGACGATTGCAAAGACATCGCTAAAGGTCGCATCGCCTGCGCTCGCAATGTCAGTGCTCGTTAGCGGTGTCGGTCTTGTCACCCAGATGATTCCGCCGAGAACCGTGCTCGCGACAATGAGCGGTAAAGGAGATGCTTGACCTTTATGGCGGGCGACGAACCAAACACGAATCAAAGCGCCAGCGACCGTCATGCCAATGAGAATCGCCCAATTCCAGCGATGGCCATACGTCATCGCATAATGATTGCTGATCATGACAAACAACACCGGCAAGGTGAGGTAGGTGTTGTGGACTGAGCGTTGCTTGGCCTTTTGTCCGTCGGCCGCTGCTGGCGCTCGATCTGCCGCAATGGCGTCGACCAAGCGGCGCTGTCCTGGGATGATCACAAAAAAGACATTGCCGACCATGATCGTGCCAATCAAGGCGCCGAAATGAATGTACGCGCCACGGCCGCTAAACAACTGACATAAGCCCCAAGCGGCTACGCCCAGTCCGACGGCCAACACGGCGGTCAATAGTGCTTCGCTCTTAGCGAGTGGGGATCGACACAGACCGTCATAGACGATCCAGCCAGCCACGAGAGTCATGACACTCAGACCAATCGCCTGCCAAGCTGATAGTGTCGCAACGGCCGGGTCGATCAGATAAATCTCGGCACCGTACCAGTAGATGATGCCAAGGAGGAATACCCCGGACAGCCACGTTGAATAGGCTTCCCATTTGAACCAATGCAAGCGTGTCGGTAGTGCGGGCGGTGCAACCGCGTACTTTTGTGCGTGATAAAAACCGCCACCGTGGACCGACCACAGTTCGCCCGATACGCCCTTGCTTGAGTCGTCGGTACTACTCGGTGTCTCGAGATGATTGTCCAACCAGATGAAGTACAGCGATGAGCCGATCCAGGCTATGCCGACAATGAAATGCAACCAACGGCCGAGCAGAGACAGCCATTCGACAATATGCGCTTCCACGATGCTTACTGATTCCTACTGCGTTTACGCCCGACGCTCGTCGCTACTCAGCAGTCTGTCAGCGGCGCAGGTTTGGTTGGTATTTTGTCGTCGCTCGATGAGCTGAACGCTAAGTGCTGCCGCTATTTCGAACGGCTGCTTGCCACTAATCGACGAGATGCCAATCGGGCACGTTAAATTGGCGATCTGCTCGGCGGTTAATCCGGCGCTCGACAAGCGTTTTTCAAACCGGCGCCGCTTACTCCGGGAACCGATCAGACCGACATACCCAAAGCGCCCCGCCGCTAAGGCATGCTCGGTTAACCGCAAGTCGAGCCCATGATCGTGAGTCATGATGGCAATATCGCTGCCATCCGCAAGCTCATCCATCGCAGCCAGCGGATCATTGGCCAACTCGACATTCAGCGCGCGTTCGCGAGCAGCAACCACCTGTTCGGCGCGCGTGTCGAATAACCGGCAAGTGGCAGGCCATGATTGCAGCGCCTCGGCGCAGGCGGTGCCGACGTGTCCTGCGCCAAAGATCGCGATTGACCAAACGCTCGCTGCCGTCCGGTCGACCAGTACCGGTATTCGTGTCGAATCACTGACTGCCATAACATCGACGCGCGTGGCTACAGTCTTTCGCGTGAGTTCGAGAGCAGCGCTGCGATAATCTTGACTCGCTGCAAAATCACCGCTGCAGCTCAGCAGCGTACCGCCGGCGACAACCGCCCGCGACACCGATGTTTCTGATCGACGCAAGCTGACCCTCTGTACCGCTTGGTTATTACCGAGAGCAGCGATGGCCGGGTCGATCCAACGACGATCATTGGCGCCGACGCCCTCGAACCAAACATCAACGACGCCACCGCAACACTGTCCACAGTCTGCACCAAGCGTAAAGCGCTGCTGTTGGCTGGCGGTGTTAACGGGGCTGGTCAATTGCTGGCAGGCTATCCGGATGCAGCGTAACTCTAGCTGGCCGCCGCCGATCGTCCCGTAGATGTGTTCCCGCGTAACGATCATGCGGGCGCCGGGTTCACGCGGCGCTGACCCACGGACAGCCGCTACCGTTACCAAAACTGCCGCTTCGCCCCGCGAGAGTATAGTCTGCAGATGTGTTAGCCAGTCATGCACGCGCGGTTCTCTATCGTTTCCTGCTGTTTTCGCAGCGCTTTCAAGATGGCTTCCGGGGTTGCCGGGGCGGACAGTTCGATCGGGCCGCGATGACCTGCCGTATGGCCGATAGCATCCCGAATCGCGTGAAAAACTGACAGTGCCAGCATCAACGGTGGTTCGCCGACCGCTTTGGACCGGTAGATAGTGTCTTCGCGATTGCTGCCCGAGAAAAACCGAACCCTTAAGTCGCTCGGCACATCCGCAGACGTAGGAATTTTGTACGTTGACGGTGCATGAGTTGTTAATTCGCCGGATTCGTTCCAGCACAGCTCCTCGCTCGTCAACCAGCCCATACCTTGAACGAAGCCACCCTCGATTTGACCAAGGTCGATAGCGGGGTTTAGCGATTCGCCACAATCGTGGACTATGTCGACGCGAACAACACGGTGCTCACCGGTTAACGTGTCGATGATCACTTCGCTCACTGCTGCACCGTAAGCGTAATAGTAAAACGGTCGCCCAGAGAGCGATTCGCGGTCGTAGCGAATTTTCGGGGTCTTGTAAAACCCGGTCGCGGATAACGCGACCCGAGCGCGATAGGCTTTGCCAACTAATTGTTCGAACGAAATCGTCTGCTCGCCTACGCGGATCGCGTTGCGCTCAAATCGGACATCGGTCGCAGTCACACCATAGTGCAGCGCGGCAAATTCGGTGAGCCGCTCCCGGAGCGTACGAGCTGCTACCTCGGCTGCTTTGCCATTGAGGTCGGAACCACTCGACGCCGCCGTTGCCGATGCGTTCGGTACTTTGCTGGTGTCAGCGGCTGTTACCTTGATTCGGTCTATATCGATCTGCAGTTCTTCAGCAACGACTTGCGCGACTTTGGTATACAAACCTTGACCCATTTCGGTGCCGCCATGATTGAGCTGGACACTGCCGTCGGCGTAAATATGGATGAGTGCACCGGCCTGATTGAGGTGCGTCGCGGTAAATGAAATACCAAATTTGACGGGCGTCAGTGCGATGCCGCGCTTAAGTATAGGGCTCGTTGCGTTCCAGGCTTCGATCGCTGCACGTCGTTGCGCGTAGTCCGCGTTTTCTTCGAGTTCCGCGATGAGCGGTTCGAGGATATTGTCCTCGACAACCTGACCATAAGGCGTTTCATTGCGCACTTCGATGCCATACAGGTTGTTGCGTCGAACCAGCAACGGGTCGAGATCTAGATGGCGGGCGATTTCATCGATGACGTGCTCGATAGCGAACATACCCTGGGGCCCGCCGAAACCTCGGAACGCCGTGTTCGACACCGTGTTCGTCTTGCAGCGATGGCTATGCATCGTCACGTTTTCAAGAAAGTAACCGTTGTCTGCGTGAAACAATGCGCGGTCGTTAATGGCGCCGGATAAGTCTGCCGACATTCCGCAGCGTGACGCCAATACAAACTCGATACCGCTGATGACACCTTGATCGTCAAAACCAACTTCATAGTCGATGTCGAAATCATGGCGTTTACCGGTAATGATCATGTCGGCATCGCGATCGAGCCGAAGTTTTACCGGGCGTGACAATTTGTGCGCTAGTAATGCGGCAATACAGCCTATCAGCGCTGGCTGACTCTCTTTGCCACCGAAGGCACCGCCCATGCGACGGCATTCGACCACCACGTCTTTCGCTGTGCGCTGCAAGCACTCGGCCACCAATTCTTGGACGTGCCCGGGGTGTTGCGTAGAGCAATGCAACAGCATGTCGCCGCCTTCTCGCGGTGAGGCCAGTGCGATTTGGCCCTCCAAGTAGAATTGGTCCTGACCACCGACATGAGTTCTACCTTGCAGCCGATGCTTCGCGCCATCAATGGCGGTACGCGAATCACCGCGTGCCAACGTAACGCTGGGTAAGACACTGGCGCCGCGTTCAACGGCATCTTGAATCGACAGAATAGCCGGCAGCGGTTTGTACTCGACCTTCGCCAAGCGCGCCGCTCGACGGGCAATTGCTACCGTTCGGGCGGCAACGGCAAACAGCGGCTGACCGACGTACTCCACGACGTCATCCGCCAGGATGGGATCGTCTTTAACGACGGTACCGTAGTTGTTCTCACCGGGGATATCAGCTGCCGTGATGACGCCGTAAACCCCGTCGTGCGCCATTACGGCGTTAAGGTCGATGGCAACGACGCGCGCATGCGCTTCGCTACTGACACCGATCGCCGCGTAGGCCGTGCCGCGCGGCTCGGGAATGTCGTCCGTGTACGTCGCAGCGCCGGCTACGTGTAGCTCGGCGCTATCATGCGCTAACGCACTGCCAACGCTACCGCGGACGTTAGAGCGAGGCGTCGTTGTGGTAGTCGTAGACATTGGTCGGTATGTCCGGTTGGGTGCTGTCTAGCCAGGCGCGATACAACAAAGCGGCGGCACTCTCTAGCCGATACTCGGCGCTCGCACGCATGTCACTGATCGGCGTGAAATCGTCGCTGAGTGCTGCCATGGCTTTGCGCACCGTTGCCTCAGTCCAACACTCGCCGATTAGCGCGTTTTCGGCATTGACCGCACGACTGGGTATAGCTGCCATGCCGCCAAATCCGAGTCTTGCACTGACGATACGCGAGTCATCCAGTCGCAGTGCGATTGCGGCACAAACGGCTGAGATATCTTGGTCGTAGCGTTTCGATAATTTGTAGCTGTGTAGAACGCTTAAATCAGTACGACGTGGAACGAGAATACGAGCCAATACTTCGCCCGGTTTAAACGCTTTGTCTTGGTAACCGAGGTACAGATCGGCGAGGTCAATCTCGCGCGTCCCACTCGCCGAGGTGAGCGTTAGCCGGGTCCCTAGCGCCAGCAACGCTGGCATCGAATCACCGATTGGAGAGCCATTAGCGATATTGCCACCGAGCGTGCCGGCATTACGTATCAGCGGCGACGAGAATCGCCGCCATAGCTCGCTGAGTTCCGGATACTCGGTATCGAGCGCGGCAAACGCGTCTGTCAGCGAAGCAGCTGCACCAATATCGAGACAGTCGTCGCTTATCCGAATGTCCGTTAGCTCACGAACCCTTCCGGTATAAATGATCGTCGGCAGCGTCTGGTAGTGCTTGGTAACCCATAGCCCAACATCAGTGCCACCTGCGAGAATCGTCGCGCCGGGATGATCGGCGAGCAGTTGGGTTAGCTCGGCGAGTGTCGAAGGTGCAAAGAAACGACCGTCGCGGTTACTGAGTGCCAGCGTCTCGGTCGTCGATAGTGCCTTTAGCGTTGCGCTGATAGACCGATCGTGGGAGCTACCCGTCGCGGATTGATCAGCGTGACGCGAGGGCGTGTCAAGTGCAGCTGTGCGACCCATCGCTTGGGCCGCATCGACGATTGGTCTATAGCCGGTGCACCGACACAAATTACCGGATAACGCGATGTCGATATCCGTGCGCGTGGGGGCGGGTTTTTGTTTATAGAGGGCAAACAACGCCATGATGAAGCCTGGCGTGCAAAAACCGCATTGCGACCCATGGTTGTCGATCATCGCTTGTTGGACGGCGTGCAGCCGACCATTCTCGCTAAGGCTCTCTACCGTTATCAGTTCCTTGCCATGTAATGTGCCGAGAAACTGGATGCAGGCATTGACGGCACGGTAGCGCAACGTGTCGCCGGACGGCTCGGCCACAACGACCGTGCAAGCGCCGCAGTCGCCTTCAGCACAGCCCTCTTTGGTGCCAGTGCGGCCAAGGTCTTCGCGCAGCCATTCCAACACCGTGCGGGTTGGCGGAACGTTGTCGAGTTCGACGATCTCACCGTCCAACAGAAACCGCAGTGTTGATTCAGGCTTAGTACTCACGGGTTAGCTACCGCGGTAGGTGCTGTAGCTCCATGGCGAAACGAGCAGCGGCACGTGATAGTGGGCATCATCACTGAGGGTTACCGTGAGTTTGATGCAATCCAAGAAGGGTGGTTTGCCTTCATCGGTCAGGTCGGCGAAGTAAGTTGCGACGCGAAACTCGAGTTCGTGCATTCCGGTCACGAAATCGCCGTCGTCTATCAAGGGTTCGTCGCATCGCCCGTCGGCGTTCGAAACCGTTTCTTTAATCAGATTGCCATCGCGGAAAACGCGAATAGGGATGCCAGCGCCGGGACGGCCGCGGGCGGTATCCAAGATATGTGTTGTTAGTTTTCCCACATTACAAACCTACGCTAAGCGCTTGAGAATAACTGATATGTAAGACGGGTGTATAACCCTGAACCGCGTCGGCTAGCCCGCGGAATTCACAACTTTGGGTCACCGTTTTGGTGCAGTCGCTACGAATAGCGGATTGCGGGTTTACTCACCCGACAAACTTCGCAACACTCTGGCAACGCTCCTTACTGCGATTATCGATTTGCCCGCCGTCACGCCACTTACCGAACCGACACCTGCTGAAGGCTGGGCTGCGCGGTTAGCTATGCGTTTCGAGCGGGATGGTGACTACACGCGGTTGCGACGTCACCCCGGTTTCGGACCGCTTTATGTCCAGAAGCCCTTTCATCCCGAACCGCCTTGTACCCACATCTATGTCATACATCCGCCTGGCGGCATTGTTGGCGGTGACACGCTATCGATTGCCGCCACGCTCGATACCGCGGCCCATGCGCTCATTACAACGCCAGCCGCCACGAAGCTTTATCGGGCCGACGGGACCGGTGCCAAACTCGAACAAACATTGGTCGTTGGCCGCGACGCGGTACTCGAATGGTTGCCGCTTGAAACGATCGCGTTCGATGGCAGTGATGTCGATGTTTCGACAACGATCGAGCTCGCCAAGGGCGCTTGTGTGTTCGCTTGGGAGATGACTGTTTTCGGTCGCCGCGCCGGGGATCGACCGTTTACTCGTGGTCGGGTGAGCCAGACGACCCGCATTGGGCTGCGCAGCGATGCGGGCCTTGAGCCGCTGTTGTTGGAGCGCTGCCAGCTCGACGGGGGCAGCCGGCGGCAGCAGGCCCCGTGGGGTTTCGGTGCGCAAGCGGTTAACGCGACTGCTTGGTTTGCGCCGGCCGATCGGTCGTTGGGTTCGAGATTGACGGAGGCGCTAGGCGATAAGACGCCGCACTTGTCGATCACCGTCCCCGATCGAGTGTTGGTCATTCGAGGGCGTGGCCATGACATTGAGACGCTGTTTAACGAGCTAAAGCTTGCCTGGGCGACGTTACGACCGATGACCATCGGCCGCTGCGCTGCGCCGCCTCGAATCTGGAATACCTGAGGCGCCAACAGCGCTGCTGGAGATTGCACGATGGAACTGACACCCCGCGAAAAAGACAAGTTGCTTATCTTCATGGCCGGCGAGCTGGCCGAAAAGCGCAAAGCTCGCGGCTTGAAGCTCAACTACCCGGAGAGCATCGCGCTGATCTCGTCGGCCATCTTAGAAGGCGCGCGCGACGGCAAGAGTGTTGCGGAATTGATGCAATACGGAACGACGTTGTTGGGACGCGACGATGTCATGGACGGTGTTCCAGAAATGATTCACGAAGTCCAAGTCGAAGCTACATTTCCCGACGGTACGAAACTGGTGACCGTCCACAACCCGATCGATTGACGGCGAGGAGAGCGCCATGATTCCTGGCGAGTATTTTATTGACGACGGCGAAATAGAACTAAACCCCGGTCGTCCGCGCACCGACGTCGTTGTCGCAAACACCGGCGACCGGCCAATACAGGTCGGTTCGCATTACCATTTCGCCGAAACCAATCCGGCACTCGATTTTGACCGCGATATCGCGCGCGGTAAGCGTCTCGACATACCGGCGGGCACGGCTGTGCGCTTTGAACCCGGTCAGACGCGTACCGTCACTCTGGTCGACTACGCTGGGGCCCGCGTCGTATTTGGTTTTAACGCGGCCGTGATGGGGCCGCTGGAGGCCAAGTCATGACGACAATCGATCGGCGTGCGTATGCCGACATGTTCGGGCCAACGACGGGCGATCGCGTTCGACTAGGCGATACTGAACTCATCATTGAGGTTGAGCGCGATCACACCCACTACGGCGATGAGGTCAAGTTCGGCGGTGGCAAGGTTATTCGCGACGGTATGGGGCAGAGCCAACGATTGGCCCAAGACGTGGCCGACTGCGTTATCACCAACGCGTTGATTGTCGATCATTGGGGCATTGTCAAAGCGGATATCGGTATCAAGAATGCCCGTATCGTCGCGATCGGCAAAGCCGGCAACCCGGACGTGCAGCCGGATGTTGACATTGTCGTAGGTCCAGGCACCGAGGTCATCGCGGGCGAAGGTCATATCGTGACCGCTGGCGGCATCGATGCGCATATCCATTGGATTTGTCCGCAACAGATCGACGAGGCGCTGATGTCGGGCGTGACGACGATGCTGGGCGGCGGTACCGGACCCGCCACCGGCACTAATGCAACGACGTGCACGCCGGGGCCCTGGAATATCGCGCGCATGCTGCAAGCGGCCGATGCGTTCCCCGTCAATTTGGGTTTCCTCGGTAAAGGCAATGCGAGCCAGCCGGGGCCGCTCACCGAGCAAATCGAAGCGGGCGCGATCGGTCTTAAACTCCATGAAGACTGGGGTACGACGCCGGCGGCTATCGATTGCTGTTTGAGTGTCGCCGAAGCTGAGGATGTTCAAGTGGCAATTCACACCGACACGTTGAACGAGTCTGGCTTCGTCGAGCATTCAATAGCGGCGATGAAAGATCGGACAATTCACACCTACCACACCGAAGGCGCAGGCGGTGGTCACGCGCCGGACATCATCAAGGCGGCAGGGCACGCAAACGTCTTGCCGTCGTCGACCAACCCGACGCGACCCTACACCGTCAATACGGTCGACGAACATCTCGATATGCTGATGGTTTGCCACCACCTTGACCCGAAAATTCCTGAGGATGTGGCATTCGCGGAGTCGCGTATTCGTCGCGAGACGATCGCGGCTGAGGATATTCTGCACGACCTCGGCGCATTCTCGATGATCGCCTCCGATAGTCAGGCGATGGGCCGTGTCGGCGAAGTGATTACGCGAACATGGCAGACCGCACATAAAATGAAAGTGCAACGCGGTGCTTTGGCTGAGGACAGCGCGCGCAACGACAACTACCGAGTACGTCGTTATATTGCAAAGTACACCATCAATCCGGCACTTACACACGGCATCGCTAACCTCGTCGGTTCGGTCGAACCGGGCAAGCTCGCCGACCTAGTGTTGTGGAAGCCAGCATTTTTCGGCGCGAAGCCTTCGTTAATTATCAAAGGTGGACTGATAGCTGCCGCCCCGATGGGCGATCCCAATGCATCGATACCGACGCCGCAACCGACTCACTACCGACCGATGTTTGCTGCTTTCGGTGGCGCTCGCCACGCGACATCGGTGACCTTTGTATCGCGTAGCGCGCATGCGCACGGTCTCGGCGATGAGTTGGGTTTAGCGCGGGCCACGGCGCCCGTCACCGACACGCGCAGCGTGCGAAAGACAGACATGGTCTTAAACGACTGGATGCCAGAAATTGACGTCGATCCGGAAACCTATACCGTCAAGGCGGACGGCGAATCGTTAACGTGTGAACCGGCCACCGAGCTCCCATTGGCGCAGCGTTACTTTTTGTTCTAGTCGATGGCGATAGATACCCAATCGCCGGTTACGCTCGTTCATCGAGTGACGGCCACTGAAGCGGATGACACGATCGAGCTACCTTTCGAATTACGCCAGAAAGCTCGGCAGCGTATCGTGTTGAGGTCTGGGCGAGAGGCGTTCGTTAAATTGAATCGCGGCGGTGTGCTGCGCGGCGGCGACTGTTTAGCGAGCGCCGGCGGTTTCGTTGTTCGCATCGGTTCTGCGCTTGAGGCCTTGTCGGAAGTGACGAGTGACGACAACATCACCCTCGCCCGGGCGGCTTACCATCTCGGCAACCGTCATGTCTGGGTCGAGATCGGCCGTCACTCGGTCCGTTACCAACGCGACCACGTGCTTGATCACATGCTGGAACGGCTCGATTTTCGCATCACCCATATCGACGCACCGTTTGAGCCTGAAGCTGGGGCATACGATGGCCACAGCCATTAGTCCATCAATGTCGATCCAGCCGGCGTTGTGGCTGTTGATCAGCCCGGCGTTGCCGGTCGGTGGCTACAGTTACTCGCAAGGGCTTGAGTATGCGGTTGAAGCTGAGTGGGTTCGATCAGCTGACGATGTGGCCGATTGGCTGCAAGGTGTTGCCGCTGCAACGCTCGTGTATCAGGACCTCGCCTACCTGCATCGTATCCATAAGGCGCTAGCGCAAGGGGATCAAGCTGCTGTGGCTGCATGGAATGCGGCCCTAACCGCCAGTCGCGAAACGGCCGAACTGCTCGATGAGGATCGGCAAATGGGAGCTGCGCTGCGGCGATTGATTCGCGACGTCCTCTCGGTCGATGCGGCTAAGGCATTACCGACGAAGCCGTTGTTTCTTACCGCGTTCGGAGCCGCCGCCGTCGCTGAAGGAATCGATTGCCAAAGCACGATGATGGCGTATGCCTGGGTTTGGCACGAGAACCAAGTCGCTGCTGCCATTAAGCTCGTGCCGCTCGGTCAAACGGATGGTCAACGCCTAATGCTGAGCGTCGGGCGGCGGTTGCAGCAATACGTGGATGCCGCACGGACGGTACCGGACGCCGATCTTGGATTGACGCTACCCGGGGTCGCGTTGGCATCAGCCCGCCACCAACATCAACATACCCGCTTGTTTCGATCTTGAGCGAAACAGCTGTACGTAACGAGGAAAAAATGATGACAGAGGTAGCGCGCGATTTGTTACGCGTCGGTATTGGTGGTCCGGTTGGAGCCGGCAAGACCGCGCTGGTCGAAGCGCTTTGCAAGCGGCTCCGAGACCGCTTCGACATCGCAGTTGTGACGAATGATATCTATACCCAAGAGGACATGCGTATTTTGGTTCGTGCCAAGGCGCTCTCGGCTGATCGCATTCTCGGCGTCGAGACCGGCGGCTGTCCACACACAGCAATTCGCGAAGACGCTTCGATCAATGTCACGGCGATCGACGAAATGGCTGATCGCTTTCCGGAACTGCAGATGGTTATCGTTGAGTCGGGCGGCGACAATCTTTCCGCCACGTTTTCACCAGAGCTGGTCGATATCACGGTTTATGTGATCGACGTTGCCGCCGGCGAGAAAATTCCACGTAAAGGCGGCCCGGGGATCACCCGATCTGACTTACTCGTCATCAACAAAATTGACCTGGCGCCGCACGTCGGTGCGTCGTTACAAGTCATGGAAAACGACACCAATCGAATGCGCGGGGAGCGACCCTGGGTGTTCGCGAACTTAAAAGCGGGGGAGGGTGTCGATGCGGTATGCGACTTCCTGATCCGTGAGGGTATGCTGGTTGAGCGACGAGCAGTTGCTTCGTAGTTAGCGACGCTCAGCTCGCCGTAGCGACGTCGAAGTATTCGTTGACGACATCGTTGAATTTGGCCCGAGACAGCGGCTTGTTCAAAAAGCCGCGCGCATTGGCTGTTTTTAGTGCGCGATCGACGTCGGCAGGGTTCATGCTCGCCGATAAGAAGATTACGACGACGCCGACACGTAAGGCGCGCGGCAACTGGTCGAACGCTTCCATAAACTCAAAACCGGTCATCCGTGGCATGCTGATGTCGAGAAACACAATGTCGACCGGATCGCGGTCGGTTGTGCGCAGGTAATCGAGAGCTTGCTGGGCTTGTTGAAACACGCTGACTCGGGCATTCACGCCGATTTGCTCGACGACACGGCGATGGACGAAGTTGTCATCGTCGTTGTCATCCACTAAAAGCACGTTAAGTCGCGGTGCGGTCATTGCAGGCTCCGTGCGCTCGGTCCGTAAGCGAAATGCTACTAAATCCAGCGCTAGCAAAAGGTTGACGCGTATTCGCCGCGAAAACAAGTGATCGATTGTGTGGATATGCGCATGCCTAGCGACGACTAGAGAGTGTGGAGCGGTACCGTACGCTACGAGATTTTTGCGTCGCGCCTTATAGCGTCTGGAAAGTACTCGGTTAGCAGCGCCGTGAGAACGGTACGGGTCAGCGGCTTCTCGAGAGTGCGCACGACGTACGGTGAGGTTTTCGCGCGGGAGAAATCGTCGGGGTTCAGGGTCGTTGACACCATGACAACGACCAGCTTCTCGTTGATACGGGTGGCGATCGTCGACAGATTGTCGACGAACTCGAAGCCCGTCATCCGAGGCATATTGATGTCGAGTAAGACGAGGTCGATGGCTCTGCCTCTCTCGGAGGACAGCAGTTCCAGCGCACCCTCGGCATACTGTTCGGCAAATACACCGACGTTACTGAGGACGTTGCGCAGCAGACGCTCATGGATGAAATTGAAGTCTTCATTGTCGTCGACCAATAGAACGGTCACCTGTCTCCCAGACGTGGTCATGCGCGAGCCGGCATCGATACGGTAAATGTGCTGCCAACGCCCAGGTCAGAATCGACCCATATCTCCCCACCGTGTAACCGCGCGATCTTCTGACAGATGGATAAGCCGATACCGGATCCGGGAAATTCGGATCGGGTATGCAAACGACGGAAGAGTGCGAAGATTCGATCGATATGTTCGGGCGCGATACCGATGCCGTTATCGGCAACACGCAAGTGCAGTGCATTGTGGACAAATTGAGCATCAATCGTGATGATTGGCGGTACGCCGTCGCGATGAAACTTCGCGCCGTTCCAAATGAGGTTACTCAACATTTGGCGAATTAAGGCATCGGAGGCCTGAATCGTCGGCATCGGTTTTACTTCAATCTTAGCGCTCAGTTCGTCGAGCGATGCTTGCATATCCTCGATCACGCTCCGTATCAATTCGCCGAGATCAAGATCCTCAAGCTCGATGTCCGGTTCGTCCAGCCGCGAGAATGTCAGTAAGCCCTCAACCATGTTAGCCAGATGTTCGGCCGAAGTGTCGATTCGAGCCAAGACTTCCGCGCCTAGTTCGGCATCGTTCGGGTTGTCGTTCAGCATACTGATCAGACCGCGAATCGAGTTGAGCGGCTCGCGCAAATCGTGCGATGCGATATATCCCAGTTGGCGCGATTCTTCAGCGCGTTGTTGAATGACCTCCTGCGCTTGCTTCATCGGCGTAATGTCAATGTGGCTACCGAGCATGCGAACCGGTTGCCCGTCGGTATCCCACTCGACAACACGGCCTCGACGCCAGACCCAAACAATCGAACCGTCCTTGTGAAAGTAGCGCACTTCGTTGTCGTACGGGATAGTTCCGTGACTCTCGACATGGCGATTGAAAATCTCGAAGACACGCGGCAAATCATCGGGATGAATGATTTTTTGCCACGCTTCAGGGTGATTTTCCATTTCGTGGTCTGCATACCCAAACATCGCCTTGAAGCGAGGACTCATGTACTCGTAGTGATCCTTGACGTGCCAATCCCAGTAGCCAGCGAGTGTGTTCTCCAAGACGCTTTCCAAAGCAACTCTCCGGTCAGAGAGTTCTTTTTCGATGGTTTTCAACTCATTGATATCGACGAATGTCGCCGCAACCCCATCGAGTACGCCGCCGCCATCGTAATGTGGGATCAAGGAAACCCGCAGCCACTCGCCGGTGTGAAGACGGCCCTCGAATCGCTGCGATTCGGTCATTCCATTGAGAATGTCGTCAATCGATGTATCGATAGTCTGCTTGGTCGCATCGTCCAGCTTCGGTACAAACTGCAACAATGGCCGACCATGATCACTGTCATTGAGGTCGAAGATATTCTGTATAGCTGGAGTGAATTTCCGAATCATCCCATTGCGATCCAGAAACACGGTCGCGATTTTGGAACTCTCCAACAAGCTGTTGATATCCGCGTTCAAAGCGTCAAGCTCTCCGATCTTGACTTGGTGCTTGGCATTGACCGAGTAAAGTTCCTCGTTCGTACTTTGCAATTCCTCATACGTACTTTGTAACTCTTCGTTCGACGACATCAATTCTTCGTTGGTGCTCTGTAACTCCTCATTGCTGGTTTCAAGTTCATTAATCGCGTTCTTAAGGTACTCCTGCGTCTCGATCAGTTCCTGCTGGATTAACTCCATCGTTTTTCGCGATACCAGCTCGACATCCTCATGCTGACGTTTTTCGGCGTCGTCCTCGAGTTTTAGAACGACAATAAAGCGTTGCTCGGTATCGGCTTCGCTGACATCAAGGGTGCGAAAACTCGCACGCGCGTGGCGACGATCTTCCGCTACGCCGATTTCTATGCGAGTCGATATTTCCGCCGCCCCATTAGATCCATAGCCGGAGCGAAGGCGGCGGATTCCTAATTCGATCGCGGGTGCCGTCGAGCTCGGCAGGAGGCTCAGCAGATTGCTGGCAAAGCCGTCCTCAGGCATGTCCAGAAATCGACGGTACGGGCCGGCTGCCTCAATCAGTTTGTAATTTGCATCGATAACAAGCGCACAGGTATTGGTGAATTCGCTGAGTAACGCCCGCAGCATGCCTTGCGCGTTACTCTCGGTTATTACGCGACCGGTGGGTCGCGTATTGGTTGTAAATTGAAAGGGGTTCTCTACGCTCGGCAGTGGTGTGCTTGGCCGAGGAAATATCGGGCGCCGACGCGTATTGCGGAAGACTCGGTGCTTGCGATTTAGCGCGTGAAAATAGCCTGCTCGTGAGCCCAGACTCTCGCTGCGTCCGAGAAACAAGACGCCACCAGGCCGCAATGCAAAGCATATCTTATCGATAATACGGTCCTGCAAGCTGCTGTCGAAGTAAATCAACAGGTTGCGGCAGACCAATAAATCGATATGAACGAAGGCAGGTGAGTCAATTAGATCATGCCGAGAGAACATGACGCGCCGGCGGACTCGATCGGAAACTCGGTACCCGCCTTCTCGCTTGACGAAATGCTTTTGCAGCCTCTCAGCAGACAGCTGCTCAGCAATGGCGTCGGGATAGAAGCCTTTCGACGCGGCCTCGACCGCCTTTTCGTCTAAATCGGTAGCGAAGATTTTGTAGTTGCGAGGAATATCATTGGCATCGCAATACTCCGCACACAACATGCTGAGCGTGTAGGCCTCTTCGCCGGTGCAGCAACCGGTGGACCAGATTCGTGCCTCACGACCACCATCGCCAATGATGCCTGGCAGGATATCGCGAGCGATCGTATTCCATGCCAGCGGATCCCGAAAGAACGCTGTCACATTGATCAGAAGTTCCGAAGCCAGTGCTTTGCTTTCTTGCGGATGATGAACAAGAAAGTCCTGGTAGTCGTCAATTGACTCAACGCCCGAGATTCGCATCCGCTTGGCAATTCTTCGGCAAACCATCGGCCGTTTGTAGTCGATGAACCGCGTTTCCCAAACTTCGTCGGCTCCTTGCATCGTTTGTAGAAGCTTCGTGACCCGGTGGTAGTCAGCTTCCAGTGCGCGCTCTAACGACCGCCATTCAGCCGTACCGATTTTGGTGTAGTTGTCGATTGCCCTCGGGATGTCATTAGCCAACAACACCATGTCGACAACCCCCGAGCTGATGGCCGACTGTGGCATACCGCTAAACTCGGCTTCGTCTGGGTCCTGACAAATAACAACGCCACCGGCGGACTTGACCGAAACTAGCCCGTGACTGCCATCCGAACCCGATCCCGACAAGACGATCGCGATGCTGCGAATGCCGACATGTTGCGCTAGTGATGCAAAGAACACATCGACGGGTAAATTTAACTCGGGTTTACGCGGTCGAGTGGCTAGCTTGAAGAAAAGCTCGTCGTCGATCCGATCGAGCTTGGCGTTAGCCTTGGCTGGAAGCAGGTATAGGGTTCCTGGCGCTACCGGCGTACCGTCGGTAATAGTAATAATGGGTAGCGACGTGACCGAGTGCAGAATCTCGGCCATTCGCGAGACGTGTTTGTCTGAAAGGTGCTGAACGACGACGAAGACGTGCGGTGTATCAATGCGAACGTTGCCGAAGAACGCCTTCAGTGGTGCGAGACCGCCGGCGGATGCGCCGAGGCAAACGACATGCGTCGATTGCTCGCCACTGTAGGCTCCGCCTGGCGTTTCCATTTATCGGCCTTGGTGTTGCTACCGAATTCACTGTATCAGTAAAGCCGAATCTCCGTTGCCTCGACGTCCACGTACGTCAGTAATTTGACGAATCGCAATCTGCAATACCCACGGCGATTGAGTGGCAGGCCCTGTTCCTAATGGTGGCCTGCCACTCGTTTTGGTAACGCGAGTGGTCGCCGTTACGACTGCGGAGGCAGGATAACGGTGTCAATCACGTGGATGACCCCGTTGCTAGCTTTAATGTCGGTGGCCGTTACGGTGGCGTTGTTGATTGTGACGGTGCCGTCATTAACAGCGATCGTCACGTCAGCGCCGTTGACCGTCGCCGCGCTATCGAGCGCGATCACGTCTTTGGCCATCACTTTGCCGGCAACAACGTGGTAGGTCAGCACAGCGACCAATTGGTCTTTGTTCTCCGGTTTGAGCAGTGTCTCAACGGTGCCAGCCGGTAGCTTTGCAAACGCGGCATCGGTCGGCGCGAAGACAGTAAACGGGCCGTCCCCTTTCAATGTATCGACGAGATCGGCAGCGGTCAGTGCAGCTGCTAGCGTTTCGAAAGATCCGGCAGCAACCGCGACATCAACGATGTCGCCTGCGTCTTTCTCATGGTGGCCGGCCTGTGCCGTGGCGATGACGGCGAACGTAGCCAATAGCCCTGTTACCAAACCGATCGTGCGGGCGCGAACAGATTTCATACAATAATCTCCAGATTACGAGTTGGGGGATATCACAGTGGTCATTACTGTGGCCCGACACGCTAAGGAGTCCGTCGTCATCGCCTTGTGAAAGTCGCGGGAATTTCGCGTCAAGGCGGTGGTTGTCGCAGCTCTGTGCGACTTACAACTAGGGTGCGCCATGCTGACGGAGGGCTGCGGCCGCGATTTCACTCCGTGAGCTGGCTGTGTTGGTGGGAATAACTGATATCGCCCGTGCCTGTTTAATCGGTTGTACAAAGAAAGGCCGGGTCCCTGGGAGGCTGGACCCGGCCTTTACCGCCACCTGACGAAGGGCGTTGTTACGCGGTTGTTACCGGCGGCAGCAGCTGCCGCGTTCTAACGTACCGAGATATCATCGAAACGCGTGTCCGAATTACCACAGATCCAAATATTCATATTCTCAGTGCCGGTTGGTACCACGCCCGAGAACGAGAACCGTTTGTAGTTGCCGATAGTGCCATCAAGGTTCGAATAGACCTCGTCGATCTCGTTCCAAGCACTGTTGAAGTAGTCGACACCGAGAACGATATTGCCAGTGCCCCGTGACCGGTAGTAGCCACTAACGGTAATCATCTGACCCGCTACCCAGTTGTCCCCAAGCCGTTTCGACGTGCACATTTGCTTACGCAGCCGCAGCGAGCGTTCACCGCGACGCTCATCCCAGGCGTGGATGACGTCGCTTTGTTGATAGTTCCACCAGGTAGTGAAGCCAGATTCGAAATCACCGCCAACCAACAGCTCTTCACCATCGGCTCCGTTCGAGCAGGACTGACCGTTACCCGCCGCTGAGCCACCCGCATCGTTGGTTTGCGCAATCAGGTCTTCATTGTCCGCCCACATGTAACCGTCCGCCCACATGTAGCCATCCGCCCACATGTAACCGTCCGCCCACATATAACCGTCCGCCCACATGTAACAGTCACGCCACATGTAACCATCGGTCCAGAGGTAACCATCTGCCCACATGTAACCGTCTGCCCACATGTAACCATCGCGCCACATGTAGCCATTCGACCATAGATTCTTCGCTGCCCACTCTTCGCTGCCCCAGAGGTCAGCGGTGTCTTCGACCAGAATCGTGTTCTGCGTCGATAAGCGGATAAGACGCGGCGTTGGTGCTGACGCGACAAAGCCGTCGTCTTTTAGGGCCGCGCGGATGTCGAGGACACCCGCGCCAACGGCAACGGGGTCACCAGCGATCTTACGGGCCGAGCGCATCAGCCGCGCTTTAACGGTGCCTGGGTTAAGGCTCTGATCTCGCGAAAGCATCAGCGTCGCTGCACCTGAGACGACGGCCGCCGCCATGCTCGTGCCACTCAAGCGGAAGTACTTACCGTTACATGTGCCGTTCGAGCAATTCTCAAGCCGGTGCGGGTGGTCTTTCTTAAATTTACCCTTGCCGGCCGTCGCCGCGATATAGCGTGTTCCCGGTGCGAGAATATCCGGCTTCATCAAGTGGTTGTGCAGCGTCGGACCGCGCGATGAAAAGTCCGCGACCGTATCATCACTGATGCAGACCGTATCGTTGGTATCCAACGCGCCGACCGTAACCGCGTTCGGTGCCGTACCCGGGCTCGTTACGTGGAAGTTGCCGAGCTTGCCGTAGTTACCCGCCGAGGCGACAACCACAATATCCTCGTCGATCAGTTGTTCGACGGCTTGCACCAATATGTCATTGGCGACGGCTGAGTCGACCGCTTTGCCGATCGACAGATTTACGACTCGGATGCTTTCGTCTTCCGCGTTCGCCAAGATCCAATCCAGCGCCGCCAGCGTGGTGCTGACCGTACCGCGTCCATCTTCATTGAGGATACGCAGATCGATAATCGGCGCGCCTGCGGCGATGCCGGCATATTCCCCGCCTGACGCATGGCCTGTGCCACCGATCGTGCCGGCGATGTGCGTGCCGTGGCCAACCGTATCGAGCACCGAGATAAATGCGTCGGAACCCGCTTGGTAGTTTTTCGCGGCGTCGCTGTTGCTCAAGGAATCACAGCGGATCGACAATGATTCGATACTGCCAGCCCAGCCGTTTAGATTGTTGCCCACCTCGAGTACCTGGCCCGAATGCCAGACGATCGGTGTAGACCGATTTATCGTTGTATTCCAGTGGTCTTTACCGTTGATCAAGAGGCGTGTCTCACCGGCTGTGTTACGGCGCAGAACAACATGCATCGGCTGGCCTGGCACAATCGAGTTAGGCAGTGAATATGAATAGACCGATCCGTTGTTAATGCCCATTTGGGCTTGTAAGCGGTTACCGAATTGGCGCAGCGAAAAGTGCACTCGGTTACCGCTGTGGGCGGTTAAAATCGTGTCGTAGTTCGATGCATTCTCAGGTGTAATCCACGCCTCTATACTGGCCCGATTATCGCGAGTACAGGTTGACGGAATTACGTTGTTTGAAGTGCTGACAAAGCGGCCGTCGTGAAGTCTCACACCATCGGTGGTCCACTGTGGGGCGTTACCGTCATCGTGCGATTGCCAGTAGAGGTGCTCGCGCGAACCGCCGCGACGGTCGTAGGCAACGGCGCCGCCCTCGTCAAACAAATACTGCGTCTGCATCGAGCGCCAGCTGTAGGCGCTCACTTGTTGCTCGGTCTTCGGTGCTAATAGGTGTACACGATTGACGACGTTGATGTCTTCGTGATCGGCGACGCCCGAATCAACCACGGCAACAACAACATCCTCGTGTGAGCGCGTGAACATGGTTTCACCGGCTTGCGGTAGTTTAGCTGTTCGCTTTGCCGGGACAGACATCATCTGGACGTCAACATCAGCCGCCACTGCGCCGATTCCATTCATCGAGTCGAGCTCACTGAGGCGCGCGGTCGGCATACGTACGGTGGCTACCCGCAGGGTCGGCATAAACCGCAGGACCTCGCCGTCCATTGTTTCGAGGTGTTCGCTTAGTGCATCAATGTCCAGTTCTTTGTCGAGTTGAACGACATGATCACTAAAACCCGTTTCAGCAGCCGACACGAAGCGACCGGTCGTCGCTAACGCTCGTTCTTCTAATGCTGTATTGGCGAGCGTCGGTATCGTGGCTTGGGCTTGCGAGGTATCGGGCGCTGGTACGAACAGCGGCAAACCGTCGGCGCTGAATGTCGTGTCGTCTGGAAGATCGGTGTCGGTGTCTGGGTCGCGCGCAGTGAATTGCTGATCGGTAGCCGGGGCGACGATCGTCGTGTTCGTCGAGTCCGCGATAACGACATCAATCGCGGCCGGTTGCTTGGCAATGACGCGGTGCTCAGCGACGAGCCAAGCCGTGCCCGCTGTCGCGGCGACCAGTGCAAGTGCTAGAGAACGTTGTGTCGGTGTCATCTGAATCGCTCGGTGCAAGGGGTTGTTCAATACCTTGCATTACAGCGGTTTGTAGCGATTTCGTCCGTGTTTCGCGACAGTGCGGTGCGGCGCATTCTTGTGACGTAGGTCACATAAGAGCTCGGTTAAATTGCGCTCAGGCAATCTTCTCCGATGAGTCGCGGACAGCCTCCGTAACAATAACGTGGCCGTGCTCATGCAGATCGTCGAGGTCTTGATACATCGACTCGAGTAGCGTGTCGACATCGTGGGGATAGTCGATTCCCACCACGCCGCACCAGCTGTTGCGCTCGGTTTTGGCACGGTACATAACGATGTCGGCGATCTTCAAAGTTTGTTCCCACGTTAGCCGATGCGGGTCGTTATCGAAGAATGGGTACGAGGCGTACCCAATGGAGCTAGTCGTCCGGGCGACATGTCCATGCCCAACTGGGAAAACGGAGCTTGCGACAGCAGACCGGACCCGCTCGGCCAAGAAACTCGCCTCATCCGCTCCGGCGCGCTGGGCGACGAGTAGGAACTCGTCACCGCCCCAACGAATAACGGTATCCGTTGACCGGCACAATTCCCGTAGAGCATCGGCAACACCCACCAACAGTTGATCACCGGCCTGGTGGCCGTGCGTATCGTTAACGGGCTTAAAATGATCGAGGTCGATCATCATGAAAACAAACTCTTCTGAGTTACGACGCCGTTCAGCCGTCGGGCGATTCGCCACTCGGTCGAGTTGTTTGCCTACCTGCTCGAAGAAATAGCGGCGGTTGCGAAGACCTGTTAGCGGATCGGTATAGCTCGCTTCGTGCAAAGCGGTGTTGGCGCGCTCCAATTCATGGTTGCGAGCTGCGATCTCACGCGTGCGTTCTTCGACTTTGAGTTCGAGTTGGCGACTGTACTCGGCGCGTTGGCGTAGCCGGCGCTCCTGCGCCTGCCAAATGGCGAAGACGATTCCGAGCGCGGTCGCTGCATAAAGCAGGTACGCCCACGGCGTCAGCCACGGTGGTGGTTCGACGCGGACGTCCAAATCAAAGGACTGCTCGTTCCAGATGCCATCACTGTTCGCCGCTTTAACCTTAAAAACATAGCGACCGCCGCGCAGATTTGT
The DNA here is from genome assembly GCA_038749025.1 of Pseudomonadota bacterium. Classification (GTDB taxonomy): domain Bacteria; phylum Pseudomonadota; class Gammaproteobacteria; order Steroidobacterales; family Woeseiaceae; genus JBCAXA01. The sequence goes on along the minus strand of JBCDIL010000001.1, from coordinate 160,017 downwards.
ATAAGTTGTCCGATGCTGAGGTCCAGCGTCGACCCAATCGCGGTCAAAACCTTCCAGTTTGTATTGGAAGCGATTTTGCTCTGGTGCGGCGAAATCGAGTGCGGCGAATTCGAACGTAACGACATCGTCCGTGTAAGCGAGCTCAACCTGTCGGATATCGTCGTACACGTCGCTTCCGCGAACCGGCTTGTTCAGTAGCTCAAGTCCGGTCAACGCGATTTTGGGCGGGGCTGCCGTTCGGTCGGTTGATGCCGCGGCGAACGCATTGAAACCGTTTGGGCCACCAAACAACATCCGTCCATCGGCCGCTACGAAGTGAGCACCGAAGTTAAACTCGTACGCTTGTAAGCCGTGGCTGACGGAGTAGTTCTTGACCGTATTATCCGCTGGATCGAGTACGCTCAAGCCCCGGTTGGTGCTGAACCAAACACGCTGACGTGCATCGGTGCGGATGCCGTAAACACTGTCATCGGCCAAACCGGAACGCTCGTCGTAGACGCCGAAGCGCGGCATCGCCGCGGTCGGGTCCCCGCTATGGTACAGGCCTTCCCGCGTGCCAACCCATAGTTCACCGCGTTCGTCGACATGCAACGCATAGATGGTTTTGCCCATGAAGCCGCCACTGGCACTAGCTTCGGCCGAGTAGCGTGTCCAGGAGCGACTATCGTCGTTCAATCGGTGTAAGCCGCCACCGTCTGTACCGACCCAAATATTACCGGCACGGTCTTCGGCAATGGCCGTAGCGCGTGGGCTCGCCAACGAGGCTGAATCGTCGGCGTCATGCCGAAAATGCACGAATGTGGTCTCACCCGGCCGCAACAAATCGACACCACCACCGAACGTCCCAATCCAGAGTCGCCCTTGGCTATCGACGAACAAGCTCATGATGCCGTCGGCGCTAAGAGCATTGGGGTCGGTCTCATCGGCGCGATACGTCGTTATGGCGCCAGAGCCGGAATCGAGCTGACTTAGTCCCCCGGTCATCGTGCCAATCCACAACGTCGAGGCATCGGCTGCAAGCGCCATGACCCGATTGTCATGCAATTGTTGCCCGGACGGGCTGTCCGTACCGATATGGGCGATACGACGGTAGTTGCCGTCAAGCTTCGTCAAGCCCCCACCAAAGCTGCCGAACCAGATACCGCCGGCAGGTGCATCCGCGAACGACGTTACGTGGCGTACCCGCTGACTGTCGACGATCTCTGGAAGCACGTGGCCAAATGCCCAAGTGCGTGGATTCCACCGGTTGAGGCCGCGTGTTTTGGTGCCGATCCACAGAAGACCACCGACATCTTGGAATAACGAAACAATGTTGTTGTCGCTGAGAGATGCTGGATTATCAGCAACCGTCCGGTAGACCGCAAAGCGCTCTTCATCAGGCAGAAATAGGTTCAGACCGTCGGCGGTGCCAACCCAGAGTCGGCCAGCATCATCTTCGAGTAACGCTTCGACACGGTTATCGCTAATCGCGCCGTCAGATCCGTCACTGACGTAATGCCTGAACGTGCGAGCGTCGTCCTGGCTTCGACTCAAGCCGCCTCGCTGAGTACCCACCCATAAATCGCCCTGGCTGTCGCGCAATACGGTCCGTACACGGTTACCCGCAATACTCGTCCCGGTACTCTTGGCCGACGCAATACGAGTAACGTGCATGCCATCTGCGCTAATTCGATCAAGGCCGCGGTTCGTTCCAACCCAAAGTGTCCCATCCGGATCAAGATGCAATGCACGCACCGAATCGGCTGACAGGCTAGCGGGATCATCAGCGTCGTGCTGGAACATCACAACGTCGCCAGTCGCTGGATCAAACCGATTCAGGCCGTCGCGTAAAGTCCCAATCCACAAATAGCCGCGCGGATCAGCGAGCAGCTTCTGAACTTTATCGTCGCTCAAGCCGTTCTGTTTCGTAACGCGCTCAAAGCCAGCCGTGGTCGGGTTCCATTTGGCTATGCCACCGCCATCGGTGGCGACCCACATGTCACCCGATGCCGTTACCACGATGTCGGTGGCGTAGTCGGCGGGGAGCGAATGAACATCCCCGCGATCGAACTGGAAGTGTAGAAACCTAAGGCCATCGAATCGATTAGCGCCGTTTTCCGTTGCGAACCACAAAAACCCGTGGGGATCTTGCGTGATGGCCATGACGCTGTCCTGAGCGAGACCGTCCTCAGCCGAGAGGTGCTCAAAGCGCATTGGTGGGGCGATGGTCGTATCGGCTGCGGCAATGGCAGGAAAAGCGCAGACCAGCACCAGCGCGAGGGCGCGTAAGCCGCCCAAAGCCATTTTCGCTGCTCTATTACCGACTGTCACTGCGCTATCTGCTCGTCGCTTAGGGTAATCCCAGAAGGGTCTGGCCGAGCGTTCGGTACGCTCGTTACTGCTGTCACGCGACTTCAGCAGATAAGGTTAATTGTGTCTGTGTTTGACGTCGTATTGGGACACCTGAGTTCGTGACCGATATCACAGTTTGAGCGGATTTAGTGGGCTGCAGGGGAGACCAGTGGCATTTCGAATACGTTGCTGTCGGTCCCGTCGTCGCGCATCGAATCGATCAACTCGGCGATATCATCGGCCACCAGCGGAACCGACAAGTGATAGCCCTGGACGGCGCCGCATTGCAGCGTACGTAGCCAATCCAGTTGCTCTCGAGATTCGACGCCAACAGCAATGGTTTCCCAGCCGAGTTCGTGAGCCATGGCGACCAGCGCGGAACACAGTGCTGCTGGCGCTTGTTCCTTAGATGTTGCGCTCTGCAACAAATCGCGCCCCAATTTGACGGCATGTATTGGAAACCGAATTAGCTTGCTGGCTGACGAGTAGCCAAGCCCGAACTGGTCGATAACCAAACGTACACCCTGACTATGCAGCTTGTGAGCGATGGTGTAGCCGCGTTCATGCGCCATCAGCATCCGTTCGGTAAGCTCGATCTGCAGCCGCGACGGTTCGAGGCCAGAGTCGTCTAACGCGCTACGGACCGTCGCGAAAAACTGCGGGTGCGCAAACTCGGCGTCGGTTACGTTTATAGATACCGCAAGATCCAGTCCGTCTTTCTGCCACGCGGCGCCATGTTGACAAGCTTGTTCAACTGCCCACCTGCCAAGTGTCGGCATCAGACCGCTTGTCTCGGCGAGGTCTATGAAGGCATCAGGCGCTAATTCGCCGCGAATCGGGTGTTCCCAGCGCAGCAGCGCCTCTAAACCGATGACCGAGTCGTCGCTCAATCGAAACCGAGGTTGGTAGCGAAGTCGCAGTTGATCATGTTCGATAGCCCAGCGCAGCTCTTCTTTCGCATCGAGCCGTTGACTGACCCGATGGCGCATCGTGCTCGAATAAAACTCATGGCGTTTGCCGCCGGTAATGCCTGCCTCATGCAACGCCACACGTGCGTTACCGAGTAATGTCGATGCATCTTCGCCGTCGACGGGGAACAGCGCGATACCGAGCGATGGTTGCAACTCGATGCCATGGCCGTCGATATCGAAGGGTGCTTCAAACGCGCTGCGCAGGCGCTCGCCGAGGCCACCTGCAGACTCGCGCGAGTCGACGTCGGCAATCGCGAGAATAAACTCGTCGCAGCCGAGCCGGGTAAACGTATCTGTTCCGCGCAGCTGATTCCGCAGGCGTTCGGCGCAGGCACGTAGCACTTTGTCGCCAACTTCTCGGCCAATACTGCGGTTGATTCGATTAATGCCGTCCAGATCCATCGCGACAACCGCAAGTCCGCGTTCGCGCAGCCGTGCGTCGGCAAGCATTAACTCGAGTTGTTCCTCGAAGGCCGCATCGCGGGGGATCCCGGTAATGGTATCAACCGCTTTTATGTCATAGAGGTCGCTGTTGTCCGACGGTGTATTGGCGACGCGCAGTATCGCCAATACGCGGTTAAAACCACGGACAATAAGCCGCACCCGACAGGCAACCTGCCTGTTGTCGGACGGTAGTTTTACGCGGAAACTGAGTTCGTCGCGTGTGTCGAGCGCACGGCGAATATTGCGAAGCATGGTTCGCGCTGCATCCGGCGGCCATAGATCGCTAATGCGGCGGTCGACCATCGTTTCAGGTTGCAAGGTCGTGTCGCCACGTCCACCACCAACGTACTTGAGCACACGACCGCGGTTGTCGATCTCGACAAACACGTCGGGCATGCTGGTAATCAAGCTGGATTCAGCCACCGGGTATCCTTCTACGCGCGGACAGCGATCATCTGAGCGCTTTGTCGAGTGCCAGACGGTAACTACTTTGGTCTTCGCGCGCGGCGAACTGTTTCACAGGGTGCGAAGCTCGGTGCGCCTATCTGTCATAATCCCGAAACCTGGACCGTCTATTGTCGCAGGCGTTTTTGACTTAGCAGTGGCCCTATACATCGATAGTGTCCACCGAAAATTCTGCTACCGCAGGTTTGCCGCATGCTGCATACACTCATACTGACCCTAGCCGTCGTCGCGTTGGTTGTGCTCGGCCGCAAAATCTATCGTCGTTGGCTCGTCTCGCGCGCTAAGCACCGCTCACTCACCGGTCACGGCCGCATCGCGCGACGCCTAGCAAGGCACGTGCCGTTCTACGGCTACAGTGATGATGAGATCTTCTGCGTCGACGGCGCCGATGACCAATTGCTAGCGAGGCGTCAGCGCGGTTTCAGACGCTTGCAGCAACGACTCGCTGAGCGATCGACAGCCGGCCGGGCGGCAAGCAATGCGCTATCTCCCGGTGTGTCGGACATGCAGTTCACCAGCGCTTATCGGGTACCGTTCCAATTCCGGCAGTTCGCAATGAAGCATCTACCGATCGGATCGTTCGTCGAGGCGTCGGCCGGTGTTCAATTGCGTGACGTCGACGGCCACTGGTCGTATGACGTCGGTGGTTCGTACGGCGTGAATTTGTTGGGTTACGACTTTTACAAAGGCACCATGCAGCGCGCCATGGATCGCGTAGCAGAACTCGGCCCCGTGCTCGGCCCATATCATCCGTTAATCGCCGAGAACGTTGCGCGGATACGAGAGCTTTCGGGACTCGACGAAGTGTCGTTTCATATGTCAGGGACCGAAGCCGTTATGCAAGCCGTGCGTTTGGCGCGATACCATTCGAAAAAACCGAAACTGGTTATGTTCTGCGGTGCTTATCACGGCTGGTGGGATGGCGTGCAACCCGGTGTCGGTTCGCAGCGCTCGTATCGCGACATCCTCAATCTCAATGATGTCAGTGATCGCTCGCTGGCGGTCTTGCGCTCACGCGACGATATCGCCTGCGTGCTGATCAACCCGTTACAAGCCTTGCATCCGAATAAGTCGGCGACGAGTGACGCGATGTTGGTCGGGTCTGAGCGCAGTGCCTGCTATGACCGTGAGTATTACGGCGATTGGCTGCGGCAACTTCGCGCCGTTTGCACAGAGCGAGGAATCGCATTGATTTTTGACGAGGTGTTTGTTGGTTTTCGGTTAGCCCGCGGTGGCGCCCAGGAGTATTTTGACATTCAGGCCGATATGGTGACCTACGGGAAGACGATCGGTGGCGGTTTGCCCGTCGGCGTTATCGCGGGGCGACGCGAACTGATGCGTCGGTTCCGCGACGATTCACCGACCGATATCTGTTTTGCGCGCGGCACCTTCAACTCGCATCCGTTGGTGATGGCCGCTATGAATGAGTTTCTCGTTCGTACAGACAGCGAAGAGTTTCGGTCAGCAGCGGCATCGGTGGATACCGTTTGGAACAAACGATTCGATCGTCTCAACGAGGCCTTAGCCGACGCAGATCTACCGCTTTTTGTTCACAATATGGTGTCCGTTGGTCTGGTCGCTTACCGGGCTGTTAGCCGCTACAACTGGCTGTTCCAGTATTACCTGCGCGCCGAAGGCTTGAGTCTCAGTTGGGTAGGTACGGGACGATTTATTTTCAGTCACAACTACACCGACAATGATTTCACCGCTGTGATTGAGAGAGTCGTTACAGCCGGCCAGAAAATGTCGGCGGACGGTTGGTGGGAGACACCAACGGGACTAACGAACAAAGCGATTAAGCGTGGCGTGCTAAAAGAGATTCTACGGGCGCGGTTCGGGCCGCGGATTGACCCGCTACTCGAGCGAATTCCTGCCGAGTAACGATGCCGTAATTGCGAACCAAAAAAGCCCGGGATGACCCGGGCTTTTCTATTGTTATTCACGTACTACATCGTAGCGGGCTTCGAGGGTTCATCATCATCCTGGGTCCTGTGGACAACGTGATACATCGGATCGATTAACTCACCGCGAAATAGATAGACCGGTGACTTGCAGTACATCTTGAAGTCATGGAAAGGGTCGGTCAAAATTTTTGTGGCCCAAACAAGGCCGGTTCGCACGTCACTAATAAAGAATAGATGCACTGTGCGAAAGAGTAGGGCGCCGACTGCTAAAACGAGCCACAGAATCATTAAGTTGTAAAAGTACTCATCCCAGCTCGAATGCGGCTCATACAGGCCGAACATGCTTGGGAAGAAATACAAAAAGGCCGGTGACGCCGCCCAGATACCGTGCAACACACGCTTGCGGTGTAGGTTGTACCCAACCTTGATGTCCTCTTTGTGCTCGAACGATGCATCGTTTACTTCGTCAAACGTCTTTGGCTCGAAGAAGAAGTGCCCGATCTGACGCGAACACATCGCGACCACCCACCCTAGCAAGACGGCGCTCGTAGGGTCGAAAAAGAGCATTATGTAGGTCGTGATAAAGCAACACGCACTTAGGAAGTGCAGCGACTGATTAATTCGACTGTGATGGTATAGGCGGTGATCATCCCAACGCTGCACGCGAAGTTCTTCGAAGAAACTGCGCTTGTCGTCGTTTTGATCCGCCGCGGCATAACTTCCCATGGTGCTTAGCCTCGTTGATTGCGAGCTACTACCCGCTCGGTATTATCAGCAAACAGAAAATTTTCGCTACGTAATCTTCATCTTTCTGATATTTAATTTCTCTTACTGGCTTGCATTAATGGCTGGCCCATTCGTATTAAACGATTCGTTACAACGTCGTCACAAAACCGTAACGAACGATCGGTGATTGCAATAATTGTTGAGCCATGTTCAAAGTGGCCAATTTGTTCGCCGCGACGGTAGCGGCGCCCGACTGCAATGCGGTTGCCGCCACGGTAATTTTGGTTAAGAGCAACCTCGACCCCATGCAGTCGAACGCTGGCAACCAAAATCGCAGCCACAGCGATCAACAGTATCGGTGCGCCATTATCGCGACTTAGTGGAACGACAACCCGTTCGTTCTCGCAGAACAGGCGCTCGACAACTTTTAGTGCTATCGGATTTACGTTCCACGTATCGCCCGAAATGAAATTGACGGTCTCTACCGCCCCATCGCAAGGTGCGTGGAAGTGGTGGTACATACTCGACTTCAAGCGCAGCGTTATGAAACGACCGTCACGGTAACGCTCGGCGAGGTCAGGGTCGCCTAGTAACTCGTCAAGCGAGTATGCAAACCCTTTAGCCTGCAAGGCTTCTACTCCGCGAAGATCACCAAACTCGCCGACGATCGCATCACAAGGGCTTACTAACGCGACATCCGTATCGATTGATCGTGCATCGTCCTTCAGTTCGCGTACGAAACAGTCATGCAAGGACTTGAAGCGATTCTTTTTGGCTTCGAACAGACGCAGATCATCAACGCATGCGCGCCATACGCCGATTGATACGCCACGAATCAGCGGGTTTTCGAGTTTGCTGAACCAACCCATGAAACGAGTTAGCGCAACTCTCGGAACGCGATTTGTGGCTAAAAAGTTTAGTCGCTCAGCAAACGACAGCTCGCTGAGTGGTCGGAGTTCAGCCATCAACGCGTGAGCCTAGACGCTAATTGTGACGATACCGTGACGCCCCGATCGCGGCTAATTTACAACGACCCACCGATCCGCGCTGGATGGTTGCGATCGACCTGCTCAACGAAGATTCGCCTGACCACATGCGTCGCCTCGTCTGCCGCCATACCGTAGTGAGCAGCCAGTTGCTGACCGAGTGCGGCAACCGACCGAACGCCATCCGTAGCGCCGAAGACTTGGGCTTTTAATAAGAACCGCGAGCTCTCTAAGGTATCGACTGCGTCAACGGGAATCGGCAGCGTCAAATCGATCAGCCAGTCGGGGAGTACATGATGTTCGCCAGGCGGCTCGACCGTGGCAACTTTGCGGGCGACGAAGCTGAACAGTGTTTCTGTTCGGTGGTGTGCGCTCAGTGGTGAGTTCAAGTAAGGCAGGGTGTCGCGTTGCCAATCGATAACGTCGAACCCTGCATCCGCCAAGACCTCGAGAACCTCGTCAGCGCTGTAGGCGCGAAGAGGATCGTCTGGCATGAAAGCCAGTGAGCCACTGTTGACCCAGACGCCGTCGTCTCGAAGCAGTGAATTAACACGCCGTGCAAAGCGCGTGAGGTCCTCCGACAGGATATCGATGAGCCACGGCGTAACCAGCACATCGCTGCTCTCGGCGGCGAACGGCGGTCGGGTCACATCGGCGAGTACGAATTGCATCGATTCGTCACTGGCGACGTCAATAGGCTGTGGCGCTCGTAGTGTCTGGCGACGAGCCGTGTCCGCCAAGCTCAGTGGCGCCAACGGTATTTCGTCGAGCTCGGATTGTTCGCCGGCAATCGTTGTCAGGCCGGTTAGTAACAACCATGGATTGAAATCGACAATGACCGACTGTTTTGGTCGCCAGCGTCGATGTACATCGTAAGGTAAGCGTGCCGCGCCCGCGCCTAGCGTTAGCACCCGTTCGATTGTCTCAACGCCAGCGCGCTTCAGTAAGGTATCGATAATGGCAGCTTGGGCTTCGTTTTCACCGTTATCCCAAGCCCAATCACGGTAGACATTATCCATGTAGCTGCTTAGCCCTTGAGCAGCGGGCAGCTTGTGGGTCAGCCGCAATGCCGGTGACGATTCTTCGGCGAAGTCGATGCCGTCGAGCCCGAGAGGTGCCAATCGAGCCACCATAGCGTCGTATTGCGACCGCAATGCGTCCGCTAGCAGCTCAAGACGCGTTCCGGCGTGCTCGTTTTTTGAGTCATTACGAGCGGCGGCGTTAACGACGCGGTCATACTCGTTGCGGTTGCGTTCAAGGAAGCCGTTGAGTCGGGCTTTCCATTCCAACTTCGCAATTGCCGGATCCGGCATTAGCCACGGTACACGGGCGCCGGCAACATCATAAAGCGGATAGTCGGCGCCACAGTTGGTACATACAAGGTGCGTCTGGGCGTCTGCCGAGAGTGCGCCGCCGCAAGCCGGGCAGGCGAAAAGAGTCAGCGACGAACCGAGAGGGTCCGTCACTGACTCGTACGCAGTGCTAGGCGCTACTGACTCAGGCAATGGGTTCGAACGCGATGTAAGGTGCCACCGCTGCCCCAGTACCAAGCCCTGGGTTGTTCAAGACGCTGCCGAACATGCCTTCAAGTCCGTGTAGCCCCAAGTAATTCAAGACAACCATCTCCGCTAGCGTACCGACGCTGTTGGCGAAAGGCGTGGACGCCGTCTCAATATTGCCATCCGGTCGGAAAAAACCGAGCTGCTGAGCTGCCGGATCGCGTAGAGCCGGTCTACCGTTCGGGCTGTAGACCAGCATCGCGCTCGCCGCTGTCTGTGAATTGTCCGAACGCCAGCGGAATTTAGTCGTTCCATTGCCGTCGTCTTCCTCACGGTTGGTGTCGGCTGATACCGAGCCATCGCTGAACAAGTAGATCATCAGCGGTTGACCGAGTTGGGCCGCGTACTCGAGCGATGCGCCCATCACTTGGCCGATGATGAAGTCTTTGTTGTCCGTTTCCGGGCGTGGGTCTTGATGATAGTCGCGACCACCGTACTCAACGGTACCAGCGCCGCCGTAACCATTGAGCACGACTTTCATAGCGGCCGCCGCTTTGCGGTAGTCACGATCTTCAAGCTGCCCATTAGGGAACAGGTTCTGCAGAACCGGATCCGCTTCTGGGTCGAGATCGTCCGCGCCGATGACGGTGTTGAACGTCGCGGCGCTCTTATCGAAGCCGCACTGCACCAACTCTTTGGTTGCTTGCTCTTCATCGATTTGCCCAAGCTTCAACGCGCTGATCACCGACGCCGCTTGCGAGACGCGGCCATTCGGGAAGCCATCGTCAACGTTACCGCCGGCTAGGCCCAGTGCCTCGTTCCGGTTACTGACTTTGGTCGGCCGTAGGTCCGCTTGAATCATTGAATCCGGAGCACGCGATTTGCCCCCGGACTCCGAGTTACGCGACCCAATCGTGGCCACGAACTGGCCATTAGCCCCCGCACGCGCGATACCGTAAATCGGGTTGTGCGGATTGTTGCCGGTGTCGTTTTCGGACCGAGCAGGAATGACGATTCCATTTACGTTAGTGCGCGTGCCGGCGCTGGTTTTATCAAGCAAACCACGGAGCATTGCGCTGTTCGGATGAAAAGCGAGCCCGAACGTTCGATCGACACCCACGTTCTGCGGAATGATCGCCTCCGGTAAGCCAAGTTTGGCGTAGCCGTCGGCGGTCAGGAAATCTTCCTGACCGCCCATACCGCCGACCATGATGTTCGAACCAGCGATGTTTGCGCCGCCACCCATATCGAACGCGAGGTAGGGAATGCGTCCAAGCAGAGGCGCGTTATCCGCACACGCCGCTTGTGCGTGAGCCTCGCGCGATAAGACCGTGGCGAGACTCGGCAAGAAGACTGTGCCGAGTCCGCCGATCAATCCGGCGTTTAGGAAGCCGCGTCGAGAGTGCTGCAAACCATGTCCTTGTCGGCGACAGACTGCGTCGACCTCTTGTTCGAAGCGGCGATTGGCAGCATCGCGGGCGCGACACTGATCGATGTATTTACCCATGTCGTTTACTCCTCAGTGTCGCGTTAATTGATGGTGACCGCAGCACTTGACAGCACTGCGGTACAACTAGCTTGCAGTGCTGTTTGTGCTGTCGCACCGCTACAGCCACCGGCACAACCGACATCGTCAATTAATGAGACGATTTCAGCGTTCACGGCTGTGGCTGCTGGCTGATTCGCCAGGTTTTCACCGACGAAGCGCGTATACAGCGTTGCCGCGACGGCGTCTTTGCCATTGGCCGCGATATCACAGCTGCCAAAGAAGTCGTTGCAGCGACCGTTGTTACTCACCACCACACCGCAGTAGCTCTTCGCAAGCCGTTGAATCGCAATTTGCTGTGCACCACCGAAGGCCAATAGGTCAGCCGAAGGCGGCAGCGTGTCGCGTAGCTCGGCATACGAATCGCGGACAGCCCCATTGGTTTTTTCGACACCGGTAAGCGCAGACATCGTGTCGTTAACCTCTGAGAACGTTCGAACACCGAGATCCGGCTCCGGCTCATCAGCGCGCGGGAGTGGTGGGTTGCTCGGTGCTATGGGAATCGCCTGTCCAACGTTGTTGCCGAGAATCTCAAACTCTAGCGATATGTCATCGTTGTCGGGCCCGAGCGCGAGTGGAATTACGGCCCCTTGGCGCGATAACTCGAACGGCGCTTGGATAACGGTCGTATCGACACCACGGAACATTTGTGAGGCGACAGGCGCCGTACCGTTGACGGCAATGCGCATGCCTTTGACTCGGACATTGGTCGCGTCACCGGTTAATGTTGGATTGGTGAAGACGTACGCGGACGGATCGAGCTGCGCAGCCTGGATTTGCAGCGCCGCTGGCGCTCCAAGTTGCGTCGACAAGTCGAAGGTCAATGTCACGAACCGGTCGGTACCAGCGTCGTAATTCTGCGCAACTTCTAGCGATGACAATGCTTTGTTGTGCACGGCAACCAATCTGAACGTCCCACGCCACAAGCGATCGTTAGTCACTTCGTTACCGATGACGAAGATCTGATCGTCGGTCCAGTTCAGCGTGTCAGCGGCATTCTCTTCAATATCGAGCTGACCGTTGATGTAGACCTTACGACCCTCTGCTTCGTCGAACGTCATTACCACGTGTTGCAGTACCGTATCGACTTGCGTGTTCTCCGCTTCGAGCTCAGGTGTACCGTTATCTCCGGTGTTACCGCTACGGTTACGCAGTTGGTAATAAATCGCGTTCTGGCCCAATGTGAAATTTCGGCGTTGCGTGTTCGTTGAGTAGCTCACAACACGGGCCGGCCCATCCTGAGCGGTGTCGTCGGAGATAACCCATGCTTCGACCGAGTACGCGCCTCCCGGCGAGATCATGTCGAAGAGCTTCCGGCTGTCTTCGAGGCTCGCCTGCGCTTTACCGCTGACATTACGAAGACCGCCGCCGCCAACCCACTCCATACCCTGAATGTTGAGTGTGATCGGGGCGCCAACGCCACTGGTGTCCATCGCAACATCGCCCGTACCTTCTTCGAACGTGAACATCGCGATAGCGGCATCGTCGGCACGTGCTGCGGCCGCGGCTACACCGTCAGACAACTTCAGTGCGCTCGACACAACAGGACCGCCGGCTGTACCGCCGCCAGGGGGCGTTGGGTTCGCTGCTGCGACAAGGCCTTGCCATTCGGTGATGGCGGTTAGCATATCCATCGCCACGCGATCACAGACCACGTCACCACCACAGTTGTGACGGTCGACGGCCGAGCGCAGATAGACGCGCGACAGATCCGGGTTGTTAAGGTCTACTTTGCCCTGCGATGTCAGCGCGTTGTACGCGACCGTTACATCCGGTGCAGAGAAGATTGGAATCTGGTTGACGCCGTGACAAGCCACGCAGAAGTTCGCGGGGTCGACCAAATGCGGGTACAGCGTTTGCTCGAACAAAGCGACTTCGCCAGTTGGTGGTGCCGGCGGCGGCATCGGATCACCAGGCGGTGGCGGAGGCGTCGGGTCGCCTGGCGGAGGCGTTGGATCGCCTGGCGGAGGCGTTGGATCGCCTGGCGGAGGCGTTGGATCGCCTGGCGGCGGCGTTGGATCGCCTGGCGGCGGCGTTGGATCACCTGGCGGCGGCGTTGGATCGCCTGGCGGAGGCGTTGGATCACCTGGCGGCGGCGTTGGATCACCTGGCGGCGGCGTTGGATCGCCTGGCGGTGGTGTCGGATCACCTGGCGGAGGTGTCGGGTCACTTGGCGGCGGCGTTGGATCACCCGGTGTTGGGTCGCCAGCGATGGGATCGTCCGTATTTGCCGTATCGTCCAGCGATTCTGTTTCCAATTCGCAGGCACTTAGCGTAATGGCGAAAACGGCGAGGAGAGCCGCCCGGGTAAGCGGGTTAGGCTTCTGGCTTGTCCGCCTTATCGACAGGCGAGCAACCAATGTCTTAATCGATGTCGCGGTCATGATCAGTTCCCCATGCAGTACGTTGCTGTTTCAGCAAACACGCGTTTCAGACTGCGATTGCCGGTCTCGAATACCGTCGCAATGCGATCGACTTCCGCGTTGTCAGCGGCCCCATTCGGAACCCGGTGACAGACTTTCTCGAACACGTGTTCGACCTGGCACTGCGCGAACTGACGAGTCGCAGAGAACTCCATCCCCAGCGACTTCGCACCGTTGCCAGCGCCTGGCCCAGACCAGTCAACGAAGGCGTTAGGACCAGTGCGCCAGTAGTTAACCCACGAGTCGTTCTCAGTAACGAAGCCAAACCGAAATACGCCAGCGTCGTTGAGGTTCTTCGGATGAACATCACCGGCTGTGTAGCGGATATCGGTCGTGTCTTCGTTGAAGTCGTAGTAGGCAAAAGCGCCAGACAGTGAGTCGAGTCCGGCATGACAAGTCAGGCAATCATTGAGGTAGATCGCTGCGTCGCCACCCGGCGAACGGCTGACATCTTGGCGGACGCGATCCGGTAACGCGGTGATGTCGCGAAAGTCCTCCTGGTCCATGCACAGGTGATTCAGCAGGGCGAATCGCACCGCGGCACGGTTAGTCCCGGCGACGAGGAACGCTTCTGCGAAGCCACGTGTTGTCATGATTCCCGCCGTTGCATTTGCCGGTAAGGGCGACGCCGGTAAAGACGACTGCGTTTGGCGGGCCAGATTGGCCGGGTCGGACAGATCGATACGGCGACTTTCGAGATCTTCGTAGTGATCGTTATCGGTCTGCGAGTAGGCAACATTCGTTGCGGCGGGCGTGCCGACGTAAACGATGTCTTCGTACAGCAATTGATCGAACGGAACTTCGTCGCGCACGATACCAATAACGGTCGCTGTTGCATCGTTCAGCGGTGCGTAGTTCGACTGATCACGGTTCGTCCAAGGTGTCGCGAGCTCACGGACCGTGGTGTTGTAGAAGTTCGGGTTGTCCATGGCGTCGTAGGCAGCGCCAATGGCGTCACCGGCGCTGACCTTGCTGGCCATTGAATCAAGAACGGTGGTGCTTGGTGGCGAACCGACCAAGCGGTCGTGCAGACGTTTGGCTTGCTCGCGAGGGCCAGCACTGGCGCTGGTAGTCCAGGCGCTCAGGCAGACCGTGGCGGCGATACAAAGCCACGTGCGGTTTACGGACGCTGTTGCAGGCATTCTGGCGTCTCCTCCAAAGGTTGTCGTACCGGTGGTGGTGCAACACGCGACAGGAAATACGCTAGGCCAACGCACCGTCGACCGGTCACCAATGACCGGTATTGGTGCGATGCGGTGGTTTGTCCCCTGGCTGAATAGCTCAGCATTGCCATACCCCTATCCCTTGCAGCTGGAGCGCCCCGATACTCGTCGTCGAGTTACCCAAGCTGCGCGCGCGTTGCGTTTTTGAACGTGCTCACCGAACCTATCGGTCCGATCCACAAGTACGTCGACCGCTCGACATAACGCTCGAAATGGCCTGAAATTTGTGAGCTGGTTCACAAAAAGTCCGCTGTTTTTCTGTGAAGCAGGTTGAAAAACAGGCGTTTGTTCCGCACGACAACGCAAAAAATGCGTGTCTGTGGCTTGCGACAGTCAATTGCGTCTCAATCGGGAGCGTGATCGAGCTCACATTTTTGTATGCTTACCCGTTGACGTTTTCGTGTGAGGGAGCAGCGATGCCTTGGTGGGGTTGGCTCATAATCGGCGTTTTCTTGATGGCGGCCGAGCTCGGCGCCGTCGATGCGGCCTTTTATCTGATTTTCGTCGGCTTTGCGGCCGTGGCGGTCGGCTTGCTGGGACTCGCAGGCGTTGAGTTCGCTGTCTGGGAGCAGTGGGTGCTGTTCTCAGCGATTGCCTTAACGTCGATGTATTTGTTCCGCAAACGTCTTTACGACAAGATCCGTGGCGGTGATTTACCGAGTCTTGAAATTAGCGAAGTCGGTGAGTTAGTCGATATCGCTGAGGATGTCGGTCCAGGTGATCAAGTGCGGGTTGAACTGCGCGGCTCGCGTTGGACGGCTACGAACGTTGGTGATAGCCCGATCGCTGCTGGAACCAAAGCTCAAGTTATCGAAACCAGCGGGATGAAGCTCAAAATCGTTCCGCACACAACAGCCCAGTAACCTTTCCGACCTATAGGTGCTCTATGCCTGACATGGCTTTTATCGTTAGCGCGGCGCTCGCGCTTCTTGTTGTCTTTGTAATATTCAAGACGGCTGTCGTCGTGCCGCAGCAAAATGCATACGTTATCGAGAATCTTGGCCGTTATTCACGAACGCTAAGGCCAGGTTTCAATATTCTCGTGCCGTTTATCGAGCGAGTGGCGTATCGACATAGCTTGAAAGAACACGCGGTCGATATTGCCGAGCAAATCTGTATCACCAAAGACAATGTTCAGGTTGGCGTCGATGGTGTTCTGTATCTGCAGGTTCGTGACGCAGAGCTAGCGTCGTACGGTATCGGCGACTATCTGTTCGCTATCTCACAGCTCGCACAAACAACGCTGCGTAGCGAGATCGGTAAGATCGATCTCGACAAAACGTTCGAAGAGCGCAGCACGATCAACCAAAAAGTCGTCGATGAGCTCGATAAGGCGTCGGCGGCCTGGGGTGTCAAGGTTTTGCGCTACGAGATTAAGAACATCAACCCGCCGAACGACGTCATTAGTGCTATGGAGAAGCAGATGCGGGCGGAGCGTGAGAAACGCGCCACTGTACTGGAGTCCGAGGGTATGCGCGATGCGATGATCAACCAAGCGCAAGGTGAAAAAGAGCGCATAATCAAAGAGTCGGAGGCGGCACGCGAGCAGCAAATTAATGAAGCGGAAGGTGAGGCTGAGGCTATTCGGAAGATCGCCGAAGCGACGGCATCGGGTCTAAAAGCGGTGGCGGAAGCGGCCGAAGCGCCAGGTGGCAAGCACGCGATCGAGCTACGTGTTGCTGAAGACTACCTCGCTAAGTTCGGCAATTTAGCGAAAGAGGGCAATACCTTGATCGTACCCGCTACGCTGTCCGACGTCTCCGGCATGATCGGAGCGGCAACCAAGATCTTTCGAAGCATGGATAGCGGTTCAGAGCCTACCGTTCCACGAAGCTAACAAATTCATCGAGTTGCTTTCTTTCGATGGCGGGTACCTCAGCGTCGTCGCTGGGGTAGCCTGTCACGAGCAGCAAGAATGGACGCTCGTTTCGCGGCCGATTAAGAATGCCGTTCAAGAAGCTCATTGGACTTGGGGTGTGCGTTAGGCAAACCAGGCCGGCGATATGCAACGCTGTGATCAAAAGTCCGGTGGCTAGGCCTGTCGATTCGACCGGGTAGTAGTGTTTGACTTTTGTTCCGTCCGCGAGCGTTCCGTATTTCTGTACGAATACGGCGATAAGGTATGGAGCTGTCGTCAAAAACGGCTTATTGCTGTCCGTTCCGAGTGGCTCTAGCGCCTTAAGCCATTCGGCGCTTGCCCGGTGTTTGTAGAATTCGCGTTCTTCAGCCTCGGCAGCGCGCCTAATGGCCGACTTGGCCTCAGCGCCGCTTATAACAACGAAATGCCACGGTTGCAGGTTGGCGCCACTCGGCGCCGTGTTGGCCGCGCGTAATGCAGTCTCGATGACATCACGCGGCACCGGTTTGTCGGAGAACTCGCGCACGGTCCGACGTCTATCAACCATCGCGTAAAACGACTCCAATCGGTCGCGTAGCTCAGTAACCGACTCGGGCGCGGTGTAGTTCAATGGCACAAACGTCGGCACGGTCTTTCTCCAGTCATTAGTCAGTTAGTTATCTAGCGCTGGTGTCGCAATTTGACTTAGCTGCGGGTACTTCGAAGGTCGACCTTGCTTTTGCGATTAGCTGTTTGTGGCAGACCCTTCCGCAAATATCTCACCGTTGCGAACCTCGCCGTAGATCTGAAAGCAAATGTATGCGGCCAAAGATCGACGTCGCGGCCGTATAGACAAGCGTACCCGCGAACGCTATCGCAGTGCGGTGTTCCGTTCGATAGGCTTCGCGACACACGACGTCAGTAAAGCTCTGCAATGATACTCGTCCGGTCATAAGACTTGTAATGTTCTGGCGCGGACTGGTGTATTACGAATAAGCGATGCTTGAATCGTGTGGCACGCCAGGAGCAGCACCTACCGTCTGCTGTATGCACGAAAGTGTCGATACGATAGTTACTCTTCTTCCATATGCCATAACGAAAAACGCGCCCAAAAAGGGCGCGGCTTCCGTTGTTTGATAAACATCCCTACAGTGATGTAAGCACTGTCATCTCAGGAAAAGATGGGTAGAACCGCCTCCGTGAACGGGTATTGACCAGCGGTAGCACTCTGATCGACACCAGCGATATTTCTTAGTGCCTGATGTACGTACTCCATCGTTAGCTCGATGCCGCCATTCGGGTCAACCGCCAACGTATTCGGATTCAGATTAATTGAGCGCTGCTCATCGTCGGTAGCGCCGACTAAACGGTTACCGTTGATGTATGCGGGCGGACCCCAGACCATCATGCTGCCATGCGGCCAGTGATCTTTACCGTTGTCGTTGTTGTATCTATTGGTCCGAGCGAAGTCAGAGGCCATCACAATAATCAGGTTGTTGCCGAGACCGCGATCGATCGCGTCTTGAATGATGTTGTCGACGGCGGCGAGGTAGTCCATCAGTTTTGGGTAGTGTCTCGCATCATGGTCGTTATGTGTGTCGAAGCTACTCAGGTCAATTTGTGCCGCTGCAGCCGCACCTGATTCAAAAGCGGCGAAAGCCGTTTGTGATTGATCGAACAGACGATCAGCGTCACGACGACTTTGAACAAAAGTGTTCGGGGTAGAAGCGTTCGACAACTGATCAACAAACATTCCGATTGTGGTGGCATCTACGCTTCGGACACCATCGTGCAGTACCTGCGCGTCTTTGATGCGCATTAGTCGTTGCGAGGCAATTTGACGTTGCCGTCGCGCTGTACTGGCGGCACTAATCTGTCCGTAGACGTTGTCGGCGAAGTATTGCCGGTCCGCATTACTGTTAAACACGTTCGAGCGGTTCGGGAATGCAACCTCGCGGATAACGTTTAAGCTGCCGCCGCTAACTGTTGACGTGGGAACCAGCCCCTTCGTTACACCGCTTTCGGACGAGGAGTTAGTGATAAACGGTAGCGCAAACTCTGGTGCAGTCGCCCCAGCGATTATTGCGCCGATACTAGGATGACTGCCCGAACGAGTGCCCGACCAGGAAGCAGTTCGACCTACCTGGTGGGAGTTTGTACCCACGTCGATTCCGTTAACGACGACCAGGCGTTGGAAATGGTTCGTGAAGAACTCCTGGTTTGAGAACAGTCCGCCGCCACCGGCAAACGAGTCAGGCGGTGGAGCGTAGGCAAAGTTGCCCACAGTGCCAATGTCACCTTGATCGTAGTTGTTGATATCGCCGTTGGGACCTAAGCCGCGGCCTTTCGGGTCGCAAAAGCTCGTAGGATCCCAGCCACCTCGCGCTTCGATAAGCATCCAATAAGGACCGCTAAAGCTGCTTTGTGCCTGCGAAAGTCGTACGCCACCGATACTCATCAGTCCGGTTGCGGTGCTGATCTTCAGAAAGTCACGTCGTTTCATCGTCAGTTGCTCCGGATGATTATTCGTAAAAGAAACGGAAGTCAGACAACAGATAGGTGACGACAGCCATCCAAGGTATCACCGTACCGTTGCTATCCGTTCCGCCACCGCCACCGCGGCAGTCGTTGGTAATCGACGTTTCGCCGGCTGCTCGAACATCAACGAACAACTGATACGTCGCATCGACTTCGGCTGAATCGGTCGCTAAGTCCTCGCCAAGCAAATGCCGGTGCAAATGCTGTATGTTGGCGCGAATCGCAGCTTCGTCGCTAGACGGTGTATCCGTTATTCCGACACTTGGAAACAGATTACCGGCGCCACCATTAAGCTCCAGCGCAACCCGCTCACAAGCGATCTGTGCCGCAATTCGCTCCTGCGTGCCGTCGATCAGTGAGTTCGGGTTAGTTGTGCGAACAGTCACATCGTCGGAGTCGATGCCGCCGTAAGTAAGCGCATACCGACCGCCAACGGCAAGGCCCGAATTCGTGTTTGGACCTTCCCACTCGTAGCCGTTGCCGATAAGGCTAGTGATACGACGATCGAGTTCTTCCGGTGTCAAAAGGCGAGCGCTACCGAAGTCAGCGAATTGCGCTGGGTCCTCAGCGGGATCGAGATTTTGTGCCAGGAAGTAGTCGCTTAGGACGATAGCCTTAATCAGATTTTTTAGGTCAAATCCGTCGGCGACAAAGTCGTCTTTCAGAGCAGTTAGGAATGTCGTCGTTGATGGCGCGGTTGAGTCGATGCGTGTCAGTGCCTCAAACATCGTCCGTACCGTTTGCTTCGCAAAACGATCATCACTCGCGGTTTGTTCCATCAACCACTGCAGAGCACTGTCATAGCGACCCGCTGGCAATTCGTCGGCTGGGTCCATCGACATGCCCGGCGCAAGCATTCGCGGTACGCCGTTGGTCGTGCGTG
This sequence comes from Pseudomonadota bacterium, assembly GCA_038749025.1. GTDB lineage: Bacteria > Pseudomonadota > Gammaproteobacteria > Steroidobacterales > Woeseiaceae > JBCAXA01. The sequence goes on along the minus strand of JBCDIL010000001.1, from coordinate 140,241 downwards.
TGTGGTGCCAGCGAACATCGCCCCGATACTCGCCACGGTTCTCGCGGTTCTTAAACAGCCCTGCAATTGGGTCCATGACGTTATGACAGACGGTGCACTGCGGGTCTTCGTACGTCGGCACGTCACCGATCACGTTGTCCAGATCAAGGCCGTCGCGGGCGGCAAGACCTTCGATATCAACACCGAGGAAGTCGTAGAAGAACATACTGGCTCGATGCCGGTTCACATTTGTGTTGCTCGACTCATAACGAGCTAGCCACGCATGTGTGCCGACCACACCGGCTAACGGTAACGGTGCTGACGCTCGCGCGTCTTGCATGATGCTGTCAACGCGGCGGAAATCGTCGCGATCGTGATTGGCGCGAACTTGGTCGGAGCTGAATGGGAACGAAGGGTCGCCCGCATCGACGCCAAGAATGGTCGCCGAGTACGGATTAACCATCATGTAATCGGCTGTCAGGATTTCCGTAAACGGTAAGTCATTCTCGACCACGTAGCGGACAAGCTCCAGCGGTGCGCGGGCGAAGCCGTAGTTTGTGTCCTCGCGAAGGTCGTTGCGCGTGCCGCCGCTAAAGCCTTCAAAGTAGTCACGACGACTGAACGCGTCGAGATCGAAGCGATCGTCGACGTTGCCGGTATCGCGTGCATCCCGATCCGTCAACATGACATCGTTGTAGATCTCCATGAGCCGCACGTAAAACGATTCTTCCGTCATCAGCTGCTCGACGGTCGTGTCGAGCATCATCGCGATACCGGACTCGTCGGTTTGCGCGGCCATTGCGTTCGTCTCAGCCGGTGACGGTGGCCGCGAACCGAGCGACATAGTTGTCTTGTAGAGCTGCTCGTAGCCCGTGCCGTTATCGATCGTCGCTGTCGACGTCGGTGGGTCTTCCGTACAAGTCGTCACTTTCGCAACGAATTCCTCGATAACGATATAGTCGGGATCAAACGCGCCTTGCGCGGCGAAGCGGTTACCACCACCGTGGGCTCCGCCGCCTAGTGCTTTGACGGTCATGCTCGATTCGCCATTGATCCGAATATTCGAGATCGCGCGGAACAGTTCGAAGCCGGCTGCATCATTGGCCAGGATGTTGAAACCGTTGGCCGTCGACACGATGTTCGGTGGTGTGTGACAGCTGCCGCAGTTCGCCGGATCGTTGAGCACCGGGTAAACGGTGGCTGCGAACTCTGGCTGCAGCGACGAACAGGTCGGAGGCGGTGCTGCCATGTTGACCGTTACGGTTTGAATGGCCGTCGCCTGGTTACCACTGGCATCGGTCGCCGTCCACGTGACGTTAGTCGAGCCAACCGGAAAACCGCCCGCCGGGGCATTGTTCGTTACGGTCGGCGCAGGGTCCGCTAAATCGTTAACGGTTGGATTACCAAGTGTGACCGGTGTCGGGTTGCCGTTCTGATCAACCGTTACGTTCGCCGGTGCGGTAATCGTCGGCGCCGTCGTATCGGTGATCGTTACCGTTTGATTGGCAGTTTGCATTGCGTTAGCGGCGTCGGTAACCGTCCATACAACGGTCGTTGTACCAACCGGAAACCCGCCAGCAGGCGCGTTATTCGTAATATTCAGCTGGCCTTGTCCACCGCTCGCTGTCGCCATACCAAGCGCCGGGTTGCTGAGCTGTGCGGTCGCTTCGCTAGTAACGTTAGCGGGCGCTGTCAGCGTCAATGGCCCCGCATTCGGCGCAGTGACTGTTACGGTTTGCTGAGCGGTTGCAGCGTTACCGCTCGTGTCGGTAGCCGTCCACGTAACGACGGTCATACCCATCGGGTAGCCAGCGGCTGGGGCATCGTTCGACATCGTTGGGTTGGGATCAACCAAATCCGCCACGGCCGGGACTTGCAACGTGATAGGCGTCAACATACCGGTGGAGGGCGTTTGCACGTTGACGAGACCGCTGATCGTTGGGGCGGTCGTATCGGTGACGGTGACCACTTGAGTCGCTGAGCCATTCGCCCCGGCGCCATCAGTAGCGGTCCAGGTAACTGTTGTATTGCCCAGTGGGAACATGTTGCCAGCGGGCGCATCGTTCGCGAATGTGTAAGAACCATCACCGCCGGTCGCTTGGGGTGTTCCGAGAGCGACCATCGTTTGCGCGCCAGTCGCCTCTTGGTTTACTGCGCCCGGTGCCTGTACGGCGACGGGTGCGGGTGTGCTACCGCCACCGCCACCGCCGCCGGTGGAGCCGCCACCGCCGCCGGTGGAGCCACCGCCACCGGTATTCGAGCCGCCATCGACCTGCGTGTCCTCGAGGTTTTCACCTTCGATTTCGCAGCCCGCGAGTACGAGTCCTGCAACAAACAGCAACGCGACGTGTACGCCGCGACGTGAGTTTCGGTTCCCCATGTCCTTTCGCCTCGTAGGTTTATGCGCTGATCCTTGCCGCAGCTCTCACTGCAAAACCGCCAGCCATCGTCTTAGTCGTTGCCACGAACGATAGCCATGCTCGGCGCGTGTCAAACGCGTACGTGACATAACCTTTACCAGCCCTTATTTTTTTGCGACGCAGTTTTGAAAATCAGATGTTTCTGTGCGCTTTGTGCCAAATTTCGTCGCTGTTTACAGACACCGAGAAGAGCAAGCTGTTGTTGTTTGCGCAAAACGACCCGTCGGCGTTTAGCGACGACAGACGAACATAAGTCCTATTGAGAACCGCTGAATGCACCAAATAGCGCGCGCGTGTCTTCATCGACATCGAATCGTGTTTCACGACCGTTGCTATCGACCAGAACGATGCTGACGCGAGCGGCTTTCGCCAGCCAATTGAGTTGGCTCGTCGTTACGCGTGCGGCGAGCGTATCGGTGACGAACAATCCTGGCGTAAACGCAGGAGCTTCCGATGCGGTTGCCCACGGCTCGAGATCAAGTTGTATCGGTTGCTCGTCGGCGACAACGATAATCGAGTCGACGGTGGGTGCACTGACACCAATGAACTTTCGATCGACTGTCGAGCGAGCGCCGAGCCACAAGTAGTGCTTGAGTCGCCCGCGGCGGCTGACCCCCACCGGAGCGACAAAGACATAGTCTGCCCCGGGAACCGCGTAGCCTGGCTGCTTTGCGACAAACGTCAGCGGCTTCTGCGGCTTAATGTGGGTAACGCCGCCGCCCGTATCCACTTCGTCGAGTAGGCGGGTTTGTGCGCCACATGCACCGAGCATCAATGTCACCATCAGTACAACGTTTCGCACAGACACGTTAGAACTCCCACCGATAGCCGATGTTGATATAGGAACCCAGCAGCTCTTCCTCGCCATCGGTAATGAACGGGTCGAAGACGCCGGGTGCTAGCTCGCGGCTTGAATAGCGGCCGCCTGCCTCGAGTTCAAACAATAAGTGATCGTGCCAGCGGTAGAACACGCGAACGATCGGCTCGATGATCAACTGCTCGGAGCCGTCGCTGATAAGGTCGCGCTGAATAACGTGAATTAGCGGGTTGACGCGAAAGCCGCCGACGGGGATTCGGGTTTCGAGCGTTAGCCGCGTCGCTGACTGTGTCTGCGTATCGTCAAGGCGAACTTGTACGCGCGATAGATCGCCGTTTCGCCACAGGCTGGTCGTCGTCAGCGTGCCAATCAACCATGTTTGCCGTCCGGTGGCCGGAATCGCCGCGGCACCGCCGGAGGCCGGTGCTGCATCGGTCTCGCGCGAGGCGAAATCGACCGACACCTGGGTACGGTCTGACCACGCGTAGTTGGCGCCCAGCGCAAAGTTGGAGGCCTCGGGCGTTCGATCGAGGGCGAGCGTTCGGATTTGGCCTTCGCGGAAACTGCCAAGTAGATCGTCTACGGTCCGTGCCGTCTGTCCCGCCAATGCGTTTCGGGTTGTGACGGCCGGATTTCGGCCCACTTCAACCATGGCATTAAGCGACAACATATCGTTAATTTGCCAGTCGGAGCTCACCAAGAAGGAATTCAGGACGTTGTATGACACGTCGTAGTCGACCAGCGCCGTCGCTGAGAGAACCCCATTCGCGTAGAACACTTCCGCGCCAACAGCCTCGCGATCGGAGAGTCCGTCAACGGTTTGCGCAATGGCATAAAGACTTGCATCGATGCCCGGCAAGACGCCAGAGAAATCGACGTTGCCACCATAGAGCAGGCGGTTGCGGTTGCCAGCGTAGCGAGCTGTATCGATAGGGATACCAACGACTCCCCCAACTGTAATACCGTCGCGCCAACGATAGTCGACGTTCAAACCATCAAAACGGGTCAACACACCGGTTCCGTTCGCCCGTTGCCGACCGACCGTGGCGTCGATGCCCCATTCGGTGTCGCTAACCCGGAGAAAAGCATCCGATACCCAACCGAGGTCCCGACTCAGACGGGCTTCGTTGTTCGCATCGAAGACAAAACTGCCCGAGAAGCGCGCTAACGAGTCAAACCGATCACCGCGACGTGATACCGCGATATCCGCATAGTTATAGAGTGCTGATGCGGTCAAGCGACCGTCACCGTCGTCAACGAACTGCGAGACATCGCGCCGGAATACCTGCGAAATGCCACCGCGCCAAGAGGTTCGTGGTGCGGCTCGGTTATCGGCGACAATCGCGAACGTGCCACTTTGTGGCTCGTCCGCCGCGCTCTCTAATCCGGTAAGGCGCGCGCTAACTCGGTCTCGACCTTCGCTATCGGTATCGCCAAATTCCACCAACCAAGCGCGGTACTCCGCTTCGGCTTCGCGCAGTTGTTGGTTGCGCTCGAACGCAACGCCGAGGTACTCGCGTGCCGTTGCGCGCTGGTCATGGGAGTCCACGGCCAAAACACCGCGGTAATTTTCGATGGCCAAGCCGTAGTTTTGCGCCAACATCGCGTCACGCGCGAGTCGCATACGTTCGGCTAAAGCGGCGGCCGACAATGTCTGCCCGTCGATGACGCTGGTTGCGACGGCGCCGTTGTTGACGAGTGCGTCACGATCGGGAATATCGCCGTCGAACTGCGGCACGATGCGGATCCAACTATCCGGGAAGCGTCTCTGCAAGGGCTGCCATGCCGCTGCCGCTTTTTCCGAGTCGGTGTACGGACCGACCAATACCTCGGTCCATTCTCGTCCACCGACGCTTAAGGTTCGCGTTGTGACCGACAAATCGGGAAACTCGCTCAGCAGCACCAGTAGCGCGTCGCGGGGTTCATCGAAGATCCCCACGTGAATGGCGACGATCTCGCCATCATCGCCCCAACTGCTACCGAGCGACGGCCCGAGATTGGCAGCAGGGCCGCGCGCACGTTTGTTGTCGATTCGCTCCGCCGGTGTTGTGACGGGTGGTGGGGCTTGCGGCAACGGATCAGGCACCGCATCGGCGAACTCAACGGCTTCACGGCTGTCATCGAGCCGAACTTCAATCCAGCCGTTGTCCCCGGGGGCGACGGTGAACGTCCGGGGTCGGGAAAAGTTGAGCGTTATATTGCCGTTCCAGCGGCTCACTGCGTCGAAGGTCACGTTGATGAGGCTAGCTGTGCCGCGCCCGGCTGGCTCAAAGCTCTCTGTGACGGTCGTATCGAATGAATCGGCGCAATCGCGACCGAGTGTGACGCGAATTCTGACGCTTGAGCCGCCCTTCGGGGGCGAGTGTACGAGATAGCGCATACGACAGGTTGGGAGGATCCGAACAATCGCTTCATCATCTTGTTTTGAAACGAGAATATTCTCGATGGCTTGCCCTTCGATGAGGAACTGTGCGCTCGCGGGTGCGGCGAGTATTGCGCCGACTATCGCGAACGTCGCGATGCGAGCGAACGAGCGGTGCGCGATCACTGCTGTCCCTCCGATCTGCCGCTATGGGCGGGTGCCCGCAACGCGAACGGTCCATCTAGGAGCGCAATCGATTGGCGAGTGGCCTGGGGACGCGGCAATGTCATCAGGAAAGACCACGAGTTAACGTTGTGGCAGTCCTCGCAGGTGTCAGGAGCCGGTATGTGGTCGGCAGGTTTGCCAGCCACGATCACGTTGTTGTGACAGCCGACGCAACCGGCGACGATGCCATCGTGGCTGAATATGGCGAGCTCGAAAACGGACGTGCGGTGGCAAACGTCGCAGTCGGCATTCGTCGGAATGTGATTTCGCGGCTTACCAGCTGCGACTCGATTGTTGTGACAGCTTTGGCAGCTCCCGATGACCTCTTCGTGGTCAACGCGTTGCACCGGGATCCAGGCGAACTCGGTATGGCAGCTCTCGCAGGTATTGGAGCTCTGGATATGGAACGCGGGCTTCGCACTCGCCCTAACCTGACTCACCGTCGTATGGCAGCCGTCACAAGTTTGCGGTGTACCTGAGAAGATACCGCGCCCGTGACAATCGGCGCACTGCGCTACCGTATGACTGCCCTCGAGCCGGAAACTGGTCGTGTCGTGATCGAAATCTGAGCGGATAATGCTCTGTGCATTCGCTAGCGATGCGACGAGTAGCAGCAGCAGTGGTAACGCTCTCATCATTGCCGACGCTCCGAGAAACTACCGGTTGTGTGGCACTGATCGCAGCGCGGGCCAAACTCACCGCCATGCGGATCGTCGCGCCGATGGCAGGCTACGCACTCCGTCGGCGTTGCGGACAGCGCGACGTCTGGATCGCCATGACATCCGCCGCAGTCAGTGCTTGCGTGCGAGCCGGTCAATGGGAAGTCGGTTTGCGTGTTGTGATCGAACGACCAAACGCCCCAGTCATTGGCGTTGTGGCAGCTTGCACAATTCTCACCGAGGCTTCCTTCGTGTGGGTCGTCATTCGCATGACAATCGATACAGGCGGTACCGGCGTCATGGAATCGGTGCGATTCATGACAAGCACCGCATGCGGTCGTCGCATGTAACCCAATCAACGGAAACGCGCTTAAGTCGTGGTCAAAGCTTAACGAGGCAGCCCATCCTGACGCCTCGTGGCAACTCGCACAGTCAGTACCAAGCTGGCCGGTATGTACGTCATCGGCGACGTGGCAACCGATACACTCCGTTGGTGCGTCGGCTGCCTTCGCCTCGCGGTGGCAACCGGTGCAGGTGACATCAGCGTGCTGGCCGACCAAGTCAAAACCGGTCGAGGCGTGGTCGAAGTCGTAATTGGACCAGGCAGTTGTGTTGTGACAGTCGTTGCAGACTGCGCCGTTTCGGCCTTGGTGATGATCGTCAGCCGCGTGACAGCTGACGCAATCGGACTCTGCATCTTTGTAGTCGGGTTGTGAGTGACAAGCCTCGCAGGCGAGTCCGCCATGCCCCGCGGTCAACGCGAAACCTGTCTCGGCGAAGTGGTTGAAGCTGATGCCCGACCAGGTATTAACCGAATGACAACTACCGCAGTTCGATCCCTTGCTGCCGGCATGCACGTCATCGACAGCGTGGCAACCATTACAGCTGGTCGGTGCTTGATCAAATTGGTAATCGCGGTGGCAATCCTGGCAGGCGACGCCAGCGTGGCCACCGACGAGATTGAAACCAAACGCGCTGTGGTCGAACGTCACGTTAGACCACAGTAACGAGTCGTGGCAGTCGCCGCAGGACTCACCCAAACCGCCGCGGTGGGCGTCATCATCGCGGTGGCAGTCAACACAGGCGGTCGATGCGTCGCGATGCGGTGTGCTAGGCGTGTGACAAGCCCCGCAGGGTGCGCTCGCGTGGGCGCCGGCCAATGGGAAATCGGTGAAACGGTGGGTAAACGTGCCGCCATCCAAGCCGACGATATCGGCGTCTCGGCCGAGGTGGTCGCTGTGGCAGCTCACGCATGTATTGCGTACCGCCGCCTCGAAACGACCGTGAAATCCCTGTTCAGTTTCGATATCGGTGCCAACCGCCGTATGGCAATCTAAGCACAACGCGTCCTGAACGGCTTCGCTGTTACCGGAATGACAGGCGCCACAGTCGTTTTCGAACTCGGCGTGTGCTTCGACTGTTTTTCCGGGCATTACCAGCCTCGACAGCTGCGCATGCGCCGGTGCGGCAAAAGCAACGGCGAGCAGTCCGGCGACAACAAGACGATAAGCGGTACCGAACATCGTTTCGCTCATCCCGAGTAAAAATGAACAGCGAAAACATGCACGATCGCCGTCAAGATCAGTAAGCCAAAAAACGGCAGGTGCACTTTGTGCCATAGCGCGAACAGTTTTTCGTACGCAGCAAACTCTGCGACCCGACGAACATGGCGTAGATGCTTTTTAAGGTAGGTCGAACAAGCCTTCTCTAGGCGCTTTCGGTGCTGCGCAACAACCGGATTCTGGCCGGCTTGCAGTTCAAGCTGTAGCGAGACGAGTTGCATGATTTCGCGATAGCCACGCCGCGTCGACACCATCAAACGGAACGGCAATGCAGCAGCCTCGCTCATCGTCTTCGGCGGTTGCAGGACTTGGCGGTCAAACTTCGCTACGGCCTGCATCATGCCTGGAACGAATTGGGCGGCGCCTGCCGATTCGTCGGCCGACAGCTTGACGCCAGCCAGTAATTCCTTGAGTTGTTTCTTGCGGCCGAACAAGCCGTGATGAATCTTGGCGTATAAGAAGCGGCCGATGATGCCGCTACCGGCCACCAGCAGCAGCGACACGAGGGCGAGCGAACTGTTCAAGGAACCGAACGCGAAGTTGCAGTGGTACAGGACCGTTAGCGTCGAGATAACGCCGAGTGTCATGTGGACCTGGAACCAGTTCTTGACCGAGCCGATAACCCGCAACCAGCGGTAGCGCTTACGTAGCGGGTAAACGAGTAGGATGAGAATTAGAGCCGTGCCTACGATGCCGAGCGCATAGCCAAGACCTTCATCAGCAAACAACCGCCGCGTGTCTTTGCCGTCCCAGCCTACCCACAATGCAAGCGCCGCAAAGGTGAACCACAGCAGCGGCGATGACAACGACTTCAGTCGCTGCGCTATCGACGGAGACGGACTACCGTCGCCGCCGCGAGCGGCTGTGGATGCATTGGCGGCCATAGGAACGCTCAGCGAGTCCTAGTCGCCAGAGCAAGCTGGGCTCGTAACTGTTGTTCGTCGACGCCGAGTTCGATAGCACGTGCAACAGCTCGCTCGGCATCATTATGCTGACCGAGATGGGTATACGATTGGGCGAGCAGCGTCCATTGTCCCGGATCGCTCGGGTCTGCTTCGACACGGGCTTCTAAGCGCGCCAGCAGTGATCGTACTGATGGTATGGCTTTGTTGTTGGAACTAGCCGGCCGCGCCGTTAACGGACGCGAGACGACGGACCATCCGTCTTCATCCGCAGAAACATGCTCTGTCAGGCTTGTTTGCGCGGAGGACGGCGTGACGTCATTACATGCAGCGACACAGAGGCTCGCCGCCAAGAGAGATAGAAATCTCATGGGCGTGATCACGTTGGTAGTTCCCGGTACCAGTTAACAGAAGAACGATACCGACTGGGTACCGCGGTATTAGTGATTGAGGTCACAAAAGTTGTGACCTGGTTCGCGACCATTGAAACAAAGGGGGCATACAGTGCAACGTGTCGCACTCCGGCGTCGTTTCATGGGTCTGTACTCGCGGTGTATTTGTCTACGTTTGTTCGTCACTGGTCGGCGATTATCATCTCGGCAGGATTCTTGTTGCCTTCGGTGTCGGCGATTGCCGACGTGGACGGTGCCCGGTCCGCGATTAAGCGCAAGGATTTCGCCGTTGCCGCAACGCTGCTGCGCGATGAAGACGATGCGGCGGCGCTTTATTTGCTGGCTGGTCTGCACGCTCGCGGGCAAGGTGTTCCGCGCGACCTCGACAAGGCCCTTGCGTTATACGAGCGAGCGGCGGCGGCAGGCCATTCCGGTGCCGCCGCAGCACTCGCGAATGAGTGGGAACCTCTGTCGTTAGCGGTAATGGACAACCTTGAGGCCAGTGAGGCGCTGCGAATCGCGGCTTCCCGAGGTCTGCTTGATGATGTCAGCGCGCTGCTTGCCGCCGGAGCCTCGGTGGATGGGCAAGCGGCCGATGGCCGTACCGCGTTGATGGAAGCGGCGGAGTTCGGACATGTTCCAGTGGTTAATGCGTTACTCGACGGTGGCGCGAGTATTAATGCCAGCGACCGTACCGGCGAAACAGCGCTGATGAAAGCCGTTCGCGCTCGTGCGAGCGACGTGGCGAAACATCTGTTAGCAGCCGGTGCCCGAACCAACGCTCAGGACGAGCATGGCAACACAGCCCTGCACTTGGCAGCTCGCTACGAGACGCTACCTATTCTCGAGTTGCTGGTTGCTGCTGAAGCTGACCTCAACATATCCAATGAGCGTGGCATGTCAGCGCTGGCTGTTGCCAGTCGCCGCGATGACACGCGTCTCGCGCGCGCATTGCGCCGCGCAGGCGCTACAGCGCCAGTGCGCTTCGCGCAAGCATCACTGCATGAACTGCGTGAGTTGTCGCGACCCGTGAACGGCCGCTCATTGTGGTTTATCGCTGCGGAGCGAGGCGAACTGGCGACCCTGCGTCGCGAATTGAATCGCGGTGCCAGTGTCAATGCGAAGAATGGCGAAGGTCATACCGCGTTGATGCTGGCCGCTCGTCGTGGGTACCTCGACGTTGTCGACTTCCTGCTGACGAACGCCGGTTCGCAAACGGTTACCGATAACGAAGGCTTAACCGCAATGGCGCACGCCGCAGTAGCCGGTGAGGCCGATACCTTAGTCTTATTACTCGAACGCAATGACGGACAAAGCGTCGGTTTAGCGGAGCGTCTGCTATTTAGCACGGTCGTTGGGGGCGATCCGCAAGCTGTCGAAGTCGCACTCGCCGTCTCGGGTGCAACTGAGCCAACGGCCAACGGAAATATGTCGCCGTTAATGCTCGCGGCCACAAACGGGCACGATGCCATTGCGGCACGTCTTATCGCTGCTGGTGTCCCGGTAGGCGCAATTGATCGACAACGCCGGTCGGCTTTGTGGTTCGCGGCCGATGCGGGGCAATTGGCGATTGTCGAAACCTTATTGGCATCCGGTGCCGATGTGGCGGCGGCCGATCGCAGCGACAGTACCGCGCTACATCGAGCCAGCGAACGGGGTCATGTCGACGTCGTACGCCGCCTGTTGGATCGTGGCGCTGATGCGAATGCTGAAAACGCGCGCGGGTACACGCCATTGATGACGGCGCTAGAGGCGCGGCGCTATGGAGTCATCGAGGTACTTGCACGGCGTAATGCGGATCTCGACAGACGAAATTCGTTCGGACAAACCGCCCTAATTCTGGCGGCATTTCGCAACGATTCTAATGCGATCGATACGTTGTTAGCGTTCGGCGCCGATACGAGCACCGTTAACGCGGCGCGCCGCAATGCGGCCGATATCGCGGAGCGATTGGGCAACGAGGCAGCACTCCGGGCGCTGACGGGCTCATAAAAAAGCAGCAGGCCTGTACTCGGCCTGCTGCCCTTGCGGCATTGGTCTGGCTTCCACGTGGTGCGCTACTAGTTGGCCAAGCGGTAGATTTTGACGCCACCGCCGCTGGTTTCTAGCCGAACTTTCGGGCCACCGCCATTCAGCTCGCCTCGCAGTCGGCGTTTCGCTTTCGTTTCTCCGCCGACCGGAATCTCAGAGCGAACGCCGCTAGACGAGGTAGCATCGACGTCGAGACCAATGCCGTCGGCAACGTATAAGCGAACACTGCCTCCGGATGTGGACAGCGTCGAGTCGCCAGTTGGCTGGACGAGCATCTCCGCTTCGACCGAACCGCCCGATGTGCGGGCTTCAATCCGACCCTTCGCGTTACGGACGCGGATTGAGCCGCCCGATGTGCGGGCGCGAACGTCACCGGTGGCTTCGCCGATTTTGATCGAGCCGCCCGATGTACTGACGTCGATATTGGCGCTGCCGCCATCGATTCGTATCGAGCCGCCTGACGTATTCGCATCGATTTCACCATCGATATGACCGAAACGCAGTGAACCGCCCGACGTCGACGCATCGACCTCGCCCGAGAGATCGTCGATTTCGATCGAACCGCCGCGGGTGTTCAGATCGACGTTAAATTGTTCAGGGACCGTCACTCGGAACACGATTCGTGCTTGTTTGCCGTTCCACCAGCTTTGTTTGCCGCCTTCCCAGCGGCCGTTGACCTTCAAGCGATTGCCGGCTGTTTCAAACTCGACGATCAATTCGTTCGCATCGGGCCCATCTCGCTCGACTTCAACGTCAATTCGATTCGCCGAATGGGTATCGATTTTTACGGCGCCGACGTCGGTGTCGAGGTCGAGTGTTCCGCCAGCGGCTATATCGAAACTCTTCTCAATGACGTCGGCACGGGCCGAGGTCGCGATCGCTAGGGCAAACAGCGCCAAACCCACGGCGCGGCATGCTGGAATCGTTGCTGCAAAATTCATGGTCGTTCTCCAACCCGTCCAAGTACAGTCTCTGATGCTGGCTGAACCTGAATGGTTTGCACCGCCATCAAAATTGCTGCGGTTCTGATCGATGTTTCCATACCTGGCGCTCAAGGTGTCGGGATTCTTGCCATTGGCCGCGCTGCGACCAGCCATCTTAGACACGATTTCCCGGCGGCGAAATTCTGTAACAAACGCCGCCTATCCTCGCCAGTCCCTCACTTCATGAATCCATCGTTCGGAGACTACCCTATGCGCAGAGTACGCCTACTGCTGGCTAGCCTTGCTCTCGGCTGTTTGACCTTGCCGCTGGCCGCAAATGCTACCGGCAGTCAATTCGTTAGCGACCCACAGCTTGACGCTCGCCTCGTTCGTATCAAGTTTATTAACTTCTTCCAACTTGAGTTGCAGTACCGGCTCGTCAATAAGTCTAACGTCGTCGTTTACGGGCCGACTCGTCTGGTCGTTACTAAGCACTCGCGGACAGGCCGTGGCGCTGGCCGCAAAACCATTAACGTCTGCCGCTCTGAGCACTGCCAGCTCGCTCCCGGTAAGCGGTCGCGTAAAGCGCGTGTCCGTTTGTCGCTGTTTGATCTGTTGTTCTTTGGAATCAAGGCGGACGCCCAGTTCCAGCCGTTTAAGTTGCAGCTGCTTCACAACGCCGACATGGATGGTAATGGCAGTGATGCACTCGATAACGTAGAGCGTTTCTCGGGCCTGCTTGCCGCCTTTCAGGCCGAGTACCCAGCTAACACGGTTACATTGAGTGCCGGTGACAACTACATTCCTGGCCCTCGGTACAATGCAGCGGCCGAGGACGAATTCGTTACCGCGTTGGGCGTCCCCGGTGTCGGTCGCTTGGATATGGCATTCATGAACGCCATGGGTTACGAGGCGAGCGCGGTGGGGAACCACGAGCTCGACGACGGCACAGCGACATTCGCCGCGATTTTCGGTGCCGATGGCGATTATGCCGGTGCCGATTTCCCGTATCTTTCATCAAACCTTGATTTCACGCCTGATACCAATTTGGTCGGCGCTGTCGTGGCCGACGGTGAGGAGGCCTCGGATGTGCCGAACGCGCTGGCGCGTTCAGTGGTGATCACGGTCGGCAAGCAAACGATTGGCGTTGTCGGTGCAACGACACCGACGTTACCGTTCATCACCGATGCCGGTGATATCTCGGTTTTTCCTAGCGGTGGTACCGACGACGATGTCGTTGCGCTTGCCGGCGCGATTCAGCCAGCCGTCGATTCGCTTACGCAGCGAGGTATCGACAAGGTCATCCTGTTGTCGCACATGCAGCGCATTTCGATCGAGCAAACGTTGGCAACGCTGTTGACCGATGTCGACATCATTGTGGCCGGCGGGTCGAACACACGGCTAGTCGATGACAATGACCGTCTGCGCCCCGGTGAGGAGGCCCAAGGTGTCTATCCTGGCGTCTTCGAGAGTTCGAAAGGCGAACCTGTACTCGTTGTAAACACCGATGGGGACTACAAGTACCTAGGGCGACTGATCACTCAGTTCACACTGGCAGGAACGGTTAACCTCGACCTTCTCGATTCGTCGATCAATGGTGCTTACGCGACGGATGCTGACAGTTTCGCGGCATTCGGTTCGCCGGCCCAAAACGCGACCGTTGTGGCACTCGCCGATACTGCGCGGGCAACGCTTGCACGGATCAATGAGCCTCTCGGTCTGACGGAGGTCTTCTTAAGTGCAGCGCGCTCACCGGGCGTGCGGACTGAAGAGACGATCCTCGGCAACTTGACGGCCGATGCAAACCTAGCCGAGGCGCAGAACGTCGATCCGAGCGTTGTTATCTCGATCAAAAACGGCGGTGGCATCCGCGCCGATATCGGCTCGGTCATTGTTCCTCCTGGCTCGACGGAGCCCGATTTCTTACCTCCACCGGATGGCGAGATTACGCGGCTGGCGGTCGAAAGCACGCTCGCGTTCAACAATGGCTTGGTGTTGTTGACAGCTACGGCGGCGGAGCTCCGGGCGATTCTCGAGTTCGGCGTCAACGGCGACCTCGATGCGGCCGTGCCGAATCAATTGGAAGCCGCAGGCCGCTTCCCGCAGGTGGCCGGTATCTCGTTCAGCTATGACCCGAACCTGCCAGCTGGGGCGCGAATCGTCGACGCCACGATCGATAACAACGGCACGCCCGTGCAGATCGTCAGTGGTGGCACGACGGTATCGACTGACAGTTTCCGTTTCGTCATTCTCGATTTCTTGGCGAATGGCGGTGACGGTTTTGGCGCATTGCTAACGGGTCTATCGGCGCCGGACCGCGTCGATCTCGAAGCTGCCGGTTCGACAACGGGCGCCGCGACGTTCGCCGATGACGGTACGGAGCAAGATGCATTGGCCGAATACTTAATCGAGACGTTCCCGCTAGATGGCAGCAACGGTGGCTTCAATCAAGAGGAGACGGCGCCGAATCTCGACACGCGAATCACCAACCTCGCATTTTGATCGACGCCGAGTCAGTTAATGTCCTAAACGGCGGGGGCTTGTGTCCCCGCCGTTGTTTTGTTCAGCGAATTGAAAGACGGATCGGTCCACTAGCGTCCTCAATGCAGACCGGTACGCCTTTTTGCGTAATCGTCAATTGACCGGCGGCCGCGAGCTTAGCAGCGACACGGCGAACGACGGGCATCAGTGATCGCCAGTCAGCGGCGAGTACCCGCGCTACTTCGGAGGGGCAGATGGTTTTTGTCGGTCCCCGCTGCTGGCACAGCGACGTGATAGCTGCCGCGATAGCGGCGTCGGTGATCGGCGTCGGTGCGTCGCTGCTCAGCTCGTCAACCATCGAGCCGACTACACGGCGAACCGCTAGTGCGGGAGGCGCACTTCCTCAAGCCAAAACGCTTGGATACGATCGGCGATACGGTCATAGTCTTTGATGCTCGCTGGCTTGACCAAATACGCATTGCAGTGCTCGGCATAACAGGCCTCGATGACGTCTTCACCGTCTGCCGTCGAGAGGACAATAGCCGGTATTTTCTTCAGACTGTCGTCGGACTTTAGCGCCTGCAATAACTCATGGCCATCCATCCGCGGCATGCTGAGGTCTGTCACGATGACCGAGGGCGGCGGCTCATTTCGTAGTATCTCGAGTGCGCTCGCGCCATCTTCGGCAACCACGATCTTAATGTTCTTCGTTGTACGCGACATTGCGCGTAGGATGAATTCTCGGTCGAGGGCGTCGTCCTCGATTAACAATACATGTGCGTTCATAGGGCGTCCTCAGCACTCTGCCCGTAGGGCAGCTCGAATACGATGCTGGTCCCGCCGGCGTAGTCTCCATCCACCCAAATTGTGCCGCCGTGCGCCTGAATGACTCGGCGGCAAAACGCGAGCCCGATGCCGGACCCATCGACAGCGAGTGTTGAACAGCGTCGAAACGGTTCGAACACACGTTCGCGGTCGGATCCGCTAATACCGATTCCATTGTCCTCGACTGTCAAGCGATGGACCACACAGCTAGCGTCGCGTTCGTAGCGCAACCGAATCTGAGGCGGATCGCTCTCGTTGTATTTGCAGGCGTTCTCAATCAGATTGCGCAAGACATCGGTAAGCAATGGACCGTTAGCGAGCAGCGTTGGCATTTGATCGTGACTAAATCGAACGCGTTGTTCGTCGAAGGTCGGCTGGAGTTGCGCTACGACGTCGGCGACAACTGCGTTCAAGTCAACTGTGGCAACTGCTAACGTCTGCGATTCCAGCGCTGCGAGGTCGTAGATGCTGCGTACCATATCCCGCATTTTGTCGATACGCTGCGTCAAGCTCGATAGCGATGCAGCCGCCGAGTCGCTTAGGTCGCCGCCGATTTCATCGCTCAGTACGTCGAGCAGCAATCGCGCTTGGCGAAGCGGTGCTTGTAGGTCATGCGCCGCGACCGACGCGAAGTTTTGCAGAGAGGCATTGAGGTGCTGCAGCTTTTGTTCACGCAGCTTAATGTCGGTAATGTCGCTGGTGACGACGAGCAATTGGCGCTGGCCGTCAACGCTGAGAGGGATCTTGTCGGTTCGGCACCAGCCATGCTCGCCGTCTAATGGAGTATAGGTCTCAACGATATTCCGCAGCGGTTTACCGCTGTCGAGAACCTGTAAATCGTCGCGGTGGTACTTCGCCGCCATATCGGGGAATAACTCGTAAGTGTTGGCGTTTCTGAGCGCCATTGGATCATCGAAGCCCATCGATTTGGCGGCGTTCCTGTTGGCGTGCAGGATGACGTTTTGATCGTCCTTCACCCAAATGCGAGCGGGTACGTTATCGAGAACTTGGCGTAGCTCGTCGCGGTTGCGCGCCAACTCCTCATTGGCACGCGCGAGTTGAATCTGTGCGGCAACACGTGCGGCCATCAAGGTTACAAGCTCACATTCGCGACCCGAAAATCCTCTTTCGCGGTTTTGTCGGCTCGCAAAGCTAAGCGTTCCCCAGATACGGTAGTTGACGATCAACGGCGCGCCGATATAGGCGTTGAGGCCTGAATCCGGCGGTATGACGACCTCGTCATGGGCTGCCAACACATCGGCTGCTTCAATCGACGCTACCGCATGACGCGCCCTGATAACCGCCGCGCAGGGTGTATCCCGTAAAGCACTGGTCGAGCCAATGGCGTACTGATCATCGGGCGTCGCGCAGTACGCTATGCGGTGCACACCGTTGCCCGTTGCGGCAACAAATCCATACTCGCAGTCGAACAGTCGGCGACCGAGCTCCAGCGTCGTCGTGATCGATTCGGCAGCCTCGGAGTCAACGTCGGGCGTCAACGCATTGAGTTGGTGTAGGGCGGCCTCCAGCCAGGAATCACCGCCGTCGCTTTGCGACAATGCGCGAATAGACTGAATCGTCGCTTCCGCCGCCGTGTCACCGTTTAGCGACTCATCCTTGAGTGCCGAATCCGTCGTCATGAGTGGTTAATCCCCGCTTCTTATGGTGGGGAGCTGTCAACATGCCCCCGGACTATCCGTTGTCGGCGGGAACGCTAAAGATTTTAGTTGCGTTGGGACGCTGGCGTTTGCCACCAGCATGCCTTGCCAGTAATGAAAGATGCGGCCAAGCTGGCCCGAAGACGTGTATTTGCGGTGTTAGTCGCCGTCGTGAACTTGGTTTTGTCGCGGCGCATGCGACGTAACGCTATATCCGCTGCTTGCGCTTTAACTCGTCGATGAGTTGCCGTCGCTCGATATCGGCGCTGTCACCGCCGCCGAAAATGAAAACGCCTGAGTTGAACGACGTTCCAAACGTCAGCACCACGTTAGCTGTTTGTGCGAGGCCGACCAAGAATTGCTCGTCGCTGAGTGAGCTCAAGGGATGAATGAACGTCCCCCAAACTTGCCCGTTAGCGATGGCATAGCGGGCGTCGAGAGCGGTATCGAAATTAGCCTGTAGCAAACGGGTGAGCATCGCAGGTTCGAGTTCTTCCGCCGACACAATCGGAATAACGATGCGCATTCGGTCTGCGGCAACGTCAAATACAACGGTGGTCTCCAAGCCCTCGATACGGAAGAACCAGGAATTGCCGTCTTGGGAAGCATTGTCGTCGACAGCGACGATAAGCTCGCCGAGTCGTTCCGCTGTCATTGGTTCGGCCACCGCGGTCCGTATCAGCGAGCCGGGGCCCGCGTCGTCGCAGCCGGTCGGCACAAGTCCGAGCAGCAACACCGCCATTGGGATCTGCAACCATCGCATAGCCCGGTTATACGCGATTCGCTAGAGGTATGCAGGCTGTGGATTGAATTGGTGGCGCTGACGCGGTACAAAACCACCGCAAGCTGCGCGCCCGGAGTGCCGGGCAAAGGGTTCGGCTTGGGGTGCCGGAAACACGGAGCGTCGACGGCTGGCAATAACAATCAGCCAAGGTTTCGTCTGTTGCAGCACTCTGTCGCGGGGCAACCCGTCGATCCAAGCTCGTCGCGAACGAACGGCACAACGCTAGCTGCGTTCTTCAAGCGCGCCTACTGGCCCACGCAGTCGCTCGGTGCGACGGCAGGCGCGACCTTGGGCGAAACAGCGACCCATCGCGGCCTCAGTATTTTTTGTGTCTCAGCCGGTTTTCTCGGCAGCGTCATGACCTTGCTGTTTTACGAGAAGTATTTCATCGAGATGCCGTCCCAAGGCATCGCCCAGTTGGTGATCTCGTTTGCCTTGATGCTGATGCCGATCGCCACCGAGAAATGGTTTTCTCCGCTGCGCGTCGCCCAAGCCGTTCTGGCGGGGAGCTTTGTCGCAATTACCGTGCTGGCGTTTCGACTGGACGGACTGATCTCGATAAAGGCGATGATCTACACGCCGATTGTCATGTCGACAACACTGTTGTTTGGTGTTCGCCTCGGCGTTTGGATGGCGCTTGCCAGCGTGGCTGCCGTGACGAGTCTGTATCTTGCTCGCGATATTATTCCTGGCAATCCTGCAGCCGCGATGACGCCCGACGAGCTTTCGTTCTTGTTACTGGTCGGCGTCAACGCGAGCATTGTACTTACGGCATTTGGAGCGAGTGTGTTCGTGACGGAAACGCGCAAGCTGGTGGCGCGGCTCCGCGATGCACGGACCAAAGCACAGGCCGCCGACGCGGCGAAGGCGCGCTTTCTGGCGAGCGTTAGCCACGAGCTTAGAGCGCCATTAGCGGGCATGCTGCATATCGCCATGATGCTCGAAAACGACTCCACCTCGCCTGAACGGCATCAGTTGGTACGCAGCATGCAGTCGTCTGGCGAGGCATTGCTGACCGTCATCGATGAGATTCTCGACGTGTCGACACTGCAGTCGCGTGGTGTTGGCTTAGTGAGCAAGCCGTTTAGTCTACGCTCGGTCGCCGAAACGGTTGTGCATTTGCAGTGTGGCGCGGCGCGCAACAAGTCGATCGTGTTGCGGTTACGGAGTGATCCGTCTTTGCCGGGTACGTTACTCGGCGACCCGGTACGAATCGCACAAGTACTTACCAATCTGGTTAGTAATGCGATTAAATTTACCGACTACGGTGTCGTCAGTATTGAGTTGTCACACGTAGTCGATGGTGATCACGCTATCGTGCAGATGGCGGTCATCGACACCGGCGCGGGCATCGACGAAGCCGAACAAAACCGAATTTTTGAACCGTTTGCGCAAACCGATGTGGGTCGCGACGAGGGCGTTGGACTCGGTCTGGCCATCGCACACGGTGTCGTTGCGAAAATGGGCGGGTCAATCGACTTGCTATCTGAGCCGGGCTATGGGAGCGAGTTTCGCGTCACCGTTCCACTGCTTATTGCCGACGACGAGGAGCAAGCTGTCGAGCCGATTCCGGCGCGGGTCTGGCTCGCCGCGTCACCGGCGGCACGCGACAAAGAAGCGATCACATGGGCTGACTTCGTTGCATCGCTGGTTGCTGTGCCAAATCCAGACAGTCTGCTAGATCGGCTGCAATCCGCCAGTGAGCTTCCAGACATTATCGTCTTGATGGAATCGCACGGTGAACGTTACGCGGTACGGCTCGCTGAGGCCTTACGCGCGTGCCCGTACGGTGAGCGGATTCCGCTACTCATCGTTGGCGATGAGATGACATCGGCCGAACTCATTCGGTGCCAGTCTCTACGCGCCTGCCGGCATATGCTGCTACCGGTGCAGCGCCGCGAGTTGGTGGAAACACTCGAGATGCTGCTCGAGTTGTCGTTGCCCAACTCGGCCGGGTTTGTCAGTAGCGTCGACACTGATGCGCAGGGCGTTACGGCGGCGCCTGAGATCCTTGTCGACCGCAATGCGAAACTGCTGGTCGCGGAAGACAACCCGGTAAACCGCTCTTTTTTGCACCGTTTCCTGCCTGATGACCGGTTTTCCGTTACCTACGTCACCAACGGTGCTGAGGCGCTCGACGCGTGGGCGACGCAAGACTACGACCTGGTACTGATGGACATTGCGATGCCGGTCATGGACGGTCTTGAGGCAACCCGCGAAATTCGTCGCCGGGAGGTCAACGAATCACGGCGCCGAACACCGATCGTTGCGCTAACGGCGTACACGATGGCATCGGACACGCAACGGTTCCAAGAAGCGGGCATCGATGATCAGCTCGCTAAGCCGTATCGCTTACCCGCGCTTATGACCTGCATTGATAACTGGTTAGTTCGGCACCAGCAACTGGCGTAAGCCGTCGCAGCGTGCGTCGATCGCTAACCTTGGTCGAGGGCGTCTTCGATTGCCGCCACTAACTCATCCGCATACGGCTGCGTACGCGGCGAGAATTCGCGAATAAGTTTGCCGTCCCGCCCGATAAGGTACTTATGAAAATTCCACGTTGGGAACGTACCGGCTTCACTGGCTAGAGCAGCGTAGAACGGATGTGCGGCCGCTTCTTTTACCGTCACTTTCTCGAACATCGGAAACTTCACGCCATAGGTTAGGCGGCAAAAATCTTGTATCTCCGCTTCAGACCCAGGCTCTTGACCTAAGAAGTCGTTTGACGGAAATCCTAGTACGACTAAGCCGTCGTCACCAAATTGTTGATAGAGCTTCTCAAGCCCGTCGTATTGCGGTGTGTTGCCGCATTTCGACGCCGTGTTAACAACCAAGATGACCTTATCGGCATACGATTCGCAAAGGTTGACCGACTCCTCGGTCGCGAGCTTCCGAAATGTCTGGTCAAGTAGTGGCGCATCGCAAGCGAATGTGTAGCCGCTCAACAACAAAGCGGCGGTAGCAAAAAGTGTGCGGGTCAATGCAGTCATGGTGTGTGGCTCGCGGTGGTTGCGGTGGTTGAGTCGCCGCCTGCGGCGACACTGGTAGGTTCAATATCAATAAGGACTTCGTTACGGCGCAAAAACGGTGGCGTAAACGGTCCGTTATAAACAGCCGACAGCGGCGCTCCGAGCGGCGTTAGCCCACTGTCGCCTAACGCCTTCTGCAAGATAGTAAGGTTTTTCTGGTAGTTGCGCTCGTTAATCCGACCTCGGTACCGTCGCACAGCGACCATTCGGCCGGGGACCGTCTTCAGTGTGACACGCGGGTCGAGCGGCGCCGGCAGTGTGTCAAGTGTGTATTTGTCTTCCATAACAAATTGGTAAGTCGTTGCCAACGGGCCAGTTTGGCGCGTAACGGGGCTCGTCATCGCCATCTTTTCACCAGGACCGTCGCGGCGAGTTACCGGAACGGTCATCGCCATTTTCTCCGCCGGTTCGTTGTTGCCGAATATGTAACCGGCCAGCAAACGGAACGCGGTGTTGCCGCTTGCCTGAAAATCACCGTCGACCGTTGTTTCAGCGACTAAATAAGGCTCGTACTGGCGTAGCTCAAAGTCGTCGTAAGTCGCGATGACCGTGTACCGTGGCTCCTCGTAAGCCATGGCCTTAGCGCAAAGAAAGGTCAGCGCCATTATGGCGCCAATAATTTTGCAGCGAGCAACAGACATGTCGGAACCACTCCGAATCCTCGGGCATAATCGAACGCTACGCAATCCGCAGTGAAAACCATGTGAATGCGGTTCTTACCTTCGGTAAGCAACGTACGCGCGAGGTCCGAAGTCATGAGAATCGCAAGTTATCGCAAAGGCGACGTCGAGTCGTACGGAATCGTTACGGAACACGGTGTCATCGATGCGGGATGCCGGTTGTCTTACCGTGATCTAAAAGCGGTCTTGATGGTCGGTAACCTCGATCCGCTGGTCGAATTGACTACCGAGTCTCCGGACTTCACCGAAGATGCACTGACGTTTCTGCCGGTTATTCCAAACCCAGGCAAAATTTTCTGTGTTGGGATCAACTATTTCGAGCACATGCAAGAGGGCGGTCGCGAGCCACCGGAGCGGCCTTGGATATTCATGCGTCACGCCGGCTCGGTGACCGGCCATCGTCAACCGCTGATGAAGCCCCCGGAGGGCGACAATTACGATTGGGAGGTTGAACTTGGCGCGATCATTGGCCGTCGTGGCCGCCGTATCAGTGCGCCGGAGGCGCTCGACTATGTGGCCGGTTACACCGTTTTTAACGACGGCTCGATCCGCCGCTTTCAACGGCATTCGCCGCTGTGGACGGCCGGCAAGAACTTCCATCGGTCCGGGTCCATGGGACCGTGGTTCGTGCCACGCGACGCTATCGCCGACGACTTTAACCTGCGCATGCAGACTCGTATCAACGGGTCGACCATGCAAGACGATACGGTCAATCGGTGGCACTTCTCGCTGCCAACGATTATCGAATACGTCAGTACGTGGGCGGAGCTTGAGCCCGGCGACGTTATTGCGATGGGGACGCCCGCCGGGGTCGGTTTCGCGCGCAAGCCACCGGTCTGGTTGCAGCCAGGCGATCAGATCGAGTTAGAGATCGAAAACATCGGCATGCTCAGTCACGTTGTGGAGGCGGAGTCGACCGACGCGGCAGACTAACCCACGGTAGCAGCGTTGCGCGCAGTTCAGCGCCCGAATCGGTGCAAACATAAAGCGCTGCGCGTCCGTTTTCACTCGCCGGCCACTGCCGCGTGATCCACTGCTGCTTAACCAGCGTTTTCAACGCTTGCGATAAGGCGCGATCGGTTATCGGTGTCAGCCGGCGGCGCAGTTCTCCAAACGCAGTTGGCGAGTCGATTGCTGCGAGCAGCGGCAGTGTCCATGCGCGCCGTAATAGTTGTCGGTCAGTGTCGTCGCGAGCGAGCGCAAGGAGTTGTGTAGCACCGAGGGCCACGGTTTCCCCAATGCTGCTTAATTGCACAGCGGGGCGCAACGGATGGCCGTGCCCCGCGTTGGTTTGCACCAGCCCAAGGACTAGCAACCGCTCTAAACTGGCCGAGACGGCCGCGCGACTGGCATTCGCAGCGGCGGCGAGCGGCACGGTGCGCGCCGGTGTACCGGCGCTGATCAAGGCCAGTAGCGGCAGTGACCAGGCCCGCGCGCAAAGCGCAATGAATGCTTGAAATGTCATAAAATATAGTTACTATACTTTCTGACAGTTTAGCAGAGATCACCCAATGGCTACAGCAACATTGAAAAACGACATTACTTTTGCGCTCGACGTTAGCGATCGCCAGGCGAGCGCCGATTGGTATGTCACCCATCTCGGTTTCAGCGTTCGGTTCGATGCCGATGAGATGGGGTGGACAGAGCTCGCGACCCACACGGATGGCGTGACACTCGGTCTTGGCGACAACGATAAGCCGCAGCCGGGTAACGCGATACCGGTGTTCGGTGTGGTCGATATTGAGCGTGAGCGTGCGGCGCTGGAGAATGCCGGCGTCCGCTTCGACGGACCGACCACGACTTACGACGGGATGGTGAAGATCGCGACCTTTTACGACCCGGATAACAACGCCCTGATGCTGGCGCAGGATCTCAGCGAGTAGCGCTACCCGTTGCGGTACAGATAGCTGTATCCGTTGATGGCGGGCACACCACCGAGGTGGGCGTACAAGACGTTTGAGCCGGCCGGAAAATAACCGCGTTCGGCGAGATCGAGCATGCCTTGCATCGACTTACCCTCGTAAACCGGATCGGTCAGCATGCCCTCCAAGCGGGCGCATAGGCGGATTGCGGCGTTCGTCTCATCGCTGGGTACGCCGTAAAGCGGGTACGCGTAGTCTTCGATCAATACGACATCGTCGCTCGCTACGCTATTTGGCTGACCAATGAGCTCAGCGGTCTTCTCGGCAATGTCGAGAACTTGTGCGCGGGTTTGCTCCGGTGTCGCGCTGGCATCGATGCCGACGACCTTCTGCGCGCGACCGTCGGCGGCGAAACCGACCAGCATCCCGGCGTGGGTCGACCCGGTCACGGTACAGACGACGATATAATCAAAGCGAAGACCGAGCTCGGCTTCTTGCGCACGCACCTCTTCCGCGAAGCCGACGAAACCTAGTCCACCCAATGGGTGAACCGAGGCACCTGCTGGAATCGCGTACGGCTTGCCGCCGCCCGTCCGTACGTCAGCCAACGCCGTTTCCCAGCTTTGCCGAATGCCGATATCGAAGCCCTCGTCGACCAACTCGACATCGGCGCCCATCAATCGGCTCATTAGAATGTTCCCAACGCGGTCGTAGACGGCATCATTGACCGGGACCCAGCTTTCTTGCACGAGTCGGCAACGCAAGCCGAGTTTAGCCGCGACCGCCGCGACCTGGCGCGTATGGTTTGACTGTACGCCGCCGATCGTGACCAGTGTGTCGGCGCCGGAGGCCAAGACGTCCGGCACGATGTACTCGAGCTTTCGCAGTTTATTGCCGCCAAAGGCCAGCCCAGAATTGCAATCCTCGCGCTTTGCGTAAAAGTTTACGCCGCGATCAACATGTGCGCTAAGACGCGATAGTTTTTCTATCGGACTGGGTCCGAACGTTAGGGGATAGCGTTCGAATTCACTAAGCATGGCGTACTCTTAACAGATCATTCGCATCATGATGACCGCGATACCGTCGCTTTACCATTCGCTCGAACAACGCGCGAAAAAAAGCCCCGCCGAAGCGGGGCTAGTTCGGAGTCTTCTGTCTGTAATAACCTACTCGGGTCCCGAAGCGATAACCGGCTTCATTCCGCTGCCTCCGCCCTGACCGCCGGTTACTTCCTCGACGGCTGCGCGAATGGCATCGATACGTTCTTTGAACGTCGTGTTCTCGGGCAAGCAGTGCACCGCGTCTAGGCCCGCCAAGAGCCTATAGATCTCATCGCTCATGCCCGTTACGTAAACGGTTCGATTGGCTTGGCGAGCGTCGCAGACGATTGTCTCAATCGCTCGCGCTGCCGACACGTCGAGGAACGGAACCCGTGAGAAGTCGAGCACCATCGCTGCGCCATGTTCTTTGACGTGCTCGCGGACTTGTAAGCCAAGATCCGCGGCAGCGCCGAAGGACAAAGGCCCGCCAAAGTCGAACAACGTGACTTTGCCGCCCGCTTGGTCGAGCAGTGCTTTTTCCTCTTCGGTCGTCACCGTGGGTGTGCCTTCTCGGAACGCCTTTAATTGCTCATCCGCCAATTGCTTCACGAACGCTAACGACGCAAGGACAACCCCGACCAGTACGGCCGCGATAAGGTTCGCAAACACGGTCAATGCAAGCACGACAGCCATTAGCAGCAGGTCCCAACGAGGACCTTTGTGCGCACGCTTCAAGTAAGAGATGTCGATGATGTCCCAGCCGACTTTGACAAGAATGCCGGCGAGTACGGCGTGCGGGATCTGTGCCGCTAACGGCGCCAAGCTGATGACGACGGCGAGCAATACCAAACCGTGCAACATACCGGCGACTTTCGTTTGACCACCCGTACGAATATTGACAACGGTACGCATCGTCGCACCGGCACCCGGTATCGCCCCGAACAAGCCGGCTATGGTGTTACCAATGCCCTGGCCAAACAGCTCTCGGTCTGAATCATGTCGGGTGCGCGTCATATTGTCCGCGACCAATGATGTCAGCAGAGAGTCAATAGCGCCTAGCAAAGCCAAGATTACCGCAGCCTCCACAATGACAATCAATGTGTCACTGTTGTCCGGGATCCCAGGCATAACAAACGATGGAAAGCCGGTTGGTATCTCGCCAAGGATCGGTGAGCCGGTCAAAAACAGGCTGAGCACCGTTCCTATAATTAATGCAGCCAACGCACCAGGAATAATTTTGCCGAGTCGACTGGGCCAGGTGAAGATCGTTACTAGGGTGACGGCACCGATGATCACGGCAGCCCAGTTTGGGTCCATGACCGCATCTGGGATAGCACGAAGTGCGGGTATTGTGCCTTTGTCGGCGGGTTCGTGGCCGAACAGCCGCGCTGCCTGCAACGCAATAATGATGCAGCCGATGCCGCTCATGAATCCAGATACAACCGGATACGGCACCAATCGAATGTACTGACCGAGTCTCAGTACACCGAATAAAATCTGCAAAAGACCGGCGAGGACGACCGCCGCGAAAATAAGCGATAGGTCACCGGATAGGTCGCCGAAAACACCCGCGAACACAACAACCATCGGACCGGTCGGGCCCGAGATTTGCGCGCCGGTTCCGCCGAACAGCGAGGCGAAGAAGCCGACGAAGATCGCTCCCCACAGTCCGGCGATCGGGCCGGCACCGGACGCTTCACCAAAGGCGAGCGCCAGCGGTAGTGCAACGACACCGGCCGTTAGGCCGCCATAGATATCGCCGCGTAAGTTCGAAAAATCGAGGAATTTCATTCGTGGATTCCTTTCTTAGGAGTCAGGTTTGAGGGTCGTCCCCGACAGGGGCAGACCATAAAGCACGAGCAGAGCGAATAGCTGATGGGGTAACACCCGCCAGCCTTCCCTCAACGAAATCGAGACCCGCAACGATCCACTGGGCGATCTCGGGTTGGGTCAGGTGATAAAAATGCCGTCGACCATCGCGACGTTCTTCGACTAAACGGTGCGCTCGCATTAAGGCGAGGTGCTGGGAGACCCGCGGTCCGGGTAGGTCGAGTCGTTCTGCTAGTGAGTTCACGTCACACTCGTTTTGACGTAACTCTTCGATCATGCGTATCCGGTCAGGGTGCGCAGCCACTTTAAATATTTCGGCGAGCTCTTTCGCCACTACTAAGCGATCAGGCATGCGTCTGAGCCATCAAGTCTTCGAACATGCAAGTCTGCAGTATTTTGCATATTAAGGCAACGTGACATCGGCAGCATCGCCGCGCATCCTGCTGCCCTTCGTAATGTCTAGCAATCGAACCAGCTAGGCCCGCTGCGCTACGGTACTCTGCGCGTCTTTTTGACAGGTTTGAACGGTGCAATTAGAGCGTTTAGTCGAGACTTGGAGCGCGCTTGCGGCGACTCGCCGCCGCCTGACTAAACAAGCCCTGCTTGCGGATTTGCTCACTGTCGCAGTACCTGCTGATCGCTCTATCCTCCTGCACTACGTCTGTGGTCAGTTGCCGCAGGGCAAAGTGGGTATTGGACCGGCGCTGATCCATTCGTTACGACGCAACACGGTCGCTAGTGAGGCCACCTTGACCCTCGATGACGTCGATGCGGCTATCACCGCGTTCGCTGCTATCGAAGGTAAGGGCGCCAGGGCTCGCCGAATCGACACGCTCGATCAACTGTATGCGCGCGCGAGTGTTGCCGAGCACGCATTTCTGGACGCGTTGCTACTGGGGGAGCTGCGCCAAGGGGCTCTCGACGGTGTACTGGTTGAGGCGGTGGCCGCCGTCAGCGCTGTTCCATCGGCGACCGTACGTCGCGCCGCGATGCTGGCGGGAAGTCTGGTCGAGGCAGCGATCGTTGCGTTCGACGCCGGCGGTGATGGACTCGCACAATTTCGTTTAACGCCGGGCCGGGCACTGGCGCCCATGTTGGCGCAGCCCGCCGATTCAGTCGCGGCGGCGTTCGCATCGATTAGCGATCCCATCGTCGACGCCAAACTCGACGGCGCACGAGTTCAGATTCATCGAGACGGTGACACGGTCCGCATCTTCACCCGCCAGCTGCACGACGTTACCCGCAGCGTCCCGGATATCGTAGCGGCCGTTAAGGCCTTACCGGTTACCGCGACGATTCTCGATGGCGAAGTCTTGATCGTCGATAAGGCCGGACGGCCGAAGCCGTTTCAGGAAACAATGCGCCGCTTCAGCCGGCGCGCGCCGAATGCCAGCGAGCAACGCGAGCGTCCGTTGTCGTTGTTCGTATTTGACTGTTTGCTCTACAACGACGCCGCGCTGATCGACCAACCTTTATCTGAGCGTTTACGCATCGCCGCGTCGTTCTTACCCGCCGGGTTGATTATTCCGCGTTGTTGGCCGGCCGATGTCGACGCAGCGCAGGCCTTTCTCGACGATGTTCTAGACAAAGGCCATGAAGGCGTGATGGTTAAAGCGGCTGCCAGTGTTTATGCGGCCGGAAACCGCGGCGCCGATTGGTTAAAAGTCAAACCGGTCCACACGCTCGATCTGGTTGTGCTCGCGGTGGAATGGGGTTCAGGCCGGCGGCGCGGTTTGCTGTCGAACTTGCATCTCGGTTGTCGCGATGAGGTAAGTGGCGAGTTTGTTATGCTCGGTAAGACGTTCAAAGGCCTCACCGACAAGATGCTACGGTGGCAAACCGACGCGCTGTTGGCGCTCGAATGCGAACGAGACGAGTACCGTGTTGTCGTTCGCCCGGAACTGGTCGTGGAAGTGGCCTTTAGCGACGTTCTTGCGAGCTCACAATACCCCGGCGGCGTTGCCTTGCGATTCGCACGGGTTCGACGGCACCGCCCGGACAAAAACGTTAACGAGATCGATACGCTGGCAACGGTGCGTGAGCTACACGGTCGTCGGCAAACGGGGTAGCGCGAATGCGCGAGTTTCACAACGCGACAACGACGTGGTTTACCGAGAATTTCTCGGCACCAACCCCGGTGCAAGCCGCCGGTTGGCAAGCGATCGCGGCCGCTCGTAACGCGTTGCTTGTGGCGCCGACTGGCAGCGGCAAGACCCTCGCCGCGTTTCTGGCCGCGATCGACCGCTTGGGCCGCAATGACTCGGAGCGACCGCCGGGCGTTCGGGTTTTGTATGTATCGCCGCTCAAGGCATTGGTCTACGACGTCGAGCGCAACCTGCGTTCGCCACTCGTGGGTATAACGCGCGTTGCCGAGCGACTCGGCCACCCGTTCCGCGAGTCGCGCGTCGCCGTTCGAACGGGCGACACGCCGCAGCGCGAGCGCGCCGCCCAAGCGAAAAATCCAGCTGACATCCTCGTGACAACGCCAGAGTCGTTGTACTTAATACTCGGCTCGAAGGCAGCCGCCACCTTAGAGCACGTCGAAACCATCATCGTCGACGAGATTCATGCGCTCGCTGCGACGAAACGCGGAGCGCATCTGGCGTTATCGCTCGAGCGGCTGGCCGCCCGCTGCCAACAGGACCCACAGCGGATCGGGCTGTCAGCAACGGTCCGACCGCTGTCACGTATCGCGGCTTTTCTCGGTGGAGATCGGCCGGTGGAAACGGTGGACTGCAGCGCCGCACCATCGCTCGATCTGACCGTGACCGTGCCGGTACCCGACATGAACGCACCGACGGCAACCGTTGCCTCGGCCACTGAGCAAGGCTCAATCCTCGGGCAGTTGTATGCCCGCGAAGTGGGCACACCGCAGCAAGAGCGCGGTATTTGGCCTGCCATGTACCCCGAGCTCCTGGCGGCGATCAATGCGCATACGGCCACGATTATTTTTGTGAACTCCCGCGGTCTTTGTGAGCGACTCGCGTTGAAGCTGAACGAGTTGGCCGACGATACGCTCGTGCAAGCGCATCACGGTAGCGTTTCGCATGAGCGTCGGCGAGAGATTGAGGAAGGTCTGAAGAGCGGGCAGATTCGCGGCATCGTGGCGACGAGTTCGTTAGAGCTCGGTATCGATATGGGTGCGGTCGATCTCGTTCTCCTGGTCGAATCGCCCGGTTCCGTCGCTCGCGGGCTGCAACGGATCGGCCGCGCCGGTCATGGAGTGGGTGAGGTGAGTCGGGGGCGGATGTACCCGAAGTTTCGCGGCGACCTTTTGGAATCGGCTGTCGTCGCCGATCGTATGTTGGCCGCCGACATCGAGCCACTGGCGGTGCCGCGGAATCCCCTGGATGTGTTAGCACAGCAAGTCGTGGCGCTGGTTTGCGAGCGGCCGCATACGGTTACGGAGATCGAGGCCGTCGTCCGTCGTGCCCAAAACTATCGTGAGCTCAGTCGCGTGGCACTAGAAGGTGTGCTCGACATGTTGAGTGGCCGTTACCCGTCCGGGGATTTCGCTGATCTGAAACCACTCCTGACCTGGGATCGCAGCAACGACACGCTCTCGCCGCGCCGCGGTGCGGCGATGGTGATGCGAATGAACGGGGGGACAATTCCCGATCGCGGCGCTTTCGCCGTGCACCTTGGCGACGACGGACCGCGCGTCGGCGAACTCGATGAGGAAATGGTGTTTGAGACGCGGCCCGGCGACAACATTATGCTCGGCGCCAGTACCTGGCGCGTCGAGGCGATCGGTCGAGATCGCGTTAGTGTTTCGCCGGCTCCCGGCGAACCGGGTCGATTACCGTTTTGGCGCGGCGACGGACCGGGGCGTCCTGTCGAGCTCGGGCGGGCCATCGGCGCACTGGTGCGAGAGCTCGCCGGCATGTCAGAAGCCAACGCCCGCCGGTGGCTCGACACGCATACCACCCTAGATGCCAACGCGGCGCGAAACTTGGCCGGTTACATCGCCGAGCAAAAAAGCCACGCCGGTGTTGTGCCGACTGATCGTTGTCTTGTTATCGAACGGTTTCGCGATGAGCTAGGCGATTGGCGAATTTGTTTGCTGACGCCGTTCGGCGCTCGAATCCACGCGCCTTGGGCGATGGCCTTGCAGCACAAGCTAACCGCCGACGCCGGGTTCGATATGCAGGTCATGTACACCGATGACGGCATTGTCTTGCGCTTCGCCGATACGGACGAGCTACCTGATCTCACCGCATTACTGCCGGACCCGGATGACGTGGAAGAGCGCGTCACCGAGCAGCTCGCCTCAACGTCGATGTTTGCCGGTCTGTTTCGAGAGAATGCCGTTCGGTCATTGTTGTTGCGGCGGCGCAATCCGCGCAGTCGTTCGCCCCTGTGGGCGCAGCGACTCAAAGCGCAAAACTTGTTAGCGACGGTGCAGGCCTACCCGAGTTTTCCGATCGTTGTCGAGACGTATCGGCAGGCGTTAGCCGATGTCTTCGACTTGCCAGGGTTAAAAGAGCTGCTGACCGACATCCGATCGAGGCAGCTTGCGGTCGAGGAGGTCGAGACGCGTTCGGCATCGCCCTTCGCCCGGTCGCTCGTGTTTGCTTACGTCGCGGCTTACTTGTACGAGCAGGACGCGCCGTTGGCGGAGCGCAAGGCGCAAGCATTGACGTTGGACCGGGCTTTGCTCGGCGAGTTGCTCGGTCAGGCCGAGTTGCGCGAGTTGCTCGATGCTAATGTCATCGCTGAACTGGAAGACGACCTCAGCTTCTTAACGCCCGAGCGTCACGCGCGCGATGCCGACGACCTACACGATCTCTTGCGCCGTCTTGGCGATCTAACGGCGACCGAGATCGACGCGCGCACCGACGGGCCTGCTGACACCTGGTTAGCGACGCTGCGTCGCCAGCGACGCGCCGTCGAAGTCCGAGTCAACAACGAGAGTCGTTGGATTGCCGCGGAGTTGGTTGCTCTGTACCGCGACGCACTCGGGGTCGCGGTACCGCCCGGACTTCCCGACAGTTTTTTAACGACGGTCGCCGCGCCAGTCGCCGAGTTGGTCAAGCGTTACGCGCGTTACCACGGACCGTTTCTTACCAAAGATCTCGGTTCGCGTTATGGGCTCGCTGAGGCACAGCTAGACGCGACGCTGGCCGCGCTCGAGGCGGATGGCACGCTGGTTCGCGGCGAGATTCGACCTGGCGGCAGTGAGCTCGATTGGTGTGACGCCGAGGTGTTACGGCGCCTCAAACGTCGCAATCTTGCCAGTCTGCGCGACGAGGTCGCCGCCGTCGATACCGCGACACTGGCGCTGTTCCTTGCGGATTGGCACGGCGTCACCGCCGTCGAGTCGGGCCCGTCGCGTCTCGAAGAGGTCATCGCCCAATTGCAGGACTACGCACTGCCTTGGTCACTGTGGTCTAGCGTTATTTTGCCGACTCGGGTGCGCCAGTTCCGGCCGGAGATGCTCGACATGCTGGCGGCGACTGGCCAAATCGTTTGGGTCGGTTGCGGTGCTAGCGGACCGCGCGACGGGCGAGTGGCGGTTTACCTGCGCCACCAAGTGGCGGACTTGTTGCGCGTTGCTGACTACACGCCGGCTAGCGAGTTACACGCCGCCGTGCTTGCCCATTTGGACGAACGCGGTGCGAGTTTCCTGTTCGAGATCGAAGCGGCGGTTCAGAGCGTTCAACCGACGATCAAGGCGCGCGAGCTAACCGGCGTGGTTTGGGACCTCGTGTGGGCAGGACAGATCACTAACGATACGTTCGCACCGCTGCGCGAATTCGTCGGCGGCGGAGCGCGGCGCAGGCGCCCGCCGGTCGCTGCGGGTCGCTGGGTGCGCGTGTCATCACTGATTACGGCAGAGCGCACACCGACAGAGCGAATCGTGGCAAAGACCCGCTTGTTGCTCGAGCGCTATGGCTTGCTGAGCCGCAGCGCAGCGCTTGCTGAGGCCAGCGAAGGCGGTTTTAGCCCGATTTACAAAGTCCTCCGCGAGCTTGAGGAGCAAGGCCGCGCTCGCCGCGGGCATTTCGTCGACGGTCTGTCCGGGGCTCAGTTCGCGTTACCGGGTGCGGTCGATCGCCTACGCGCCAAACGGACGGTCGCTGAGGAGCGCGATGCGCCGCTCGCCACCGACGAACTAATCGCCATCGCCGCGTTAGACCCGGCGAACCCGTTTGGGGGGTTGGTACCTTGGCCGACGACCGCCGCGCCAGACAAAGCGAAACCGCGCCGAACCAATGGCGCGTGGGTCATTACCGCCCGCGGACAACCGTTGCTATGGGTGGGTCCGAAGGCCCGCTCAATCGTTACGTTCCCAGAAGCGATTGCTGCGTTCAGCGATGGCTTCGTATTAGCGATTGAGGTACTGCGCGCCCTGCCGCGAACCGGCACACGCCTTCGCACCATCGAGAAAATCGACGGCCTTAAAGCAACCGAGTCGCCGTGGACCGATGTGCTGCTAGAGCACGGCTTCGTTCGCGACTATCAAGGACTAACGGACACTCGGTTGAGCGAGGCGACTATCGCGCCCAAGCGTCATGCCTGAAGGAGATACGATCCACAAGATCGCGGCTTACCTGGCGCCGCGATTGGAACAGCAAATCATCCAGCAACTTACCTTGGGGCAGCGACACGACGAGCGGTTTGCCGGCTCGCGCGTCGACCGGGTTGAGGCGCGCGGCAAACATTTATTCATCGATTTCGACAACGGCGTCGCGCTGCGCAGTCATCTTGGGATGCACGGCTCTTGGCACAGCTACCCGAGCCGCGACGACTGGCAAAAACCGGCCCGCCGCGCATCGCTGGTACTGGCGACGGCCGATACCTATTTTGTTTGCTTTAATGCGAAAGAGGTTGAGGTCGTTCGCACGCCCGGCGTTCGAGCCCGGGCTTTACGCATGCGCTTGGGTCCTGATCTCGCCGTCAGCCAAGTTGATATTGCGGCGCTCGCCCGGCGTGCCCGCGACATTGCGGACCCTAATGCGTTGCTGATAGATGTGTTGTTGGATCAACGGATCGCTGCCGGCATTGGCAACGTTTACAAGAGCGAATTGATGTTTCTGGATCGTTTCGCACCAGCGACACGACTCGGTGCCGTTACCGACGCCGAGCTGACGTCGATCTACCACCGCGCCGCCGACTTATTGCAGCGTAACTTAGGGGGCGGCAAACGGGTAACGCGCTTCGAGCGCGATGGGGCGGGCCGTTTGTGGGTTTACGGGCGTATCGGCAAAGCTTGCCTGCGCTGCGACGGCGGTACGATCGCGTATCAGCGACTGGGTGTTCATCATCGCGGGACCTACTGGTGCCCCAAGTGTCAGGTACAACGCTGATGCGCATCGGCGTGATCTCCGATACGCACAGCTTGTTACGGCCTTGGGCGGTCGAGCAATTGACAGGCTGCGACGCGATCATTCACGCCGGCGATATCGGCTCACCGCAGATCGTCGATGAATTGCGCGCCATCGCGCCGTTGACCGTGATTCGCGGCAACATCGATAAGTGGGCCCGTGAGCTGCCCGATATCGAAGCCGTTGAGCTTGGTGGTGTGTATTTTTACGTCTTGCATGATTTGCAGACGCTTGACCTGGACCCAGCCGCCGCCGGCTTCGATGTCATCGTCTCGGGCCATTCGCATAAGCCGCGAATTGACCATCGTGAGGGCGTCTTGTTCTTGAACCCGGGCAGTGCAGGGCCGCGACGGTTCTCGCTACCGATCGCATTGGCAATCGTTACGATCGACGGTAACAACGCCAACGCCGACATTATTGAATTCGACGGGTCCTAGCCGTCGCGGCGGGCGGCGCTAGGCCGAGACCGTACGGATCTCGTCGTCAACGTAGAGCAATTGTGAGGCATCGAGTGAGACGCGATTACGGCCGTCGCGTTTGGATTGGTACACGGCTCGGTCGGCTCTAACGATGACATCCGACAAGCAGGTGTCTTCACTGTTCAACGCGGCGACCCCGAAGCTTGCCGTAATCTTGAGCTCGCCAGCAGCGGTAACCATGCCGCTGCTCGCGATGCGTTCACGTAAGCGTTCCGCAACGCGGATCGCTCGACTCAGGTCGGTCCCAGGCAGTACCAAAGCGAACTCCTCACCGCCTAGACGGGCAGCGAAATCGCTGCCGCGGCGCTCGGTCAGGAGCAGCTCGGCGAAATGCTGAATAGCTGCGTCGCCGGTGTGGTGACCATAACCGTCGTTGATTTCTTTGAAGCGGTCGATATCGGTAACGATGACAGCGACAGCGGAGCCTTCGCGCCGCGCGGCCGAGTAGGTCCGGGCTCCGTGTTCCCCAAAGCCGCGGCGATTGAGTAATCCCGTGAGTTGGTCATGGACTGCTAGCCGTTTCATATCCAACGAAAAATCGGAGGCGAGTAGAAACACAGTAAACATCGCGACGGCCGCATAGCCACCCGGCAGGGCCAAAAACGTGAAGTGCAAATACGCTTCGCGGAACACCGGATCGCCGGCGGCTCCTTGCTGCAATGCCACGGCCGCAGCGGACAATTGCACCAAGGCAACGAGTGACAGTGCGCCGGCGACCGCCCATTCAGCGGCATAAAGCTGCTCGCGAAAGCGCAGCACAATAATTGCGCTCAGCAATAAGCCGGCTGCCGAAAACGTCGGTACTAGGCTCGTCTGCAGCCCCACATGCGGCCAGACAACCGTGGTTGCAAAAACACCGGCGAAAACGACAAACGCAGCCGGCCACAATTTGTTCGGCAGCACGTCGCACTGAGTTCGTTCGCAATGACCTTTAATGCCGAGTGTGACCACTGCAACCGCGAACGCATTAGCGGCCACCCAATGCGCCTCGTGGCTCGGGAACCAAGGCGCTAGTAGATTGCAAAGCCACTGGCACGTCGCTGCCAAAAACGACTGTGCCCACGTCAGCGTATGCCGTTCGCCACCGAGGTACCGCCACGCTAAATAGAACGTGGTGGCGATGATCGCGCTGGTCAGTGTTAGCGCAACCATAATGTAGGTGATCGGAGACGACATAAGACTCTTAGTCAAATCGTTGACGGTTTATTGTGCCGGGTTTTACCAACATCAGGCGCGAAGTAGGCCACGTTTTGACCTCCACATTATGGGTTAGCGCTTGAGTTACTGGCCGTTTGGCGTTCAGATGCCCGGAGCCACTGGCATACGGGAGACAACGTGCAAGAACTAATTGAGTCCGGTCGGATCGTTGACATCATGGTTGCGGTGGTTGCATTCGAATTCACTGCGCTCTCTCTGTACCGTGCAACCACGGGTCGCGGTATCCCAGTATTGGCGTTACTGGCGAATCTCGGTGCGGGCGGGTCGTTAATGCTTGCGCTGGGCAGCGTCCTTAAGGGGTTTAGCTGGCCGGTAACGGCAAGTTGCTTGGTCGCCGCCCTAGTCTTTCACGTCGCCGATGTCGGTGGTCGGTGGCCGCGAGTGGACGCCGCTGAGCTGCGCTAAACGGTCACAGCGCGCGGGTAAACCAGAGCTTCAAATTCAAGTCTTGCGACTCATCGGTTAACCCTGCCAGCGCCGAACCGAACAGCTGCCATTTGTCGCCGAGCGGCAGAACGACGTACGGCCCGAGTTGGTGATTTTGGTCTTTAAGACTGGGTATGTCTTTGCTTGATCCGTATACGCTGTAAAGTTCGAAGCCGATGTTTTGGCGCGGCGCTAGCGCGTAATTGAGTTGATTACGGGTTTGCAAAAACACACCGTCACGGGCGCCATCACCGACATCAATGGCGGTCAGTACGACCGTACGAAAGCGCCAGTCGTCGGCGAACGTAAATTCATTCGACCAGTTCAACCCAAACGTGGCGGGTCGTCCCTCATGGCGGACTCTGAGGTCGAACCGCAGGCCATGTTGCCAGCGTCGCGTTGGGCCCGTCAGGCGCCAGAAAATCTCTCCCTGTGCGAAATCGAAGTCGTTGTCGCGATCGTTGGTTTTGCGGCCTTGGACGATAATTCGCCACAGTTTTTTTTCATCGAACGCCTGTTGATAGTGCAGTCGGTGAGCGAACGCATCGGTATCTGTCTCGTAGGCAACTCGGTATTGCAGCGATTCATGCCCGTCCGGAAATCCCGGCGGCGGAACGCCGGCCGTGTTCTGGGCGCCTGCAGGGGACGCAGTGAGCATGACCAACACGACAGTGTTGGCGACGAATAGGAAGCGCTTCAGCATGGTGGCGTGCAAAACGACGAGTCTCGTTCATTATAAAGGTGGCAATACCTCACCTGCATAGGTTTAGACGAAAGTTTGATTGCGACCACTGCGACAGACTGGCACCGTCGGCCAATGAGCTATGGGAATTTGCAAGGGCGCGTCTGTTTCGTTGCCGGTGCCAGCTCCGGTATGGGGCGCCGCTCGGCACTGGCGCTGGCCGAAGCGGGTGCTCGCGTCGTTGTCGCCGCGCGTCGGAAGTCGCTCTGCGATGACTTGGCGGCGGACATCGTTCGAGCAGGTGGCGATGCGCTAGCGCTAGAACTGGACGGTACTGACCCCGCGTCAGCGCAAGCGACAATCGACGCGATAGATAGCCACTACGGTCGGCTCGACGGTGTGTTTAACAACTTGGGCCATACATTTGGCCACGGCGCTTTTGACGAGACGCCGCTCGAGCGTTGGCACGATACTCTCAGCGTCAACTTAACGGCCGTTTTCTATTTGCTGCGCGCCGAGATACCGCTGTTGCTCCGCTCGGGCGGTGGCGCCATTGTCAACAACAGCTCTACGGGTGGTTTGCAAGGTGTTCGGGCGATGGCTGACTACAGTGCGGCTAAGTGGGGTGTTATCGGGCTGACCCGATCGGTCGCGCTGGAATACGCCGACCGCCAGATTCGCTGCAACGTAATCGCACCTGGCATCATTGCAACCGAAAAATTCGAAGAATTTCGCGCCCAATCGCCCGAGATCTTTGAGCAGCTGCAGAAAGACATTCCGTCACAACAGTT
Organism: Pseudomonadota bacterium; assembly: GCA_038749025.1. Lineage (GTDB taxonomy): Bacteria > Pseudomonadota > Gammaproteobacteria > Steroidobacterales > Woeseiaceae > JBCAXA01. The sequence goes on along the minus strand of JBCDIL010000001.1, from coordinate 102,856 downwards.
TGGCGACATGCAGGACATCGCCGCGGCGGTGGTGTGGCTGTTAAGCAGCGCATCGCGCTACATCAACGGGGCGACTATTCCGATCGACGCTGGCCGCACGGCGTAGCGTATGGCCGCTAGCTTATCGCCTTAGGTCGTGACGCCGGCGCCGGAGACGGGGTTTTTCGGCCGCCGCGCTAGCATGATCTTGACCTGGTGGTACAACAGATAAGCGATGCCGAGCGTACACGGTGTGGCCCATAAGATCGGGTTAAACGCGAACGCCGGCAGCAGATTGACAGCGCCGAACGCGAGGAATGCCGTGTAGACGGAAATGCCAGCACCAACCAAACCTCGGCTGTGTTGAATCAACCATTCGTTCAGCGGCGGCGACTCGCGCACGATGAAATGCGTGTTCAATACGCCGGCAACGATGCCGATCGATGACATGCCAACCAGTAAGTACTGCTCGAGCAGCAGACCCTGTATGGCGCAGTTAACGGCGGCCGCAAACATTGCTGCTTGACCGGCGAAATTCCAGAACGTGCGATTCGCTGCATGTTGGCGTTTGTTTTGTACGCATAACCGGCCGTAGTGCGTGAGGTTGATAGTCAACACAGCGAGGTAGAGCATCATCCAGCCAAACACGCCGCGCACCATGGCCGCGTCATCCCAGAATGGATGAGTTTCGAGTGGTGCTGCCAGCGTAACGGTGCTGATACCGACCGCGATCGTCCCGGTCGCGAGCAACGACCAGTAAAAAACCTTGCCCCAGTCGACATGGCGGCGCGTGCCTTTGCGAGCGGCGATGGGTACCCACAGGGTAATCAGCCCGACCGTCCCGGTAACGACGTGGGCGTAGACCAGCGTTTTGAAAAGCAGCACTACCATCGCACTCTCACCACAGCCCAACTGGCGTCGAAGTTACGAACCGTCTACCGGCACCGCGTACCGTCAAATTGACAGTTAGCAGTGTTATCCTAAGCTTACCATGAGCTAGGGCGAGGGTATGAGCGAACAACGCGGTAGCAAAGCGGTCGTCATTGGCGCCGGTTTGGGGGGGTTGGCCGCCGGCATTCGTCTCGCGGCACGCGGCTACAACGTCGACGTCTTTGAAAAGCTCGATGGACCAGGCGGCCGCGCCTACGCCTATCGCCAAGACGGCTTTACGTTCGATGCCGGCCCGACCATCGTGACAGCGCCATTTTTGCTCGAGGAGCTGTGGGAGCTGGCAGGGCGCAAGCTCGCCGATGACGTCGAGCTGCGCGCCATCAACCCTTACTACACGATTCGTTTCCATGATGGCGAGACGTTCGACTACTCCGGCGACGATGATCACATGCGCCGCGAGATCAGTAAGTTCAATCCGGACGATTACGAGGGCTACCAACGGTTTTTGGAGGCCAGCGCGGAGCTCTATCGCGTCGGCTTCGATCAACTGCTGTATGAATCGTTCGACACACTGTGGTCGATGGCGAAGACGATCCCCGACCTCATCCGAACACAGTTCTATCGGTCGGTCTACGGGATGGTCAGCCGGTATATCAAGCACCCGCGCTTGCGGATGATTTTCAGTTTCCATCCGCTTCTCATCGGTGGAAACCCGATGACAGCCACGGCCGTTTATGCCCTGATCGCACATTTGGAACGCAGCCATGGTGTGCACTACGCGATGGGTGGGACCAATCAAATCGTTGCCGGCATGGTGAGCTTGATCGAGCGCATGGGCGGGCGCGTACACTTATCGAGTCCGGTTGATGAGGTGCTCGTCGAGAATGGACGTGCGGCTGGCGTGCGGCTTCAATCGGGGTCTGAGCAGCGCGCCGACATCGTCGTGTCGAACGCCGATTCGGCTTCGACGTACCGCTATCTTGTTCCGGCTGAACACCGCTCACGCTGGACCGACCGACGACTGAATAAGTCGCGCTATTCGATGAGCTTGTTCGTTTGGTACTTCGGTACGCGTCGTTTGTACCCCGACGTCCCACACCACATGATTCTTCTGGGGCCGCGCTACCAAGGGTTGCTCGCCGATATTTTCAATCACAAGAAACTGGCCGACGATTTTTCGCTCTACCTGCATCGGCCCACCGCGACCGATCCGTCGATGGCGCCGGACGGCTGCGACGCGTTCTACGTGCTATCGCCAGTACCCAATCAGGTCAGCGGCATCGACTGGGCAACGGCTGCGGAGCCTTACCGGCAGGCGATTGCCAAGAGTTTAGAAGCAACGGTGCTACCTGGGTTGTCCGAGAACATAGTAACGTCGCAACTGCTGACGCCTCAGGATTTTCAGGAGCGTCTGTCGTCCGTCAAAGGCGCAGCTTTTAGCTTCGAACCGGTGCTCTGGCAAACGGCCTGGTTCCGCCCGCACAACCGCAGTGAAGAGTTGCCGGGGCTGTACCTGGTCGGGGCGGGCACCCATCCCGGAGCCGGCATGCCGGGTGTTATCTCGTCGGCTAAGGTGCTTGATACCGTTGTGCCGGACCCGGCCCACGGCGGCGCTTCGTTTGCACCGGCGGCTGGCTAGTGCCGTCGCCGGAATAGCCGCGCCCACTCGCGAGCGAGCAAAGCGAATTACCTAAGCCCGTTCTTGAACGGCGGCGGCCGCCAGTCGCCCTGACTGTGCCGCCATCGGTATACCGGCACCGGGATGAACGCTGCCGCCAGCGAGATAAAGACCCGGTACCCGGCTAGCCGAGCCGCTTCGTTGGAACGAACCCAACCAGCCGTGCGTTACCCGCCCGTAAAGCGAGCCGTGACTGCCTGCAAAGCGTCGCCCGAACTCATTCGGACTCGTCATCACCGTGTTTGCTGCACTACCGGTAACCGTTAAGCCGTGTGCCGTTAGTTGCGCGTCGATACGTTGCCGCGCGCGATCCAAGCTGTCGTCGTCTAGCTCGGTCGCCGGAGCGTTCATCAAAACGAACAAGCGTTCCTCGTGCGGCGCCGCGCTTGGGTCGGATTCCCTGTCCTGAGCGCACAAATACAAAGTTGGCACAGCCGGTAGCTCACCGCGGTCGAAGATCGCCGCAAACTCTTCCGGGTAGTTATCGCCAAACAAGACGGTATGGTGGCCAAGTTCCCAACCGGAGACATTGCCGAGCAGACTCAGTGTGATCGCCGATAGGCTGCGCTCGTTAGGCGCGCGACGGCGTACGGCCAATCGCGGTCCAGCGCCAAGGAGGCCATCGGCGAGTGCATCGGTATCACCGGCATAGATAACAACCGCGCTACTGTGGACCGCTCCCGTGTCGTCGATAACACCGCTGACGCGGCCGTCGGCGGTCAGGATTTCGCTGACCCCGGTTCCGAAGTGTTGCTCGACCCCGAGTTCTCGTCCGAGCCGCCCCAGACTCTCGGCAAACCGTTGCATGCCGCCATCGACATACCAGACGCCACGACGTTCGGCCTCGGCAATTAGCATCAAGGTCGCCGGTGCTGCGAACGGCGACGAGCCGCAATACGTCGCGTAGCGGCCAAACAATTGTTGCAATCGTGGATCGCTGAAGCGTCGGCCCAATTCCCGCCACAACGAAATGAAGGGCTTCGTGGCGAGCATGTCACCGGTGCGGAGTAATCCGACCCGCAGAGACAACTCCAGCATGCTCGGTCGAGAGGCCCGCATAAACGGCGCATCCAGTGTGTCGAAGATTCGACCGGAGTCGGCGACAAACTGTCGGTACGCCGCCGCGTTCGCCGCGTCGCTAAACGCTTCGATCGCGGCAACGGAGCGTTCGGTATCGGCGAATAGATCGAGCCGCGAACCGTCGTGCCATGAGTGCCGGGCTAAGTCGTCGGCGGCGCGAATGTCGACATAGTCCGCTAGCTCTTTGCCACAGGCAGCGAATAACGCATCGAACACCCAGCGCATCGTAAAAACTGTCGGACCGGAATCGATCGACCGTCCAGCGACATCGACCTCACGCATCTTGCCGCCCGGTACCGCATGGCGCTCGAACTGCGTGACGTGCCAACCGGTCGCTGCTAGCTCGGCGGCGGCGGCGAGTCCACCCATCCCCGCGCCGACAACAATCGCACGTTGTCCGCTCATTGCGCGCGCCGTTTAACGTGGCAGACGATTTCTTTGGCCGGCCGCGTTGTCAGCCGTGCTACGGGCCACACCGTCGCCGGTTCAACCGGCACAAAGTCGTACCGCGACGCTAGCCGCGACAGGATTAAACCGCTTTCGATTGTTGCAAACGCGGCGCCGATGCAGACCCGCGGGCCGAGACCGAACGACAAGAATGTGTTGGGGCGATCATCGACCGCTGCATCGGGCAAAAAGCGCGTCGGATCAAATCGATCCGGGTCACGCCATTGCAAGGCGTTACGATGCGTGGTCCATGGCGACACCATAATCATTGCCCCGCGCTTAATGCGTTTACCGGCGATAGTCGTCGTTTCGGCCGCGACGCGCGGTATGAACGTGATCGGCGGGTACAACCGGAGCGCTTCGCGAAACACGGCGCGTACGAAGTTCAGTTGCTTAACGGTTTCAAAGTCAATGTGCGCGCCACAAGTGGCCACTTCGTCACGCAGTGCGACGAGCGTCTGCGGCTGTTGCGACAAGATGTAGAACGCCCAGGTCAGACCGCTAGCTGTCGTCTCGTGTCCGGCGAGAAAGAAGACACCGATTTGATCGATCAGTTGTTCGCGTGTAAAGCGCTCCCCTGTATCCGGGTCTTTGGCGCGAATGACGGCGGTGACGATATCGTCTGGCGCATCGTCGTCGGCGGCTAAGCGGGGATCGAGCATCTCGCCGATCAAGGCGCGGATCTCCTCACAGGCAGCGAGGACAGCGGCTGGCTGGCGCACGTCCGACCACGGTTTCGCGAAAATTAACTGGAACAGATTGACGCTCGCCACGGACCGTTCGAATTGGCTAAACAGGTAGAACACGCGCTGCGCGGTGTCGCTATCGAGTGGTTGGCTGAAAATTGTCCGGCAGATGACATCGGCCGTTAGCTGACTCATCAAAACATCGAGCGAAATCGTCTCGCCACGTTCTGCGATCGCATCAAGACGAGCCTCGCAGGCATCGACAGCGGCCGCCATCGCCGGAAACGCCTGACGAATCCGCAATTGCGAGAATGCCGGGTCGATCATCGCGCGTTGCCGGCGCCACGTATCGCCGTGGCTAACGAAGATCGAATCACCGACCAACGGTTCCAGTGCGCCAACAAACAAATCGTTTTTCGGGTAAATGCCGAGCGGATCGGTCATGACTTCTCGAACCGCCTCGGGGTCATTAACGAGGATGATCGAACGGCGCGAGTAACCGAGTGGCGTAACACGCTTCGAGTAAGCGGCTGCTGGAACCAATGACAACAGGTTGCCGTTACCCTCGGCCATAACCCGCACTAGCGAGGGTAGTGGTGCCATCGGTCGCGGCGCCGGCGGTCGATACAATGGCCGTTCGCTCACGCCGATCCTTGCCACTCGATATCGAACGTTGCCGCTTCCCCGAAACTCTTACCGGAAAAGAGTGCTAAGCGCATGATCCGCGCCGCCGTGATCGGTAGCGTCCAGAGCGGTAACGGATCGCGCCACTTAAATGACGCGTCCTTGGCATCGCGAAACGCTCGCCAAACCTCGACGAAGCCCGGTTTAAACATCAAACGCTGTAACTCGGTAAGGCACGGGTAGAACTGCATGAGGTGGCGCTGCGGTCGCAGCACGTCGGCGGTACCGGCGTCAGGGTTAAGCAGTATATCGGCCAGCCGATCCTCGCGGATAAAGTGAACGCCGCTGGTCGCGCGCGGATTGCACTCGATCGCCCACGGTTTATCGGCGGAATCGATGATGAAATCGAACGAGATTTGGCCGCTGTAGTCGGTCGCAGCAACGAACCTCTCGATCCATGTTGCAACCGCGACCGGACTGTCGATTCGCTCGAAACTTACGGCGACCGTCCCGGACATAACGGTGCCACGATACGTTACGGTCGTCGCGACAGTGCCGTTATGCGCAATGGAGTAGGTCGACACAAGCTCGCCGTCGACTTGCTGTTGTGCAACCCAGTCGGCCGGGTATAGCCGGTGCGGCGGTGTGCTACCCGCTGCGACAAACTCAAGACCGGTGCCCGAGCATGAGTTACGTCCTTTGATAACGACGGCGCCTTGGCCGAGCAGCGCTTTTGTACCGGCCTGGTCGAGACGGACGGTCTCCGGGACCGCGAGCCCCAAGGTCTCGCAACGTCTGGCGAACAGGAACTTGTCATGCAGCGCGTCGACGACGGCCAACGGCATCGACAAGATGCGCACGCCCGCCGGCAGGCGCTCGGCGAGGGCAGCGACATACAGGCATTCTTCGGAGACCGGCACAATGAGTGATACATCATGGGACCTCACGATGCCCAGCATTGCCATGTCATAGCCGTCACGGTCATCGACGGGCGACGGCACAGCAATCGACTCGGCGACAGCCCGTGACACGGCCGTTAGGTGCCACCGGCAGGGCTCAGCCACAATAACGCGCCAGCCGGCCCGGTCGAGAGCCCGGGCGATATCCAGGCCTTTCGGGAGCCGGCCCAACGTCAATAATGCGGTTTTTCGCTTCGTCACTTTATATCTAGGCAGGCACTTGGCGCCTGACATGGCTTATTATGCGGAACTTTCGCGGCGACGCCGGACCTTATGGTACTACCGACTAGGGCTTGAGCCGACCGCCTATTCGTCTAGGGGACGAGACAATGAAACTATGGAAGAGCCTCGCCGTTGTGGCGCTGGGGCTAGCGATCGCCGCGTGCGAACGCTCGACCGACGAGGAAGCCACCACCGACATGGCTGCTGCTGGCGCTGATAGCGTAAGCGATGAAATCACTGTATCCAGTGAAGAAATCGCTGATAACCCGTTGTTGAAGACGTGGGATACGCCCTACGGCGTTCCGCCTTTCAAGGTGATCGAAGACGATCATTACTTGCCTGCTGTTAAGCAAGGGATACTTGAACTACGGACAGAGATCGCCGAGATCGTCAAGCAGGACGCTGCGCCGACGTTCGAGAACACGATTGTCGCGCTGGAGAAGGCAGGTGGCACCTTGAGCAAAGTCTTGAGTGTGTTCGGCAACATCACAAACACCGATACCAACGATAAGCTCAACGCGCTGCAAGCGGAAATCTACCCAATGGTCACGCGGGAGAATACGGCTATCGTACTCGATCCTGCGTTGTTCACACGCGTCAAAGCTGTCTACGCCGAGCGCGATAGTTTGGGCCTCGACGAATACGATGCACGACTACTCGAGCTCACCCACCGACAGTTCGTCCGCGCTGGCGCGGCGCTAACACCCGAGGTTCGCGACCAGGTTGCTGATATCAATGCAGAGCTCTCAAGTCTCAGCACCAGCTTCGGTCAAAATCTGTTGGCGGCCACTAAAGAGTTCAAGCTACGCATCACCGATGAGGCAGATCTGGCAGGCCTAAGCGATGGGTTCAAGGCGTCGTTGTGGGACGCTGACGAGAACGCTTGGTTTGTCGGGTTAAACCGTTCGCAGTTCGAGACGTTCATGACCGAATCAACGAACCGCGAGCTTCGCCGGCAGTTGTTTGATGCGTACCGGACCCGCGCCGCTGGCGAGGAGAAAGACAATTACGCACTCGCCAAACAGATCGCCAAGCTGCGCGCGCGCCGTGCCAAGTTGATGGGCTACGAAACGCATGCGCACTACCAGCTTGAGACGCGGATGGCGAAAACACCGGAAGCGGCCGAGTCGTTCCTACGCCGTGTCTGGGAGCCAGGCATAGCGACCGCTGAGCGCGAGCGCGATGCAATGCAAGAGCTCGCCGGCGATAGCATCGACATCGCCGGACAAGATTGGTGGCATTACGCAGAGAAAGTACGCCTCGATCGGTACGGCTTAGACGAAAACACGTTGCGCCCATACTTTGAGCTCGATGCCGTACGCGACGGCGCCTTTACAATGGCCAATCGTCTGTTCGGTTTGACATTCGAGCCTACCGACGTCCCGGTTTGGCATCCAACGGTGACGGCTTTCGATGTCGCGGACGATGACGGCAGTCATCTTGGTATCCTGTTCCTCGATATGTACGCTCGCGATAGTAAGCGCGGTGGTGCGTGGATGAGCTCGTACCGTGGGGCCTCAAATATCGGCGGCAACAATGTACGACCGCTGGTTGTGTTCAATTTGAACCTTACGACGCCGTCAGACGGTCAGCCGACCTTGCTGGGTTTCTCCGAGGTTGAGACGTTCTTCCACGAGTTTGGTCACGCTTTGCACGGCATCATGACGAACATTCCGTACGAAGCATTCTCTGGCGTCGATGGCCCCCGCGATTACACGGAGTTCCCGGCACAGATGCTCGAACACTGGGCATCGCAACCGGAGATGCTCGACATGTACGCGCGCCATCACGACACCGGTGAGGTAATTTCTGACGCATTGGTTGAGAAAATGCTCGCGGCTGCACAGTTCAACCAGGGTTTCTCGACCACCGAATACATCGCGGCGTCGCTCTTGGATCTGCGCTGGCACATGCTAAGCGAGGCGGAAATCGACGCGATTGACGACCCGCGTGCGTTCGAGCGCGATGTTCTGGCGGAGTACGGTTTGATCGATGAGATCGAGCCGCGCTATCGCACCTCGTATTTCAATCACATCTTCGCGAGCGGCTACTCGGCGGGCTACTACGTGTATCTGTGGTCTGAAATCCTCGACGCCGACGGCTTCGATGCCTTCTTGGAAGCGGAGGATATTTTCGATACCGAGACGGCCGCTCGGCTCAAGAAATGGGTTTACCAAAGCGGTGGTCTGCGCGAAGCCGACGAGTTGTACCGACTATTCCGCGGTCGTGACCCGAGTATCGAGCCGCTGCTGCGTGGCCGTGGTTTTCTAAACGAAGACAGCACGACCTAAGGCGCCCAACCCTAAGTGGCGAGGAGACGCTCCGCGAACCAGAGCGTCCCGATGATGGCGACGGCACTGCTACCGAAGAAGCGGACGTAACGCCCCAGTCGGTTTCGCGACTGGGGCGTTAGCGTTTTCGCGATCGCTATGGCGACAGCCAGCGTCACGGTCACGACCAGCAATTGCCCCAACTCGACACCGAGATTAAAACCGAGCAGCGCTGCTGGTAGTTGCGTGACCGGTAACCCAATCTCTGTGAGAAACCCAGCAAATCCGAGCCCATGAATGAGGCCGAACGCGAACACTAAGCCATAGCGCCACGCGACGCGCGGTTTGCTAAATAGGTTCTCAACGCCGATCCAGACGATCGTTGCGGCGATTGCTATCTCAATTGGGCGTGACGGTGCATCGAGACCGCCGATCACCACCGCCGCGAGCGCGATGCCGTGCGCCACGGTAAACGCGGTTATTAACCATACCAGCGATCGCCACGCGTAAGCGCCAAACACCAGACCTGCAAGGAAGAGTAGGTGGTCCGTGCCGCCTGGCACGATGTGCCGTACCCCGATCGTTGTGTACTCTGTAAATGTCTCCCAGCCTGTTCGTGCTTCCAACCGTCGGGTCGCAGACGTGGTTTTCGCCATGTCGATGCGGTCGAGTTCGGCCAATGCGTTGCACAGCGATGGGTCCATTCCCCCATCGAAGCAAAACTCATCGTCCGGATGGGCGGCAACGGTTCCGCCTAGCAGCGTGAGGCTTAAAGCGAGAAGGAAAAAAGAGATCTTCAGCATGGTTTGACTGTGGTCACGATAATCGGCGACGAGCGCTCGCTCGGTGCCATCGACCGAGATCGATGTCTCGCGCAACGGTACCGGCTACGTTGCACCGCTGCCAGTGCGCTACACTGCCGACCTCGATACTTGTTGAGGTCGGTTCACCATGCCAACCGTTTTTGTTACTGGCGTTAACCGCGGTCTCGGGCTCGAACTGGCTCGCCAATACGTGGCCCAGGGTTGGCAGGTGCACGGAACGCGACGTGCCGACAGCGACGCGCTTGCCGCCATGGCAAGCACCGCCGGCGACGCGTTGACACTGCATCATGCCGACATGACCGACCTTGACAGCCTCGGGGCCGTTGCAGCGCATCTTGCCGGCACACCGATCGACGTGTTGTTTTTGTCGGCTGGAACAATGGGGTCGACCGACTTTGCGAACCAAGGCCTTAGTGTGGGCGGACTGGGCGGTATCGATTTCGCGGATTGGTCTAGCGTGTTGGATATCAATGTGCGCGCCCAACTGTATTTGGCGGAAGCGTTTGTTGACAACGTTGCCGCCAGCGAGCAGAAAAAGCTCGTCGGTATGTCATCGATGCTAGGCTCGATGGAACTGAACACCATTGGCGGTCTGTACAGCTACCGGGCCAGCAAAGCGGCCTTCAATGCTGTGCTGAAATCGTTGGCCGTCGATGTGCTGGACCGTGGCATCGCGGTGGCGGCTCTACATCCCGGCTGGGTGCAAACGGACATGGGTGGGTCAGCGGCGACGCTGACGGCGCCCGACAGTGCGGCGGGCCTGATCAACGTTATTGGTAACTTAAGCGTTGAGAATACCGGAAAGTTCTTTAGTTACGCGGGCGAAGAGCTGCCCTGGTAGCCAAATTGTATACAACAATTAGTCTAGTTTAGTTGACGCTCGCAGTGACAAGCGAGCTTAAACCGCCGGTGTGAGCGGGCAGCGCAGCGAAAAAAGCTTGCGCTAATCCGCTAATCTATGGCGTTTTTGTCACTGTTAGTAGGAACGCCTCGAGCTTCACGCGAGCGCTTCGTGGGCGCGATGGAAACAGTGTTCATTGTATACAATCCTTAGCTATACTTTCGATCGACGGGATCGCGTCTGGACGTGGGCGCATAACAACCTCCCAGGGGAGCAGGCATGAAGAAACTGAGTTTGATACCGCCAATTGCGGCGGCCGTTGTGGCGTTGCCCGGCAGCTTGCTGCCGTTAACCGCGACAGCCCAACTCGAGGAGATCGTTGTCACCGCACGTCAACGCGAAGAGTCGCTGCAAGACGTACCGGCGTCGATTACGGCATTCACCGAAAAAGACATCGAGCGTATTGGTGTGCAACGTGGCGAGGACTTTGTCGGTCTCACGCCAGGGGTTGTACTGGTGAATACGGTCGAAGTCGGCGATACGCAGATGAGTATTCGCGGTCAAAACGGTGCGCGCGACGGTGAAACGAACTTTGCGCTACTGATTGACGGTATTCTCTACACCAATCCCAGTGCATTTAACCGTGAGTACGCTGATCTCGCTCAGATTGAGGTACTAAAAGGCCCGCAGGGCGCTTTGTACGGTCGCTCTGCGGCTGCCGGTGCTGTCATCGTCACCACGCGCAAGCCGACCAACGAATTTGAGCTCGACGCGGAAATCGGTGTGGCCGAATTCGACACGTTCACGTTCCAGGGATCGGTCTCCGGAGCGCTGATCGAAGATGAGTTGTTCGCGCGGTTTAGCGTTGACGGCCGTGACACTGAAGGGTTCTTAACGAACTCGTTTTTGAACGACGATGTCGTTAACGACTATCAAAGCACGAGCTACCAGACACGTTTCGTCTGGACGCCGAACGATAAGCTAACGCTCGATGCCAAAGCCCGCTATGCACAAGTCGATGCCGCATCGATCGCATTTAACGCGGCGTTTGCACTACCGGGCTTCGCGGCGTTCTTGAACGTTCCGCAGTTCTTCCAGGACGTTAACGATCACGAGTTCATCTTCGCGCCGAATATTGATCCCGGCAACGAACAAGACACGACCGAGGTGTCGTTGAAGCTCGATTACGACATGGATTGGGCGACGCTGACGGCCTGGACACTGTTCAGCAACCAAGACCAGTTTTTCGTCGCTGACGGCACGTCCGGCGCATTTGGCTTCTATTTTGGTGACCAGACCTGTCTCGATTCAACCGCGGCACTGGCTGGAACACCGGTTCAAGCACCGACGTTTATTGGTCCCGATCCGGTCAACTCGCTGTTCCCGCCGTACAGCCCAACTACCTGTGACGGCTACCAGTACCAAGAACGCAACCAGGAAGATCTGAGCTTCCAGCTGCAACTGACCTCGCCGAGTGATCAGCGCTTGCGCTGGCAGGCCGGCTTGTATTTGCTCGACATCGAGCGCACCGTCGGTGTCGCCCAGCTGCTCGACGATGGTCGTCCTGGCAATGCCCTGCCGCGTAGCTTCGTTAATCCGCTGACCGACGCGTTAGTACTCGATGATTTTGATACATCGGTCTTCGCTGTGTTCGGTTCGCTGAACTACGACATCAGCGACACGGTCGAGCTGTCGGTCGCTGTCCGCTACGACGAGGAAGAGCGCGACGTTAGCAACCGCGTCCCGACGCCAAGCGAGCAAGTCTCCACGCGGATTAACTACTGCGCGACGTTGCCCTCTGGCTTCTGTTCGTTCGACGGCGTAACGCCGCTCGGTGGCACACCGCTGAACCCGGCGTTCATCACGGACTTCACGACCGGTATCGTCTCTAACTCGATCGCTGATCGCAGCCAGACGTTCGACGAGTTCCAGCCGAAAGTCTCGCTGACCTGGGATGCGACCGACAACCTGACGCTGTTCGGTAGCTGGGGGATCGGCTTTAAGTCCGGCGGCTTCAACAACATCGGTGCAACCGAGACGATCCAGCTGTTCTTCGTCGACGCTGGTGCGAGCCTTGTTGCGCCGCCCGAAATCTTCCGTGAAGAAACGTCGAGCGCGTTCGAGATCGGTTTTAAGTCGCGCTTGTTCAACGATCGGGTTGACTTGTCCGGTGCGGTCTTCCAGACCGATGTCGATGACATGCAGTTCTTCGAGTTCTTCGTTGGACCGTTCGGTCTGCTCCGCGTTGTCGAGAATATCGATGAGGTATCGATTACCGGTGCGGAACTCGCGATCGATGCGCAAATCAGCGACAACTTCAGCATCACGGCAGGCGCAGCGTTCCTCGATACTGAAATCGAGGCCAACGCCATTCGGCCGTTTACCGTCGGAAACGAGGCGCCGAACGCACCGGATCTGACCTACAACGTCGCCGCGCAATACATCGCGCCGATTAGCGACTCAATGGAGTTCTTCGGGCGTATCGAGTACAGCTATCAGGGCGACGTTTGGTACCACACTGTCCAAGACGACATCGTCCCAGCAACGCTGTTCGGTGGCCCCGATGCGGACTTCAGCCGGTCACAGGTCGACGGCTACGGTTTGACCAATATCCGCTTGGGTATCGAGACCGAAACCTGGCGGATCGTCGCCTTTGCGCGCAATCTGTTTGATGAGGACTTCGTCGCTGAAGTCATCACAGCACCGGAGTTCGGTGGCTCGTTTGTCCACCCCGGTACGGTCCGCACGGCAGGCATTGAAGTCGGCTTTAGTTTCCGGTAAATCGCGACAAAACGCCGATGTTAGACACGAGCGGCGCCTTCGGGCGCCGCTTTTTTTTGGCCTATCACCCCCTGTCAATACACCTATACATATAGGCAGTTAAAAAAAGTTGACACATAGATTCGTCAGCGCTACTTTGCCCGTACGCGAGACCATTTTGACGAACTGTCGTTCAGGACGGGGAGGTGCGGAGTTTTAGCACCGCCGAGCTTCAGCAAGGGATACGGATTCGCGGCTGTCATCCACAATAAAGTTCGGAGTAAAAACCCATGTCACATGATTCGGATCGGCGTTGGCCGACCGGCCTCACAGTTGGAGAGGCTGAGGAATTACACAAACACATCATCGACGGCACTCGCGTGTTCGCACTGATTTCGATCATCGCGCACACCTTGGCTTACATGTACTCGCCGTGGCTCGGCTAAGGGGAAGCACACAATGAATCAAAGCAGAATGTGGTTGGTTGTTAACCCAACGATCGGAATTCCCGTTTTCCTAGGTGGCGTTGTTTTGATGTCGCTGACGGTTCACTCAGCAATTCTTAACAACACAAGCTGGTTCCCAGCGTTCTTTGGCGGCTAAGTTCGTCAAGCGCTGAAACAGAAGTGGCATGACGGCGTGCCGGTGGCGTAACAGCCACCGGCCGTCGCCTACCAAAATCTATAGTCGATCCTTCGGGGCGGGTCGCGACGGAGCATCGCCATGCTAGCAAACGTACGCATGTTCGAGTCGGCGGATTCCGCGCGCCGCGCACTCGAAGCAGTAAAAGAAGACAATCTCGTTGGCGAGGGAGCGTGGGTCATTTCCGCCGATCCAGCGACAAGCGCCGCCGACGTAGTCGACAGCGCGATCGCTCACGGGCAACTACCGGATTACTTCCGCCACGTTGCTCGCCGAGCCATTGAGAGCGGCCAGTCAGTCGTCTGTGTCAAGCCGGTTTTCGGCTATGGGCGCATTGTCGAGCGCACTCTCGATGCCGGGGGGGCGATCAAAACAGAACAAATGCCGACGTACACCCCGTCGAACCCAGCGCCGTTTTCGGACTTCCTGGGCTGGGGCACGCTGACGTCGTACAACTTCACGTTCAATATCAAGCAAATCACTAACGATACCTGGTTCTTAACGACCGGTAGGAAAGGCCGGTTCTTGCTGAAACCGAACCGCCCGTGGTTGCCTGGTATGACGATCAAACGCAAGCCACCGGGCTGGCCATGGAGCATGTTCTTACCAGCCTTAGGTAAGTCCAAGCCGTTCCTGCCCGGGAAAACGATTAAGCGCAAGCCGGCGGGTTGGCCGTGGAGTGTGTTCATGCCTTCGCTATCCCACAATCCGGCGCCGCTATCAAACTTGTTTAACTTGCCGTTGCTGACCAAGCGCAGCGACGACGATTAGGAGACCAACGCACGACGCAGGCGGTGTGACGACCGCCCGATGAGTTAGCCTCTTGGCGTCGGCGTCCTCGGGGAGACGCAGATGAGTACGATCAGCCAACGGCTTGCCGGTGTATGGGCATCACTCGGTCCACGAGTGATGCCTTTCGCCGATATCGTTACGCCGGACATGTCGTTGTCGCGGCTGTTGCGTTTGTCTCTGTTCCAAGTTTCGGTTGGCATGGCGCTCGTGCTGCTCGTCGGTACGCTTAACCGCGTCATGATCGTCGAACTCGGTGTGCCGGCGTCTATCGTCGGCATCATGATCGCTTTGCCTCTCGTGTTTGCGCCGTTCCGGGCGCTCATTGGCCATCGCTCCGATACCCACCGCAGTGCGTTGGGGTGGCGACGTGTGCCGTTCATCTGGAAAGGCTCGTTATTGCAGTTCGGCGGTTTCGCGATGATGCCTTTTGCGCTGCTCGTGCTAGCAGGCATGGGCGAGGCCGATTCGGCGCCGTTATGGGTTGGTCATGGAGCGGCGGCGCTAGCGTTCTTGCTAGTCGGTGCCGGTGTCCATACCGTGCAAACGGCGGGCTTAGCGCTCTGTACGGATCTGACACCGCCAAAGTCTCACGCCCGTGTTGTTGGCCTGATGTACATCATGCTACTGCTCGGCATGATCGTCAGCGCATTGGCGTTCGGTCGTGCGCTGGAGGACTTCACGCCTGGACGCTTAGTCCAAGTTATCCAAGCCGCCGCCGTTATCACGTTGATCCTCAACACGATCGCGATGTGGAAGCAGGAGACGCGCGAGCCGTCGCGCGCACGCTCTACCGTTCCCGATCCAACGTTTTCTGAGTCATGGCAACGCTTTTGTAGCGGTCGTAATGCCGTACGTCGATTGGTCATTGTCGGGATTGGCACGATGGCATTCGGCATGGCCGATATCTTGCTGGAACCATTCGGCGGCCAGGTACTGCACTTGTCCGTCGCGACCACGACGAAGCTGACGGCGTTACTCGCACTCGGTGGGCTGGTGGGCTTTTGGTTCGCGTCCTGGGTGCTGGCTCGCGGCGCGGACCCGTACCGCATGACTTGGGCCGGCGCGATGATCGGCCTGCCAGCGTTTATGGCGGTTATCGTTGCGGCCAGTCTCGCGTCGCCACCGTTGTTTCTGTTCGGCAATTTCTTGATTGGTTTTGGCGGTGCGATTTTTGGCCATGCAACGCTGACGGCGACCATGAGTACCGCACCGGAGAAACAAGCCGGGTTGGCGCTCGGTGCCTGGGGCGCCGTGCAAGCCACGGCAGCGGGCCTGGCGATGGCGCTGAGCGGTAGTATTCGCGACCTCGTCAATATGGCACTCGGTAGTGCGCGGACCGTGTTTGGCTTCACCGATGCGGCTGCCGGCTACTTGACCGTCTATTCGCTGGAAATCGTGTTATTGATCGTTACGTTGATCGCCGTCATACCACTGCTAAGCCAACGGCAGCGAGAACAAGAAAACGCGGCTAGCCAACCCGCGCCGGCAGGAGAGCAACTATGAGTGTCCGCGAAATAATCGAGTACCCGGATCCGAGACTAAGCCGCGCCGCGGGTGCCGTGACAGACTTCGATGAGCCGTTCAAACGCTTCGTCGGCGATTTGACCGATACGTTAGGAACGACATCCGGTCTCGGCCTGGCGGCACCACAGCTCGGCGCATCGCTTGCCGTGTTCGCGCTGCGCGACGACGAATCGTCGGCTGCTGACGTCTACGTTAACCCGCAGATTCTCGACCGGGCCGGATTCTGTGTCGTGGAAGAGCGCTGTCTGTCCGTGCCTGGCGTTAGCGCCAATGTGTTTCGTGCGGCTGCGGTTTTGGTCCGCGCACAAGACGCGAATGGCGCCGTGTTCGAGCGCGAGTTGTCAGGTATGCCGGCCGTTTGCTTCCAGCACGAGTTGGACCATCTCGAGGGTCGCGTATTTCTCGATCGACTATCGACGGTTCGCCGCTGGTGGGCGACGATGCGCCGGCGCCCGGAGAGTGCCGCGACTGAAGCTGACAGCGCTAGATAATCTCGCGCGCCTTCAAGTCGGCCTGCTTGTCGTCTGAGAAGCCAAGAATCTCGCCAAACACTTCGGCGTTGTGCTGGCCGAGATCGGGTCCCGCATGACGAACTTCGCCAGGGGTTAGTGACAGTTTCGGGAACACATTCTGCATGGCCAGTTCCCCAAACTCTGGGTGAGCGAGTTTGATGATCGCTTCGCGCGCAGCGAAGTGCGGATCTTCCAGCATGTCTGGGGCGCGGTAGATTTTACCAACCGGAACGCCGGATTCCTCCATCAGCGCAGTCAACTCATCGGCGGTCTTGGTCATGGTCCATTCGCCGATGAGTTCATCCAACTCTGTCTGGTTTTCTCCGCGGCTGTGGTGTGAGTCGTAGCGTGGGTTATCGGCGAGTTCCGGCTGACCCATCGCCGCCGCGAAGCGCCGGAAGACCGTATCCTGGTTCGCTGCAATCAGAATCATCTTGTCGTCGCTGGTGGGATAGACGTTCGATGGCGCAACGTTTGGCAAGATCGAACCGGTTCGCTCACGAACGTAGCCAGCGTGTTGGTACTCACTGACCAGCGATTCCATCATGCCGAGGACGGCTTCGTAGATGGCCGAGTCGACAATCTGGCCTTGACCGGTACGTTCCCGGTGATGCAGCGCCGACAGCGCGCCCACCGTCGCGAATGTGGCGGCCAACGAATCGCCGATGCTGATCCCCATGCGGCTCGGAGGTGTCGCCGGATCACCAACAACATAGCGCAGTCCGCCCATGGCCTCACCAATCGACCCGTAGCCGGCGCGCTTGGCGTACGGCCCGGTCTGCCCTTGGCCCGACACCCGGATCATGATCAATTTTGGGTTTATCTTGCTGAGCTCGTCGTAGCCAAGGCCCCAGCGTTCCATCGTTCCGGGACGAAAGTTTTCCAGCAAAAAATCACTCTTCGCGACCAGGTCGCGAACGATTTGCTGACCTTCCTCAACCCGGCAATTGACGGTAATCGCCTTTTTGTTGCGCCCGACGATCGGCCACCACAGCGATTTGCCGTTACCGGCTTTCTCTTGGCCCCAAACACGCATCGGGTCGCCCATGTTCGGCGCTTCAATCTTGATGACTTCTGCGCCCATATCGCCCAGTAGCTGGCCGCAGAACGGCCCAGCCAGCAGGCTTCCCATTTCGATAACACGCAGGTCTGACAGAGGCCCGCTGCGGTCCTCGCTGTTATTCGTAGTCATGGCGGGTGTATACAATCCTTGGCGAAAAGTCGAAATCAGGCGACGGATACTGCACTTCGAAGCCCTAATTGTATACAATTTGCCAAACGGGGCCAATCACCGGAGTCAGCCATGAATACCGTAACGGTCGTCGATGTCTCGCCACGAGACGGCTTGCAAAGCGAGCATGACGTGCAGTCGACCGCGATGAAGGTCGAATTGATCCAACGCCTGGCGGCGGCTGGCATACGGGCCGTCGAAGCGACCAGCTTCGTTAATCCGAAGCGGGTCCCGCAAATGGGCGATGCGGCTGAGGTTATGGCGGCGCTGAACGCCAACCCGATCCCGTCGTTAAACCGCATTGGCCTCGCGCTCAACGTCAAAGGCTGCGAGCGGGCTATTGAAGCGGGTGTCGACGAGGTCGGTTTCGTGCTGGTGTCGACCGATACGTTTAGCCAGCGCAACCAAGGTGCGCCGGTCAGTGCATCAATTGATATTTGGAAAGAGATTCAGGCCCGTTGCCGGGCAGCGGATGTTCGCTGCAACGTGTTGGTCGCCTCTGCATTCGGTTGTCCATTCGAAGGCGAAGTATCGGCCGATCGGGTCATCGAGTTGGCGGACCGGCTACTTGAGGCATCGCCAGACACCTTCGGCGTTGCTGACAGTATCGGTGTCGGTGTGCCGCAACAGATGCGCACCGTCATCGGCCGATTAGCCGAACGGGTCGGGGAGATCCCGATTCGTGTCCATCTGCACGACACCCGCAACACTGGGATCGCCAACGCGTTAACCGCCATTGAGTACGGTGCAACGCTAATCGATGCGAGTACCGGTGGCATTGGCGGTTGTCCGTTCGCACCGGCCGCCACAGGCAATATCGGCACTGAAGACTTGTTGTACGCATTGGATCGTAGCGGCGTTGCTACCGGTATTAATATCGACGCGATTTTGGAGACGGCCGATTGGCTCGCCAAGCAGTTGGGTCACGATGTACCCAGCGCACTGTCACGCGCTGGCGTCTTCCCGCGGCGGGCGGCCTAAGTACCCATGGTGGCGGTCAGTGCGGCCAAGAAGGCCTACGACACGATTCGCGGCGACATCATCGAAGGGCGCTACGCGCCGGGTGACCGTATAACGGAAGCGGAAGTCGCCGCGACGGCCTCTGTAAGCCGTACGCCGGTTCGCGAAGCACTGCATCGGCTCGAAGCGGAGGGTCTCATTCGGTTTGTACCGAACCAAGGCGCGTTCGTCTCCAGTTGGGGTGAGGACGAAGCAGAGGAGACCTTTGAGCTGCGGGCACGTCTCGAATGCTATGCAGCAGAATTGTGCGCAGTTCGTTGCGACGATAACGATCTCGCCATTTTGCGGCAGCTGGCCGAACAGCAGTTGCGGGTTGCTGAAAAGCGACCACGCGGTTTTCTCGAAAAAATCGCTGACTTAAACCACCGATTTCATGAGGCGTTACTTAATGCGAGCCGTAGCGAACAATTGCGTACGGCATTGGCTACGTTGGCTAACGCACCGTTGGTTTTCCAGACGTTTCGCGAGTACTCACCGCAAGCGCTGGAACGCAGCGCCCGACACCATCTCGAACTCGTGACAGCGCTTGAGCAGCGCAATGCGGGGTGGGCATCTGGCGTCATGCGCGCCCACATTTACGCCGCGCGGTCCGTTTTTCGCGAAGCGCATGAAACCGACGGCGTCGAACGCGACCAGAAGTCGGCGTAGCCGTCGCGATTTCAGGCTTGGCGACTGTTTGTGTCTTTGCCGGCTCGGCGGCCGGTAGTAAACCCGCTTATCGGGATGCCGCGATTGCGCTAGGTGCCGCGATTGCGGCCAACGGCGATCGGCTCGTTTACGGTGGTGCTGAGGTTGGCCTGATGGGCGCCGTTGCCAACGCTGCGCTCGACGGCGGTGCCGAAGTTATCGGCGTCATACCCGAGTCGATCGCGCGCCTCGAAGTCGCCCATACGATGCTGACCGAGCTCGTTGTCGTCGCATCGATGCATGAACGCAAAGCGACGATGGCCGATTTGGCCGACGCGTTCGTCTCACTGCCGGGCGGCTTCGGGACCTTAGACGAAACGTTCGAAGCGCTAACATGGACCCAACTCGGCATCCAGAAAAAGCCGGTAGGTCTGGTTAACATCGATGGTTACTACGATCAATTGTTGACGTTTTTGGATAACGTTACGGAGCAAGGTTTTGTCCGGCCGGTTCACCGCGACATGGTGCTGACCGAGGAAGATCCTGCGGTGCTACTGGATCGGCTGCGTCTAGCGAGTGTGCCGAGCGACTCTAAACTTGTTGATCGATAGCCTTTAACGGCGAGCCGCCACGAGCGGCGACTGTCGCGGCGCTCTAACACCATTACTCGTCAGTTTCGCCGTGCTACGGACAGTAGGTTCGTCATGCGTCGCCATGCAGGCGACGTCGGTTACACTAGTGTTCGTGGAGGTATTGGTAGGGGCGAGCATGACCTTGGCGTGTTTGGTGTCATTGGCAATGTTGTTGCCCCCCTATAATTGTCCGTCGCCAGACGCCGTACCGGTCTATCGAGGCAACAGCGCTGAGCTCAGTTCGGTTACTAGCAAATTCAAGTACTCCGTTGAAGACGCACAGCAGTTGCTGGTCGAGAACATGCTGATCGAGTACCCACAGGCGACTCTTTCGCCGTTTCATCTAGTGGTGGGAACCGAGTACTTCTTTGCCAAGTCTTCGCATAACTATCGGCGCACGCTGGACGGATACTATGTGGATGGCCAGAGCGGCCGCGTCGTCTATCGAGTTGCCAAAGACGAACTGAGAAGTCGAAAGTACATCGTAATGTCCGATGTTTTCGCCAAGGAAATCGTCGTGCGCGAGGGTGATAAATAGCGTCCCTGTGACAGGTGGTAAGCCGAGAATCGATTAGCGACCCAAAAAAAGGCGCCAACGAGTGGCGCCTTTCTTGGGTACCGCTTACGAAGTCCGCGTTACGCGGCTTTTTTCTTCGTCTTGCGCTTGGTCTTGCGTTTCTTGCTGACCTTCTTCGGTGGCAGCGGCTTGTCCATCGCCGCCGTGACCCAGGTCTGGAAGACCGGTTGCTGCGGTGCTGGTAAGCCAGTCTCGCGTTTGCAGTTCGCCTTGAGGTCTTTGATCTTGCCACCGAAGTCGAACATTTTGACGCGGCCGCGATCTTTGGCCATTTTCTTGCGCAGTGTTTCGGTGCGTTTCTCGTTGACGGTCATATCTTCGTTAAGAACAACACCGTAACGCTTCGCACCCTTAACGGTGACGAGACCTGCTTTCACGTCGAATGCAACGCGCTCTGCCGGTCGCTGCAGCGGATCGCCACAACCACCGCCGCCCCAGGTATTGAAGTAGAGAAGGTCATTGGCTTTAACTTTAATGCGGTCGCATTTCGATGGCAGTTTCTCGACCGTACCGTCGGCGCGGTGCAGCAGTTTCTCCGAGCGCCGGCCGGGTAGACCACCGTTTACGCCCCACGGGTACGTTAACCAGCGATCGTCATGGATCGAGATCTCGCCCGGCTCCAAGAACCGGTAGCCCATGCTAAGGCCGTTTCCGCCACGGTGCATGCCAGGGCCGCCCGAGTCCGGAATGGTCTCGTAAACCTCGATACGAAGCGGGAAGTACGACTCCAAGAACTCGTTCGGAACATTCGTGAAGTTCGGCCACAGCGAGTGCCCGTCCGGTCCGTCGCCGAACGGCTTGCCAGGAATACCGCCAAAGCCGATCGAGTACAGCTGGTACCACTCGCCGTTCTTGTCGTAACCGGAGTACATAAAGTGCGGGCTGTCCGAGAAGCCTGCACCGCAAAGGAAGTCTGGGTTGCCCTGGCCGAGCAGACCGCCGAGGACGTCGAAGATGCGACCCAATGCGTGGGTACGGCACGACAGCGCCGCCGGTTCTTTCGGTTTCAGCAGCGTGCCTTCCGGAATGCGTACTTCCATCAGGTCGTAGAAACCGTCGTTGAACATGATCTGTGGGTCGAAGACCATAATCATGTAAACGCCACAGAACATCTTGAACATCTCTTCGTTCAAGTAGAAGTTAATCGACGAGATCGACTGCGGGTCCGTGCCGTCGAAGTCGAAGATGACCTTCGAGCCTTCACGCCACATCGAACATTTGATCTTGTACGGGCCCATGTCGAGACCGTCGTCGCAGATGTAATCCTCGAAGTACTGTTTCTCGGTTGGGACGGTCGTCTTGATGAGTTTGCCCATCGCACGCTTATTGCGCTCGAGAAGCTCATCAAGAGCTGAGTACAATGTGTCGTCTCCGAAGCGTTCCGCCAGCTCGATCACCCGTTTCTCGGCGGTACGAATGGCCGCGACCAACGCATTGAAGTCACTGCGGTTCCAGTCCGGGAGGCGGCAGTTGTGTAAGACGAGGTTTAATAGGTCCGATTGCAGCTCGTCGTTCTTGTAGATTTTCGTCGGCGGGATACGTATCCCTTCTTCGAAGATCTCGCGAGCATCGGTCGGCAATGATCCCGGGACTTTGCCGCCGACGTCGGTCATATGGCCGAACATCGCGGCGTAAGCAATTAAGCGACCGCCTTTGAAGATTGGCCGCAGCAACAGCCAATCGTTGATGTGGCTGATGGCGCCGTTACACGAATAGGGATCCGTGGTCAGGAACATGTCGCCTTCTTCGATCGTGCCGTCATAGGCCTCTTTGAAGCCGTGAATAAAGCTGCCGAACTGTCCGACAACCATCTTGCCTTCCAGGTTGGCGATCATCGGGAACTCATCGTGCTGTTCACGAATCCCGGGTGACATCGCGGTCCGGAACAGCACGGCGTCCATTTCCCAACGCGCGTTTTGCATCGCGTTCTCAATAATATCGAGCGTAATCGGGTCGATATCGTTGCGTTGGAACGGACGGGGTTTGGTTTCTACGATAGTTGCTGGCATAGCTACTCTCCTTACAGTCCGTTTACGCGGTCGGGTTAATCAAGATGCTGCCGTAGGTATCTACGGTACCGGCATGTCCGGGCAGGATCACCGTTGTCGAATCCATTTCGAGAACAACGGCTGGCCCTTCAACCACGTTGCCGGCTTTGAGTTTCGAGCGATCGTACAACGTGGCCGTTTGGTCTTTGCCATCCATGAACACCTCGCTGCTACCAATGGCGGCGGCAGCCGGAGACTCTTTGCCTTTACGCAGTTTCGTCGCGGAGATGCTGGCCTCTTTGCCCTGCGCAACGGCGCGCAGGTTCACCAGCTCTTTGTCGCTATCGAGGGCGAACGTAAAGAGTTGTCGGTGCATCTCGTCGAACTGGTCACCGATGACGTCCAGCCCTTTCTTCTTCAGATCCGCCAGTTCAAAGTCAACGCTGAGCTGCAGGCCTTGCCCGTGGTAGCGAATGTCCACTTGGTAGGTAACGTTGCGGTCTTTGCGGGCCACGCCTTCTTTTTCGAGGGTTTTCTCGGCTTTTTTGGCAAGATCCTCAAGGATCTTCACGACCTCTTTAACGTTGGTGTCGCCGAAACGCGTGATAAACGTCCGCGAGGCTTCGTCACGAACGCGAGTGGTTGCGTCTCCGTAGGCGCAAAGCACGCCGGGGCCCGGCGGGATGATTACCGGCCAACTGTTGATCAGCTTGCCGAGGGCATTGGCGTGCAGCGGGCCTGCGCCACCGAACCCAATCAACGCGAAGTCGCGCGGGTCGTAGCCTTTCTCAACGGAGACCAGACGGAGCGCGCCGTACATGTTCTCGTTAACGATATCGATGATGCCGGCGGCGGCTTGTTTGATGCTAAGGCCGAGAGCGTTCGCAACCGGTTCAATCGCTTTCTCGGCGAGATCTTTGCGAATCTCCATGTCGCCGCCAAGACGAACCTCGGTCGGTAAGTAACCGAGCACGACATTCGCGTCGGTCACGGTCGGTGCCTCGCCACCCTTGTTATAAGCGGCCGGTCCTGGGACCGCACCGGCGCTTTCTGGGCCAACGCGTAACGCCCCGGTCAGCTCTGGTACGTGGGCGATTGAGCCGCCCCCGGCGCCGACGGTACGAACGTCCACCGATGATGCGCGGACGGTGACGTCGCCAACCGTTGTTTCGCGGCGAAGTTGCGCCTTACCGGCTTGAACAAGCGCGACATCGGTCGACGTGCCACCCATGTCGAAGGTCAGCAGGTTTTCATGACCGGCATTCTTCGCGACCCAGATGGCGCCGGTAACGCCGCCAGCCGGACCCGACATCAGGAGATTAACCGGATACGCTTCGGCGGCTTTCGATGAAGCCATGCCACCATCGGAGCGCAGGATATGCAACTTCACATCCTTCATCTTGCGCTTCAGCTTGCGTTGCAGGCTGCGCACATAGCTTTCCACTTTTGGCCGAACGTAAGAGTTTGCGACCGTGGTGATCGTCCGCTCGTACTCTTGCATTTCCGGGACAACGTCCGAGGAGAGCGAGACCGGCACACCCGGTAACGCTTTCTTCGCGAGCTTGGCGACTTCTTTTTCCGTGGCGCCGTTCGCGTAAGAGTTGATCAACGATACCGTTAGCGCTTCGATGTTCTCTTTCTTGAGTGCCTTCAACTGACGGGTTAGGTCTGTTTTCTTGAGCGTGCGAACCACCTCGCCGTCGGCGCCCATGCGCTCATCGGCTTCAATGGTGCAGGCCAGCGGCGCGATCGGGTCACTTTTGTTGTAGATAACCCAGCCGCCTAAGCCACCCGGTACAAAAGAACGGGCGATTTGCAGGACCTGCCGGTAGCCCTTGGTCGTGACTAAGCCGACCTTGGCGCCCGATCCGGTTAAGACCGTATTGGTCGCAACCGTCGTGCCATGCATGACGTTTGAAATAGCCGCGGGGTCGATATTCGCCTCGGAGCAGATTTTTTCGATGCCGTTTAGCACCCCGATGGAGGAATCCTCCGGTGTGCTTGGGACTTTCGCGGTGTACGTGCTGCCGGACGATTCGTCGACCAGAAGCAGATCGGTGAACGTACCACCGACGTCGACGCCGAGACGGTAAGACATGGCGTTTTTCCTTGTTTTTGCAGGCCGTGACAGGCGCCTAGGCGCCCCATGCGCGACGGCTGTTGGACGGGAGACAACGAGCTGGATTGTATACAATGGGCCTGGGCCGCGCCAGCTATATGCCGTTATGCACGGTGTAATCACGGCTATGCGCGGGCTGATTGTATACAGTCAAGCAGGCATTCGTTCTATGAACAAGCCACTACAAGGCCTCCGGATACTGGCGATCGAGCAGTTTGGGGCGGGACCTTACGGGTCGATGTATCTGGCCGATCTCGGTGCGGAAGTAATTAAGCTGGAAAACCGCCGGTTCGGCGGCGATCCGGCGCGACAAACCGGTGAGCACCTCCTGACGGACGACGACAGTGCCTACTTTCAAGCGTTCAATCTGAACAAGAAAAGCGTCACGATCGACCTGAAACACCCTGATGGCCAACGTGTTCTGCACAAGCTGGTCGAAACGGCAGATGTCGTCTGGAATAACCTGCGCGGCAATCAGCCGGCGAAGCTGGGCCTCGACTATGCGAGCCTGAAAGACGTTAAACCGTCAATTATTTGCACCCACATTTCCGCCTACGGGCGCGACAACGACCGGGCGGATTGGCCCGGCTACGACTATTTGATGCAGGCTGAGTGTGGTTTTCTGGATTTAACCGGTGAGCCCGATGCGCCGCCGGCACGGTTCGGTCTGTCGATGATCGATTTCATGACCGGCGTTGTCGCCGGCTTCGGCACGCTGGCAGCCTTGATCGCCCGCGATCGCGACGGTGGTTGCGATGTTGATACGTCGCTGTTCGACGTCGCTCTGCACCAGCTGACCTATCCCGGAACGTGGTACCTGAACCACGGCGTCAAAACCGGTCGCATCGCTCGCAGCGCTCACCCAGCCAACACACCGGTACAACTCTACGAAACCGGCGACGGCTGGATTTTCATCATGGCGATGACCGAGAAATTCTGGACGCTGCTAATCGATGTGCTCGGCGTACCGGAGCTCGGCGACGATGAACGGTTCGCCACCATTGCCGCACGCAGCCGGCATCGCGATGAACTCACACCGTTACTCGATGCGGCATTCTCGAAAGACACCACAGCGAATTGGATCGATAAGCTCCAGACCAAAGTGCCGGTTGCGCCGGTCTATGCGTTGCCCGAGGCGCTGGACAATCCGTTTGTCAAAGACATCGATATGATCCAGGAGATGCCGCATCGCTCCGGCACGACTTACCGGGCCTTGCGCAGCCCATTGAAATGGAACAACCAGCGTTTCAATGCCGCGCCGGGCAACGGGCTTGGGGCCGACAACGAGCAGATTCTTGGCCAGGAGCTCGGCTTAGGTGCGGAACTCGACTCGTTGAAAGACAGCGGCGCGATCTAGCGAGGATCGGCAATGAACTGGCTTAAGAAACGTCATGGCCGGCTAACGCCGCCCGGTCTCGAGGTGAAAATCTTCGCCGCGTTGCCGCGTGTGTTTCTTATCGGCACGTTGGCGATAGCTTGCCTACCGTTCATTGTCCGCTGGCATTCGGACGCGACAAAGGCATCTGCTGACAAGGCGATCCGTACCGTCGATATTTTCGCGATCGCTACGGAAGTCACGTTCATTACGGCACTCGTCACTGTCGCTATCGGCTGCATCATCGTGCATATCATGAAGGGGCCGGCGTACGAAGCCGACTCATTGCCGGTGTCGCATGCCGATGAGCCGAGCCAGAAGGTTTCGCGGCACGATTAGCCATCGGCGGTTGTCCGCATGGCCCGCTGGGCCGCCGGTCGGATCAGTATTTGTCATAATCACGATGTAATTGATATTCATTAGCATCTGCACTAGCCTCTCATTTGAGATTCGCTCAATTGGGGAGCACGCCGATGTCACCCGTGCATCACCACACCGCACTGGCGCTTTGCCTTGCGGCAGGAATACAAAGTGCGTTCGCACAAGATCAGCAGTCTGGCAACGAAGCAACCGACGACGAGCAACTTGAGACAATCACGGTCTACGGAGAGCTCAGAGATCGCTCGATTCAAGATACTTACGCCAGCGTCGCGATAACCAACGAAGAGATGCTCGAGCAGCGCAACATGCTGAACCTCGAGGACGTTATTCAACGCACGCCCGGCGTCATGCAATACGACGACGGTGGCATCGCTATTCGTGGCGTTAGCCATACCGGTACCAGCGGTGGAACGACGTTCGGTAGCACGCTGTCGGTGTTTCTTGACGGGGTTAGGCAGACGCCTGACTCGATTCGCCGTGACCCGTTCAATTTGTTTGACGCTCAACAAGTTGAGGTTTTCCGCGGCGGACAGTCGACTAGCCGTGGCGGCTCGGCGATGGTTGGTACGATCGAGATTCGAACAAACGATCCGAGCTTTGAGCAAGAGGCCGCGTTTCAAGGGGGTTTAAAGTACGGCGAGCAGCACAGCTCGTTCGGCTACCAGGTTAATGCGATGGTCAATCAGCCGCTCAGCGACAATTGGGCGGTGCGCGCGGTCATTAATCGCGATGACTTCGATGGGTACGTCATCAACACGACACGCAACGACTTCAATGCGCCTGAAGATCGGACCAACGGTCGTTTCAAATTGCTCTACGCCAACACGGATGAGTCGATAAAAGCGGTAACGACTTTTAATCGCAGCGAGTCCCTAGAGGGCAACACGTACGTGCTGCGGCCGGAGTTTTTCCCGGGAGCGCTGCCTCTAACTACACGGGACAGACCCACCGATACCGTCGAAGAGCGCGACAACCTAATCGAGTCGATTGCGCAAAGTCTCGACTGGCGGTTCTCCGATGCGCTGTCGGTCAAGGGCACCGTCACGTTCCTGACTGAAGAAACCGATCTACTTAACGATTTTGATGGTACGGCTGCCCCTGGGCAGGTAACCCAGACCGAAACCGAGCGGGAAAACCTGACCGCTGAGTTACTGGTTAGTTACGAAGGCGAAACGCAGAACTTTTTGGTGGGTTTCTGGAGCGAGACGCAGAAGTTTGATTCGTCGGTGTTCGTCATCACGGACCCGGCAGCGCTGGCTTCGTTCGGGTTGATTCCGCCAGCATTCCTACCGCTGTTTCCACCGGAAATCATTATCACGAACACGACAGACGGCGACCGTCAGAACTATGCCTTGTTCGGCGAGTATGAACGCGATATCGGCGATGCGTTCTCGCTGCGTATCGGGATGCGTGTCGATTCCGAGGACCAAGATATCACGTCGGCAGCGGCAGCAAACACACAGCTTCTACCGATCATTCTCGGTGATATCACCGGCGACAATGATTTCGTCGAGTTTCTGCCGAGCTTATCGGCGACCTGGCGGGTCAACGAGAAAAACAACTTGAGCCTGGTGTACAAAGAGGATTACCGGGCGGGTGGTGTCGCGCTGAGTATTGAGTCCGGCGCGTTTGCGTACGATCCAGAGTTCACTCGCACGGTTGAGCTTGCCTGGCGTTCAGAAGGGTTGTTCGACGACTCCGTCACCGTAATGGCCAATCTCTTCTACACGCAATGGGAAGACCAACAGGTCAGCGTTCGCGAGGACGGTTCGAATTTCAATGTCATCCGGAACGCCGGTAAATCGACGCAACGGGGTTTAGAAGGTCTGGTTGAATGGGCGCCGAACGATACGGTCGATATGTATCTGTCGTTCGCCTACAACGACAGTGTCTTCGATGACTTCGATGCCGGTGCTATTGGTGACTTCTCGGGGAACACCTTCCCGTTCGCGCCGGAGTGGTCCGGTAATGTGGGTGTAACCTGGTTCGCCATGAATAACCTTGCTTGGGACGTGAATCTCAACTACCAAGATGATTCATTCCCTGGCGCCGCTAACACGTTCGAGAACGAACAACACACGGTGTTCAATACGAGCTTGCGTTACGACAATGAGGACCGCTACGCGAGTGTTTACATCCGCAACTTGACCGATGAGGATTACGTTGTATGGGATGGCACAACCGTCAGCTACAGTGCGGTACGGACGTTCGGCGTCATGTTCGGGGCGCGTTTCTGACGACTTACTAGTCGCCAAAGCTTGTGTCCATTCATTAATGATCGGCCAGGCGGGTCGCCGCCCGGCTTTACTCACTCGCGCGGGCCAATCCGCTTTAGATCTTGACTCGATCTATCGTGGTCCCAACCGGCAGATCTTTGATTCGCTCTTGTAGCTGGCCGTTGACCGAAAAGTGAACCGCCAGATCGGCGATTTCCGTGTTGGCGACCGCGTACTCGCCGCCAAGATTCGGCGGTGTCTTGTAGCTGTAGATCTCGCTTCCGGCTAGCGTTAGACCGGCCGCAACGCAATCATCTACCAAGGCGATCATCAACCAATTACCGGCATTGTCGCTCTCGCCGATAAGTGACGCAAAGTGATCACGGTCATCGGCGAGCCGAGTGATCGAGCCCGCGCCGCAATCGAGCATGTGGACCGAGCCGTCGTCTACAACGATAAAAAGGTCGCCAAAACGGTTAACCAACCAAAGCGTGAATGTCTCCGGCAGCAGCCATGACCAATCTTCCAGCAGCGTCGGCCAGTCGTGACCGGCTTGATCGATCAAATAGTCGTTAACGTCCATCGGTGTATGCAGCGGTGCCCCGGGCGGGTCATTCGGCGTTTAGCGCAGCGAGCAATTGCTTGACCAGCAATGTATCTTGTTCGTGGTTGGCGTAGACGATTGCCACGAGTGAGTACTGGTAGGGAAGGTGTTGTCGGATTGACGCCGATGCCCGCAGAGCGGTTGCCGTCGCCGGTAATTCGTCCGCGATTCCGTCCAAATTGCAGTCGCCAACGAACCCAACAATAAAACCATTTTCGTTCATCTCATCGCTGCAGTGTTCACGAATAGCGAGCTGCACCGCCAGCGGGATAACGGTTCGCACGGCTTTGCGGTAGTCGGACGATTCGAGCAAGTAAGTACTCGTGTCGTTCGCGCCGGCAATCGAGTAGTAGTTGGCGATTCCTTGATCGAAGGCCGCTTGCGGCAGTAAACCAAGATGGCCAGCGGAAACTATTTGGTCCCACGTTTCTCGATTAGCCGGGTTGTTGGTGATTTCGCTGGCGCGGTACGCGGCGACAACGAGCGCCTTGTCGTCCGACTTTGGATTGGCAAGCAGCTTAGTCGCTGCCACAACGTTTTCGAGTACAACGGCGTGGTAACTGGCCATCGCCGCGGAGTTAGCGAGGTCTGTCTCTAGGTCCTCGACCAGCTGGCGCACGTAGGTTGCCCCAAGACGAGTGTCGGCTCTTGCATCGCTCCAATTCGCGACCTCGATGCCGAGCACAACCCCAACAACAACGATGGCGAAATCGATGCCGACGGCGAACCAGTTTTGGTCTTTGACGTGCTTACTTATTCTTCTGAAGAGCATCGCTTTGATAAGCGCCGCCGCCGATCCAGCGGCCGAGACGCTCAATTCTTGTTGCAAACACTACCGTAACACCGAGATGCCATTCGAGTCAGGGTCTAGATGTGCAAGGCCGCGCCACCGCTATTCAGGACGCTCTTGCTGTAACTCGGCGAGATCTCGAAGCTCGAACGCTTTTTGATCGACACGTGACGAAAATTCGAAAACCCGGCAGTCCGTCTCCGCAGAGACGAACCGCAACCAGTTGTTGAGGTCCGCTCCCGTCGCATAGCATTGCAGGTAGTCGGCGTCGACTGCCACCGCCGGCTCGGCGCTTAGTGCTTAGCCAGGAACGGGAATACGATCTCGTTAAATGCGATTTTCTCGGCCTTGCCAGCGACAACATGGGCGACTTCTTCCATCGTGACCCCTTCGCCATTAGGTAGCCCTTGTTCCAACGGTAACGTTGACCAAGGGCCGGTTATCGTGTCGCGGCCGGCATGCACCACCAGCGTTGGGTGAGGAATGTCGCCAAGACGGTCACGAATATCGTGGGTGACGCAGGCTTCGATAAACCTCAGATGCGCGGGCAGCCGACCGTTCAATGCCCCCCAGACCCCGTTCGGCCCGAGCAAGACATCGCGTTTGTCTTCGTAGTAGTCTGGCCGGAACGACATGGCGGCGACCATCTCCTGAAACGCCGCGAAGCCGGCGTGTTCATGGATAGCGCCAAAGCCGTTCAGGATGTCGGTCAGCGTCTTGTCCGAATGCACCCAGCAACCCATGTTGACCATGCAGCGAACGAGGTCGGGCCGCTTCAATGCCACCCAATGGCCGATGCACGCACCGATACCGACGAGGCCTATGAAGTAGGTTTCCTTCCAGCCGAGTTGATCGAGTAGTTCGATGATGTCGTCGGCTTGCAGCTCGGTGGTTGCTGGTACGGACGGGTCGTCATCCGAGTCGCCGATACCGCGGTAGTCGATGATCAATACCTGATGCTCGTCGGTGATCCCGCGGGCGAGGTAATGGTGGCGACCATGGCAAAAAGTATCCCAGCCACCGATGTAAACGGCCGGCTTGCCCTGGCCGTGAATCTCGTAATACATCTGATGGTTGTTGATCGTCGCGATAGGCATAACAGGCTCCCGGGCGGCGCAGCGCCCGTTGGGTTAATCGAATGAAGGCGGGTTAGGCGCTCTCGCGCTGGCCGAATTGGTGTTGTAGGTGCTCGACTACGTGCTCGAGCGTGACAACATCGGCATAGCGCCGGCCGCAGTCGCGCAAGTTGTCGTTGTGCGGCCCCGCTTCCTGATCGCCGCAGCACTCTTCCGGAACGATAACGCGGTACCCGTGCGAGAAACCGTCAACGATCGAGGCCCGCACGCAACCGGACGTCGTGCAACCGGTGATGATGGTGGTGTCGATACCGAGTTTAGTCAGCCACGTTGCGAGCGGCGTCCGGAAAAAAATCGAGGGTGCCGTCTTCGTAAACTCGAAGTGGTAGTCAGGATCGGAGATCCGGGTGTCGATTTCGGTCGCTGGATGACCAGAGAAGAAACTGCCGTCGTATAACGCCGGGATTTTCCAATGACTCATATCGTCAGCGTTCTTCCAGGCCGTACGGCAAGAGGCGACTGGAATGTTCAACGCCTTCGCTACTTTAAGCAGTGTCGCTGTGTTCTCGACCGCCCGCTGCACATGATCGGAGCGGCCAATCGGGTAGGTCGGGTCGGTAAAGCCGCATTGAAAATCGACAACTAGAACAGCGGGCCGCTGTCCGAAACCGACGGATTGGCCGCCATATGTGGCAGCGTCGAACTGGCTCATTACACACTCCCGTGACGTGCGGTCCATTTCTATTTGAGCTAAATTGTCCGAACATTTCAACGGCACCGGAAGCGGCGTGATGAGCAAGCCGACGTTTATCGACCAATTCAGCCAGACGGTGGAGGTAACGCGCGACGACACGGCGCTACTCGTTATCGATATGCAGAACGCGACGGGCAATCGCTCGATGGGCCTCGGTGCATTGCTGAAAAAAGCAGGCAGCCTCGATTCCGCAGACTACCGATTTTCCCGCATAGAAAACCTGTTGGTGCCGAATATCCAGGCGCTGTGCGCGGCGTTTCGCGCCGCGTCAGTCCCGGTCATCTACATCACCTATGGGGCCAATACACCTGATGCAACCGACGTTCCGGCGCACCTCGCCGCCATCGTTAAAGCCACAAATAACATCGAGGGTCAGCCGGAACATGAGGTCGTCGAGGCGCTAACACCGGAGCCTGGCGAGCTAGTGCTCAACAAAACGACGATGGGCGCGTTTCGCTCGACCGGTATTGACTCGCATCTTAAAGCGATGGGTATTCGCACGGTGGTCTGTGTCGGTGTTTCAACGAATAACTGTGTTGCGATGACCGCGATGGAGGCCTGCGACTCGCAATACAAAGTGGTGATCGTCGACGATGCGACCGGGACCGATAGCGACGAGATGCAGCAAGCCACGCTGTCGATGCTGCGCCGCTTGTGGGCTCGCATCATGTCAACGGCCGACGTTATCGCCGCACTCGACGCTCGCCAGAGCTAGCCCTCTGACCGCTGTTACCACGGGCCGCGATGATCGCTGGGTAGGCGTCGTACTGGTCGTCATCGGTGCGACGATGCTGGCGTCGAAAGGCATATTCGCCAAGTTTTTGTATGCACGCGGGGTCACGCCGGAAACGGTTGTGGCGGTTCGGTCGGTGCTGGCGTACCCCGGCTTTGTCGCGATCGCTCTCGCCACCGGCGGCTTTGCAGGCCTGCGCCATGTCCCGGCACCGCTAATCATCAAAGCGGCATCGGCCGGGTTCGTTTGCTACTACGTTGGCGCCGGCATCAACTTTTACGCGTTGTCATTGATTGATGCCAGCGTCGAACGAGCGCTGCTATTCGCGTATCCGGCGCTGTTGGTTGTCTATTTTTGGGTCTTCCGCGGTCGTCGGCCCGGTTGGAAAACGCTATTGGCAACAGCGGCGACTTACATCGGTATTGCGCTGACCGTCGGTGCGTTTCGTCCGTCCGTACTTGAGGCAAACGCATTCGGCGCACTATTGGTGCTCGGCTGCGCCTGCACGATGGTCTACTACATGCTGGCCACAGCGGCGGCGATGACGGTAATGACGAGCGCACAGCTCAACGTGGTCGCCATGGGCGCTGCCGCCGCCTCATTTGCCGTCCATTACCAAGTGACGACCGGCTGGCAGCACGTCACGATGGACTCATCGGCGTGGGCATGGATGGCAGGGCTCATCCTCGTCGCAACGGTATTGCCGTTGTACGCGGTGGCGGAGGGTGTGCGCCGCATCGGTCCGCAACGGGCCGCCATTGCCAGTACCGTGGGTCCGGTCGCAACGACATTGATGGCGTTTACGCTCTTAGGGGAGCGCATCGGCGGCGATCAGTTGTTGGGTATCGCACTGATTGTGCTCGGTATTCTCGTCGTCGAGCTGCGTCGGCAGCGACCGGCAACCCCGTAGTCCCGGCGGCCATTGACAGTGGCGAGGCGATTTTTTAGACTGCAAATGTCCGGACATTTGACGGGGATGAACGGTGAGCCAGTCGGTACGGCGCCAGTTAACGGCAACATTCGGCGCGGAACTCGCAGGCGTCAGCATCGCTGCCGAGGCCGACTCAGCAACGGTTGCCTTCGTCCGTGAGCAATGGGCCAAACATAAGCTTCTGCTGTTTCGCGATCAGAACGTTGACGAGGCCGCACTCGTCGATTTCAGTCGTCAGTTCGGTGAGCTAGAGATTCATGTTCGAACTGAATTCTTGTCGCCGGTGAACCCCGAGATTCTGTATGTCTCAAACGCCCGTGACGGCGATCGCAACGTCGGGATTCTCGCCGACACCGAAGTGGGCTGGCACTACGACCAAATCTACCTGCCGCGCCCGGCCGTCGGCTCGCTGCTCTGTGCCGTCCAGTTACCGCCTACCGGCGGCAACACGTATTTCGCCGATATGGCTGCCGCGTACGAGGCGCTGCCGGCGGACATCAAAGACCGTTTAGCGGGTCGCCTAGCGACTCAGTCCTATGAAGCGTTCAACCGGGCTTACAGTGTGCCGACGTCGAAAGAGCAGAAGAAAAAATCGCCCGATATCGATCAGCCGATCGTGCGCACGCATCCCATCACCGGTGAGAAAGCACTCTATTTATGCCCAGGCATGACGATCGCGATAGTAGGGTTGCCGCAAGCCGACAGCCAAAACTTGCTCGATTACCTTTTCGAATGGACGGTGCAACCGCAATTCGTTTATGAGCACACGTGGCAGCCGGGGGACTGTTTGATGTGGGATAACGCTTGCACCATGCACCGCCGCGACCCGTTCGATGGCGACCACACGCGCTTGATGAAGCGAACGACGATTCTGCCGCCCGCCGATTTAGCCGTCCCGTTCTAGCTCAATAGCGTTTAACGGTCTTTAGGTACTTCTCGACGTCTTTGTAGCTCGAGTCCGCGCCCGAGAACTTAACGAGATTGCGTGCGGTCTTGATCCAATCGACCGTCGACGGCGTTACCTGATCGAGTGCAGCGATCAAGTCGTTCATCGTGAGGTCACGCTGTTCGCCGCTATCCAAAATATCCGCCAGTGCTTCGTCTTTCGCTAGGTCGAGCAACCCATCGATATCGGCACCCGAGTACAGCTCGGTCCTGCTCGCGATCGCCTCGGCGTCAATCTCAGACGTCGGAACGTCGTCGAGCTTCATGCGGAGCATCTCGGCGCGGGCTGCCTGGTCGGGCGGCGGGACGAACACCTGCCGAGAAAATCGACCCGGTCGCTTCATGGCGGGGTCGACATCCCAGGGCATATTCGTCGCGGCGAGGATCAAAACGCCTTCGTTGTCGTCATTGAAGCCGTCCAGCTGGGCGAGAAACTCATTAACAACCGTTCGTGCGGCGCTGGACGACGCTTTCGACCGTGAGTAAGCCAATGCATCGAGTTCATCAAAAAACAGCACACAAGGGCGCCGTGCTCGCGCTTGCTCAAAGATATCGGCTAAGTTCTTCTCGCTCTCGCCGATCCACATGTTCAGTACATCGCTGATACCCACCGCACGAAACTCGGCCGAGACCTCGCCGGCAATCGCGCGCGCCGTCAGTGTTTTGCCGCAGCCCGGTGGGCCGTACAGAAGGACGCCACCACCGGCTTTCTTGCGAAAGCGTTGGAACAAGCCCGGGTTTCGAAAGGGCTCGATAATTTGCAGTCGCAGGACTTTTTTAAGCCCATCCATGCCGGCGATATCGGCAAACGTGACGGTCGGCTCGCGAGCGGCACTGAGCTCCATGACATTATTACCGCCATTCACAACGCTCAGTTGCGGCGTGCTCGATTGGGCTCTGTGCCACAGCGCCTCGAGTTCGTCGTCCGGTTCGAAACCGTCCATAGTGCGTGCTTGCCGATAGCGGTCGAGTGCCAGCTCCGAGTCGCCGCTACGTTCGGCGCACTTCGCAAGTCCAATAACGCCGCCGACTCGACTGGGTTCGGCTTTCAGTACCAATTCGTACTGCGCGAGTGCCGCCTCGGTGTCATTGCCGGCCAGTAACAACGCGGCATATTGCTCGCGAAGATCAACGTTGAAAGGATCTTTGAGCAGCTCGTTTTCGATCTCGGTCTTGTTGGTCACGGTTACCTTCCGCTAACGCAGGATCCGCCTAAGCAGCGGCGGCCAAACCCAGCTGTACACAACGTAGATCAGCAACGCTCCGACCAAATAGTTCGCGAGCGTTGGCGTCCCGTCGAGCACGCCGGAGCGAAACAGCAGGACGGCGCCGAACCAAATACCGATGGAGCCCGCCCAGCCAAAGCGTTGCATTGGCCACAGCGGTTTCATCGACCAGTGGTTAGCACGGCGCAATTCACTGGCGAGTTCTACGAGGCTGCCATTCGCCGGGTCGGCGAGCACTAACTCGCGCGATAACTGGAAAGCCTCTTCGTGGCGGCCTTGTTCGATTAGGTGCTGAACGAGACGAATCGTCGTCTGCATCTGGTCCGGGTGTTCTTGCAGTAAGCGTTGCAGGCGCTCACGTTGTTCATCGTTGCTGGAATTCACAAAGCCACAGAGCACGTGCACGTTCATCGCGCCCTCGTGGTCCGGGTCTCGCTTCAGCGCTTCGGCGGCCAATGCTTCCGCTTTCTCGAAGTGCATTGTGCGCAGCATGACCTCGGCATAGGTTGCATACAGCGCCGCCGACTCCGGGTAGTCAGCCAGCAGACCCAATAGCATTTCCTCGGCTTGCCGGTACTCGTCCTGGCCGAGTTTTACCCGCGCGAGCAGGTAGCGCGCGTCGTAATAGGTCGGCTCATCAACGAGTACACCTTCGAGAATCTCGACGGCGCGCCGATCGCGGTCGGCTACCCAATCGACGATAGCCTGGAAATAGCGCAGCTCCAAATTGTCCGGGTAGTTCGGCAAGACCTCGGCGAGACGCCGCTCGGCCATAGCCCAGCGCTGTCGATCAAGCAGCTCGCCGATCTCGTGGCGGGCGGTCGCAAGGTTGTCTGGGTTGTCGCTCACAGATCCATTCCCATCAGCCGAATGATTACACTTGTGACAGCGAAGGACATGATGCACGCAACAATTACTGGCTTGTAAGGTGACGGAGGGTCGAGCCCGAGCACGGTCATCGCTTTGAAAGCCCGTCGATGCATTACGTACAGCACACCGCAGAGCGCGAATCCTAAACCACGGCTGACA
Organism: Pseudomonadota bacterium; assembly: GCA_038749025.1. Classification (GTDB taxonomy): domain Bacteria; phylum Pseudomonadota; class Gammaproteobacteria; order Steroidobacterales; family Woeseiaceae; genus JBCAXA01. Next base: position 65,871 of record JBCDIL010000001.1, on the reverse strand, counting down.
ACCGCTCGTAGGCTGCGTCCTGACTCGCTGACATCTAGCTCAATGGCGAACACTACGGCGCCGATCGACAAAAGCAGCATCAGAATCAGCCAGATGCTGTCTCGGCCCAGTCGGCTCAGCCGCTGAGCATTCAGCGTACCCATCATGACAACAGCGATCCCGCCCCCGAAAAAGGCGGCGGCGATTAGGGCGCCAACCGAATAAACGGCGGCTGCAGAATCGTCTTGCAGCGATGGTGTCAGCAGATCGCTATTATCGGCGTGCCTCATTGGGGCCTTGGTTTTTGTTCGCGACGCCTGGAGTCTAACAAGGCTCGGCGCTGACTAGCCGGTTCGTTTCCGGCGCTGATCGATATCGGGCGCCGCACAGCCCACCGGACAGCACTGGCCGGGCTGGCGCTGCCGGGCGGGTGCACCGGTCGCTGACGTGTCGGCAACCCCGCGATCCAGCAGTCTTTCGACGAGCTGACGACGCTCCTCGATGGGGTAGTTGCGGTAGATTTCCCGTTTCATCGCTTCGGGGCTGCCGCCGCCGTGCAGCGAAATGACGGAGTACCAACCACCGGTGTTCGACGCCGTTATGTCTTCAATAAAGCGTGAGACGTCGATGCGTTGCTCGTACGGAATGTCTTCGCGCGCCCGTAGCATCGTCGCGAGGTCGCCCGCTGTTTGTGGGTTGTGATCCTCATCGGGGCCGGGGAGGGCGACGACCAAACCGCCGGACACCTCATGGGCGGTGCGGTGCATGTCGTAGATTTGCGTGGCGAGCAGCAACTTGCCGACGTTCGCGAAGACTGGCTCCGGTTGCCAATTACCGGCCGGGTCTTCTATCCCGTAGACCGACGCGGCGACGCCGCACGCGAAGAACCCTTCGACGATCTTGATGAGCTCAACCATCGACTGACGAATGTGGCCGATGCGTTCCGGATCGAGCCCGTTCGCTTCGGTCATCAAGGCGCCAGCACCGATCAATAGATCGCCGAAGCCGGCACGGGCGGCAATACAGCTATGCCGATGGTGGGTCGCGTAGTTGGTAACCAAGTACTCGCTGTGCTGCCATTCGCCGGCCATGAACACCTTTTCCCATGGGACGAAGACCTTATCGAAAATACAGACGGCCGTTGATTGACCGTATTTCGCCGCAAACTTTGCCGCCGGATCACCGGGTCGGCCAGCCGGCCGTGCGATGACTGTCAATCCGTCTGCATCGAGGGGTACGGCGCAGCAAACCGCGTAGTCGGCGGCGTCGGCCGTCATCGTCCGGCACGGCATCACGAGCAGCTCATGCATGTACGGACCGCCCGTTACAATCGCTTTGGTACCGCTGATCACGATGCCATCGCTGCGGCGCTCGACGATTCGAACGTAGACGTCGGGGTTGGCTTGCGCTTGCGGGCGCTGGCTGCGATCGCCTTTGGCATCGGTCATCGCAACCCCTAGCGTTAGGTCGCGGTCCTGGATGCCGTGCAAGTACTCGACGAATCGGCTGTGGTAGTCGGTGTTGGCCTCGGCATCGGCGCGGTAGGTCGCTTGATAGATTGCGTTTAAGGCGTCGTGCGAAAGGTAGCGCTGGGCGCAACCGGTTTCGCGGCACACCAGGCGTACCGCTTCCAACTTGGCTAACAAATCTTCGGTGTGGCGATTGATGTGTATCATTCGATTCACATCGTTGCCCGATGTTGCCTGCTGCTCGACCATCCATTGTCGGTAGTCGGTGCGCAGCGCATAGTCGTACGTGACGCCTACCGCGCGAATACCCGGCTCGAAACGCGGTTCATCGGCAACGCTATCGACTTGATCACCATTCACGAACACGCGTGGCTTGTAGGCGCGCAGACTCTCACGGTAATCGTCGGCACTCATTAGCATCGTTTACACCTCAGCGCACAGACTTGCGGTCACGGTATCCAGGTTGGCTGCGGTATCGAGCGATTGGATCGCATCCCATAATCGCGTAGCCGCAGCAGCGCTGAGGTGGCCAACCGTATTGGCCATAAACTTCTCACGCACATCGGTCGCCGACAGTCGCCGCGAGTCGGCGCCGCGATTGATAGGCTCTCGGTGTCCCAGTGTCCGGCCATCGCGCGTCGTAACGACGATGCCACCCGAGTAATACTCGGGGTAGCGCGAGTCGTCGTCGTGTTGGAACGTGATGCGGTCGGCAAGCGCAAGAATGGCGGGGTCATTTAAGGCATCGTCGGCTAACTCTTCCAGTGTGAATCGATGGCGCACGGCCGCCGCGGCGACCGCGAAATGCACACTGAATTTCGCATCGTAATCGTTTTGCGGACGGCGCTTAGCGGCTTCCGGACGGCAAACGACATCGTGTTGTTTGTCGTGTAACAACACGGTTGCGCTCTCAATATCGTCGGGAGTGAGTCCGTGATCGCGTACCAGTGCCAACATCGAGTCCACCGATGCGTGGTTAAAGTGGCAGATCGGGTAGGGCTTAATCGCGACTCGGTTCATTTCCCATTCGCTACCCAATGTTGCAGCCGTCTCGCGTGTGTCGACGGCATCGGCACGCAGGTACAAGCTGTACAAGCCGTAGCGTCCCTCGTAAGCATTGAGGGGCGCTTTAAAATCATGCTCCGCCATCGACGTTGCTTGAATCGCGCTGGCCGCTGCCCAGCCCGGGTGTAAACGCTTGGTCCAGGAGCCGTCCTCCAAGAACTCAAGGCTGCCACTCGCCATACTGAGCGCGACGCCTTGCGCCATCGCCATCTGTTGGGGGGGTAGACCGCCCAGCAACCCGGCGGCGACGGAGCAGCCAAAGATGCCAACGAGGCCCGTTGGGTGGAAACCGATTTTTTGTAGCATGCCTTCGGCAACCATCCCGATTCGGGCATCGGTTTCAATGGCGAGCAGGTATGCCGCCAGTGCCTGTGCACCGGTGACACCGCGGCGTTGACCCTCCGCTAATACCAGCGGCACGGCGCTGGTGGAGCAGTGGATGACGGCGCCCGTGTGGGTATCGTCATAATCGAGACCGTGCATCAGAAGACCGTTGGCCATCGCAGCATCGCGAACCGGTAAGCGCAGGGTGGTGCCAACGACCGGGTAGTCTCCGTCACTGGCTAGGGCGCTGATTCCTCGTAGCGAGGCGCTCGCGAAATCGTACCGATGCGAAGCAAAGCCGATGCCGATCGTATCGGCGATGCACAGTTTCGCATATTCCACAACGTCACTCGGCACTTGGTCGAGCGAGAACGACGCCGCGAACTCGGCGAATTGCAATGCCAACGGGTGGCGGCCTCGGCCGCTATCTAGCGTTTCAACTGCAGCGCTCATCAGCGTTCCTCCTGAAAAGAGCGAGATTCAGCAACGCGCTCGGCGAAAGCCAGTACACGTTGCGCTTTGTAAACGATCGGGTAGTCGATGAAATAGCCATCGAGTTGTATCGATGCCGAGCCTGCCGCTTCCGCTTCCTCAAACGCGGCGACGACGCGCCGCGCATGATCGATCTCGCTATCCGACGGCGTGAACACGGCGTGGCAAAGCGGCACTTGTTGCGGATGGATACAGAGTTTGCCTGCGAAGCCAAACGTGCGACCACGCTCGGCCGATGCGCTAAACCGGTCGTTGTCGCGGATCTGCAAAACGACGGTATCGATCGGCGGCTCCAGCCCAGCGACCCGCGATCCGTGCGCGAGCTTCGCGCGGGCGTAGCCGAGCGCCGCTTCGTCGGCCGACCAAATGAAGTCTAAATCGAGCGTGTAGTCGCCACCGCCGAACGCGAGGCGATGGACGCGCTCCGTCGCCCCGGCGAAATCCGCGACATGCTCGACACCGGCGGCCGTCTCGACAATCGGCATCAGGTCGATGCTGCCCGGTTCGATCCCTTGCTGGCTCTCGGCGTGGGCGATGGCTTGATCGACGGCCAATAACGCAGCGGCTGTTTCGACTTTCGGCAAGACAATGCCATCGAGATTCGGGTTAACAACGCTCGCGATATCGTCTTGCCACCATTCGGTATCGGTGCCGTTGACCCGGATGTAACCTCGGCACTGGCCTTTGTTCGCCAGCGCCGCGACGACCGTGGCACGGGTTGCCGGTTTCTCGGCGTTCGCCACGGCATCTTCCAAGTCGAGAATGACGGCGTCCGCGCCTGCCGCAAAAACTCTCGCGACTTTACGGGGGTGGTTGCCTGGCGTGAACAAGAAGCTGCGCAGGCCGGAGAACTCGCGCCGTGCATTCATGATTCCGGCGCCCACGTGCCTTGGCTTTGCCAGCCACGTTTCATTGTTAGTGTGTAATTGAACCGTTCCGCCGGGTGCACGGAAACCGACACTTCGAACTGGCGTTGGCCGCGCCCAAGGTAACGGCGCGTGATAATCAGCGACGGCTCGCCGGGTTGGGCGTCAAGCCGCTCGGCCAATTCGTCGTCTAAGAGCCCACCGGAAATGTCGATATCGACGCTGTCGACCGGTTCGTCATAGGTGTCGGCGATGACCTCGTAGACAGGCTGCGATGTACGGCCGATGTGCTTCGCAATGCCAGCGAACTCAGGCAGCACGTAAATATCGCTCCAACCGATCGCGAGCCCTGTTGCACGCTGTCGGCGGATAGCACCAATGCGATTCCAGGCATCGCCCACTCGACACCGCAACTGCCGAGCCAGTGCGCGGTTCGCCGTCAGCGGGACTGACTCAACGACGGTTAGTCGACTGTCATCGGGGTACTGCAACAGCTCGGCTGGCGAGCGCACCATTTGCACATACGAGGGTGCCGGTGCGTCGGCTTGCACGACGGTGCCGACACCGGGCTGGCGCGCAATCAAGCCGAGTTCCTCGAGCACCCGCAGCGCCTCGCGCACCGTATGGCGGCTGACTTCGTGCTGGGCGACCAGCTCCAGCTCGCCAGGCATGCGTTCGCCGACCGGCAGCTTCCCAGACCGGATCTCGTCGAGGAGCGCTTCGGCCAATTGCCGATAGCGCGGCTTGTCGATACGTTTTCTGCGCGGTACAGCCATCGCGGCGGCTCCGACACTCGTTGCAAACAGGGAACACGAAAGATAGCATTTGTACGGACAAATGCACACAACAGGCCTAACCCGTGCCCGCTCGCAGTGATATTGAACTCGGCCCGCAGCGCTATGCGGCTAGCGATGGCCGCTATTATGAAGAGTTCGCCGTCGGTGATACTTATGTTCACCGGCCTGGCCGCACGATCACGCAGCAAGACAACGCGTGGTTCACACTGCTAACAATGAATACGCACCCGGTGCATTTCGATGAGGTCTATGCTGCGAACACGGAGTTTGGCCGGCCATTGGTCGCAAGTCCGTTGACCGTTGCGATACTCGTCGGCATGAGTGTCTCGGACGTCAGCCAACGGGCGATTGCCAACCTCGGCTGGACAGACATCCGTCTGCCGGCGCCGGTCTTCCCCGGCGACACCTTGTATGCCGATTCCGAAGTCGTCGCGATGCGCCAGTCAAAGTCGCGCCCGAACGCGGGTATCGTTACCGTGAAAACGACCGGGCGAAACCAAGACGAAGTGGTCGTTTGTGTGTTTGAGCGATCGATGCTGATACCGCGCCGGCCAGCCGCCGAAACTAACGAGTGAAGGAACCGACCATGGTTGCTGACCCAAAAACGATTGATCACGACACCGAAGCACAGATTCTCGATGCCATTGACCGGTGGGTCGAGAAAGAAGTTCGCCCCATTGCACGCAAGTTTGATCAAGCGGACGAGTACCCGGAGGACCTGGTCGAGCAGATGCGCGAACTCGGTTTGTTCGGCGCAACGATCGCACCGGAGTACGGTGGCCTCGGCTTATCGGCGAAAACCTACGCCCGTATCGTCGCGCGGATTTGCGAGGTGTGGATGGCCCCGACCGGTATCTTCAACTCGCATCTGATCATGGCGAGTTGCGTACAACGCGCCGGCACCGACGAACAAAAAGCGCGCTTGCTGCCCAAGTTCGCGACGGGTGAGCTGCGTGGCGGCATCGGTCTGACGGAACCGGATGCCGGTACCGATCTGAAAGCCATTCGGACACAGGCGCGCCGCGACGGCGACGACTACGTCATTAACGGGACCAAGACCTGGATCTCGAATGGCATCAAAGGCAATTGTTTGGCCGTCTTGACCAAGACCGACCCGAATGCTGAGCCTGCCCATGCCGGAATGAGCTTGTTCATCTGTGAAAAAGGCCCGGGTTTCACGGTCGGCAAGAAGCTCAAAAAACTGGGCTACCGTTCGATTGACAGCGCGGAGCTCGTTTTTGATGACTACCGCGTTCCCGCCGCTAACCTCGTCGGCGGTGCAGAAGGGCAAGGTTTCGTCCAAATCGCGGGTGGACTCGAATTAGGCCGGATCAATGTCGCCGCTCGTGGCGCCGGCATGGCTCGCGGTGCGTTACAGCACGCCCTGGCGTACGCCAAAGAGCGGCGCACGTTCGGCCGCGAAATCGCCCGCCACCAGGCTATTCAACTGAAGTTGGCCGATATGGCGACCCGCGCCGACGCGGCCAGGCTGCTAGTCGACGCGGCCGCTGACGCTATGACGACGGCCGACGCTGCGATTTGGAGGCGGGTCAGGCCAAGCTGTTCGCCTCGGAAGCGGCGGTCAGTAACGCAACGGATGCGATGCGTATCTTCGGGGGGTACAGTTATTCCACCGAATACGAGATCGAGCGGTTTTACCGGGATGCGCCGCTCCTTTGTATCGGCGAGGGGACGAACGAAATACAGAAGGTCATCATTGCTCGGCAGCTTGTCGCGCGCTCTAGCTGACCTCAACAAGACTTAACAAATCCGTCATAGCTCGCTTGTTACCATTCTGTTTCAGTTTGGCGCACGTATCCGCGCCGTCACCAAGGTAGCTCCTCCCAATGTGGTATTTCTTGGCACTGGTCGCAACGGTGACCGTCATTATCGTCTTCCTGCATTGGTACAGTTACCACTACCTGAAGAAAGGCATTATTGGTCGGCGTAGCTGGGACTTGAATATCTGCTGCGGTACGACCGACGGCGGTGGTGTAAACGTCGATATCGTTAAGCACGCTGACGTATCGAATTACGTGCAGGTCGAATCGATTTACGATTTGCCGTTCGAGGACGGCCAGTTCGAGACGGTTCTTTGTTCGCATACAGCGGAGCACGTCGAGTACCCAGATCGTTTTGACCGCGAGCTACGACGCGTCGGCAAGAATGTCGTTTACATTTTGCCGCCCGTTTGGGACCTTGCCGCGAGCTTTAACTTGATGGAGCATCGCTGGCTGTTCCTATCGGTCCGCAAGGTGCATCACCGGTTACCGGCACGCATTCCATTGCCGTTCGCTCGGGCTTTGCAAGCCAAAATAGGTCAAAAGATCGCTGCCTAGTCGCCTGAATCGGTCCGCGATTCGTCGCGGTGCAACAAAACTGTCACAGCGCTTCAACAGTCGCGTCACGAAAGATCGTCACACTTTCAGCGTCCTACAATATCTTTCTTGAATGGGGATGTGTTCGTGACGCTAACTTGCCGCACTGTATTCGTCTCGGATGTCCACCTCGGTACCTCGGCTTCCCGAGCGGCCGACCTACTCGATTTACTCAACACGGTCGTTACCGATCGGCTTTACTTGGTCGGCGACATCATCGACATCGAGCAAATGAAAGGCCGCTCGAGCTTCACGCCTGAGCACCACAACGTCATCAACCGTCTGCTGCAGCTCGCCACCAGCGGTACCGATGTCATCTACATACCGGGTAACCACGATCGCGAAATTCGCGCGCTGGTGGGTAGCACGCTGAAAGGCGTGCAAATCAAAATGGAAGACACGCACGTAACGGCTGATGGGTCTCGCTTTCTCGTGACGCACGGTGATGTGTTGGATCAGCACGTTCGTAAACACAACAACTTAGAAGTGTTCGGTGCGGCGGCTTACCACTTGCTGCTCGAGATCGACGTGCAGATCAACAAGCTGCGCTCGCGCTTTGGGCACGACTACGCACCGATCAGTACGCGTCTTAAGCAAAGCATCGCTTCCGCTCAGCGCTACATCGCAAAATTCGAGGCCTTCGCCGCCACGTACGCGCGCCAACGGGGCTTCGACGGCATTATCTGTGGCCATATTCATAAGCCAGAGATTCGCGATATCAACGGGATCCGCTACGTGAACGACGGTGATTGGGTCGAGCACCGCAGTGCGGTCACCGAGGCCGCCAACGGCGAGTTGACGCTCCTGCATTGGGATGCGGTGACCCGCGAGCGGCTCGCAGCGACCCCAACGGACAGCGGCGCACTCGCAGCCTAATAGCTACTCTCCTGCGCGCCGTTATCGGCGCAGGCACCTCTTATGGGAAAACCCGACAACACCGGTTTGTTGCGTGTCGTCCGTGCCGCCCGTTACTCCGCTCAAGGGCTCGTCGACGCCTGGCGTTATGAGTCTGCGTTTCGCCAAGAGCTGACACTTACGCTGCTACTAACGCCGTTTGCTGTCTGGCTCGGACGTACGCCGTTGGAGGTCGCGCTGTTGATCGGGTGCTGTCTGCTGGTTCTCGTCGTGGAACTGCTGAACTCCGCCGTTGAGGCGGCGATCGACCGTCATGGTGACGAGCTACATGAGTTGTCCGGTCGCGCCAAAGACTTAGGCTCGGCCGCGGTCATGGTCAGCCTCACGCTGGTCGCGATTGTCTGGGCGACCGTCGCGTATGAACGGTTCGGCTAAAAAAACGGCTCGCACCCGTTAGGGTGCGAGCCGCTTGGATCGTGCTTCCGCTGTGGATTCTAAAAGAACTTAATGCCGACCTGGTAGACGGTGGTCGTACCGCTAACCTCCGAGCCTACGATTACCAGTGGGCGCCACGTCGGGCTCTGATACCACGGCACAAACGCCAAGCCTTCCGGCCCTAGATCGCCGGCACTGTCGGCTTCCACGTCCTCGACGGTGAAGTCGCGGTTGTTCACGTACGTTTCGAAACTCGGGTTGTACGGGTTACTGACGTTGTAGACCATGATGCCGCCGACACGCTCAAGACCGATGAAGGCCAGTGACTGGCCGAAGTAACGACCGATAACAACACCTTCGGGTTCGGGACCTTTGTCGTCCGAACGATTATCGAAGCTCTCGTTCTCGTCGTTGGTCGAGTTGAAGTTATCCGGTAGCAGGTTGGCCGTGATGTTTTCTAGATCCGCACCGCTATCGAATACCTGCTTGCCCCGCGAGTTCCAGATCGAGAATGAGCGTGCGCCGTAAGCATGGATCAGGTCGATTAAGCCGTCGCCGTCGAGGTCACCGGTGGCCGTCGTTGATTGCAGTCGACCGAGGTTCTCGTCGAGTTGCAGCGTGGCAGCGTCCGGGTAGTCATTGATGTCGAGAGCCAAGTCGCCAACGCGCTCTTCTTCAGAAAAGCCGTCGTAGTCCCGACTGTCGCCTTCATTCGCCGTAACGATAAACGTACGACCGTAGGCGCTGTAGGCGGCAATCGCATCGGGCTGGTACATGCCGACAACGGGCCAGTTGCGAATATTGATGGCATCGTCGCGGTTGCTCGCGTCAAGTTCGTTGCCGCGCAGGCTGTGGTCTTTCGTGCCAAGCGGCAAAATATCGATGACTGTCGCTTTGCGGATGTTGACGACGGCGAGAGCGTTCGCCTCTTGCAGTGCCACGTAGGCACGGCGCCCATTCGGGGCGATGGCGATGTACTCGGGCTCTAGGTCTTGGGCAACGGTCGCATTCGGCCCGAAGATGCGCACGCCAGCGGCAATCAGCTCGTCGCGTTTGTCATTGAACGCCGTGAAGTCAGCCGTCCGGACGGTGGCGCGGTGGATGCCACGGCGTAAGTCGATGATCGAAATCGACCCCTCCGGATCGACGACGTAATCATCGTCCGGCTCGCCCTCGTTAGCAACAAGGACGTAGCGGCCGTCGGCAGTGAACGTCAACATGTCGGGCAATGGGCCGACATCGACCGTGCCGAGCAGGCTGAGGTGTTCGGTATCGTAAAAGGCAACGATGCCCTCACGCTGTTTCGGGTCGCGCTCGATTGCAACGGCAAGCCGACCGCGCGAGACCGCGACTGAGTTCGCCGCGCCCAACGAGTCCGCCGCAGCGGTCACATCGATTGACGCGATCTTGGTCGGCGTGCGGGGATGGCTGAGGTCGAGAACATCGACCGTGGCATCGTTGGCATTAACGACGAACGCGCGCCGCGTCCGGGCATCGAAGGCGACGATTTCAGCCGCACTTTCATCGAAAATACCGGATTCGTAGGTGCCGATAGGCTTTAGCGTGAACTGTGGCTTGAACCAAGCCTGGGCGTTGAGCGGCAGTAACAGTACCGTCGCTACGAGCGTGAAGTGTCTAAGCATGAGTCGATCTCTGAATGAGTGATGGTGAGCAGGCTCGCCATTATCGAGATCGAGTTTTGCAGAAACGTTACACGCGCTGCCGTCAGAAAATGAGATTCAGCATAAACAACGCGACGCCGATAAACAGCGCCGTCATTAATGAACCGACGCGAACAAAATCGGCGATGCGGTAGCCGCCCGGCCCTTGGATCAACGCGTTTACCTGGTGCGTCGGCAACACGAAACTGTTCGATGTAGAGATCGCGATGATTAACGCGTAGACGGCCGGGTTGGCGCCGATCTCGATCGCCATACTGATGGCGATCGGAACGAGCAAGACGGTGGCGCCCACGTTCGACATGAACAACGAGAACGCCGTTCCGGTTAGCGCGAGTACAAGCTGGATGACCCAGTCCGGCGCACCGCCTACGGCGTAGACCAAATGCGCGGCGACGTATTGCGCAGCACCGGAGCCTTGGACGGCCAACCCGAGCGGCAGCAAGCCCGCCAGCAGGAAGACCGTTTTCCAGCTCACGGCATCGTAGGCCTCATCCATGCTGAGTACGCCCGATACGATCATGCCGATCGCGCCGGCCAGCAATGCGACCGGCAGCAAGATGTCGGTGAATATCACCATGCCCAGCGACGTTGCGAAAAAGGCGAGCGCCAACAGTACCTTGTACGGGCTGCGTTCCTCTCGCGGGTAGTCGGCCGTGACAACAATGAAGTCGCGGTCCCTCTCAAGAGCGGCCAAATGATCCCAACGGCTGTGACAGATGAGCGTGTCGCCGGAACGGAATGGGATGTCTTGCAGCTTTGTTGTGATCGCTTCGTTGTTGCGGTAAATCGATAACAGCGACAAGCCATATTTTGTCCGCAATCGCACGTCGCGGACCGATCGGCCGATTAGCTCGGAATCGGGCGGAATGACGAGATCGGCGACACCGGCGATCGAGCGGGCCAACAGGTGGCGAAATTCTTTCAGCTTAGGCCGCAGCTGCAACTTACCCTCGGACAAAAACTGGCGCATTGCGGCCGGCTCGGCGATCACGGCCAACGTCGCCGGTGCAGCGATCGGTGCTTCGACCGGTGGAGCGACCAAAACTTTGTTGCCGTAGCGCGATGCGACAATCCGCACTTCGTACTCGCGCTGCACTGTCATGATGTCTTTACCAACCAGCGGACTGCCGACTGGCACGACCACCTCGCGTACAGCGGCGTCGATGCCATGGACGTGGCGCAAATAGCGAACGGTGCCTCGCGCTCGATTGACGCGCTCGGTTGGTTTACCGGGCAACAGCCGCTCGCCGAGCAGGAGAAAGTACAAAATCCCCGCAACGACCAACGCCAGGCCGACAGGCGCTACTGCGAACAGGTCGAAGTGCGCCATCTGTTGATCGTCGGGTAGCGACCGGTTGGCGTTGTCGAGCAGGTCATTGAGCATGATCAACGGGCTTGATGCGACCATCGTGATCGTTCCGCCTAAGATTGCACAGAATCCGGCGGGCATGACCAATCGCGACATCGGAATGCCCGAACGCACCGATATGCGAGAGATAACCGGCAGAAATAACGCGACCGCGCCAACGTTCTGCATGAACGATGAGATCATCGCGACTGCCGATGAGGTGATTCCGATAATCGGTTTTTCAGTCTTGGCGCCGTAGCGCAGGATGACCCAAGCGATACGTTCCATTACGCCGGTCTTTTCAAGGCCAGCGCCGAGGATCATTACAGCGATAATCGATACGACGGCATTACTCGACAGCCCGGAGAACAGCAGGCTCGGGTCCAGCAGTGACTCCAGGCCGGGCACGAAAACGAGCAGGCCTAGCAGTGTCATCACCAGCAGTGCAACGAGGTCGACGCGGATTTCGGCGACGAACAGGATCACGGTCACGACAACGATCAGATTGACGATGCCGATTTCAGTGGTCAGTTCGGGCAGGTTTTCCAAGAGCGTCGCAACAGCTTCCTACTGCCGCCATGATACCCGATCATCGCGTTGTGGCTCGATCGGGTTTTTTTGATGATCCCGCGCTCTGAAGAGGCACCGACTAGCCGCGCATCACTCTTTCCACGGCGTGCGCCAACGAAACTCGGCGCAAACACAAACCGCTGGGGTAGAACCGACGTTCAATCAGAATTGGCCCAGTCGTTTTGCGACCGATTAGCTCGACGAGATCAGCCGCGTTACGCGCTAGGGCTGTTACCGACGTATCACTGAGCGTGACTGCCCGTTCGTGCCGACTTAACCAACCGGCCGGTGCGAAGGCTCCGCTTGCAACCCGCGCGCTACGCCCGCCTCGTCGCGGTTGCGGCCGTCAACGGAAAGTAGCGCCATTCGAAGCCACTTTTTTGTCCAGAAAACTCACTTGCCCTGGTTTTACCGAGGCGCCACAGTCTCCGCTTAAGTGTCAGGAGGTCAGTCATGACCACGCTACGGATCGTGCTTGGCGATCAACTGAGCCACAGCTTGCCGGTCGTCACAGAGGCGGCCCATGACGATACCTTCCTCATGATGGAGGTTGCGGACGAAGCGACGGTAGTCCCGCATCACCCCAAAAAATTGGTACTGGTCTTCTCGGCGATGCGCCACTTCGCCAATGAACTACGCGATCGCGGCCACAGGGTTGACTACATCAATCTCGACAGTGCGACGAGCGGCGATAGCTTCTCGGCAACCTTGGCAGCCTATCTCGATCAGCACCCAGCCGATGCCATTGTGGTTACGACGCCATCGGAGTATCGCGTGTTGCAAATGGTCGAACGATGGGAAGAGCTATTTGGCGTCAGCGTTGCGGTATTGCCCGATCCGCGTTTCGTCGCGACCGTCGCAGAGTTTAAGGACTGGGCGAGCGGGCGAAAGCAGCTTGTCATGGAGCAATTTTATCGGGTGATGCGGCGTAAAACCGGCCTCTTGGTCGACGGTGGCGAGCCGATTGGCGGGCAATGGAATTTCGACAAAGACAACCGCAAGCCGCCTAAATCCGGGACGCAGTTTCCGGAGCCGTTGCGGTTTAACCCCGATGCGCTCACTCAAAATGTCATCTCGATGGTCAGCGCACGTTTCGCGGATCACTTCGGTGACATCGAGCCCTTCTGGTTCGCTGTGACGAGCGCTGATGCCGAGCGCGCTGCCGAGCATTTCTTCGAAACGGCGCTCCCAATGTTCGGTGATTTTCAAGACGCGATGGTGCACGACGAAGCCTTCTTGTTCCATAGCGTGCTGTCGCACTACGTTAACCTCGGGTTGCTCGATCCACTGGCGCTTTGCCGCGAAGCCGAACGGCGCTTTCACGCCGGGCTTGCGCCGATCAATGCCGTCGAAGGGTTCATTCGCCAGTTGATCGGTTGGCGTGAATTCGTCCGTGGCGTTTATTGGCTGAAAATGCCGGACTACGCGGACAGTAACTATTTCGCGGCTGAGGCACGCCTACCGGCCGCGTATTGGGGCGCGCCGACCGAGATGGCGTGCATTGCCGGTTCGATTGAACAGACACGGCGCCACGCCTACTCGCACCACATTCAGCGGCTGATGGTTACCGGTAACTTTGCGATGTTGCTCGGCGTTGCGCCCGTGGAAATTCATCGCTGGTACCTGGCCGTTTACGCCGACGCCTACGAGTGGGTCGAAATGCCAAATACCATTGGTATGGCAACGTTTGCCGACGGTGGTGTTATCGGGACGAAGCCCTATGCGGCCAGCGGCGCTTACATCAATAAAATGTCAGACTACTGCAAAGGCTGTCGTTACGACGTTAAGCAGCGTAATGGCCACGACGCCTGCCCGTTCAATTACTTGTACTGGGATTTCCTCGATAAGCATGCGGATCGATTGGCGGATAACCATCGGATGAGCCTAATCTACGCGCAACTGCGGAAGATGGATCCGGAGCGACGTGAGGCTATCCGTGGCGACGCTGAGCGATTTCGCAAGCAACTCGCTGCAGTCGACGCACAATGACCGTGCGGGCCCAGATCGTTTGGTTTAAGCGCGACCTCCGGGTGGCGGACCATCGACCGTTGGCGACGGCGAGTGCGAATGGACCGGTCGTACCGTTGTACGTCGTCGAACCGCTGTTATGGCGCCAGTCCGATGCGTCGTTTCGCCAATGGCAGTTTGTTGCCGAGTGTCTCGATGAGCTGGCGACCGATTTGGCGGCGCTTGGGCAGCCACTGGTCGTACGTGTCGGGCAAATCGGTGATGTACTTGCGGCGCTTCACGACGAGCTCGGCGATTTCGACCTGTGGTCGCACCAAGAAACCGGCAATGATTGGACGTATGCGCGCGACCGACAGGTTGCAGCGTGGTGCCGTGAGCGCAGCGTGGTTTGGACGGAGCTGCCGCAGGGCGGTGTCATCCGACCGCTCGCCGCTAGACGCGGTTGGGCGGGACGCTGGGATCGACGTATGAACGAACCGCTCACAGCTCCGCCGGTGCTGCAACCCGCACCGCGGGCCCTCGCCACCGAGCGCTTGCCAACCGCCGCCGAACTCAAACTGTCGCCTGATGGTATTGCGAATCCCCAGCACGGTGGTCGACGTGCCGCATTGGCCACACTGGATAGTTTCTTGACCGAACGCGGGCGCGACTACCGGCGCGCGATGTCGAGTCCGGATGACGGTGCTGACGCCTGCTCACGACTGTCGCCGTATCTTGCCTGGGGCGCGTTGGCGATGCGCGAAGCCCACCAAGCGAACGAATTTCGCCGTCAACACTTGGCCGACAGCAACGTGCCTGGAGCCGCGACGTGGCGTGCGTCACTGAAATCGTTTTCAGGACGTTTGCACTGGCATTGTCATTTCATGCAAAAGCTCGAGGATCAGCCGAACATGGAGTTTGCTGATCTGCACTCGGCGTATCGCGGCCTCCGCCCTGCCGCAGATTCATCGGACTTGTTTACCGCGTGGTGTCGTGGCGAGACCGGCTTGCCGTTCGTGGACGCTTGTATGCGTATGCTCATCGCCACCGGCTGGCTCAACTTTCGTATGCGCGCAATGTTGATGGCGGTTGCCAGCTACCACTTGTGGTTGGATTGGCGTCAGCCGGGTCTGCATTTGGCGCGGCACTTCGTCGATTTCGAACCCGGCATTCACTGGTCGCAAGTGCAAATGCAAAGCGGTAGCACCGGCATCAACGCGGTGCGCATCTACAATCCCGTTAAGCAGGGTTACGACCAAGACCCCAGCGGCCGCTTCGTACGCCGTTGGCTACCCGAGCTCGCTGAAGTGCCGGACGCTTTTGTTCAGGAGCCATGGCGATGGGACAAGGCCGATCGAATTCTCGGAAAGACTTATCCGCGACCTGTTATCGACCATCTGGCTGCGGCGCGCGATGCGCGTAAGCGAATTTGGCAGGTGCGTCGCGGTGGGGCGTTTCGCGACGAGGCACGTGCTATTTTCGATAAGCACGGCAGTCGCAAGCGTGGCCAACGGTCGCGGCGTGCGGTACCTAAGAACCTCGATTTACCGTTGGATGGCGACGCATGAAGAAATCCGAGTTACCGACGAAAATCTGCCCCGTTTGCGAGCGCCCATTTGCGTGGCGCAAGAAATGGGCGCGAGACTGGGACAACGTTCGCTACTGTTCTGAGCGTTGTCGCCGCCAGGCACCGCCGGCTCTAAGACGACGTCCCGATCCGAGTGGCTAAGACTTATGCCGCTTTCGATGAGCTGCTAGCGCGCAGCACCAGGTAGCCACCGATGCCGCTAATCAGCGACCCAACGATGATGCCTAGCCGTTCATCAAACAATAGGTTCTCACCGGTTTCCTCAAAGGCCAACGAGCCAATAAACAAACTCATCGTGAAGCCGACGCCGCACAACATCGATACGCCGTAAACCTTTGGCCAAGTCAGTCCCTCCGGCAATCGAATAAGGCCGAAAAGGCCGGCGATGCGGCAAAAGCCGAAAACGCCGATTTGTTTGCCCACGACGAGACCAAGAATGATGCCCAGCGGAACCGGGTGCAGGATCGAACTCATGTCGACGCCGCCGAGTGCTAGCCCGGCGTTTGCAAAAGCGAACACCGGTAGCACGAAGTAGGCGACCGTTGTATGGAGATCGTGCTCAAGTTTGAGCAGCGGTGACTTTTCACCCTCTTTACCTTTTGCCGGAATAAACAGCGCCAGCACGACGCCCGCCAGCGTCGCGTGCACGCCCGACTTCAAGACGGCGATCCACATCAATAAGCCGAAAAATAGGTATGGGGTAATTTCTTTAACGCCACGGTGGTTGAGAAACCACAACACAGGAATAAAGGCAGCCCCAATCAACAGTGCAGTCAGCGATAGATTGCTTGTATAAAATAACGCAATAATGATGATGGCGCCGAGATCATCGAAGATGGCGATCGACGTCAGCAGGATCTTCAGCGTCAGCGGAACTCGATCCCCGAGCAGCGTCAGAATAGCGAGTGCGAAGGCGATGTCTGTTGCAGCTGGGATTGCCCAGCCAGCCAATGCGGTTGGGTTGTCCCAGTTCAGCCAAGCATAAATCGCCGCCGGGACAATCATGCCACCTGCCGCGGCGACGGCCGGAAACGCGAAAGCGCCCGGCTTCGATAACTCGCCGGAGATAAACTCGCGCTTCAGCTCCAAGCCGACTAGCAGAAAGAACAGCGCCATCAAGCCATCGTTGATCCACAACAACAACGGCTTGGCGATCTCAAAATTACCGACGCGAATCTCGAGTGGTAACCCAATCAGCTGATCGTAGGTTGTAGCGAGCGGCGTATTCGCGATCATCATGGCGGCAACGGCCGAGCCGACCAGCAAGATGCCGCTTGCGGCCTCCAGTTTAAGAAAATGGCGAATAGCGCTAATCATCGGTGGTTCCTGACCTTTGGGCGGTGGCGATCATGACGGTCGGTACAACAGCGGTCAAATGCGTACCTGCATGACAATGCAGGTGCTGCGCAATCGTGGTGCGGCCATGGCGCAACACAGTGCATCTTCCCGGTTTCACGGAGCCGTTTCGCGGGTTCCACGGGGGGAACGGTTTCTGCATAGCGGAAAAGTCCATGGAACATTTACAGGAATCGTCATGACGCCTTCTTTGCGCGGGTTGCGCGTTTTCTGCGAGGCAGCACGACACCGCAGTTTCAAAACAGCGGCGGAAACACTTTATATAACGGCATCTGCCGTCAGCCACCAGGTGAGATCGCTTGAGAGCGAACTGGGTAGCGCACTTTTTGTGAGGCAGACGCGGGCCTTGGCGCTAACGCCGAAAGGGGAGGCGCTGTTCGAGCAGATAGACCCGCTGCTCCGCGAAGTCGGTGGCGTTTGCGACAGTCTGTTCGGCCGCACATCATCAACGGTACTGCGTTTTGCGGCGCCGCCGTTTTTTGCGACCGAGCGGCTATTGCCACACCTGCCGGGATTGGTGGCCTCCGCCAGCGGCTATGAACTCGACGTCGTGACGATGGACGGCCAGCCTGACCGGCACCCCGATGCGGCAGACATTGCCGTCCTGCTGGCTGATCAACCGCCGACTGTGTATCCGAGTGAAAAACTTTTCGGACTGACATTGGTTCCGGCTTGCGCGCCGGCGCTGGCCGAGCGACTGCAAACCGCATCGATCGCTACATGGTCGAATGAGACACTGCTCGTACACCAATCTCGCGCCAACGCTTGGCGACGTTTTTTCGCGGCCCGCCGCGTACGTTTGCAGTTGCCCGCTCGCGTTGTACAGCTAGACTCGATGTTTGCGGTGGTCCGCGCGGCGGAGCAAGGGCTTGGTATCGCTTTAGTTCCCGAAGCGCTCGCCCAACAATGGTTTCGGCGCAATGCGTTGGTCCGCCTTCTCGATGATGGCTTAGCGACCGGCGATGCTTACTACCTCAGCACCCGACCGCGGCCGTCGGACGAAGCTCAATTCCGAACCGTCGTTACGCGTTTGTCAGCGGCGTTAGCGGATGCCTAAATCGTATTCATGTGTCGGCGCAAAATTTTTCGTTTGTCGGCAGTTGTGCGGACCTCTAGCGTGGAAGGTGATTTCTTACCAACCATTGAGGTAACTCACCGATGCCACATTTATTGCGAAAGTCCCTGGTCTTCTGTTTGGCAATGGGCGCTGCCGTCAGCGCTAATGCCACGACCGAGATGCAGGTCTTCGAGGGGTTTGCCAGTTCGCGAGCGGTCTTGTCGGAACGCTACACGACAGCGATCGCGATCGCGGAGAAACGCCAGCGCTCTAACGTCGCATTCTTACGAGTTGTGAACGCGACGTCATTGTGTGTCGCCCGTGTAAAGACCGGCGCGCTCGATCTTGCATTGCCGGCATGCGAGGCAGCCGTTGCCGCGGCTGATCAGCTAAAGACCAACAGTTTTGTGCATTTCTCAAATCTGAGCGCTACCGATATCCGTGACATCGTTAGCGCTAATCGTCAGGTAGTGAGCTCCATGCAATCGGCGTTAATCGCCGCTCAGCGTTAAGCCCCCCGAGGATCGGCGGTGGCGGACAGTCCAACGATGACGCGGGTCCGCCACCGCCAACCCGCACTCGGCGTTAAGTCGACTCGGACACACTTTTTGACACCAATGATGGTGCGTCACACCCTGTCCACGCTACAGTACTAACACGCGTTATCGAGAAGGTGCTATGCGGGTCCTTGGGCTGATCGGCGGCATGAGCTGGGAGAGCACAGAGCTCTATTACCGAGCCATTAATAAGGCAGTCAGTCAGCAGCTTGGCGGACTGCACTCGGCCGCCTTGCTGCTGTCTAGCGTCGACTTCGCCGAGCTAGAGGCGTTGCTGCGCAATGACGCTTGGGACGCGATCGGTGAGCGGCTGGTGTTCGAGGCAAAGCGGCTCGAACACGCCGGCGCCGAGGCACTGGTTCTGTGCACCAACACGATGCATCGACTCGCTGCACCCATTGAGGCTGCGGTCGCCATCCCGCTATTGCATATCGCCGACGCAACGGCCGTCAGTCTCAAGCGTGTCGGTGGTATTGACTGTGTTGGGCTTCTCGGCACTCGATTTACCATGCAAGCCGATTTCTACGTATCGCGACTGCGTGACAAGCATGGATTCGATGTGCTTGTCCCCGATGAGTCGCAACAAGCGGAGGTCGATCGGATTATCTTTGAGGAGTTGTGTCTAGGGACCGTTATCGACCCGTCACGCGAGTACTACCAGCGCGTGATCAGCGAGCTTGTTGAGCGTGGTGCGCAGGCCGTCATTCTGGGATGTACAGAGATCGGCATGTTGGTGCCGCCAGACGACACGTCGATACCGCTGGTCGATACGATGCATGCACATTCTGCAGCGGCCGTTGAGTTTGCACTGCATGGCTAATCGCGCACAGCCACCACCACCAGAGCCGAGGCGCTGCGTCCATGTCGTGATTTCCGGCAAAGTCCAAGGCGTGTGGTACCGCGCCTCAGGGGCTCGTGAGGCGAGCCGCGAGGCCTTAACCGGGTGGATACGTAACTGCGACAACGGTGTCGTCGAGGCATTGGTGTGTGGTCGAGAGAGCGCTGTTGTGCGCTGGTTAGTGTGGTGCCGCAAAGGCCCGATTCACGCCCAGGTCGCCGAAGTCGTTGAGACCGAAGTCGATGTGCCCGAGGGGCTGGCCTCGTTCTTGGTGCGCGGTAACGTTCCCGAGCCGGGCATAGACGCCTAACGTCAAAGGTATCGATGACAGACCACGAAGCAGACATGTTCACCGACTATGCAGCGGCCGCGGCGCGCTATCGGCATTGGATAACGGCAGCGGCGCTACCGTTCTGGGCAACCGATGGTCGTGACGAGCGCCATGGCGGAAGCATCGAGCGAGTCGAGGCGGATGGCTCGGTCGATTTCACTGTACCGACGCGTGTTCGTGTGCAGGCCCGGCAGTTATTTGTATACGCCGTGGCCGACGAGTATGGCTGCTATGCCGACGCACCATCGGTGAGTGCAGACTTATGGCAATTTTTGGAGTCGCATTGCCGCTGCCAGCAGCGAGCGGGGTACGGCCACACCTTGGTATGGCCGGACGGCATAAACGATTCGCGCCTCGATTTGTATGACCATGCTTTTTATCTGCTGGCGACGGCATGGTACTACCGCACTCAGCGTGAGCTGATCGCGAAAGAGCGAGCCAACGCTATTGTCGCCATGCTCGATGCGACTTTGGCTCACTCAAGCGGAGGTTGGCTAGAGGGTGACTACGACGCGCCATGGCGTCGCCAGAACCCGCACATGCATTTGTTCGAAGCGTTTATGGCCTGGTTCGAAGCGACCGAGGAAGAGCAATGGCTCGATCGGGCGAGCGCCATGTATGCACTCTTCGAGCGTGTGTTTTTCGATGCCGATCACGGTGTCGTGCTCGAGTACTTTCGAACTGACTGGTCGCGTCCAGACGATCCAGCGGACAATGCGGCTGAGCCAGGCCATTTACTCGAGTGGGTATGGTTGCTCGATTGGTATCAACGTCTTACTGGTGTTGACACCGAGGCGATGCAGGTACGGCTCTACGAGACCGCCATCGGTGCCGGTCTCAACAAAGGCGTCATGATCGATACGCTCAACGTCGACGCGTCGCCGCGTGAGCAAACCCGGCGTTTGTGGCCGATGACGGAGTACATCAAGGCGAGCTGTGTCCGTTATTCGCGCGGCGATACGGCAGCGCTGCAACATGCAACGCATGCTATTACAGCCTTGCTAGGTCAGTTTCAATTATCGGTCGCAGGAACCTACGTCGATCGCCTCGATGCGAAGAACGTGGTTATCGACGCTCGGTCGCCCGCCAGTTCGATGTACCACCTGATGGCAGCTTTCGTTGAAATTAACCGATTGGGCGAGTTTACATTGCCGCCCCGCTGACCCCATCAACGGGGCGGCACCCCTCGCCTCACCAGCGCCGCGCTGCCGCGCGGGCCATCGACACATTGGTTTGCCGACACGGATGTGCAACACGGGTTTATAGGGGGGGAATACCTGGAAATACACCCGTGCCGGCAATGTCTGCGCACCGTTTACGATGCGTCTTGTTGCTAGTAACAAAGCAAGGCCCGTGCCAAAATTCGAAGCAAGACCTGCAAAATTTTGTTTCTCGAAAGGTTTCAATCGTTTAGCGTTTGTATCGCGAGAGTCGTTGAAATTGCTCCGATCACCCGTGGCCGCTGCTTGTCGTTTCAGTTGTCTGCTGTGGTGCACCAACGTCGAGTCAAGGTTCCGTTGTGGTGCAGCGACCTGGACTTCACCCATTCGTCATTTGTCAGGAGGTAGCGTGCATGCCAATTAATAAGGACCCACTAATGCCCGAAGCTACCTCGCTGCTCCTGATTGAGGATAACCACGACATCGCAGCGATGATCTGCGACTTCTTTGAAGCCCGCGGTTACACGATGGATTACGCCGCCGATGGGGTGACCGGATTGCATCTGGCGGTGACTGGCAGTTTCGACGCGATTATTCTCGATTTAATGCTGCCCGGGATCGATGGGGTCGAGGTTTGTCGCAAGCTACGCAATGAGGCTAGCCGCGACACGCCCGTACTGATGCTGACAGCGCGCGATACGCTCGACGACAAGATCGCCGGACTTGAAGCAGGCGCGGATGACTACCTGGTTAAGCCCTTCGAGATCACCGAACTCGAGGCGCGTATTCGCGCGACCTTACGGCGTATTCGCGGTCGTTTGGTTCGCGAAACGTTGGAGCTCGGCGATCTGACTGTCGATACCGGGACGATGGAAGTCAGTCGCCGCGGGCAGTCACTGTCTCTCACACCGATAGGATTGAAGCTGCTAACGACGTTGCTGAAAGCGGCGCCTCGCGTTGTCAGCCGTCAAGACCTCGAGCGAGCCGTTTGGGGCGACATCGTTCCCGACAGCGACGCATTGCGTTCACACATGTACAACCTCCGTAAGACCATCGACAAGCCGTTCGACAAAGCGCTGCTGCATACTGTCGCAGGCTCGGGTTATCGCATGGCCGACAACTAGGCGACCGAGCCGATGGCGCAACATGGTCTTGGCAAACGTCTCAGTCGCGAGTTTCTGCTGCAGGCGATCTACATCAGTGTCGCCGCTTTGTTCGGCGTAATCGCTGTGGCGGTCGTCTCACAAGATGTGCTCACGAAACAAGCGCTGCGCACGGAAGCGGATTACTACTGGCAGCGCTACGCGGAAGACTCGACGATGCCGCTTCCCGAAACCCGCAATATGATCGCTTACCGCGACCAGTCCGAGCGGCCACCACCCGCATCGCTGGCGAATTTACCAACGGGTTTTCATCGCCAGTCAGGTGTCGATAGCGAGGTGGCACTCGTGACAGAACACGACGGTACCCGGCTTTATCTTGTGTTTAAGGCTCGCCAAGTCAATGAGCTCGTTTTTGCCTTTGGTTTGCTGCCGCTGGTGATCGTATTGATCGTCATTTACTTGTCGTTGTTCTCGGCCTATCGCGTATCTCGGCGTGCCGTTTCACCGGTCATTGCACTAGCAGACCAAGTTCAGAAACTTGATCCCAGCCAACCAGACGCTAGCCTGTTTGGTGCGGCACCGGGCAGCGATGACGAAATCGACCTGTTGTACGGCGCTTTACAAAATCTTGCCAAACGTCTCGAGTCATTCGCTGAACGCGAGCGCAATTTTACTCGCGATGCGAGTCACGAGCTCCGCTCGCCACTAACAGTCATTCGAATGGCCGCCGACGTCATTGGTGCCGACGCGAGTCTAAGCGATACGGCGATGACCCATATCCAGCGAATTCGCCAGTCGGCGAAAGACATGGAAGAGCTAACGGAGGCCTTCTTGTTACTCGCGCGTGAGTCGGTGCAACAGATGCGCGACGATTGGGTTGTCGTAAATGACGTCGTCGTCGGTGAGACCGAACGAACCCGCTTATTGACCGGCGCCAAACCGGTACAAATACATCACGAGGCGAGCAATCGTCTGTTCGTCGCCGCGCCCGAGAAGGTTATCGCCAGCATTATCGGTAATTTGGCTCGCAACGGACTGCTTTATACCGACGCCGGCGATGTAACGATCAAGATCGATGGCTCCAAGGTGACGGTGGCCGATACCGGTCCTGGCATGGAGCCCGATGCCGTCGAAAACATGTTTCAGCCGTTTTTCCGTGCCAATCCCGGGCAGCGACGCCGCGGTGGCCATGGCGTTGGGCTGACTATTGTTAAACGGCTCGCCGACCGTTTTGGTTGGCCGCTGTCTGTCATAAGCGAGCTTGGCCGCGGCACAGAGGTCACTATCGACTTCGTAGACGGCCGAATTGAGCCCGTTTCACAGGGTGTTCACGACTGAAGAACTAAGGTTTCACACATCTACCGCCATAGTGGTCAACATGTTCCACCAGTAGCGTGTAAACCGATGAACTTCACGATTCTCAATTTATTGCTGTTCAAGCTTGGCTGGGTTGCTGCCGTGTTCAGCGCCGCCTACGGGTCGGCTTGGATCGGTGCGGTGACGATTGTTGGCATCGCCGCCATTAACCTTATCAAAGCGCAGCAACCAGGCCGTGAGTTGTGGTTGCTGATCGCTGCCGCCGTCGTTGGCCTTGTCTGGGAGTCTGTGCTGACGGCGCAGGGTGTCCTCGTTTATGCCGAAACGCCAAACGCGCCAATCGCCCCGTATTGGATCGTCGCCATGTGGATTCTCTTCGCGACGACGTTGAACGTCAGTATGCGTTGGATGAAAAGGAGCCCCTGGCTTGCCCTTGCGTTCGGTGGAATCGGAGGCCCGCTGTCGTTCCTTGCGGGCGAGAAGGTGGGTGCCGTTGTATTTCCACAGCCGGTACTCGCGATCGTCGTTATTAGCATTGGCTGGGCTGTGCTAGTGCCCGCCATGCTGCGAATCGCCGATTACTTTAACGGACACTCTGCGACGCCACTGACACCAGCCGTCACTGGAGGTCAAGCATGATCCGCTCACTCGCGACGATGGGCCTGTCATTGCTGCTAGCCACAGCGGCTGTTGCCGAGGATTTTGGTGTGCCATCCACGGTCGAGCGCTGGGCGTTCGATGTGATGCTCGACAAAAGAAAGATCGGCATTCATCGCTTCGAGCTTATCCAGGGTGGAGATTCGATTGAGCTGCGCTCAGACGCCAAGTTCGATGTGAAGATCCTATTCATCAATGCCTTTCGATACCGTCACCAGAGCACCGAGCGATGGCGCGATGGCTGTCTGGTTTCGCTGAACGCGGACACCGATAGTAACGGCGACAAGTTATCGGTAGCGGGAAGCGCCTCCGAGGACGGGTTTCTGGTCGATGGCAAGACGGGCGAAGAAACCATCACGACGGATTGCATGATGAGTTTCGCCTACTGGAACCCGGCGATCATCGAACAGTCGGCGTTGCTCAACTCGCAGACCGGTGATTACCAGCGGGTTGAAATTCGGCGGGTAGGGGAAGAGACGATCCGCGCTGCGGGTGGCGACTACCCTGCCGTACGGTACGACATCGACACTGGCAAAGGCGTGATCAAGCTGTGGTATGGCGCTGAGACAGACCGTTGGTTGGCGCTCGAAGCGCCGGCGAAAGGCGATCGGACTATCCGCTATCGCTTGCGCGATGACATAACGCTGGCGGATACGAGGATCAGCTTGCCGCAAGGAGTTATTCGCAATGACATCTAAACTTTATGCGACGTCGTTGCTTACATTCTCGGCACTGGTTAGCGGCTGCGCTTCTGCACCGCCACCGATTGAGACCGCCGCTAACGTCGATTTGCCACGGTTTATGGGTGATTGGTACGTAATCGCCAACATCCCGACGTTCGTTGAGAAAAACGCTTACAACGCCATTGAGAGTTACGCACTCGCTGACGACGGTACGATCGCCACAACGTTTTCCTTCAACAAAGGCGGCTTCGACGGCAAGCGAAAGGTCTATAACCCGACCGGGTATATTCGCGATGTTGAGTCAAACGCCGTCTGGGGTATGCAGTTCATTTGGCCGTTTAAGGCGGAGTATCGGGTGTTGTACGTCGACGATCAGTACCAACAGACGATCATTGGTCGGACCAAGCGCGACTATGTCTGGATTATGGCTCGTACGCCGGAGATTTCGCCGGATGACTACTTCCGCCATATCAAGTTTCTGCGCGAGCAAGGTTACGACACCAACAAGATCCAGCGTGTCCCGCAGAACTGGTCGGACGAAACCAGCGACTAAGCCCGTTCGTCCCTTTACTCATCGTGATCGCTCCCCTACCGTTACGGCATCGTAACGGTAGGGGTAGTCGATGGCGGCGGTTCGCGGGGAGTTTAGTTCCCGAATCGGGTTTGTGTTGGCGGCAGCGGGATCGGCAGTCGGCCTCGGCAACATTTGGGGGTTTCCAACGCAGGCGGCGTCGAACGGTGGCGGCGCCTTCTTACTGGTCTATCTGATCCTGACGTTTCTGTTGGCTTATCCAACGTTGATGGCGGAGTTCTTAATTGGCCGCTACGCGAAATCGAATGCGGTGCCGGCATTACGGCGGGTCACGGGCAAACTCGCCCCCCTCGGTGCGCTGACCGGTTTCGCCGGGATTCTGACGGCCTGCGTGTTGCTGTCGTTCTACGCGATCGTTGCCGGCTGGATGATTGCCTTTTTCTTGGCGCCGCTCGCGGAGGGCGTCGGTCAAGCCGAGACTGCAACGTGGATGGTGACATTCGGCTTTGGCCGTAATGTGTTGTTCACCGTCGTTTTCATGGCGTTAACCACGGCCATTATTTGCGGCGGCGTACGCGGTGGGATCGAGAAATGGTCGACACGTCTGATGCCATCGCTGTTCGTGATCATGGCTGTCCTGATCGTCTGGGTGTTAACGCTCGATGGAGCCATGGAAGGGCTACGCCAATACCTAGTTCCGGACTTGAGTGCCGCCTTGCAACCCGATCTGCTACTGAGCGCCATGGGTCAATCGTTTTTTTCGCTGTCGATCGGCGTCGGCACTATGCTGATCTACGGCTCGTACTGCAGTAAGCGCGCGAATCTCGTTCGCCTTGGTATGGCTGTGACTCTGATCGATATTGCCGTGGCTTTTCTAGCAGGTCTTTTGATAATTCCGGCGATGTATGTTGCCGCCGCCAATGGCGTCACTATCTTCGATGAAGCCGGTGCGTTGATATCGGAAGACACGATGATCTTCACGGTATTGCCGGCCCTGTTCGATACCTTGGGTGGTGCCGGTGCCATCGTCGGCACGCTGTTCTTTCTGCTAATGACGATCGCTGCGTTAACGTCGTCCATTAGCTTGCTGGAGGTTCCAGTTGCCTACGTCGTGGAGGAGTGGCGGCTACCGCGACTCGGTGCCACGTTGGCGGCCGGTGGGTTCATCACGGCGATGAGTCTGACGATCGTCGCAAACTTCGGCACTTTGTTCGGGTTAGCCGTCACCTTTGCTACCCGCTATTCGCAGCCATTATTGGCGTTGGTACTGTGTCTATTCGCAGGCTGGGTATGGCGGCGCGACCAAATTCTCGGCGAGCTCCGCGAGGGTCATCCGGAGGTCGCGGACACGCTGTTTTGGAAAATTTGGCCGATCTACGTTCGGTTTATTTGTCCGCTCGGGATTCTCGCAGTGTTCGTGCAGAGCTTGGCTTAGCAACCAACTTCTGCGAATTGCGATAGCAGTGCCAGTGACTCGGTTACGTCAGTCGGCGACTCCGATACCGGCAGCTGTTCGAAGTCACGCACGACCCAGCGGGCTTCGTGTGCCTCGCAATATGCCCATAGCAATCGTCCGATCCGGCGGGTGCCCGAGATCTTGCCGCATTGCGGACACGTGGCGAGTCGGCGCGCGCGAGCGGTCGGAAACTGCAGAACATTCGATACGTTTGCCATCCGTCGATCTGACCGTGCTGGGTGGCGAGCCGCTGTGAACCGGTTCGCAGCGCACGGCGTTTGCGACGAACCGTTAGTAAAACTGTGAGCTGGGTCAGCTAAACTTATTGCGAGGCCACCGAATCCGGTGGTCATGGAGAGAAGACGCATGAAACGTGTATGGGTGTTTGCGAGCGCGCTGTTGGCAGCGTGTGGCGCCGAATCGCAAGGTATCAGTGCCGACGAGTGGCCGTTTGACGTTGAACCGATCGTCACGATCGATCAACCGTGGGCCATGACGTTTCTGCCGAATGGCCACCTGTTGATCACCCGCAAGCCAGGCGAGATGCTCATCGTCGCCACCGACGGTACGGTACTTGGCGAGGTCAGCGGGCTGCCTGATGTCGACTTCGGCGGTCAAGGTGGGCTCGGCGACGTCATCCTGAGTCCCGACTACGAGCGCTCAAAACGCATCTATTACAGCTACGCAGAAGCCGGCGACGGTGACACCCGTGGTGCAGCCGTCGCAACAGCACTCTTGTCGGCTGATGACGGCGATGCCGAATTAATCGATCCGCAGGTTATTTGGCGCCAAGTCCCGAAAGTTACCGGCCGCGGTCACTATGGTCATCGTCTCGCGTTTTCCGACGACCAATATCTATTCATCTCGTCCGGCGAGCGGCAAAAATTTGATCCTTCGCAGGACATGCAGAGTAATCTCGGCAAGATCATTCGCTTACATCCCGACGGTGACATTCCGCAAGACAACCCGTATTTCGACCAAGGCGGCGTTACCGCTGAGATTTGGTCGCTGGGTCACCGTAACCCGCTTGGTCTGGCGTTCGACAATAGGGGTCGTCTGTGGAATCACGAGATGGGTCCACGCCACGGCGATGAACTTAACCTCGTTATACCGACCAAGAATTACGGTTATCCGCTGGTCTCTAACGGCGATCACTACAGCGGTAAGTCGATCCCGGACCACGATACGCGTCCCGATCTTGAGGCGCCTAAGACCTATTGGGTGCCGGCAATTTCACCGGCCGGTTTCATGATCTATGACGGCGATTTATTCGCGGACTTCAAAGACAACGGGTTTATCGGCGGCTTGTCGTCGCAGTCAATTGTGCGGGTACGTTTGGGCGACGATAACGCCGAAGAGATCGAGCGCTATTCGATGGGCAAGCGTATTCGCGAAATAGAGCAGGGCCCGAATGGTGCGATCTGGGTACTGGAAGACGGTGACCTCGGTCGATTGTTGAAACTAACACCCGGCAACTGAGCGGCAGTCACCGTCGCCGGTAAGGGCGCTATCCATAACGAAGCGCGCGGTATCGCCATAGCGTTCGCGCCAGGTGGGGTCGATTCGCTCAACGAGCTCCCATTCGGCGGCGCCCAAAGCGTAGAACAGGCCGCGCTGGGCGCTTGCGAATGAGTGTTTGTTCAGTATTTCCTGAATCTGCCCGCGTCGAGCATCAGCGGCGGCAGCGAAGCGCTGAGTGTCGGTTAGCTCGCTGTTGGCCAAGACGTCAGCAACGGCCAATTCGGTCCAGCGCGCCGCACCCTCCTTCCAAAGCTGAAACTCAGCGTAGCGACGTTCCGCGTCGCTAAGCGTGGCAAAAGCCTTTTCGCGGAGCGATCGGTACCGGTCGATGTCTTTTGGCGATAACTCCTTTGCTGCGAATAATCTTGCTAATTCGCGGCCCAATTCGGCGAAGCGTTCATTTACCGCCGGTCCGTCGTAGGGGAACGGGTAGGTAAGCATCCACATCCCGGTGTCGTCGTCACCCGCAAGGTCCAATGCGCTGACCGTTACCGCATAGTCCGGGAGCGTGCTTTGCCACTGGTGAAAGCGCTCGTGGATGAACAGTAATTGCCAATCGGTAAGTGTTTGCCCGAGCGCGCCAGGGCCGGATGTCATAACCGTTTCCTCTGCACCAAAGAGGTTGAGGCTGGCTTGTATCTGTTGCGGAAAAATGCGCTTCCTTCGATGCGCTTTGCAGTCCAGGCTATCGATTTCCGTGGTCAGGACAAACCCGGGTGCTGCGTCAAAGCAATACGCCGTCTCGTAATCCGGCGTTACGATAACGAACCCTTCGTCCAACTCAGCCATGCCGGGCCAAACGCTAGTTGCCTCCTCCTCGCGCGATAAGGTGACCGCGGCCCGCGCGAGCGCGAACACGTCACTGTCGTCAGGCGCGTCGGCGAGTGCGTCGCATGAAAGCAAAAGTCCGATCGGTATCAGTGACAGTCGATGATCCATGGTTAGCGGTCATTAAGCGGCTCGTCTAATGCTAGATGCGCTTGCTCCACGAATGGTCGCCGCTATCGCCCCAAGTCTTTGGCAAACAAAGAGCCGTACCAAGGTACCTCGGTTACACCGTGTTTTTGATCGTGATTCGCGCGATAAGGCCACCATCATTAATAAACGTCAGTTCGGCATCGTGGAGCTGGCAAACGGCAGCGACGAGCGCTAGCCCAAGCCCTGTGCCTGGAAGTGTCCGGTCGGCGTTGACTCGATAGAAGCGCTCAGTTAACTGACCGAGGGCATGGTCCGGTACGCCGGGCCCTTGGTCGCGAACATCGATTCGCCACCGTTGGCCTATGGCTGTGACGGTAATTGTAACGGCGGTGCTATCGGGTGCGTACTTTAGGCAGTTCTCGAGCAGATTCGTAAATGCTTGCATCCACAAGTCGCGATCACCGTGGACCGTGAATGGGTCAGGCAATGTCGCTGATAACACAGTCCCGTGCTCCGCAAATACGACGTCGTAAAGGTCAACGACTTCGCGGAGCACAGCAACCATGTCGAACGAAATGAAGTGCCGTCGTCGGCTGCCCCGCTCTAATTGGGCAATTCGTAGTAACGCGGTAAACGTCGCTAAGACGCCATCTGCTTGTTCGGCGAGTACGACCACGTCCTCGCGTCTTGGGCTGTCAACGAGTGTCAGTTGCTCGATGCGGTTGCGTAGCCGGGTTAGTGGAGTTCGTAAATCATGGGCAATGTTGTCCGACACCTGTTTTACGCCATCCATTAACTGTGTGATCTGATCGAGCATAGCGTTGATGTTTTCACTCAGCGTGTCGAAATCGTCGCGGCGCTCGCTAACACGTAACCGTCGTTCGAGATTTCCGGCGCGGATTTCAGCCGTCAGCGCATTGATATCATGCAACCGCGCGAAAATACGTCGACCTAGCAATGCCCCGAGCGCAATCGCAATCAACAGGCTCACTACGATGGCCATGTTTCGCCAACGTCGAATCGTCTGAACGGCGTCAACCAGTTCTGTTTCAACGCGACCAATCAGCAACACACGGTTATCAGGTAGCGACAGTTGTCGCACCCAGCAACGTCTTTGCCGAGCTTCCAGTACGGAGTGGGGCGCTAGCTCCAGAACGAAAAATCCGTTTCGCGAAACAACTGGATTGTCTAACAAGACCGTACTGTCTGCGGCTGTACGATTATCCAATACAACAACACAACGCTCGTCCGCATACGGTTCTCTCAGCAGCGCATCCACCAGAATTTGCAACCTAGCGCTTGGTGTCATTGTTGCCCAGCGCTTTCCTACCGGAAGCCGTCGGAGTTGACGTTCGACGGTGTCAGACAAGTCTTCTCGAAGCTCGTCCGGTACTTCTTCAAAAAGCAGCGCTATGTAGAGTTCGCCAAACCAACGCGCTGGCTCAAAGTCGCCGTCGACGCCTAGTAAATACAATCTGGCATTGGCGTCAGCACTGGCGGTGGCATCCGGACTCGCGACGATATCGCGCAAGTCGCTAATGTAGGCCGTTAGGTGTGCTTCCGGTTCGAGCGCGTGTAACGATTCCGTATCGATAAGCATGCGCTGAATGTCCTCATCGAACCAATCCCACAGCTCTATGTCGTCGTTGCGAGTCACGTCGATCAGTGCCGATACTTCATCGTCAATCGATTGGCTTACACGGTTAAGCAATGTCCGCTCGGTGAGGGCGACGACGGCAATGGCAATACTGGCTGAGATGCCCCAGATAACAAGGGTTAGCAGAATGGCGAGTTGAAAACTCGAACTCCGATACAGCGGCAGTTCAGTCGCGGATGACATAGCCCATACCGCGCACCGTATGAATGAGCGCTTTGTCGTAGCCTTTATCGATTTTCTGTCGTAACCGCGATATATGGACATCGACGATATTGGTTTGTGGGTCGAAGTTAAGACCCCAGAGTTTTTCAAGGAGCATCGTACGCGTGACAACTTGCCCCGTATGGTCCATCAAGTACTCCAGTAACGCGTATTCGCGCGGTAACAAGTCGATTAACAAACCGCCTCGGTGCGCGCATCGTGCCAAGCGATCGAGCTTGAGATCTGCTACTTGCAACGTGGGCGCATCGCTTGTGGTATTTCGCCGGCGACCTAATGCCTCGACGCGCGCGAGAACTTCGCTAAATGCAAACGGTTTAGTCAGGTAATCATCGGAGCCGGCTCTAAGACCCTCCACACGATGATCGACTTCCCCTAACGCACTCACGATCAGTACCGGTGAGGTGTTGCCGGTCGCGCGCAGCGCTTTCACGATACTGAGGCCATCGAGGCCTGGCAGCATCCGGTCGAGAACAAGCACGTCAAAGCTGCCATGCGAAGCCTCGATCAGTGCGGTGTCACCGTCGTCAACGACTTGAACGCTATGGCCAGCTTCTCGTAATCCCTTAGCAACATAGGAACTGACTTCGAGGTCATCTTCAGCAATAAGAATATTCACGGCCTACGACGCTGGCGTCGGAAAACGCCAACATTGTACGCCGCTTGGTGCTGCGTCCGTCACGTTAAAAATCTTTAATGGGCGCGCCACGTTGTTGCAATCGTTACGCGAGGTCAAGGTGGCGGTACGTGTCTTTCGTGATGACGCGGCCAATGCGGAACGGCTTTTGCCGATCTTGGTGGGTTCGCCATGTCGGTGTTCGGCACCAGCGATAGGACACCGGCAGTTTCTTTGACCGCGTCAGAGCGCTGAAAACTAATCCGGCCCAGTAAATTCTGCCGGTAGTTCTGCATAAAACGATGTGTTGTTTGCGATCGCCACGAATTTTAGTTCGCCGGTGTCAATGGACGACGGTAGTCGAACCGTCCACCGCTTCGGTCCAATCCGATTGAACGGTTTTGGTTTAGCATCAGCAGTGCCGTCGCCAATAAACACACCATCGAACGCGTTCGTCGACGTTAGTTCCAGTGTCACCACACCGTTGTCTGACGGCGTGGTCACTAAATCGATACGCAACTGCGCATTGCGCAGTTGACATTGGCCGTTGCGACGACGGCAATTCGGGGCGGCGACAAGGGGATAGCTTGCGCCTGCTGCAGCCGGTTTGGCCGGTTCACGGACCACAGCGTCGACAGCAAAGTAGGCGAGTAGGGCAAGGACTGGCGCTGCGAGCAACGCGCCAACGACATGCGGATTCTTCCACACCGCAGTTCGTACCGTGCAGCGCCGCTACGCCGCTTCGGTGTTACCGGGCACGCGAATGCTCTCAACGAGCTGTTGCACTTCAACGGGCGGCGCTGCGCCAAGCCGCGACACAACGATAGCGACGGCAAAGTTCACAATCGCTCCGACGGCGCCAAACGCATTGGGTTCTATCCCGAAAAACCAATTTGGGGACATGCTACCGAGGAAAGACGTGCTAGCGACAAACATGATGCCGGTATGCTGAAAGACATATAGCAACGTAACGCCGAGACCCGCGAGCATGCCGGCGATCGCGCCCT
The DNA here is from genome assembly GCA_038749025.1 of Pseudomonadota bacterium. Taxonomy (GTDB): domain Bacteria; phylum Pseudomonadota; class Gammaproteobacteria; order Steroidobacterales; family Woeseiaceae; genus JBCAXA01. The sequence goes on along the minus strand of JBCDIL010000001.1, from coordinate 33,091 downwards.
GTTTATTAATGCGCTTTGAGAAAATTCCCATCATCAATGCTGGGAAAATCGACGACGCCGCTAAGCCGAATGCCAAGGCGACAGTCCCTGCCGCGAAATCGGGCGGATTGAACCCCAAATAGCCAGCCAATGCGATAGCGCCGGCCATCGAGAGGCGGCTTGCCCTTAACTCGGCGCGGTCGCTGATGTTAGGCATCAGCACGCCTTTCAATAGGTCGTGAGAAATGGCCGATGAAATCGCCAGCAAGAGACCGGCGGCTGTCGATAGGGCGGCCGCGAGCCCACCCGCGGCCACCAGCGCGATGACCCAGTTCGGTAGCTTGGCGATCTCGGGGTTGGCCAACACGATAATGTCGCGGTCGACCTTGGTCATTTCGTTTTCCGTCGCGTCAGCCGAGTATTGGACGCGACCATCTCCGTTCTTATCGGAGAACTCGAGCAATCCCGTTTTCTCCCAATTTCGGAACCAATCCGGACGCTCGTCGTAAACCAGATTCTCACCACTGGCAGGTTCGATCGTGGTGATTAAGTTGAGCCGTGCCATCGCGCCGACCGCTGGCGCTGTCGTGTACAAGATGGCGATAAATACCAGCGCCCAACCGGCGGACGAGCGAGCGTCGCGCACACGCGGCACAGTGAAAAAGCGAATAATGACGTGGGGTAGGCCGGCAGTCCCGATCATTAGCGACAACGTGTACATGAACATGTTGGTTAGGCTTAGCCTAGCGGTCGTTGTGTACTCAGCGAAGCCGAGGTCAGTGACAATTTGGTCGAGGCGATCCAACAAATAGACGTCGGAGCCAAGCATCGTCGCGCCAAGACCGATTTGTGGCAACGCAACGCCGGTCAAGTTCAGTGAAATAAAGATCGCAGGAATCGTGTAAGCCAGTATTAGTACGCAGTACTGGGCGATTTGGGTATAGGTGATTCCTTTCATGCCGCCCATGACGGCGTAGAAAAACACAATAGCGATGCCGACGGCTAAGCCGACGCCGTAGTCGACTTCGAGAAAACGCGAGAACGCAACGCCGATACCCTTCATTTGGCCGATAACGTACGTTACCGATGCGACGATCAAGCAGATAACAGCCACGATCCGGGCCGCTTTCGAATAGTACCGATCGCCGATGAACTCCGGCACGGTAAAGCGGCCGAATTTGCGCAGGTACGGGGCGACCAGCATCGCGAGTAAGACATACCCACCGGTCCAGCCCATTAGGAAAACTGATCCGCCATAGCCGAGAAAGGCGATCATGCCGGCCATGGAAATAAACGAAGCTGCCGACATCCAGTCCGCCGCCGTTGCCATACCGTTGGCAACGGGGTGAACGCCACCGCCCGCGACATAAAAGTCTTTGGTCGTCGCAGCGCGAGCCCAAACAGCAATACCGATGTAAAGGGCGAAGGTCGCGCCCACGACCAGGTAGGTCAGGGTTTTAAGGTCCACCTAAGCGACTCGCTTATTCGTCATCGACGCCATGCTGTCGATCTAACGTTCGCATACGTGCGGCGTACACAAACACGAGAACAACGTATACGTAGATCGATCCCTGTTGGGCGAACCAGAACCCCAGCTTGAAGCCGCCGAGCCGGATGGTATTGAGTGGCTCGACCAGAACTATGCCAAACAAAAAAGAGACAACGAACCAAACGACCAGTAACACGCTAACGAGGCGCAAGTTCGAGCGCCAATAACAGTTCGGATCAGACAACTGACTACCTCGTTACTCGTTGCGACAACGCCTAGATCGCTATGAGCGTGGAATACGAACCGCGGTGGCTACTAAACGAGTTTCCGAGCGTGGTCCGTAATGGTCTTTCTCAACACCCATGTCGGCATCGATATGAGCCGCCTCATCGCCGGTCAACGTATGTTGCTCGATCGTTCCGACAAACGTCACTGTTTTGCCTGAGCTGTCGGTCGGTACGAAAAAGCTGTAGTCGACAAACGTAACTCGGGCGATCGCATCGCCATCCTGAGCGACGAAAAAACAGCCTTTCTTTTGGCACACTTGCTCGATTCGTGCAGTCACGGTAACCGGTTGCTTGTCGCCAGAATAGGCCGCAAGCACGGCCGCTAACGGTTGCGCCGCTGGGTTCTCTGGCAATGCTTGGCCAAAGTCCTCATAGCGATCGGTGGTGGCGACAGGCTCCGATAACCGTATGGCTGTCGTTTCGTCACTATTTGCTGCAGCGCAACATAAAAACAGCGCGAATGAACTGGCGAGGGCACGCGTCATAACGCCTCCGAGGCTTGAATTTCCGCCGATTATAACGAACCTGCCGCGCGACAGTTGCCCTTCGAATTGCGTCAATGGCAGCATCGAAGCATGAATACGTCATACCTAACTCGTACCGCCGTCGTCGTTGCCCTCGCTGCGCTGCTAGGCGCCTGCGCCGGCGGGTCGAAGATGTTGAAAGAGCCATTGCCTTTGGTCGAAGCCGAAGTATTGGCAACGCAGTCCGATGAGTCGCTCAACGCTACGCTCGATTGGGTGATTGTGCCCGGTGGTCCTGGCACGTGGGCGAAAAATGCGTACTGGGATCAGTACATCATCCGTGTTGCGGCGGTCGGACCAACACCGGTCAGAGTCGTCGACGTGACGGTCGTCGACATCCTCGGCGCTAAACACGCGCCTCTACCGGCACGCGAACAACTGGTTGCTGCAACGAAGGCAACTCGGAAGCGGTTCAAAAAAGAAGGGATCGAACCGGTGCCTGGGCAAGGGATCGACGGGATCTCCGTCGTAGCCGGCGCCGCTGGCACAGTCGGCGCCGCGGCGGGCCTGGCATCGGCAGGGTTGTATTCATCACTCGGTGCGAGCGTTGGCGCTGGTGCGGCAACCGGAATGGCTGCCGCAGGCGCGATTGTCATTGGTGGGCCTATCCTGGCGGTCGGTGGCATTGTTCGCAGCGGCAATAACCGGCGCGTGAATCGCGAGATTGTCGCTATCCAGACGCTGCTACCGCAAACGATTGAACCCGGTGAGCCGCAACAGCTAAACCTATTCTTGCCTGTGACCCCGGCGCCGCAAACCGTTACTATCCACTACAGTATCAACGACGGCAGTGAACAGACATTGACGTTGCCCGTCGCCGACGTTTTAGGGCGATTGCACATGCCGGCTGAAGAGCCGGACTAAGACGTCTCGTCGTCTTCTAACGCCGGCGCTCGGCGTGTCGGTAACGGAACGTTACAGAGGCCGATGCGGCCGACTTTTTCACGAAACCAGTCTTCGTGGCGGGTGCGGCGCGACTCGACCAATGCGTTAAACGTTTCGGTATCGGTCCGCAGCCGTTGCCAGCGGGGCTGTTCTTCCTCCGGAAGGTTGCTCGCGAGGACGATCGACCTGATCTTGATCGGCTTATCGGGGCTTTCGTAAAAGCCGAGCGGCCCCGAGCCACGCGGCATTGAGCTTAACCCCTCGACATTATCGAGTACGCGTCCAATTAGCGTTACATTGCGATCAAGGTGCCGCGGGGCGTGCCCCGTGACAACGTAAAGACTCGAAGCGTTTCCGGAATCTTCCTCGTTACCGCGACCTACGCCGACCATCGCGTAGCAGTGCGCAAGCCAAATTTTTCGTCGGTCTGCCGCCACTGGAAATCCATCGACGAAACCCACTTTATCGGCGTACGCGTCCGTTGCATCGAGCGGTGTCATCTCGATGGCGCGGCTTGATTGGTCGTATTCACCTTTCAGGCGTTCTTGCGCGTCGCCCAGCGACCGCACAGCGTCTGGGGTTGCCGCCGGGTCACCCCACTGCACGACGTAGTTGTCCTGTGATCGGACGATGGCCAAGCCGTCGAAGTACTTCTGCGAGACCAGCGTCCTTAAGTTCTCGATATGCTTCGGCGCGAACGTCGGCGCCAGCTCGATGATGATCTCGTAACCGGCAACGTCCATAACGAGTAGATTTTCAGGGGCAACATCGCGCCAGTCCTCGTCGGTCGCTTGTGCCAGTACCTGCGCGGACGTCAGCTTTACTTCGTCACTTTTCTTCTGAGCATTCGCGTTGCTGCTGACCGCCGCGGCAAGCACCAGCACGAGCAGTAGACGGTTACCAAATCTTGACCCGCTCTTCGGGCGGCAAATACAACTCATCGTCAGCGGATACATCAAAAGCCTCATAAAACTCCGGGACGTTGCGAACGACACCGTTCGTTCGGTACATCGACGGCGCGTGCGGATCGGTACCGATCTGGTTGCGCAATGCTTCCTCGCGATACTTGTTACGCCACACCTGTCCGTAACCCAAGAATACGCGTTGCACGCCCGTGAACCCATCGATAACGGGTGCTTCGGCTCCGTCGAGGGACAGCTTGTAAGCCAGTAAGCCAATGCTGAGACCGCCGAGATCGCCGATGTTCTCGCCAAGCGTATACTCCCCGTTAACGGCCAGATCATCGAAAGGCTTGAACGCTGAGTACTGGGCGATCAGTTTCCCGGTCCGGCGCTTGAACTCTGCGCGGTCCTCTTCCGTCCACCAATTACGTAGGACACCGTTGCCGTCGAAGGTCGAGCCGGAATCATCGAAGCCATGACCAATTTCGTGGCCGATTACGGCCCCGATTGCCCCGTAGTTGATGGCATCATCCGCTTCCAAGTCGAAGAACGGCGGTTGCAAGATGCCCGCCGGGAAGACGATTTCGTTGAGCGGCGGGTTGTAGTACGCATTAACCGTTTGCGGTGTCATGGCCCACTCATTGCGATCCACGGGACCGCTCTGGCGCTCAATCGCTTTTTGGTAGCTTAGCTCGGCAGAGCGCTTCAGATTGCCGTAAAGATCGCCCGGGTTGATGGTGAGATCGGAGTAATCCTGCCACTCGTCGGGGTAACCGACTTTGGGCGTGAACTTGCTGAGCTTATCGAGCGCTTCGGTCCGCGTGTCTTCGCTCATCCAGGCTAGGTCGCGAATGCTGATTTCATATGCCTTGATCAGGTTGCCGACGAGCTCCTGCATTTTGGCTTTGGCTGCCGGCGGAAAGTGCCGTTTGACGTAGACTTTGCCGACCACTTCGCCGAGGTGTTGGTTGACTGTGTTTACCCCGCGGCGCCACATGGGCTGCTGCTCTTCGATGCCAAGCAGCATCTTGCCGCGGAAAGCGAAATTTTGCGCATCCATTGCAGTGGTTAGCTGTGTTGCCTTGGCGTCGATGACGCGCCATTTTAGGTACGTGCGCCAATCGTCGATCGACGTTGCTGTAATGATGTCGTCGAGGCCACGCATGTAGTCCAGTTGTGTGACCACCAAGCCGTCGATGTTCGCAATCTCGGCTTCGGCGAGAAACGGCTCCCATGCGAAGTTTGGCATTAGGTCCGGTAACTCGCCTAACGGCAGCTTGTTGTAGATCGCCACCATGTCGCGGGTCTTCTCTTTCTTCATGTGCCCCGCCGCGAGTTTTTCTTCAATGGCGTACACGCTCGCCGCTGCTGCCTCCGGATTGTCCACTTCGGCCAGCGCAAACATCGCCGTAACGTGCTCTTTGTAAGCCGCGCGGATATCAATGAATTTCTGATTCGGGTCGAAGTAGTACTCTCGGTCGGGGAGGCCAAGCCCGCCTTGGAACGTATAAATCATGTACTTGTTCGGGTCTTTGAAATCGGCGTATTGGCCGACGACGAAGGGCAGGCTTATGCCTTGTTTATTCGCTGCGGCCATCCACGTTGCCAAGCGGGTTGTATCGGTGATCGCATCGATACTCTCGAACTCGGCCTTGAGCGGCATTAAGCCAACGGCGTCGCGCTGCTCTCGATCAAGATACGACGCGTAGAGGTCCCCGACTTTCTGCTCGTCGCTGCCCATCGCGAAATCGCCGGCCGCTGATTCTTCGATGATCTTCCGCACGTTGGCCTGCGAGTCTTCGCGCAACACGGTGAAGTTGCCGTACGACGCTTTGTCCGCCGGGATCGGGGTGTTGTCGAGCCACGAGCCATTCACGTACTGGAAAAAGTCATCACCGGGGCGAACGCTGTTATCCATGTTCGCGAGCAGGACCCCAGACGTTGGCTCCGCGTCCGTAATGGCCGAAGCCTCGACGGCGTTTTCCGGTTTCGGGCTACAGCCAGCGGCGCCCATGGCGGCGGCCAGCCCAATAGCGAGGTATTTCATAGTGTTCCCTGCGTTCGCAGACTTGTTAATGGGTTGCGATTCGCGGTCACTCCGCGCGCGCAGCGCATGGCAACCGAGTGGCGATCAACAAAAACTGTGCGCTTCGCTGGCCGTTCTCATCGATCTGAAAGTGTGTGCGGGTCCAGCGGTCATCGGATTCGACGACAAATTCCGCTTCCCACGCTGGCCCATCGGGATGCGTTTGCCACATTACCATGGTGCCGTCACGCTGCTCAGCCGCCAAGGTTGTGGCCACGGCTCCTGTCGTGTGAATCCACGTCATTAGCCACTGGTTGGTCTCGCTATTGTAAACCCTTAGATTAGCTCCGCTCGGCGTCGCTGGTGCCAATGCCGGGTCGGTATCGAACCACTCGTCATAGATCGCCATCCCATCGAGTGCATAACGACCGGTCCACAGCGCCGGCTGCGGCCGCGGTGGCGACCAACCGCTGGCCGTCTGCTTTTTGAGGTCGACTCGCCACCGACCGATCAGGAATTCGAATTCTTTCAGTTCGGGCGGCGCCTCAGCGGCAGGCTTACCGCCATAGCAATCCTCGGCCGCCGAAGCGGTACCGAGCGAGACCGCGAACGCTACGAACCAGACCAAGATGGGTCGACTCAGCACGATGGGTTCCCCCTTCAGAACACTCCGCCTATTCCATCATGACTGGCATCACTGGCGGAAATTCCCACGACAAAATGTGGTTATTGAGCGACAAACTGTTGTCGCGAGGACGGCCGCTGGCGCTTTTTGCTAGGCTCGTGGCACTCCAAAGCAGCAGCGAAGGGTCAGTTGTACAACGTCAAGCACCTAATGACGGTGGCTCTTGCTGGCGTCCGCGACATGCGGCCGGCGCTGACCCGCGCGATGAACAACGATCCGACTGACGATCGTCTCGACCTCGTTTTTGGATCGCAGCCACGCCGCCGAATTGTCGCTTTAGTGCTGCTTGCGGTTATGGCTGGTGAGTTGTTTCTTGCGTTAACGCCAGAGTTCGAACTTAAGTGGGAGCTCAATTGGTCGGCGATCGTTGTCGTTGTCGGTTATGCGCTCGCGCTTCGCCGCTATTTGTTTCGTAGCGGCAACGCACGTGTCGACGATTTCCCATGGCTCGCCGGTTCGATTATTCCGGCGGCCGTTGCGTTGACGGTCGTTGCGTTTGTTCGCTCAGCCGTGAATGGCGGGCTTGCGCCCGATCCCGGCGCGCCGTGGATAACGGTCATCGGCAAGCTGCTGTTCGCCGTTACGTCGGCTTACGGTGTCGCGGCCGTCATCACCATCGCGCTCGCTGCGGTTTGCTTCAGCCGCCGCTGGTGGGTGGCTGTTCGTGATCTCGCGATGAACCTGTTCGTCTTTAAAATTTTGCTGTGGATTACGGTTCTGGTGCTTATCGACATCGGTATCGTCGGCCGTATCTTGGCAGCGATCCTCGATGCGACGCTAGGCATCCGGTTCCCGGGTTGGCTGGCGGACTTCGCCGACATGCTGAGCTACTCCGTACTGTTAGCAACGGTTTACACCGCCGTCATCGGCGCGACCTGGGTCGTCTGTCGGCAGCAGTTTCCGACGCTCCTGACCGAGGGCGATGTCAACGTTGTGGCCGCCGTGCGTGATATGGCCAAGCAACCCAGTAAGAAAAAGCAGAAAAAAGCCGACAAAAAGCCGCGCAAACGGCGTTGGTTCCGCCGCAAGCAACAGGCGGGCGAGGCCGACTAGGACGTTCGCTGAAATGCCTATTCGAGCCGGCTAATGGACCGAAAGCGGCCGCTGTCGTCAAAGTGGATTTCGAACTGACCGAAGACGCCGGAATGCGTCACGAACGGTTGCAAGATATTGGCGGGGAAACGCACGCTCCGACCGTCGCTCGCGACCGTTTGCACCTGTCGTGCAGACCCGCTGTATACGCGCAGGTATTCGTCCGCCGCAATGGCCAGCGAGACGACCACGCGGTGGGTCATTAGTCGTCGATCGCCTCGGCAATGAACGCGGCAATACGATCGGTCGCGACAACCCCCTCTGGTAAGACGTGAGCGAACATGTGCCAGACGTGCATCATTCCGCCGTACAACTCGAGGCGAGCGTCGGTACCCTGGCGCTTCGCTTTTGTAAACCAGCGGCGCGCATCGTCCAGCAGCATTTCGGTGTCGCTTGCCTGGATAAGGGTCGGCGGCAGATCGGCTAAGTTACCGAACACCGGTGACAGCAACGGGTCGTCTGGCCGGAGTCGCGTTACGGCGAAAATGGTTGCCCGGGCCAACGTCGGTGGCAGCTTCACGAATCGACCCACGAAACCCCTGCCCAGCATCTGGTCAGTGGCGCGGTTGTCGACCAACGATGGCGATACCCCGGTCGCGTCCGTATTTGGGCAAATGGCGACGGCACGATCGACTTGGCGATGGCCATTATCGCGAAGCCACGCGATCAGCATCAGACTTAAGTTGCCGCCGGCCGAGTCGCCACCGACAAACGCATGGGTTGCAGGCGATACACCGTTCGGTCCGTTCTCAAGCATCCACAAATACGCTTTCTGGCAATCCACGATGCCGTCGGTCCGCTTGTGTTCCGGCATGAGCCGGTAATTGACAGCCAGGACCGCAACTCCGGCTTGCTTCGCCAGTGTGGCGATTAACAAGCGATGACTGGTCGCACTGCCAAGCGCGAATGCGCCGCCATGCAGGTACAACAAACGGGCTTGCGGACGTGACGACTCAGCCGTTACCCAGAGCGCATCGAATGCCTCGCCGGCAACCGGTTGTACCGTGACGCCGAGCTCGTCGTAGCTTGGCGTTCCAGCGATGCCTTCATCGACCAGCTGCCGCGCCACCGCCAACTGCTGACGCATCGGCGCCGTATGAATGCTACGTTGTAAGTCGCTCAGCAACCTTGAGGCGTGGGCATTCTCCGGTGTCTGGCCGTCGCCACCGTTGTGCCACGCGCCATCGTTGCTGCTGTCGACCGACTCGCGGGGCCGTAAGTAGTAATGCACACCGGCGTATCCGGCACCGAGAGCGGCCGATACGGTAATGGCTGTCGCTAACATAAAAACTCACGGACTTAATGGATCGCCAAGACTAGCACTGAATGACGCTTTTGCTAGGCGCTTACACAAAGTGTCTAGCGACGAAGACGCGCCAGTCGCAACCCCCAACTAGGTCCACCCGGTGAGGTCAACCATGACTTTTGGCCTATAGCCGGCGGCGCTGGGCCGATCAATAATGCGTGTATGGATAGACAAGACCAACCCCGCCTGCTCCATGTTGCCGGTATCGTTACTTGGTTGACGATCAGTGGCTTGATGCTGTTTTTCGCGATACGGTCGGAGACCTACCAATCGCTGTGGTGGGTTGCGCTCGGTTTAGCCGTGGCGTATGGCGCGTTCGGTGCCATGGCGGTTACGGCGGAGCGGCGCCACGATGCCGGTATGCTAGCGATTGTCGGTTTGACCGGATCGCTGGCAACGGCGTTCGCATTGGGTCTGGTATTTCCGTTTAGTTTTTTGCCGATCTACACCATTATCTGGATCGGCGTTGCCGCTGTCTTTGTGCCACTGCGCGCGAGTTACTTGTTGCTGATTGCGATCGCTGTTGCCTGGTTCGTGATTGACCGGTGGCGCTGGGGCGATGACTGGGCGTTTTATTCCGCACTGTTGTACGCGACGTTTCATTTGTTCGCATTGATGTCAGCGAAAACAACCGAACGCGCCAAAGCTGCGCAACGCAAAGCCGAGCGGCTTAATCGTGAACTGGCGGCCACACAACACCTGCTATCGGAAGCGGTACGCCAATCGGAGCGCACCCGTATCGCTCGCGACTTGCACGACTTGGTGGGTCATCACCTAACGGCTTTAACCATCCACCTGCAGATCGCCGACCGGCTCAGCGACGGTGAGGCCCAAGAGCGTATTCAGCAATCCCACGCGCTAGCGAAGCTACTACTGGCTGATGTCCGGGCAGCGGTCGGGGTGCTCCGCGAATCGGATCCGGTCGATTTTCGCGAGGCCCTGCGTTTGATGATCGATCGCATACCCAGGCTCAACATAACGCTTGATCTTGAGCCGGACGTCGTCATCGACGATCTCGCTGTTGCTGAGCCGTTGCTACGTTGCGTTCAGGAGGCGCTGACTAATACGCTTCGTCATTCCGATGCTCGTAATACCACCATTCGTTTACGGCGCCACAACGGTGAGATCGAACTAACGATCGTCGATGATGGCGGTGTACGTGGGCCAAGCCAGTTCGGCAACGGCCTTACCGGCATGCGGGAGCGCCTAACGCCAGTAGCGGGCACGCTCGAGATCAAACCCAGCGACTCCTCGTTCGGTTTGACCGTACGCGTGCCGGTTACGTCGTGACCAGTGAGCGTTGGCGCGTCGTCGTTATCGACGACCAGACGCTCGTGCGCCAGGGCATCTGTGGCTTGTTGGCGTTGTCGCCAGCGATCGAGGTTGTTGCCGAGGGGAACGATGGTGACCAGGCAGTCGAGCTTGTCAGCAAGCATTCTCCGCACGTCGTTTTAATGGACATTCGGATGCCGCGACTAACCGGAATCGATGCCGTGCAGGCGCTCGCCCACGCCGGTTTCGACACGCCAGTCATTATGTTGACGACGTTCGATGATCACGAGCAACTACTCGATAGCGTGCGGGCGGGGGCGCGCGGCTATCTTCTAAAGGACGTTACATTGGACAACCTCGTTGCTGCCATCGATTCGGTGGCGCGAGGCGGTACGATGTTGCAGCCGGTCCTGACCAACCGACTCATTGATGCGCTGTCGGTCGATTCGCCAGAGCAATCGACACCGTTGGAGCCGCTGTCGCCGAAAGAGCTCGACGTACTGCGCTTGATGGCCGGTGGCTATAGCAACAAAGAAATCTCGTCCGCGCTTAGCAACTCGGAGGGTACGGTCAAAAACCACGTGTCCAGTATTCTCAGTAAGCTCGGTGTGCGTGATCGAACCCGTGCCGTCTTAAAAGCGCTCGAATACGGGTTGTTGTAGCGATGCAGCCGTGGCGGGCCGGGTAGCTTTGCTTTAGGCTTGCCCGCTTCATAATGAGGGGCGCGTCGTGGAATTGATCGACGGAAAAGCACGGGCAGCTGAGTTGCGCGCCGGCATACGCGATATGACGGTGGAACTCGCGACCCAGAGTGGCGTTACACCGGGACTGGCGGTCGTTATCGTCGGCGAAGATCCGGCGAGTCAGGTCTACGTTCGAAACAAAGGCAAGCAGGCGCGCGAGGCGGGCTTCGAGTCGTTCACGCACCGCTTACCGGTGAGCGTCGATGCCGCCACGTTACTTGAGTTAATCGATGCCCTTAACGACGACGCGAATGTGCACGGTATTTTGGTGCAACTGCCGCTGCCGGAGCACATTGATGCCGCTGCCGTTATTGACCGTATCGACCCTGACAAGGATGTCGACGGATTCCATACGCTCAACGTCGGTCGGCTCGGTCTAGGGCAGCCCGGTTTCGTGCCGTGCACACCGCTCGGTTGTTGGCTCTTGCTACGCGAAGCCGTACCGTCCTTAGCGGGTTTGAACGCGGTCGTCGTTGGACGGTCTAACATCGTCGGTAAGCCGATGGGTGCGTTATTGCTACGCGAGAGCTGCACGGTAACAACGGCCCACTCGAAAACAGCTGATCTACCGGCTGTTTGTCGGCAAGCGGATATTCTTGTCGCGGCGGTGGGTCGGCCGCAGATGATTGCCGGCGACTGGATCAAGCCGGGTGCGATCGTCATCGACGTCGGTATCAATCGCTTGGCATTGGCTGACGGTAAGACGCGCCTAGTCGGTGATGTCGATTTTGATAGCGCATCGCAAGCGGCGGCGCGCATTACGCCCGTACCCGGCGGGGTTGGCCCGATGACGATTGCCTGCTTGTTGGCGAATACACTGTTTGCGGCACGACGTTTCGCAGGTCTTGCGCCGGCGTCTGCGCTTGAGGGATTGCTCGATGAATAAACGCACCGTTTGGTTGACGACGCTGCTGGCCGGTATGGCGGCAACCGTTTCTGCCAGTGCCGCCGACGTTGTTCGCCAGTTCAGTGGTACGCGCGACACAACGACCGTCGAATTCGAGGTGTCGGCACCGTGGGTATTGGATTGGCGCATCGGTTCAGATTTTCCTGACGCAACGCGGTTCGAGCTGTGGATCGTGGACGCCATGACCGGTTATTCCAAGTCTCGCGTTATGAAAGTGAAAAAGACGGGCAGCGGTAAGAAACTGTTTTTGGAAAGCGGTCGGATGCGCTTTCGCGTTAGTGCCAGTTACGCCAATTGGTACCTTAAAGTCAGCGAAATAACGGAAAAAGAAGCGAACGAGTTGGTTGAAATACCGAAGCCCTGGCAACGCTAGGCTGCCCTCAGCACGATGCTGCGACACCCGTCCTTGCGCTCGGAAACCGACGGGAGTACGTTCAATCTGTCATGCGAATAACGACCGTCAGCATACGGGGGCTGTCGGGGGTGTTACTGGCCCTGACGTCGCTCATCCTGGTGCCCAATGCGGCAGCTGACTCTCGATCGGCCGAGGGTCGGGTCCATGATGCGACCGAAATCAAAACAGTAATCGGCCCCGAGAACTTCTTTGCTGCCGAGGGGCTTGAGTTGCTTCGCGAAGGCGAACCAGAGCGTGCCTTGCCGCTGTTGCAGAAGGGCTTGAAGCGCGCGCGTACCGACCGCGACTTTGTTATCGGCTTGTCGAATATCTGCGCGGCTTACGTGCTACTGGAAGAGCCGTACACCGCGCTGACCTACTGCGACCGAGCGCTGGAGATGAAACCACGCTTTTGGCGCGCCCTAAACAACCGTGCGCTTGCCTACCTCGGCATGGCGGATCTCGCCCGCGCCAAAGCGGACATCGACTCCGCTACCGCGCTTGCTCCGGAGTCTTTGAATCTCAAGAAGACTCGCGCCATTTACGAGCGCATGGCCAATCCGGTGGAGCCGTTGATCATTATCGATGACTCGCCGATGACTGACGGCTGATGTTGCGTAGCGTTGTCATCGTCACTACGGCGGTGCTGAGCGCAGCGGTCGCGACTGCAGCGCCGAATGGACTGCCGACACCGCCGAAGCCGACGGTGATCACATCGCCCGAGTACCCAAAACGAGCGTTCCGTGATCGCATTGAGGGCGATGTCGAGGTTTGCTTTCGAATTCTTGCCAACGGGCGCGTCTACCGGCCGTACGTATCGAGCAGCACGCACCGGATTTTCAATCGCAGTGCGATTCGCGCAATAAAGTCGTCGACATTCGAACCGGAAAGCGTGAAGACGGCTTTTGACAAGGCATGCCGTAAGTACCAGTTTCGCTTAAAGCCAGTCGAGAACGGCGCGCCAACCGCGTAATAAATGCGGCACCCCGCCGGTCCTTATCGGCATGAGCAAAAAATCCCACGTCTCGATAATCCATGGTTTGGCTTGGCTCGTCGTTGTTTTGGCGCTGAGCAGTCAAGCGCATTCTGAATCCGAGCGCGTTGTTGTTGGCCCGGAGCAGGTGGGTCTGCTTGAGCTGTATACATCGGAGGGCTGTAGCAGCTGCCCACCGGCTGATCGGTATTTTACGGCATTGGTGGACGACCCCGCCGTCTTCGACACGCTCGTACCCGTTGCTTTTCATGTCGACTATTGGGACTACCTTGGGTGGCGTGATCGGTTCGCGTCGGCGGCATTCAGCGCTCGGCAGCGCAACCACGTTCGGGACGGCCACGCGCGGACCGTGTACACGCCGGGTTTCTTCTACAACGGCGATGAGTGGCGGCAGTTCTTTGGCGGCGACCTAACCGATTTTCCTGCGGCGATGGCCGGCGGTCGGCTCACTGTCGAACACGCCGATGCGAACGTTTCGCTACGATTTGAGCCCCTTGCGACCGTTGACTCACCGTTGGTGGCAACGATTGTGCGGCTCGGGTTTAACCTAAAAACGGCAGTCAAAGCCGGTGAGAACCGGGGGCGAGAACTTCGCCATGACTTCGTCGTGACTCATCTCGACACCTTCCCATTGACGCAGGTAAACGGGCAGTGGTCCGCTACCGTGACCTTACCGGAGCCCCGATATGGTGCAGGCAAGCAAGCGATAGCCGTCTGGATTAGCCAAAAAGCTGGCGCTAAACCGCTGCAAGCGGCGGGTATGTGGGTTTCGTCGGTGGAATAAGTCGTCGTAGGAGTACCGGTTTCGGTGGCCTATGCATTAAACTCTCGGTCTTACGTTTTTGATTCGCTTGCTAGCGTGGCCTGGGGGGGTTGTAAATGAAGAGTCCTCGGACCGTTCGATCGGTTTTCTTATCCACTTTGTCCGTCGCCGCGATGTCGGTTGCCGGTATCCCTGTCGCTATGGCACAGACTGACAATGAGTCAACGTCTGGTGCACAGGGTATTCTCGATGTTGTTGTTGTCACCGCAACGAAAAAAGCCGGAGGTGTTGATGCGCAGGATGCACCTGTTGCGATCACGGCGTTCGGTACAGATCAGCTCGATGCGTTCCAAGTGCGCAACATGGGCGATCTCAGTTTCAAAATGCCCAATATCTCGTTGGACGACATCGGCACCGCGCCGGGATCGGCGAACTTCGCCATCCGCGGTCTTGGCGTCAACTCATCGATCCCATCGATCGAGCCGGCGGTGGGCGTGTTTGTCGACGGTATGTACCTCGGCATTAACCAAGGTGTTATCACCGACACGTTCGATCTGGAGTCGGTTGAAGCGCTGCGCGGCCCGCAAGGCGTGCTGTTCGGGCGCAACGTGACCGGCGGCGCGATCTTGATCAACACGATGGACCCAACCGACGAGTTCGTCTTTCAGGGCAAGGTGGCCGCTGAGTCCGGTGCCCGCGGCACCGGCGCCAACTTCTACGCGCAAGCGGTCTTGTCCGGTCCGATTATGGAAGACGTCTTGAGCGGCAAAATTGCTGTCTACCAAAACGAAGACGACGGTTGGTTCGAGAATGGCTTTGATGGACAGCCATTCGGTGAGAACCAAACAACGGTCGTTCGTGGCGCATTGAAATTCACACCCAACGACGTGCTTGAGCTGATACTGAAATACGAAACCGGCGACACCGAAGGCGAGGGCCCAGCGGGGCAATCGCATACCAACGGATTCGGCGTCGATGGCCAGATCGTTAACTTCGATCGTGACTCGTTTGACTTTTCGATCGACGAGCGTGGCTCAAACGATTCTGAATGGGACCAGTTTATTGTCGAAGCCAACATTGGCGTTCCGTTCGGCGATGGCACGATCACCAACATTTTCGGCTGGCGCGAATTCGCTCAGTTGACGACCAGCGACATCGATTCGACCCCGGCGTTTCTTTTCCACGCCGATGCATCGATCGAACAAGACCAGGTGTCGAATGAGCTGCGCTACAACGGCACGTTTTTTGACGGCGCGCTGAACTTTACGACCGGTGCGTTCTTCTTCGAGCAGAATATCAATTACGGGGAAGCGCGCCGCTTGCTGGGTGGCGCATCAACGCAAGATGGCGGCGGCGTCCAAGATCACCGTACGATTGGTTTGTTCGTACAAGGCGATTACTTCCTCAGTGATCGTTGGGGTGTCAACGTCGGCATTCGTTACACCGACGAAGACAAAGATGTCTGGATTGCCTCGCTGATCCGAAACATCAACTCGCAATGTGTCGTCGCAGGCAACGATAACCGGGTGTCTCGTCAGTGCTCGTTCGACTTTGTCGATCAATTTTCAACCGACAATCTGTCGCCGAAAATTGGCTTGACCTACGAAGCGAACGAATCGCTGCGCTTCTATGGCCATTGGGCGCGAGCGTTTCGTGCCGGCGGTTACAACTTCCGCAACACGGCTATCGATACCGTTAACTTAGGGCCGGGTCCATTCGAGGACGAGCAAATCGATTCGTTCGAAATCGGCTTTAAATCGGAGCCAGGGAATGCCCGATTCAACGGCGCAATCTTCCTGAATCAAATGACCGATCTGCAACGCGAGATCAACTTGGCGGACCCGATTGCTGGTGTCGTGCAAGTTATCCGCAACACGGCGGATGCTGATATCTGGGGGATCGAGTTAGATCTGACCGTTTCTTTAACTGACAACTTCGTGTTCAACGGCGCCGTCGGTTACGTCGATAGCGACTACTCGAACGTCATTTTCGATCTCAATGGTGATGGTGTAATCAACGGGTCGGACGAGTCGCTCGACATTCCGCGTTTGGCGCCGCTGACGTTGAACGCTGGTCTGTCGTACTTTGTACCGACCGGCTTCGGCGAGGTGGTCTTCAACACGAACTACGCCTACCGCGATGAGGCTGCGTACACCGACGATAACCGCGGCTTCTTGAACGAGCAAAACCGTTTGGATGCGAGCATTAGCTTCGACTTTGTCGACGCCGGCGCCCGACTGACGTTCTACGGCAACAACCTGTCGAACGAGGTCCAGCACGGCAACGACACGCAGCTGCCGTCACTGCTTGGACCGGTTCCGCTCGGTGGTACATTCGCGCCGCTGATGCGCGGTCGCCGTATTGGCATGGAGCTGCAGTGGGACTTCTAAGCTAACGATGCTTAGCGGTTAAGCAACACAAATAAGCCGGGGCGGTTACCACCCCGGCTTTTTTTGTGTCAACAAAAGTACTGTGCAAGAAACGGATTCAGTAGCCGATTATCGGGGTCGAGTTGCCGTCGCGTGCGGCGGAAAAACTCAAGCCGTGACCCGTAGGCCTCCGCAGCGTAGTCCATTTCAACATTCACGCTTTGGTTGAAGATCGGCAGGCCGCCCCATTGCCGGGCAAAGGTCGAGTACTCGAGGGCGAAGTCCTCCCAGGCAGGATGCGGGGAGCTAGTTGCCCGTAACGCGATCATCGGCTCTTCGAACGACGGCGATAGCAGCGCCGAACGATCAACGGCCAGCCGGAAGCCAACGCTCGGCATGTCGCAGCGGAATTTGTTTTCGCGGTAGTAGTCGCGGCAGAACGCTCGGTAGGCTTGCACAACAATGCCAAAGTCGGCGGCGGGAAAGCACCAAGTCGAGTACTTAAGCGTCGGGCGAGGGAGGCGGCTGCTGGTCGAGCCCAACGTTTCTTCGCTCGCTGCGCCCTCCGCGACGAGACGGTTGTTAAAGAGCGTCTGACCGACCCCTTGGACTTGATCGATTAACGAGTAACGAACGCTTGAGATCGGTACTAGCGATTTGATGCTGCCGCAAATGCTCGGTAGCACCGCCGTTTCGCCCCAGTCTTTGAGTTTCCACGGCAGTCGCTTCGTGTTGGCACCGGCATCGTCGAAGCGGCGCATCTCCGTGTAGACCAAGCCCTTAAACGGCATCAGGTAAAACTTTAGACCCAACGGTGAGTCGACAAGACGGTCAAATTCAGCGGTGAATGTCCCAAAGGCGACTTTCTTGTGCCGGCGAATCATCGGCCGTTCGTCGCGTACGCGCAGCGTCACTTCGGCGACGATACCGAGTAAGCCGTAGCTCATCCGAAAGACGCTCAAATGCTCTTTACGTGACTGATCAATCCGTATCAACTTACCTTCCGGTGTAACCACCGTCATCTCGATGACATTGCGGGCAAACAAGGCCCCATCAGATGAGCATGATGGCCCGAACGACGCGCTCGTGATCGCGCCACCGACGGTACGGTCCGGCATGTCGAGGCAGCCGGGGATCTCTTGGCCACGCGCGGCAAGCACCGCTGTTAGCTCGGTGATTCGCATCCCTGCCTGGACACGGACGTAGTCGTCGGTGTGTTCGATGACCTTGGTCAGGTCGGTCATGTCGACCAGCGTGCCGCCCGCGGCGGTATTGCAGGCGGTTGCCGAGCTGCCGGCACCCAAAGCACGTATCGGTGTTGCGCGCCGTTGCTCTAGGCTGAGCGTCGCGACCAGCGTCGGTATATTATTCGGTCGGACGATGGCGGTTCGCTCACCGCCGGCACCGCGCCGGATGTTGGGGTCTTTTTCCTTACGTGCCTTCGCGCTTCGGCGCCAATCGATCATCTGAGCATTGCGCATCTCGAGGTTGCCTCCTAACGGCCATTGGGGGCGGCACACCTTCCAAGGAAGGGCGCGAAGCAACGGATCTGCTAACCTTGGACACGCGAACGCGACCGCTATTTGACCAGTGGTCGGCTAGAACGCGAATGGAGGCCTCGAGTTGGCGGCTATCTGCCGCCTTGCTGGGCAACTCCGCTGTCATAGGTATTCCCCTTAGACCGGTAGCTTTGCGACCCTTCCTTTCGGAAGGTGTGCCTTTGTCACACGCCGAGAGTGCTACGACGTTTGGGCCGTGTCAACGACCGTGTACGCTTATGTCAAAACTCGTCACGGATTAACTAAGTCGGCCATAGCGTGACCGTTAGACCGACTGGCGAACGTAGCCGGTAAGCCGGCCCTCGCGCGAGCAATGTGTCGGTGACGTTAAGAACCGTAATGGGTCTGCCCAGAGTTTTCGACAGCGCGTCCGGATCATCCGTGTGAAAGTGCAGCTCCAAGATCCCGCGCGCAGGCGCTTGCGTCGACGCGTAGAGGTTGCGGCCATTGGTGCCGCCGTACTGAATAATTTCCATCTCGCCGAACGGGTGGTTTTTGTCGCCCATCATCGTGATGTCGAGTATGGCGCCACTCGGTAAGCCGATCATCTTTTCGATCACCGGACCGGAAAGTACGTTGTGCGCATTCGGCGTGAAGCCCATCGCTTCAAAAAATGCGGATTCGGCGTTGGCATCGTCAACGGTAACGACAATTGGGCCGACCCCCGCGAATCCCGCCGGCGTAAACGGCAGCGATTGGCCAACGACTTCTAGCAGTACGACGTTGATGGCGTCATGCGACGGTAAGTGAATTTCGCGAAACTGTGTGCCGTCCGGTGCTTTAACGTCAGCGTGCTCATCGGTGCGAAACGAAAAGCCAGCCGTTTTGCACTCGGTTACCCGTGCAGCGATATCGTCGACGTAAATATCCAAGTTTTTCGGACATAAATCGAACGCCGCGGCGCCATCGCGAACCGCCGCCACCGATTCAGTGAATTGCACAAAATGCAGTTGACCGGCGTTGACGTTCGGGCACGCCACTAGCCACTGATGGGCGATCGTATCGGGCGCGATGCTCCAGAGTTCTGCCAAGGCTGCATCTGGTCCCGCTTTCTCGGCGACCAACTCAAAACCCATTTGATCGAGCCACAATTTTTGGACGGGTCCGAAATCGGCGATGCCAATCGACACCGTACGCCACGCATTAACCATGTCACTACCTATTACTGGATTCAGACAGAATAACGCCGTACTGTCAGGTAATCACGCCGACGACTCAGTGGTTGGCGATACCTTGCAGTTGGCGGTTCGGTCCGCTGCCAGTGCCGCCAGTACATCGATGCAAAGGTCTAGGGCGATGAACACACACCCGGTGATTTACCTTGGTGTTGACAACGCAGACGCTGCGATCGCTTTTTATGCCGCCGCCTTCGGTGGCGAGGAACGCTACCGCCTAGTCGGCCCGAACCACGCGGTCATGCACGCGGAACTGTCTATCGACGGAGCGACGATAATGTTGGCGGAGACGGGAGCGGCGACGACGATCGGATCGTCCGCTCGATTCGTTCTGCCGGTTAGCGATTGCGATGCGGCAACCGCGCGGGCGGCTGACGCCGGCGGCGAAGTCTTGCGTCAACCGGAAGACCAATTCCACGGGGCCCGCCAGTCGCTGGTCCGTTGCCCCAGTGGTTACGAATGGTTTTTATCGCAACAGGTTGAAGATGTTGATGAAGCAACCATCAAAGCTCGATTTGCAGCGCTGTTCGATGCGTAGTCTTCGCGCTAAGACGAGTCCCCGGTTGCGCTCATGCTGACGCGCCGCGATTGTTTTAACGCCACGCTGGGTTTGCTGGCGGCGAGTAAAGTCTCAGCCGCACCGCGCCGCGACTTCGTGTTGATCCCCGGTACCTGGCACGGCGGCTGGGTTTGGACGCCTGTTGCAAACCGTTTGATCCGCGAAGGACACCGCGCGTTTGCCGTGACGTGTACCGGCGTCGGCGAGCGCGCGCACCTAAGGACGCCAGAGGTTGGGCTCGCGACGCATATCAATGATGTCCTGGCCGTAATCGATAACGAAGACCTCGACGACGTGACGCTAGTTGCGCACTCGTTCGGCGGCATAACCGCAACCGGTGTTTGTGATGCTTTGCGGGACCGTATCCGCCGAGTTGTATTCTTTGATGCGTTTATTCCAACGCCCGAACGACCGGCATGGGTCATGCAGGACGACGATGGCGTATGGCCATCTTGGTGGCAAGACCGGCAAAAGAAGTTTGTCGATGGTTACTTGATGGATTTTTTTGCCGAGTACCCGCTACGGATGTTGATTGAGCCGGAGCAGTACCCAGACATCGCCGCGTCGGTACGCCGCCGGCTCACCCTTCACCCGGCGAAGCAATGGACGGACTCCGTGTCGTTCGAAAACGGCGGTTGGCAAGGGTTACCGCGCGCGTACGTCCATTGCGTTGGGCAACAATACCGACAAACCAGTGCAGCCATGTACGGACCGGCGAAGGAAGCAGGCTGGGATTGGGTCGACTTACCGACTCAGCGCCTCGGTATGCTGATCGATCCCGATCGAGTTACTCAGTTGTTGCTCGCTCTGTAGAGCCGTCATCCACTGAGTCACAGCGGTTGCGATCCCCGCGTGCGCATTGTTGTGCGTCGGGATATCGGCTTCGCCACCATCCATCAGTACCACGATGATCAGCGGTGCGTCATCTGTCGGCCAAGCGACGGCGACATCGTTGACGGCGCCGTTGTTGCCCGTACCGGTCTTATCACCGACTTGCCACTCCTCCGGCAAGCCGGCGCGCAGCCGTGCTTTGCCCGTGACTGAGTCGCGTAACCAGACGATCAGTTGCTGCCGGTGTGCATCGCCGAGCGTGCCGGGTTTCAACAGCGTTGCGAGCGTCGTCGCCATCGCTGCCGGTGTTGTCGTGTCGCGCGGATCGCCAGGGATGTTGGTGTTGAGCTCCATTTCCCACCGATCGAGTCGCGTAACGCTATCGCCGAGTGTGCGCAGGTCGTTGGTAAACGCCGCTGGTCCGCCAAGGAGATCGAGCAACATGTTGGTGGCCGTGTTGTCGCTGGTCTCAACGGCCGCTTGGCAGAGCGAGGCGACGGAGATGTGGGCGTCCTTATCGAGTTTTCCGGTCACTGGCGAATGCGGTTGAATCTCGGCACCCGCCATCGGTACGGTCGTGTCTAGCGTGAACTCGCCGGCATCGATGCGCGCTAGCACAGCACCGGCAAGCAAAATCTTGAAGGCTGACGCGGTGGCAAAGCGTTCGTCGGCACGGTAACCAAATAGGCGTCCAGTCGCTGTGTCGAGTACGAACACACCGATACGATTGTCGAGCGCAGTCTCCTGTTCTGCGATTGCTTGATTAAGCGCCACCGAGCGTTCATCGCCAGCACGGGCTAGCGTCAGCGCGGTAACGGTAGCGAGTGTGGCAACTACCAAAATCAGGGGTCGAAAAGCCGTCATAACGTGGGTTCTCGGTGCGAATAGGTGAGCGTCTATTCCAGCGTCCAATTGTGGCGAAAATGTGTCATGAGGCGTAGCAATAGTGCCACTGCCGCGTGCAATACTACGGTCTAGGAATTCTCCGTGGAGATCGTAGGAGCATGCGATTGCGGCATCGTTTTAACAAGTCCTTACTGCTCCTACTTTGTCTGTCTGTCTGCGGCGCGTGTGCGTCAGAGATAGATCAGGTTGGGCTTTGGCCTAAGGCCTGGCTCGACTTCGGCGAAGACTTTGGGAGTCTGGTCATCGAGTTTAGGCTAGATAACAACTGCACAATCAACCCTACTTTCGAAACTATCGAATTTCCGAATATTCAGGTGACTCGCGACCAAATTCTTAAATCTCTAGAGTTTTACCTTGAGCAGATAACGCGAGTTGGCCACTCTGAAGAAGCTTTAGTCACGGCCAGTAGAGAGGTATTCGACCAAGACAACGTACCGAATCGCATACTTGAAAAGGACGAGTACTATGCGTACATCGACGTTCTCGAGCGTCTCGGGCCATGGCCCCAATTCCGTACGTTCCCCGCCGGCGAAAAGACTGTTCGATGTACGATTGGGGAAAACGGCCGATTGATCAAAGCCGAAGAAAAGATGGCCGAAACCGCCGAGTTTCGAGAGTTAGCGACCGGCTTGAACGAAGTAGGCCCATTCCGATTTCGGTGGGTGACTGAAAATTGATAGGCGCGTTCGCATGTTTCGATTTCACAGACTAGTTGATTCTTCAAAACGCATTAACTCGGGCTCATCGATGCAGCACAGACAATCAGAAACGATTTACCTTCTGTTGTTGTTAATTTTTTCAGTCAATTTTCTGTCAGCGTGCTCGGCGTACCGCATGCAGGTTCCTCCGCGTGCTGATACGGATGGCCGTCGACCCGTATCGGTGACTGTAAAACTCGATACCCCCTCGGAAACGTATCAGGAAACAGGTTTCATGATTGCGCTGGAAAACGTGAATGACCTGACGATCGTCGATGAACCTCGTCCAGGATCGACCGACCTAGTGGCTACTTTACTGCCATACAATGGTAAGTGTTTCGGCGAACCTCTTCTAACAATGTTGACGCTTGGTGTTTTTCCCCATGTGGGATGCTTCAGTCATGGCTTTCGCTTTGAACTAAGTGGCGGGGACCTCACCGAACCAGTTATTGTCGACACACGCGGGTCCGTAACATCGGTCTGGGGTTGGGCAGCTCTTTTACTGCTCTTGTCAGACGACTGGGTAGGCGACCGAGGCCAGACCGAGTATGAGGCTCGTCAAATTGACGCGGCTATCCAGAGCGCTTTGAGCGCCGCATCGGATTGATAACGAGTGCCACTTCTTCGTTGGTGACCATGAGCATCTGGTTCGCCAATGAGTGAGCATCGAGGCCCAAGAATACTATTGGAACACTGTTGGTCGTTGGTTGATGGCATCGAAGCGTACAACTTGGATTGTCCCGAGGGTGTCGCGCAGAGCGACGCAAAGACTATGATCGGAGCGGTTGCAGATAGCCCAGGCCCACAGCGGCATTTGACCGAGTGGATCGGTGCCATCGTATCGTTACCGACAACGCTTGGTGATCAGAACAAGGCCGCTCAGCAGGCTATAGATCTGATAGAGCTTGACATTCAGTCGCGTTAACTTCTTCGACTTAACAGAGAGAACACTGCGGCTTGGGCGCTGCTTAATTGCCGTTTACGTTAAACAGTCGACTGTCGCGAAGGACACGCGAGTTTCTATAGCTAGGTGGAGTAGCGATGACACGATCAATGATGATGCTTGGATTGGTTCTCTTAGTCATGCCTGCCGTAGCGCTCGCTGAGCCGTCACCAGCGCTTCTGAAGATCTGGGAGCAAGAGTGGCAGAGTAGAACCGATAGGATCGTCGATGAGCTCGTCGGTGGATTCGAGGAACCGCTCGCACATTCGCTCGATGCCGAATCGCTGGCTGTCGCGTTGGCCGAGCTTCGCGGTATGTTCAGCTCAGCGGTTACTTGGGAGAAATCGTCCGGCGTCGTAATCAATAGTGTTTCCATGAAATGCGATGCCGAGCTGTTGGAGCAAGTCGAGCCCTACATTACTGGCCGTACCGACGTGTCAACAATGGACAAAGAACTAGCGAGTGGCTACGGATTTTGTTTCGAAGACGCAATGATGTTTGCAGAAAGCGCGGCGATGTACGCGATGGCTCGCAAGATGAAAGCGTCGCCCGATGTGATGAATAAGTACGAGCGCGTGCTCGCGAATTCAAGGTATCGACGGATCGCTGCAGCAGTGACGACAGCGGCTGTTGAAGAAAAATACGGTGCCTTACTGGACGAGGCAATAGCGCTACACAGCATTACTGATTCCGCTGCAAGAGCACGGAGCGTGGCAAGCTTAGAGTCTCGTTTCGCCACGGACCCGACCATTCTCTACGTTTCTCTTCAAGATCCAAGCCAAGACGGCCCTCGTTATGGATCGCTTCTCAATTATCACCAGAATGGAATCAGGCCAACCGGAAAGTCGTGTCACGGTGCACCTCCCCCCGACCAAAAGGGATTAGTTCGTTGTTCATGGGACGGATACCCGAGTCTCGACGATAACGTCATACGGTATGAGCGCCCCTTCGAATTTGGTGGAGAGCGCTTAGTTATAGAGATCGAGTTTAGTTACCCAGAGCTTCGAACGGCCTTGAGTAAATGATGAGCATCACATATCGCCGATTCATTACTTTGCTGGGGTTGATTCTCGTCGCAGCGCCCGCACGCACAATCGCTCAAGAGGCGGTTGACTCGGAACAGACGCTGACGGGAATCGATTACGACGAGCACTTAGTAGAGCAGGTTGCGGCAGGGCTGAAAGTGGGCATCGCGGCGCAAGCAGCGGTTGCGGAGGTCATACTTACCTCCGGGTACGTTCCGTTGAACCGTACCCAAGTGGGCATGACCACTGAACCTACCGACATGAACGGTCGCTATGTAACGTCTGTTGATGTCGTTGATGGCGTGGTCGTCGTTTTATTTGGCAATGACGCAAGCGAAGACTTGCAAGGAAAGACGATCGGCCTGCAACCATTCTGGACGCCTGACCACTCTATCCGTTGGGTTTGCGGGAGGTTGATTCCGGCCACGCTGTTTCGGCTTCGTGCAACGTTGAACGGCGGTGCCACGGCCGCAAAGAAAACCACGGTGCCCGACTACGCGCTGCCGAAGGACTGTCGGTAGTACGGTTGGTAAACACGCGCAGCGACAGAAAGTCACACTGACAATTCAGCCGAGGACAGTACGACAAATGGCACGAGCGATAGGAGTAATGTTTGTTGTTCCGCTGATCATTGCCATGTACTTCGGACCGTACGCCGGTATTGCCGCGCCAATACTGCTGGTGATCACTGCCGTGACGGCTCTTCCTTTGTTGCTCTTACTACGACACCTACAAAAGCTGGACTGGTGGCACGCCGTCATTGCTGGGGCGGCGTGTTCGCTAACCGCGGCGTACGTCTATTTTAGTGTTGGTAATCCCGGCCATACGGCGTTTGCAGGGCCCTCGAATACGGCGTTATTCCTGTTTCTAGGCGTATCAGGTGCGGCTGCTTTTTGGTGGCTCGGGGTTTTTCGAAACGAGGCCTTCCCATTCGTATCAACCAAGGTGCCATACCGAATGGCCATCATGGTTCCGATTGTGCTTGGGCTGGCCATCTACCATAGGGTCGTGAGTCCGACGGAAGGTCCGGTAGGGTGTGTTGTAGCGCTGCACGATCCGGCACGCCGAACTGCTTGGCGATATGCGCTGATCGATGTGCAATTTGCCGATGGTGGTCGCGACAGACTGTGGCTGACACAAGGCTATGCGCAGCGGAACGTCGTCGGCCGGTGCTTGAACTCGTGGCAACGGCCATCCGTCACGTTGACGGGAACGCGCTACCTATTCGCGAGTTTTTATGAGGGCCAGTGCGGCATTGACTGCTGAGCAGGCGATCTCGGTGAGCCAATAGAGGATCTTTAGCAATGGCAAGAACGGAGCCGGCAAGCTATAGCTTTAATTCCGATCTATTTCTGATTGAAGACGGGGAGGATAAGGAAACAAACCCTCGGATGTACGGGAGGCAACTATCCAACTGGCTACGGCAAAAACTCACGCAACTTGGTTACGATGTCGAAGAGGTGATTCCCGAAGACTTCGGTTGGCTAGTCCTTTGTCAGAGAAGTCCTTACTCGCTTGGGGTTGCTTGCGTGAGCCACGTCGACTACGAAAACTCGAACCAAGACGATCCGGTGCCATCACCTATGGCGGTGACGTGGTGCTGCACGGTCTTCGTCGAGGTTCCGTTTTTCAAAAATCTGTTCAAGAGAATCCACACCGCAGACGGGGAAGAGAAGCTTGAGCGAGACTTGTATGCGGTGCTTAGCTCAGAATCACGGATCGGGTTTGTTGATCCGGTGTAGGTTAGTAATGAACGTTGGCGATCTGCCAAAAGAAGCGCCCTCACTCATTATCGCTATGAATAAGGGCACCTCAATCGGTGCCCTTGATGTTGGTGTCACGCCCGTAGCCGGCTTCCCGAGCCGACGCGCGAGCGCAGAAACGCCATCTGATCGGCAAGAATGCGCCGGTTCTCCAATATGAGTCCCTCCGCACGATTCGGTGCATAAGGGACCGCTAACAGGCGCATGCCAATCGTATCCAGCGAGTGATTGTCTTTGCGGTGATTGCACGGGCGACACGCCGACACCACATTTTCCCAGCGGTCTTCACCGCCCGCCGACAGCGGCACGACGTGATCGCGCGTCAGTTGTCGAGCCGGTAGCTCCTCGCCGCAGTACAAGCACAGGTAATCATCTCGACGGAACAAGCGCGTATTCGTCAACGCCGGCGTGCCGGCCCAGTTGTCTGCGCCCTTGTCGACCGACGTTGTGGCGATGATCGAATTCACGCGCAGCACCGACCGAAGGCCGGTCTTTCGCGAGTAACCACCGCGCAGCACGACCTCTTCGTTGCCCGCTTCCCAAGCGACTTGTTCCCGGCAGTACAACAGTGCGCCGTCCTCCGGTGTAATCCACGCAATCGGCCGTCCGCCGACATCCAACTTTAAGATTCGTGCAGTCATTAGGGTTTCTCTCAGCCTCAATACGGATTGTGTAGGTGTTGGTGCGCAGCCCGCGGTTCGAACGCGGAAGCAAGTGGGTTTGAGCCACTCAGGTATACCGATTCCCATCAGCTGCGCGTGGTGCGGACCCCCGGCTTCGAACCGGGAAACCAATGGTTTTAAGCCATCGAGGTATGCCTATTCCCTTCAGATCCGCGGTGTTGGTAGCCGCCCTCGGAGTCGAACCGAGAAGCACCTGTTTCTAAGACAGGTAGGTATGCCAAATTCCCTTCAGACGGCCTTGCTGTTCGGTCCCCCAGGCCGGACTCGAACCGAGCCGCTCGGGACGGTTAGCGAAACCGATACGCCGAAGTGCGGCTCCGCTCGATGAGGTTGCAATCAACGCAAGAATCAAGCCGATGAGCTGAGGTATTGCGCATTCTTACGGCTGCTCTTGACCAGACTGAGCTACTGGGGCGTCTTGGACATGCCGCTCGGACTCGAACCGAGATAGCGAGAGTTGCAGTCTCGTGCCTAACCCTTCGGCCACGGCATGGTTTGGCTGGCCAGCGACGATTCGAACGCCGATAAGCGGGTTTGGAAGCCGCGGTCTTACCCTTAGACGACTGACCATCGGAGCTGGCTCGGCGCCGTGGATTCGAACCACGATCTCGAGAGTCAAAGTCTCGCGTCCTGCCGTTGGACGAACGCCGAATAGAGTTGGTACAGCTGACAGGAATTGAACCTGTGACCTCGACCTTCGCAGAGTCGCGCTCTTATCCGCTGAGCTACAGCCGTAGTAACTGGTCGTCCGAGTCGGAGTTGAACCGACGGCCTCCGCTTTGTAAGAGCGGCGCTCTTGCCAACTGAGCTATCGGACTAACTGGTTGAGAGGGCCGGAGTCGAACCGGCGAGGACGGGGTTATGAGCCCCGCGTGAGACCGCCTCCCTCTCGATTGGTGCGGGCAGTGGAGATCGAGTCCACAACCTCGACGGTGGCGCCGTCGCGCTCTTCCGATTGAGCTATGCCCGCTGTGGATTGGTCCGCCCTGAGAGACTCGAACTCCCGTTGCCGGGTTAAAAGCCCGGTGCACAACCTCTATGCCAAGAGCGGGGTGGACCGCCTGGAGGGACTCAAACCCCCGACCTGCTGGGTCGAAACCAGCTGCTCTTTCAGACTGAGCTACAGACGGATGTGGCGGAGAAGCCAGGATTCGAACCTGGGTGGGACGTTAAGCCCCTCTCGTTTAGCAAACGAGTGCCTTATGACCACTCGGCCACTTCTCCGTTGTTTGGGTTGAGCTACCGGATTTGAACCGGCATCTGCCAGGGTCACGTCCTGGGGCTTTGCCGTTAAGCTAAGCTCAACATAAATCGTTGGCGGAGACTGAGGGGATCGAACCCCCACACCCGTTAGGGCATCACCGGGTTCAAACCGGATAAGCACGCCGACCTTGCGAGTCTCCTTAGGTCTTTTTTTGCAGGCTGGAAAAGTGGTAGACCGAGGCTGAGTTGCACAGCCGACCTCGCGAATATCCGTCGCGCGCTCTGCTTCCTGAGCTACCGGTCTACAAGGTTACGAAGCCAGCGGTACAAACGAACCGTCGCTCATCGCTCGATTGATGTAACGCATAAACAGAATCGCTTTGTCCTCAAGCTCAAGCGTCGCATCGCCGATGTCCGCTAGCGGTACGGGGAACATATAGTTGCCTGCCGAAGGCACGGTCACGCCGTAGTACGCGACGCCGCGCCGATACCGTACAAAGCGAACGGTGTTGTCTTTCACGATGTCCTTAATGTTCATACGTCTTCCTCGACGGTGTGATGTGGTAATCCGGACAGGATTTGAACCTGCAATCTCGAGGTTGAAGGCCTCGCGGCTTAACCATTCGCCTACCGGATCATGAAAACTGGCGCTACGGATCGGGCTTGAACCGACATCTTTCGGATCGACAATCCGATGCTCTGCCATTGAGCTACCGCAGCGAAGAAAGAACGGCTGAGACTAAGCCGTTAGCGACCATCCTTTTGCGAGAGTACCTGCCGCTTGCTGAGCGACAGTTGCCCGCTTGTCCACTAACACCCGATTCGCACCGGCATGCTAGTAGATAGTCGTGACTGCCTTTTTTGGAGTGAGGCGGTTCACTCGTCGTAGGTATCTAGTCGGCATGTTGCTTACCGTGAGCCTTGCGAGGCTCTGAATGGGGGCTACCCAACCGTGCGGCGCCATGCCAAGGTCTGAACAGTTTGCGACTGTTCGAACCGCCGAATTGTCCAAGGACTTCGGCTTTAAGCCACTTTCGATACCTACCGAGACGCGTCTTTGCGTTTGACGTTTGGAGCGTAATGCGGGAATCGAACCCGCGACCAATCGATTCTGAGTCGATAGCTCTTCCAGCTGAGCTAAAAACGCAATTCCCATTGCGACGTGCGCGTCTCAGTCGCTTCGTTACCTTTTGGGTAACGAAATACAACACGCCGAGTGTCGTTCACCTGCCGGTTACTTGACCGAAAACGAGGACGCTGGCTGCACACCAGAACCCCAGCCTTCTGCGCAGTCGCACTCACCAGCAAGGCTCGCACTGATCTGCACTATTCGTTACCTCTCACGCTTAACGATGTTGGTATAGCGGGTTGCACCACCACGTGGTCTTTCACGGACCGGCATTCCCGACTTAGGTCGGTGCGTTAGTCGCGCTACTTCCGCGCATCGCGTCGGCGCTATCCCCGATACAGTCGAGGACGAAGGAGGCCGAACTTGCCTGGGTTGACCGGGCCCGGAGGCTCGGCGAAACGCCATGGGAGCGTTCCTTTCCCGCCGTTACCGACGGTTAGCAGCGCCAGGCCGCTATAAAAGACCTCGGCCGTAGCCGATAGCCTTGAATGTGGTGGAGGATCGCGGATTCGAACCGCGCGCATCCGCCTTGCAAAGGCGACGTTCTTCCAGCTGAACTAATCCCCCAGAGAATTGGCTGGCACGGTAGGACTCGAACCTACACCGTCCCGCTTAACAGGCGGACGCTCTACCGTTGAGCTACATGCCAAGAACTGGGTGGACCGCAAGGAGCGCACGGGCGTTTGCCAGCCGGCGCGTCGCTGCTGCAGCAACCGGTCCTTAGTTTGGTGGAGAGGGTAGGAGTCGAACCCACAAAGCCTTACGGGCGCCTGGGTTACAACCAGGGTATCTCGCCAGTGAATGCCTCTCCTGAGTGGAGCTGACGGTGAGCCTCGAACTCACAACCGGCTGTTTACAAGACAGCTGCTCTGCCATTTTGAGCTACATCAGCAAAATCGTCGGGGCAGGCGCACACGCGCGCAGCCGGGTCTGAGTGCCACAGCCCTTCACCGAGAAGGACTCTGCCCCAACGTCTACACAATCCGTATTGTTAAAGAGCGTTTCACCGGGGCAAAAAAAGACCCCGGTGGTTAGTGAACCGACCGGGGTCTCTTGTTGGAGCTTCCCTGGAAGGTTCGATGTTCGAGCCTTCCGAGAACAATTCTGAGGAAGGCTAAGCGATCGGCTCTCCATGGCGAATGGAGAGCAAGTCTTTACGGTCACAAGCGCTATGCATCGATATGCCGTTCATCTCGAACAGGTGCGCGCAACCGTCCCAACTCGCGATGGCATAAGAGCGCCGACGCGTACTGGGTGCGGTTGATAAACCGATGAGTTGCATGAACGTATTCATAGTGGAAGCGAGTATACGGAGAGCAGAATGTGTGTCAACAGGAAAAGTGAACTTTTGTTCCGAAAATGTGAACAGCCTACAACACGCTACGGCTTCGTGACTTTCTTTGGCTTCGTCTTACGCACCGATGCCAGCCAGTTCTGTAGCGTCGTTTCCTGACGGGTAGTCAAGTCGAGTGCACCGGCCATCAGCTCAATGGTGTCGATAACTCGACCCCGAATGGCCGCACCAACCTCGGTTCCGGGCACACTCGGCCCTTTGCCAAACAAAATCCAACCCGGCGAAACGTTAGTAATCTCCGCGATCGCTTCGATGATCTTCAGGTTAGGGTTCTTCGGTTCGGTCGTTTCAAGCCGGTGCAAGCCGGTCTTGGATAAGTCGATGCCGACATTGCGCAGCTCAGCCCGCAATGCGGCAGGCTCCATTTGCGCACGCTGTCGAGCGGCGCGAATTCGGTCGGCAATATCGGTTGCTTCGGATCCCACAATGGTCAAGCTGGTTGCTGGAATGCGCTATAGGATACCGTTGTTCGGAAGCGACATAGAAATCGCCGTATTAGAGGCTAAGCTGCGCATTAAGACAAAGACCGAGGTAAGCATGCGAAAACTCGTATTGGTTGTTCCGCTTTTGCTCAACACTCCGATCGCTCTCGCGCAATCGCAGCTCTCGCCAGAGCGCTTGGAGCAACTGGCCGTTGCTTTTATCGACGCTAAGAACGCGAGGCAACAACCTGATGCCGACGCCGACGCCATTGAGCGCTTTCTAGCCTTGATCGCTGACGAGTTCACCGACGAGCACATCAAATTCGGTGTGACCGTGACGGACAAAGCCGAACTGCGTGCCGGGATGACCGGCAAGCTCGCTGATGAGGTTATCTATTCGCGCATTGAGATTGACCAGATCATGACGGGGCACAACGTTGTTTTCGTCAAGTACACAGAAAGCGCCAAGGTAAAGCCCGTACATCTCGATGACGTTGTCGAATACACCAGTACAACGATTGTTTCACTGGAGTTTGATGAGCAAGGACTCATCCGCCATATTCGAAGGCATCATCAGTAACGTCGGTGGGCGACTTAGCCACGCCGATACGGAGTGCGACGGTGAAGCGTCATGAGTCCAATCGAATACCGTAGCCAAACCCCAGAACCGCAGGAGTTTGTGGCGTTGCGCGCTGTGGCCGGTATGAGCACGAATACGATCGCTGCCGCTGAGGTGGGGCTCAGCAACTCGTGGTATGCCGTTTGTGTGCGCGTCGGGTCGGTTCTCATTGGTATAGGGCGAATCATTGGTGACGGCGGTTGCGCTTTTCAGATCGTCGATGTCGTGGTTCACCCGCAATACCAGGGGCAGGGTATCGGCTACGGCATCATGGAGCGGCTAATGACAGCCCTTCACAACAATGCACCGGCATCGGCCTACGTAAGCCTCATCGCCGACGGTAACGCGCATCGACTGTATAGCAAATTTGGCTTCAACTTCACGGCGCCGGCGTCAGTTGGGATGGCGTTGCGATTGTAGCCAGCCGGACCGTCTGGTCGTCTTTAACATTTACCAGCGAATTGATCTCGCTCATGCCGGGTCGCAAAGTGACGCATTGCACTGAACGGCAGTCCCTTTGATTCCGAGAAGCCGGTAGCCGCGACACGCAGCCAGCTCCGCTTGCCTCAGCAGCAACGGCGGATGTGATAACCTCCTGCCCGGCATATAAGAAGTGAGGAGACTCCACTGAACTCACCGGCCACGGCCGCTAAGGCCTACCCAGAACTCACCTGGGTCGCCGTCATCGTTGGTTGGATACTGGGCGTCATCATCGCGGTGTCCATCGGCTATGCCGCGCTAATCCTGGGATTCTCCATTGAAGGGTCCGAGCTCGCAGCCATCCTCGGCTTCGGGATTTTGCGCGGTGTACTGCGCCGAAAAAGTATCGTTGAAAACAACATCGTTCAGACGATTGCCTCCGGCGTCAACGGTGCGTCGTCGGGGATGATGTTCTCCGTTCCGGCCATCTTCTTGCTCGGCTACAGCGACCGCTTCGATCCGGTGCTGTTGACCTTCGGTTGCATCGCGGGCGCTTTCCTGGGTATCGCTTTTATCGTCCCGTTACGCAAGCACATGATCGACTACGAGCGGCTCACCTACCCGGGCGGTGTTGCCGTCGCGACGATCCTTAAGTCGCCGGGTGCCGGCGTGCGCAAAGCCATTATTCTCGTTATCGCGGCGTTGTTGAGTGCCACGGTCCATGTCATTACGATCAAAACGGGCTTCTCAAACTGGAATCTCGGTGCGCTACTCGGTCTGCCCGAGTACATGAACGGTATCTGGTACATCTCGTTAATGACGATGGGCGTTGCCTTTATTGCTGGCCGTGGCGGTATCGCCTTTATCATCGGTGGCTTCGTTGCGTACTGGTTTATCTCGCCGCTGTTGGCGGCAACGAACAGTTTCCCGGTCGACGCGACCGGCGCCATCATCAACGAAGCAAACTCACTGCGCCTAACTTTGTACCGACCTTTAGGTATCGGAATGCTTATCGGCGGCGCCATCATGGGTGTGATACTGGCAGCGCCACTGATTAAGAGCGCGGTCAAATCGATGCAAAAGGCTGCGGAGGTCGACACCCGTGCGGCCGGTGACGAAATGCCGATTAAGCTGCTCTACATTGCGATCGTCGGCGCGGTTGTATTGCTGAGCTTCATGTCGATT